>CAWJHV010000013.1:0-141783 GCA_963842795.1 uncultured Solirubrobacterales bacterium | reverse complement strand
CATGTCGACGTCGTCAGGGCTCACTGAAGGCGGCTCAACGGCGCCGCGGCTCGGCTTCGCTTCGCTTCGCCTCACTGCGACCACCCGGGGACCTGATGCTCGTTGTAGGTGAAGATCACCGGCTCGCCACCGATCGGGAAGTCGCGACGCAGCGGCCAGCCGACGTAGCCCTCCGGGAGCAGGATCCGGCGCAGGTCGGGATGACCACGGAAGACGACCCCGAAGAAGTCGTAGACCTCGCGCTCGTGGAACTCGGCGGTCGGGAACAGCTCGACGCAGGAATCGAGCTCCGGCAGCTTGTCGGGTCCGGGGTCGGCGAGCGCCGCGCGCACCCGGATGCGTTCGACCCGGTCCCGGTTCAGGAGCTCGTAGTGGACGCCGAACCGCGGCGCCGCCGGGAGGTAGTCGACCCCGTGGAGGCTGGAGAGGAAGCGGTACTCCTGCCCGGGCGTGTCCCGCAGCCAGCCGAGCACCGCGAGGATCTGCTCGGGGTCGACGATCAGGCAGGCCCCGCCGTGCTCGTGATACGTGCCCGGGACCGAATCCGGGTAGGCGTCGCGGAGCTCCGCGGCGATCAGCTCGAGCCCGGGCGCATCGGGCATCAGCGGCGCCTCACCGCTAGCGCGTCCCCGCGCCGCGCTGCGGCGGCGCGCCGGGTCCCTCGGGCCCGGTCGACTCGGCGGCCCGTGTGACGGCCTGGCGCGCGCGGGCATAGGCGGCCTCCGAGGCGTCCGAGGGCTGGCCGGCGATCACGTCGTCGCGCGCCCACTCTTCGGTGCCGATCGCGTTGTAGCGGCGGCGCCAGCCCTGGTCGGGGTGGCCCTGGATCGACCGCTGGAGCTTGTTGAAGCCGTAGAAGAGCGCCTCGGGCCGCGGGGGACAACCCGGGATGTGGACGTCGATCGGCATGAACTTGTCGGCGCCCTGGACCACGGCGTAGTTGGCGAACATCCCGCCCGACGAAGAGCACGCGCCCATCGAGATCGCCCACCGCGGCTCCAGCATCTGGTCGTAGAGGCGGCGGATGACCGGCGCCATCTTGATCGACACCCGGCCCGAGAGAATGATGAAGTCGGCCTGGCGCGGCGAGGCCCGCAGGGCCTCGGCGCCGTAACGGGCCTGGTCGTTGCGCGGCGACCCCACCGCCGCGATCATCTCGATCGCGCAACAGGCGAGGCCGAAGGTCAGCGGGAACATCGAGTTCGAGGCCGCCCACGCGAGCACCTTGTCGAGGTTGGTCGTGACCACCGCCTGCTCGACGTGCTCGTCGAGCTCCGCGTCGTCGAGGTCGCCGCGCAGCAGGTCGCGGGCCCGCATCTGGCGGATCCTCAGATGCTCCGGCGAACCCGGCTCGGCGAGCGGGGAGAGCGCGCGGAGCTTCTCCCGCCTCACCTCCAATCGAGGGCGCCCCGCCGCCAGACGTAGATCAGCGCGACCAGCAGCAAAACGACGAACACGAGCAGCTCGACGAGCACGAACACCGAGTCGGCGGCCTTGAGGATCACGCCCACCGGATACAGGAAGACGACCTCGATGTCGAAGAGGATGAACAGCATCGCGATCATGTAGAAGCTGACCCCGAAGCGGAACGTCCGCGAGACCTCGCTCGGCAGCCCGCACTCGTACGGCTCGGTCTTCGACGCGCGAACGCGCACCCGCTTGCGGCCGATGAGGTGGTTGAGGACCGCGAACGCCGAGCCGACGATTGCGCCCAAGGCGACGAAGACGAGGATCGGCAGGTAACTCTGCAGCACGCAGCCCTGTGTTCTATCCGACTTCGTGGCAGGTTGCTACATAGTGATCTTCCGCATCCGCATGGGAAAAACCCGACCTCTCGGGGCGGATTTGGGGTCTGCTTTCATCCGGCGCCGATGCAGACCGCCCACCTGATCGTCGGGGTCGCCGTCCTGGCGACCAACCTGGTTGCCGGCACGGTCGGCGGGATCGCCTGGCTGCAGCGGCGCCCCAGCGTCTGGTTCTGGTACGTGCTTCGGGTTGCGCAGGCCACGGTGGTCGTGCAGGTGCTCCTCGGAACGCTGCTGCTGCTCGCCGGCAACGAGTCTCCGGACGGCCTCCACTACCTCTACGGGGTGCTGCCCCTGCTCGTCTCGCTGCTCGCCGAGGCGGCCCGCGCGGGAGCGGCCGAGCGCGAGCTCACCGGCCTGGACTTCGACTCCCTGCCGGCCGCTCGCCAGCGGCTGTTCGCGCTCGCGATCGTCCGTCGCGAGACCGGGATCATGGCCGTCTCGGCGCTGGTCGTCTTCGGCCTCGCCCTGCGCGCCGCCGGGACCAGCGGAAAGCTGCTCTAGCGCCCCGGCGCCCTGCTCATTCGAGCTCGAGGCGCTCGTAGGCGAGCGTCAGCTCCTCCACCGCGACCTCGCACGACTGGGCGTCGAAGCCGCCCGAGGCATGGCGCACGGGGCGCGCCCGCAGCAGCCTCCAGGTCTGCACGGCGGCCGTGTGGTCCTCGCTCATCAGCGTGATCGTCACCGTCCGCAGCGCCGCCTGGTCGCCGTTGCGGATCTGGTCGATCCACTGCCAGAGGCTGAGCGAGCCGATGATCCCGCGGCGTAGGGTCACGTCCGGGACCCGCGCGAGGCCGGTGAGCTTGCGGACGGCGTTCTCCTTCTCGTTGCCGTTGCGGTACTCGGCCACGCCGACCTCGAGCACGATCGGGCTGCACTCGCGAAAGCCGGCCGCCGGTCCGTCGGTCTCGCCGGTGCCGAGGTCGACGAGGAAGTTGAACCCCGGATAGGGGCGGTCACGCTGAACGGCCATCTTTTCCTCTCGGTCGCGATTTGGTCGGTTCCGGGCGCGAGCCCGGCTTCTCCATCCACAGCAGTCCCTCGTGGGCGAGCTCGAGCTCCTCGAGCGCGATCCCGTCGGAGGCCGCGTCGAAGACCGGTCCCGACCAGCGTGCGGGCCAGGCGCCCCGGAGCACGAACGTGTTCACGCAGCGTTCGCCCGTGGCGTCGAGCTGGTCGAGGGCGACGTCGCGCGGATACCGTCGCCCGGCCGCGGCCCGCTCCCGCCACTCGAACAGCAGCCGGTCGGTTCCCAGCGCCCGCCGCAGGGTCACCGGACGCCAGCGATCGACCGTCTCGGCGGAGTCCTCGCCGGCGACCGCCTCGGAGACCAGCCCCTCAACGTGGCAGAAACCGACCTCGCGGCTGCCGACGAAGACGCGGAAGTTGCGCACGCAGAGCAGCTCGTCGGGCTCGGGCACCCCCCAATCGTCGCTGGGCGACCCGACGGAAACTCCTGCACCGGACCGCGACTTCGGGGCCGATGGCCGGTTACGGGTGTAGATGGCCGAATCCGGTACACAAGGAACCCGGGCGGAAGTCCGGACTCAGGGTGCGCCGCCGCCGCAGGACCCGGCCGAGCTCGCCAGGCGCGAGCTGGTCGAGTGGTGCCGGAAGCACCAGCTTCCGGTTCCCGCCGATCCGCGCGTTCAGTCGAGCGCGCGGTAGGCGCCGCCGAAGAAGACCAGCGGGTCGCCGCCGCCACCACCTAGGGCGAGGACGTCGCCGATCGCGATCTGATGGTCGCCGCCGTCGTGCATGTCCCGCAGCGCGCAGACGACCCAGGCCGCGGCCCGGGACAGGATGGGCACGGCGGCGTGCTCGGCGACGTCGACCTCGCGGAACTTCTCCGTGTGCGGGGCCTTGCTCGCGAACGCGCGGGCGATCGGCTCCTGCTCGGCGGTGAGCACGCTGACCCCGAAGCGCCCCTGCGCGCGAACGACGTCGAGGGTCCGCGAACCGCGGTCGAGGCAGGCGAGCATCAGCGGCGGGTCCAGCGAGAGGGAGCAGACGGCGTTCGCGGTGGCGCCGGCCGGGCCCTCCTCCCCGATCGCGGTGACGATCGTCACGCCGGTGGGCAGCGCAGCCATCGCGCTGCGGAAATGCTCGGGCGTCGGCGGGGTCACCATCGGGCAGCCCGGAAGTATGATGCCGCCGGTCTTGCGCAGGATCTGGCCCCCTCAACCAGGCGCCTCAACGACGGCGCGGCGCGGCTTGGCGTCGCTGGCAGCGACGGCGGTCGTGGTCACGCTCGGCGGGTGCGGGACCCAGGGCATCCAGCTCGCCGACGACGATCCCGACTACGCCGGCGCGGTGCTCTTCTCCGAGCGCTGCTCGGGCTGTCACTCGCTCGAGGCCGCCGGGGCCCAGGGCTCGGCCAATCGGGCCCTGCGTAATCAGGGCCCGAACCTCAACGAGCGCATCGAGAGCGCCGACGACGTCATCTACGCGATCCGAAACGGCGGCTTCTCGGGCGCCATCATGCCCCAGAACATCGTCACCGGCGACGATGCCGACGCGATCGCCCGGTTCGTCGAGCAGTACTCGGGCACCGAGGTCGACCGGCCGCCGGAGCCGGGCAACGCGAGCGAGATCCAGTCCGAAGAGCAACAGGCCGGCGCCGAGGGCGGGTAGCCCGCGGGCGCAGGCACTGTGCTCGACCTGCGCGCGATCCGTGAGGACCCGGCCTCCGCCCGGGCTGCGCTGGAGCGGCGGGGCGCGGCCGAGGCGCTCGACGAGCTGCTCGCGGCCGACGCTCGCCGGCGCGAGCTGCTTCCCGAGGTCGAGGGCCGCCGCGCGGCCCAGAACGAGGCCTCCGAGGAGATCGCGGCAAGCAAGCGCGCGGGCGACGACGCGGGTGAGCTGATCGAGCGCATGAAGGGCGTTTCGGCCGAGCTCAAGGCGCTCGCGGCCGAGCTGTCCGAGGTCGAGCAGCGCCGCGACTCGCTTGCCGCCACCCTTCCCAACCTGCCGCATCCCGAGGCGCCCGATGGCGGCGAGGAGGATGCGGTCACCCTGCGCGAGGTCGGCGAGCGCCCGAGCTTCGCCTTCGAGGTCCGCGACCACCTCGAGCTCGGCCTCGAGCACGGCTGGATCGAGGTCGAGAAGGCGGCTGCGGCCTCGGGCTCGCGGTTCGCCTACCTGCTCGGCGATCTGGTGATGGTCGAGCTGGCGCTGATCCGCTTCGTCGTCGACACGGTCCGCGACGAGGGGTTTGAGCCGGTGGTGCCGCCGGTCCTCGTGCGCGAGGGCCCGCTCTACGGCACGGGCTTCTTCCCCGGCGAGCGGGAGATGATCTACGAGGTCGAGCGCGACGAGCTGTTCCTCGTCGGCACCTCCGAGGTCTCGATCGCGGCGCTGCACGCCGACGAGATCCTCGACGCCGACAGCCTGCCGCGGCGCTACGCCGGGATCTCGACCTGCTTCCGGCGCGAGGCCGGCGCCGCCGGAAAGGACACGCGCGGGATCTTCCGCGTGCACCAGTTCGACAAGGTCGAGATGTTCTCGTTCGTCGAGCCGGGCGAATCGGAGGCCGAGCACGAGCGCCTGCTCGCGGTCGAGGAGCGGATCCTCTCGGCGCTCGAGCTCCCCTACCGGGTCATCGAGATCGCCATCGGCGACCTCGGCGCGCCGGCGGCGCGCAAGTTCGACTGCGAGGCCTGGATCCCGAGCCAGGGCCGCTACCGAGAGCTCACCTCGTGCTCGAACACGACCGACTTCCAGGCGCGCCGCCTGGGCGCGCGGTTCCGCCCGGCCCCCGATGCCTCGCCCGAGGTCCTGCACACGCTCAACGGGACCGCGGTGGCCGTCGGCAGGACGCTGATCGCGCTGCTGGAGAACGGCCAGCAGGCCGACGGCTCGGTGCGCCTGCCGGCGTCGCTGGCGCAGGCAGGCGCACCCGAGGTGATCGGGGCGTCGCTCGGCTGAGCTACTCGCGGCCCTCGAAGTCCAGCGAACAGCTGTTGATGCAGTAGCGGAGCCCGGTCGGATTCGGCCCGTCCTCGAACACATGCCCGAGGTGGCTGCCGCAGCGGTTGCAATTGACCTCGGTGCGCCGCATGAAGAAGCTGCGGTCGTCCTCGGTCTGGACCGCCTCGGCGTCCGTGGGCGCGTAGAAGCTCGGCCAGCCGGTGCCGGAGTCGAACTTCGTCTCCGAGTCGAACAGCGGCTCGCCGCAGGCCTTGCAGCGGTAGACCCCGCCGTCCTTGGTGTCCCAGTAGGCGCCCGTGAACGCGGGCTCGGTGCCCTTCTCGCGGAGCACGCGGTACTCCTCGGGCGAGAGCTCCGCCTTCCACTCGGCCTCTGTCTTTTCGACCTTCTCCATCGCTGTCTCCTAGCTTAGTGCGCTGATGTCTTCTGCTTTCTATGTCTCCGAGGGGGGTCGGTTTGTTTCAACCGAGCTCACCCGCGGTCCCTGGGATCCCGAGGCACAGCATGCCGGGCCGCCGGCGGCGCTGATGGCGCGCGCGATCGAGCGCTGCCCGTCGCCGGCCGGCGAGGGCTCGTGGCACGTCGGCCGGATCACCTACGACATCCTGCGCCCGGTCCCGATCGGCCCGCTCGAGGTTCGCGCCGAGGTCGTCCGCCCGGGGCGATCCGTGGAGCTGCTCGCCGCCGAGCTCATCGACGCCGACGGCGGGCCACTCATCCGCGCCTCGGCCTGGAGGCTGGCCGAGCGTCCGGTGGCGATCCCGGAGGGCCTGCCGACCGGCGCCGAGCCGGTCCCGGGGCCCGACGCCGGGGAGGAGAAGCCGTTCTTCGACACCGGCCACGACGTCGGCTACCACACGGCGATGGAGTACCGGTTCGTCGAGGGCGGGTTCCGCGACATCGGCCCGGCCACCGTCTGGATGCGGATGCGGTACCCGCTGGTCGAAGGGGAGGAGCCGACGCCACTGCAGCGGCTGATCACGGCCGCCGACTCGGGGAACGGGGTCAGCGCCACGCTCGACCTCTCGCGTCACCTGTTCATCAACGTCGACCTCACCGTCCACCTGCACCGGATGCCGACCGGGGAGTGGGTGTGCCTTGACGCGATCACGCTCCCCGAGCCGACCGGCGTGGGGCTGGCCGACACCGCGCTGCACGACGAGCGCGGACCGATCGGGCGGGCGCTTCAGACGCTGCTCGTGCGCGCGCGCTGAGGCGCTGCATCGGGCGGCTTCCGGGACCGCCCGTGGCCTGCACGGAACTGCCGCCGGCTCGCGGAAGCAGCGTTACTCTCTGATCGGTGGGGGAGTCCAAGTTGATCAAGATCGTCCTTGCCGACGACCATGCCGTCGTCCGGAGCGCTCTGCGCCTCCTGCTCGATGCCGAGCCGGGGCTCGAGGTCGTCGCCGAGGCCGGCGACATCGAGGACGCCCTGCGCTACCTGCGCGGGCACAAGCCCGACGTGCTCGTCCTCGATCTCAACATGCCCGGCGGGCCGAGCATCAACGCGATCCCCGAGTTTCAGGAGGCCTCCTCCGAGACCGGGATCGTCGTCCTGACGATGGAGAGCGAGCCCGCCTACGCGCGCGAGGCGATCCAGAGCGGCGTGCTCGGCTACGTGCTCAAGGAGGCGGTCGACGAGGAGCTGGTCACCGCCGTCCGCCTCGCGGCCGCCGGCAGGACCTATCTCCAGCCCGAGCTCGGCGCCCGGCTCGCGGCCGACCCGCCTGAGGCCGGCGACGGGCTCTCCGATCGGGAGCTGGACGTCCTCCGCCTGATCGCCCTCGGCCACACCAACTCCGAGATCGCCGATCAGCTCTTTCTCAGCGTCCGCACGGTCGAGTCGCACCGCTCCCACATCCAGCAGAAGCTGCGAATGAGCAAGCGCTCGGAGCTGGTGCGCTACGCGCTGCACCGCGGGCTGCTCGCCTCCAAGTCGGGCTGAGGGCCCGCCGGCCGGGGCGCGGGCGGTGCGACGCCGGCCGGGACGCCACGCCGTGTGGTCTGGCGCGAGGCTGGCCGGGTTTGGCAGTGAGGGGGTGGGATCGGCGCGCCTTGCGTGACGTTCGTGGTGGCTGTTGCACGCTCTGGTGGTCCGGCGCTCCGAGGAGGCGATCGGCGTTCTGTGGCAATCCGGTTCCGACAGTCGGAACTCGATTGCCACAGTCCGATCCGAAGGCCCCGCGCGCCAACGCCAAGCGCAGATCCTGCCTCGCCCGCGTCACACCCAGCGCGAAATCAGCCACATCGGCCGGCAACCCCGACCACTCCCCCCTTACTGCCGAGCAACGGCTGGCGTCGCGCCAAACGCCGAGGCGTTCGCACCACCCGCCCGCACCCCACCCACCCCACCCGGCCCGCCGACCCCTCAGATAGGCACCCGTGCAGTGACCGTCGTCCCCTCACCGGGCGAGGACTCGATCGTGAGCTCGCCGTCGACGAGCGAGAGGCGCTCGGCGAGCACGACCAGGCCGAGGCCCGTGCTGCGAGCCCGCGGGTCGATTCCGTGCCCGTCGTCGGCCACGCTCACCTCCACCTCGGCGGTCGATCGCTGGAGGCGGAGATCAACCCGGGTGGCGTGGGCGTGGGCGACGACGTTGGTGAGCGCCTCCTGGACGACCCTGTAGAGGGTGCTCTCGAGCTCGGGGTCCAGCCGCACCGGCCCCTCGCCGCCGCGCCAGTGCGAGAGGTCGACGGTGACCTCCAGCCCGCTCTCGACCCGGTGGTGGTAGGCGAGGCTCTCGAGCGCCGCCTCCAGCCCGAGTTCCTCGAGCGCGACCGGTGAGAGCTCGGCGATCAGCGAGCGCAGCTCCGTGATCTCCTCCGCGAGCTCGGCGATCGCGTCCTCGACCGCCGGCCCCAGCGCGGCGGCGGGCCCGCGGCGTGCGGCCGCGAGCCGCAGCCGCATCGCCCCGAGGCGCTGCAGCGTCTCGTCGTGGAGCTCTCGCGCCCAGCGGCGACGCTCGCGCTCCGACGCCGCCACAGTTTTGCGGAGCGGATCGGCCACCGGGGCGCCCCCGCCGCGTTGCAGGTTGGTCATCTCTCACTGCACGCTATTCGTGCCCAGGCACGATTCCATCCGCACAAAGGCCCCTATCGCATCCGTGGAAAACCCTGACTCGGGACTGGGGTCTCGACCCCCCGAACGGCTGGGGGTAGAGTCGCCGGCGATGAATTCGCCGAGGAGCTGATCGTGCCGCGGGGGCCGGATCGGCCGCGCAGACCGGGCGGCGAGCGCGCCGGACGGCGCGACCGGCGCGAGCGCGACAGGCCCCCGAAGCGGGCGCCGGAGGGCGATCCGGCCGGCGCGGCCGCGGCCGCCGGTGCGGCCCGGGGCGGCGGCCACGGCCCGGGCCACCAGGCCCGGCACGCGATCGACGTCGGCTCGACCGCGAACAAGCCGGAGCTGGTGGAGACGATCCCGATCGTGACCAAGCCGGGCAAGGGCAAGCGGGTCGCGCTCTCGCTCGGTCCCGACACCGACACCGACGTGCCACTGCCCGAGCTCGGCGCAAACGATCGGCTCGTCGCGCTGGCCGAGCTCGAGCTGACCACGGACGCGGAGGACTCGAACCACCCCGGGCTGATCGGCAAGGCGTACTCCTACTCGCCCAAGGTCGAGGCGACGATGCTGCTCGCCGCCGATCCGGGCGCGATCGAGGCGAAGCGCGGCCAGGCGATCGAGCTCGTCGCCAAGTCCTGGCGCCAGACGGTCAGCCACGAGCGCCATCACGCGGTGATCACCTTCGACGACGGCGGGCTTGCGATCCCGGCCGGCGGCCTGCCGTGGCGCGGGCCGTCGTACGTGAACCTCGTCGTCTCCGCCACGCACCCGGACGCGAAGCCCGGCGACGTGCTCCTGGTCGGCCAGAACGAGAAGACGCCGGTCGTGGTCCAGGACATGGGCGGGATCCGGATCGTCCGCTACCGCCCGGGAAGCGCAAAGGGCCCGAAGGCGACGGTCGAGGCGGCTTGCATGTGCAAGGGGATCGCGATCGCGAAGCAGCGGACGGTCGTCCTCGCCCACCGGCTCTCCGGCCTCGCCAAGGGCGAGCGCCTGCTGGTCAAGGGGCGGCTGGTGACCGACGCCACCGGGCTCCCGGCGCCGGCGCGGATCTCCACGCGCCTGTTCCTCGCCGACGGTCCCGACGAGGTCGAGCCCGGCGGAGTCGCAGGCGACTGCATGAGCTGGAAGGGCCACCTCTCGAAGTACACCGGCTTCAACTGCCTGCCCAACGAGGGCCCGCAGCCCTCGCGCAAGTTCGGGGTCGCGACGGTGCGCAAGGCGCCCGGCGCCGACCTCTACGTCAACCTGGTCGCGGTCAGCGCCGCACCCTTCGGGGGCGCGGGCCCACGTGATCAGCTGCGCATCGACACGACCCGCAGCGAGCTCGAGGTCACCCGCTTCCCGGCCCCGAAGTAGGCGCGGCGGCTAGCGCCGCCCGCCGGCTCAGGCGGCTTCGCGCCAGCCGGAGAGCGAGCCGTCGGTCGCCAGGCGGGCGAGAGCCCGCTGCTCGAGCTCGCGAGCCCGGTTCTGGGTCACGCCCAGCTGGCGGGCGGCGTCGCGGATCGAGAGCTCGGGCGTCCCGCCGGTGCCGAAGCGCGCCTGGATGATCTGGCGCTCGTCGGCCGGCAGCTTTGCCAGCGCCTCTCCGACCGCCTCCTGCTGCTCGCGCTCGAGAACCTCGTCCTCGAGGTCGGCCGTGCTCTCGGCGTGCAGCTCGCCCAGCGTGGTGTCGCCCTCGCCGACCGGGGTGTCGAGGCTGGTCGTCACCCGGGTCAGGTCGCGAACCGCCATCACCTCGTCCAGCGGCAGCTTGGCCTTGTGCGCCACCTCCTCGTCGGTGGGCTCGCGGTTGAGCTTCACCGTGAGCTCGGAGGTGGTCCGGTTGACCGTGCGCTCGCGCTGTGCGATGTGCGCCGGAATGCGCACCGGGCGTCCGGTGTTGTCGAGCCCGCGCTGGATCGACTGCTTGATCCAGAGCACGGCGTAGGTCGAGAACTTGTAGCCGCGGCGCCAGTCGAACTTCTCCGCCGCGCGGATCAGGCCCAGCATCGCCTCCTGGACGAGGTCGCCCAGCGGCAGGCCGAACCCCTGGTAGCGGCGCGCGAACTTGATCACCAACCGGAGGTTGGAGTTGATCATGCGCTCCTTGGCCTCGAGGTCGCCGCGCTCGATTCGCTGCGCGAGCTCGACCTCCTCGGCCGCAGTGAGCAGCGGGTAGCGCATCGCCTGATTGATGAACAGCTGCAGGCTGTCCGTGGTCGGCTCGGCGACGGCGTGCGTATCCGTGCGCTGCTGCGCCCTTGTGCTCGAAGTCTTGTTGTCATGGTCGCCGCGTCGGCGGCGTACCTGGCGCTGCTCGGCAGCGCCCCTCTGGCGAGGCATATCTTCACCCCTCGGTGTTGTTAGTCCCCCTACTTACGTACCCCTGGCTTCAGAAAGTATAGCGCGAAGTTGTTGCTTATGCAAGCAAGCCGGGGAACGGCTTCGTAGGCCGATCTCTAAGTACTCGGGGGGCGGGTTTCGTTACTTGGCCCGAACTATCTTGAACTTCTGCGCCGCGGCAGGGCCGGTGACCCCGGCGACGGTCGCCACGACCGAGAACTTATAGCGGCCCTGCTTCAGCTTGTACTTCTTCGGCGAGGTGCAGGCGCCCGACTTCGGCTTCTTGCCCTTCCGCGTGAGCGTGCACTCGAACGTCGCGCCGGCGGTCGAGGAGAACTTGAGCTTGACCTTGGCTCGGCGCTTGCTCTTCGCGATTTTCACCTTGCGCTTCGGGCCCTTGTCGATCTTGGTCTCCGGGGCGGTGCCCGGGCCGGGGCCCGGGCCCCCGCCGGGCGGCGGTTCGACCCCGCTCACCCGCCCGATCTTCTCGGCGAGGTCGAGCGTGGTCCAAAGGGTGTTGCCGGGGCCGGTGGTGATCTTCCGCGGCCCGGCGAGGGCGCTGAACCCGCCGAGCATGGTGACCTGGCCGCCCGTGGCCAGGCGCACCAGGTCGTTGCCCTGGAAGCGGGAGATCCAGTAGGCGCCGTCCTGGCCGAAGGTGACGCCGAACGGGTCGGTGTTCAGGAGCTCGATCTTCTGCGGCGTGCCGCCAACCCCCGGCACGAGGCCGATGTTCTGCGGCGTATCGACCGGGTTCGCGTAGGCGATCTGGCCGTTCGGGCCGCCGCCGACGTCCTGGGTCCCACCCGTCGCGATCCCGACGTTGACGTTGGTCGTGATCGGGGGGTCGGCCGCACTCGCGCTGGTGACGAACTCGTTGCCGTCGGCAACCCACATCGTTCCGTCTGAGGCGGTCGTCATCCCCTTCGGGTTGCTGCCGATGTCGGTGTCCGGAAACAGCTCGTAGCCGGCCGGGTTCGCCGGCGGTATGCGGACGAGGGCCTGGTTGCCCGCAACCCAGATGTTCCCATCCGGGCCGACCGTGATCCCCTGCCCGGCGGTGAGGCCGGTGATGGCGGTCTGGTCGGCGGCGGCAGGGTTGGCGGGCGGGATCCTGATCACCGAGGTCCCCTGAGCGCCCCAGAGGTTGCCGTCGGGCCCGGCGATGATCCCGGTCGCCGGTGCGGTCATCCCAGGCATCTGGAACGACTCGGCGCTGCCGTCGGGCCTTACCCGCACAACGGTGTTCTGCTCGACCGCGACCCAGATGTTGCCGTCGGGCCCCGCCGCGAGCTCCGAGTTGGCGCCGACCGTGGTCGGGACGCCGGCCATCCCGTCGTTGAAGGTCGGCAGGTCGAACTCGCCCGTCACCGAGGGCGCGCCAAGCGAGGTCGCCGGCCCGACGAGCATCGCGGCCGCCACGACTCCCAATGAGAAACGAAGAACTCCCCCGCGCATTGGCGGGGGAGTCTAGTCGCGGTCAGACGTTCAGCGCCGGAGCGGCCTCGGGCTCGAGGGCGAGCGGCAGGACCTCGTCGATCGAGAGCACCGGGTGGAAGCTCATCGCCTCGCGAACCTCCTCCGGCACGTCCTCCAGGTCGGCGCGGTTGCGCTCTGGGATGACGACGTCGGTGAGCCCGGCCGCGTGCGCGGCCAGCACCTTCTGCTTCAGTCCGCCGATCGGCAGCACCCGGCCCTGGAGGGTGACCTCGCCGGTCATCCCGACCGTGTGCTTGACCGGCCGCCCGGTGAGCAGGGAGACCAGCGCGGTGGTCATCGTGATCCCGGCGCTCGGGCCGTCCTTGGGGATCGCCCCGGCGGGGACATGGATGTGGAACTCGCGCTCGGCGAACTCGTCGTCGGCGAGCCCGAGCTGCTCGGCGTGGCCGCGCACATAGGAGAGCGCGATCCGCGCCGACTCCTTCATCACGTCGCCGAGCTGGCCGGTGAGCACGAAGCCCTCCTTGCCGGGCATCGACGTCGTCTCGATGAAGAGCACGTCGCCGCCGGCGCCCGTGACCGAGAGCCCGGTGGCGACCCCGGGGACCGCAGTCCGCTCGGCCGCCTCCTGGAAGAAGCGCTGCTTGCCGAGCGCGTCGCGGACCGCCTCGGGGTCGATCGTGATCGGCGCCTCGGACTCGCCGGAGGCGATCCGGGTCGCGGTCTTGCGCAGCAGCTTGCCGAGCTCGCGCTCGAGCCCGCGCACGCCCGCCTCCCGCGTGTACTCGGTAACCACCTGCTCGATCACCGGGTCGGAGATCACGACCTCGTCGTCGCGCAGGCCGTTGCGCTCGATCTGCCGCGGCCACAGGTACCCGTGGGCGATCGCCACCTTCTCGTCGGTCGTGTAGCCGTCGAAGCGCACGACCTCCATCCGGTCGAGCAGCGGCCCGGGGATCGTCTCGGCGACGTTCGCCGTGGCGATGAACAGGACCTCGGAGAGGTCGAGCTCGACGTCGAGGTAGTGGTCGCGGAAGGAGTGGTTCTGGGCCGGGTCGAGGACCTCGAGCAGGGCCGAGCTCGGGTCGCCGCGCCAGTCGGCGCCGACCTTGTCGACCTCGTCGAGCATGATCACCGGGTTGATCGTCTTCGCGTCCTTGAGCGCGCGGACCAGCCGCCCCGGGAGGGCGCCGATGTAGGTGCGCCGGTGCCCGCGGATCTCGGCCTCGTCGCGGACGCCGCCGAGCGACATGCGGACGAACTCGCGCCCGGTCGCGCGGGCGATCGACTCGCCGATCGAGGTCTTGCCGGTGCCGGGCGGGCCGATCAGGGTCAGGATCGCGCCGGCGCCCCGGCCCTCGTCGGTGAGACCGCGGTCGCGGCGCAGGCCACGGACGGCGATGTACTCGGTGATCCGGTCCTTGACGTCCTCGAGCCCGGCGTGGTCGGCGTCGAGGACCTCGCGCGCGGCGACCGGGTCGAGGCGCTCGTCGGAGCGCTCGCCCCAGGGGACGCCGAGCAGCCAGTCGAGGTAGGTGCGGATCATCGACGACTCGCCGCTCTGCTCGCCCATCCGCTCGAGCCGGCCGAGCTCGCGCTGGGCCTGCTCGCGGACCGGTTCGGGCATCTTCGACTCGTCGATCTTCGCCCGGTACTCGTCGACGACCGACGCGTCGTCCTCGCCGAGCTCCTTGCGGATCGATTCCATCTGCTTGCGCAGGAAGTACTCGCGCTGCTGGGCGTTGGCGCCGTCCTCGACGTCATCGCGGATCCGCTTGCGGACCTGGAGCTCGGCCAGCCGGGCGCGCTGCAACTCGAGCGCGAGCTCGAGCCGCTCGGTGACGTCGACGGTCTCCAGCAGCCGCTGCTTGTCGGCAAGGCTCAGGTCCGGGCTGTAGCCGGAGGTGTCGGCGAGCGCGCCGGGCTCGGAGATCGAGCGCAGGAAGGCGGCCACGCGGCCGTCGTCGCCGCGCAACTCGAGGATCTCCTCGACCGTGGCGCGGTAATCGCGCTCGAGCTCACGGATCCGGTCGCCGGCGTAGGTGTCGTCGACCAGCTCCTCGATCTCGATCATCAGCTCGCCGTCGGCGCCGGGCGCGGCGGTTCCCGCGCGGCCGCGGTGCAGGCCGGTGAGCGTGACCACGTTGATGCCGCCGGGCAGGCGGGCCTTCTCGACCACGGCGGCGACGGTGCCGACGCGCCCGTACTCGCCCTCGGGGCGAGGGAGCACGAAGACCTGCTCGGCGTCGCCGACCTCGGCCGCGATCGTCGCGGTCATGCCGGGGAAGAGGATGCTGTCGTCGAGGGGTACGAGCCGCAGCTGCATGTTGGTTTCCTTATCCTCGCTTACCAACGGGAAGTCGCTTCACTTTCTGAAGTGATGATAGCCGCCCGGCCTCAAAACCTGCGCCGCAGAGGCTTAGGGCAGGATCAGGTGGCTGTCGCCGAACTCGTGCCAGAGGTAGCCGTGCTCGAGCGCGGCCTCGTAGGAGCGCGCGAGCAGCTCGGGCGAGGCGGCCGCCTCGAGCAGGCGCAGGTGGGACGCCGTCGGCTCGTGCCAGCCGCTGAGCAGGCCGTCGATCGTCCGCAGCCCGCGCTCGGGGGTGATCACGAGGTTGGTCCAGCCCGAGCCGCCGCGGGCGGTCCCGTCGGGCTCGGCGACCGTCTCCAGCGCCCTCGCGACCGTTGTCCCGACCGCGATCACGCGCCCGCCCCAGGCGTGCGCGGCGTTGACGGCGTCCGCGGTCGCGGCCGGGACCTCGAACCGCTCCGCCTGAGGCGACTCGTCGCGCTCGGGGGAGGAGAGGCCCGTGTGCAGGGTGAGCGGCGTGATCAGCACGCCGCGGGCGGCGAGCGCGGTGATCAGGGCGGGGGTGAACGGGCGCCCGGCGCTCGGCATCTCGGCGCTCCCGGGGATCAGCGCGTAGGCGGTCTGGAACGCGTTCAGAGGCCAGCTTGCGTTCAGGTAGGAGTACTGGACCGGGTGCCCGTAGCGCCACAGGTACTCGTGCAGCGGCTCGCCGGCGCGGACGCTGGTCAGCCACAGGCGGGGCCCACCCGCGTGCGGGGCGACCAGGGTCGCGCTCGCGCCGCCGGGCAGCTCGACCGTCTCGGATTCCTGGTGGGCGCCGTCGTCGGGGCTGCCGTCGGCGCCGCGGCGTTCCGCCACCCAAAGGCTCTCGCCGTCTGTGCCCGGCGCGGGGCCGGCGAAGCGCAGCTCCAGCGCCGAGCCGTCACCCCGGCGGGCGGCGACCGCCGCGGGCAGGGTGGCGGAGTTGTTGATCACCACCAGGTCGCCGGGCTCGAGCAGCTCGGGCAGGTCGTGGAAGCTGGCGTGCGCGAGCCGGCCGTCGCCGCGGGTGGCGACCATCAGCCGCACCTCGTCGCGCTCCAGCCCGCGCGCCTCCGGCGGCTCGTGGGCCTCGAGCGCCTCGGGGAGCGCGAAGGCCGGGGCGCTCACGCCGGCGCCGGGACCAGCTCCGCGGCCCGGTAACGCCCGCTTGGCAGCTCGCCGTCGATCAGCTCGCGCAGCCCCGGGACGCTGTCGTCGGGGGGCGGGCGGTCGGAGATGTCCTCGCCGGGGAAGGCCTCCTGGTGCATGCGGGTGCGCATGTCGCCGGGATCGACCGAGTACACGCGCAACTGCGGATGCTCGGCGCCGAGCACGGCCCCGAGCTGCTCGAGCGCGGCCTTGGAGGAGCCGTAGCCGCCCCAGCCGGGATAGCCCTCGACCCCGGCGTCGG
Organism: uncultured Solirubrobacterales bacterium; assembly: GCA_963842795.1. GTDB lineage: Bacteria > Actinomycetota > Thermoleophilia > Solirubrobacterales > 70-9 > WHSW01. The sequence continues at coordinate 125,476 of CAWJHV010000013.1, read as the reverse complement.
AGGTGACGTTGATGATCCGGGCGTCCGGCGCGAGGCTCGGCAGCGCGGCCTGGACCAGCGCCAGCGGAGCGAGCACGTTGACCTCGTAGACGCGGCGCAGCTCGGCCAGCGGGTAGCCGGCGAGCTCGGGCTGCGGGCTCGGCCCGAGGACCGAGGCGTTGTTGACAAGGAGCTCGATCGGCTGCCCGGCGGCACCGACGAGTCCGCGCCGGTGCCAGTCGTCGGCGACGTCGCCGGGCATCGCCACGACCTCGGTCAGCAGGGAGAGCGACTCGCCCGCGCGAGCGAGCTCCTTGGCGCCGCGGGCGTCGATCACCAGCCGCCAGCCGTCGGCGGCCAGCGAGCGCGCGAGCGCGAGGCCGAGTCCCCTGGAGGCGCCGGTGACGATCGCGGTGGGCATGGGAGCACCGTAGACCCGACCCGGTCGCAGTTCATAGAGGCATTTGGTCCTAGGACCTGAGGCCGATCCCGAGCGCAGGTAGGGTCGCTCCGACCCGCGATCTGAAGGAGACAGGATGGGATTCATGGACAGGCAGTGAGTGGGGGTGCCCGCCGATGTGGCTGATTCCCGCGCGGTGTGACGCGGGCGAGACGGGATCTGCGCTTGGTGTTGGCGCCCGGGGTCTCCGGATCGGACTGTGGCAATCGAGTTCCGACTGTCGGAACCGGATTGCCACAGAACGCCGATCGCCTGCTCGGAGCGTTAGAGCGCGCAACAGCCACCACAAACGTCACGCAAGGCGCACCAATCCCACCCCCCTCACTGCCAAACCCGGCCGGCGTCGCGCCGCGCACCGGCGAGGCGCCCCGCCCGCGTCGCACCACCACCGCCTCGGCGAGCGGTGCTTGGCTCCCGATATTCGGGAGCGAGTCACCGCTCGGTGCGGCGTGGCCGGACGGGGTGGGAGCGGGTGGGTTCCAGTACACGCGACGCCGCGCCCTACTTGGCGATCTGCACGACCTGCTGGAAGGTGGGGCGGTCGATCCAGTGGATCGGTGGTTGGGTGATCGCCCCGGTCGAGCGCTGCTCGACCGCGTCGTTGCACCACTGGGCGCCGCCCTCGCAGGGCCCGTCCGGGTAGAGCTCCGCGTCGGAGGTGTGTCCGAGCGCGATGGACAGGCTCAAGGGGCCCGCGGAGTCGGCCCAGGCGGCGACGAGCAAGGTCGGTGTTGGCGCCTCGGCCGGGCAGATGGAGCTCGCCAACCGCGCCAAGAAGCCGATGAACGAGGGCGTCGACACACCGGCGCATATCGACTCGATGGAGTCCACCGGCAACACCGACACCCCCGGCGGCACGGAGCACGTGATCGCGCTGACGATCAGGCCGGCCGCGGGCGACGCCTACCAGGCGACGATCAATCAGTACATCTATCCCGCGGCGCCGTTCTCGCCCGGCGACGACGTGACCGTGAAGGTCGATCCCTCGGACCCGAACGCGGCGATGATCTTCGGCAAGGCCTGAGCCGGGCTCAGGCGCCCGGCCTCAGGTCCCCGGGTCGACGAGGCCGGTGCGCACGGCGAGCATCGCCGCCTGGGTGCGGTCGGTGACCGCGAGCTTCGCCAGCACATGCCCGACGTGGGTCTTGACCGTCTTCTCGGCGATCCCGAGCTCGCGCGCGATCAGCTTGTTCGAGCGCCCGCGGGCGATCAGCTCGAGCACCTCCCGCTCGCGCGGCGTCAGGCTCTCGGACCCGGCGACCGAGTCGCGGTCGGCGATCGACTCGACCACCCTCGCGGCGACGGCGGGGTCGAGCAGCGCCTGGCCGGAGCTGGCCGCCCGGACCGCGCGCACGACTTCCTGCGGCTCGGCGTTCTTGAGCAGATAGCCGGCGGCGCCGGCCCGGATCGCGCCCAGCAGCCGCTCGTCGTCGGCGAAGCTGGTGAGCACGATCACCCGCGTAGCGGGCAGCCGCCGGCGCAGCTCGCGCATCGCGCCGACGCCGTCGAGCCTCGGCATCACCAGGTCCATCAGGATCACGTCGGGACGCAGGCGCTCCGCCTCGCGGACCGCGGCCTCGCCGTCGGCCGCCTCGCCGACCACCGCGATCCCCTCCTGGAGCTCGAGGAAGGTGCGCAGCCCCTCGCGGACGACCGCGTGGTCGTCTACGACCAGGACATCGATCGTCTCACCCACCGGCGACCCGCAGCCGGACGCTGGTTCCCCTGCCCGCGGTCGAGCTGATCTCGAGCTCACCCCCGATGCGCGCCGCCCGCTCCTCCATCGAGGTCAGCCCCAGCCGCCGGGCGCGGAGCTCCGGCTCGGACGGGTCGAAGCCGATCCCGTCGTCGGCGACCTCGAGCTCGAGGCCGCCGTCGCGCCGGCGCAGCACAAGCGCGACCCGGCTCGCGGCGGCATGGCGCAGCGCGTTGTTGAGCGCCTCCTGGGCGATCCGCAGCACCTGGCGGTCGCGCTCGACGTCGGGCGGCACCTCGTCGAGCTCGGACTCGATCGCGGCCGAGTGCAGGGGCGCCAGCACCTGGATGTGCTTGTGCAGCGCCGACGCGAGCCCGTCGCGCTCGAGTTCCGGTGGTCGCAGCTCGTCGATCAGCGAACGCAGCTCGTCGAGCGACTCGCGGGCCAGGGTCCCGACCCGCTCGAGTCGCGCCCGCGCGGCCGCCGGGTCGCGATCGAGCAGCGTCGCCGCGGCCTCGGCGGTGAGCACGACGCTGAACAGCTTCTGGCTGACCACGTCGTGGAGCTCGAGTGCCATCCGGTTGCGCTCCGAGACCGCCGAGAGCTCGCGGCTGCGTTCGTAGAGGCGCGCGTTCGTGATCGCGATGGCGGCGTGCGCCGCAAGCAGCTCGATCACCTCCTGGTCGGCGGGCTCGAACCGCGGCCCGTCCTCTTTCTCGGTCAGATAGAAGGCCCCGATCACCTCCTCGGAGGCGACGATCGGAACGCCGAGGAACGAGCGCATGTCGGGATGGGCGGCCGGCCACCAGCCACGGAAGCGGGGGTCGGTGTGGATGTCGTCGGTGAGGAACGGCTCCGACGCCTCCAGCATCGCCCCGAGCATCCCGTGGGTGCGCGGCAGCGGGCCCATCGAGGCGATCAGCTCGTCGCTCATCCCGGCGACCAGGAAGCGGCTGAAGCCGCCGTCGCCGTCGGGGATCCCGAGCGCCGCATAGCGGGCCGAGGCGAGCTCACGGGCGCGGTCGACCAGCCGCTGCAGGACCTCGTCGACCGAGAGCTCCGAGGCGACCGCGAGCACCGCGTCGCTGACCGCGCGTAGCGCCGGGCTCAGCGCCTCGGCCATCTAGGCCCCGCTCAGCTCGAGGCTCAGGGCCCGCAGCCGCGCGCGGGCCGCGGGGTCGTCGGCTTGCGGGTGGGCTGCGCCCTCGTCGAGCCGGTCGAAGAACCGGCCGCTGACCCCGTCGAGCACCGGGTCGACCGCGAGACGCAGCGTCGCCGCGGTCCCGAGCTCGAGCGTGTCGAGCGCGGCGCCGCGCTCGGAGAGCACGATCTTGGTCGGCATGAAGGTCGCCGGATGGAGGCTGTTGACGGTGAGCTCGGCGGGCGGGATCGACTCGGCCAGATCGTTCGCGTGCATCACCTGGGCGAGCTTCGACTGGTAATAGGCGCGTATGCCGTCGTAGGAGCCCGTCAGCATCGGATCGTCGAAGTCGATCTCGGCCTGTCCCAGGGAGGAGACAAAGACCACACGGGCCGGCGCGCTGCGGCGCAGGAGGTCGAGCAGGCTCTCGGTGAGCACGAACCCGGCCAGGTAGTTGACCTGGAAGCGCAGCTCGTGCCCGTCGCGGCTCTCCTCCCGTTCGCGGCTGTCGGGGAACCCGCTGCCGATCCCGGCGTTGTTGACCAGCAGGTGAAGCTCGGGCGTCGCCTTGGCGACCGTGTCGGCGAGCTCGCGGACCTCGGCCAGCGAGGCGAAGTCGGCGAGCACGAGCTCGACCCGCTCGTTGCCGGTCTCGGATCGGATCGTGTCCACGGCCGCCCCGCCGCGCTCGGGATCGCGGCCGTGGACGAGCACCCGGGCGCCGCGGCGGGCGAGCTCGGTCGCCACGCTGCGACCGAGGCCGTCGGTCGCCCCGGTGACCAAAGCCGTGATCTCGTCAGGCGGTCGCATCTCGTTCCAGGCCGAGCCAGCTTGCCAGCGCGCCGAGCTCGGCGTCGAGCGCGTCGGCGGTCTCCGGCGGCGCGTCGGGCTCGAGATGCGTCGCCGGCACCCGCAGGATGCCGGCGGCGCGGTCGGCCTTCAGGTCGACCCTGGCCACGAGCCGGTCGCCGAGCAGGAACGGGAGCACGTAGTACCCGTGGCGGCGCTTCGGCGCCGGGACGTAGATCTCGAGCCGGTAGTCGAAGCCGAACACGCGCCGCAGGCGGCTGCGCTCCCACAGCAGCGAGTCGAAGGGCCCGATCAGGGCCGCGGCGTCGACCCGCCGCGGGATCCGCGCCCCGGCGGCGAGGTAGCCGGGCGTGCGGCCCCAGCCCTCGACCTCCACCGGGAGCAGCTCCTGCGCCTCGAGCAGCTCGGCGACGCGCAGCTTCGCGTCGGCCGCCGGCAAGCGGAAGTACTCGCGCAGGTCGCGCTCGGCGGCGACCCCCAGGGCCCGGGCCGCGAGCCGGACCAGCTCGCGCTGGGCGTCGGCGAGCGGCGGCGTCGGAGCCGCCAGGATCTTCGGCGGGATCACCCGCTCGGGCAGGTCATAGAGGCGCTCGAAGCGGCGCCGACGCGCCGCGGTCACCTGCCCCGTCCAGAACAGCCACTCCATCGCCCGCTTGGAGTCCGACCAGTCCCACCACGGGCCGCTGCGCCGCTGACGTTTCTCCTCCAGCTCCGAGGCCGCGATCGGGCCCCGCTCGCGAACCGCTTCGAGCACCCGCGCGACCAGGTCGGGACGGTCGCGCTGGATCCGCCGCATGCTGCCCCAGGCATCGTTCGCCGCGCGCTCCATGCGCCAGCGCAGCAGCGGGTGCAGCTCGACGCCGATCAGCGACGCCTCGTGGCCCCAGTATTCGAACAGCCTCCGCGGCGAGCGCGCCGAGAGCCGGTCGAGCGCCTCGGTGTCGTAGGGACCGAGCCGGCTGAACGCGGGCAGGTAATGGGCGCGCTCGAGCACGTTGACCGAGTCGATCTGCAGCAGGCCGACCCGCTTCAGCACCCGGCGCAGATCCCAGCCCGTGGGCGCGCGGGTGGGGCGCGGGTCGGCGAGGCCCTGCGAGGCGAGCGCGAGCCGGCGCGCCTCGGATGCCGAGATCCGCTGGCGGCGACTGTGGGTCGGAGGCGACACGGCCGCCGATCGTAGAAGGGGGTGCGCCGTCCGACGCCAGCCGTTGGCGCGAACGCCCCGGCGTTCGGCGCGACGCCAGCCGTTGCTTGGCAGTAAGGGGGAGGGAGTGGGTGGGGGTGCCGGCCGATGTGGCTGATTTCGCGCTGGGTGTGGCGCGGGCGAGGCGGGATCTGCGCTTGGGCTGGCGCGGGGGGCCTTCGGATGGACTGTGGCAATCGAGTTCCGACTGTCGGAACCGGATTGCCACAGAACACCGATTGCCGGTCTGCTCCCCAACTGTGGCAATCCACTGAGGACAGTCGTCAGCCGATTGCCACAGAACACCGGTCGGGCGACCAGAGCGCGCAACAGCCACCACAAACGTCACGCAAGGCACACTGATCCCACCCCCTTCACTGCCAATCCGGCCGGCGTCGCGCCACACGCCCCGGGTCCGGGCGCCCCGGCCCGCGTCGCCCCACTCGACGCTCACCGCGCGACCGGATAGGTTGAACGCCGGAGGCTGCGAGCGAGAGGGGCGGGCGATGGAGCGGAGCAGAGGTTGATGGCCGATCGCCGACGGTGGGCGGGCGCTCTCGCCGCCTGCTCGCTTGTCGTGCTCGCCCTCGCCCTCTCCGGGTCCCGCCCCGACGCGACTGCCGCGGCCCCGGAGGCGGGCGCCCAGCTCGGCCCCTGTCCGAAGCACGTCCGCCCGAAGCGGCTGCGCTGCGCGACGCTGCGAGTGCCGTACGAGCGCGCCGACCCGTCGCTGGGCACGATCCCGATCCGCTATGCGGTCCGGCGCCGGGGCGACACCGACGCCCCGGCGGGCCGCCCGATCTTCGCCGTCGAGGGAGGGCCGGGCTATGGCTCGATCGGCAGCGCCCGCTACTACGTCCACATGTTCGGGCGGGTGCTCCGCCGCCACGACCTGGTGATGGTCGACATGCGCGGCACCGGGCACTCGCGGGCGATCGACTGTCCCGCGCTCCAGAAGGGGTACGGCACCGACCGTCAGGGGGTCGCCCAGTGCGCGCGGATCCTCGGCGACCGTTACGGCTCCTACCGGACGTCGGCCGCCGCGGACGACATCGACGCCGTGCGCCAGGAGCTCGGGTTCGACCGGATCTCGCTCTACGGCGACTCCTACGGAACCTACCTCGGCCAGTCGTACGCGTTCCGCCATGGCGACCGGCTCGCCGCCCTCATCCTCGACAGTGCCTACCCGGTGCGCGGGGAGAGCCCCTGGTACCCGAGCCTGTGGCGGAACGGGATCCGGGCCCTACAGATCGCCTGCGACCGCACGGTTGCCTGTACCGGCAACGCGAACCGCCGCCTGCGCCGGATGGTCGTCCTGCTCCGGCGCACCCCCCGGGGAGTCGGGCCGCTGCTCGACGCGATCGCGTCGGGGGGCTACGAGCCGCCGGTGCGGAACTTCCTCAAGATCGACCTGGCGATCAGCGCCTACCTGGACGGCAACCGCCGCCCCTACAAGCGCCTGACCGCCGCCGACCCGGGCCCTTACGGGATCTACCGCGCCTACTCGCGCGGCGACGAGCTGGCGGTGAGCTGCAACGACTATCCGATGCTGTGGAGCAAGGAGGCCGGCGGCGCCGAGCGGCGGCGCCAGCTGCACGCCGAGGTCCGCGGGTATCCGAAGCCCGCCTTCGCTCCGTTCTCCCCGCGCGAGATCGCGCTCGAGTCGGTCGCCGGCTACACCGAATGTCTCGCCTGGCCCGAGCCGAGTCCCCTCTACGAGCCACCGGCGCCACCGGGGGCTCCGTCGCCCACCATGCCGACCCTCGTGATCGCGGGCGAACTCGACAACGCCACCAGCCCCGGCGAGGGCCGGGCGGTCGTGCGGGACTTCGCCGACGCCCGCCTGCGGGTGGTCCGCAACGGGGGCCACGTGCCCTCCCTGTACGGCGGGCGGTACCGGGCGCGCCACTGGGTCCGGCGCTTCGTCGAGCGCCACGGCTGACCACGCCCCGCCCTGATCAGTCGGCGATCCGGGCCCGGAACCTGCTCCTCACTCCCCCGTGACCGTGGTGGTCACGGTGGAGGTCTCCGGCGGCGCGGTGGTCGTATCGGTCACCGTCTCGTCGGTCTGGGTCGTCGTTGTCGTCGTCGAGGTCGTGATGTTCGTCGACGTGGTGATCGTGGTCGTCGTCGGCACCTCGGTCTTGGTCTTGGTCTCGGTGTCGGTGACGAACACCTTCTCGGTCGGTGGATCGGCGACGATCAGCGCCAGCGCCACCCCGAGGCCGGCCGCCAGCGCCACCAGCCCGCCCAGCGCCAGGCGCGTGCGCCGATCGAGGCCGGCTCCGTCCTCCTTGGGCTCGAGGTCGTCGCGATCGGCCTCGGGTTGGGGGGTTCCGTCGGTTCTCATTCGCCGGCGATGGTAGGGAGGGACGACATCGGCCGCGAGATCGCCAGGGTCCGGTTTGAGATCCGGCGGAGTGGGAACAGGGCCGCGTGGTCGAGGTGCGGCTTGAGAGCTGACAAGGGATTCGTCCGGGCGCTTACCGATCCGGAGCTGGGGTGGTTCGCCTACCTGGTTGCGCTCGCCGTCGGGCTCGTGGGGGCTGCGATCGCGATCGCGCTGGTCGCCGCGCTCGCGTAGCGATCGGCGCCACCGGCGCTACCGGCGCAGCCGCTCGCTCTCGCGCTCGATCTCCGACTCGGAAATTGGCCGGGCCCCGGGCCCGTACACCGACCAGCCCTGGAGCATGAGGCCGATCCCCCAGCCGGCGATCGGGAACACCGGCCAGAAGAAGTTGTCGGTCCCGGTCGCCGCCCAGATCGCGATCAGCAGGACGCTGATCACCAGCCAGGTGACGATCTGCGTGTTGAAGGCGCGCTTGCGCTTCAGGTTCTCGACCGCCTGGTCGCGAACGTCCTGGTCGTTCGAGCCGCTGAGCTCCATGGGGCGATTTGTAGCGCACGGCCAGGCGGCGGGCCCGGCGTCGGGCCGGCCGGCGGCGCGATCCTAGACTGAGGGTCGTGAGCGGGACCCCAAAGCCGGTGCTGTTCGTCGCCGACGACGACCCGGGCGCCCTTGCACGCACCGAGGCCGAGCTCCGGCGCCGGTACCAAGGCGACTACCGGATCGTCTGCGAGGGGTCGACCGAGGCCGCGGCCGCCGACCTCGAACGGATGCGCGACCGGGGCGAGCGCGTGACGCTGGTGCTCGCGGACGTGTGGATGGCGGAGAAGCCGGGCTCGGAGCTGCTCGACCGCGTGCGCAGCCTGCACCCGCAGGCGAAGCGGGCGCTGCTGATCGACTGGGGTGCGTGGGGCGATCGCCCGACGGCGGAGACCATCCTGCACGCGATGGCGACGGGCCGCGCCGACTACTACGTGCTCAAGCCCACGCGCGCCGGCGAAGAGCAGTTTCACAGAGCGATCTCCGAGTTCCTGCACGAGTGGTCGCGAGAGCACTCTGAGAGCTCGTTCGAGCTCGCGGTGGTCGCCGAGCCGGCCGCGCCGCGGACGCACCAGATCCGCGACCTGCTGCGCCGCAGCGGGGTTCCGCACGGGTTCACCTCTCCTGGAACGGAGTTCGGAGCGAGGCTGCTCGAGGGCGTGACCGAGCACCCCGGCGAAGCCCCGGTCGTCCGCATGCGTGACGGGACGGTGCTCGTCGACCCGAGCAACGAGGAGATTGTCGAGGCCTTCGGCGTCGACACCGAGCCTGTCGACGACCCGAACTTCGACCTGGTGATCATCGGCGCGGGGCCGGCCGGGCTCTCGGCCGCGGTGTACGCGTCGTCGGAGGGCCTGCGCACGCTGGTGCTCGAGCGCGAGATGATCGGCGGGCAGGCGGGCTCGAGCTCGCTGATCCGCAACTACCTCGGCTTCGCCCGCGGGATCACCGGCGCCGAGCTTGCCCAGCGCGCCTACCAGCAGGCATGGGTGTTCGGCGTCCAGTTCGCGATCAGCCGCGAGGTCGTCTCGCTTGGGCTGGAGCGTGAGCCCTACGGAGTCGGTTGCGACGGCGGCTACATCGCGTCCGGGCGAGCGGTCCTGCTCGCCACGGGCGTGACCTATCGGCGCATCGGCATCCCGGGACTGGAGCAGCTCACGGGTGCCGGGGTCTACTACGGCGCCTCGACCGTCGAGGGCATCGGCCTCGCCGACGAAGACGTCTACGTGATCGGCGGCGGCAACTCCGCCGGGCAGGCGGCGCTGCACCTCTCGCGCTCGGCCGGCCGGGTTCGCCTGCTCGTCCGCGGCGACTCGCTGGCCGCCGACATGTCCCAGTACCTGCGCACGACGATCGACGCGACCCCCAACGTCGACGTCCTGTACGGCACCGAGGTCGTTGACGGGGGTGGCAACGGTCGCCTCGAGTGGCTCGAGCTGCGTGGGCGCGGGAAGACCACCAGGGTGGACGCCGCCGCGCTGTTCATCCTCATCGGCTCGAGCCCCCGGACCTCGTGGCTGCCGCCCGAGATCGCGCGTGGCGCGGGCGAGCACCTCCTCACGGGCCCGGACGTGATCGCCACTCCCGAGGCGCGCGAGCGCTGGCCCCTGGAGCGGCCCCCGAGCGCGTACGAGACCAGCGTCCCCGGGGTGTTCGCAGTAGGCGACACCCGCCACCGCGCCGTCAAGCGCGTCGCGTCGGCGGTCGGCGAGGGCTCGGTCGCGATCGCCGACGTCCACGAGTGGCTGGCCACCGCCGCGCCCGTGGGCACTCCGGCGAGTTGACGCACGCCGCGCTCGACGCGACGACGCGCGATCGGCTCCTGCGCCGCATCGGCCTCTCCGACGCCCCGGCGACCGATGCGCAGGGGCTACGGACGACGATGCGCGCGTTCGTCACCAGCGTCCCGTTCGAGGACCTGGCGGTCCAGCTCGGCGAGTCCGAGCCCCTGGAGCCGGGCGCGCTGGTCGAGCGGGTCCTGCGCGGCGGCCGCGGCGGCTACTGCTTCGAGGTCAACACCGTCCTGCTGACCCTGCTCGAGACGCTCGGCTTCGAGGTCGAGCGCCGCGAGGCGATCGTCGGCGAGCGGACGGCGTTCGCGGACGGCGCGCCGACGAACCACCTCGCGCTGGTCGTGGACACGCCGGACGCGGGACGGTTCATCACCGAGGCGGGATGGGGCGAGGGGCCGGTCGAGCCGCTGCCGCTCGTCGCCGGCCGCCACCGGGTCGGCGCCTTCGAGTACGGGGTCGAACGCGACGGCGAGGGCTGGTGGGTCGAGCAGCACGAGCATGGCTCGTCGCCCGGCTTTCGCTTCGCCGACCACCCGGCGGCGTTGGAGGATTTCGAGCCCCATCACCACCGCCTCTCGACCTCGCCCGAGTCGGGCTTCGTCCAGGCGCTGCTCGTCCAACACCCCTACCCCGACCGGATCGTCACCCTGCGCGCCCGGACCTGGTTCGTCGACGGCCCCGGCCTTCGCGAGCGCCGCGTCCTCGCCGACCCGGCCGAGTTCGAGGCGATGCTGCAAGACGAGTTCCGGATCGACATCGGCGCGCTCGGTCGCGAGCGGCTCGAGCGGCTCTGGACGAGGGCGGTCGCCCAGCACGAGTCCCATCGGGAGGACGAGGCTCCGGCGCGGTCGGACGGCTGAGCGCGCGCAATACTGACGGCGATGGCCTTCGCCCCGTCCGCCCGCCACCTCACCCGCGCCAAGGACCTCGCCGACGCGCGCTACTCCGAGCCGCTCACCGTCGACGACATGGCGGCCGCCGCGGGCCTCACGCGGGCGCATTTCAGCCGCGAGTTCCGGCGCGCGTTCGGGGAACCGCCCCACACCTACCTGCTCACGCGCCGGCTCGAGCGCGCCGCGGCCCTGTTGCGCAACACGGACAGCTCGGTCACCGAGATCTGCTACTCCGTCGGCCTTCGCAGTCTGGGCTCCTTCACCACCAGCTTCACCCGCACGTTCGGCGTCTCGCCGACCGCCTACCGCGCGGCGCACCCGCCCGCGGCCGAGCGGGCGCTGGTCCCGGCGTGCTTCGTCCGCGCCTACTCGCGGCCGCTGCATCGTGTCGCCCGCTAGGACGCGGGACCGGCGCCGCGAAGACAGCACGTTTCGAGAAGTCAGAGCCGGCGGCGGCGACTAGCTTTGCTCGCCGTCAGTTCCCACTCGATTCAAGGAGACATCCGATGATGAAGATCGCAAACGCGCAGCTCTGGGTCCACGACCAGGACGAGGCGCTCGCCTTCTGGAGGGACAAGGTCGGCATGGAGGTCCGCGCGGACGTGACGCTCCCGGAGCTCGGCGACTTCCGCTGGCTGGCCGTCGGCCCGCCCGGGCAGGAGGACGTCTCGATCGTGCTGATGGCGATCCCGGGCGCGCCGGTCATGGACGAGGACACCCGCTCGCAGGTGGCCGCCCTGATGGCCAAGGGCTTCGCCGGGACGGTCTTCCTGACCACCGACGACGTCAAGTCCGCCTACGAGGAGCTCAAGGGCCGCGGTGTCGAGTTCACCGACCCCCTCGAGGAGCGGCCGTACGGGATCGACTCCGGCTTCCGGGATCCCTCCGGCAACTCGGTCCGCATCGCGCAGCTCAACGAGGACTTCGCCGGCTAGGGCCGGCCCTCCTTCCCGGTTCCAGGGTCGAGCCGGGGCATTGTCAGCGAGGCGGGTTACGATCGTCACATGGAGCGCCCGCCCGATCGCCGAGGGGCCGGGAAGGTGAGCTAGGTGCGGACCCGCGACGTGGCGCGAGCCGGCGTCACGGGGGCGGCCGCGCTCGCCCTGGCGATCGTCGCGCTGCAGGCGCTGCAGCAGGCGATCGGCGCCTTCAACCCGCGCGAGTGGGTGAGCGTGCTGATCGTGGTCGCGGTCGTTCTGGCGACCCTCGCGGGCGAACGGCTGCGGGTTCGCAAGGCCGACCAGTCCGAGGCCGAGCGGCAGCGCGACCTGCTCACCGGCGCCCTGCGCTGCCCCGCCGCGCCGATCGAGGGAGCGGACCCCGGCGACCTCGGCGTCTTCCCGCCGCGTCGCGGCGACCGGCCCGCCGCGGAATACGCGCCGAGGCTGGTCGATGATCAGCTCCGCGCGGCGCTCGCCGGGCCACTGGTGCTCGTTTACGGCGACGCCAGGTCCGGAAAGTCGCGCACGGCCGTCGAGGCGTCGAGGGCAGCGCTCGCCGGCACGTGGGTGATCGTCCCGAGCGACGCCGACGGGCTCCGCACCCTGCTCGACGAGAATCCCGACCTCGACTGCACTCGCCTCGATCCCGAGTGCGATGCCGATCGGGTCGTGCTCTGGCTCGACGGGCTGGAGCGCTTCTCGGGCGCGCTCGACGGCCCGCGGCTGGACGCCTTTCGCGCCACCCACGAGCGGCGGGAGGCGGGCGACCCGTCACGGCCCGCGGTGACCGTGGTCGCCACGATCCGCGAGTCGACCTGGGACGCCCTCCTGGCCGCCGACGGCGAGCCCGGCGAGTTCGCGAAGGCGGTCGCCGCCCGGGCGCGCGCGTTCAGGGTGCCGTCCGAGCTCGATCCCGAGCACGAGGCGCCGAGGGCGCGCGAGCTCTATCCCGTCGACGACCTCTCCCCGGGCATCGGTGCGGCCCTGGCGGCGACCGGCAAGCAGGGCGAGCCGCCGGTCCTGCTCCCGGCGGATGTCGAGACCGCGCCTCCCGCGACCGGCCTCGCGTCGACATGGCGTTCGAGGCTTGGGGGCGTCTGGGAGGACAAGTTGCTGCTCGCGCCGCTGGCCGGTTGCCTGATCGCCGTCGCGGCCGTGTGCGTGATCGGCCTGGCCTCCAGCATCAGCAAGCCGGTGCCGCCGACGATCGCCCAGCAGGCTGACGAGATCACCAGCGAGGGCAACGCCGGCGAGCGGACCTCTGCCGGCCGAGCGATCGAGCGCGTCGACTTCCACGGGTCCGGCTCGGAATCGTTCGTGTTCGGTTTCAGAGACGAGGTCCCGAGCTATGACGATGAGACCTCCCGGGCCGATGAGCTCCGCGTCTACGACGTCGTCGGCGAGCGGCTCGTCGGCCGGTTTCGCTTCGAACCGAAGAACCCGGCCGTCTACCAGTTCCGTGGCATCGCCGACGTCGACGACGATGGCGCCGAGGAGCTGATCGGCGCCTTCGGGTCGCTGGCGAAGCCGGGTGAGCTGCTGGTCCCGTTCGCGCTCGACTGGGACGAGGACAGGGATCGCTACCGGCTGCTGAGCATCCACAGCTCCCCGCCGCAACTCGGCATTCCGGCGGACTCGAGCAAGGCCGAGGACCTGCAGGCGCCGTACCAGCAGCTGACGCGGTACGGGAACACGGTCGGGGAGGGCTCGGTGAGCGGCTACCCCGTTCAGGACTTCGCCCTGAGCGAGACGGCCTCGCGGATGATCGGCGGCTACTACGTCAGCGATCCCGCGACCGAGAGCCCGACGGTCGTCGAGATCCAGGCGGAGATCTTCAACACCCAGTCCCGCGGGCTTCGTCTCACGCCCTGCGAGTTCGCCGACGACCTCCACCCGCGCGTCGAAGAGCAATCGGGGCGGCTTCTCAACTCGACGCTGGCCGATCGATGGGAAGAGCTCAGCCAGGATCGCTACTGCGACCCCGGGGCATAGCTCTCGCTCAGGAGCCCGATTCGCCGTCCTCATGGTCCGGCGTCGGCAGATCGGGCGGGGCGCTTCGATAGGTCGCCGGCGTCGCCGAGAGCCGGATCGGGTTCCGCGCAAGCCGCGCCGCGCCGCCGCGATCGCGTGGGATCTCGATGACCGGCTCGAGGCCGAGCCGCTCGGCGAGCTCGAAGGCGGCGCCGACGTCGTTCACGGTTCCCGCCGGGACGCCGCGCTCGGTCAGCTCCTCGACCCAGACACGGGCGCCGCGTTCGGCGAGCCGGCCTTCGAGCAGGCCCCGCAGCTCCTCCCGCGCGTTGACGCGGCCGGCGTTGCTCGCGAAGCGCTCGTCGGTGGCGAGCTCGGGGACGCCGAGCACGTCGCAGAGGCTGGCGAACTGGCGGTCGTTGCCGACCGCGAGCACGAGCTCGCCGTCGGCGGCGGCGTAGAGCTCGTAGGGGGCGATGCTCGGGTGGGCGTTGCCCATCCGAGCCGGGACGACGCCGGCGAGGGTGTGGGCGCTTGCCTGGTTGACGAGCGCGGCGAGCAGCGAGGAGAGCAGGTCGACCTCGACCAGCTGTCCCTCGCCGCCCGACCGGTCGCGGTGGCGCAGGGCGGCGAGGATCCCGACGGTGGCGAAGAGGCCGGCGAGAACGTCGACGAGGGCCACGCCGACCTTCTGCGGCTCGCCCTCCGGGTCGCCGGTGATGCTCATCAGGCCGCCGAGTGCCTGGAGCAGCAGGTCGTAGCCGGGCAGCGCGGCGCCGGGGCCGCGGCCGAAGCCGGTGATCGAGCAGTACACGAGTCCCGGGTTGTCTCGCCTCGCCGTCTCGTAGCCGAGGCCGAGCCGGTCCATGACCCCGGGGCGGAAGTTCTCGACCACCACGTCGGCGCCGGCGACGAGCTCGATCGCCCGCCCCACGTCGCCCGGGTCGGTGAGGTCGAGCGCGACACTGCGCTTGTTGCGATTGACCGACTGGAAGTAGGTCGCGTTGCCGGCGTCGTCGAACGGCGGGCCCCAGGCCCGGGTGTCGTCACCCGTCCCGGGCCGTTCGACCTTGATCACCTCGGCCCCGAGGTCGGCGAGCATCATGGTCGCGAACGGCCCGGCGAGGATGCGCGAGAAGTCGACGACCCGCAGCGGCGCGAGGGCTTCCATCCGTGGCCTCTATAGCGGATGGGTCCCCGGCCCGGCGGCCACCCTCCGGGCGCGGCTCGAGATCTCGCCGCGCTGTGACAGGCTGAGCGGATGAGCCAAGGCCGACCTGTGGCCGAGGACGTCGGCGAGCTGCGCGCCTCGCTCCACGGCGCCGTGCTGACGCCGGCGGATGCCGGATACGACGGCGCGCGTCGTCCTTTCAACGCGCTCATCGACCGCCGCCCGGCCGTGATCGCCCGCTGCCTGGGAGCCGAAGACATCGCAGCCGCCTTCGAGTTCGCGCGCTCTCGCGGGCTCGAGATCGCCGTCCGCGGCGGTGGGCACAACCCGGCCGGACACTGCGTCCTCGACGGCGGGCTGGTGATCGACCTCTCACTGATGCGCCGGGTCGAGGTCGACCCGTCACAGGGACTTGCCTACGCCGGGGGCGGAGCCAGGTGGCTGGAGTTCGACTCGGCCACGCAGGCGCACGGTCTCGTCACGCCGGGCGGGATCGTCGGCACGACCGGCGTCGCCGGGCTCACGCTGGGCGGCGGGATCGGTCACCTCACGGCCCAGTACGGGCTGACCTGCGACCACCTCGTCGAGGCCCGGCTCGTGACCCCGGCCGGGGAGGTGGTCCGCGCCGCCGACGACGAGAATCCCGAGCTGCTCTGGGGGGTGCGCGGCGGCGGGGGCAACTTCGGCGTCGCCACTCGCCTGACTTTCCGCCTGCATCCGCTCGAGCGGGTCCTGGGCGGGCGAATCATCTACGCCGGCGACGAGGCCCGCGAGGCGCTCCGGCGCTTCCGCGACCTCGTTGCGGAGCGCCCGGGCGACCTCAGCTGCCAGGCGCTGCTCGCGGTCGACGACGCGCTCGAGCCGATAACTCTGATCACGCCGTGCTACACGGGCGAGGACGATGATCCGGAGTCGCTGCGACCGGTCCGCTCCGCCCCGGGGTTGGTCGCCGATGGCGTCGGCCCGCGCTCGTTCATCAGCCAGCAGCACCTGTTCAACCCTCCGTACGGCGAAGAGCGCGGATATTGGAAGGGCGGGTTCGTTCGCGAGCTCCCCGACGAGCTGATCGAGGTCCTCTTCACGCGCATGCAGGCGCTCGGCCGGCCTCCCGGCCAGGTGCTGATCGAGTCGCTCCACGGCGCCGCCAAGGACGCCGACCCGGACACCGCCGCGGTCGGCTTCCGCGACGCCGCCTTCAATATCAGCGCGATGGCCGGCTGGAGCGACCCGGCTCTCGACGCGGAGGAGCGGGAGTGGGCGCGCGAGACCGCCTCGGCGCTCGACCCGTGGTCGATGAGCGGGGGCTACGTCAACTACATGCAGGCCGACGAGCCGCTCGACCGGGTGCGCGCCGCCTTCGGGGACGAGACCTTCGAGCGACTGCGGGCGCTGAAGGCCCGCTACGACCCCGAGAACGTCCTGCGTCGCAACCAGAACGTGCCGCCACCTTAGGACGCCGGCGCACTCTGGCCGCCGGCCCTTGACCGGACCGGTGCGAGCGCAGATGATCGCCATCGATGCCCGAGCCGGGTGAGAACGCAGATCTCGGGGATCGCCTCCTGGGCCTGCTCGACCGGGCGGCGAGATGGCCGACCCGGGCTCGCACCGGCCCCCGGCTCGCGGTCCTGTTCGTGCTGCTGGCGCTGATCGCCGGATTGGTGCTGGTGGTCTCCGACAATGTCTGGCGGGAGCGGATCCCGCGGTCGACGATCGCCGCGATCGCGATCGCGCTCGCCGTCCTCTCGGCCCTGTGGCTGTTCGGGCTGCGGGGCTCCAAGGTCGCGCTCTCGATCCTCACGGCGCTCGGGGCCATCTTCATCGCTGCCGGGACAGCCTTCGATTGGAGCGGTCTCCTCGGCTCCGGTCCGCCGCCGCCGGGCGCCGTGGTCGATTGCCCGGACGAAGCCGAGCAGGGCCAGTTCGACGGCGTGGTCGCGCCGACCGAGATCGGCTACGCGCACCTCAGGGAGGAGGCCGACCTGCACTCCGGGATCGTGGTCCGCTACCCGCCCGGATGCGAGCTCGCCTTCGACGGCTACTGCCTGGGAGAGCCGAAAGACGATTGGCGCTTCGACATCCAGGACCCGGTCTGGTTTCGAACCGCCGGCGGCGACGGCTACGTCGCCTCGGCCGACCTCAAGGCCGGGCCCGCCGGCGGCAACGTGCCCAGCGTCGCCTGTCCCGGCCGCGAGCCCGCTCCCCGTCGACCGGAGGTCACAGCGCCCCTGAGACCGACGATCAGCGGTCCGGTCGAGTTCGCGGCCGCCGTCCCGGAGGCGATCCAGGTCGGCTTCGCGGTGTACTACGACGACGACCCCGGGCCGCGGGATGCGTCGAGCTGGCATCAGATCGCGGTCGACATCGAGACGGGGAACGGGATCAGCGCCCGTTGGGACAGCCGCTCGGTTCCGGGGCAGAGCCTTCACCGCGCCGCCGACGTGACCCTGATGGCGGTCCCGTGCAACGGCCTCGAGTTCCCGTCGGACCGCCACACCGAGCGCGCCTACGTCGTCGCCAACCGAAGCGTTCCGCATCTGGAGGCGAAGGCCCGTGCGCCTGATCCGATCCATGCCGGCCCGGCGGCACTCGCGATCGCCTGCGACAACCCCGACCGCTGAGCCCGCGGACGCTAGGCAGGCCCGGCTTCGATCGCCTCACGCACCTCGGCCTCCCGGGGTTGGCGCCCGAACCCCGCGGTGAGCATCCAGGTGGCGCCGGCGGCCTCCCATGGGCCCAGGTCCGTGCCTGGCGGGGCCTCGGCGACGAGGTCGAACGCCGGGGCGCCCTCGGGGCGCATCGCGCGGACTTCCTCGCCGAGCTCTGCGAGCGCCTCCGGCCCCGGCAGCTCGATCGGGAAGAGCCCGTCCCAACGAGCGGCGCGCCGCAGCGGCCGGCGCTTCGGCCAGCGAGCGGCAACCCACACCGGGATCCGGGGGCGCTGGACCGGGGGCGGCTCGAACTCGCCGCCCCAGAACGCGGTCAGCCGCTCGAGCCCCCGGTCGAGCAGCTCCGCGCGCTCGCGGGCGTCGACGACCTCTCCGAACGGCTCCAGCTCGCCGTTGCGGTCGCTGCCGAGCCCCACCCCGAGCACGAGGCGCCCGGCGCTCAGGTGGTCGAGCGTCACGGTCTCCCGGGCGAGCTTCTGCACCCGCCTTCGCGACAGCGGCGTGACCAGGGGGCCGAGCCGCAGGGTGTTGGTCGCCGAGGCGATCGCGCTCAGCGCCACCCAGGGGTCGGCAACCGCGCGCACCGGCGCCCGGTAGGCGATGTGGTCCCAGAGGAAGAGCCCGTCCCAGCCCCGCTCCTCCGCCAGCTCCGCGAGCTCGGCCAGGAGGCGGGGGTTCACCAGCTCGTCGAACGGGGCCACGAAGATGCCGCGTTTCAGCGCCATGGGCGCCACGCTATCGGAGCGGCGGCGCCGCATCGCCCGCGCCGCGCATCGCGACTTCAACGATCCTGAAAAGGCTTGACGGCAGGCCGCCGGCCCCGGGATCTTGTCCGCTGGAGCGCGGAGGTTCGTGAGGAGCCACCGCTCCCAGGGTCCGAATCTCAGTCAGCGCCGGACCCGCGGCCGTGGTCGCGTCGCCGAGCAGACCCCCCAGCTCGGCGCCGCGCCCCGGCCGTCCTGAACGGGCCGTCGCCGGCCGCGCGGCGCTCAGCGATCTCGGTCCCAGCGGTGCAGGCTCGGCGCCGGGTCCACCGGAGAGCCGCCCTCGTACCAGCCGGGGTTCGACCAGATCTCGAAGTGCAGGTGACAGGTGGTCGCATCGCCCGTGTCTCCAACGAGCCCGATCCGGTCGCCGGCCGCCACCTTGTCGCCCACGCTCAGGGGCGAGCGGCGCTTGAGGTGCATGTAGCCCATGTCCTCGATCTTGCCCTTGCCGTCGATGACCACGTAGTTGCCGGCGGCCGAGTGGAACTTGTTGCGCTGCACGCGCCCGGGCTCGGCGGCCACCACCGGCTTCCCGCATTTCGCCAGCAGGTCCTGTCCCTCGTGACCGCGTCCGGCGCCGAGGCCGTCGCCGTAGCTGTGCTTGGCGGCCACCGGGAAGACACCGTCGGCCGAGGCCTGCCTGTCGCCGCCCCATCTCCGCCGCCGCTGCCGACGCCGCCGTTTCCTCCGGAGGCTGTCGCCACCCCGACGCCGAGCCCTATGGCCACCAGCGCCGCTCCCAATCCCGCTACGCCCTTGTGAACGCGCGCACCGCGCGCAGACCTGCCGATCACGTCTCGTCTCCTTCGTCGGCCTACGGGGTTAGCTGACGGACTGGCGCTGAAAGAGCCTGCGCCCCCACCTGGCTCGGTGGGTTAGCCCCAACGTGTGGTTCCCCCGCTCCCGAGGCGCAGAGCGCCCGGGACTCGGCATTACCGGTTATCGAAGTCGGGCAGGGTAGCGATCGCGTCCGACGTTCGCGCCGGAGTTAGATCTCGCGGGGCATGGGTAGCGGAACAGGGTTGGAGACCCAATCCGCGGGAGGAGTTCGAGGATGGAGCAGGGCAGTCTCGGTGCGACGCACCGCTGGGGGCTGAAGACGGCCGCGGGCCTGATCGTCGGAGCAGTGCTGCTGTTCACGGCGACGGTTGGCGCGGCGCAAGCGAAGCAGCAGGAACGCAGGGGATGTCTGCCGGGCCAGCCCGTCGGGGCAGCCGGCGTCGGAGACACGTACTACCCGACCTACGGCAACGGCGGCTACGACGTCCAGCGCTACGAGCTCGACGTCAACTACGACCCTTCGACGCAGCTGATCGAGCGGGGTAAGGCGACGATCGAGGCGAAGGCGACGCAGAGCGTCTGCCGCTTCAACCTCGACTTCGTCGGCTTCGACATCCAGAAGCTGAAGGTCGACGGTGACCGCGCCAAGTGGACCCGCGACGCGCACGAGCTCACGGTGACGCCGAGGGACGCGCTCGAGCGCGGGAGGCCGTTCGAGATCTTCGTCAAGTACTCCGGCGAGCCGACCGAGTTCGCGATCCCGGGGACCAACCCTCCCCTGAGGACGGGGTTCATGGACACCCTCGACGGCGCCACGGTCGCCGGTCAGCCGGAGGTCGCAGCCGGGTGGTTCCCCGTGAACGACCATCCGCGCGACAAGGCGGCCTACACGTTCGACGTCAAGGTTCCGACCGGCTACGAGGTGGTCGCCAACGGGTTCCTGCAGGACGTCGACGAGGGCGGCAGTAAGACGACCTGGAGGTGGGTTGCGCGAGAGCCGATGGCCTCGTACCTCGCGACCATCGACATCGGCTTCTGGGACGTCACCCGGGGCCGCACCGACGAGGGCCTGCCGGTCTACGACGCCGTCGATTCGGGGCTCCCCGACGATTTGCGCGTCGAGATCGACTCCTCGCTCGCGAAGCAGGACGAGATCCTCGACCTGCTGAGCGACGCGTTCGGGCCGTATCCGTTCAGCACCGTCGGCGGGATCGTCGAGGGCCAGGAGGATCTGCGCTTCGCCCTCGAGACGCAGACCCGGCCCGTGTACTCGTTCCGGTTCTGGCGTGACAGCACCACCCTCGAACCGCGCAACGGCGACGGCGTGGTCGTCCATGAGCTCGCCCACCAGTGGTACGGCGACGACGTCGCGGTGCACCGCTGGCAGGACATCTGGCTCAACGAGGGCTTCGCGAGCTACGCCGAGTGGTTGTGGACCGAGCACATCGGCGAGGGGACGCCTCAGGAGAGCTTCGAGGCGACCTACGACGCGATCCCGGCCGACGACCCGTTCTGGTCGGTCGTGATCGCCGATCCGGGCGTAGATCAGCTGTTCAGCGACCCGGTGTACGTTCGCGGGGCGATGACCCTGCAGGCGCTTCGCAACGAGGTCGGCGACGCGACCTTCTTCGAGATCATCCAGGAGTGGGCCGCGACGCAGAGCGGCGGCACGGGGACGACGGAGGAGTTCATCGCGCTGGCCGAGGACATCGCGGGCCGGGACCTCGATTCGGTCTGGGACCCGTGGCTGTTCACGGCGGGCAAGCCGCCCCTCTCGGGCGGGACGGCGGGCGCGGAGTCCGCGGACGCCGCGGGCACGAACTGGCGCGACGTTGTCGACGATCGGTTGAGCGAGATCGGGCGCTACTAGGCGCTCGCTGCAAAGGGGACGGACCGAAAGGGCCCCGCATCGCGCGGGGCCCTTTCACGTCCTGGCTACCGACGGGTCCTCACGCGTTCACGTGACCCCACCTGGCTGCGGAGACGGTGATTTGTGGGCTGTTCGTCTTCATGGACCAAGCGTGAAGCCACCCGCGGCCCACGCCTAGGTCACCTGGGGGTGAATCGGCTCACCCCCCGGCGGCTGTCCCACCTTCCGGCAGACGACGAGGGCCTCGACGTAGTCCCGCCGGAAACGGTCCGGGTTCACGGCGACGCGCTGCTCGAGCTCCGCCAGGAAGTCGGCGAGCAGGCCGCCGGCGCGCTCTGTGCCCTCGAGGGCGAAAGCGCGCAGCAACAGCGGCTCGCCCCATGCGGTGACGCTGCGCACGTAGGCGGTGGCGAAGGTCGCGGGGTCGTCGTCCCAGTAGGGATTGTCGAGGCGGAAGAGATCGTCTCGTTCGAGCTCGAGACCGGCGAAGCGCCCGCCCTGTGCCTCGAACGGCGCCCGGATCTCGTCGACCGTGCGCATCCACACCGGGACCACGGCCGCGGCGACGGTGGCGGCGCCGATCCGGCCGGCGCGGCACCACTCCGCGAGGATCCGGTTCATGTCCCCGATCAGCTCCACGTAGAGCCCGGATCGGTTCGGGTCGGGGTCCGGGGAGGCCGGGAGCGCGGCGATCAGCCGGCCGCCCGGGGCGAGTTCGATCGAGCGCATCTCGAGCAGGCGCTCCCACTGACGTGCCGCGGCAGCCGCCCAGTCGCGCCGCTCCTCCTCGTCGGCGTGGTCGGGATAGCCGGGGAACACCGACCCGGTCGAGGCCAGCCCGGCCGCCTCCGCGATCCAGTGCAGCGCCGTGCCGCTGACCGCGACGTGCACGCTCCCCGCGGGCAGACAGGGTGCCGCTTGGAGCGGAATGCCCGCCAGGCTGATCACCGCGGCCGGTGGTGGCGTCCGCTCGAGCGCCCGCCGGCAGGCCTCGCCGTGCGCCTCCGCCGATGCCCAATGAAGCCCGCTGCCGACATCGATCGCCCCGCGGTCGGCGTCGGCCGGCCCGGGCGTGATGACGACGTCCTGCGCCCCGTCGCCGAACGCGCGCCGCAGGTGGTCGGCGGCGACCGCCCACGCGTTCGTCTGCAGATCGACGAGCGAGTAGATCAGCGGCCGGCCGGCGCGCTCGCCGATCAGGGCGCGGATCAGGCCGTGCGAGTTGACCCCGTCCGCGGCGCCGAGGTCGGCCACGCAGAGCGCCGGTTCGTCCGCGAAGGCTCGCGCGGCCTCGAGGGCCGCCGGGAAGGTCGCCTCGAACGCTCCGCGCTGCGAGAGCGCGTGGCGGCCGTAGTCGTCCGCCATGGTCGAGAGCTCGGGACGGTCCGTCACCCCTCCCTCCCCGCTCAGCCCGGGAGCTCCGCGTTCGACCAGTAGGGGTCGGCGAACGGGAACTCCTCCGTCACCCAGCCCCGCAGGCCCCTGTACACCCGCTCGTAGTAGCCCCGCTCGTAGGCGTCGGCGGTCACCCACCAGCTGGCGTCGACGTCGTGGTGTGCGAGCTCCTCGCTGAGCTCGGTCCGGCGCCCCATCGGATAGAGGTAGGCGCAGCCCAGGTATTCGCCGGCTGAGTCGCGGACCACGTACGAGAACGAGAACCCCTCGCGGAACTCGCACTCGTGCCAGACGAGATCGACGAAGTCGAACTCCGGCGTCACCGGCTCCTCCGGCCAGGCCCCGCCGCGCGTGCGCCGGATCAGATCGAGGCTGGCGTTGATGCCGCGCACGTCGTCGTCCAGGTCCTCGCGCCCGAGCACGGTCGCCACGACGTCCTCGTGGGTGAGCCGCCGGCGGCGGGTCGAACCCGTCCGGTAGAGCGAGCTTCTTGACGAACTCTCGCATCGGTCGGGGATTCTCACACGGTCACCACCCGTTCGAGCGCCGGCCGCTACGCTCGAGGCGGAGCCGACGGCTCCGCTCCTATGCGCGCCGACTGACCGCCCACCGACGCTCCAGTCCCTCGCCTCACAGAGGTGGTCAGCTCATGTCGTCCCGTCACGACGCCCTGATCGCGCACAACATCACCAAGTCGTACGGAGAGACCGTCGTCCTCGCCGGCATCTCCGTCGTCGTCGGCCCCGGAAGCCGGACGGGGATTGTCGGCCCGAACGGGATCGGCAAGTCGACGCTGCTCCGGATCCTGGCCGGCGTCGAGGGGCCGGACTCGGGCTCCGTCGAGCGCCAGCCGCCCGGCGCCCGTCTCGGGTACCTCGAGCAGTCGTCCGAATCCGGGCGGCGCTCGGGCGGCGAGGCCGCGCGCGCGAGGCTCGAGGCGGTAATCGCCTCCGACCCGGACGTGTTGCTGCTCGACGAGCCGACCAACGACCTCGACTTCGCGGGCCTCGCCGGCCTCGCCGAGTCGCTCGAGCGCTTTCCGGGCGGGCTGGTGGCGGTGTCGCACGACCGCGCCTTCCTGGCCCGGATGACGCGCATCGTCGAGTTCGAGCCTGAGACGCGGCGGGTCAGGGTCTATACCGGCGGCTGGTCCGAGTTCGAGGCCGAACGGCGCGGAGCGCGCGAGGCCGAGGAGCGCGCCTACCGCGATTACTCGAAGGCCCGGGATCGCGTCGTCGAGGAGGCCCGGCGCACGCGTCAGTGGAACGAGCGCGGCTACGGCCAGGGCCGCAAGAAGAAGAAGACGAAGGACGCGCGCAAGGCATTCGAGAAGAAGCTCTCGCGCCTGGACCGGGTCGAGAAGCCGTGGGCGCCCTGGCGGCTACAGCTCGAGCTCGAGCCTTCCTTCCGCTCGGGGGCGGTCGTCGCCCAGCTCGAGCGGGCGGTGATTGGTCGGGAGGGCTTCCGCCTCGGTCCGCTCGACCTCGAGATCGCCTACGGCGACCGCGTAGCGGTGCTCGGCAACAACGGCTCCGGGAAGACCACGCTGCTGCGAACGCTGCTCGGCGAGCTGCCGCTGCTCGCAGGCAACCGCCGGGTCGGGCCGAGCACCGTATTCGGACAGCTCCCCCAGGGCCCGGGGCCGTTCGCCGGCCCCGACGCGCTGGTGTACACGTTCGCATCCGAGACCGGGCTCAACGAGGGCGAGGCTCGCGGAGCGCTGGCGAAGTTCGGCCTCGGCGCCGACGACGTTCATCGCGCGGGCGACTCGCTCTCCCCCGGCGAGCGCACTCGGGCGGTCCTCTGCGTGCTCGCTGCCCGCCGTGTGAACGCGCTGGTCCTCGACGAGCCCACGAACAACCTCGACCTCGAGGCGATCGAGGAGCTCGAGGGAGCCCTCGCCGGCTACGAGGGCGCGATCGTGCTCGTCAGCCACGACCGGCGCTTCCTCGAGGCGTTTGAGCCGACGACGACCCTTGACCTCACCGCTGACCCTCGAGCTGACCGCGTTTCAGGATTCCTCAAAAGGCGTGGCGTGGGACCGGAGCGCGCCTAGCGTCGGTCCCATGAACCAACTCAACGCACTTTCACCGTCCACTGACCATCGTCGAACCCGCCTCGGGCGGGTGCTCAGGGTGGCGTGTGTCGCTGCCGGCGTCGCGGTCGCGCTCGGCGCAGTCACCTCGGCCCAGAGCCCCGCCGCGGCCAAGCACCGCGTCTACGGCGTCAAGGATTGCGTCAAGCCGCAGGTCGAGCCCGAGCGGATCATCTTCACGTGCGCGGATGCGGGGATCTACGCCAACAACATCCTCTGGCGGAGCTGGGGAGGACCCGAGACGCGCGCGAGCAGCGCGATCCTGCACGCTCCCAACGCTGCCGGCCAGTCGACTCAGTACTACGCCAAGCTGACCCTGCACAAGGTCAAGACGCGCAACTGCAACGGCAAGCGCGGTCGCTACTACACGCGGATCCGGCTGAAGTTCCCGCGCCAGGCGCCGCCGTACGCCTCGCGGATCCCGACCAAGATGGCCTGCGTTTGAATGCGACGGTCAGCCGCCGCCGTATTCGAATACTCGTTGCGGCCGGATCAGCAGGCTCAGCCGCTCGCGCCCCTCATAGTCGGCAGGGTCTTCGGCATAGCGACGGGCCATTGCCATCGCATCCGCGACGGCATCGCGTCCCTCCCGGGTTGTCACGACCTCGCCCCTGATGCCAACCCAGTGAAGGACATCCTCGGCATCGTGAACGACCATCGACACCCGAGGATCGCGCTGGAGGTTGCGCGCCCAGCGCCGGCCGACGTCTCCATTGACCAGGACGGCGTCGGGTTCAGGGGCGTAGTGAACGACGGCTTGATGAGGAAAGCCACTCGGGCTGATCGTTGACAAGACAGCACATCGCGGGGCCGCGAGGTACTGCTGAACCGGCTCGAGAAGGACCTGCGGTTCAGTCATTGGCCCTGACTACAGATCACCCGCAGCCGGTGTTGTTCCCGCAGCTCGAGCACGTGTAGCAGGAACCGGTGCGCTGCATCATGCCCCCGCACTGCTCGCAGGCGGGGCCGAGGTCGCCGGTGGCGGCGACCCTCGCCGGGACCACAGGCGGGGTGTCGGTCATCGCCTCGGCGGCGGCGACCGTCTTGCCGGGCTGGTGGACGGTCTCGGCCTCGGGGTGGCCGTTGCCGTTTCCGTTGCCGCCGTTGGCCGGCCCGGCGGTGTCCTCGGTGAAGATCGCCAGCTGCGCCTCCTTGCGCGCCCGGACCTCGGGGGTGAGGATGCCGAGGTCCTCGAGCTCGTCGAGGTCGTCGACGAAGCGGCTCGCGAGCCAGCGCATGATGTAGTCGGGCATCGACTTCGCGAACGGGATCTCCGGGTTCGAGGTGATCCCCTCGGGGTCGAAGCGCATGTAGCTGAACTTCTTCACGAAGACCTCGAGCGGGACCCCGTACTGGAGGCCCATCGAGATCGCCGTCGCGAACGCGTTCATCATCCCGCGCAGGGTCGACCCCTCCTTGCCGATGTCGGTGAGGAAGATCTCGCCGACCGAGCCGTCGGGGTACTTACCGGCGGTGATGTAGCCCTCGTGGCCGGCGATCGAGAACTTGTGAGTGAGCGACTCGCGCTCGCGCGGCATCTTGCGGCGCTCGGGCTTCACCGTCGCCTCCTCGACCTCGTCCTGGGCGTCGGTGCGCAGCGCCTGCGCGGTCTTCGAGCCGTCGCGGTAGATCGCCAGCGCCTTGAGCCCGTGCCGGTGGCCCTCGGTGTACGCGTCGGCGATGTCGTCGACGGTTGCCGTCTGCGGCAGGTTGACCGTCTTCGAGATCGCGCCGGAGAGGAACGGCTGCGCCGCCGCCATCATCTGGATGTGGCCCATGTGCGAGATCGCGCGCTCGCCGACGGCGACGTCGAACACCGGCATGTGCTCGTCGCGCAGGCCCGGAGCGCCGACGATCGTGCCCTTGTCGTTGACGTAGGCGACGATCTGCTCGACCTCGGAGGCTGAGTAGCCGAGCGTCTCGAGCGCCATCGGCACGGTCCGGTTGACGATCGTCATCTGCCCGCCGCCGACCAGCTCCTTGAACTTGACCAGCGAGAAGTCGGGCTCGATCCCGGTCGTGTCGCAGTCCATCAGGAACGAGATCGTCCCGGTGGGTGCGAGCACCGTCGCCTGCGCGTTGCGATAGCCGTGCTCGTCGCCGAGCTCGACCGCCTCGTCCCAGCTGCGCTGGGCGGCCTCGACCAGCTCGCCCTTGACGCCGTCGGCGTCGAGCTCGTAGGACGCGTCCCGGTGCATGCGCATGACGCCGTTGTGGGCGTCGCGGTTCTTCGCGTACTCGTCGTAGGCGCCGACGGCGGCCGCGATCTCGGCCGACTTGCGATAGCCGCGGCCGGTCATCAGCGCGGTGATCGCCCCGGCGATGTTGCGACCCTCGTCGGAGTCGTAGGGGACCCCGTCGCTCATCAGCAGGGCGCCGAGGTTCGCGTAGCCGAGCCCGAGCTGGCGGAAGGCGCGGGCGTTGCGGCCGATCTCGTCGGTCGGATAGCTCGAGGGCCCGACGACGATCTCCTGGGCGAGGAAGACGACGTCCACGGTGTGCTCGAACTCGGCGGTGTCGAAGGAGCCGTCGGCCCGCCGGAACTTCATCAGGTTGATCGAGGCCAGGTTGCAGGCGGAGTTGTCGACGTGCATGTACTCCGAGCACGGGTTCGAGGCGTTGATCCGTCCCGACTCGGGCGACGTGTGCCAGCGGTTGATCGTGGTGTCGTACTGGACGCCCGGGTCCGCGCAGCGCCACGCGGCCTCGGCGATCTGGTTCATCAGGTCGCGGGCCCGCAGGGTCTTGGTCACCTGGCCGCCGTTGCGCGCGATCAGGTCCCACTCGGCGTCGGCGGCGACCGCCTCCATGAACTCGTCGGTGATCCGGACCGAGTTGTTGGCGTTCTGGTACTGGATCGAGGTGAAGCCCTCGCCGTCGATCGACATGTCGAAGCCGGCGTCGCGAAGCGCCGCGGCCTTCTTCTCCTCGTCGGCCTTGCACCAGATGAAGTGCTCGATGTCGGGATGGTCGACGTTGAGGACGACCATCTTCGCCGCTCGGCGGGTCTTGCCGCCGGACTTGATCGTCCCGGCCCAGGCGTCGGCGCCGCGCATGAAGGAGACCGGGCCGGAGGCGAGCCCGCCCTTGGAGAGGTGCTCGACCGAGCCGCGGATGTTGGAGAGGTTGATCCCCGAGCCCGAGCCACCGCGGAAGATCGTGCCCTCCTTGGTGTTCCAGGCGAGGATCGACTCCATCGTGTCCTCGACCGAGAGGATGAAGCAGGCCGAGCACTGGGGGTGCTCCTCGAAGCCGACGTTGAACCAGACCGGGCTGTTGAAGGCGGCCTTCTGGTGCAGAAGGATGTGGGTGAGCTCGGCCTCGAACGCGTCGGCGTCCTCGTCGGTGGCGAAGTAGCCGCCCTCGCGGCCCCAGCCGGCGATCGTCCCGGCGACCCGGGAGATCATCTGCTTCACCGAGCTCTCGCGCTCGTCGGTGCCGAGCCGGCCGCGGAAGTACTTCTGGGCGACGATGTTGGTCGCGTTCTGCGACCAGGACTTCGGGAACTCGACCCCGCGCTGCTCGAAGGCGGGGCTCTGCGGGTCGCCGATGATCGCGTCGCGGAGCTCCCACTCGACCTCGTCGAACGGATGGGTTCCCGGGGTCGTGTGCCGGCGCGCGCAGGTCACCCCACCTTGCCCAATTTTCCCTGTCTTTGCAGCGCTTTCCGACATCCTCTATCTCCTCTGTTGCTGACTACGTGCGACCACTCAGCCCGCTTGAGCGGGTAACTCTGCACTCTCGCGCGGGGGCCGGACGGAACCCTCCGCCCCGGACTCCGCAAACTCCGGCTTCGGCGTCGGCAGCGTCCCGAGGAACTGCAGGTACGCGCCCCGGTCGAGCTCCGCGAGCCCGGCGAGACAGAGCTCGCCGATCCGCTCGGCGCCGAGCTCTCCGTCGTTGGTCTCGATCGCGATCGAGACCTGCTCGACCAGCGCCTCGACGTCGGCGGCGCTCACCTGGCGCTTGTGGGTCGAGCGCAACAGCGCGGCCCGCAACTTGATCGGGTCGAAGCGCTGCAGCGTGCCGTCGCGCTTGCGCACCGCCAGCGGCGGGCGCTGGCGGCGCTCGAAGGTCGTGAACCGGTGCCCGCAGGCCGAGCACTCCCGCCGGCGCCGCAGCGCGGCGCCGTGCTCGGCGCGCCGGCTTTCCAGGACCCGGGTCGGCCGCTCGCAGCGGGGGCATTCCATCGACATGGATTCTACCTGACCTAGTGTTTTCCTCCCTTGGGCCTCCTACTACATATAGCGTCTCTACGCACGTCGGGCAGCCGGCCCCCACGAACCGCTCCGGTTTTCGTCCGGGGGCCGGACGCCGATCGGCGCGGTACGGCGGACGGGCGGCTCGCGGTGGGTATTCTCAGGCTCTGAGCACGCCGCCGAGATGAGCCCGCGCGAACGATTCAACGATGCCCGAGAGGGCGCCGCCGAGCGGGTGGCCGAGGCCCGGGAGGCGATGGCCGACGCGCGCGAGACCGCCGTCGAACGGGTCACCGACGCGCGCGACGCCGCGGTCGAGCGGGTCACCGATGCGCGCGACGCGGCGGCGGTCACGATCGCCGACGCGAAGGCCGCGGCCGCCGAGCAGATCGCCAAGGTGAAGCCACGGTTGCGCGGCGTCTCGCACGAGTACGCGTTCTTCGTCTCGCTCGTCCTCGGCGGCGGGCTGATCCTGCTCGCCCAGGGCGGCGAGGCCCGGCTCGCGGTCGCGATCTACGCCGCCAGCCTCTCGGCGCTCTTCGGCGTCAGCGCTCTCTATCACCGCGTCGACTGGCAGCGGCCTGAGTCGCGGCGCTGGATGCGCCGCCTCGACCACACGATGATCTTCTTCCTCATCGCCGGCACCGTGACCCCGTTCGCCCTGCTGGTCATGGACGGCCCGCTGGCGACCGCGCTGCTGATCGCGGTCTGGTCGGGGGCGCTCGCCGGGACGATCGTCGAGCTGGTCTGGGTCGACCACCCGAAATGGGTGGCGGCGGTCGTCTACATCGCCGTCGGGATGATCGGCGCGCTCGGCTTCCCCGCGATCGTCGCCGAGGCCGGGATCGTGGCCGGGCTGCTGATCGCCGCCGGCGGGGCGCTCTATGCGACCGGGGCGATCGTCTACGCCGCCGGGCGCCCCGACCCGAGGCCGGCCGTCTTCGGCTACCACGAGATCTTCCATGTGCTCGTGATCGCCGCCGCCGCGGCCCACTTCGCGGCGATCGCGATCTACGCGGTCCCGGCCTAGCTCTAGCGCTGCAGGATCAGCTCGACGCGGGCGGAGTCGCTCGTGCCGCCGAGCCGCGCCTCGAGGCGGATCTTGTACTGCCCCGGCTTGTCGGGCTCGCGCAGCTCGATCTCGCCGTCGCCGGCCCGCGCGTCGCGCGCGGCTCGGTCGATCGTGCGCCCCCGTCCGCTGATCTCGGCCTCGAGGCGGGCGTCGCGCTCGAGCTCGTAGACCAGGGCGAGCCGCTCGCGCGCGGAGCGCATGTTCGCGCCGGTGATCCGCACGCGCGGCTCGGTCGGGCGGACGACGATCCACTCGTTCCCGTCGGCCCGGCCGTCATGGCGCCCCGCGTCGAACGGGAAGTTGTTGTCGTTGGCGACCAGCAGGCGGCCGCGGTCGAGCGGCAGGATGCTCTCGACGCTGCGGAGCAGGAACGAGAACGGGTCGCCCAGGCCACGATCGCCCGGCTCGGCCGGAGCCGCGACGCCGTCGCGGTTGCGGAGCGCGAGCAGGTCGACGAGCTCTCGCTTATCGACGAATTCGTGCTCCGATCCGCCGCCGCCGTCCAGCTCGTCCGCCCGCGAGAGCTCGATCTCGTAGACCCGCTTGAACACTGCCTGCGCGCCCTCGAAGTCGTCGCGCTCCATGACCAGCAACCGGCGGCCGCCGAGCGTCTTCGCGTCCGCGACCAGCCAGGCCGGATCCTCGGTGCGGTAGGCCCACCGGCGCCCGGTGAAGCGACCGGAGTCGAGATCGAGCTCGTAGATGTAACGGCGCCGCTGGTCGCGGTCGGCGATCAGCGCGCCCTCGAGGAAGACGAACGCCCGCCTGCCGCTCGGCGAGGCGGCCGCCGCCTCGAACCCCTTGCTGCGGTCCAGGGTCGGGCTCTCCCCGACCGCCAGGGTCGGGTTCTGCGGCGAGCGCACGCCGTCGAGCGCGACCGGACGATCGAGCAGGCGGCCCGACTGGTCGAAGTGCAGCATCCACGGGCCGAACTCGTCGCCGATCCAGAACGTCCCGTCTGGTGCCTCGAGGATCGACTCCGGGTCGACGTCGGCGCCGGTCAGCATCCGGTCGGCGCGCACGAGCGGGTACGGGAACCTGCCGTCGGGATCGCTGAGCTGCACGAACCCCTCGACCGCCGCGCCGCCCGCCCCGCCCCCGGCCGGCTCGAGGTCGGTCCGCACGCGGTAGATGCGCAGGAGCCAGTCGGCGGAGTTCTCCTTGCGGCCGTAGCCGTTGTCGGGCAGCGCCCACCACACCCCCGGCCCCGCGCGCAGGACACCCGAGAACCCCTGCACCGGCTGGGTGGCGAACGGCGCGCTGAACCCGTTGAACGGCCCCGGGCCGAGCACCGCCCCGGATTGCGGCCCCGGCGCGGTCGTGTCAGCGGGCAGCACTGCCCGCGCTTCGAGCCGCCCGGTGAGCTCGACCGCCGACGCGTCGGCGGCCAGCGCCAGCGTCGCGATCGCCGCCCCCAGGCAGAGGCCTCCATGCCACCGCCGTCTCATGCGCGGCCAAGCGTACCGGGCCGTCTCAGCGGGGGCTAAACCTTCCCCCCGCGGCGCCCGATATGGATTCCATGAGGGTGAAGACCGACCCCACCCGGCTGCTCGAGATCATCGAGGCCCAGAACGAGGTCATCGCCGCCGGGCTGGCGCTCGACGAGGTCATGACCCTGGTGGTCGATCGGGCCCGGACGCTTACCGGCGCCGACGCCGCGGTGATCGAGCTCGCCGAGGGCGACGAGATGGTCTACACCGCGGTCGCCGGGACCGCCGCGCCCCATCTCGGGGTTCGGGTGAAGCGTGGCTCCAGCCTGTCGGGCCTCTGCGTCGAGATCGACGAGGTCCTGGTCTCCGACGACACCGCCGCCGACGCCCGCGTCGACCACGAGGCCTGCCGCCGCGTCGGCGCCGGCTCGATGGTCTGCGTGCCTCTGCATCACCGCGCCACCCCGATCGGGGCGCTCAAGGTCTACTCATCCGCGGCGCGCTCCTTCGGCGAGAGCGACGCGGAGATGCTGCACCTCCTCGGGCGGGTGGTGGCCGCGCAGATGTCGCACGCGAGCCGCTTCGAGCACGAGGCCGAGAGCGGGCGCCGCGACGCGCTTACGGGCCTCGGCAATCGCCGGGCCTACGACGAGCGGTTGGCGGTCGAGGCCGAGCGCGCGCGGCGCTACGGCCGCCAGCTCGCGGTGGTGCTCCTCGACCTCGACGGCTTCAAGCGTGTCAACGACGAGCTCGGCCATCCGGCCGGCGACGACGTCCTGCGCGGCGTCGCCGAGCTGCTCGCGGGCTCCCGCCTCGCCGACGACGCGTTTCGGATCGGCGGCGACGAGTTCGCGGTGCTGATGCCCGAGACGCACCTGGCGGGCGCCGAGACCGCGGCCCGCCGCCTTGCCCACCACATCGCCGCCGCCCGGCTTGGCGAGGGCCGGGTCAGCGCCTCGTGGGGCGCGGCGGCCGACGGCCCGGACGGCCTCGACCCGATCGACCTCCACGGCCGCGCCGACCAGTCCCTGCTCGCGGCGAAGTCGGCGCTCGACGAGCTCGAGCGCTGAGCGCGCCGCAGGCCCGGCCTCAGTCGATCGAGAACGTCCGCTCGCCCGGCGGCACGGCCGCGATCGCGGCGTCGATGGCCGCCGGGGAGAGCACGTGCTCGATCACCATCACCGCGGCGCCGATCACCCCGGCGCGATCGGCGAGCCGGCTGCGGACGATCCGCAGATGCCGCGTGGCCAGCGGCAGCGAGCGCTGGTAGACGACCTCGCGCACGCCCGCGAGCAGCTGCTCGTGGGCCTGGGCGACGTCGCCGCCGATCACGATCACCGACGGGTTGTAGAGGTTGACCGAGGCGGCCAGGACCTCGCCGATCAGGCGCCCGGAGTCGCGGATCAGGCGCACCGCGGCCGGCTCGCCGGCGCGGGCGAGCTCGACCACCGCGCGCGAGTCGGCGGCGTCGAGGCCGCCGTCGCGCAGTCGCGCGGCCATCGCCCCGCCGCCTGCCAGCGCCTCGAGGCAGCCGACGTTGCCGCAGCTGCAGATGATCTCCTCGGCCTCGTCGCCGGCGGCGACGCGGATGTGGCCGATGTCGCCCGCCGCACCATCGGCCCCGCGGTGGATGCGCCCGTCGACGACGATCCCGCAGCCGATCCCGGTCGCCGACTTGATGAACAGCAGGTGGTCGACCTGGCGCCAGTCGGTCCAGTACTCGCCGAGGGCCATGATGTTGACGTCGTTGTCGACCAGCACCGGGACCCGGTAGCGGTCGGCGAAGCGCTCGGGGATCGAGTAGCCGTCCCAGCCCGGCATGATCGGCGGGTTGCGCGGCCGCCCGGTGGCGTGCTCGACCGGGCCCGGGACGCCGATCCCGATCCCGCGCACGTCGGCGTCGTCGCGGCCGATCTCGCCCAGGAGGGCGTGGAAGCGCTCGTCGACCCAGTCGAGAACCCGCTCGGGCCCCGAGGCGATCGCCATGTCGGCGCCCTCCTCGGCGAGCACGGTGCCGCCAAGGTTGGTGACCGCGAGCCTCGAGTGCGTCGCCCCCAGATCGGCCGCCAGGGCCACGCCGGCGTCCTCGTTGAAGGCGAGCATCATCGGCGGTCGGCCCCCGGTCGAGTCGCTCTCGCCGAGCTCCCGCAGGAGCCCCTGAGAGCGCAGCTGCTCGAGCCGCTGGGCGATTGTCGAGCGCGCCAGCCCGGTGAGCGCCGAGAGGTCGGCACGGGTGGTGCCGTCGCCGTCCCGGATCAGCTGCAGCATGGTCCCGGCGCCGAAGGGGTGCACCGAGCTGGAGCGATCCCCCGCCATCGCGCCATCCAATCAGCGGGGCTTCGGCTTGTCAAGCGGGCCGAAGAGTCCGCATGTTCCAGCGGAATACCTCACTTCAGTTTGTATACCCGCAGACTTTTGCTTGACAGGCAGCCATAAGTGAAATAGGTTCGCCGGAGTGGAGGTGGAGAGAAGCGCGGTCGCGCTCGAGCGCGAAGCGACGGAGGCCAAACCGACCGCGGACCTGCGAGTCGGGATCGTCGGCACCGGCTTCATCGGGCGCGTGCACGCTCGCTCGGCCCGGCTCGCGGGCGCGCGGATCGCCGGGGTCGCCGCCTCCTCGCCCGAGAGCGCCGCGGCGGCCGCGACCGACCTCGGCGCCGATCGCGGCTTCGCCAGCGGCGCGGAGCTGGTCGTCTCCGACGAGGTCGACGTCGTGCACATCTGCGCCCCCAACCACCTCCACCTGCCGCTGGCCCTGGCAGCGCTCGCCGCCGGCAAGCACGTCGTCTGCGAGAAGCCGATCGCCCTCGACTCGGCCGGCGCCGCCGAGCTCGTCGCGGCGGCCGAGGCGAGCGGACGGGTGGCGACGGTGCCGTTCGTCTACCGCTACTACCCGACGGTCCGCGAGGCCCGCGCCCGCGCGCGCGCCGGGTCGCTCGGCGATCTGCGCCTCCTCTACGGCGGCTATCTCCAGGACTGGTTGCTCGAGGCCACCGACGACAACTGGCGCGTCGAGCCCGAGCTCGGCGGGCCCTCGCGCGCGTTCGCCGACATCGGCTCGCACTGGTGCGACCTGATCGAGTTCGTCTCCGGCCAGCGGATCGTCGCGCTCGCGGCGCGGACGGCGGTAGCCCACTCCGAGCGCGTCCGCGCGCGGGCGCACTCGTTCGCCCGCGGCGACGGCGATGGGAACGCGCGCGCGGTCGAGACCGAGGACATCGCGGCGCTGCTGTTCGAGACCGACGCGGGGATCCTCGGCTCGACCGTGATCTCGCAGGTCTCCGCGGGCCGCAAGAACCACCTCTGGTTCGAGGTCACCGGCACCGAGGCGGCCGTCGGCTTCGACCAGGAGCAGCCCGAGACCCTGTGGGTCGGGCGGCGCTCGGGAGCGGAGCGGATCCCGCGCGACTACGACACCCTGGCACCCGAGGCAGCGGCCTACGTGACCCTGCCCGGCGGCCACCCGCAGGGCTATGCGGACTGCTTCGACGCGTTCGTCGCCGAGACCTACGCCGCGATCGCGGGCGAGCCTCCGGCGGACGGCCTCCCCGGGCTCGGCGACGGGCTTCGGGCCGCCCGGATCACCGAGGCCGTGCTCGGATCGGCGCGCAGCCGCGAATGGGTGGAACTTTCAGCATGAAGATCGGCCTGCTCAGCGCCTGCATGCCCGAGCGCGAGCTCGAGCAGGTCGCCGCCTGGGCATCCGAGCACGGCTACGAGGCGCTCGAGCTCGCGGCCTGGCCGCGACTCGGCGACCGCCCCTTCGTCGCCCGCCACATCGCGGCCGACGAGTGGGACGAGGCCGAGGCCGACAGGGTGCGCGCGGCGCTCGACGACAACTCGCTCGAGCTCTCGGCGCTCGCCTACTACGACAACAACCTGCACCCCGAGCCCGCGCAGCGGGAGGCGATCCATGCCCATCTGCGCGCCTGCATCGACGCCGCCGCGGCGCTCGGCGGCGTCCCTGTCGGCACCTTCGTCGGCCGCGACAACTCGCTCAGCGTGGCCGAGAATCTGCGCGAGGCCGAGCGGGTGCTGCCGCCGCTGGTCGAGTACGCGGGCGAGCGCGGGGTGCGGCTGATGATCGAGAACTGCGTCATGGAGGGCTGGCACCCCGACGGCTATCCCGGCAACCTCGCGTACTCGCCGGAGCTCTGGGAGTGGATGTTCGAGCTCGGCCTGTGGCTCAACTTCGACCCCTCGCACCTGCTCTGGATCGGGATCGACCCGGTCGCGGCGCTGCGGCCCTACGTCGACAAGGTGATCCACGCGCACGCCAAGGACGCCGAGACCTTCCCGGCCGCGCGCAACCGGTTCGGGTTCTTCGGCCGCGTCTCGACCCGCGAGTCCGACCCCTGGGACATGGGCTGGTGGCGCTTCCGCATTCCCGGCCTGGGGCAGGTCGACTGGCGACGCTACGTCGACACCCTCTACGAGGGCGGATTCGACGGCGTGCTCTCGGTGGAGCACGAGGACCCGGTGTGGGGCGGGACGCCGGAGAAGGTCGAGGCGGGGCTCGAGCTCGCCCTCCGCAACCTGCGCCCGCTGGTGGTCGGCTGATGACGGTGGCGGCGCCCGCGGCGGCGAAGGTGCTCGAGGTCCGCGGCCTCGTCAAGGAGTACCCGGGCGTGCGCGCGCTTCAGGGGGTCGACTTCGACGTGCTCGAGGGAGAGGTCCACTGCCTGCTCGGTCCCAACGGCGCCGGCAAGTCCACCCTGATCAAGTGCGTCTCGGGCGCGGTTGAGCCGACCGAGGGCGAGATCATCGTCCGCGGCGAACCGCTCCCCGAGGGCGACCCGGCGGGGACGCTGGGCCGCGGGGTGGCGACGATCTACCAGGAGCTCGACCTGGTCGAGGAGCTGACCGTCGCCCAGAGCATCTTCCTCGCGCACGAGCCCCGGCGTGGCCCGTTCCTCGACCTGGAGCGGATGCGGCGCGAGTCGGCGGCGCTGCTGGAGCGCCTCGGCCACGGCGCGATCGACCCGCGCGCCCGCGTGCGCGCCCTGCGCCCCGCCGCCCAGCAGGTGGTCTCGATCGCCCGGGCGCTCTCCCACGACGTCCGCCTGCTGATCATGGACGAGCCCTCCGCGATCCTCGACGAGGGCGAGATCGAGACCCTGTTCGAGGTCGTCCGCCGGCTCACCGCGGAGCGGGTCGGGGTCGTCTACATCACCCATCGCCTCGACGAGATCCGCCGGATCGGCGACCGGGTCACGGTGCTCAGCGACGGGCGCACCGCCGCGACCGGGATCCCGGCGACCACCGCGACCGACGAGCTCGTCGAGCTCATGGTCGGGCGCAAGGTCGAGCGGCTCTACCCAGACCGCCCGGCGGGCACCGACAAGGTGCTGCTGGAGGTCCGCGGGATTCGCCGCCTGCCCGCGGTCCGCGGGGTCAGCTTCGAGGTCCACGCCGGCGAGGTGCTCGGCCTCGGCGGGCTGGTGGGCTCGGGCCGAAGCGAGCTGCTGCGGCTGGTGTACGGCATGGACGAGCCCGACGAGGGCGAGGTCTACGTCGAGGGCAAGAGGCTGCGGCCGAACCGGCCCGACCTGGCGATCGCCGCCGGCCTCGGGCTCGCCCCCGAGGACCGCAAGTCACAGGGTCTGCTGCTCGAGTGGAGCCTGACCAAGAACGTCAGCCTCGCCGACCTCGGGCGTTTCGTCGGGCCGCTGCTCAACGTGCGCGCCGAGCGCGCCGCCGCGTCGGAGCAGCTGCGCTCGCTGAACACGATCCCCGACGATCCCGACCGGATCGCCCGCCAGCTCTCGGGCGGCAACCAGCAGAAGGTGGTGCTGGCGCGCTGGCTGCTGCGCGAGTGCCGCGTGCTGCTGCTCGACGAGCCGACGCGGGGCGTCGACGTGTCGACCAAGGCGGAGCTCTACCGGGTGATCGCCGGGCTCGCCGGAGCCGGCCTCGGCGTCGTCGTCGTCTCCTCCGAGCTCGAGGAGCTGGTCGGGATCTGCACCCGGGTGCTGGTCATGCGCGAGGGCGAGCTGGTCGCCGAGGTGGCGGGCGAGCGGGCGAGCGAGCGCGAGCTCCTGCGCCACGCGGTCGCCCCCACGGATTCGTCGGACTTCGTCGAGGAGATTGAATGACCGCGCTCCGTGCTCGCTTTGGCGCCCTCGAGCTGCAGGAGTACGCGCTGGCGATCGTCGTCGTCGTGCTCTTCGTCGTCGGCGCGATCCTGAAGCCGGATTCGTTCCCGACCTGGGACAACGTTCGCAACATGCTCACCCAGGCGAGCGTCGTCGGGGTGATCGCGATCGGGATGACCTTCGTGA
This sequence comes from uncultured Solirubrobacterales bacterium, assembly GCA_963842795.1. Taxonomy (GTDB): domain Bacteria; phylum Actinomycetota; class Thermoleophilia; order Solirubrobacterales; family 70-9; genus WHSW01. The sequence continues at coordinate 87,996 of CAWJHV010000013.1, read as the reverse complement.
TCGCAACCGGCGGCATCGACCTCTCGGTCGGCTCGGTGCTCGCGGCCGCCGGGGTCTTCGGCGGGGTGCTCGTCGACCCCGACGGATCCACGTGGCTGTTCATCCTCGGCGCGGTCGGCTTCGCCACCCTGCTCGGCACGGTCAACGCGACGTCGATCGCCTTCGGCCGGGTGGTCCCGTTCATCGCCACGCTGGCGATGTTCTCGATCGGCAAGGGGCTGGCGCTGCTGCTCAACGACAAGCAGCCCGTCGGCCTGCTCGACTTAAACGGCGGCTCCTTCGGCGACCCGGCGCCGTTCTCGCTGCTCTGGTTCGGGACCGGCGAGATCTTCGGGATCCCGGTTTCGGTCTTCGTCTTTCTCGGGATCACGATCGGCGGCTGGATCATGCTCAACCGCTCCCGCTACGGCCGCCATGTGGTCGCCGTCGGCGGCAACCGCGAGGCGGCGCGGATCGCGGGCGTCCCGGTGCGCCGGGTGATCTTCAGCGTCTACGTGCTCTCCGGCTTCCTGGTCGGGATCGCCACGGTGCTGCTCTGCGCCCGACTCGGCAGCGCGTCGCCGGTGAGCGGCAACCTGTACGAGCTCGACGCGATCGGCGCCGTCGTGATCGGCGGCACGAGCCTGATGGGCGGCCGCGCGACGATCGTCGGCACCTTCCTCGGGGTGCTCACCTTCGCGCTCATCTTCAGCCTCATGACCCAGCTCAACCTCTCGACCGAGGTCCAGCAGGTCACCAAGGGGGCGATCGTGCTCGGCGCCGTGCTGCTGCAGCGCCCGGAGGCGCGATTCCAGTGAGGCGTAGCCGAACCCCGCCGCTGTTGAGGCGGCTCGTGAAGCGGACTTTCACCCAATCGGGTTCTCACAACGCGTTCAATCCACCACAGGAGGAGAGGTATCTCATGTCGCTGAAGCGACTTTCAATCTCGATCGCGACGGCGGCGATCGTGGCGCTCGTGTTCGCTGCCTGCGGCGGCGGCGAGGAGACGACCACGGTGACCGCGCCCGCGTCCGGTACGGAGGCATCCGGCACCGGCGGCTCGGGCGAGACCGTGAGCATCGTCGCCAGCGTGCCGCCCACCGACCACGGCTGGCTCGGCGCGATCTCCAAGAACGCCCAGGCGGCGGCGGACCAGTACGACGACGTCGACTTCCAGCTGCTCGAGGCGGCGGACTCCGACTCGCAGGCTCAGCAGATCGAGCAGGCGATCTCGGAGAAGCCGGACGCGTTGGTGGTCCTGCCCCAGGACGGGGAGGCGCTGACGCCGGTCGCCCAGAAGGCCGAGCAGGCCGGGATCCCGGTGATCAACGTCGACCGGCTGTTCTCCGAGCCCGACGCCGCGACGGCGACGATCCTCGGCGACAACTACCAGATCGGGGTGCTGGCGGCCGACTACATCAGCGAGGAGCTCAACTGCGAGGGCAACGTGGTCGAGATCCAGGGCCTCGCCGGCATCTCGGTGACCGAGGAGCGCACCCAGGGGTTCACCGACGAGCTGAAGAAGAAGTGCCCGGACGGCGGGATCGAGATCATCGCCTCGCAGCCGGGTGACTTCAACCCGGACACCGGGCTCAAGGTGATGGAGAACATCCTCACCGCCGAGGACCAGATCGACGCCGTGTACACGCACGACGACGACATGGCCCAGGGCGTCGTCCAGGCGATCCGCAACGCGGGGCGTGAGGACGAGATGTTCCTCACCGGCGTCGGCGGCTCGCAGGACGCGATGGACCAGATCAAGGAGGGCGGCCTCTACCGCGCGACCTTCCTCTACAACCCGAACATGGCGGCGTCGGCGATCAACATGGCTCGTCTGATCGCCCTCGGCGAGGGCTTCCCGGAGCTCGTGCCCCCGGAGGTGCCGCGCCAGGTGATCGTCCCGGCAGCCGTGGTCACCCAGGACAACGTCGACGACTACGAACAGTACGCGTTCAACTAAACCGCTCCTCTCCCACCGGCCCGCCGGGCGCTCGCGCTCGGCGGGCCGCGTGCGTCAGCGGTGCTTGACGCCCGGTCGCGCGAAGCCCGCCGGCTCGGGCGTCGAGACCACGACACCGCCGAGCGCCTCGTCGATCGCCGCCAGGGTGTCGGCGGAGAGCTCGATCCCCGAGGCCGCGGCGTTCGCATGCACCTGCTCGGGGCGGCTCGCGCCGATGATCGCCGAGGCGAGCTCGGGTCGGCGCAGGACCCAGGCGAGCGCCATCTCGACCATCGTCAGCCCGGCCTCGTCGGCGATCGGGCGCAGGCGCTGGACCGCCTCGAGCACGCGGTCGTCCATGTAGCGGTCGATCGCGAAGCTCATCTCCGCGCTCGCCGCGCGCGAGTCGGACGGCGGATCGGCGCCGGGCTCGTACTTGCCGCTGAGCACCCCCTGGCCGAGCGGCGACCAGACGATCTGCGAGATCCCGTGCTCGGCGCAGAGCGGGAAGACCTCCGCCTCGGGGGCGCGCCAGATCATGTTGTACTGGGGCTGGGAGGAGACGAACTTCGCCGCCCCGGCGACCTCGAGACCGGCGCGGATCTGCTCCGGCGACCACTCGCTGAAGCCGATGTGGCGCGCCTTGCCCGCCTCGACCACCTCGGTGAGCGCCTCCATCGTCTCCTCGATCGGGGTCTCGGGATCGGCGCGATGGCACTGGTAGAGGTCGACGTAGTCGGTGCGCAGCCGCGCCAGCGAGGCGTCGATCTGCTTGTGGATCTGCTCGCGCGAGAGCCCCGAGTCGGTCTCGGACATCGGGAAGAAGACCTTGGTCGCGAGCACGTAGGAACCGCGGTCGTAGTCGGAGAGGATCTCGCCCCACGCCTCCTCCGCGGCGCCGGTGCCGTAGACGTTGGCGGTATCGAAGAAGTTGATCCCGGCGTCGAAGGCCGCGCGCGTGCACGCCTCCGTGTGCTCGCGCTCGACCCCCCCGGAGTACGTGAGCCAGGAGCCGAGCGAGATCTCCGAGACCTCGAGCTCCGAGTCGCCGAGTCGCCTCGTCTTCACCATCTACCTCCTCAGTTGACGAATCGGTACGCGCACGCGTGGCACTTCGAGCGCCCCAGCTCCACCTGCACCCCGCACTGGTGGCACTTGCGGGTGGCGTAGTAGCGGTTGATGTAGACGCCGATCGACAGCACCAGCATGATGCCGAAGCAGATCGCGTAGATGGCGATCGGCGGCATCAGTTGGCGAACTCGTAGTTGCAGGCCTGACAGCGCCGCCGCCCGAGCTCCACCTGCGCGCCGCACAGATGGCACTTGCGGGTCGGCGTGTGCCGCCAGATCCGGACCGCGAGCGAGAGCGCGATCAGGACCACGACCACCGAGATGTAGATCGCCAGCGGGCCCATCTGTTGTCGGCGCCCGCTAGCCGCGCGGGGCGACCGGGGCGGCGTGGCGCTCCTTCGCCCGCTCGATCAGCGCGAGCACCTCGCGCTCGTTGCCGGCGCGGACGAGCTCGACCGGATCCGGATCGCCGTTGACGATCCCTTCGAAGAACTCCTTGCGGTCCTGGTAGGTCGGCAGCGTCGCCTTCGCCCAGCCGCGTGCGTCGTTGAGGATCACGGCCAGGCGCGCGTAGGGCTCGCCGTACTCGGCAGCGATCTCGCGCTTGATCCGCTTCGCCAGCGCCGGCGAGGCGCCCGCGGTCGAGATCGCGATCGCCAGCGGGCCGCTGCGGACGATTGCCGGGAGGATGAAGTTGCACAGCGAGGGCACGTCGACGACGTTGACCAGCATCGCCCTCCGCTCGGCCTCCTCGTAGACGGCGATGTTGACCTCGGTGACGTTGGTCGCGGCGATCGCCAGGAACTTGCCCTCGAGGTCGGCGGGCTCGAACTCGCGCCGCTCCCAGGCGATCGAGCCCTCCGCGGCGAGCTCGCGCAGCTCGGAGGTCGCGTCCGGGGCGACGAGGGTCACCTTGCCGTCGCAGGCGAGCAGGCCCTCGACCTTCTCCAGCCCGACGTCACCGCCGCCGACGACGAGGCAGTTGCGGCCGGAAAGACGCAGGCAGGCGATGTAGAACGGCGTCTCCAGCATCCCGCGGACGCAGCTCTGATCGCAGATCCCGCGCTGGTACTGACAGACGCATTCCTTGCCCGGATAGGACTGGGCCGGCATCGCAAAGAGCTTAGTGCGCGGTCGGTTTGCCCCCGCCACGAGGGCCGCCCCACGCACGGGCCGCCTCTTGGAGCCGTTCTGACCCCCTGCTACTCTCGCGCCGCAATGCGGCTGATCATCACGGAGAAGAACAACTCGGCGAAGAAGATCGCCGACATCCTGTCGGGCGGCGAGGCGAAGGCCGACGCCACCTACAAGGTTCCGTTCTATACGTGGAGCGATTCCGACGGCGAGCAGATGACCGTCGGCCTCAAGGGACACGTGATGGGCGTCGCCTTCCCCGAGGGCTACTCGAACTGGCAGGAGACCGACCTCCACGACCTGATCGACGCCGAGCTGGTGCCCGAGCCGACCGACAAGAACGTCGTCAAGGCCGTCCGCAAGCTGGCCAAGGAGGCGGACTCGATCGTGATCGCGACCGACTTCGACCGCGAGGGCGAGCTGATCGGGCTCGAGGCGCTGCAGCAGGCGCTCGACGCGAACCCCGCCGTCGCCGAAACAGAAATGCTCGCCGGCTCCGCCGGCGACGCTGCCGAGATTCTGGCTCAGCGCCCGCCCATTGCCCGCGCTCGTTACTCGGCGCTGACCAAGGAGGAGATCGAGCGCGCGTTCTCGAATCTCGACCAGCTCGCCTACGACCTCGCCTACGCCGGCTCGGCCCGCCAGGACATCGACCTGATCTGGGGGGCGACCCTGACCCGCGCGGTCTCGCTCGCCAGCCGCCGCTTCGGCTCCAACTTCCTCTCCGTCGGCCGGGTGCAGAGCCCGACCCTGGCGCTGGTCGTCGAGCGCGAGCTCGAGCGGCGCGCCCACGTGCCGAAGCCCTACTGGGAGCTGTTCGCGAACTTCGCCCACCCCGACGGCAGCTTCGAGGCCCACCACGCCACCGACAAGTTCTGGGAGAAGGCGGAGGCCGACGCGGCGCTCGCCGGAACCGAGAGCCCCGGCGTCGTCACCGAGGTCTCGTCGAAGCGCAACACCCGGCGCCCGCCGACCCCGCTCAACACCACCGCCTTCACCACCGACGCCTCGAGCCGGCTCGGGATCACCCCGGCGGCGGCGATGCGGATCGCCGAGGACCTCTACATGGACGGGTTCATCTCCTACCCGCGCACCGACAACACCGTGTATCCATCCAGTCTCAACACGGTGGAGCTGGTCGGCTCGCTGGTCCGGATCCCCGATTTCAGCGCCGCCAAGGGGCTGCTCGACGGGCCGCTGCAGGCCACGCGCGGCAAGAAGGAGACCACCGACCACCCGCCGATCTACCCGACCCAGGCGGTCTACCCGAACGCGCTCGAGGGGCCGAAGCGCCGCGTCTACGAGCTCGTCGTGCGCCGCTTCCTCGCCACCTTCAGCCCGCCGATGATCACCGAGTCGACGCGGGCCGACATCAAGGCCGGCTCGGAGACCTACTTCGTCCGCGGCTCGGTCGTCGTGGATCCGGGCTACGCGGCGATCTACACCTACGCGCGTTCGTCCGACCTGGAGATCCCGAAGCTCGAGGAGGGCCAGAGCCTCGACCTCGACGGGGACCCGTGGATCGTCGACAAGGAGACCCAGCCGCCGTCGCGGATCAGCCAGGGAAAGCTGATCGAGCTGATGGAGGAGCGCGGCCTGGGGACCAAGGCGACCCGCGCCGACATCATCCAGAAGCTCTACGACCGCGGCTATGTGTTCTCGAACCCGCCCGAGCCCTCGGAGACCGGGATCGCGATGTACAAGGCCTTCCACGCCCACGTTCCGCGCATGGCGACCCCCGAGATGACCGCCGAGCTCGAGACCGACATGGACAAGATCGCCGCCGGCGAGACCTCCAAGGAGGCCGTGCTCTCGGTCAGCCGCGAGATGCTGCACTCGACGACGGCGGCGCTCGAGGACCAGCGCGAGGAGTTCGCGAAGCAGATCTGGGCCGGGATGGACGAGGACAAGTTCCTCGGCCCCTGCAAGGTCTGCGAGGAGGCCGGGCGCAAGCGCGAGGACGGCGGCCCGAACCGGCTGCGGATCATCGATCTCAAGGGCGGCAAGCGCATGTACGGCTGCGAGGGCTGGATTCGCGACGACCCCGAGTCGCCCGACTCGTGCCGCGTCAGCGGCCCGCTGCCCGGTCGCGGCTACGAGCTCTGGCGGCTGGAGGAGCGCTGCTCGGTCTGCGGCGAGCGCCCCCGCCTGACGGTCAAGGGCTTCCGCGGGCGGCCGTGGAAGCTGTGCCTCAACGACGACTGCCCGACGATGGTCGAGATGCGCGCCAAGCGCGCCGAGCGCCAGGCACAGAAGGAGGCGCGCGAGGCGGCGAAGGCCAACGGCGACGCCGAGGTCGCGGCCAGGGACTCGGCGCCGGAGGCGAAGCCGAAGAGCGGGCGCCGGCGCTCGCGCAAAAAGCCGTCGCCGCAGACGGCGCGGACCAAGCGCGCACGCTCCGAAAACTGAGCTCGGGCGCGTGTTCATCACCCTCGAGGGCATCGACCGCTCCGGGAAGACCACCCAGGCGGCGCTGCTGGCCGAGGCGCTCGGGCCGCAGACCGTGCTGCTGCGCGAGCCCGGCGGGACCCCGGCGGGCGAGCGGATCCGCGACCTGCTCAAGGATCCGGCCCTGGAGCTGAGCCCGGGCGCCGAGCTGCTGCTCTTCAACGCCGCCCGCGCGGAGCTCTGCCGGCAGGTCGTGCGCCCGGCGCTCGACGAGGGCCGTGACGTGGTCTGCGACCGCTTCATCGACTCGACGGTCGCCTACCAGGGGGTCGCTCGCGGGCTCGGCGTCGAGGTGGTGGAACGGCTGAGCGAGCTCGTGGTCGGCTCCTGCCTGCCGGACCTGACCGTGCTGCTGCGGGTCGACCCCGAGCTGGCGGTCGACCGCGAGGGCGACGCCTCGGATCGATTCGAGTCCGAGGGGCTCGAGTTCCAGCGCCAGGTCGCCGCCGCCTACGAGGAGCTCGCGGAGCGCCATCCGGAGCGCTTCCGGGTCGTCGGCGGCTCCGGCGACCCCGGCGAGGTGCATGCTCGGATCATGGACCTGGTGAAGGAGAGGCGATGAGCCCGGTGGCCGAGGCGCCGGAGACGATCGCCGCGGCGACGGCCGACCAGCCCGCCGCGCGCTCGGCGCTGGCCGTGGCGAGCGCGGAGCCCTTTCACGCCTACCTGTTCGCGGGGCCGCCCGGCTCGGGCAAGCGCGAGGCCGCCCGGGCGCTGGCGGCGGAGCTGCTCGCGGACGGCGCTCCCGACCCCGCCGACGCGCGTCGGCGCGCGCTCGCCGATCCGTCGCCGCACCCCGACCTCGTCTGGCTGCGCCCGCCTGGGATCCAGCACCTGGTCGACGAGGTCCGCGAGCGGGTGATCGGCGCGGTCGCCTACCGCCCCTTCGAGGGCGAGCGGCGGGTGTTCGTGATCGAGGCCGCCGACGCGATGGCCGAGGAGAGCCAGAACGCGCTGCTGAAGACGCTCGAGGAGCCGCCGGGGTTCGCCCACCTCATCCTGGTCAGCGACGAGCCCGAGGCGCTGCTGGAGACGGTTCGCTCGCGCTGCCGCGCGGTTCGCTTCGGCAGGCTCGGGCCCGAGGCGGTCGAGGCGCGGCTCGCCGATGTCCCCGCCGGCGAGGAGCGCACCGCCGCGGCGCGGCTCGCCGCCGGCGACCCGGCGCGCGCCCGCTTCCTGCTCGACGACGACGGCCGCTCGCTGCGGGAGGCGGTCGAGGAGCTGGTGGTCGCGGTCCGCAGCGGGCGCCTCGGTGAGGCGCCCTGGGAGGCGCTCGCCGGCGCGGCCGAATCGGCCGGCGAGCATCGCTCGGCCGCGGTGCGCGCGCTCGCCGCGGAGGCCGAGGAGCAGGCAGCGGATCGCAGCCCCACGGCGACCCGCCGGCGGGCGAGGGAGGCCGAGGAGTCGGCGCGACGCGCCGGCCGTCGGGCGCGGACCGCGACCCTCGACCTCGGGCTGGCCCTGCTCGGCGCCTGGATGCGAGACCTGGCCGCGGTTGCCGAGGGCGGCGCCGAGCTGGCGCTGAACTCCGATCGCGGCGCCCAGCTCGCCGAGCTCGCCGAGGGCCTCGACGCCCGCCGCGCCCGCCGCGCGGGCGAGCTGGTGCTTGACACCCGACGACGCCTGCAGGTCAACGTGTCCGAGGGCCTGGCGCTGGAGGCGCTCACGTTTCGCCTGGAGTTCCTGCTTGGGAGGCGTTAGCCGACTTTGCGCCGCTGTTGAGGCGCTTTCTGTCTGGCAAGCGATAATCCGCGCATGCCGAGCTTGACCGGCCAGCGTTCAGTGCGACGCCGGCCGTTCGGCGTCCGGCTGTACCTGGCGGTTGCCTTCGCCGCGGTCGCCCTGATCACCGCCGGCCTCGCCTACCTGCTGGTCAGCGACACCGGCGAGCGGGCGGCCGACGAGGACCTGACCCAGATCGCCGTCGGGCGCACCGTCGGCCTCGCCGACGAGATCGGCAACCGTCCGCCCGAAGGCCGCGGACACGACGCTCGCCGGGATCACCGCCGAGGGCTACTCGGCCTGGGTGTTCGACACCGAGGGGGCGCTGGCGACGACCCAGACCTCTCAGGGCGTCGAGCTGCTCGAGGTCCCCGGCGCGCGGCGCGCGGTGCGCTCGGCGCTGATCGGCAGCCGCTACATCGCCGAGCTTCCCGGCGGGGTCACGATCGTCGCGGTGCCGATCTTCCGCGAGGGGGCGATCGACGGCGCGATCGTCGGCCGCTCGGTGCGCGCGCCCGAGGTCCAGCAGGCGATCGAGGAGCTGCGCGGCGACCGGCTCGCGGCGCTCGCGGTCGCGGTCACGGTCGCGGTCCTGGTCTCGTTTCTGATCGCGAGCGCGATCACCTCGCGGATCAAGCGGCTCGCCGAGAGCGCCGCACGGATCAGCGAGGGCGAGCTCGACGAGCCGCTCGAGGGCACCGGCGGTCGCGACGAGATCACCGAGCTCGGTCGCGCGCTGGAGACGATGCGCGGTGCGCTGCGCCAGACGTTCAGCGCCCTGCGCGAGGAGCGCGACCGCCTCTCGGCGATCTTCGAGGCGCTGTCGGAGGCCGTCATGGTCGTCCAGCCCGACGGCGAGGTGCGGTTCTCCAACGCCGCGGCCCGCGAGCTGATCGGTCCGGATGGGCGCGCGATCGAGCCCTTGATCCCGTGGCTGCGGCGGGCGGCGCGGCGAACCGTGGCCGAGAACGACGCCCTGCGGGTCGGCAACCGCGTCTACGCCGTCAACGCCCGCGAGCTCCCCGCCGAGGGCGCGGTGCTGGCGGTGGTCCGCAACCGCACCGAGGAGATGCGGCGCGAGGTCGCCGAGCGCGACTTCGTCTCCAACGCCGCGCATGAGCTGCGCAATCCGATCGCGGGGATCTCGGGCGCGATCGAGGTCCTGCGGGCGGGCGCCAAGGACGACCCCGAGGCGCGCGACCACTTCCTCCGCCGGCTGTCGGAGGACTCCGAGCGGATCAGCCGGCTGACCGAGTCGCTGCTGACGCTGGCGCGGATGGAGGCCGTGGGCGAGGGCGGGGCGGAGGCGCTCGACATCGGCCTGGTGATCGACGAGTCGGTCGAGGCGGTCGCGCCGCCTGACGGGCTCGAGGTCTCGGTCGAGGCCGCCGACGGCCTCTCGGCGCAGGGCGACCGGGTGCTCCTGCGCCAGGTGCTGATCGGGCTGCTGACGAACGCGTTCAAGAACACCCCGGCCCCGGGGACGGTGATCGTGCGCTCGATGACCGGACTCGTCGGCGAGGTGCGGATCGAGGTGATCGACACCGGCACCGGGATCGCCCCGGAGGAGATCACGCGGATCTTCGAGCGCTTCTACCGTGGCTCGGGATCGCTGGAGCAGGAGGGGTTCGGGCTCGGCCTCTCGATTGCGCGCCGGATGGTCGACGTGATGGGCGGCCAGATCGGGGTCGAGTCGATCGAGGGCGGCGGCAGCACCTTCTGGGTCCGGCTCCGTGCTGCCCAACCGGCCAAGACCCCTGTAGCGTGATGGCCTTCCGGCGGCAGCCATCAGCGGTGACCGCCGCCGGAGTTTGACCCCGATGGACAGGATCCTGATTGCAGACGACGAGCCCTCGGTCCGCGACGCGGTCGGCTACGCGCTGCGACAGGAGGGCTTCGAGGTCACGCTGGCCGTCGACGGCCAGGACGCCGACGGCAAGCTCAGCGGCGCCGAGCCCGGCTACGACCTGCTGATCCTCGACATCATGATGCCCGGGCGCTCGGGCCTCGACATCTGCCGCGACGTCCGCGCCCGCAGCCCGGTGCCGATCATCCTGCTGACCGCCAAGGACCAGGAGGTCGACAAGGTCGTCGGGCTCGAGGTCGGCGCCGACGACTACGTGACCAAGCCGTTCTCGGTCCGCGAGCTGATCGGCCGCGTCCGCGCCCAGCTTCGCCGCCGCGATCTCGACCGCTCGAGCACGGTGACCGACGCGAAGACGATCGACGCGGGCAGCGTGCGCATCGACCTCGCCCGCCACCTGGTCTCGATCCGCGGGGAGCCGGTGAACCTGACCCGCTCGGAGTTCCAGGTCCTGCGACTGCTCGCCGAGCGCCCGGGCCAGGTCTTCAGCCGGCTCGAGATCATGGAGGAGCTCTGGCAGGCGGAGTTCTCCGGCGACGTGCGCGCCTGCGACGTGCACATCTCCAACCTGCGCCAGAAGGTCGAGCGCGACCCCCAGGAGCCCGAGCTCGTGCTCACCGTGCGCGGGGTCGGCTACAAGCTCGCCGAGGGCTAGCGCCGCAACTACACTGAGCCGCCGCGCCGGCGTAGCTCAGTTGGTAGAGCACTTCACTCGTAATGAAGGGGTCATCGGTTCGAGTCCGATCGCCGGCTTTCGAGTCGTCCAGCTCGCCGGGACGTGACGTCGAGCTTGCATCGGGGACCTTGAGGAGGGAGGGTGGGCCGACACCATCCACGGAGGGAAGCCCAAATGCGCAAGCTTCGTAGCCGCCTGACCTATGCCAACGTCATGGCGACACTCGCGTTCTTTATCGCGGTGGCGGGCGGAACCGCCTACGCCGCCAACACGATCTTCAGCTCGGACATCGTCAACGGCGAGGTGAAGTCGGTCGACATCGGCAACGGCGAGGTGACCGCCGCCGACCTGGCGAGCGACTCGGTCAACGGCGGCAAGCTCCGCGCCGACTCCACCGCCTCGCGCCACGTCGTCAACAACTCGCTGAAGAGCGAGGACGTGCTCGACGGCAGCATCGGCAGCGCCGACATCACCGACCAGTCGGTGACGGGCGACGACCTCGCGGGAACCGGCGAAGGCGGTAACGGGTTCAACGGCGACCAGGAGATCATCGACGGGACGATCACCGGGTTCGACATCGGCAACGACCAGATCGGAGGGAACCTCATCACCGATGGATCGCTGACCGCGGGCGACACGGAGAACGTGTTCGACGCCGGCTACGCCAGCGACGGTGCTTGCAACGACGACGACCAGGACGGCGAGGGCTGTGCCAGCATGACGCTCGAACTCCACCAGCCCGGCGTGCTGCTGGTCAACGCCACCGGCCAGTGGGAGAACGTAGGTAGCAGCGGGGACGGGATCGAGATGAGCTGCGTGCTCAAGGTGGACGGCTTGGACGTCGGGATCGCGCAGGACATCGGCGAGGCGGGAGACAACCACCCCACGGGGCAGAACGGGACGATGGCGCTGACCGCGCTCAGCCCCCAGCTGGAGGCGGGCTCGCATACGGTGCAGACCTTCTGCACGGAGTTCAACGCGGACATCGATCTGGAGGACAACCAGATCACCGCGGCGAGGGTCGACCTCTAGGAGGCACTGAAAGCTCCGGGCTTTGGGCCGAGCTGGCGCGGGCCGGGTGCTCGCGCCAGTCGCGCGCAGGTGCGCGAGTGCTGCGCCTGCGCGGCTCTGTGATGCAGATCATTGCGCCTCCGCGGGCGAGGCGAGACAGCCGACATCGGCAACAACCAGGTGCGTCACCGCGCCGCCCGCCGAGTGTCATCTGAACCACCCATAGCGTGGTCTAGATGACATTCGCCATCCGGGGCCGTGAGGGCGTGCGGATCCCTGCTCGTGATCGATGCGCAGTAGCCGCAGAGCTACGAACTGGCGTGGGCGTTCGCCCTTGAAGCTGGTTGTCCGTTGCGATAGACCCGTCCTCGTTCAAACACAAAGGAGGGAGCGTGAGGTACACACGCTTTATTGCCGTCCTGGCGGTGTTGGGGTCACTGCTGGTCGTTTCGTCCGCGAGTGCGGATCTTCGTGGGAAGGTCCGCAAGCTCAGCGGGAAAGTCAACTCGCTCAGTGGACAGGTCGACTCGCTTCAGGCCGAGCTGGGTCAGGCCCGGGGTCAACTGGGTTGCCTGCGTAGCCTGCCCGTGACCCAGTATTTCGGCTACGACTACAACTTCGATGATTTCCTGACCACGGCGTTGGACATCACCGAAGCTGGGGATCCCAACGTGTCCTTCTACGTGGTCCGCGATGCCTGCGGGGCAATCCCGGTTGGTCGGGCCGTGGCTGAGCCGATGCGGAGGCCGGCGCCCTAGAGAACCGTCGTGGCGGCAAGGTTTCTGGCTCTGAGGCGGCGGAAATCTGCCGCCCGAGCCAGCCGCCGCATCCCACGACTCAGGACGCGCCGCGTAGCCCGGCGGGGTGCGCTCGGGTTGGTTGGCTTAATTAGTGCTCGGATCGGGAACTACTAGGTCGTGGTCGCAGAGTCCCCGTTCATTCTTCGTCTGTCCGCGAGGCCGGACGCCGTTCCGAAGGCGCGTCACGAGCTCGCGAGGATCGCGTCCGGATGTGGCGCCGATTGCTTCGCGGTGAAGGCGGTGGTCAGCGAGCTGGTCGGAAATGCCGTCAAGCACGCCTACGCCGGGGGCGAGCCGGGGCCGGTGCTGGTGACCGCGAGATCGGCTCCCGGGGTCCTGATGATCACGGTCGCCGACGACGGCGGGGGCATGAGGCCACATCTCAAGAACGAAGGGCTCGGGATCGGGATTCCCCTCTCGAGCAAGCTGACCGACGAGCTGCGCATCGAGTCGGACGAGCACGGGACAGCGGTGTTCGCGAGCTTCAGGCTCGCTCCGGCGGGCGTCAGTTCCGCTGCGGCGCGCGTCAGTTCCGAGGTTGAGGAACCAGCCCGGCCGCTTGCAGTGCCTCGCTCTGGCTGAGAAAGCCATGCAGGCGGGTAGCCCGGCCCGCTCTCAACTCGACGATCCACCCCCACTGATCGACGACGTCGGCCCCGCTCATGCGCCCGCGACCCCGCACGTCCCCGAGGACGAGAACGCGGTCGCCGAGGTCGCGGAGATCGGTGGCGCTGAACCGGAAGGATTCCCAGTTCTCGGCCACATCGCGGAAGAACTGACGGATGCCGCTCGCCCCCGCGTAGTGGACTGGCTCGCCGCCGACGCCGACGAGGTGCATCTCGAAGCCCGGCTCGCTGGCGGCGATCATCGCCTCAGGGTCCCCGGGAATGGTCACGACGCCGAAGGCACCCCGGACCAACTCCACGTTCTCCTGTGACACCCGCCGAGTATCTCCGAAGCGGTCCCACCCGGCGCGAGCCGACCCTCGGTTCAGACACTCTGATCCTGCTCGGGATCGAGGCCGAACACCTCGAGGATGATCGGCCGCGCCAGATCCGGCCCCTCGACCTCGACCTGCAGCTCGCTCCCCTCGCGGTGGAGGTCGAACTCAAGGAACGGACAGCAGAGCGATTCCGCGGCGATCAGCTCCCGCAGCCGCGGTTCGCTCTCACCGGCGAAGCGGATCGAGATCCCGCGGCGCGTCGCCCGCCAGCCGAGCATCGCCTCGGCCACCAGCGTCCGGGCCGTCAGCGCGCGCCCGCGCTGCTCGGCGCCGCTCAGTGAGCACGCGATCGGCAGGTCGTTCATGGTTGCTACCTTCGCCCTTGAACCCGGGTTCAAGTCAAGGGCGAGATGAGCGAGGCGGAGCTATCGATCGGCGAGCTGGCGGCCGAGGCCGGGGTCGCGACCTCGGCGATCCGCTACTACGAGCGCGTCGGTGTCCTCCCGGAGCCCGAGCGCGTGAGCGGCCGGCGTCGCTATCGCCCCGACACGGTCGAGCGGTTGGGGATGATCGCGACCGCCCAGCAGGCAGGCTTCCTCCTCGAGGAGATTCGCGAGCTCCTGCGCGGGTCCGATCAGGGCCGGGCGTCGGAGCAACTGCGCGAGCTCGCAGGGCGCAAGCTGCCCGAGGTGGAGGCGCTGATCGAGCGGGGCCAGGAGATGCGGCGCTGGCTCGAGGCCGCCGGCGAGTGCGGCTGCGAGACGCTTGACGCCTGTGCGCTGTTCGCGCCCGGGGACCGGCGCGATCCACACGAGCGGCGGGTGCTACAGCGTCCGGCCGCCACCCGGGCGCGCCCCTGACGCCGGCTCAGCGCAGGATCTCGACCAGGAGCACCCAGGCGTTGGCGACCGCGCCGACCAGCGCGCCGATGATCCCGGCGGCGATCCAGTAGAGACCGCCGCCGCCCTCGGCGAGCAGGCTGATCGAGCCGACCAGCAACGGAACGACGGCCAGCGCATGGACCGCGACCCGGCTGATCAGCCACTGTCTGGGCGCGTCCGCAGGGGGCAGGCTGTGCCTCACCTGCCGTGCGATCACAAGCGCGAACGCGCCGGTGAGGCCGAGAAGTTCGCCACCGAGGGCCGTGTGGGTTTGGCCCGGGATCAGCGCGACGATCGATACGCAGACGACCATCAGCAGGGTCAGCACGGTCGCCAGGGCGCGTTCGGGCACCCCCTCCAGCGAAAGGATGCGGTCGATGTTGATCGAGACCGCGACGAAGACGAGCCCGGCCAGCGCCGCGCCGGCACCGGCCGCGGCGACGAACAGGTCGGTCCACTCCGAGGCGTCGTAGGCGGTCAAGCGCCAATCGTATGCGGGGCGGCAGCGACCCTAGCCCGCCGCGCTGCCGGCCCGGCCGCAGACCGGGCAGGCGTCGGCGCCGGGCACGCCCTCGTCCCCGCAGTAGGGGCAGACGCCGATCTCCTCCAGCACGCCGAGCAGCTCGCCGACCCGGCAGACGAGCAGCTTCTCCTCGTCGACCTCGACCCAGCTGCCGGCCGAGGCGGGGAAGACGACGTGGTCGCCCGGCGTCACCGGCATCGCCACGCCGGCGTTCTCCCACCAGTCGAGCCCCGGACCGATCGCGAGGACGATCCCGTGCTGGGGCGGGGGCTCGTGGCTACCCGGAGGGACCACGAGGCCGGAGTGACGGACCCGGTCGGGTTCGAGCTCCTTGATGATCACGCGGTCGAAGATCGGGCGCAGCAGATGCTTCATCGCTCGCTCAAATCGTAGGGTGCGTGCCGTGCCGACGCTATCGGTGGTCATCGTCACCCATGACTCGCGCGCGGCGATCGGGGCGACGATCCCCGCGCTCGCCTCGCAGCTTCGCCCAAGCGATGAGCTGATCGTGGTCGACAACGCCTCCGGCGACGGGACCGCGGCGGAGGCGCGAACGCTCGCTCCGGCGGCGACCGTGATCGAGACGGGCGCCAACCTCGGCTTCGCCGCCGCCTGCAACCGCGGCGCCGAGGTCGCCTCGGGCGAGCTGCTTTGCCTGCTCAACCCGGACGCCGTGCCGCAGGCGGGTTGGCGCGACGCGATCGAGCTCCCGGACACGGACGGCCGCGGCTGGGCCGCCTGGCAGTGCCTGGTCACCGCCGACGGCGGTCGGACGGTCAACACGCGCGGCGGCGTCCTTCACTTCACCGGCATCGGATGGGCCGGTGGCGCCGGCGAGCCGGTCGACCGCTGGGAGGGCTGGACCGGCTACGGGCCCGAGGTCGAGCCGAGCTTCGTCTCCGGCGCCTGCCTGGTCATGGCGCGGGCGCTCTACGAGCGGCTCGGTGCGATGCCCGGGCCCTACTTCCTCTACCACGAGGACGTCGACCTCTCGCTCCGCGTCCGGCTCGCCGGCGGGAGGCTCGGGGTCGAGGATCGGGCGCGGGTCGACCACGACTACGAGTTCGCAAAGGGGGCCGACAAGTGGCGCTATCTGGAGCGCAACCGGTGGGCGACCTTGATCCGCACCTATCCCGCGGGGCTGCTCGCGCTGCTGCTTCCGGCGCTGCTCGCGACCGAGCTCGCGCTGCTGGTCGCCGCGACGGCGGGCGGCTGGCTACCGCAGAAGCTGCGCGCCTGGGCCGAGACCGCCGCCTGGCTCCCGCGCCTGGTGCGCGAGCGGCGCCGGATCCAGGCGACGCGCTCGATCGGGGCCGGCGAGTTCGCCGCCGCGCTCACGGCGAGGCTGGACTCGGCCTACCTAGGGCGCGCCGGGCGCTCGCGCGCCCTAGGCGCTGTCCTCGGTGCCTACTGGGCGATCGTCTCCCGGCTTGTCGGCGCCCGCCGCGGCTGAGTCGCCGTTCGCACTCGGCATCTCCCCTCGCGCCACCCGCAGCTCCTGCTCGAGCCGGGCGGTCTCCTGGGCGAGGATCTTGGTCTCCTCGGAGAGTCGCGAGGTGGCGACGGAGAAGTTCAGCAAGAGCAGGAAGACGGTGCCGAAGGCGAGGATGAAGATCGCATTGGCGGGCTCCTGGATCCCCATCGCGTCGGCGAGCACGTCGAGGCCGTCCGTCCAGATCGCGAGCACGAGCAGGATCACGGCCGCGCCCATCCACAGCAGCGCGTAGCGCTCGACCAGCCGCCGCCGGCGGACCAGCTCGAGGATCAGCAGGAAGATCGCCAGGGTCGCGATCAGGGCGACGATCTGGGCCTGGGTCTCGATCTGCGAGCCCTGGTCGGCGTCGGCCTGCCTCGCCGGCCCGACGGTCAGCCCCGAGTAGCTGATCTGGCTGAGCGCATCGCCGCCGCCGCTCGGGATCACCGTCGTCTGCTGGACGCCGGCCCCGCGGAGCACGTTCTGCTGCTCGATCAGGGTGTCGCCGTTGGCGAGCAGGTAGGTGCCCGCGGGCAACTCGATCGTGTCGCCGGGCCCGGCCTCGAGGATCGTCTCGGCGAGCGACCCGGGCCCCTCCTCGGCCTCGCTCGTCACCTGCAGCGTGTCGGCGAGGGCCGTGCCCGGGCTCAGCAGCAGGGCGGCGGCGAGTGCGATCCAGAGCACGCGGGAGCGCACGCTCAGGCCTCCACCGCCGGCCCCACTCCCGGCTCCTCCTCGCCGGTCGCCTCGACCGGCGTCGGGCGGCGCCGGAACAGGCCGACGAACAGCGCCAGCAGGACCTTGACCATGTAGTAGGCGCTGCGCGGGTAGTCGATCGAGCTGTCGCCGAAGCCGCGCGCGTTCATCTTCACGTGCACCTCGTGGATCCGCAGATGGTGCGCGTGGAGCATCAGCAGCGCCTCGACCTCGGGGTAGTCGTGGGGGTAGTCGCGGGCGAACAGCTCGATCCCGCGGCGGTTGGTCATCCGGAAGCCCGAGGTCGGGTCGGTGATCTTCTGCCGGGTGAGCGCGGTGAGCACGACCGAGAAGATCATGTTGCCCGCCCGGCGGCCGAACGGCACCTTGTAGCCGGGGTCGCCGCGGAAGCGGCTGCCGTAGACCATGTCGGCTTCGCCGCCGGTCTGCAGCTTCTTGAGCATCTTCGGCAGGTACTCGGGCTTGTGCTGGCCGTCGCCGTCGACCTGGACGGCGACGTCGTAGTCGTTGCGCAGCGCGTACTTGTAGCCCGACTGCACGGCTCCGCCAATACCCAGGTTGTAGGGGTGGCGGATCAGCATCGCGCCCTCGGCCTCGGCCTCGACCGCGGTCGCGTCGGTGGAGCCGTCGTCGACCACGAGCACGTCGAAGCCCGGCGCCTCGCGGTGGAGGTCGCGGACCACTCGGCCGACCATCCCCGACTCGTTGTAGGCGGGGACGATTGCGAGCTTGCGCAGCTTGCTGTCGCTGGAGGGCATCGCGGGTCGCCCACAGTAGAGCCGAAAGATCGGCTGCGACGGCAGGGTCGACGCCCCGGGGCCAGTAATCGCATCAGGTGGCGACGCACAGGGAGCGAATTCAGCAGACGCACCAGCGTGGCGAATCGGAGGTCGAGTTCGCCCGGGTGCTCGCGTTCACCGACGGCGTGTTCGCGATCGCGATCACCCTGCTGGTCCTGGCGCTCGAGGTCCCTTCGGACGTCGACGACGTCGGCGCTGCGCTGCGCGACCGCAGCTCGGACTTCGTTGCCTACTTCTTCAGCTTCGCCGTGCTTGGCTCGATCTGGCTCGCGCACCACCGCTTCTACGGCTCCGTCATCCGCTTCAACACCCGCCTGATCGCGCTCAACCTCATCTACCTGGCGCTGGTCGCGCTGGTCCCATTCAGCGCCGAGCTGCTCGGCCACTACTCCGACACGACCGCCGGGGTGACGATCTACGCGCTCAACCTGGCCGGGATCAGCCTCGCGTTCACGGCGCAGGTCTTCTACGCCTTCCGCCACGACATGGTCGAGGAGGACCTGCGCCAGTACGAGCGACGATTCCTCGGCCCGGCGGCGTTCGTCGTCAGCGGGACGTTCCTGCTCTCGATCCCGGTCGCCGTCGTCGATCCCAGCATCTGCCCGTTCATCTGGATCGGCCTGCTGGTGTTCGGCGGCCGGATCAGCGATGCGATCGGCGGGCGTTCGGGGCTCTAACCGCGCTCGCGCGCCCCGAGGATCTGGTCGCGTTCGGCGAGGCGGTTTGCGCGCCGCAGCTCAGCCTCGCGCAGGCGGCGCTCCTCGTCCGGCGTCTCGGCGATCACGTCCGGGACCGGGCACGGCCGCCCGTCCTCGTCGAGGGCGACCATGGTCACGTAAGCGGTTGTCGTGTGGCGGCGGGCGCGGGTTGGCGCATCCTCGGCCTCGACCCGGACCCCGACCTCCATCGACGTACGCCAGGCCGCGTTCACGGTCGCCCGGCAGGTGAGCAGCTCGCCGATCGCGATCGGCTCGACGAAGATCAGCCGGTCGACCCCGGCCGTGACCACGCGCCGGCCGCAGTGGCGGATCGCGGCGATCGCGGCCGCCTCGTCGCAGGTCTTCATCACGACCCCGCCGTGCACGAACCCGGCCGCGTTCGCGTCCTGAACGCCCATCCAGCGGATCAGCTCCGAGCGCGAGGCGGAGACCGGGCGCGGCTCGGGCGCGGAGCTCACTCGTCGGCGGCGTCGCCCGCGGCTGCGCTCGCCGACCGGATGCGCTCCGACGCCGCGGCGAGCGCCTTCGGCGGCGGGTCGCCGAGCTGCTCGCGCAGGACGACCAGGTGCTCGGCCTGGCAGCCGGCGATCTCGGCGCTGGTGGTCGAGAGGTCCTCGCTGTCGAGGACCGGGGCCTGGCCGAGGTAGTAGTCGAGCTGCGCCTCCTCGACTTTCGCCAGGTACTCGAGCAGCGGGCCGCGCCCCTTGAGCCCCTGCAGCTCTGAGAGCAGGTCGGAGAGGTTCTTCGCGGCGTCCGCGTCGAGGCCCTCGACGTCGTTGAAGACGGTGGTGTCGGACGGTGAGTCGGGCTGGTCCGGCGGGTCGAAGCCGATCTCGTCGATCGCGCTGCGCAGGGCGCTGGCATGCGCCTCCTCCTGGCCACCGAAGTCCTCGAGCATCCCGCCGAGCTTGGCGTCGATCTCGTTCGCCTGGCTCGCGGTCGAGTAGGCGAGCGCGGCGATCTGCTCGAGTCCGATCGCCTCGACGAGGAAGTCGCGCAGGTCGTCGTCGGCAGAGGACTGGGCGCCCGCAAGGCTCGGACGGGTGGCGGCGACGGCGTAGAGGGCCGCCGCCGCGACCGTGCCGCGGCGGATCGCGTCCCTTCGTGTCCGGGCGGCCTCGGTCATTGCTCGTCGGTGCTCGTCGTGCTGTCGGTGGTCGAGGTGGAGGTGGTGGAGGTGGTGGTCGTCTCCTCGGCCGCCGCCTCGAACGGCTTCTCGGTTCCGCCGGTGACGAACGCCTCCGGGGCCTGGTCGGCGCCGAAGAGGCCGCGGATCGCCGCCAGCTCGGCCGCCACCTGGGCGAGGAAGCCCATCGTCGTCGAGCGCCCCTCGGTGGTCGAGAGCAGGCGGGCGGCCTCGCGGTAGGCGGCGATCGCCGCGTTGGCCGCCGGCTCGACGGACTCGAGCCCCGTCCCGGCGGCGGCGGTCGATCCGTCGCCGGTCGGCTCGCCGGCGCCGAGGCGGCCGAGCTCCTGCTGGCGCTCGGCCGACGCATCGCGGCTGCGCTTGACGACCTCGGCCCCGGCTCCGGCCGCCACCGCACCGCCCGAGAGGTTGCCGTAGGCGGCCTCGAGCCCGGCCTCGGCTTCGAGCGCTGCGTCGAGCAGCTCCGGATCGTCGCCCTCGGCCCGCGGGTCGACCTCGCCGCCGCAGCCGGCGAGCACGGCGGCGCCGGTGCCGCCCAGGGCGAGGAAGCCGCGACGCGAGACCGTCAGCATGGCGGCACCCTATCGGGGGTCGATGCCCCGCGATCCCGCCGAAGCCGCCGCGATCGAGCGCCTCTCCGCGCGGGTCGTCGCCTGCGCGCGCTGCCCGCGCCTGGTCGACTGGCGGGAGCAGGTCGCGGCCGATCCGCCTCGCCGCTACCGCGGCGAGGCCTACTGGGCCCGGCCGCTGCCCGGCTTCGGCGACCCGGAGGCGCGGCTGGTGATCGTCGGCCTGGCGCCGGCGGCCCACGGCGCGAACCGGACCGGGCGGATGTTCACCGGCGACCGCTCGGGCGAGTGGCTGTACGGGGCGCTGCACCGGGCCGGGTACGCGAGCCAGCCGACTTCCGAGCGGCGCGGCGACGGGCTCGAGCTGCGCGATGCCTACGTCACCGCCGTGGTCCGCTGCGCCCCGCCCGCCAACCGGCCGACCCCCGACGAGCGCGACGAGTGCCTCGCCTGGCTGGTGGAGGAGCTCGGGCTGCTGGCCGAGGCCCGGGTGCTGCTCGCCCTGGGCGCCTTCGCCTGGGACGGGGCGCTGCGCGCCCTGCGTGGGCTCGGCCATCCGCCGCCCCGCCCGCGGCCGCGCTTCGGCCACGGAGCCGAGGCGGAGGTGGGTCCCTACCGGCTGCTGGGCAGCTACCACCCCTCGCAGCAGAACACGTTCACCGGCAAGCTCACCCGGGAGATGCTCGACGGGGTGATCGCCCGCGCGCGCGGGCTGACGGGCGCCTGAGGGTCGCGGAGCCTGGATACTGGAAGCGGCGATGTTCCCGGTCAACGTGCCCAACGTGCTCACCCTGGTCCGGATCCTCGCGGTCCCGGTGCTGGTGGTCGCGCTGCTCGACGAGACTCCCGACGGCGACGTGATCGCGGCGATCGTGTTCGCGCTCGCGGCGCTCACCGACGGGCTCGACGGCTACATCGCCCGCCGTCGCCGGCAGGTGACGACCTTCGGCAAGCTCATGGACCCGCTCGCCGACAAGCTGCTGGTGATCGCGGCGCTGGTTTCGCTCGTCTCGCTCGACCGGCTGGCCGCCTGGATCGCGATGGTCATCATCGCCCGCGAGGTCGCGGTCACCGGGCTGCGGAGCGTTGCGGCCGAGCGTGGGGTGGTGATCTCGGCGAGCTGGCTCGGGAAGGCCAAGACGCTGCTCCAGGTGGTGGCGATCTTCGCCCTGATCGCCTTCGACCCCTCGCCGGTGTGGGTGGACGTGCTGCTCTACGCGGCGGTGGCGATGACCGTGATCTCGGGGGTCGACTACTTCCTCGGGGTCAGGAAGCGGCTCGACGAGCACAGCGCCGAGCGCTCGCCGGAGCCGGCTACTTAGGCTTCGTCGGGGGCCGAGGCGCAGGGCGCCTCGAGCCACTCGCGCCTGGTGGTGTGGTGGCGGGAGTGCTCGCCGCGCTCGAGCTCGGCGACGATCTCGGCGCGCAGGCCGGAGCGCTCTGCCACCACCGAGTGGCGGTGGATCGTCTCCAGGTTCTCCTGGCGGGCGAGGACGAAGCCGGCGTCGCCGAGATCCGGATAGGCGTCGGCGACGCGGCGGATCATCTCGCGGACGACGTCTTCGACGAAGCGCGGATTGCGGTGCGCCTTCTCGACCACCGCCGCCTCGTCGGAGCGCTTCATCAGCTCGTAGATCTCCGAGCTCATCGAGGCCTCGACGATGTGCAGCAGGTCGCGGGCGTCGATCGGCAGCTCGACGTCCTCGGGGCGGCCGATGTGCAGCGAGCCGATCCCGCGCTGGTTGTGGGTCGCCACCGGGACGGCCTCGAACACCCGCTCGATCTCGTCCTCGGTGAAGCCGTCGGCGACGAGGCGCTCGCGCGCGCGTCCGGCGAGCAGCTCCTGTGCGCAGGGGCAGGCGGTCATCCCCTGGGCCTCGACCCCGATCAGGGTGCGGGTGCCGCGCTCTGAGGCGACCGCGGTGCCGAACAGGGTGTAGATCTCCTGCGTGCGAAGCTCGGAGACCGGGGTGGGCTGGGTCTCGGGGTAGCGGGCCGCGATCGTGACCTCGGCGCGCAGGCCGCGCTGGCGCTCGCGCACCTGCTCGGCGATCTCGCCCGCGAGCTCCTCCGCGCGCAGGGTCTCGCCCAGGACCACGCCGTCGATCGCCTCGTTGACGACCTCCTCGAAACGTGACATGTGGACGCCCGCCTGCTCCGGGTTCAGGTCGACGAAGCACTCGAGCTCGGCGAAGTAGAGGCGGCCGCCGCGCTCGTCGCCGGCGCTTCCCGGGGCCGCCGCGACGTGGATCACCTTCTCGACCCCACGCACGCCGACGCGGGTGAGGCTCACCGTGGTGGCCGGGCGGCCGGCCTGGACATCCGGGGAGGTGACTGTCTCGATCGTTGCCATCGGTACAGGTTAGGGGCCTACGACCGCCGAGCGTCCCTATAATCCGCGGCGGCGTCCAGCTAGCAGAGGCGGGCGCGCCGCCCAACAGGAGAGGACGGGCGATTGGCTGAGAAGGCGGACGTCCTCCTGGGGGAGGGCGGGTCGGGAGAGTCTGAAACAAGTGGGGGGCCGCTTGAGGCCGGCGAGGCTGCGCTCCCGGACTCCGAGGATCTGCGCAAGCTGATCGCCGAGGGGAGCGAGCGCGGCTATCTGACCTTCGAGGAGATCTCGGGGACGCTCGACGAGGTCGAGGTCACCAAGGAGCAGGTCCAGGGCCTGCACGCCTACCTGATCGAGCACGGCGTCGACGTGATCGCCGCCGACGGGCTGACCGCGTACAAGGAGGGCAAGGCCGAGGCGACGCCCGAGTCGTCGAAGAAGGCCGAGCTCGACCTCACGGTCGAGCCGAGCCTCGACTCGCTGCGCCTCTACCTGCGATCGATCGGCCGGGTGGAGCTGCTCACCGCCGACCAGGAGATCCAGCTGGCGAAGCGGATCGAGAAGGGCGACATGGACGCCAAGCGCCACATGGTCGAAGCGAACCTGAGGCTGGTGGTGTCGATCGCCAAGGGGTATCTCGGCCGCGGGTTGAGCTTCCTCGACCTGATCCAGGAGGGCTCGCTGGGGCTGATCAGGGCGGTGGAGAAGTTCGACTACCGGCGCGGGTACAAGTTCTCCACCTACGCGACCTGGTGGATCCGCCAGGCCGTCACCCGGGCGATCGCCGACAAGGCGCGGACGATCCGGATCCCGGTGCACATGGTGGAGAAGCTCAACCGGGTGGGCCACGTCGAGCGCCAGCTGGTGCAGCGACTCGGCCGCGAGCCCGAGCCGCACGAGATCGCCGCCGAGCTGCAGGTGACCGTGCGCGAGGTGCGCGACATCCTCCGCGTCGCCCAGATGCCGATCTCGCTCGAGAAGCCGATCGGCGACGAGGAGGAGTCGGAGCTCGGCGACTTCGTCGCCGACGATCAGACCGAGGAGCCGTTCGAGGCCGCGACGGAGAACCTCCAGCGCGAGGACGTCCAGAAGGCGCTCGACGCGCTGCCCGAGCGCGAGCGCCAGGTGATCGAGCTCCGCTACGGGCTCCGCGGCCACGAGCCGCTGACCCTGGAGGAGGTCGGGCGCGCGTTCGGCGTCACCCGCGAGCGCATCCGCCAGATCGAGAACAACACGCTGAAGAAGCTCAAGCAGCTGCCCGAGGCACAGCGGCTCAGAGAACTCGCGTAGGTTCAGCCGAACCCGCGGGCGCCGCGTGGGCTGGTCTTGGCGTTGAGGGGCGAGCGCGGATGGCGACGCGAGCGCGTGTGACTAATCTCGCGCGCCACGCGACGCAATCGCCACGGGATCCGCGCGCTCGCGCCGCCTCACACGCCGAGAGTCATCTTGACCACCCCACGGGTGGTTGAGATGTCACTCGGCTAGCGGCGCTTCGGCGACGCCCGCGCGAGCGCCGCGAACGTCACACAAGCCTCACCGGGCGCCCGCGTCCCGTCGTGGCTCAGTCGCAGAAGGGCCGCGGGCCGGCGGGGTCGCGCCCCTCGATCCCCGAGCAGTCGCGCAGCACCGCGAGCCGCCGCGCCAGGTCGGCCTGGCGCGCCGAGGGCGCCTTCGCGGCCGGGTCGACGGCGATGCTGTCGAGCTCGTACGGGTCCCGTTTCAGGTCGTACATCTCGTACTCGGGCCGGTCGCACGCGCCGGTCTCCGGGTTGACCCGGTTGTGCTCGATGTACACGTAGCGCTTCGTGCGCACCCCGTCGTAGAAGTTGCGCAGCCCGCGCTCGGGAAGCTCGCCGCAGGTCCGGTTCTGGCCGATCTGGAACAGGAGGGTGCGGCCCCTGGCCCAGTCGGGCTTGCGGCCGCGCAGCAGCGGCATCAGCGAGCGGCCGTCGAGCGTGCGGCAATCGCCGGCGGCGGTGCAGGGGTCGGCGCCGGCGAGGTCGAGCACGGTCGCGGTCAGGTCGAGCTGGTCGACCTGGGTGGCGACGGTCGCGGGCCGGCCGTGGCGCTGTACCCGGCGGCCGAGCAGCCCCGTCGGCACCCGCGCCAGCAGCGGCACCCGCAGGGCCTCCTCGTAGGGGTAGACCTTGTTCAGGAACACGCGGTGCTCGCCGAACAGGTAGCCGTTGTCGGAGGTGAAGAAGATCGCCGTCCGGTCGAGCTCGCCCTGGCCGCGCAGCCGGCGGACGATCTGGGCGACGCCGTCGTCGACAGTCGAGAGGCTCGCGTTGGCGCAGCGCCAGCCGAGCTTCAGGTTCTGACGCCGGGTGTGGCCGAGCGGCGGGCGGGTCGAGATCCAGTCGGGCTTGTCGGAGACGTTGCGCTCGTCGAAGGAGGGCGGCTTCGGCAGCGGCGCGTCCCGCCACGAGCCGAGCTTGCCGCCGTCGGGGATCGGAAGCCCGCCGACGCCGCAGGGGCCCGGGCCGGTGCTCTGGGCGGCGTGGGGCGCGACGTGGGCGAGCATGAGGAAGAAGGGGCGCGGGTCGGTCTGCGCGCCGCCGATGAAGTCGAGCGCGCGGTGGTTCATCACCCGGGTCGTGTAGCCGGGCTTGCCCGCGCCCTCGACCACCGGGGCGCCGTTGTCGCTGAAGGTGGCGCCGTAGTAGTTCGTGGCGGCGCCGACGTATCCGAACCAGTCGTCGAGGCCGGGAGGGGGGTCGAGACCGCCGCCGGTCTGCCAGTCGCCGCCGGGGGGCGTCTCGCGGTCGTAATTGAGCAGGTAGCGGCCGATGTGGCCGGTGCGGTAGCCGGCCGCCTGGAGCCAGGAGTAGACGGTCGAGCCCTTGTCGGTGAGCGCCGCGTAGCCGGGCTCGTTGTCGAAGACGCCCGAGTTGTGCGGGTACTGGCCGGTGAGGAAGCCGGCGCGCGAGGGGCAGCAGAGGGGGCTGGAGACGATGCTGTCGGTGAACGTGGTCCCGGAGTCGCCGAGCGCGCGGGTCGTCTTCGGCATCGACTCGGGAGTGAGCTCGGCCATCGACTGGTCGTCGGTGAGCACGATGATGACGTTTGGGCGCTGC
Organism: uncultured Solirubrobacterales bacterium; assembly: GCA_963842795.1. Classification (GTDB taxonomy): domain Bacteria; phylum Actinomycetota; class Thermoleophilia; order Solirubrobacterales; family 70-9; genus WHSW01. Next base: position 62,171 of record CAWJHV010000013.1, on the reverse strand, counting down.
TCGCCGGGGGCCGCGGGTGCGGGGCTGGAGCCGGCTGCGGCGAACCCGAGGGTGACCACGAGCGCGAGGCCGCAGGCGGCAGCACGCGCTCGCGCAGCGCGCTTGGAAGGCGTTTGCGTCGGTCGTCCCATGCCGTTGAGCCGCACCCCGCCGGCGGGCTCACGGTAGAGGAGCACCGGCCCGGTCGCGGAGTTTCGGCGGACGGCGAGGGGGAAGGTGCAGTGTGTCGCCCACGCGGGCGGCCTTAAACGATGAAAGGAACCTGAACATGCCTGAGAACGTCGACGATGCGAAGGGCAAGGTCAAGGAGGCCGCCGGCGACCTGACCGACGACCAGAGCCTCAAGAACGAGGGCAAGGTCGACCAGGCCACCGGCACGGTCAAGGACAAGGTCGGCGACGCCGCCGACAAGGTCAAGGACGTGGTCAACCCCAAGGACTAGGGGCCGGGCGCGCGACGCGCCCATTGCTTGGACGGAAACGGCGCCGCTCGGCGCCGTTTCTCGTTTCGGTCAGTCCTCGCGGGCGTAGGGGTTGTAGCGCGGGTCGGCCTCGGCGACCGCCGCCGCATCGCCGCCGGCCTCCGCCCGCCGCCGGGTCGCCAGCGGCCCGATGCGGCCGCTCGCGAACAGGTGCGCTAGCACCACGTCGATGAGCGCGAGGGCGATGACCGCGAACCAGACCGGGCCGAGGGCGATCCCCAGCGCGATCCCGACCGCGGCGGTGGCCGCTGCGGACAGGTACAGCACGCCGGCAACCCACCGCGCCTGGGTGGCCGGGTCGGCCTGCGTCGTCTCGGGAGGCGGCGTAGCGATCCCGTCAGCCTAGTCCGGACTCGGCTCGATGCGCTCGAGGATCACGCGGCCGGGGCCGTCGGCGGACGCTCGAAGCCGGTCGCCGAGAGCGAGCTGGGCCCCGTCGAAGGCCCGCAACGGGATCGTGATCCGGCGCTTGCCCCAGACGCGGGTCTGGGCGGCCCGGGCGGGCCTCGATGGGGGAGACAGGATTCGAACCTGTGAAGGCTGAGCCAATGCGTTTACAGCGCATCCCGTTTGACCACTTCGGTACTCCCCCGGAGCGGTCGGGGATTCTAGAGACGAGGTTTCGGATCCGTAAACGAGCCCGCCGATCGCGCGCCCTCCCTCAATTTCATGTTCGGAGTACTTCGGGCCACCGAGCTGAATGCTCGTACCCGCCTCGACGACTCGAGCCGGGATGAACCACCGCCGGCCGTCGCCGAGTAGGACGAAGAGGTAGTCGGTGCCCGTGGCGTCGAAGCGCTTCACGATCCGATTCCAACTGCGGTTTCCACCGCTGGTGGCCACCCTGACGGAGTAGCGAGCCTCGCGAAGCCTCGCCCAGGTCTCCCTGGCGACTCCGGTTGATCGCCCGCGGTCGCACCGGGAAGTCATAGACACTCGAAGGTGTGAGATGGCGCGCAAGTCGCGCCGAGGGCGAGACGCCAACGCGCCTGGGGCCCCTACTTCCGCTTCACCTTCGCGTTGCGCTTCGCCTTCGCCGTCTTGCCCTCGGCGCCGAGCGACGATCAGGCGCACCTTGTACTTGCCCTTCTCCTTGTAGCGGTGGCGGACGTTGAACTTGCCGTTCGCCTTCAGCTTCAGCGCCTTTCTTCTTCCCGTCGCCGAACTTCAGGGTCGCCGACTCGACCCCGGCGTCGTCGGTCGCCCGCCCCTTGATCCGCGAGCGCTTGCCGAGCTTCACCGGCTTGATGCGCTTCAGCTTCGCCGTCGGGCTGGTCTCCGCCGGCGGCGGGGGCGGCGTCGCCGGCGGCAGGTCGAGCGAGAAGGCGCCGCGCCCGTGCGTCGCCGCGAGCAGCACGCGGCCGGCCTGGGAGATCGTCAGCCCGTACACCGCCGCATGCGGCAGCCCGCTGCCGGCGTCGACCCACTGGGTCGAGCCCGCGGGCAGCTCGAGCACGCCGAAGTCGGTGCCGGCGAACAGCGAGCCCGTCTCGCCGTAGGTGACCAGCGCCGTGATCGGCTGGTCGCCCAGGTTGTAGGAGCGGTCCTCGAAGGTCGCCTGGTGCGTCGTCGGGTCGTAGCGGACCTCGAACACGTGCCCCAGCGTGTCCGGCGTGTAGGCGTCGTAGCCCGTGTAGGAGACCCAGGCGTGGTTCGGGTCCGCCGGATCGATCGCGATCCCGCTGATGAACCTGCCCGGCGTCTGCGGCGTGTCGATCCGGTGGAACGACACCGACCCCGGCACGTCGTCCGCGTTCGAGGTCACGAACAGCCGCCCGATCCGCGTCCCCGCCCAGAGGGTCGACGCGTCCGACTCGGCCCGCTCGACCGCGACCACGTACTCGCCGGCGCGACTGGTGCCGAACGCCCGGCCGGTCAGGTTGCCGCCGATCGGGACCCAGTCGCCGCACGGCTCCGTCCTGAAGGGGTCCAGCTCGTTGGCCAGGCAGCCGTTGTCGATCAGCTCCTGCTCGTCGCCACCGTTGTCGGTCGTCCGCCAGACGTGGCCGAGCCCGGTGAACAGCGTCCCGGGCGTCTTCGGATCCGCCTCGAAGGGGGTGTAGAACGAGCGCGGCTCGGGGTTCAGCTGCAGCGGGTCGTAGATCGCCAGCCACGTCTTCGGGTCGTCGCCGTGGAAGTTGACCTCGGGGGTCGCGTCGAAGTAGTTGTGGTAGCGCACCTGCCCGCCCGCCGGGTCGAACCCGGACTGGCCGCCGTCGCCGCCCACCGACTCGAACCACCGCTCGGCCGGGGAGCGCGCGGCGTCGTACGACCAGGTGCCGTTGTCCTGGGTGCCGCCGAAGATCTCGCCCGCGGGGTCCTGCGGGTTCTGCGACAGCGACTGGAACTGGATCGTCCGCAGCCCGTCGTTGACCGGCTCGATCGAGTTCGGGACCGCGTTGAGCAGCATCTGGCACAGCGCCAGGTCGTCGGGCTCCAACGGGTCCTCGGTGCCGTCGCCGTCGTAGTCCCAGGTCCGCTGCGCACAGGAAGCGGACTGGTCGCGGGTGCTCGAGAGGTCGACCCGGACCACGCCCCCATCCTGGCCGATGAACGCGGTATCGCCGTTGTTGGTGAACGCCGCCGCGCGCAGGTCGGGATGGATCCCTTCGGCCACGTCCCAGTCGTCGTTGGGGTTGGCGAGCACGGCGGTCATGTCCTGCCACCTGGCCGCCGCGACCGCGCCGCCCGCGTTGGTCGACCGGATCACCGCCCGCCCGTTCGAGCGCGGCGGCGCTCCCGCCCCGAAGCGGTCGTAGACCTTGAGCTCGTCGTAGTTCATCGAGCCCAGGTACCAGACGGTGCCGGGGCCCGATCCGGGCGGGTGCGCGACGAGGCTGTCGTAGCTGCACTGCCCGTTCTGGCAGTAGTTGTAGACCGCGAAGCCGGGGTCGGCGGGGTCGGCGCTCGAGAGCTCGACCCAGCCCGACGCCCTCGTTGAAGGTGTCGCCCATCGGGTCGCTCGGCGGCAGGTGACCATCGGGGTCGGGGACGATCGCGTTCGCGTCGTCGTTGCGCCAGGCGCGCGGGGCGGGCGTCGCGTCGTCGCCGTCGATCGCAAAGTCGTCGGAGGCGTCGCCGAGGAAGATCCGCGTTTTCGCGCCGAGGTCGACGAAGTCGAACTCCGTCTCGTCGCCGCCCGAGTCGCCGATGAACTCGTTCGGATCGGTGAAGTCGTTCTGGTTCATCGTGTGGAAGACCTGCCGCCACACCGGATCGGCGCCCGACTGGTTCGCCCGCCAGAGCCCGTAGCCGAAGATCGCCGCGTAGAGCTGGTCCGGGTGGTTCGGGTCGATGAGCATCTTCGAGATCCCGCCGGCGAAGAAGTCGAGGCCCGTGTCTGGCGGCGTCGGGTCGGGCAGCGCCTTGTCGGCGAGGTCCTGCTCGAGCGAGAAGCTCTGGCCCCCGTTGGTCGATCGGTAGACGCCGAGGGTGGGGGCGTCCGGTGGAGTCCGCCGCCCGCCGTTGATCGACGAGGAGCCGTGGCGGGCGAGGGCCGTGCCGATATAGATCGTGTCGGGATCGCCCGGGTCGACGGCGATCGAGCTGATGGAGCGGTTGATCGCCACCTCCTGGCTGCCCGGCACCAGCGACCACGTGTCCCCGAAGTTGGTCGAGCGGAAGAGGCCGAGGCCCGCCTCGGAGTCGCTGGAGCCGTTGGGCTCGCCGGAGCCGGCGTAGAGCACGTCGTTGGCGTCGTCGAAGAACACCGAGCCGAACGCGGTCGTCGGCAGGTCGGCCGGCGGCGGGTTCCAATTCACGTGGGCCGCCAACGCATCGTCGGTGGTCCAGACCCCGCCACCGGCCGCCGAAACCGCCATCCGGCAATCGCCCGGCGCACAGGCGGGGTCGAGCGCCAGGGCCGTCACCCGGCCCGACTCCTGCGTCGCGGGCCCGGTGAGCGTCTCGGGGTCGAAGAATTGCGAGGGCTCGCCCGGGACGTTCGGGGTGAACGGCCCCAGCTCGGTCCACGACCCGTCCGCGACGGCCTGCGCGCTCGCGCCGGAGCGAAGCTGCCCCGACGAGAGCTTCGAGGGCACCCGGTCGAACGCCCGCAGCGTCTTCACCGCGCGCCGATCGTCGACGTAGGCGCGCGGGTAGGCGCGGCTCGCGACCGCTTCGGTGGACGGCGACCGCGGCCCGCCGCGCTCGCCCTCACCGCTCTCGGCCTCCTCGCCCTCGGGCTGGAAGACCGCCTCCCGCCTCTCGATCCCCTCCCTGGCGACCTCGCGCAACGCGTTCTCGGCGAACTCGCCCTCGACCTCACCGCCCTCGGCCTCAGCCTCGGCTTCCGCCTCCGCCTCGGTCTCGGTCTCGGTGCCCGACTCGCCGCCGCTGAGCACGATCGCCGCGACCGTGCCGGCGAGCACCAGCACGACCACCCCGATCGCCACCCGCGAGGGCGTCGACAACCGCCGAAGCCCCCCAGCCAGGCTCCGCCACAACTCACTCAAAGCCGCGGGAACTTAGCACCGGGATGGCGGCTCGCCAAGGTGTCGCGAGCACCTACCTGCCGCCGTGATGGACCAGGCGCGAGAGGACGACCTGCGAGCGGGTGCGTTCGACGAGGCCGTTTCGCTGCAGGTCGATGATCAGCCGCTCGAGGTCCGCGTTGTCCTCGGTGCGCACGCGCGCGATCGCGTCGGCCTCGCCGGTGACGCTCCACGCGTCGACGACCTCGGGGTGGTCGCGAAGCATCGCCGCCACCTCGCGCAACGTCGTCCCCGCTCGGCAGAAGAGCTCGACCAGCGCCTCCGTGTTCCAGCCGAGCGCCGAGTGGTCGACCACCGCCGTGTAGCCGCGCAGCGCCCCCGACGCGCGCAGCCGGTCGACGCGGCGCTTCACCGACGGGGCCGTGAGGTTCACGTGGCCGGCGATGTCGTCGTACGTGCGCCGCCCGTCGTCCATCAACAGCGAAAGAATCCTGCGATCCGTGGCGTCCATGCGCATGATTCTTGCGTAAGAGCGCGCGCCCGCCCTCGGCGCCTCGACCATGCGTCCGGCGCCCCGAAAACCCGTCTAGCTCAGAAGGTATGGTTTGCGACCCATTTAGCTGCTGAACGACTGCCAAAGCTGCAACATTGGTCATCCGCGCGACACATGCTCGGTCGGGAAAAGGGGACATGGCGAACAAACGGGAGCCGGAGAGGCGAACCGTGAACCTGCAATTTGAGGTCTTTGGCTGGCGCATCCTCGGCGACCGCGCACGTGAGACCTCGGGCCTGGTCGAGGATGTGATCGCGGATGCGTGCAGCTACTACGTCGAGGCGTCCGCGTCCGACGAGCCGCCGCCGCCCGTGCCGCGCTTCAAGCCCTCCGGCGGGACCGCGCAAGAGACGTCCCTCGCCCTGCCGGCTGAGACCTGGGCCACCCTCGAGAGCGAAGCGGAGCGCGCGGGGGTCCCGCTCGAACGGCTCATCGAGCACGCCGTGTTCGCATATCTCGGCCGGACGCCGCCGCCCGAGACGCGCCGCACGGCCGGACCGAGCGCGCTCTAGGAGGAGAACGTTGCCGGCTCGCTGCCGGTCGCGCGGAGCGCGCGCTTGAGCGCGGCACGGCCGCGGTGGTGAAGGCCGTGGATCGAGCCCTCCGTCTTGCCCAGCCGATCGGCGATCTCGGTCGGTGAGTATCCGGCGATGTGCCGGAGCACCAGCACCTCCTGCTGCGCCGAGGGCAGTTCGGAGAGGGCATCGACGACAGCCTGGCGCCGGTCGCGGTCGAGCTCGTGATCGGCATCGTCGGTGATCCGGACGTCCTCGACCGGGATCTGTCGCTGCGCTCGCAGGTAGTCGAGACTCGCGTTGCGGGCGACGCGGAAGATCCAGGCGGCGAACGCCACATCGCGTTCCTCGTACTTGCGGATAGCGGTGATCAGCTTGGCGAAGACGTTCTGGGTGATGTCCTCGGCCGCGTGATGATCACGAACCACGCTGCGCACGTAGGCGAGCACGTCCGGGAAGTAGCGAATGTAGAGGAAGTGGATCGCGTCCCAATCGCCCTCCTTGGCACGTGCGATCGCCCTTCTCTCCAATGAGCGAGAGGTGATCGGTCCTAGTCCTGTCCATTGGTGGTGTTCGCTCATCTTGTGTTCAGCATCCCAGTTAGTCGGCCCAAATGTGTCAGTAGGGAGAACCCAGGGGTAGGTCGAGACTGACCGTTCTCTCTCAGGTCGCCCCCCACCGCCCCCGGACCGTCCTTCTCGACCCAGGATGCACCGAACTTACCCCAGCCGCTGGGCCCATGGTAATCCCCGATCCGCAGTAATTTGTACGTTACGTAGTTTGTACGGAAGAGGTTTACGTAGTTTTGTATGACCTGGAGTTGACCCAGGCTCGGTGGTCGCCCACCGGGCTCAAATCGGCCTAGTTGAGCGAGACTTCTGCGCTCCGGCCGACCTCCAGCCGCAGCCCGCGGGGGAGCCGGAATTCGCGATAGACACGCGCGTTCGGCCCGACGATGCTGGCCTCGAGCCGATCGCGGAGGTGCTGGATTCGCGCCCCCGCGAGAATCATCGAGTGCTCGACCTCGGCGCCGGCGACCTCGACCCGCTCCGCAATGGATGTGTAGGGGCCGATGTAGGCGTCTGTGATCTGAGCGCCCGCGCCGATCACGACGGGCCCGCGGACGACGCTCGACTTCACCCTGGCGTCGGGGTGGATATCCACGGGCCCCTGGATGTCACTGTCCACCAAGCTCTCCTCGAAGCACGGCGGGCTTCAGGGACTCGAGGGCGAACCGATTTCCCTGGAGCAGGTTCCTGGAGCGGGGTTGATAACGCCACGAGTCCTCGAGCTCGACGACGCCGCGTCGCCCACCCCGCTCCGTCAGTTTGCAGATCACGTCCAGGACCTCGTGATCGAGTCGCGCGTTGGATGACGAGGCCGCCGCGGCTGCCTCGAGTCCAGAGCCCAGGAAGTAGATGCCGACGTGCTCCTCGCGTGGCATCGAGCCGCGCTCTGTGTGCTCGGCCGAGAACAGGGGTCGCACGCCGCCCAGGTCCGGGGCGTCGGACCGCAGCAGTTGAACGCTGTCGTTCGGGCCGGCCAGCGCGCTCCCGAGCACACCGCTCAGGGGGGTGCGAGTAAGGCTGTCACCGAGGTGGACGACACAGCCCTCCCCGGCCAGGAAGTCGCCGGCGAGGTCGACGGCTGCGGCGAACCCCTGGTCGGACTGGCGCTCTATCCAGGTGAGCTCCGGGCCGGCATCGCGGCTGTCGACGATTTGGCGGACTTCGGTCGCGATCTCACGGTCGACGATCAAGGCGACCTCGACCACGCCCGCATCGAGGAGCGTGTCGAGCGCGTGGTCGAGCAGCGGCCGGTTGGCGAGCGGCAGGGTCGCGAGCGGACACTCGGAGTGCAACGACCGATCGCCGTTCGGGGAGTCCGCATTCGCCGAACGGGCCCAGCTCCTCCGCGCGCAAAGAGCATGCCCTTGGTGACCATCTGCTGCACCAACGCCGCCGCGGCGGTTGACTTGCGCCCAGAACCTTGCGGATGGTCTGAGATTCGTACATTGGTCCAGTCGTCAGGGTTTGCGCCGGTCGCACCCGGGGCATGGAAATTCGCCCTCGCGGTCAGCCGTTCCACACGCATGAGGTGCGAAGCCGGGTGGCCGATCAGCGAAAGGCGTTGAGTACCCGCGCGACGTCGACGCTCGTCATCGCCGCGCTGCCGGCCGCGCTGCTGGTCGCGGCTGCCGGATTCGCGACGGGCGGCTACTTTCCCGCGACCGCCGGCATCGTCGCCTTGCTCCTCGCCGGCTGTCTCGTGTGTTGGTTCGCCTTCGCCCGCCGGCCGGCCGCCCATTACTCCCGCCGCTTCGCCGTGGCCGCCGTGGCCATGGCCCTCTACTGCGGATGGGTGCTTGCGTCGACCCTGTGGTCCGACTCGCCGGTCCGGGGGGTTGTCGACTTCGATCGCGATCTGCTCTATCTGTTCGCGCTCCTGCTCGGCGCGATCTTGGCCCCGAGTGCCGACCGCATGCGGTGGGTAATGCGCGCTGTCGCCCTCGGGGGGTTCGCGGTGTGCGTCGCGGGACTGGCGTCCCGCACGCTGCCCGATCTGTTCTCGACTACGCCGGGCATGGACGACACGCGGCTCAGCTTCCCGCTCACCTACTGGAACGCCCTCGGCTTCCTCGCCGGGCTCACGCTCATCCTCTGTGCCTCGATCGCGGCGGACCGCCGGGGAGCGCTCGCCGGACGTGCGCTCGCGGCCGCCGCGACTCCGATCCTCGCGGCTACGCTCGTGCTCACTCTTGGCCGGGGGCCGGTGCTTGCAACGGTCGCAGGGCTCGCCGTGTTGGTCGTCGTCGGATTCGGGCCGGGGATCCTTAGCGCGATCGTGGCCATCGGCCCCGCCTGCGGCGTGGCGGTCGTCGCGGCCCTGGATGCCGACCTGCTCGTGACGGCCGAGTCGCGAACGCAGGCGGCGATCGCCCAGGGGCATCACCTGGCCCTGGTCGTAGCTCTTGCCGGCGCCGGCGCCGCGGCATTGATGGTCCTCCTGCGGCCGGTCGACCGAAGGTTGCCGTCGCGGCTGAATCCGGCCGTGGCGTGGGGCGGGGCCACGGTGGCGGTTTTCGCGATCGTCGTCGCGGCCCTCGTCGGCGGAGTCCCGGCAAAGCTCGATCAGGCCGTCGACGAACTCTCGGCACCGCCGGGGAGAGATCGCAGCGAGCTTCCGCGTGACCGCCTCACGCACTTCAGCAGCCAGGTGCGGATCGACCACTGGGACGTCGCCCTGGCGGAGTTCGAGCGCCACCCGCTCGCCGGGTCGGGAGCCGCCACCTTCCAGACCGCCTGGAACGAGCACAGGCCGGTCAAGACGGACGTCCGCGACGCACACTCCCTCTACCTCGAGAACCTGGCCGAGCTCGGGATCGTCGGTGTCGTCCTTTTGCTCGTTGTGTTGGGGACGATCGGCTTCGGCTTCGCGCGCCGCGCGCGCGGCTCGGAGCGCGCGCTTTTCGCCGGGTTCCTCGCCGCCTACGTCGCCTGGCTACTCGAGGCCGGTCTCGACTGGCTCTGGGAGATGCCCGCCCTGACGGCCTGGCTCTTCTTTGCCGGCGGGGCCGCCCTCGCCGGGACCGCGCCCGCGCGCGCCGCGGGCCGATGGCGCGTGATCCCGCGCGTGGTCGCCGTCGCCGGCCTGCTCGCTCTCTGCCTGCTTCCGGCGCGACTGACCATCTCGCAGCTTCGCCTCAACCAGGGCCTGGCCGCATTCGAGCGCGACGACTGCCCCGCCGCGGTCGACGCGTCGCTCTCCTCGCTCTCGGCGTTTGGCGACCGGCCGGAGCCCTACGTACTGCTCGGCTACTGCGACGTTAGCTCGGGAGCGCCCCATCTCGGCGTGACGATGATGCGCCGCGCGGTCTCGTTGGACCGCGAGAATTGGGAATACCACTACGGCTATTCCCTGGCGCTGGCTGCGGCCGGTGTCGACCCACGCTCGCAGGCCCGCCGCACGCGGGAGCTGAACCCGCTCGAGCCGGCGACGGAGGCTGCGGTCGCGGCATTCGCGGGCGACGATCCGGCCACTTGGCGCCGGAACGCGGACCGGCTGCCGCGGCCGATGGTCTGGGGCCGCCCGCTCGGCTAGCGGGCGATCGGGCGCTGGCGACGGCGCAGGAGCACCCCCGCGCTTCCCAGCAGGAGCCCGATCCCCAGCAATGGAGCGGCGAGGTAGCCCGTGAACGGGAGCGACCGGGTCCCGGCGGCTGCCACCTGGGCCGTCGGGCGGATTTTAGGGGGGCGGAGATCCTCGCCGGTCGGGGTCGGAGTGCCGCCGCCCGCCTCGCCGTGAACCTCATGGCCACCGCCGGGTTGGGTGCCACCGCCACCCCCGCCGGTCTCGCCCTTGACGTCGGATGCGTTCACGTTCGGGACTTCGATGCTGCCTTGCTCGGCGAGCAACGCAGCGTTACCTGTGTCGCCGACCGCCACGACGCCCAGGGTGACTCCGGCGCCCGTCAGCAGGACACCGCAGGCGAGGGCACCGAGGCCGGCCAGCCTCGCGGCCACTCGCCGCCGGCTCGGACGGCGACCCGTGCGGCCGAGGATCGCGACCTTGATCCCGTCGAGCTCCAGCGGCGAGAGCGTGGCGCGCTCCGTCCGCAGCCGCTCGCCGAGGGTGGAGAGGTCCTGATCTGCCGGCGACAGGTCGGATGAGTTGGGGTCGGTCATGCGTTGCCTATACGAACGGACCACTGGATTCCTGATCAGACAACCGCATGCAGACCGACGATTTCGAGATCTTCTTCGAGGCCCACGCCCAATCGTTGTTCGGCTTTCTGGTCTACCACGGGGGTGACAGGACGCTCGCGGAGGATGTCCTCGGCGATGCATTCGAGCGCGCTCTGCGCTCGCGCAGCAAGTTCGACCCGGGCCGGGGGGATGGAAAGACGTGGCTCTATGCGATCGCCCTGAATCGGCTGCGCGACCTCCAACGACGGGCGGCGGTGGAGTCGCGGGCGATCGGCGAGCTGGAGGTCAACGGATCCCACGCGGAACCAGGATTCGAGGATCAAGTGCTCAACGGAGCGGAGCTCCGAAGCGCGATGCAGTCGCTGCCGGCCAACGAGCGGGAGGCGATTGCCCTGCGGTTCGGGGGTGACCTCACTGTGCCCGAAGTAGCCCGGGTAGTGGATGAGCCCCTGTCGCGGGTCGAGGGCAGGATCTACCGAGGACTGCGGCGCCTCAGAGAACGCATGGATACCTGAGCTACCGCTGAGGGTTCCAATTCCGTCGGAACTGCTCCTCCGGCGCACGAAAGCGTGACCGTCACTCGCGTTCCTCCTGTGAACGACCATGGATGGGCACCGATCTCAGGCTCGAGCGGGAACCGTGGCGAGTGCGAACTCGTACCCCGGTACCGATCGGCCCAGGGCACTGGACCGGCCGGAGCGCGGCCGGGAACGCAACGGCAGGCGCTTCGACAGGTATCGCTTCGAAGCGACGCCGTCGCTCGACGCGGTTGGTTCCGTAGCTCTCGTGCACGATTACCTACTCGTCATGCGCGGCGCCGAGCGCACCTTCGCGGCGCTTGCGGAGTGCTTTCCCGATGCTCCGATCTACACGCTCCTCTACGACCGGGAGGGCACCGAGCATCGCTTCGACCACCGCGAGGTGCACACCTCCTACCTCCAGCACACGGGTGTCCGGCAAGCCGGGTTCCGCAAGCTGCTGCCGCTGTTTCCGGACGCGATCAAGCGCCTTCGCTTGCAAGGCCACGACCTGATCGTGTCGAGCAGCAGCGCATTCGCACACACTGTGACACCCGGTGCATCGGCGGTTCACGTTTCCTACTGTCACAGCCCGATGCGCTACGCCTGGTTCGAGCGCGACCGAGCACGCAGCGAGGCACCAGTCCCCCTGCGACCGATCGTCGACCTCGCGCTGAAGCAGGTCCGACGAGCCGACCTCAGCGCGGCCAGACGAGTCGGTCATTACATCGCCAACTCCGAGATCACCCGGGCTCGGATTGCCCGCTACTGGGACCGCGACTCGACCGTCGTCCACCCGCCGGTCGAGGTGGAGCGGTTCACCCCTCGACCGGTCGAAGACTTCTTCCTGATCGTCACCGAGTTGGTCCGCCACAAGCGCGTCGACGTCGCCCTCGAGGCCGCGCTCAAGGCTCGGGTGCCGGTCGCGGTCGTCGGGGAAGGGCCCGAGCGGGCGCGATTGGAGGAGGCTTTCGGAGAGCCGCACGGCACCGCACGGTTCCTCGGGCGGATCAGCGACGAGGAGCTTTCGGCGCTCTACGGTCGCGCACGAGCGTTGCTCATGCCGGCCGTCGAGGAGTTCGGAATCGCGGCTGTCGAGTCCCAGGCGGCGGGCAGGCCCGTGGTCGCCGCGGCCGACGGAGGCGCGCTCGAGACGGTGATCGACGGCGAGACCGGAGTGCTGGTCGCCACCGACGACGTCGACGGATTCGCCCGCGCGCTCGCCGGTACGGACTTCGAGGCGTTCGCGCCGCGCCGCGTTGCGGAGCATGCCGCGCACTTCTCCACGCGGCACTTCCAGCGGCGGCTCGTCGAGGAAGTGCAAGCCGCGGTGGAAAGGGCCCGCGGGGTCGCCTACCCGCCGGCCGAGGCGGTCACAGCCGCGTAGACCTCCATGGTGGCGTCTACGTGGCGCTTCACCCCGAACCCTGTCTCTGCCGTCGTCCTTGCCCTGCGCCCCATGGCGCGCAGCTCGGTCGCGTCGGCGAGCAGGCTCGCGCAACGCCTGGGCCCATAGCTCCGGGCTGCGAGGCTCGAGGAGCAGACCGTCGCGCCCATGGTCGATGATCTCCGCGGGACCACCGACCCGGGTCGCCGCGACCGGAACGCCGGCGGCCATCGCCTCGATGATCGCCCGCCCGAAGGGCTCCTCCCAGGATGGTGCGAGGACGACGTCCGTTGCCTCGAGCAGAGCGGGCACGTCCTCGCGGTGGCCGAGGAAACTGACCGACGGTTCGATCTCGAGCTCGATCGTGAGCTCGCGGAGCCGGCGCATGAACGCCTGATTGTCATAGCGGGTCGCGCGGCTCGTGAACTGCGGGGAGCCGACGACCAGTAGCCGAATCTCCGGGTAGTCCTGTCGCAGCAGCGCCGCGATCCGGATCGCATCGTCCTGCGCCTTCCAAGGGGTGATCTGGGCGACGATCGCCAGCGCCGTGGCATCTCGGTCCAGGCCCAGGCGATCGCGAGCGGCTGACCTGCCCAGTGTCGGGACGAACCTGTCGACCTCGACGGCGTTGTGGAGGACGCGTGTGCGGGCGGCGGACCGGGGGAGGCGGGCGCGAGTGTGTTGCGAGTTGGCGATCACAGCGTCCGAGCAACGACCGATCACGCCGAAGGTCGCCCTCGATACGACGCCGTCGGGAAGGCAATCGCGGACGTGGACGACGGTCGGTCGAGGTGTGATCCTCGAAGCCACCGAGGTCACGAGCCCGGCGCGGATCGAGTTGGCATGGACCAGGTCCACGTCGAGAGACCGCGCGAGCCGGGCGACGCGGACGCCCGCTCTGCCGATCTCGGCCAGCGCCCGAGGAGTTCGGAGTGGGTGGACTCGCAGGCTGCCGTCGGTCCCGGGGATCGTTGCGACGGTGACGTCCATGGCGGCAAGCTGAGTCGCGAGCTCACCCGGGGGGCACGCGACGGTTGCGTCGACATCATCAGGCAGGGCGCGCAGCAGCGTGATCAGCGAGCGCTCACCGCCGCTGACCCGGCCGGTGTGGTTGACGTAGAGCACCCTCATCGTGCTGCGTCCGCCGTGTCGCTGATCGACTCGCGGCCGTTTCGAACGAGGCTGACCGTGAGCCGCTCGATCCGCCCCGCCACCTCCGGCCATGCGAACCGCGCCGCCCGCGCCGCGCCGGCGACGCCCAGCTCCGCGGCGAACGACGGCTCCTCGAGCAGGCGGGACAGCCCGTCGGCGACCGCCACGTGATCCGTGGGGTCCACCAGCAGCCCGGTCTCGCCATCGACCACCGCATCGAGCGCACCGCCGACGTCACCTGCGACCACGGGGAGCCCGTGCGCTCCCGCCTCGAGGTAGACGATCCCGAACCCCTCGCCCGCGTATCCGCCGGCGGGAAGGCGACTCGGCATGGCGAATACGTGCGCGCGATCCAGCCACGCGTCTCGCGCTTCGTCGGAGACCGGGCCGAGGAACCGGACCGTCTCGGCGTCCAGCCCATGGGCCGTCGCGAGCTCCTCGAGTGCCGGTCGCAGGGGGCCGTCGCCCAGCACCACCCACCGGGCGTGTGGCACTCGCGCTCTGACGAGGGCCATCGCGCGGACCAGCACGTCGTGGCCCTTGTAGCGATCCTCCAGCCTGGCGATCGTGAGTACGGTGGGCCGTTCGGCGCGTGCCTCGGACGGATGGTCCGGAATGTCGACACCGGGACTGATGCAGTGAATGCGGTCCGGCGGCCCGCCCGCCGCGAGAACCAGGTCCCGCGTGTACCGGCTGACCGTGACGCTTGCGTCGGCGTTCCTCGCGGCAAAGCCCGCCAACGACGACCGCGCTCCGATCTCCTTGGCATGGAAGAGCTGGACCACCGGGACGCCGAGGGCCTTGCGAAGCAGGGCCGCGGCCGGGCTGGTGACGATGTGCGCGCTCAGGATCGCCTCGGGTCGGAAGCGAAGGCCCTCCTGGAGCGCCTTCGCGTTCAGGAGCGACGTCGAGAGCGGCCGGGGGCCGGGGAGCGTCATCGCGCGGCGAATCTCGAGCTCGCTCGCTCGATCGTAGGCGTCGGACCCTGGGCTCCGCGAGGCGACCACGAGCGGCTCGAGCCCGGTGAAGTACCTCGTGACGCGGTGCACCAGCAGCTGAATCCCGCCGAGCATCGGCGGGAAGTCCGGTGTGAGGACGAGCGTTCGCATCAGCCTTCGAGCCCCCGGTAGCGATCGAGCCACAGTCCCGCGGCCAGCAGCGGCCAGAGCACGTGGCTCCAGTCGCCGCGCCCCTCCGCGTGCTCGCGACTGAGGTGGCGCGCCTGATCGCGCTCGAACCAGCCCTCCTCGTACAGCGCACCCCGATCCAATTGGGCGCGCAGCAGCGGTCGCATCGGCCCTCTCAGCCACTCGGCGGCGGGCGGAAGAAACGGCACCTTGCGCCGCTGCGGCGCACTTGGCACCAGGCCCTTGAGCAGCCTGCGCAAGAGTCGCTTGCCGCCATGGGCGATCTGCATCTGGGCCGGCAGGGTCGAGGCGAACTCGGCGAGCTCGCGGTGCAGATAGGGGGTGCGAATCTCCAATGAGACGAGCATTCCCGCGCGATCGGCCTTCGTCAGCACGTCATCGGGCAGCCAATGGAGCTGATCCAGCCGCATCAGCGTTTTCGCGACCGAGGCGGCCGTACCACCTTCGTACAGCGTGGCGAGATCCGCCAGGACCCGGTTCGAGTCGAGTCGCTCGAGCAGCCGCGGCCCGTACAGTGGGGCACGCAGCCCGCGCCGCCCCGCCGTCACCCAGTCGACGTGGCGTTCGAGAAGCGGTCGCGGCACCGCGAGGGCGAGCGCTCGACGAAAGCGCCCGCTGAGACGGGCGTCAGCCGTCGGCTGCGGCGTCCGAGGCAGGCTCCCCTGGATCCACCCGGGCCACGACGGCGCACGCTGAAGCCAGCCGTATCTCGGGTAGCCGCCGAAGAGCTCGTCGGCTCCCTCCCCGCCGATCGCCACCGTCACCTCGCGCTTGGCGAACTCGGCCACGGCGTGCAGCGGAACGATCGCCTGATCGGCGAGCGGCTGATCGAGTCCGGCGAGAAGACGCGGAACGCGATCCGCGGCATCGGCGCCGGTCAGGACCAGGTCGCGATGATCCGTGCCGATCAGCGCCGCGATCCTGCGGGCCTCCGCTCGCTCGTCCTCGGCCCCCGTGTCATACCCGACCGTGAACGTCTTCACCGCTTTGCTGGATTGCCTTGCTGCCAGCGCCGCGATGAGCGTCGAGTCAACGCCGCCGCTCAGAAAGACGCCAAGCGGCACGTCGGCCAGCAGGCGTCCGCGAATCGAGCGCTCGAGCAACCGGCCCGCCTCGGCGGCGAGCTCGTCCACCGGCTCCCGGGTGGCGATCTCGCGTACCGGCGGTCTCCAGTAGGGCCGTGCATCGAGCCGGCGAGTCGAGTGCTCCCAGGTCAACAGGTGCCCGGGTTCCAGCTGGCGGATCCCGTCGAGGATCGAGCCCGGCCCGGGCACGTACCCGAACACGAAGAAGGCGTCGAGAGCGGCAGGAGCGACATCCGGCCGGGACCGCAGCCCCTTGGTGAGCGCCGTGACCTCCGAGGCGAAGACCAGCCGGTGATGATCGCGCGCGTAGAACAGCGGCTTCTCTCCGAAGCGATCGCGCGCCAGGAGCAGGCGCCCGCGGCGCTCGTCCCAGATCGCGAACGCGAACATGCCCTCGAGCGCATTGACGAGCTCGTCGCCGTATTCCTCGTACAGGTGGGGAAGAACCTCGGTGTCCGACTCCGTCTGGAGCCGATGTCCCTTGCGAGGCGAGGTGCTCCCGAAGCGCCTGGTAGTTGTAGATCTCGCCGTTGAGCACGGCCCAGACGCTTCCGTCCTCGTTTGCCCGAGGCTGTTGTCCGCCCGCAACGTCGATGATGCTCAGGCGCCGGGCGGCGATCGCGACGCCCGTCGCTGTATCGACGTGAACGCCCTCCTCGTCAGGACCTCGATGGCGAAGGGCCTCGCTCATCGCTTCTACCGCGAGACGATCGGGGTCCTCCGTAGATCCGCAGATACCGCACATGGGATTTGGTCTCGCGCCCGCCTGCCGCCCGCTCGTACCGGGGACCTCCCGCCCCGCCGCCGGTGCCGGGCGAGTCGCGGATCCGCCTCGACAACGCCTCGGCCAGTCCGGATCTTCCAGCCTGCCCCTGACCGTGCGCCGCAAGGAATCGCACTGAGGTCCGCCCGTTTGGTTCCCGGCTTGACTTGATTCGACCGCGCCTGGGCTGACTTCGGTCAGCCTCGTGGTCGCCGCTCGAGCGTGCCGATGAAAGTCGAGTGCCCTCTGCGCCGTTGAATGGGCCGTGGACGGCGAAGCACCCGCAGAGCGCGTGGACCTGCACGATTACGTGCGCCCGCTGTGGTCCCGCCTGTGGTTGATCGTCGCGATCGTCGCTGTGGTGACCGGCGGCACGTACTGGTATTACGAACGCCAGCCCGAGGTCTACCAAGCGTCGACCAAGCTCTACGTTGCGCCATCCACGCTCGATCAGGTTCTCTTCGGCGGCAACGGACCGCAGGACCAGGCGACGATCGACAATCTCACTGTGCTCCTGCAGACCAGCGCGGTGGCCAGGGAAGCCGCGAAGCAGATCGGGTACAAGGGCGATCCCCGCGCACTGCTCGGCGGCGTCTCGGCTGTCACACAGGGCGACTCGGACTTCATTCTGGTTACCGGCGCCGCGAGCTCACCTCAGAAGGCCGCCGCGCTCGCGAACGGTTTCGCCACCGGATTCATCAAACTCCGAGCCGACCAGGTCGACAAGGAAGCGGACAAGGCGCTCACCGCCGCCGAGGGGGAGCTGTCACGCTTGGGGAGCGGGCCGGCCTCGGAGCCGCAACGAGCCTCCCTCGACGCCCAGATCCAGCAACTGCGCCTGATCCGGTCGCTTCCGGCCGGCGCCGGTGGATCTGGGATCAGGCAGATCGAGCCGGCGGTCCCCCCGAGCTCACCGACCGAGCCGAACCCGGGCAGAAACGCGATCTTCGCGTTTGTCGTGAGTCTCGTGCTCGGGGTCGGCGCCGCCCTCGCGCTCGACCGGTTCGACCGGCGGATCCGTCGCGTCGAGGATGTGGAGAAGATCTACGGCCTCCCCGTGCTCACCGAGCTCCCGACGGTTCGAACGCCGGCGCCCGTGATCGACGACGAGGCGTTGATCGCCGAGCCCTTCCGGGAGCCATTCCGCCGTCTGCAGACGAACCTGGAGATGTTCTCGCGTGCTCGTGAGCTGCGGACGATCGTCGTGGCCAGTGCCGCGCCGGGCGAGGGAAAGTCGATCGTGGCGCGCAATCTTGCACTCGCCTACCGTGAGGCCGGCAAGCGCGTCGCGGTCGTGGACGCCGACTTTCGCAAGCCGAGCCTGGCAGGTCTGCTCGCAACCGATGACGGCCCTGGGCTCGCCAATGTTCTCTCCGGGTCGAGTGACCTGCGACACGCGCTTCAGGACGTGCCGGTCCATGCGACGAATGGGCACCATGACGAAGCTGTGCCGGTACCCGCGGGCGCGTCGCCCGAGGCTGACCCCAAGCCGGCTCGCCCCGGTGCGCTCTCGCTGGTGACCAGCGGACCGCAGCCCGCGAATCCCGGCGCGGCCCTGGCGACCGGCAAGATGCGTGACACGTTGACCTCCGCCGCGCTGCGGTTCGATGCCGTGATCGTGGACTCCCCGCCGGTGCTCGCGGTCGGCGACGCGCTGCCGCTCCTCTCCGAGGCCGACGGGGTCATCCTCGTCGCCCGCCTCGGAACGAGCACGCGCGATTCGGCGGATCGTCTGATGGCGGAGTTGAAACGCCTGCCCGATGTCAATCTGCTCGGAGTGGTGGCGAATGGGATCCCAGCGCGACAGCACCGCAATCGGGCGTATGGGTACGGCTATAGCTACGGCCGTAGCTGACCGCCCAGGACGGTCCCCGCTCAACGCTCGGGCGGCGATGTGACCGCCGCAGCCCAACGCTTGCCTCGGCCCGGCTTAGGCGGTTGGCCGCCGGCGCTCGCAACCGCCGGCGTCCTGATGGCGGTCGGCCTGCTGATCACGGTTCAGGTTCCGTCGGGCACCCCTCTCCTGGTCGTGATGGTGGGGAGCGTCCTCGCAGTGTCCATCTGGATGCTGACGACAGGACGGTACGAACTATCCCTAGCTGTGCTGATGCTGTACATCGGGCTGGCGGACGGGTTCCTGAAGCTGAAGACGGGCTCCTCCGACGCCACGATCGCCCGTGACGTCCTCCTCTACTCGATCGCCGCCGGCGCATTGGCTCGTGCGGCAGTGCGCCGCGAGCGTCTCGACCCTCCGCCACTGACGGGCTGGGTCATCGCTTGGGTTGCGGTCGTCGCGGTGCAGGTGCTGAACCCCGCCAACGGCACGCTGCTCCACTCGCTGGCCTCTGTGCGTCCCCACGTCGAGTGGGTGCCGCTCTTCTTCCTCGGCTACGTGGCGATGCGAAGCAAGCAAAGGTTGCGAGGCTTCCTGCTGCTGTTGTTGCTCGTCGCGGCGGTCAACGGTGCAGTCGGGCTGGTGCAGTTCAACCTGACGCCGGACGAGCTCGCCGATTGGGGACCAGGCTACGAGCAGAAGATCTCCGGCGAAGGGGACGTATCCGGACGTGCCTTCGTTGACGAGGAGGGCACGGCGCGTACGCGACCGTTCGCGCTCGGCGCCGACCAGGGCTTCGGCGGGATCGTGGGACTGATCGCGGTGCCCGCAGCCCTCGCGCTGCTCGCTGCCCCTCGACGACCGGGAGTGCGGGTGGCGACGGCCCTTCTGTCGGTCGGTCTGATACTCGCGATCGTCACCTCGCAGGCACGGGTAGCCGTGATCGGCGCGATCATTGCCGCCTTTGCCTTCGCCGCTCTCACGGTCACGTCCCGTACCGCGATCAGGGCCCTCGTTGCGGTCGGCCTCACCGCGGTCATTGCCTACGGCACGGTGTCTGTGCTGACCTCCGATTCGGAGAGCGGCGCCTTCGACCGGTACTCGAGCATCAGTAGCCCGGGAGAGGCTGTTGCGACCTCGTATGACTACCGTCGCGACACGCTGGCCCGGATTCCCGAGTACGTCGTCGACTTTCCGCTCGGCGCCGGGATCGGCTCGAAGGGGCCCGCCGCGAGCTTTGGCGGAGGAGCGAACAATCAACAGCGACTCAACGCCGAGAGCGAGCCCACCTACCTGCTGATCGAGCTCGGGGTGCCGGGACTGCTCGTGCTGCTCGCCTTCAATGTGAAGCTGTTCGCGCTCACAGTTCGTCGGGTCCGCCGACTCGCCGACCCTGAGCTCCGTTTGTTGCTGACTGCTGTCGCCGCTCCGCTGTTCGCGTTTTTTGCCACCTGGGTGGTCGGCGTCAGCTCGGCCACGACGCCGAGCTCTCCCTACTTCTGGCTGGCCGCCGGAGTGCTGGCGTACTGGCTGGGCGACAGGCGGTCGCGCCCCGACGCGCCGGCTGTGGCCGGCCATCCGGCGTATCCGGTCGACCGGTCGAATGTGGCCGTTCGTGCGGCCCAGCGACGACTGACACAACTGAGGTTGGATGTTCGCGCTCTCGGCCGGCGGCGAGAGAGCCCGGATCACGAGGCCGAGGCGGACGATCGGCGCTTGAGCCTCACGACGGCGACGCCCGAGCAGCTTCGCGATCTGGGATTGACGATGACCCAGACGAGGCGCGTGCTTCGCTACCGGGCAGAGCACGGAGGCTTCAGCTCGGTCGATGAGCTCGACGAGCTGCCCGGATTTCCGCACCGACTGCTCGCCGACGTCAAGACCCGGCTCCGGCCGTGACGCCCGCCGAGCTCGAGCGGCTGGTCGTCCTGTACAACGATCGCGGGCGGATGGCGGACGGGATCCGCGATCACGGCGCCAGGTTGGTCGCCGAGCTCTCGCGGACCAGCGGGCTACATGTGGAGCTGAAATCACGGGTGGCAAGGAAATGCCAAGGATCCCTCACAGCTGGATCCCGCGACAGCATGCTCGCGGATCTGGGTGACCCGCCGACCCGCTCAGCAGTCGTGCTCCAGTACAGCCCGTTCTGCTACGCCCGGTGGGGCTTCGCTCCATGGCTCCCCACCCGCTTCTTGCGACTGCGACTGCGCAGCTCTCGGCCGACCATAGCCTTGGTGATACACGAGCCCTATGTGCCGATGAACTCCTGGCGCTGGACCCTGATGGGGCTCTGGCAACGGGCGCAGCTCGAGGCGCTGCGATTGAGCGCGGACGTCATCTTCTCGTCGATCGAACCGTGGGCCCACCAGCTCCGTGCCCGGCGACCGGAGCGTCCAGTTCACCATCTGCCCGTTGGCTCGAACCTGCCCGACCGCAGAGGTGCCGGCGCCGAGGAGCGGATGCGGATGGGCATCGCGGAGGACGATCTCGTCCTCGCCGCCTTCGGTCGCAACCACAATTCGTGGCTGCCCGGTCATGTCGCGAGCGCCGCCAACGCGGTGGCACGAAGCGGACGTAGACTCGTGCTTCTCACGCTCGGCGCCGACGCTCCACCGATCCCCGGTCTCGATGGCTCGATTCAATCGTTCTCACCCGGGTTTCTGGAGGCCAAAGCCCTGGCCGAGAAGCTGGCGGCGGCCGATATCTTCGCTGCGCCAGTTATCGACGGGGTCTCGACGCGGCGCGGAACGCTGATGGCGGCCCTGCAGCACGGAGTCCCGGTAGTGGGCACGCTCGGTCCCCTGACGGACAAGATCCTGCGGGAGTCGGACTCAGCCTTGAAGCTCGTTCCGGTTGACCGACCGGACCTGTTCGCCGATGCCGTCAACCGCTTGGCCGAGGCGCCCGAGGAGCGCTCCGCGGTCGGTCGTGCAGGTCGTCAACTCTACGAGCGCTGCTTTGACTGGCCGGTCACGGCCCGGAGAATGCTCGCGGCGCTCCCGGTTCGCTCATAGCTCTGCGGGTCGTCATCAGTCGTTCCCTGGGGCGAGCGTTTGGGCGGCGCCGAGACGATGCTATGGACCGCGCTCAGACACTTCGATCGAAGCCGGATCGAGCCTATGGTGGTATTCCTGCAGGCAGGCCCGTTCGAGCGCGAGGTCGCGGGGCTTGGGGTCCCTACCGAGGTCATCGAAGCAGGGCGGCTGCGGCAACCCGGGGCGACGCTGAGGGCCGTCCGAAGGCTTGCCGCCACGCTGCGCCTGCGTGATCCCGACCTGGTGGTCAACTGGAGCGCGAAGACGCAGCTCTACGGGTGCGAGCGCCACGACGTTAGGCCGTGTTGCTCGACGGGTCGTATGGTGGCAGCAAGGTATCCCGGACGGCCATTGGCTGGATCGACTCGCGACCCTGTTGCCGGCGCGCGCGATCGGCTGCTATTCGAGCGCGGCACGTGCCGCGCAGATGCGGATGCGGCCACGCCGTCGGACGTTTGTCGTCAATCCCGGGATCGAGCAGGCGCGAAGCCAGGACGAGGAGACGCGCGCCGGCCTGCGACGGGAGTTCGCGATACCGCCGGGGCGCCCGGTCCTGGGGATCGTCGGCCGGCTGCAGCCGTGGAAGGGACAGCACCTGTTCCTCGCGGCGATTGCCGAGCTGCGGGAGCGTGGACACGACGTCCACGGGCTCGTGGTGGGCGGCGACGCCTACGAGCTCTCCCCGGAGTACGCGGCCTCGCTCGAGCGACTCGTCTCCACGCTCGGCTTAAGCGAGTTCGTGACGATGACCGGTCAGGTACCCGACGCTGCACCCTTCACCGAGTTGATGGACGTGTCGGTGAATGCCTCGGACCCGGAGCCGTTCGGGATCGTTCTGATCGAAGCGATGTCGGCCGGCGTTCCGGTGGTGGCGGTCGGTCGAGGCGGGCCGCTGGACATCGTCGAGCACGGTGTCTCCGGGGTGCTCGCGAGCAGCGCTGAGCCGAGTGCGCTGGCGAGCGCCGTCGAGCCGCTGATCCAGGATCCCGAGTTCCGGGAACGCATCGCCCGCGAGGGCTTGCGCCGCTACCACGAACGGTTCACGGCCCAGAAGATGGCAGACACCCTCACCGAGACGTTGACCGAGCTTGCCGATGATCGAGCCTGACGGATCCGAACGGTCCGTCGGGGAGGTCACCGACCTCGAGGTGACGATCGTCGCCATCGACGTCGGCCCGATCGGCGGGATGGAGCGTCAATTGACAGAGCTGATCCAGGGGCTTCTCGCGAGTGGTCACAAGGTCACCGTCGTCTCGCGCTCCTGCCGCCTCCCACGTCATCCGGCCCTCCGGTGGGTCCGCGTACCCTGTCCCGGCCGTCCGTTTTCGATCGCCTATCCCTGGTTCTTCCTCGTCGGTTCGCTGCTGGTGCGCTTGCGGGCCAGGGGAGTCGTCCACAGCACCGGCGCGCTTATTTTCAACCGAACCCACGTCACGACCGTTCATCTCTGTCACCACGCGATTGCGGAGCTGCCGCACGTTCGGCGGATGACTCGACCTGGCTTGCCTTACCGTGTCAACACACGGGTCGTCGTGGCGATGAGCGCCCTGGCCGAGCGCTGGTGTTATCGGCCCCGACGCGCCGGATGCCTGGTCGCCGTCTCGGGCGGCGTCGCGTCGGAGCTGCGCCGCTACTTCCCGAGGATGGCGGGCAGGACGATCACGATTGCCAACGGCGTCGATACCACCGAGTTCCGGCCCGCTCGAGATGACGAACGCCCCGATAAGGACGCACTCTCGAGCCGGAATGGGCTGCTGCAGGCGCTATTCGTGGGAAGCGAGTGGGAGGGAAAAGGCCTCCGCTTCGCGATCGAGGCCCTGGTGGGATTGCCCGCATGGCGGCTCGCGGTGGTGGGCAACGGGGATATCGAGCGTTACAAAGGGCTCGCGCGCGACCTCGATGTACTGAAGCGCGTCAACTTCGTCGGCAGAACACGAGACGTCGCTGCGCATTACCGGGCCAGCGACGCCTTCGTGCTTCCGACCGCCTACGAGAGCTTTTCGCTCGTTGCCTACGAGGCAGCGGCCTCAGGGCTCCCGCTTCTCGTCACCAGGGTCAGCGGGGTCGAGGACATCCTGCAGGATGGCCACAACGGGTGGTTCGTTACCCGTGACGCCGAAGACGTACGGGGGCGCCTGTGCGACCTCGAGAAGGACTCCCGCCGGCGAGCCGAGATGGGCGCAGCGGCACGCAAGGCGATTATGCGTTTCACCTGGTCGGAGATGGTCGCGCGCTACCGGTCGCTTTACCGGGAGGCAGCGGCGTGAACGCGTCCCGCGTCTCGCCCGAGAACCTGCGCGTCGTGGCGCGCGGCGCCGTCGAACGAGTCGCCCCGGGCTTGCTCGCGGACCGCGCCCGGCGTTACGCACGTGAGGTTCGACGGCGGCATGGGGTGCTTGACCTGACCGAGAGGTATGTCGATTGCTGCGGCTGCACCGTGCAAGCTGGGCCCGTGCGGGGACTCTGCTATCCGCGCGAAGCCGTCGGAGGCCTCGACGCGCCGCTCGCGATGCTGGCCGGCTCGTACGAGCAGGAGATCCATCACGTCTTGGAGCGAGAGCTCGAACGCGGGCCGATGCGATTCATCGACATCGGTGCAGGCGTCGGGCATTACGCGGTTGGCGTGGCGCGCCGTCTACCCCATGCCGAGGTCGTCGGCTTCGAACTCTCGAGGCAGGCGAGACGCGCGTGTCGAAGGCTGGCCGAATTCAACGACGTCGGGTCGCGCTTGGCGCTGGAGGGCAAGGCCGACGCGGACACGATCACCGCCGGTTCCACCGACGGGGCCCTGATCCTCTCGGATTGCGAGGGCGCGGAGGAGCAGATCTTCTCGGAGGCGGTCGCCCGACGGTTGACTGCCGCGACAATCATAATCGAGGCGCACGAGACGGTCTTGCCCGGAGTGACCGACGTGCTGATTGGTCGGTTTGAGGCAACGCACGCCGCGCTCGTGATCGAGCAGCAGCCTCGTGATCCGCGGCGCTATCCGGCGCTTCGCCACCTGTCTGCCACGGAACAGGAGCTGGCGCTCGATGAGTTGCGTCCTCCGTCCGATCGCTTCCTGGTCCTTCGACCGCTTGGGCGTTGAACCCGAACGTTCGCGCTCGGTAACCAGGGCGTCAGGAACGGACGTCAGGGGCGGCGCACTTCATAGCACGCGCCGGACGAGGGAAACGTCGACGAGCTTCGCTAGTGGGGCCGGCGAGAGCTGATCAGGTCGCGGACGAACGCGGTCACCTGTCGTTGCTGTCGCCCGAGGTCGAAGAGCGGATGCGAGGTGGGAACGAGGCTGCGCCTCCTTGCGATCTCATCCGGGGTGATCGTCTCCATCAGCGTGGTGAGCGCCGAGATGTAGCTCCGATCCCAGGGCGTCGCGCCCGGTAGGCGCCAGATCCAGCCGTCGTCGAGGTCGTAGGCGAGCGGGATCTCGCCGGTGACGATCGGCAAGCCCGCGGCCAGGTACTCGCTGATCTTGGTCGTGTAGCGGAACGACCCGACGCCGTCGACGCTCTGCGGCAGGCTTGCGACGTCGATGGCGGACAGATAGCTCGGGACCGCGTTCGCCCGCGACGCGGCCAGGCAAGATCACACGCTGACCGAGATCCTCGCCGGCGAGAGCCTCGAGGCGTTCGAGGCCCGAGCCGTCCCCGATCACAACCACACGCACGTCCGGATTGCTGACGTCGAGGATGGCGCGGACGAGCTCGAGCCCGTAGCAGTAGCCGGCGGTCGGAGTCCACTCCAAAGACCCGATCAGGCCGAACACGATCGCCTCGGTGGGTATCCCGAGTTCGTCTCGCCGCGCTTCCCGGTCCTCGGCCGCGAGCGGGTCCGGACCAGCTGGCGGCAGTCATCGCTCGCGGCGCGCCGAAGGTGAGCGCGCGCCCGGCAAGGTACGGAGACCAGCCGATGAATCCGGCGCTCAACCGACAGAGGATGCGCTCGTAGATCGCCGCAATGGGAGCCACCCGCGGGTGCGTCAGCCTCAGGTAGGGGCCGACCGCATCACCGCTCGAGACCACATACGGAACACCCGCGAGTAGCCGTGCGGCGATCAGGGCGAGGCCGCCGGCGATCCCGGTCCCTTCCATTACCGCGAGGTCCGGGCGACGCCCGACCAGCTCGCGGAACAGCTTCCAGCCCGATCTGGCTTTGGCGGCTCGGTCGAAGGGCCAGACGACGGGGTCAAGTGGCTCCAGCAGGGTTCGAATCCGCCGCTCCTCGCCGTGATCGACACCCTGGGTCGCGAAGCACAGGATCGTGGGGGGCCTCTGATCTTGCGTTGTCATCTCGGCTCGTGCCGGTTGCGGTCGTGGTCACGAACGAACGACACAAGCTGGGTCCGTTCGCCGACGTTCTCAGAATGGTGATTACGTGTCAACGGCATGTCGGCCAGATGCACATCGTCCTCGCCATCCACCACGCCCTCGATCCG
The DNA here is from genome assembly GCA_963842795.1 of uncultured Solirubrobacterales bacterium. Classification (GTDB taxonomy): domain Bacteria; phylum Actinomycetota; class Thermoleophilia; order Solirubrobacterales; family 70-9; genus WHSW01. The sequence continues at coordinate 36,126 of CAWJHV010000013.1, read as the reverse complement.
AACTCCGGGGCGCCCGGTACCACCCTCGACCTCGCGAGAGCGTACGAGACGGAGGGGCATTCGGTCACCGTCCTGTCTCATGACGACATGCCGGCGCGAGTGCCGGCAAGGGCCCGCGAGGTGCTCTTTCCTGAGTTCCTTGCCCTGACGCTGCGTCGTTTGGTCGCAAGTCGAAGGGTCGACGTGATCGACGCCTCGACCGGCGACGCCTGGGTTTGGGCCAGGCTCGCCGCTCGTACACGGGACCGGCGTCCGCTGCTTGTCACGCGCTCGCACGGGCTCGAACACGCCGCCCACGCCGAGCGCCTGCAGGAAGCCGCCGCCGGCCGACTCAGCTTGAGCTGGAAGTACCCCCTGTACTGGGGCGGCTTCAGGCTCTGGGAGGTGGCGACGTCGCTCCGCCTCGCCGACGTCGCGCTGTTTCTCAACCGGCACGACCGCGATTTCGCGATCGAGAAGCTTCGCGTGGCTCCCGATCGCGCGCATGTGGTCCACAACGCGATTGCCTCCGGCCTGCTCGGACAGAGCCTCGACGGCTTCGAGAGGCCGGTCGACGGCGAGCTGAGGATCGCGCAGATCGGCACCTACAGCGATCGCAAGGGAACGGCTTATTCGATCCCGGCCCTGAGCGCGGTGATGAACCGCCATCCGGAGGTCTCGGTGACGTTTCTCGGTACCGGCTGTCCGCCCGTGCGCGTTCGAGACGACTTCCCGGCTGCGCTCCGGGACCGGGTGGACGTGGTGAGCGCCTACCGCCGCGAGGATCTCCCGGGGCTCCTCCGGGGCCACCAGATTCAGCTCTTTCCCTCCCTCTCGGAGGGCTTCGGAAAGACGCTGCTCGAGGGAATGGCGTGTGGTCTCGCCCCGGTAGCCTCCGATACTCCCGGACCGACCGAGTTCATCATCGACCTGGAGAACGGGTTGCTCGTGCCGACGCGAGATCCCGTCGCGCTGAACGCCGCGCTCGAGAGCCTGCTGAGCGACCGCCGGCTGCTGGCGCGACTGCGGCGGGCCGCCTACGAAACCGCCCAGGGCTTCGGCTGGGACCGGCTGGCACGCGACCGCCTTCGCCTCTACGAGGCGCATCTGCCCGCCTGACACGCTCGGATCGCAGGCTCCGCGCCGTTTGCTTGCCGACTATGCGGTCCCATGCCAGTGTTGGTCCGCGATCGCGTAGGCCCGCGAGATCGCCTGGAGATAGAGATCGACGGTGAATCTCGCCGCGGCGCGCTCGGCCGCACACGCTCCGAGGCGGACCGAGAGCTCGCGATCCGAGAGCAGCTGCGCAAGCGCCCGTCGTAGCTCGCCCGCGTCACCCGGCCGCACCAGCAAACCCGTTTCGCCGTCGGTCAGCCATTCCGGGATTCCGCCGGTGCTCGTCGCGACCACGGGTCGCCCGTGCGCCATCGCCTCGAGGCCGACCAATCCGAAGGGCTCGGGCCAGTGTGAGGGCACGACGACGATGCTGGCTCGCTCGTAGGCGCGCGCCAGTTCCTCCGGACGCAGCCAGCCGCGGAACGCGACGCGATCCTCGATGCCCAGCTCCGCCGCGAGGCGACGCGCCTTCGGCATCCACCAGCCGTCGCCGCAGATCTCGGCGCCGGCGTCGAGCGGGGCGACCGCCCGTAGGAACGTCCCGACCCCCTTCGCGGGCGTGACTCGTCCCGAGAACACGATCGGCCCGGTCGGCGGAAGCCGCGACGGGCTTGGCATCGGATCGAGGAACAGCGGAACAAGCTGGGTTCGCTTGACGCCGTTGTAGAGCAGGTGATCGGCCACGAAGGCGGAGTGGGCGACGACGGCGTCGGCCGCCCGGAGGCCGCGCAGCATCTGCGTCGTGCGACGGTACTTGGCCGGGAGATCGCGCGGGTCTCGCGCGTGTGCGCAGCCCCGGAGGATGAGATTGGGGACGCACCCGGGCCCGTGCGCCCGGTGGCACTCGCGGCCGGGCTGGCGGAAGTACTTCCACCCGGAGGTGCAGGCCACGTAGTTGTGGACGTTGAAGAGCACCGGGGCGTGACTGCGAGCGAGCTCAACCAAGTCGCCGTCTGGGAGCTGTTGGATGTGGATCAGATCTGGACCTACCCGCGCGATCAGGTCTGCCAGCTGGGCCCGGCTCTCAGCCGGTGCCGGCTTCCCGCCAATGCCGGGAATCACCTGCGCGTCGAGGTTGCCCCGGCCGCCCGATCCCTCCTCGCCGACCACGACGACCACATCGGCGCCGTCGCGCTGGAGGGCCGCAATCGAGGCCAACGCGTGTGCACCGGTCCCGCCGGTCGGCGAGATCCTCTCGGCCACGATGAGGATCCGACGCGGGCGACCGGCTTTGGACGTTGCCCCTGACGCGACCGGCTCGCGAGCGGCTTGGAGATTCGTCGAGTCGTCCCTTACCGTCATTCAGAGCGACCAGCTTGCGAATTGCTTGCCGGTAATGGCTCGCAAGCGGTCGGCCTCATCCTTAAGCATGGACTCGAGCCTGGGCCGCAGGTCGGGCTCGATCACGGGCTGCGTGGTGATCTTGCGCGACAGCAGCCTGAGCAGGAGGCGCCGAACCGGGTCCTGCGCCGACGATGGGAGGCGCCGCACGGCGGGTCCGAGTGCGCGGTTCCAGACCGGCATGCCGACGCGGGTGAGCGCGTATTTCTCCGCACGGGTGTTGCGTTCGAGCTCGAAGCCTGGCGAGACGAATCCGTCATCGACGCCGAGAAAACGAAAGATCTCGCGCAAAGTCGCGCGCCTATCGACCTTGAGATCGTGTTGGTCCACCACCAGCAGCTGGGACGCGGGAAAGAGCTCGAGGTACCGCTCGACCTGCGTCGCATAGCGGCTCGGGCAGACGAGGAGATTGTCGCGCCAGCCGCTCTCGCGCAGAAACGCCTCGAACGGCTTTCGGTTGCCCTGTGCGAGAAGCTGCACCCGATGCGAGAGGATCCGTTCCACCGGGTCGCGCACGAGGTAAATGAGCTTCGCTTCCGGAATCACAGAGTAGATGCGGTCCGGAATGCCGCGTACGTGGGGATGCCACGTGTAGTGGGGAGTGGCTTCCCCCCGGACCGGGGTATCGAAGCGCTCGAACTGCTGCTCGTACCAGGCCTGGCGCTGGGGCCAGTCCGGGCGTGAGAAGTAGTGCAGCTCCTTGCGCTCCGACATCGAGATCTCGGGATGCTCATCGAGATAGGAGTGGAGGCTGGTGGTGCCGCACTTGATCCCGCCGATCACCAGGAGGTTTGGATGCACGCGGCCGCTCCGCCCAGTCGCTAGACCGACCAGCTCGCGAACGGTTGGCCGGTCAGCGCGCGCAGCCGGTCGGCCTCGCCTTTCAGGAGCGCCTCGAGCCGGGGACGGAATTCGGGATCGATCACGGACGGCGCGGTGATCGGGCGCGACAGCCGCCTGATCGCATGGCGCCGGACCGGGTCCTCGAGCGCCGTCGGTAGCCGGCGCACGGCAGGTCCGAGCGCACGGTTCCATAGCGGCTTGCCGACCGATGTGAGGGCGTATTTCTCCGAGTGAGTGTTGCGCTCCTCATCGAACCGAGGGGAATGGAACGTGTCCTTCACCCCGAGGTAGCCGAAGATCTCTCTCAGGGTCGCCTCGCGGTCAACCTTGAGGTCGTGTTGATCGACGACTAGAAGCTGCGATCGGGGAAAGAACTCCAGGTATCGCTCGGCCTGCGTGGCATATTTGCTCGCGGCAACGATCGGATTGTCGGGCCGGTCCCACTCGCCAACGTAGTGCTCGAACGGCGTGCGATCCCCGTCCGCGACTCGCTGCACCCAATGCGAAACGGTTCGATCCACGGGATCGCGCACGAGGTAGATCAACTTCGCCTCCGGGACCATCGAGTAGGCGCGCAGAGGCACCTCCGGGAAGTCCGGATAGCGCGTGTAGCGAGGACTCGCCTCTCCCCTCACCGCAGTGTCGAAACCCTCGAACTGCCGCTCGTACCACTCCCGGCGCTCGCGCCAGTCCGGCCGCGAGAAGTAGCGCAGCTCCTTGCGCTCGGACATCGAGATCTCGGGATGCTGGTCGAGATAGAAGTGAAGGCTCGTGGTGCCACACTTCGGCGCGCCGATGATGATCAGGTTAGGAAGCAACGTTGAGCCAGAACTGGTGGCGGATATTGCTCACGTAATGCCTCAGGGCGATCGGATCTCGCTCGCGCAGCGTCCGGTAGTCGAACCGGTCGTCGACCTGCATCACGTAGCGATTCGGGTCCAGAGCGACACCTCCGGCCCTGTGCATGGCGACGTGAAAGACGGTCTGCTCGGTGTGGAACTCAAACGAGCCAGCGAGCCCCTCGAGTAGCGCCAGCGGTTCGCGCCAGTCGAGCGGACGCCGGATGATCCAGAACCCCGAGTTGACCGGTGGGGCGCCGGCCAGGTCGGACGGGACAATGCGTCCGTCGAGCGAGTCCATGCAGTCCTTCAGATAGCGGGGAGCGTCGGAGCCTTCTCCGAGAACGACCCGGATGACTGAGGCCCCGGGAAAGAAGAGAACGTCGGCGTCGGCGTACAGGATCGGCAGCGACGGTGTGACGGAAGACATGAACGCCAGCTTCTTGCCGAGCGGGTGCTCGGCGGCGTACGCGCGCAGCGATTTCGGAAGCTCGGGCCGAACGTACGCTGCCGGAGGCACGACCTCCAGCCGCTGAAAAAGCTTGCGAAGCCGCGCAAGGGTCTGCGGCGTGTGCGTCCCGTCCGAGCCCAGCGTGACTCGAGCCGGCCGCCCGACGTAACGCAGGAAGGATCGCAGCGACGCCATCTGCTCCAGGGCGTCCCGCTCCCCGGAGAAAGCGACCAGGTGGAGGTCGAGATCGGCCGGCGATCCGACGCGACGCCCGAGCCGCGAGACGAGCGGCCCGGCGTACAGCGTGCGGACGAGCCGGGCGCGCCGGCGGGCCAGGTGATACCCCCAGCGCCTGTCGAGCACGCGTGGCAACCGCACTCGCTCGATGCGGCCGCCGGGATGCGGCCCTGGGGGCGATGGCCCGGTCACCGAAGCTGCCCCGCGGCTTCCGGGCTCGGCTGCTGCGCGTAGCCCCACTCGCCGAGAAGGTCCCGCCCGAGCCGATCGCCGAGCTGCGCCACCTGAGTGCGAGCCTTGGCTTGCACCTCCTCGACCACCCAGGCGTCGATCGGCGGAGCCTGCTCGAAGGCGATCCTGCGGTACGCGGTCTCGATGGCCCGTCGCCGGAGTCCCTTCGGCAGCATCGATCGGGCGAGCGCGACGACGCCACCCCCGTGAGTGGCACGGCGCAGCGTGGACTGGACGCGCCTGGAGCGCAACGAGGCACCCCCCGCGTTGTGCTCTGCCAGTTCGGGCTCCACGGTCGGGTCGACGCCGAGGAACTCGAACACCCGCCGCACGATGCCCGTGTTGTCCCGGCGGAAGTCGTCGTAGACCAACGCGAGGATCTGGTCAGAGGGGAAGACTGCCGCGAAGCGGTCGTAGTGCTCGGCGTAGCGGATCCGGCCGGTCGTGTAGAGGAGCAGCTCGGGGACGAGGCAGCCGTCGGGGATCTCCTCGCCGCGGCGACGCGCAGGTTCGAGCCGGATCGCCTCGCCGAGGTCCTTCACCGTCTCGCCCTCGGCGGGCGTGTTCTTAAGGAGCTGGAGGTGGTAGGAGCGAAGGAAATCGACCGGCTCGCGGAAGATCATGATGATCCGCGCGTGCGGATCGAAGTCGTGGATTAGCGGCGCGGATTCCGGTGCGTAGAGGTAGGCCGCGCTCGCTTCACCGCAGAGCTGGTCCGGCCGCGCGCCCTTGAACAGCGCTATGTACTCGGCCTCCGTTCGGCGGAAGAAGTGACTGGGAGGCCCCGCGGCACGACAGAGCGACGGGCAGAAGTAGTTGGGCTCGCCCGGTGTGCACATGAACAGGTCTGGATGCTGGTCGAGGAAATTGGCCAGCGCCGTCGTTCCGCTCTTCGAATGGCCGGCGATGAAAAACGCGGGGCGATTCATGGCAGGGCTGAGAGTTCGGGGGCTCCTGTGGTCAGCGATCGTTTTCCTGATTGGCGAAGCGACGTCAGCGCACCCGTAGGAGCACGCCCTCGCAGTCGTCCGACGCGAGGTCCGCCTGAAAGAGCTCAGGGTTCGCGCTGATCCGCTCCTCGGGCCACTCCCACCACTCGATACTCGTCAGGCGCTCGATTACTTGCTCACTGAACCGTCGCCGCACAACCCTTGCGGGAGATCCCGCCACGATCGCAAACGGCGGCACCGAGCGGGTCACGACTGAGCCCGCGGCTATGACGGCACCGTCGCCGACGACGACTCCGGAGAGAATGATCGCCGCGTCACCGATCCAGACGTTGTTTCCAATCGTGACCGGCCCCCGTGACTGGCGTAAGGCGCCGAAGCCAAGGCGACTCTGGAGGTGCCGCTGAAGGTTGGCACGATTGGTTTCGTGGTTTGAGGAGATGATGCGGACCCCGTCGCCGATCGCGCAATATCTGCCGATTACGATCGGCTCCGATCCCTTGAGCACGCACGGTCCGATGATCCGCGTCCCGTCACCCAGTACGGTCTTTGCGACGATCCTGCTCCCCCTGGATACGTAGGTCGCTCGGCCCAACGACGCACCGCGTCGTTCCAGGCGCTTGTGGAAGCGGCGCTGAAGTAGCGCGTAGATCTGTACGCGCAGCATTGCCTTGACCGAGGCCATCCCACGAAAAACGGGTATCGAGCCGCCAATCTTCTGTTTGCGGCCGCCGGATGCCCCGTCGGTCTAGTCTCGCGCCCGATTCATCGCTCCGGCGAGCGACTCTGTGGATTGCCCGGGATCGGCACCTGGCGAACCCGCTCCGCCAACCGGCGCGTGGCCGACGCGTCGACCTGAGAGGTGCGCGGATTGGCCTCCAACCCCGGGATGGTCATACAGACCAATCCGCGAACGAAGCTCCAGTGAACGATCGCAACCTCTGGACGTCTTGTCGCAGGAGGGCCGAGAGATACTCACGTTGGGCGTCGGTCGGTTCGGGAGGATCGAGCGTACGGTTGAATGTGCCCGACCGGATGAGAGCTGCGCGCGATGACGCAGGCAGCAGGCGTCGCGCGCCGGTGGCCCGACCCAAGCGCCGCGCCCACCAGCCGAACCGACTCGGACGCACTTTTTCATCGGAGGGATTGATCTTTGTCGAGATGCCGTCCGCCGGAAAGCAGTCCCTGATTCCCAAGAAGCGTGCAATCTCCGCGAGGGCGTTCGCTCGATCTCGCAGCAGTCTCGAGTTATCCACCACCAGAATCTTCGAATCTGGGAAGTGTCCTCGCCACTGCTCCAGCTGAAGGCTGTAGAGGCTCCGCACGAGGTAGCCGGGCGGACCAGGCAGAGACGTTGCCTCCGCGTCTTCAGGTTCGCTGGTCAAGGTTGGTAGCACCTCGTCGAACGATCGGCGCTCCCAACCGGCGGAGACCCGGTGGACGTAGTGTGAAAGAAGACGAGCGATGGGATCGCGGACCAGATAGATGATCCTGGCATCCGGAACGAGCTCTGCCGCCAGCTCCGGAGCGCCCTGCGCATAGGGAAAGAACGTATACCCAGGCGATGTTTCGCCTCGGATTGGATACCGTGAATCGAAATGTGATTCATACCAGTCGCGCCCGCGAGTCGAGTTGCGTTTCTGCCAGGTCAGGAAGTTCAGCTCTTTCGGGTCTGACATCTGAATCTGGTCGTGCTGCCCCAAGTAGTAGTGCAGGCTTGAGGTACCACACTTCATCGCCCCGATCACGAGCAGGTTTGGCAGAGCGGGCACGAGGCTTACGACATCGGACGACGCGTGACGATCAGCGTCCTCAGAGGTCGACTCGGCGCTAGGACGGAGCTTGCAAACGCGGCGAAACGCGCTCCAGCAATTGCTACGCGCGGTACCTCAGCAGCAATTCCGCCGAGTTGGACGCGCGACATTGGCACTCGCGGCGTGGGATTAGGGCTCGGCATGATGGCACTGGGGCTCGGGGTGCCTCAAAAAAACGACTCATCATTCCGTCTTCTTGCGCGCTTCAGCCCTTCGCGCCCTCGGCGGTCTCGAGCGCGAGGCGTCCGGCCCCGGCTCGTCTAGTCGGCGTCTGCGTCTGCCCGCGGGCTGCGCTCAGGCCGCCGCAGGATGCGGATCAGCCACCGGAGGTCGCCGCCGGTTGGCACGAGCAGGTCCCGGGCTCGGAAATCGAAGTGCCGCTTTGCGATTGAGAACACGATGCAGAAGACGACTCCGTAGGCGACCAAGCTGACCAGCGCTGCGCCGACGCCGCCGAGGATCGGGAGGACGACGAGAAGTGCCGGCACGGTGACAGCGAGACCGATCGCTTGGGCCGTCGCACCGGCACCCGGGCGGTTCGCGGCCGTCAGCGACGGGGCGAGAATTGCAATGCCGGCGGATGGGATGCTCGCAGCGAGGAGAATGAGCGCCATCGGAGTGGCATCGGCGAAGTCGTCGCCGAACAGAAGGGGCAGGACGGTCGGGATCAGGGCAGCGAGGGCGATCGCGACGAGACTTGCGCCCACGATCGTCATCCGCAACGCTCGGGCGACGATCATCGCCTCGCCTTGCGCGACCCGGACGGACAGTGGCACGACCAGTGCGGTGGTGAACAGGCCGGCGACCCCAGCAGCATTGACGGCGACCGCGTAGAGCCCAAGGTCAGCGCTCGGGACAATGCGCGCCATCAGCAGTTGGTCGAGTCGAGCGTTCGCATTCGAGGTCAACTGATTTGCCCAGGCCTTGACTCCGAACTTGGAGCCTTCGCGGATCACCTGCCGGTTCACCCGCAGGCGATAGTGACGCTTAGCCACCGCGCGAAGCGCGGGCGCGGCGGCCGCGAGACTCGTGACGAGAGCGAGTGTGGCCGCGGTGGTGACCGTGAGCGAGTCGGTCAGATAGAGGGCGACTGTTCCGACGAGTCCAGCGACCGGAGGGATCAGGCGCGTGGCGGCCACGGTCTTCCAGAGCTGCAGGCCGTTGGTGACCGCCATCAGCAGCTGGCCGATCAGCGCCAGGGGCAGGGTAAGGATCCCGATCAGGAGGAACGTGTGAACAACCTCCCGGCCGTCGGCGAAGAACGAAGCGATCGGTAGCGCAACGAGCATGCAAACGGCGCCGCTCAGGAGCAGGGGAATACCGACCGAGCCGAGGATCGTGCCCGGTGGGCGACCGCGAGCCACTTGCCGAACCGCGTATGACCCGAGACCGAGCATGCCGACGATCGAGAGGATCATCACCGGGGCGGCGATGGCCGCGAGCTCACCCCTGCCCTCGGGCCCGAGCGCACGGGCCGCCAGCGGGCCCGTGATCAGGGCCAGGCCGCGAATCAGGACGTTGATCGAGGTCAGCCCGCCGACGACGCGCAGAAACCGTCTGCCCGTGGTCGGCCCCCGGCTCCCTCGCCAAGTGGGGGCTACGGCATCAGCCATCGCGCACCCTTTCGGGGTGCTCGTCCGTTGTTACTTTGTGACCGATCGAGCAGGGCTCACGCAAGACGGAGAATCAACGCCGCGCAGGGCCTCCGCCTTCCTTCGAAATCGCGAGTGTCTGGAAGGCCAAGGCTCTCGCGTCGATTTGCTCGAGTGCATGACGCTCAGGCCGGCCGGCTCGACCTAGGCTGCCCGCCAAATGCTTCCGAACCTGATCATCATCGGCGCGCGCAAATGTGGGACCACGAGCCTTCATCACTATCTCGATCAGCATCCCGAGATTGAGATGTCCTCCCCGAAGGAGCTCAACTTCTTCAACAACGGCGAATGGCGACACCGGGCCGACTGGTATCGGGATCGCTTCAGCGACGATGCGCCGGTCCGGGGCGAAGGCACCCCCGGCTACAGCACCTATCCGTTGATGCCCGGGGTTCCAGAGCGCATCCACGCGCTGATCCCCGAGGCCAAGCTGATCTACCTGGTTGGCGACCCGCTCGAGCGGGTCGTGGCCCAGTGGGTTCAGTGGTTCTCCGCTGAGGTGGACCTTGCTCCCGAGTCCATCAACGCGCGAATGGCCGGACAACCTTTGGCGGAGGTGCTTCGCGACTACGAAAGCGCCCGCAATCCATACGTCTGCCCGAGCAGATACGGGACCCAGCTCGAGCAATACCTGCGGTTCTTTCCGCTGGACCGGATACTCGTCCTCGATCAAGAGGATCTGAGAGACCGCAGGTCCGCGGCCATGCGCGAAGCGTTTTTGTTCCTCGGCGTTGACCCGTCGTTTACGAGCGAGGCGTTCGCCGCGGAGCTCAACCGGGGCGCGACGAAGGCGCGCCCTCTCGCGCCGTATTCCCGCGTTCGACGTCGAGCGCTTGCGCTTGGCGCCGAGCGGGTGCCCCGCGCCATCCGGGCGCCGTTCGGCCGCTCGCTCCGGCGGGTCTTCTCGCGGAAGGTCACGCGCCCTTCGATCGACGCTCGGATCCTGCCCGGCCTCTCCGCCCTGCTCAGGGACGAGGTCGACCACCTCCGTGAGCTGACCGGGAAGCCGTTTCCCAACTGGTCGCTATGAGCTCAGATCGTCGTTCCAGGGGCTGGGCGACGCCGAGAAGCGGCGCGACCCACCGGCGTCACTAAGCCGGCCCCGTCCCTTCGTCGATCGTGAGGAGGCGCGGCGAGTCCGTGACCTCCATTTCGACGACGATGCGATTCCGTCTCTGCGCGATCATCTGGACCGGCACCGACTCGCCGGTCAGCGGGTCTGTGGCGCCGACCGCGGGGTGCCGTCCGTGAATGCCACCGATCGTCATCCGGTACTTCTCGGCCGGCATGTCGAAGCGGGTCGGATCGGACTGCGGGGCATCTGGATGATAGATCCGAGCGACGTTGCGGGTCATCACGTATGTCGGGATCACGAACCTGTGCCGATCGACCTGGAAGGGCAGGAAGGCGAACACGTCGCGGTTGTACAAGGGCGGATACGCGGCGGTGCCGTCGCCCTCGAACTGCACGTTCCCCTCGAAGTCGGTGAGCCGGCTCAGCGAGAGGCGTCGCGTGGTGGTGAGCGTCTCCGCCCCCGCCATCGAGGCGGTGAGGCGGCGCACGGCGTCCATCGACTCACCGCCCAGATCATCTCCGGGGTATGCCTCGAAATCATCCTTGAGGGCGTCGAAGAACGGCGGGGCGATCAGCGAGAGATCGCCGGCCTGCGCGGCGTAGAAGTGGATCGCGGTCACGCCCTTGTTCACGTACGCCGAGATGTAACGGAGAAGGTTCTTGGTGGCGATGTGGCGGATGTCCTCGGTTGTCATCTCCGCTCTGGGAGTCGGGCCGCTCCCCGGCCCGAGGTTGACCTCGGTGATCCACATGGTCGGCGGCGGTCCACCCCGGGGATGGGTGTAACGCCCGTGCAGCACTCCCGCAATCGCCGACGCGATCGGTGAGAGGTCGTGTGCGAGGGTCTCGGTCTGGATCCCGCTCAGGAAGTACTCGGGGAAGAACGCGTCGTAGTCGGGCGTAAATGACTCGTGCCACTGGCCGGCGCCGTCCTTCCAGCCGGCCGGCTCGCCGAGCCCGTCGAGGGGACGGGTGCCGTTGACGCGGGCATCCTCGGGAAAGGGATACCAGCCGGCGTAGGGGTGCTTGTCGATCGCGGTCAGCCCCACCGGGCTTTCGGTTCCGCTGTGCCACGGCGACTGATTGGCGAAGCCGTTGCCGATGCCCACATCATCTGAGACCCCGCTGTTACGGCCGCGGACCCAGGCCACCGTCCGCTCGAGGATCTCCTTGAGGGTCCCCCTGGTCCGCACCTCGAGATCCGGATAGTAATAATTGTTGATCTCCAGGAAGGCGGACCCGAAGGAGAGCTCGTTCCAGATCTCGATGTCGAACTCCTCGCTGCCGAGCATCGACTCGACCTCTTGGGTCACCACGCGAACGTAGTTCAGCCAGCCGCGGAACGTGGGCTCGAAGCGGGGATTGGGAGTGCCGTCGGGAAGGAACGCCGGTCGGAACGGCTCGTAGCGAAGCGTGACCGCGTCGAACTCACCCGCGGGGATATCGGTGATCAACGGCTGCGAGAGGGTGACTCTGCCGTTCGGAGTAACTGAGGTGAACAGGTTGTACCCGGCCCAGCCTTTCCTGGCGACGCCCGTGCGACCGGGGGCGATGTCCGGGATGCCGGCAGGATCGATCTGAATGTGGTCGTCCCCTACGCTCGCCGGTTCCAGGAGGTCGAGCGTGACGTGCTCCAGGGGGCAGGGCCTGCCCTGGTTTGAGTTGAGGACGATCAGCGGCCTGATTCCTGCGTCACGGAGAGCCGCGATCTTGGTTTCGACGTTGTCGCGGTCGAACTCGTTCATCTGGCTTGGATCGTCGTAGTCGAGCGTGCCCCACCCGACCTCGATCCGTGCGCGGGAGAAACCACTCGCCGCGAGCAGCCGAGCCGTCTCCTCGGAGTGTCGCGGGCTGACGTTGAAGTTGATCCCGATCGCGTCCAGCATCGTGGTCGCCGGCACCGTGTCGAGATACGAGCGCCAGGGTTGCTTCCAGTGCGATCGGCCACCCCAGTTGAGGGCTTCGCTCGGATCGGTGTAGTCGGTAACGGTGACCGGGGCGGTCGCGGAGGTGACACCCTCGTTCGCCGCACGGGCGGGAGCCGCAATTACCGCGGCGAGGAGCGCGAGCATGAGTCCGACCAGGGCTTTGTGCATGGTTTTGATCTCCGGTCCTCCGAGTGCACTTGCTCGATCGGTGCCTCGGCGGTGCCGCGTTAGTACGCGGCCGGTGGCTGGACGGACTGCGGAGGATCAGTGGGGCGCCGGCCTTCAGCCGGGCTTGCGAGCGCCCGCGCGCCGGGCGCGGCGCCAGCCGATGAATCCGGGGATCGCATGGCCGACCAGCCATACGAATCGCCAGAGATAGGCGAGAGCCAGGCCCGCCGGTCCCCGGCGCGCGAGTGGATGCCACCAGCGCATGAAGGCCGGGCTTGGCAGCGCTTCGCGAGCCAAGAGGCGCAGCTTCGCCCGCCAGCCTCGGACGCGCGAAAGCTCTTCGAAGCCTTCCGCCATCGGGACGGATTGGATGCGCAGTGCCGCGTCCACCGACGAATCGGTCCGGATCCCCAGCCTCCCGACGAGCGCTCGGCCTTCGGGCGTCAGCTCGAGTCCAGTGACGAACGCCTCCGTCGCACCGACCTCGTCGGCCACCTCGGCGGCCTGCGCCCAGTCCTCCCCCGAGGCCACGGCGAGTGCCCGCTCCAGATCGATCATCGGCCGGTGCCCGCCGGGCGCCCCGTGCTGGACTGCGTGCAGCGCCACGTGGACCAGGCGGGCCGGGCGGGAGAGCGTTCGAACGACAGCCCCGCCGACCGTCTGCTCATCGGTCTCGACCGTGAGTCGGCTCCAGGCTGAGTCGGCGTCGACGGTGATCCCGAAGAGCGTGTAGTGCAGGTCCACCTCCGCGGCGTCCTCCTGACGTTTCCACGGGTGGCCGGCCCCGGACTCCATGCGCGGGTGGGCGAGTGGACCGAGGGCATCGTGAAAACCGAGCTCGCGCATCGCGGTCTGGGCCGGCTCCCAGTCGCGGCGGCGGATCAGGAGATCCGAGTCGCCGTACAGCCGCGGACGATCGCTTCCCGAGTAGAGCCAGGTCGCGATCGACGGGCCCTTGAGGAGGATGGTCTCGATCGACCGGGCGGCCAGCTCCCGGGTGACCTCCGCCGTCACGCGGTCGACCCGGAAGTTCGAGATCGCCCACGCAACGGAGTCGGGCACGCCGGGTCGCTGAGGTTCCACGTCGCGGGAGAATAGGTCGACCGCCGCCGTTGAATGGCCAGGGGCTCCTCGTTCGCTCGCCTCACACATGAAGCGACCTTCCAGAGCCGATGTCAAAGCGTTGCTCCCGCCCGGCATCGCCAGGGGCCTGCACGATCTCCGCGTCAGGAATGAGCGACGGGCGTTTCGGGACCGAGTCGTCCGCCACTCGTACGGCGGCCATGCCTTGGAGATCGAGATCGGATCCGGCTATGGCGAGCGCTACGACCAGGACATCCCCGATTTGGCGGAGATCGCGATGCTGAAGAGAGGGGCGCTCGCGACGGGAGCGCGAGTACTCAACCTCGGCGCCAACCATGGCGTGATCGCGCTGATGCTGGCGAAGACGGTGGGGGAGACGGGCCTCGTGGTTGCGGTTGAGGCCAATCCCTACGACTTCGAGGTCGCGAGATCGAACGCCGCGCGAAACGGAGTCGGTCAGCTCGAGGTGATAAACGCGGCGGTTGCGCGGACCTCGGGTCTCCTCGAGTTCGGACTGGACGGGCGTGTTCAGCACCAGGGCGCGCGAATGGGGCGACGGCGCGTGCCGGCCCTTTCGATCGACGATCTCAGTACGCGTTACGGCCGGCCGGACGTCGTGTTCATGGATGTCGAGGGCTACGAGTTGGAGGCCCTGCGCGGGGCGGCCGAGACGATCGAACATGGTGCGGACTGGTTTGTCGAGGTTCACGCGGAAAGCGACCTGGCTCTGTTCGGCGCCTCAGCCCCCGAGATCGTCGACCGGTTCGCCTGGTCGCGATACGAGCGGTGGGTCGCTCGGCCCGGCCTTCGCTACACGACCTCGGGGCGACTCGTCGAGGAGACCGAGTTCCGCCGCCTCGACGCCTTGGAACGGCCTCCGCGAGGCCGGTTCTTTCTCGTCGCGCTCGATCTCGAACGGCGTCGGGAGCCGATCAGATCGGAGAGCGAATCTGTTCGGCCGGGATCGTGATGATGCCCAGCGCTCGGCCTCGATCGGGATCGAGGATCACGCTCACCGCCTCGTTCCGGGATGAAACACGGAGCTTGCTGAACGCGGAGCTCAGGTGGCTTTTCACGGTGCTTTCGGCGAGGTAGAGCTTGCGTGCGATCTCGCCGTTCGACAGGCCCATCACCACCAGGCTGAGGATCTGCTTCTCCCGGGTCGTGAGCACGGGGGCGTGAACCTGAGAGCGGTTGTCGCCGGGCACGCTCACCTGACCCACGCACACCACGGCGATCACGGCGGGCAGTGCGTCGTCGAGCTCCTCCACGAGCACCACCCCACTCGCTCCCAGCTCCAGGGCACGCCGCACCTCGCTCGCGCTCGCCCGCTCGCAGACGAGAACGGAAGCGACCCCGGCCAACCGTGAGCGAACCTGTCCCAGTTGTGCGAGCGCGTCCCGATCGGGACGCTTGATCCCGAGGACCACACACTCCGGGGTTTCACCATTGCATGAGTCGAGCAGCTCATCGATCGCTGTGGTCCGGGCGAACACCCGGTGGCCGCCCGCCGCGATTGCCGAGCATGTGCGCCGGAGGAGCAGGGGCTCCTCGACGCACACGCCGATCGCAAGCTTGCGGGACGGCCGCGGGCTGCCCTTCGTGCGCGTGGATGGCATCGCATCATCAACGCCTTCGCGCCGCCGCCACTTTCACCGCCCGTGAGCGTACGGATCAGGTTTGTCGGGGCGTTGACTCGACGTGAGCTCCCCCCAGGCGACCAGCGCGCACCCGACCGCGGACGACCACGGGTCCCAAGCCGCGGCTTGGGCCGGTCGCGCGTTTGGGCTCTCGATCGAGTCGGACTTCCCGGTTCTCGGTCTCGTACGCTGTGAGGCCGGGGCCGGAGATCGAATCGCTCTCAGGCGAACGACCGCTGAGCTGATCGACTCAGCCTGGTCCTGGGAGCGCTCCGAGCCGATCCTCGAGCGTGTCCAGCCCGACGGGTCGCCGTTGATGTGGGTTCACCGACACCCGGAGCTCGGATACCGGATCGACGCCGTCGGCCACGGCCGATACCACGTCTCGCCCGATGGAAGCCTGATCCGCTGCGCGCCGGTCGACGGGCCGTCGTGGCTCGGCTGCCGGCCGCTCTTCGCGCAGGTCCTGCCGCTTGCCGCCTCGCTCAACGGCTTGGAGTTGCTCCACGCCAGCGCGGTGACCATCGGTGATCGCGCGATTGCCTTCACCGGCCATTCCGGCGCCGGCAAGACATCGCTTGCCGTCCAGCTCGTCGCCCGTGGCAGCGCGCTGGTCGCCGACGACGTACTGGCGCTCTCGGCCTCCGACGGTGAGCTGCTCGCGCACCCCGGCGTGCGCCTGGCCAACGTCGCCTCGGAGCAGCTCGACTCACTCTCGGCAAAGCAACGCGCTCGTCTCGGACCCGTGATCGGCGAGAGCGACAAGCGACACGTGTCCATCCGCAGCCTCGAGCGTGAGCCCAGGCCTCTCGGCGGGCTCTATTTCCTGCGCAGAAGCGGTGGCGTTCAGCGTCTAAGGATTGAGCGCGTCCCGAGCCCCGACCCGCGGTCGTTGCTCGCGGCAACCTTCATGCCTCACGTGAGCACTCCGGTCCGATTGCGTGCCCAACTGGATGTATGTGCGTCGATCTGCGGCGGGGTGCCGACCTTCGGTCTCGATGTCCCGCCGGATGTCGACGCCGGCTCTCTGGCGCTCCACGTCTCAGCCCACGCGGCCGAGCTCGATCGGGACGCCGGCTGAGGATCCGGGAGCTAGATGTCGCGATCCACGAACTGCCGCAGCCTCAGCTTCGTCTGATGCTCCGCCGCGGGCTCTCCATCGGTATGCCGACCTCGAAAGTAGTCCTGCTCCCAGGCCGCGCGATCTTCCTTGTAGGTGTCGGAGTAACGCCCCAGGAACTTTCGGACCTGGAGCTGCTCTCTGGATTTATGCCAGAGCTTCCAGCGCCGCGCGGTCTCAGGGTCGCTCCTGACGTGGCGGACCTCGGGCTCGAACGACTCGAGCTCCCCGCGCCGCTGCGGAACGATCATGCAGAACGGCTCCTCCTCCTCGAAACGCACGCGGTGGCCCGGTCTCGTCAGCTTCCAGTTCATCGTGAAGGTGGCAGTCGACCAGTCGGTCTCGACGATCCCCTCGAGCGCCGAGATCCCGTCCTTCGGTGCGTTCGCAGGGCCCCGTGCCAGCAAGTTGAAGCCCGGCGGGGTGCGGAACAGGTAAGGGACCGTCCATGTGAGGATCCCGTGGCCGAACAGGCTTTGGGCCCACGCGATCCGCGGGACGGAGTCGCCGTCCCACTCGATCTTCAGCGAGGACTGGTCGGGTTCGCCGTCCCAGACAGCCTCGAACGCGATCGGGTTGAGCAGCATCCATCCGGCCTCATTCGCGATCAGCAGCGGCAGGCAGCGATTGGCGAAACGTCCCGGTGTGGCGTTCATCCACTCGCGCCAGCGCGAGGCGACGACGATCCGAGGCACATTCGCGGGGAGACGGCGAAACGCGGTGAGCGTGAGCGGCTCAGGCGAACGCCCGTCGGTGCGCGTCGACGGCTCTCGCTGCGCTGCTTCCACCCCTCAGTAACGGTGCGGCGGAGCGTTTGCTCACGTTCGACCGCCGGGAAGCAGCCGAGGAAGGCCGGGTAACCATGCTCGCCGGCATCTACGATCCCCGGAGCAACGGCAATCCTGATCGGTTGGCAGCGAGGATCGAATCCGCGTTCCCGGCCGGGTCCGGGCGAACTCGGGTCGCGGGCGCTCTCGCCGTAATCACCGACCAGCCGCCACGCAACGGGCCGTCACCGCCCTGCGCCCTCGAAGGTTCGATCTACAACCTCCCGGAGGTGGCGGAGGAACTCGGCGTTGGCGCCGACGCCGATGCGGAGGCGGTTATCGCACTCGGCTTTCAGCGCTGGGGCGAAGAGATCCTGAACAAGCTCCGTGGCGCGTTCGCCCTGGTGGTGTGGGGAGGCGCCGACAAACGAATCGTGATCGCCCAGGACCAGGTCGGGGTAAATACCTTCTTCACGTTCAGAGACGGCGAGCGACTGTACTTCGCGTCGGAGATTCGTGATCTGCTCACGCTCCTCCCCAGCACACCCGGCCCCGACGCGACTTCGGTCGTGCGACGAATCGCCGCAGAGTTCGCTCACGAGAGACGGACGATGTACGAGGGCGTCAACCGGCTGGGGGCGGGCTATGCGATCACCGCTGTCGACGGTCGCCTCCAGGAGCGCCAGTACTGGACGCCCGTCTATCAGCCGCCGTTGGAAGGATCGCGGCTCGAGATCGCGGCACAGTTCCGGGACGCACTGATCGCCAGCGTCGGAATGCGCCTCCGAGGGGCAAACGGCGTCGGCATCATGCTCAGCGGGGGCTTCGACTCCTCGGCGGTGCTGGCCGCCGCCAGCGCTCACAGGGGAGTCGACTCGCCCGCCGTATCCGGATACTCCGCGGTCTTCCCGAGCGACCCGAGGATGGACGACCGCGATCTCCTTGATGTTCTGGTCGGAGCCATCCCGATTCATAACGTCCGCTACAGCGTCCGACCGGGCGGCGCGTTCCCACTCGCTGTGGAATATCTGCGTGACTGGAAGCTGCCTCTGAGTGGGCCGGGGTGGACAGTGGAGCGTGCTTTGACGAAACGGGCAGCGGCGGAGGGAATCGACGTCATGCTCGACGGACAGGGAGGCGACGAAGTGTTCGGGATGTCGCCTTACCTGCTTGCCGATCGCTTGCGCTCCGGCCGGATCGCGTCGGCGGTCGATATTGCCCGGTATCGCATTCCGGGGAGCGGCGCCGGCGCTCCCTGGCGAGGCGTCGTACGTTGCCTACAGTGGTACGGGCTCCAGGGTGCCGCCCCCCGGTTGTATTCGTTCCTGCGCGACGTAAGAGGCCGCCACCGCCGCGTTCCGCGCATCCTGGGCGCTCAGGGTGCGGAGGAGTTCATGAAGACCAGCGGGGAACTCACCTGGGCCCAGCATTCGCCGGAGCCACGCTCGTGGCTTCATATGCGGAAGCTGCTGATCCACGATCGCGAGGCCGGGGGACTTGGCGACTACGTCCGCCAGCGGGCCGGGTGGGCCGGAATCGAAGCTCGCCCGCCCCTCTTCGACGTCGAGCTGATCGAGACGGCGCTACGGCTTCCTCCCGAGTTCGCCCTGGATCCGTACCTCGATCGCCCACTCGGGCGTGAGGCTGTGGCGGGTCTGCTGCCGGACGGCGTTCGGCTGTCGAGGCGAAAGAGCAATCTCGGCCCGTTCTTCATGCGGGGCCTCGCCGGCCCCGACCTCCCGATCGCTCGGAAGGTGCTCGGCGATGGCAATCTTGAGATCGGTCGGTGGGTCGACACCGATCTCCTCACCGATTTCCTCGAACATCCACCGGCTGTCGGGGATGCGTCGATGCAGGAGTGGATCATGGCGATCTGGGGCGTAATGACCACCGAGTGTTGGCTCAGGTCGCTCAGCGACCACTCGTTTGCCGACCGCCTGCTCGCCGACCCGTCCCTCGTAGATCCCGGCTATGAGGAGGTCACATGACTCCTACCTTTCTAGCACCCACGTTTCCTGGTCTTGCGTGCCCGCAGGGGCCGCCGTAAGGTCAGGCGTGACAGACGATCTCTGGAAGCTGATGAGGAGGTGAAACATGGAGCAGCGCAAGATTGACCGGCCGGCGGATGAGGCGCCGGAGTACGCGCGTCCTGAGGTGTCGGACTACGGCGACCTCCAGGAGCTGACCGCGACGCACGCACCCGCCCCGGTTACGGACGTCCCGTTCGGAGCCCCCGTCCAGGTCGGATTCAGCTGAGATGAGGTGGCAGGCGAGGACCGCGCCAAGGCGTGATCCTCGTCTGCTATCCAGCTAGAGCTCGGTAAGTGGCTCGTAGATCCCCTGGTCGCCTGGTAGCAGAGCGCGCTCGCAGTACTCGACCCATGCGTGAGCCTCGAACTCGCCGGCGGGCCGAACTCCGATCACGAGAGAACTCGAGATCCCCCTCCGCGCGAGCAGGCGGGTGAGGACCAGCGACTGCATCAGACAGCGGGAGTCCGTGGGCACGACGCGCAGTGTTCGCTGCACCGCCCACGCGAGGCGGCCCGCTTCGAAATAGGTCTGCTCGGAGACCTCCTTGGGAGGGTCCACCGCGAGCCGGCGCAGTGCGTCAACCGCGGCGGGCAGCTCCTTGCGGGCGAGTTGCCAGCGCACGTTCGCGTAAATGGCGACTATTTCCGTCGCCAGCTTCAGCCGGGGCCAGGGCCGGAGCCGCGCGGTCAGCGTCGGTGGTAGATCGGTGGAGCGAATCCGCTCCGGCGAGATCGATGTCCTTGGATGATCAGGCGTCGGCACTGAGGACGATCAGCCCCCGTCGCTCGAGGTCGAGGCAAAACCCGCACAGGTCGCTCGCAATCTCGTCGAACGGCCGACCGTACTCATCTGCGAGTAGGCCAGCTGCCTCTCTCACGCTTCCGACCTTGGCGAGAACCTCGAACATGTGGCCACCTGTTGGGTTGAGACCGTGGTACTTCCCGCTTTCGAGGTTGAGCACGACCGTTTCTGCCGCGAAGGTGCGATGAACAACATCGTCGGGAATCGTTATGCGCGCATCCAAGATCACCGGCTTGTTTCGCATCGAGCTTGGCATTCAATCCTCTCGTCGTTAGTACTCAATGATGGTCCCGCGGCGTCTTCCGATCCGGATCGCCCGGGCGATGACCCACAGCGAGACCGGGAGCAGCACTGCGGTGAACAGAATCAGCTGGAAAACGGCGCTCCAAGCCGGCTGGCTCATCTCCGTGCCAACGATCAGGTAGCGCATCAGCTCCACTGCCGGTGTGAACGGCTGCACCTCGGACACCCATCGAATCCAGTCGGGCAACAGGCTCACGGGAAAGTAAAAACCCGCCACGAGCGTTATCGCGGCTACGATCCACGTGCCCGCTCCCAGCGATTGCTTGACGAGCAGAATCAGGCCCGCGAGCATCAGGCCGAACGGCACGAAGCTCATCGAGATCAGTGCGGCCGTCGGAATCGCAAGCAGCGCTTCGGGACCCTGCAGAGGTAGATCGAAGATCAGGGTCGCGAAAGCAACCATGAGCGAGGCCCGGACGACGGACCAGAGAAGTGGGAACAGCGCCATCGACGCCACGCTTGCGATCGCGCCGAAGGGCGAGAGCACCAAGCGTTCGAAGGTGCCCGCAATCAATTCCTGGCGAACCGTGGTGGGCATGAGGATCAAGACGGAGCTGACCACCTCGAGAGTCAGGATGCCGACCACCACGTACGCGTAGTAATCGTCGGGGCTCTCGAACTCTCCGATGGTCACGAGCCGCGAGACGTAGTAGAAGATCGTCAACGTGAACAGGACCGTGAGGGTTTGGGTGACCACGGTGAACCTGTAGCTGACGAAGAGCGAGAAATCGCGCTGAACGATCGCAGCGACGCCCCCGGCATACTGGAGTGCGCGGGCCATTAACCCTCGAGCCTTCCGTGGGCGAGCTCATATGATCGATCGAACGCGAACGCGGATCGGTCCGCCGACGGCGAGCACCAGACGAGTGAGCCTCCAAAGTCGGTGACCTCGCCGAGCGTCTGGACCATCAAGACGATCGCGTCATCGTCGAGACTGTTGAGCGGCTCATCGAGCAGCACGAGCCGGGGTTGGTGCAAAAGCAGCCCGGCGAGCCGGACGCGTTGACGCTGGCCCATCGAGAGGCGGTCGACACGTCGCGTCGCCAGCTCCTCGAGCCCAAACCTGACGATGGCTCTCTCGATGGTGTCGCGCCGGCTCGCCCGCGGTACGAGCGCGATCCGGGCCCAGAAATCGAGATGACGGCGTACGGGGAGGCGCGCGTACAGCCCGCGGTCGCCCGCTGCAAAGAACGCGATCGCGCGCTGATAGGCACGCCGATCATTTTCGGGATCGAGCTCGTTGAGCGACAGGGTTCCACTGTCAGGCCTGATCAGTCCCGAGATCACCCGCAGCATGGTCGTCTTGCCGACGCCGTTGCGTCCTGCGATGTGGATTGCCTGACCTGGCTCGACCGAGAGGCTTACGTGGTCGAGGACGGGATACTCGAGCCTGGGCCAGCGTTTGACCACTGCGGAGAGCCGCAGGGTCGGGGACGCATGGTCGTGGCCCGGCTCCCGGGGGTGGCCGGCGGCTACGGCGCGCAGCGGCTCATGAACCGCGGCCGTCCCTGAGTCCACCGTCTCGGCACGAGATCCCGCCATCGACCGGACAACGGTTCGCGACTGGGCGTTTTTCCGCCTCAGGCACGGCGATTGGACGCTCCGCGACCCTACTTATTTCATCTTGACCCGCTACGGGCCATGGGGGAGGTTGGACATTGTCCAACCCCCGGACGGGATCGAGAACCGGAGAAGGAGCGCCCAGGATGAGGAATCCAGTGTCGGTCAGGAGCCATTCAGGCGGAAGCGGCCGTCTGCTCAGAGCCGGGATGCTCGCCGCTCTCGCGGCGTTCGCCTTGCTACTCGTCCAGGCGACGAGCGCGAGCGCGACGCTCCAACTGCTGAAGCCAAGCCCCGGCGACACGGCGACGTTCGTCGGCAACGGCGGCTACTCGGCTGACGGTCTCGGCCAAAATGCCACCACCGGAGGTGTGGTGACAGCCGACGTTCCTGCGGGGTCCACCGTAGAGCAGGCATATCTCTACGGCACGTACTACGGCGAGAACCCGCCGCCCGCCTCGCACCTGGACATCGACTTCGACGGCACCGTCGTCACCCTGGAGTACCTGACGAACTCGGAGCCGGGCCTGTGTTGCTTGCTGTCGACGGCTCGTGCGGACGTCACCAGCCAGGTCGCCGACAAGGTCGGTGGCCCTGGCGATACGACTGTGAATGCGCTGACCGACTTCGCGATCAACAGCGATCCCGGCGGCGGCCCCGCCGGGCTGGATGGGGTCGCTCTCGTGGTGATCTACTCGAATCCGGGCCTGCCGGAGGCGACGATCGCAGTGCTCGACGGCGGCTCGAACCAGGCCGGCGATCAGGTCACGTTCAACTTCGTTGACCCGATCGACACGAGCACGCCCGGATTCAGCGCGACGATGTCGGCCGGGAGCGGATTCTCGGCGCAGGACAACACGATCCCTGGGCCGGGCGGCGGTCCGGTCGAGACTTCAGGGGACGCTGGAACGCACCAGTGCGGCGATAACACCAACCAGTCGTCCCACGTTGACGTCAACGGGAGCCCGCTGACCAGGTGCCTCGGGAACTTCGACGACGGCTTCCTGAGCAACGGCGCGCTGATTACCGTGGGCGGCGTCGGGGACAGCATCGACAACCCGGCCGACCCGACCCAGGAGCCGGCGGACGCAGGCAGCCCGCGGGTCGAGGATGACGAGTTCTACAACCTGGCTCCGTTCCTGAGCGACGGGGACACCGACCTCGTCATCGACACACAGAACCCGTCGTCTGACGACAACCTGTTCCTGTTCGTGATCCAGACCACGGCGGAGGCGGAGGTCGAAGTCGGTTGCTTCGGCTCACCCTCCACCGGCTCGCCGACCAACGGCGACGACGTGCTGATCGGGACAGCGGACCCCGACGCGATCAACGCCCGTAAGGGCGCGGACAAGGTCTGCTCGCTCGAGGGCGCGGACAACGTCGTGGGTGGACCCGGCTTCGATCTGATCGATGCCGGGCCCGGAGCGGACATCGTCAACGCCAGTGGCGGTCACGACGCGGTCGACGGCGGGGACGGAGACGACACCGTTGCCGGCGGCACGAACGCCGACGACCTCAACGGTGACGGCGACAACGACACCCTGAACGGCAACAAGGGCGATGACGATCTCGACGGCGGAGCCGGCGACGACACGCTCAACGGCCAGACCTGGGCCGACCACCTCGACGGCGGCCCCGGTTTCGACACGTGCACCGGCGGGCCCGGGCAAGACACGTTCGTCAACTGCGAGGTGATCACCGACGGCCCGACGTAGCGGTCGCGGCGCAACCTTCGCAAAGGCGATAGAGCAGAGAAGAGGGCCCCAATCGGGGCCCTCTTCCGTTGTTCGACCCCTCGCTCGTTGGCCCGCAAGAACCATGCCGTCGACGCCGTTCATGTGAGGCAAGTACTCACTCGCAATCTCAGCATCACGGAAGGCTGATCATGCTTCGATACGTCACACGCGGGCGGCGCTCTACTCGATGGACAGGCCCGCTTGCGGTGGTTCTGGCAGTCGCCTGCGTTGTCGCGCTCGGCACATCCCAGGCCAGCGGCCAGTTCACGTCCAAGCGGCCCCCACGTACCTGCTTCGGGCTGACCTCGACGGGCTCGCCGACCGACGGCAACGACGTCCTGATCGGGACGTCGGGCCCCGAGACGATCAACGCGCTCCGCGGCGTGGACAAGGTGTGCTCGTTCCAGGGCACCGACACCCTCGACGGCGGCGCAGACGACGACCAGCTTCACAGCGGGGCCGGGCCCGACTCCGTCAACGGCGGTGGCGGTCGCGACTCGGTCGACGGTGCCGGCGGCGGCGACATTGTCACCGGCGCCTCGAACGCCGACGATGTTCTCGGTGCGGGCGGCCGCGACGACCTCCACGGCAACAAGGGCCAGGACGACGTCTTCGGAGGTCCCGCGGATGACACGCTCAACGGCGACGGCGGCCAGGACGACCTCGACGGCGGCGCCGGCTTCGACACCTGCACCGGCGGTTCAGGGATCGATACGTTCGTCCGCTGCGAAGTGATCACCGACGGCCCGACGTAGCGGGTCGCGGCACGAACGCCGCCAAGAGAGAAGCATGCATCGCGAGAAGGGCCCGATTTCGGGCCCTTCTCGCACGTTCGCTGGTCACCGGTGGTTCGCGGCTAGCTTCGAACGCCCGCCGCGGTCGGGTCCGGTGCGTCCCGGACAGCCGTGGTGGCGTCAACGGCCAGAGCCTGCCTGTCGATCTTGCCGGTCGACGTCTTCGGCAATGCCTCCCGGAACTCGAAGAGCTCGGGGATCATGTAGGCGGGGATGCGCTCCGAGCAGAACGAGATCAGGCTCGCCTTCGAGTCGGTGTCGCGGGTCACGACGTAGGCCTTGATCCGGTTCGTCACCAGCTCGTCGGGGATCGCCAGGACGGCGCACTCGACCACGGCCGGGTGAGCGTAGAGGGCCGCCTCGATGTCGCCCAACTCGACGCGATGACCGCGGCTCTTGATCTGGTGGTCGCGCCTGCCGAGAAAGCGGTAGTTGCCGTCGTCCATCTCCTGAACGAGGTCACCGGTCCGGTACGCGACTCCCGCGGGGGTCGCTCCGCGAATGTCGGGCACGAGCGCACGTGCGCTTCGTTCCGGATCACCCCAGTAACCCGTCATGACGGTAGGGCCGCGCACGTGCAGCTCTCCGACCTCACCCGGGACGGCCACCCGCCTATCCTTCGTCAAGGCGAACGCCTCGACCCCGGAGATTGCCTTCCCGATCGGAATCGCTTCCGTCATGTCCGCGGGCAGGATCGGGACCTCGTACCAGGTGCAGACATTCGTCTCGGTGGGGCCGTACAGGTTGGCGAAGCCGACATGCGGCAGCAGGTTCATGAGCGTGCGGAGGTACTTCGTCGGGAAGACCTCGCCCGCGAACAGAATCCGCCGCAGGCGCGGCAGGTCGCCTTGCGAAAGGCCTCCCCGGGCGGCGAGCATGCTCAGGATGGACGGCACGGAGTACCAGACGGTGATCTCGTTGAGCTCGATGAAGCGCCGTATCGCCGCGGGGAACACTGAGGTCTCCGGGGGTACGAGCACGACCGCGGCGCCCGCGAGCGAGGCGGCGAAGAGGTCGAACGTCGACAGGTCGAAGTGAAGCGGGGCGTGGCTGGAGAGGCGGTCGTCCGCGGCGACCGCGAACTCATCAACGGCCCACTCGACGAACGCGAGGCAGTTGCGGTGCGTGAGCGTGACGCCCTTCGGCTTGCCCGTCGACCCTGACGTGTACAGGATGTAGGCGAGGTCCGAATCCGTTCGGCCACGGACGTCGGCCTGCAGCTCCGCGCCGGCGACGTCGCGCGCCGTGATCAGCTGTGCTCCGGTCGGCGCCGTGACGCCCTCGTCGGCGTTCAGTACCACGATCGACTCCAGGCGCGCCCCCCCGGCATGAAGCGAGGGCCATTGTGGGGCCTTCTCCGCCCCGGTAACCATCACGCGGATGTCCGCATCGCTCGCGACGTAACCAAGCCGGGAGGGCGGCGCGTGCGGGTCGAGCGGGACGTAGCAACCACCGGCCTTCAGGACCCCGTAGACGGCCACGACCGCCTCCACCGACTTGTCGAGGTAGATCGCGACCCGATCGCCCCGGCGGACGCCACTCTCGACGAGCACGGTGGCCAGCCGGCCGGCGCTCTCGTCGAGCTCGCCGTACGAAACGGTGCGTTCCCGGTCGGCGACAGCCGGGGCCTCCGGCCGCGCCATCGCCGCCGCCATGAGTTGATCGTCGAGCGTGGTCACGCTGCGGCCGGGGCCGCATCCAGGCCGGCCATCCACTCCTCGATCATGTCCGCGATCGCGTCTTGCGCCGCGAGCCGGCTGCCGCCGTGGATCTTTCCGGGAATGATCCGCGTCTCGATCCGTGAGCCCGGGGAATCGAACACCGCGGCCAGCTCCGGCGCCGCTTCCTCAAACGGGCCGTAGAACTCGTCCTCCTCCCCGTAAGCAATCAGGACGGGGGTTCCGCGGGCGCCGAGCTCGGCAAGCGGTGCAGCGAAACGCGGGCTCACACCGTTCGCGGTTTCGCGCGACGCGCCCGGTAGCCGGCGGGCCGACCTGGTCGAGCCCAGCTTCGTGCGGACAATCCGCCGGTACCGGTCGCGGGTGCCCGGATTGAGAAGGCCACGCAGGGCGTGCGCGCTGACCGCGCGCTTCAGGAAGGCCGAGGTCGGCGTCTTCTCGATGCTCATCGCTCCCATCTCGAAGTCGCGGACGGGCGGAGCGAGCAGGGCAATTCCTCTCAACCCCGAGATTCGGTTGGCTGACGCGAGCGCCGTACGCGCGCCGAAGCAGGTGCCTGCCGTGGCGATCTCCCGCACCCCGTGCGCCTCGAGACAGGAAACGGCGCCCAGCAGGTCGTCGACGAACGGACGATCGAGCCGGTAGCTCTCGATCTGCCCGCTGCTCTCGCCAACACCGTGGTAGTCGAATCGCAGCACGTGGAAGCCCAGGGCGGCGACGCGGCGCGCGATCCGTACCGAGAGCTGATTTCGGCCGGTCGCCGGGAGAAAGCCACCGGCCATCACCAGGACAAGGCCGACGCCCTTCGGCTCACCTACGGGATCCGTGATGATGCCGAACAGATCCTCCCCGGACGCGGAAAAGAAGACCGGGTGCTCCAGGGTCTCCGTTGCGAGTCCAGTCACGCGACGAGCCCCGCGAATTCGCCCTGGAGCCAGTCGCTCGTGACCTCCACGAGCGCATGTCGGTGCGTCTGCTTGCTCTCGGCGCCCGCCATGAACCACCACGCCACGTCATCCGGTACGCGCTCCACCTCCACGTCGCAGCCGAGCCCGCGTAGAGCCGCCGCCCCGGCATCGAGGTCACCGCGAACAGAGGTCGCCCGGCCGAGCTGGACGAGCAGGACTCGCCGTGGACCCTCGCCCAGTTCCGTGACGACCGTGCGGCCGGCTGCGCTGTCGAAGAGCAATCGGGTGATCGCGTAGCCGAGGGCATCGACCGTGCCTTCGGCCGCGAGCGTATCCGCGAGGCCCTCGATTCGGCCCGCTGGGCGCGATCCCCTCCTTCACGTCCCGAATCAGCACGGCCCGCCAGGCATCGCGGAAGAACCTCCTCGCCTCCAGCGTGGGCTCGACGAGCAACAGGGAGGACTCTGGATGCTCGGACGCTGCCGAGGCTGCGACGAGCGCTCCGAAGCGCGTGCCCAGGAATGCCGGCCCGCCGACCTCTGCATGTTTTGAGAGCCGCTCCGCGGCGGCGAGTGCGTCCGCACGCATCGTCGCGAAGCTCGTCTCGTCCGCCTCGCCGCCGCTGTGCCCGGTCCCGTAGTAATGGAACCGTTGGACCGCGATCCCACGTGACGCGAGGGCCCTGGCAAGCGATACCTCGATTCTGTAACCGGCGATGAACTCCGCATGGATCGATGGGCAGACGACGAGTCCCCCCGCGGCCGGGGCGGTTGGCCGGTGCAGCACTCCGAACAGTCGGTGCGACCCGCTGCGGAAGAAGCTCGCCTCTTCGCTGATCGCGCGCGCACGATCGATTCGCCGGGCGGTGAAGGCCCCGCCGTCGGCGACCGTCATCGCCCTGCCCCGGTCCTACGGATGCCGTCCATCACGCCTTGTCGTCCACCAGCCCCGCGATCGTGGACAGCGTCGCGAAGTTGTCAGGAAGGAGCTCGTGGTCGGCTATCTCGACGCCGGTTTCAGTCTCGAGGAACTCGACGATCTGAAAGAGGCCGAGAGAGTCCACGACGCCGCTCTCGAGCAGCGGATAGTCGTCGGTGAGCTGGGCGCGCGTTCCGTCCCAGCGGAGTTCGTCGATGATGAAGCCGCGGAGCTTCTCCGTCATGTCCATAGATTTCTCCTTTCCCCGATCACGTCATCGCCCGAGCCCGAGAAACGCGGCCGCGACGTTGCGCTGGATCTCGGAGGTCCCGGAATAGATCCGGCTACCGATGGCGTCGCGTACTTCGCGCTCGAGCTCGTACTCGACCATGTAGCCGTAGCCTCCGTGCAGCTGGAGCGCATCCAGCCCCGAGTCGACGAAGGCCTCGCTCAGGTACAGCTTGACCAGCGCTGAATCGAGCGGCGTGGCCTCGCCTTTCGACATCAACCAGCCGAGGCGGTACAGCAGCAAGCGCGCCGCTTCGACGCGCAGTTTCATGTCCACGACCTTGTGCGAGATCGCCTGGAAGCTGCCGATTGCCCGGCCGAACTGCTTGCGTTGTGTCGCGTAGTCGATGCAGCGCTCCAGTTGGCGCTGCATCGCCCCGACCGCGCTCGCGAGGATGCAGCTGCGCTCCCACTCCATCGCGGTGTTGAAGACGGCCATGCCGCCTCCCGGCTTGCCCAGGAGACCCTCGTTCGGCACCTCGCAATCGTCGAGAGACAACTCGCTGATCGGCGACGTGCGGAGGCCCATCTTCTCCAGCGGCCGCCCGATCGACAAGCCTGGGGTATCGCGCTCGATCAGGAATGCGCAGAGTCCGGCAAAGCCCTTCTTTCGGTCCAAAGTCGCGAAGACGACGAAGAGGTCGGCGATCGGCGCGTTCGTGACGAAGGTCTTGGATCCGTTGAGGATCCACCGGTCGCCGCGGTGCTCCGCCGTGGTCGACAACCCGTACGCATCGGAGCCCGAGCCCGGCTCGCTCATCCCGTGCGCGGCCACCAGGGACCCGTCGCAGAGCCCCGGCAGGTACCTCCGCTTCTGCGACTCGGTGCCGACGAGGACGATCGGTATCTCGCAGGCCCACATCTGGGCGTTCAGCGAGAAGATCAGGCCGTTGTCCTTGCAGCCGTAGCCCAGCGCCTCCATCGCGAGCATGATCGTGAGCGGGTCGGCATCCTCGCCACCGAACTCCCCTGGCACCGGCAGGCCCAAGATGCCGAGCTCCGCGCACTTGCGCCACGCCTCTGCCGGGAAGGACGACTCTGCGTCCCGCGCGACCATGTCCGTGTTGAGTTCCGCGCGGGCGAAGCGAATCACCTCGTCGCGGAACATCTTTTGCTCGTCGGTGAGCTCGAAATCCATCGTCGGCCTGCCCCCCGTGAACGTCTCTAGCCCGGAGCTTCTTGCGCTCAGAGACCGCGGCGGCCGAGCACGAAGGTGATCGTTCGAAGCAGGATCTTCACGTCGAGCCAGAGCGACCAGTTCGCTCCATAGAGGTAGTCGATCTTGACCATCTCGGGGAGGGGGATGCGAGCGGAGCCGAACACCTGCCAGAGCCCGGTGATCCCCGGCGCGAGCTGCAGGCGACGCCGCTGCCAACCCTCGATCCGGCGGTCCTCGTCGATCACCAGTGGCCTCGGGCCGACCAGCGACATGTCGCCGCGCAGGACGTTGAACAGCTGCGGCAACTCGTCCATCGAGGTCCGTCTGAGGAACCGGCCGACGCGGGTGATCCTCGGATCGTTCTCGATCTTGAACAGCCCGCCGCCGGCCTCGTTGAGCTCGCTCAGAGCGGTCCTCTGCTCTGCCGCGCCGTCGACCATCGTCCGGAACTTGAGCATCTGGAAGGGCCGGTCGTGTCGCCCCATGCGGCTTTGGCGGAAGAGGACCGGCCCCGGCGAGTCGAGCCGGATCGCCGCCGCGATCACCGCCAGAAACGGGGCGAGGACGACCAGGCCCAGCGCCGAACCGCTGACGTCGAGCGTCCGCTTGATCGCCGCGGAAGAGCGGGTGAGCCCGTGCCTGCGCACCCCCAGGAGAGTCATTCCGTCGACTTCGTCGAACTCGACCGAAGAGCCGACCACCTCGAACAGGCGCGGGAGGACGCTCACCTTCACGCCGAGGGCCTTCACCTGCCGAATCGCGTCCAGGATCTCCTCGTCGGGAGTGCCGTCCGGAGCAATGATGGCCCGGTCGATCCGCTCACGCGAGAGGATCGACTTCAGCGAGCCGACGCTCCCCAGGACCGGCACCACGCTTCCGTCCTGTCGGTCGGGCTCAAGCGGGATCCGCCCGATGATGTGCGCGTTGAGGCTGGGCGCCCGCGACAGCTTGGCCGCGATCCAGCTCGCCCCGTCGTTGTCTCCGATCACCAGGCACCGCTCGGGCCTGGTGGTGAGCCTCACCGCCAAGCGGGCGATCGCGCGGCCGGCGAACATCCCGGCGAAGAGCAGCAGCCAGACACCCAGCGCCTGGTCGCGACCGAACGTCCCGTCGACGACCCAGTCGCCGGCGAGCCAGATCAGGAACGCGTAGAGCGTGGCGACGCGGAAGAGGCTCGGTACCTCGTCGAGGGTCGTCTTGCGCAGGAGGTTCTCGTCTCGGTCGTAGAGACCCGCGACCTTGCTGACGAGGATCACCGGGGGGATCGCCAGTAGAGCCGTTGCGCTCAAGGCATCGTCCCCCAGGACAGGCACGCCGATCGCGACGGCCACGGTCGCGGAGATCACGTCGGCGACAGCAAGCGATCGTCGGTACTTCGCATCGCGGCGAATTGTGTCCTCGGCCGCGGCGCCCTCGGGGATCTCCCCCTCCGAGCTTCGAGTGCTCCGTGGGCGGGACCTGAACGGGAACGGACGGAGGATCGAACGCGAAGCCGGTGCAGATGGGCGCAGCGGAGCGTCGGGCTGAGGCCCCGGTGAGATTTGAGGCTCTAGTTGCTCCTGGCGCAAGGCGACTCGCAGGACGAAACGCCGACCGGCACCGGTGCTCTCGCGCGGCTGAGCGGACGTTCCGACGGAATTGGAACCGTTGTCGCCCGGTCGCTCGGGCCGCGGTGTAACTGGCACAGTGCCGACCTCAAGCGGCGGTGCGTGCTGGGCGCCGGATCGCCCGT
This sequence comes from uncultured Solirubrobacterales bacterium, assembly GCA_963842795.1. Classification (GTDB taxonomy): domain Bacteria; phylum Actinomycetota; class Thermoleophilia; order Solirubrobacterales; family 70-9; genus WHSW01. The sequence goes on along the minus strand of CAWJHV010000013.1, from coordinate 4,987 downwards.
TCAGCGGAGAGGTTGCGGGCCGCTCAAGCCGGTCACTCGCGTCCTAAGTGCCGCTGCTCGCCCGTTCTCACCACGGGACTGCGTAGACGTGCGTAGGGTGTCCGGATGGGCAAACCTGTGAGGGGCACGACCGCAGCCGTCGCGCTGTGCCGTGCCCGGCAGCGAACAATCAGCCCCCGGCGGGCTCCAGCACAGTGACGCCTGCCGGGCAGAGCCCCTACTTCCCCGACGACGTCTTCGCCCAGTCGGGCTTTCCTGGCAGGACGGGCGAACTGCTCCGCCAGGTGCACCCGCTCAGCATGTTTCCGCCCTACCCCTGGGGTCCATGGCTCTACGCCCGCGTCTTCAAGGAACGCTGCTCTGGATTGGAGGGTGACATCCTCGAAGCCGGCGCCGGAAAGGGAGGGCTTTCTCTCTTCTTCGCCATGCTCGTGAAGGACGCGGGCGAGCAGCGCACGGTCTTCGCGGTGGACAGCTACGAGGGCCTGCCCGAGCCGGACGCGCGGAAGGACAATCCGTACTTCGTGAAAGGCCAGTACAGCCCCTCGTTCAGTGGCGACGACCGCCTGGTCGGGCTACTCGGCGCAACGGAGGAGTCGGTGAAGGCTGAGCTCACGCGGCTTTGGCGTCGACGACATCGTCGTCCCGGTGAAGGGATTCTTCGAGGATGCGCTGCCACAGCTCGATCCCGACCGCCGCTTCTGCTTCGTACACATCGACGCCGACCTTTACTCGTCGGTCCTGTGCGCTCTCGAGCAGCTCTACGATCGGGTGGTCGCAGGCGGTGTGATCGCGATCGACGATTTCTTCCACCCGGGTCAGGGGCCTGCACGGGCCACCGCCGAGTTCTTCAATTCTCGCGGCCTGACCCCGCTCTACCACGTCGGCTTCCCGTACAGCGTCTTCGTGATCAAGGAGGACTGGGGGCGCGTCCTGCGCAGCTTGGATGGCAACGCCTATTCCCTCGAATGGCTCAGGAGCGACGACCACTTCCTGGCGACGCTCGAGCGCAGCCGCAAGCGCGCTCGGAGACAGAACAGCCGTGCGCGGGAGAACTGCACCCGACTGCTCGACACCCTGCGGACCGACAGCCCTACCCCGGCGAGATCTACGACTACTGGCGCTCGCTCGAGGGCTTCTGGTCGCAGATCGACGCCCGCCCAGAGGACAAGGCCACGACAGCTCAAACCGGATGAGCTGGCCCTCTCGCGAGTCGGCGTAACGGAATACTGCGAGAATCCGCAGAAAGGCGTAGGTTTCTTGCGCCCAAATGCGGTCTGATAGCGATTGACACGATCCCGCGGCTTCATTACCGTTAGATCATGGCTACGACCCAGACACATCCGCGTGTCGTCGCGACGCTCGCCCACGTCCTCTTCGACGAATCCCATTCCGAGGCCTGGACCATCCGGCCCGAGGTCGCCGCCGAGATGCAGCCCTCCCATCCCGGCGACTCGTCGCTCGCCCGCGCCGCGCAGTTGCTCGCCGCCCGCTCGTTCGACGTCGCTGCCCACACCGACGGCCCGCTCGGCCCCGACTCGCTCGCCGGCGCCGCGGTGCTGGTCATCGCCCACCCGACCGACCCGAAGTGGGAGGCGACCGTGAACGGCGGCTCGCCGCTCCTCGACCGCGCCGAGATCGACGCGATCGAGGCCTTCGTCCGCGAGGGCGGCGGCCTGATCGTCCTCGGCGAGACCGAGGAGGACAAGCACGGCGCCAACCTGAACGAGCTCCTGGGCCGCTTCGACCTCGAGATCGACAACGCCACGCTCCAGGACTACGAGCACCACCTCTACGACGCCCCGTCCTGGGTCCTCGCCGCCCTCGACGGCGACGGCGGCAGCTCCGGCGCCGATCCGCTCGCCGGCGTCGGCAGCGCCTGCTTCTACCGCGCCGGCGCCCTGCACGCCTCCAACGGCGCCCGGGTGATCGCCCGCGCGCACGAGAGCGCCTCGATCCCAGGCGCGCCGCTGGCGGCGATCGCCGAGCACGGCGCCGGACGCGTCGTCGTCACCGCCGACTCCGACCTCTTCGGCGACGACTGCATCGACGAGCTCGACCACGAGCAGCTGTGGCTGAACCTCGTCCACTGGGTCGCCCAGCCCGCCTTCGCCGGCGCCCCGGCGCCCGCCCCCTCCGCGGCGACCGCCGACCCGGCCTGGACCCGGCTGCGCGCGGCGGTCGAGGAGCTGCGCCTCACCCAGGCCGCCGACGGCTCCGTCGACACCTCCGAGCACGACCCGGAAAAGCTGCGCAACCTGACCACCGCGATCGCCGAGTCGGCCCAGGCGCTGCGGCCCCGCTTTCCCCATCAGCACGAATACATAGACGTGCTCTGCGCCGACCTGCTCGCCTGGGCCGACGGCGGCTTCGCCAAGCCCGCCTTCGACCGTTCGCTCGAGGCCTTTCGCCCCGAGTGCGACCGGCGCGACGGGATCGAGCACCTCTGCGTGATGCCGATGTACAAGCAGAACGCGTCCCGCGACACCTGCTTCGAGGCGCTCGTAATCCGCGTCCCGTGGCCGGAGTGGATCGACGAGCTCGAGCGCACCCGGTACGACAACGCCAAGTTCGTCCCGGTGACCCTGGTCGACTACACCGCGGGCTATGACTCCGAGTGCGCCGTCCTCTTCCCGGAGACCTTCTCCACGGGCGAGCGGCCCACCGACTACCACTTCGGGGCCATCTTCTGCGACCGCGAGGCCGAGCGCTTCCGCCGCATCTGCGGCGCGGCCGCCGAGACCCTGCGGCTCAACCTACCGCCCGACGCCGCGTGCCTGCTCTCCTCCCGCGAGCTCTCCGAGTCGGCCTACATGCTCTGGGATCTGATCCACGACCGCACCCACATGCGCGGCGACCTGCCCTTCGACCCGTTCATGATCCGCCAGCGCAGCCCCTACTGGATGTACTCGCTCGAGGAGCTGCGCTGTGACCTGACCGCGTTCGCCGAGGCGGTGAAGCTCGAGCGCGAGGGCTTCGAATTCGCGCGCCACGCCCAGTACGCGATCCTCTTCGACCGCCTCTTCCGCTTCCCGATCACCGGGTCGCGGGTGCGCAACTACGACGGGCTCGGCGGCCAGCTCCTGTTCGCCTTCCTGCACCGCGAGGGCTACCTGCACTGGACCGACAACCGGCTGACCCTCGAGTGGGGACGGATCGCTGAGGGCGTCGGCCGGCTGCGCGAGCTGGTTCACGACCTCTACCACTCCGGCATCGACCGCTCGAAGCTCGGCCAGTGGATCGCGGCCCACGACCTGGTCGCCGCATACGTGGCGCCGGCGGAGAGCTCGGTCTGGACCGAGGGCCGGCGCGACCTTCCGGAGGTCGAGGAGCCGAAGCAGCTCGTCGACCTCGTCCGCGACGACGAGTTCCCGCTCAGCCTGTTCTACACGCAGCTGAAGCCGAAGCTCGAGCCGGTTCTCGCCCTCCGGAGCTAGCGAGTCGCGGCACCGACGCCGCGAGTGCCAGGGTCGACGGAAGAACGACGCGGCCTCGATCGTTCTCGTCATGGGGGTTCGGCATGGCGCATGCCATGACGGAACACGATTCAGGAGGAGCGGTTGATGAGGGTTGGATCTTTCAGACGAGGAACGCGGCTGGGCTTGATGGTCGTCGCGGCCCTCACGTTTTGTGGCTTGACGCTGGGTACATCGGCGGCGCTGGCGGCCCCGCCTTCGCCGTTCTTCAACGGCTTCGAGACGGACAACGCCGGATGGGACGTTTTCGGGGGCAACCTCGACGCCACCAGGGTCCCGTCAGGTACCAACGGTGTTACCTCGGCGACCGGGTCCTTCCACGCCGAGGCGGCCCAGGACGCCGGAGGCAGCGCGGCCACGAACTGGGGTGGATACAGCGACACGTTCCCGTCGGGCGGTTACACGACCAGCGTCGATATCTACCTCGACACCAACTGCCCCGCCGACGACACCCGTTTCGACTTCACCTCGGCAATCAACGACTCATCCGGCAATCACCGGCGCGACTTCGCCTTCAACGCCGGCTGCTACACGGGCCTGTTGCCGGTACGGGGATCGACGAGGGGCGTCTTGCTGGACCACTTCACGATCAGCGCGGGCAACAACACGGGACGAGCCAACTCCTTCCCGGAGAACCCCGACCACGATCCGTTCGACATCTACACCTCGGGCTGGTACACGTTCGAGCAGCACTTCTACGACAACGGAGGCGTGCTCGCGGTCGACCTGAGCATCATCGACTCGACCGACATCACGTTGCACACGTGGACGTTGAGTGATCCGGGCGACACGATCGCCACCACCGGCGGCAACCGGTACGGGTGGTTCGCGAACCAGGAGTTCCCGTTCCTCGCCTTCGACAACAGCGAGCTCGCCGTGGCCGTCGAGGTTGCGGACTGCTTCGGCTCGCCCTCCACCGGCTCGCCGACCAACGGCGACGACGTGCTGATCGGGACCGCTGACCCCGACGCGATCAACGCCCTTCGCGGCGACGACAAGGTCTGCTCGCTTGAGAGCGCGGACAACATCGCGGGTGGAGCCGACGACGACCAAATGGACGGCGGGGACGGCGGAGACACCATCCACGCAGGTGACGGCCACGACACGGTCAGCGGCGCGGACGGTGACGACGCCGTTTCAGGCGGCCCGAACGCCGACGACCTGAGCGGTGACGGCGACAACGACACGCTGAACGGCAACAAGGGCCACGACGACATCGACGGCGGAGCCGGCGACGACACGCTCATCGGCAACGAGGGCCAGGACACCCTCGACGGCGGCCCGGGAACCGACACCTGCACCGGCGGCCCCGGGGTCGACACGTTCATCAACTGCGAGGTGATCACCGACGGCCCGACCTGAGCGGGTCGCGGTATCGACGCCGCGTAGGACAACCAGCGAGAGCGCGCACGAGGAGGGCCCGGTCGGGGCCCTCCTCTGCGTTTCCGGGACCGGTCGGCTCACCGGCCGCGCCGCGGCGCGCGTCGGGCTCGCCTGGCGCGTGAGCCATA
>CAWJHV010000012.1:0-22699 GCA_963842795.1 uncultured Solirubrobacterales bacterium | reverse complement strand
GGTCTTTGAAAACTGAGCAGCGTGCGATCCGGGTTTCGACCCGGATCCGACAGGTCCGACCATCGCCTGCTTGCAGGCGGTGGCAGCCAAACCCCGTCATGTCGTCCGTGGCTCTTGTGTACGCCACGGACATTAGATATGACGACCTTTCCGTATTGACAGAGGAGCCGCTCGCCGGTTGACCGCCGGCTGTGGGATTGAAACCCTCGAGTCACTTTTCACGGAGAGTTTGATCCTGGCTCAGGACGAACGCTGGCGGCGTGCCTAACACATGCAAGTTGAGCGACGAACCAGGGCTTGCCCTGGGGCAAAGCAGCGAACGGGTGAGTAACACGTGGGTAACCTGCCCCGATAACCGGGACAACCCGAGGAAACTCGGGCTAATACCGGATGTGCTCGTCGGACACAAGTCCGGCGCGTAAAGGAAGCTTCGGCCTCCGTATCGGGAGGGGCCCGCGGCCCATTAGCTAGTTGGTGAGGTAACGGCTCACCAAGGCTGCGATGGGTAGCTGGTCTGAGAGGACGATCAGCCACACTGGGACTGAGACACGGCCCAGACTCCTACGGGAGGCAGCAGTGGGGAATCTTGCGCAATGCGCGAAAGCGTGACGCAGCAACGCCGCGTGGGGGAAGAAGGCCTTCGGGTTGTAAACCCCTTTCAGGAGGGACGAAGGTGCGGCGGTGAATAGCCGTCCGTACTGACGGTACCTCCAGAAGAAGCCCCGGCTAACTACGTGCCAGCAGCCGCGGTAATACGTAGGGGGCTAGCGTTGTCCGGAATCATTGGGCGTAAAGCGCGCGTAGGCGGCCCGGTAAGTCCGCTCTGAAAGTCCAGGGCTCAACCCTGGAAAGCGGGTGGATACTGCCGGGCTAGAATCCGGAAGAGGCGAGTGGAATTCCTGGTGTAGCGGTGGAATGCGCAGATATCAGGAGGAACACCAATAGCGAAGGCAGCTCGCTGGGACGGTATTGACGCTAAGGCGCGAAAGCGTGGGGAGCAAACAGGATTAGATACCCTGGTAGTCCACGCCGTAAACGATGGGCACTAGGTGTGGGAGGTGTCGACTCCTCCCGTGCCGACGCTAACGCATTAAGTGCCCCGCCTGGGGAGTACGGCCGCAAGGCTAAAACTCAAAGGAATTGACGGGGGCCCGCACAAGCAGCGGAGCATGTGGTTTAATTCGACGCAACGCGAAGAACCTTACCTGGGTTTGACATGTTGGTGACCGGTGTGGAAACACACCTTTCCTTCGGGACACCATCACAGGTGGTGCATGGCTGTCGTCAGCTCGTGTCGTGAGATGTTGGGTTAAGTCCCGCAACGAGCGCAACCCCTGTCCTATGTTGCCAGCATTCAGTTGGGGACTCATAGGAGACTGCCGGTGACAAACCGGAGGAAGGTGGGGATGACGTCAAGTCATCATGCCCCTTATGTCCAGGGCTACACACGTGCTACATTGGCGCGTACAGAGGGATGCAATACCGCGAGGTGGAGCGAATCCCACAAAGCGCGTCTCGGTTCGGATTGGAGGCTGAAACTCGCCTCCATGAAGGTGGAGTTGCTAGTAATCGCGGATCAGCAATGCCGCGGTGAATACGTTCCCGGGCCTTGTACACACCGCCCGTCACACCACGAAAGCGAGCAACACCCGAAGCCGGTGGCCTAACCCTTTTGGGAGGGAGCCGTCGAAGGTGGGGCCCGTGATTGGGGTGAAGTCGTAACAAGGTAGCCGTAGCGGAAGCTGCGGCTGGATCACCTCCTTTCTAGGGAGACATTCTCTAGATGTCGACCGGACCTGCGTCCCGCAGTGGCTGGCACCGGAGTCACCGCCTTGGCAGCGGGAGGCTCCGCCTCGGCCTGGCGACGCTGCTCAGTTTTGAGAGACCGCCGGCGGGAGACCCCCGCCTGTCGACCTCGGCGGAGCTTGAAAACTGCACCAATGGCCAAAAGTAAAGGGTATTCATCTCCGTGATCGCCTTCGGGCGGCCGCGGAGCTCACCGTCAAGATAGTAAGGGCACACGGTGGATGCCTTGGCACCAGGAGCCGAAGAAGGACGTGGACGGCTGCGATAAGCCGCGGTGAGTCGCTGAACAGGCATTGACCCGCGGATCTCCGAATGGGAAAACCCGGCGCCGGTAATGCGGCGTCGTTCATTGCTGAATACATAGGCGATGGAAGGCAAGCGAGGGAACTGAAACATCTCAGTACCTCGAGGAAAGGAAATCAACCGAGACTCCCCGAGTAGTGGCGAGCGAAAGGGGATCAGCCTAAACCCGGCATGTGTAAGCGGACACGCGTTGCATGCTGGGGGTCGTAGGGCTCGTGTCCGGATCGTGTCCGATCCGGCGGCAGTTACAAAGTCAGGCGTTAGCCGAAGTCGAATGGAACCTCGCACCACAGAGGGCAATCGTCCCGTAGGCGAAAGCGCACTGATCTGCCGATCGAGTACCTGAGTAGGACCGCTGCCGTGAAACGCGGTCTGAATCCGCGGGGACCACCCTGCAAGGCTAAGTACTCCCTGGTGACCGATAGTGAACTAGTACCGTGAGGGAAAGGTGAAAAGCACCCCGGAAGGGGAGTGAAATAGTACCTGAAACCGCGTGCCTACAAGTGGTCGGAGCGCTTCGGCGTGACGGCGTACTTTTTGCATAACGGGCCGGCGAGTTACTCGTCAGTGGCAAGGTTAAGCGATGAGCGGAGCCGCAGCGAAAGCGAGTCCGAACAGGGCGATTCAGTCACTGGCGGTAGACCCGAAACTGGGCGAGCTATCCATGGGCAGGTTGAAGCGGGGGTAAGACCTCGTGGAGGACCGAACCGACCTACGTTGAAAAGTGGGCGGATGACCTGTGGATAGGAGTGAAAGGCTAAGCAAGCCCAGAGATATCTGGTTCTCTCCGAAATATATTTAGGTATAGCCTCGAGTAAGTGCGTTTCGGCCGTAGAGCACTGCTTGGACTAGGGGCCCTACCAGGTTACCGACTTCAGGCAAACTCCGAAGACCGTTACGTGTATCTCGGGAGTCAGTGTGCGGGGGATAAACTTCGTACGCGAGAGGGGAACACCCCAGACCATCAGCTAAGGACCCCAAGTGTTCGCTAAGTGGGAAACGATGTTCGAATGCACAGACAACCAAGAGGTTGGCTTAGAAGCAGCCATCCTTGAAAGAGTGCGTAACAGCTCACTGGTCAAGTGTTCGGGCGCGGATAATTCAACGGGGCTCAAGCGAACCTCCGAAGCTATGGACTCAGGAAGCCTGCGGACCGCCTGAGTGGTAGGAGAGCGTTCCTGTTGCTTGAAGCGATCGCGTGAGCGGTCGTGGAGCGGCAGGAAGTGAGAATGCCGGCATGAGTAACGCAAGGGAGGTGAGAATCCTCCCCACCGATTGTCCAAGGTTTCCTGAGTAAAGTTCGTCTGCTCAGGGTTAGTCGGGACCTAAGGCGAGGCCGAAAGGCGTAGCCGATGGCCAACGGGTTGATATTCCCGTACCACGTCGCGTCCGCTATGACCGATGGGGTGACGAGGAAGGGAAAGGGAACCCAGGCGATGGTTGTCCTGGGGTAAGCGCGTAGCTAGTCGTGGTTGGTAAATCCGCCACGGCGTTTTGACGCGAGGCGCGATACCAGCTGGCTTGACCGCCGGCGAGTCCCCGCACCCATGCCTCCGAGAAAAACCTCTAGGCAGGACGCTCGTGCCCGTACCGAGAACCAACACAGGTGGACAGGTAGAGAATACTAAGGTGAGCGAGATAACCCTCGTTAAGGAACTCGGCAAAATCGTCCCGTAACTTCGGGAGAAGGGACGCCCCGGTAGGGTGAAGCCACTTGCTGGCGGAGCCCGAGGGGGCCGCAGTGAATAGGTCCAACCGACTGTTTACCAAAAACACAGGCCTCTGCTAAGTCGAAAGACGACGTATAGGGGCTGACGCCTGCCCGGTGCCGGAAGGTTACGCGGAGTTGTTAGCTCTTCGGAGCGAAGCAGCGAAGCTAAGCCCCGGTAAACGGCGGCCGTAACTATAACGGTCCTAAGGTATTTGGTTGCCTCCTGTGACAGTAATGTCACAGTTAACATCTGGCTATATGCTGGAAAACCCGAGTATCCGTCCGGTACTCGTCCTAGCCTCGTTGGCATGGGCAGTGACAATTCGGACGGTGCGGAAAACCAGCAGGAAAGACCGGTCAACGCAGATTGGATAGTTGGCTTCGTCGACGGAGAAGGTTGCTTCTCCATCGGTTTCGTCAAACAGCCCGACCGGGCTGGGCGACGAGGCTATCGAGCCGGCTACCAGGTCTTCCACAGGTTCGTCGTGTCGCAAGGCGAGCGCAGCAGGTCGGTCCTCGAGGACATACGTGAATTCCTCGGGGTCGGCCGCATCTACGCGAATCGTCGGCACGACAACCACAAGGAGGACGTCTGCCAGCTCATCGTCGGTCGCCGCACGGATCTTCTGGGAACGGTGATCCCGTTCTTCGAGGCCAATCCGTTGCGGACGGCAAAGCGCGACGACTTCGAGAAGTTCGTCCGCTGCATGGAGCTCGTTCGCCGTGGCTCACACCTGACGGTTCCCGGCCTGATCGCGATCGCTGAGATCGCGCAGACCATGAATCATCAGAAGAGCCGTGACGAGCTGATCGGAATCCTCAGAGGCCATACGCCAGACACCCTGCTTGCAGGGTGAAGAGATGGTCCCATCTGCATGGCGACATGCAGGGATGGCATGCGAAAGGACGTGCCGTCCGCTCTATCCACTACGGAAGGGTGGAGTAAGGTTCAGAGCGAAATTCCTTGTCGGGTAAGTTCCGACCTGCACGAATGGCGTAACGAGTTGGACGCTGTCTCAACGAGGGGCTCGGTGAAATTAGAGTCTCGGTGAAGATACCGAGTACGCGCGGAAAGACGGAAAGACCCCGTGAACCTTTACTGCAACTTGATATTGGAGTTCGGTACACCTCGCTCAGGATAGGTGGGAGGCTGCGAACCGACGGCTTCGGCTGTCGGGGAGCCAACCTTGAGATACCACCCTTGGTGTGCTGGGCTTCTAACACAGCGCCGTAATCCGGGCTGTGAACAGTGTCAGGTGGGCAGTTTGACTGGGGCGGTCGCCTCCTAAAGAGTAACGGAGGCGCCCAAAGGTTCCCTCAGCACGGTTGGAAATCGTGCGCAGAGTGTAAAGGCATAAGGGAGCTTGACTGCGAGACCGACGGGTCGAGCAGGAACGAAAGTTGGGCTTAGTGATCCGGCGGTTGCAAGTGGAAGCGCCGTCGCTCAACGGATAAAAGGTACTCCGGGGATAACAGGCTTATCGCTTCCAAGAGTCCATATCGACGAAGCGGTTTGGCACCTCGATGTCGGCTCGTCGCATCCTGGGGCTGGAGTAGGTCCCAAGGGTTGGGCTGTTCGCCCATTAAAGCGGCACGCGAGCTGGGTTCAGAACGTCGTGAGACAGTTCGGTCCCTATCTTCCGTGCGCGTTGGAGAGTTGAGAGGAGTCATCCTTAGTACGAGAGGACCGGGATGAACGCACCTCTGGTGTATCAGTTGTCCTGCCAAGGGCAGTGCTGGTTAGCTACGTGCGGATCGGATAACCGCTGAAAGCATCTAAGCGGGAAGCCGACCTCGAGATGAGCTCTCCCATCCCCTTGAGGGAGTAAGACCCCTGGTAGACCACCAGGTCGATAGGCCGGCTGTGTACGCGTGGTGACACGCTCAGCAGACCGGTACTAATGGGTCGAGGTCTTGACGGTTTTTTTGAATACCCGGACCTCTCGGCTGTTGGTGCAGTTTTCAAGCCTCGCCGAGGTCCGGCGGCTCCACGGAGCCTCCGGGTCTCGCTGAATTTCGGTGGCTATAGCGAGGGGGAAACACCTCTTCCCATTCCGAACAGAGCCGTTAAGCCCCTCAGCGCCGATGGTACTTGGGACTCGCGTCCCTGGGAGAGTAGGTCGCCGCCGTGTCTTCGTCGAGAGCCGCCCACGTGGGCGGCTCTCGATCGTTGGGGGCCCTCTCGGAGCGGTCTAGCGGGTCGCCAGCCGGCGGCGCCGCGGGTCCGGGGCGCGCGCGGGAGCGCGACACCGGCCGCGCGAACGAGACTTCGCGAGCGCCTCCCGCCCGGCCACGTGGCCGGGCCGCTCGCGACAGTGCTCGTCCGCATCGCCCCGTGCCGCTTCGTCGAGCGGCTCGAGTCCGTACTCGCCCAGGGTGGCGAGGTCGATCGCCAGGTCGACGCCGCCGAGGACGCGCCGGGCGAAGGTGCTGCTGCTGATCATCGAGTTCACGCGGCGGAGACTAGGAACGGCCTCGGACAGAACATATGTTCTGCAAGCCATCTTGCACCTCACCCGCGCCTGCCGAAGCTGTGGGCGGCCGGAGCGACCGCCGCGAGCTCCCGGGCGGCTGCCGGCGAGCCCGCTTCGGCCACGTGGGAATCGCCCGCATCGCGCCCGAGCTCGCGGTCGGTGGGCGGTTCGATGTGCCGCACCTCGGCGCCGATCCCGGTCGGCGCCTGCAGCCGCTCGACCGACGAGGCGAGCAGGTTCACGACTCCCTCGCGGCGCTCCAGCCTGCCGGTGACCAGGGCGAAGGCGGCCGTCCGCACGGCCAGCCGGCAGCGCTCATAGACCGGCGGCGGGACGATCACGTTGACCACGCCGCCCTCGTCCTCGAGCAGCATGAAGACGATCCCCTTTGCGGTCGCCGGCCGCTGGCGCGCCACCGCGAGCCCGACGACCTCGATCGCCGCCCCGTCGGGAGTCGTCGCCAGCTCCGCGGTCACCGTCAGCCGCCGGTCGAGCTGCGGCCGCAGGACCTCGACCGGGTGCTCGCCGAGGCTGATCTGAGTCGAGGTGTAGTCGGCGACGATGCGCTCCCAGGAGTCGAGTGGTCGCAGCTCCGGCGAGGCGGGGAGGGGCAGCGGCAGCGCAAGCTGGGCGTACGGCCGGCCGCGCATCCGTTCGCCTCCCCGCGCCACCCCCAGGCGCCAGAGCTCGTCGCGCCGCGGCGCCGTGCCCGTGGCGAGCCCGAGTGGCTCGCACGCCCCGGCCCAGGCGAGCCGCTCGAGCCCGTCGCGACTCACCCCCGAGCGTGAGGCGAGGTCGGCCAGGTCGCGATACGCCCCGCCGCGCTCACGCTCGGCCACCAGCCCCTGCGCCTCCTCCGCGCCGAGGCCCTTGACGTAGCCCAACCCGAGCCGGACGGCCGGTTCGCCGCCCCGTTCCTCGGGCTCGACCGAGCACTCGACCTCGCTGCCGTTCACATCGGTCGCCCGCACCTCGATCCCCCGGCGCTGCGCCTCGTGGGTGAGCGTGTCCGGGGGATAGAAGCCCATCGGCTGCTCGTTGAAGAGCGCGCAGAGCAGCTCGGGGCCGTAGTGGACGCGAAGCCAGGTCGACTGGTAGGCGAGCAGGCCGAAGGCGGCCGCATGCGACTTGGGAAACCCGAAACCGGAGAAGCCCCGTACCTGCTCGAACACGCGCTCGGCGAGGGCGCGGTCGACGCCGCGCCCGATTGCTCCGGCCACGAAGCGCTCGCCGTAGGCGTTGAGCGCCTCCTCCGAGCGCTTGCGGCTCATCGCCCGCCGCAGGCCCTCAGCCTCGCCGGCGGGGAAGCCCGCGAGCGTCATCGCCACCTGGATCACCTGGTCCTGGAAGACGATCGCCCCGAGCGTGTCGGAGAGGATCGGCTCGAGGTCGGGGTGCTCGTAGGGGATCTCGAAGCCCGGGTCCTCCCGCAGCCGCTTGCGGCGCTCGAGGTAGGGGTGCACGGCGCCGCCCTGGATCGGGCCCGGCCGCACCAGGGCCACCTGGACGACCACGTCGTCGATCGTCTCCGGCCTCGAGCGGGGCAGCATCTGCATCTGCGCGCGGCTCTCGATCTGGAACACACCTGTGGTCTCCGCGGCCCGGATCGCCTCGAAGGTCGCGGGGTCGTCGAGCGGGATCCGCGAGAGGTCGATGCGCTCGCCCCGAGTCTCGACCACCGACTCGACGCAGCGCTCGACCGCCGAGAGCATCCCGAGCCCGAGCAGATCGATCTTCAGAAACCCGGCGTCGGCGCACGAGTCCTTGTCCCACTGGACCACCTGCCGCCCCTCCATCGCCGCCGGCTGCACCGGGCAGATGTCGATCAGCGGCCGGGTCGAGAGCACCATTCCGCCCGGGTGCTGGGAGATGTGGCGGGGCAGTCCCCAGGCCTCGCGCGCCAGCCGCGCCAGGCAGCGCCAGCGGGGCGATCCGGCCCGCCCGGCGCCGATCGCCTCGGCGATGTCACGCTCGATCTCCTCGCCGCGCGAGTAGACGTCGGCGATCCCGGCGACGCGCTCGATCTCCGACGCCGGCAGCCCCAGCGCCTTGCCCAGGTCGCGGACCGCCCCGCGCGAGCGATAGCAGGCGAACGTGGAGACGAGCGCCGCGCGGTCGCGCCCGTAGCGCTCGTGGACGCGGGGGATCAGCCGCTCGCGGATGTCGCGCGGAAAGTCGAGGTCGATGTCCGGCATCTCGGTGATCTCGTCGTTGAGGAAGCGGCCGAGGAAGAGGCCGGCCTGCACCGGGTCGACGTGCGAGAGCCCGGTCAGGTAGCAGACCACCGAGCTCACGCTCGAGCCGCGGCCGCGGCCCGGGGGCAGCAGGTTGCGGGCGGAGTCGGGCCCACGTACCTCGGCGGCGACCTCGCGCGCGAGCTCGAGCAGGTCGAAATGCAGGAGGAAGAAGCCCGAGAGCCCGAGCCCGCGGATCACCCGCAACTCCTCGTCGAGCCGCCGCATCGCCTCGGGGCGCTCGCGCGTGCCCTCGTAGCGGAGGTCGAGCCGCCCGCGGCAGATCTCCGCCAGCGTCCGGTCGGCGTCGGGGTCCTCGGACCCGGGGTAGCGGTAACCGAGCTCCGAGGCGAGGTCGAAGCGCAGGCGTTCGGCAAGCCGCGCGGTCTCGGCTACCGCCTCCGGGTGCTCGGCGAAGCGCGCCGCCATCTCCGCCGGCGGGGCGAGCACCGAGCTCGCGTTGCCCCGCCGATCGGGCTCGGACTCCTCCAGCGTCGTGTGCAGGCGCACCGCGACGAGCGCGTCCTGGAGCTCGGCCCGCCGGCGGTCGTGGGCGTGGACGTTGCCCGTCGCCACGCAGGCGACCGCGAGCCGCTCGGCGAGCTCGGCCAGCCACCGGTTGCGGGCGCGGTCGTGCCGCCACAGCGGTCGCTGGAGCTCGACCCGGAAGCGCTCTGAGCCAAAGGCGCCCGCCAGCCGGCGCCCCAGGGTCTCCGCCCGGCGTCGCTCGTCGCGCTCCCAACTTCCGGCAAGCGCGCCGGAGCCGGCGCAGCCGGAGAGGCAGACGAGCCCCTCGTTGCGCTCGAGCAGCGAGTCGAGCTCGAGGACGGGAGGAAGAGGTTCGCGACCTGGATGTGGACGCGTATGCGCGTGTGCCTCGGTCAGCAGGCGGCTGAGGTTGTGCCACCCGGTCGCGCTCTCGACCAGGAGCGTGAGGTGAAAGCTCGCTCCCGCGTCGGCGACCGTGAGCTCGGAGCCGAGGATCGGCCGCACCCCGAGCCCCTCGCAGGCCTGCGCGAACTCCATCGCCCCGCAGACGTTGTCGTGATCGGTGAGCGCGAAGGCCTCGTACCCGTACTCGGCGGCGCGGATCGCGATCTCCTCCGGCAGCGAGGCGCCGTCGCAGAACGAGTACGAGGAGTGGGCGTGGAGCTCGACGTACACGCGCTTCAGGCCCGCTGCTCGAACCAGCGCGACGCGGTGATCGGCTCCGCCGGCTCGCGGAAGACGACGAGGTCGGAACCGCCGGCAAGCACCAGCTCGAAATACATCCTTTGCAGGGGTTTCGGGGTCCACCACCGGTCCTCGACCAGCCATCGCTCGCGCACCGCCTCGACCGCGACGCCCTCGACCGCCAGCGGGACGCCGTCGGCGCCGGCGCGCACCCGCACCGGCCGCGGCCAGTAGACCTGCGGCCTGGGCTCAGCGCTCACCGCTCACCGTGCTCTCCGAACGGCGTCAGGATCGCGCGCCGCTCGGGGATCCGCGAGCGCGAGTCGACCTCGACCACTCGCAGGACCGCGTCGGGCCCGGCGGCGGAGCGCGCCTGGCGCACCGCCTCGGCGAGCAGGCCGCGACGCTCATCCTCGGGGGAGGGGGCGAGCGTCTGCTGCTCGCCGGGCTCGGGGCCGAGCTCGAGCGCCCGCAGCCCGAGCCAGGCGGCGGGGCCGGGGAGCTCGGCCAGCCGCGGCGCCAGCGCCAGCCGGAGCCGCTCGGGGTCGACGGCGGCGCTGCGCAGGGTGACCTCGGAGCGCCAGCCCCCCTCGCCGGCGAGCCGAGCCTCGAGCCGCAGCCGGCGGATCGTCCTCCCTCGGCGCGCCGGATGGGCGAGCAGGCGCTCGACGAGCAGCCCGAGAGCGCGGGCGAGCTGCTCTCCCGACGCGGCCTCGGGCAGCCCGAGCCTGCACTCGATCTCCTCGTGCGGGTGGCGGGGACGAAGCGGCTCGTCGTCGCCGCGCGCCAGCCGCAGCGCCCGCAGCCCGGGCTCGCCGAAGCGGTCGGCGACCGCTGCGGCGGGGAGCGACGCGAGCTCGCCCAGGGTGCGCACGCCCAGTCGTTCGAGCGCCTCGACGCAGGCGACCTCCTGCGCGAGCGCCTCGGGCGCGGCCTGGGTCGCAAGCCGCGGGTCGGACCTCCGCCTCGGGCTTGCGATCCGCCCCCGGAGGGCGTTCACGGGCAGGCCGGCAAGCAGTCGCCGCGCTGCCGCATCGGAGACGACCGGCGGCGGGCGGCGGGCGCGCATCCGCGTCGCGGCGGCGTGGGCGCTGAGCCGATTCGGGCCGGCGCCCAGCCGCGCCGGGGTCCCGAGCGCCCGCCGCGCCCGCACCAGGACCGCCTCCGGACCTCCGCAGAGAGCGCGCAAGGGCTCGGTGGCGAAGAACGCCTCGCCGGGCCGCGAGGGCTCGACCGCCGCGCCGATCGCCTCCAGCTTGCGCAGCGACCGCTCCCAGGCGGCCTCGGCGCGAACCGGGTCGGGGGTGAGGAGGACCAGCGCCGGGCAGCGCGAGAGCGCCTCCGCGAGCCGCATCCCGGCGCGGACGCCGAACGCCTCCGCCGCCCCCGATGCCTCACCGAGGACCTGGGGCCCTCCCGGCTCGGGCGCCAGCGCCACCGGCCTTCCGAGCGACTCCCGCCGCTCGCCCATGGCGCTGCGGAGCGAGAGCCGGGGGATGAGTGCGCAGGCAACGGTGGTCATCGGTTGATCGAACACATGTTCGTATAGGTTCGCGGATCTGTCAAGCGGGCTTGGCGACGGCGTCAGAATTGACCGTGCATGCGCCCGGTTCGCCTCACCTCGCTTGCCATCGCCGCGCTCACGGCCATCGCGCTCGGCGCCTGCGGCGAGAAGGAGGAACCCGAGATCGGGGCCCCTCCGGAGGCGACGAGGGCGGTCCCCGGCGACGCCGCGCAGGCCGACGTGCGCGTGATCGACGCCTGGACACGGACGCTGAGACGCGGCGACATCGATGGCGCGGCCCGGTACTTCGCGCTCCCGAGCGTGGCGGAGAACGGGCCGCAGCTGATCCGGATCAGCGACCACGGCGACGCCCGCATCTTCAACTCATCATTGCCCTGCGGCGCGGTCCTGACGAAGGCGGTCGAGGAGGGTGACTTCACCGTCGCGACCTTCAGGCTCACCGAGCGTCCCGGCCCCGGCACCTGCGGTGAGGGCACCGGCCACAGCGCGCAGACCGCGTTCGTGATCAAGGACGGCAAGATCTCGGAGTGGCGCCGGGTCGGGATCGGCGGCCAGCAGGCGCCGAGCAGCTCGGCCTGAGCGCCACGGACATACGCATGCGATCCGATTCCGCGGGTTGCGGCGGGTACGCCGATCCTGATAGGAATGAAGTAGGGGTCCAGGCGGACCCCAGTAGTTTTTCCGAGAGAGGAGCGTTCATGTCAAGGATCAAGCTGGTCTTGGTCACGCTGTTCGTGGCCGGCTTGTCGATCGGGATCGCAGCCTGCGGCGACGATTCCGACGACAGCAGCAGCGACAGCAGCGGCGGAGGGGAGACCTCGCTCGATCTGACGATCGGCGATCTCATTCCGCTTACCGGTGACCTGGCGGACTTCGGGCCTCCGGGCCAGAAGGCGGCCGACCTGGCCGTCGACCAGATCAACACGGCGATCGAAGAGGTCGGCGCGGATCACACCGTGACGATCGAGCACGAAGACGATCAGACGAGCGACACGGCCGGAGTCTCGGCCGCGCGCAAGCTGGTCGGCGACGGTGCCAGCTGCATCGCCGGATCGTGGGCCTCCTCGGTTTCGATTCCCGTAGCCCGGTCGGTCTCGATCCGGGAGGGCGTGCTGCAGATCTCGCCTGCCTCGACGAGCACGGAGATCACCGACCTCGAGGACGACGGGCTCATGAACCGGACCCCGCCGACGGACAACCTGCAGGGCCCCGCGCTGGCGGACACGGTCGAGGAGCAGCTCGGTGGAGCCGAGGGCAAGGTGATCTCGGTGGCCGGTCGCAACGACTCGTACGGCGACGGCCTGACGCAGTACTTCATCGAGGCCTGGGAGGCCAAGGGTGGAGAGGTCACGGCCGACAGCCCCGTGCTCTATGACCCGGAGGCGGCCACGTACGACGCCGAGGCCGGGCAGATCACGTCCGAGGACGCTGACGGCTACGTGATCGTCGACTTCCCCGAGACCTTCGTCAAGGTCGGCCCGGCGCTCGTCCGGACCGGGAAGTGGGATCCGAAGACGTCGTTCGTCACCGACGGTCTGATCTCTGGCGATCTGGCCGCCGATCCGAAGAACGCGGACTTCACCGAGGGCCTGCGCGGCACGGCGCCGGGCACGCCCACCACCGGTGAGCCCTCGGAGGCGTTCGACAAGTTGTTCACGTCGTCGGAGCCGAAGGACGTCGATCGTCAGACGTTCGACGGTCAGAACTTCGACGCCGTGATCCTCTGCTATCTGGCCGCGGTGGCCGCCGGCTCGACCGACGGTCAGGACATGGCGGATGCGCTCCAGGCCGTGACCGGGCCGGGCGGCACCCAGTACACCTGGGAGGAGCTGCCCGATGCGGTCGAGGCCCTCCAGAACGGCGATGACATCGACTACGTCGGTGCCTCCGGCGATCTGAACCTCGACAGCAACGGCGACCCGACCGTCGGCGTCTACGACGTGTTCGAGTTCAAGGGCGGCGAGCTGGTCCCGGTCGGCGATCAGATCCCGGCCGAGGCGCCCACTTCGTAGCGACCTCGAGGTCAGCGAACTAAAAGGACGGCCGGGGCCCTCGGGCTCCGGCCGTTTTCGTTCCAAAACAAGGCGCCTCAACAGCGGCGCGGCTTCGGCTACGCCCAAGAACAAGGCGCCTCAACGGCGGCGCGGCTTCGGCTACGCCCAAGAACAAGGCGCCTCAACGGCGGCGCGGCTTCGGCTACGCCTCGCTAAGCGGGCGCTTCGTCGGGGTTGTCGACGCGGGCGGTGCCGCCGAGGTAGAGCTCGGCGACCTTCGGGTCGGCGAGCAGCTCCTTGCCGGGGCCCTCGAAGCGGTCGGTGCCGAGGTCCAGGACGTAGCCGCGGTCGGACATCGCCAGCGCCCGGCGGGCGTTCTGCTCGACCATCACGATCGTCACGCCGGCGCGGTTGATGTCCTCGGTCTTCTCGAAGATCGCGTCGACGAACGCGGGGGCGAGCCCCGCCGACGGCTCGTCGAGCAGCAGCACCTGGGGCCCGGGCATCAGCGCCCGCGCCATCGCCACCATCTGCCGCTCGCCGCCGGACATCGTGCCCGCCGACTGGGAACGCCGCTCGCCGAGGCGCGGGAAGAGCTCGTACATGCGGTCGATCTGCTCGGCGGTGGTAGAGCGGTCGAGCGAGCCCATCTCGAGGTTCTCCTCGACCGTGAGGCTCTGAAAGACGTTGTCGAGCTGCGGCACGTAGCTGAGCCCGAGCCGGGTGATGTCGTGGGGCTTGCGGCCGCTGATGTCCTGGTCACGGAAGTGGATCTGACCGGAGCGCGGATGCAGCAGGCCGAAGATCGTCTTGATCAGGGTGGACTTGCCGGCGCCGTTGGGACCGACGATGGTCACGATCTCGCCCTCACGGACCTTGATCGAGACCCCGCTGAGGATGTCGACCTCGGGCACGTAGCCGGCGACGAGGCCCTCGGTGGCCAGGACCATGGGGCGCTCCTGCTCCGGGCTCGGGGCGGCATCGGTCATTCCGGCATGTCCTCGACCACCTTGGCGCCGCCCAGGTACGCGTCGATCACGGCCTCGTCGGCGCGGACCTCGTGCGGCTCCCCGGCCGCGATCACCCGGCCCTCGGCCATCACGATCACGCGATCGGAGTGGTTCATCACGACCTCCATGTCGTGCTCGATGAACAGGAAGGTGACGCCGTCCTCCTTGCGCAGGCGCTGCATGTGGTCGAGCAGGCGGCGCCCGAGCGTCGGGTTGATCCCCGCCATCGGCTCGTCCAGGAGCAGGAACCGGGGCTTCGCCATCAGCGCCCGGGCGAGCTCGAGCAGCTTGCGCTGGCCGCCGGAGAGCGTCCCGGCGTAGGCGTCGGCGAGGTTGGTCAGGTTGAAGACCTTGAGCAGTTCCATCGCCTCCTCGTAGACCTCGCGCTCCCGCGCCCGCGAGGCGGCCGGGCGGAAGATCACGTTGCGAAGCTTCTCGCCGGGCTGGTCGGGCGCCGCGAGCATCATGTTGTCGATCACCGGCATCGCCGACAGCGCCTTGGTGATCTGGAAGGTGCGGACCATGCCCCTGCGCGCGATCACGTGCGGGGGCCGCCCCAGGATCGCCCCGCCGTCGAAGGTCGCCGCGCCGCCGTCGGGGCGGTAGAAGCCGGTGATCACGTTGAAGAAGGTGGTCTTGCCGGCGCCGTTGGGGCCGATCAGGGCGGTGATCGAGCCCTGCTGGACGTCCATCGTCGCCGCGTTGACGGCGCGGATGCCCCCGAAGCGCTTGACCACGCCCTCGGCCTCGAAGATGGTCTCACTCGCCAAGGACCATCTCCTCCTTCTTGCCGAACATGCCCTGCGGGCGGAACGCCATCAGCAGGATCAGGACCAGTCCGACGATCGCGAAGCGCAGCGCCGCGGTGTCCGACTCGTCCTGGAACAGCTGGATCACGCGCGTGCCCTCGAGCACCGTCCAGAGGATCACCGAGCCGACGATCACCCCCCAGTAGTTCGCGAGGCCGCCGAGGATCAGCACCGAGTATGCGAAGAAGGTCACCAGGGGCTCGAAGTCGGTGGGGTGGATGGTGGCGAGGTTGAGCGCCAGGAACCAGCCGGCGACGGCGGCGATCGCGGCCGAGATCGACAGCGATTGGAGCTTGTAGGCGAACGCGTTCTTGCCCAGCGCGCGAGCGGCGTCCTCGTCCTCGCGGATTGCGCGCAGGACGCGGCCCCAGGGCGTGTTCTGCGTCAGGCGCAGGGCGACGGTGACGATCAGGACCGCAATCAGGACGACGACCAGCAGCGGCCCGAGCGACCCCGGGTCGGACCAGCCGAGGTCCTGGAGGACGCTCGAGATCTTGTCGGAGACGTCGAGCCAGGTGTCGTCGAAGCACACGAGCTCGTCGTTGCAGAAAAAGCCCTGGGTCCCGCCGGTGAGCCCGTTCCAGTTCAGGGCCACGACCCTGACCACCTCGGCGAAGGCGATGGTCGCGATCGCGAAGTAGTCGGCGCGCAGGCGCAGCGACGGCAGCCCGACGAGCAGCGCGAAGCCGATCGAGGCGAGGATCGAGAGCGGCAGCGAGAGCCAGAAGCCGATCCCGGTGTTGACGGTGAGGATCGCCATGGTGTAGGCGCCGACCGCCATGAACCCGGCCTGGCCGAAGTTGGTGATCCCGGTGAAGCCGACGTTGAGCTGGAGGCCCAGCGCGAGCAGCGCGTAGATCCCGGCGAGGACGCCGACGTTCAGCCAGAACAGGGTGCTGGTGAGCGAGTTCCAGTCGACCGCGAGCGGGATGGCGGAGTTGAGGTCGATCCCGAGCACCGGCCGCTAGACCGCCTTCGCCTTGCCGAAGATGCCCTGCGGCCTGATGATCAGGACGAGGATGAGGACGAGGAAGGCCACGGCCGTCTTCAGTCCCGGCTCGACGAACATCGTCGACCATTCGGTCACCAGGCCGAGCACCATGCCGCCGGCGAGGGCGCCGAACGCGTCGCCGATCCCGCCGAGGACGACGGCGCCGAAGATCGGGAGCAGCAGCGCGAAGCCCAGCTCCGGCTTGAGGTTGAGGTTGGCGCCGGCGAGCACCCCGGCGAGACCCGCGAGGGCACCGGCGAAGATCCAGGTGTAGAGGATCACGCGGGAGGTGTCGATCCCGGCGGTCTCGGCGAGGTCGACGTCGTCGGAGAGCGCGCGCATGCGCTTGCCGAGCAGCGAGTAGCGCAGCATGACCCCGACAGCGGCGATCACGACGATCCCGATCACGATCGTGATCAGCTGCGTGCGCCCGATCGAGAGCCCGAGGAAGTCCACGGTCGCGGTGTTGCTGACGTCGAGCTGGCGGATCTCCGTCCCCCAGATGAACTGGATGATCGAGCGGATCAGGAAGGCGAGCCCGATCGACATCAGCACCAGCTGCAGCAGGCCGGCCCGCTTGGCCCGCATCGGTGCCCACATCGCCTTCTCGGTCGCGATTCCCAGCACCGCGACCGCGGCCATCGCGACCAGGATCCCGATCCAGAGCGGCAGGCCCCAGGTGACGTTCGCCAGGTAGGCCATGTAGGCGCCGAAGGTGAGGAAGTCGCCGTGGGCGAAGTTGACCAGCTTCAGGATCCCGTAGACGAGCGTCAGGCCGACCGCGCCGAGCGCGTAGATCGCGCCCGTCGAGAGCCCCGCAAGGCCCACCTCGGCCACCAGGTGCGCGCCCTTGATGATGACCATCACGATCACGAGCGCGGCCAGGATCGCCAGCGCGGTGCGGGCAGGGTGGCGGTTGGCCGCGTCCTTGGCCCTCTCGATCGCGGACACGTCCTCCCCGACGGTCAGGGTTCCGGCCTCCATCCGCTGCTGATCCTATCCCGGCAGGGCCCTCCCTAACCCTCGTCGGGGCAGATCGTTCAGCCGGCCACCCCGAGCGCCGACCAGGCCTCAAGCTTGCGCTGGACCGCCACGATCACCGCGTCGGTGAACTCGGTCGTGCCCGCGTGCCCGCCGATGTCCGGCGTGCGGGTGCCTCCGGCCACGGTCTCGAGCACCGCCTCGTAGATCGCCCGCGAGGGCCCGGCGCCGGCGTCGCCGGCGTAGTGCAGCAGCGAGGCGCCGGCGAGCAGCATCGCCATCGGGTTGGCGAGGTCCTTGCCCTCGAGCGCCGGCGCGGTCCCGTGCGGTGCCTCGGCCATCGCCGCGCTCGGCCGGAGCTCGTCGTCCAGGGCGAGCAGCACCGACTCGGCGCCCGCGATCGAGCCGAACAGGGGCAGGACGAGGTCGGAGAGCAGGTCGCCGTCGCGGTTCAGGCACGGGATCACCAGGGCGAGTCGGCGGCGCCCGAGACGAGGCCGGCGAGCGTCGCGTCGATCAGGACCGGCTCGTACGGGCAGCCGGGGTGGCGCTTGGCGGCCGCGTCCATCTCCTCCTTCAGCATCCCCTCGTAGACGGGGCTCACGGTCCACTTCGGCCCGCCGTAGACCCGACCGCCGATCCGCTCCGCCTCGCGGAACGCGTACTCGGCGACCGCGCGGCAGACCGAGCGGTGAATGGTCTCGGTCCGGTGCGCGACCTCGTCGTCGCCGTCGGCCTCCCGCGACTCCTCGGCCCCGTAGGCGTCGCCGACCGCCATCCGGCAGACCGAGATCGGGTGGTGGACGCCCGCGACCGGGGTCACGCCGGGGATCCGGCGGCCGGTGCGCACGATCACCTTGCCGTCGAGCGCCTCGCGCAGCAGCCGGTTCGGGCTGCCGACGTCGTCGGCCGCCTCGGGCGTGATCGTCGCCGCCTTCAGCCCGAGCCCGGTCTCGCGGATCGCCTCGGCGGCCTCCGCTGCAGACGGCGTTCGCGGTCGCGCGGCGGTTGGCGAGCGAGAGGTCGTAGCGGACGATCTCGAGCTCGATCCCGAGCACCTCCGGGGTCGAGCACCCGCAGCGCCTGCTCGAGCAGCTCCTGGCCCGTCTGATCGCCCTCGAGCGCGACTATCCTGAGCGGCGCCATGGCCGGAGCAACTCTACGTGCTCATGGTGCGGCGCGGCGGTCGAGCGCCGACGACGGCTTTCGCGCCTACGAGCCGGCCGGAGAACGGCGCGCGACCTTCTGCCGGCTCGAGCACGTCGTCCCCTGGGCGATGCGCGGCCCGCACTGGGAGGCGGGCCCGCTGGCCGAGCCGCCCGGGTCGACGCGGGCGTGCTCCGCTGCTCGCACTGCGACGCCGAGCTCGGCGAGGTCCACGTGCTCCTCGTTCGCCACCGCGGCGACCACCGGATCGGCGACGGCTTCTGCTCCGTCGAGCACCTGCGCGAGCCTGGGCGGACAGGCGGGAGGCGCGCTGGCAGTGAGGGCGTGAGCCCGGGAATCGCGCGAGCGTTTCCGACGCGTCGATCCGTCCGGCCGGCGCGACGTTCGAGCGGCTCAGCGATCGACGCGGCATGCGCGTGCGATCGCCGCGACGCCAGCCGCTCGCTCCCGCCGCACCTTCGCTCGGCTCTCGCCGCCGCCCGCTGGCTTGCGCCCCACGTTCGCGGCGGGTGCTCGATCGAGTCGTCGCCGGCGTCGGCGGCGAACTCGGAGATCAGCGCGGCGGTCTGCACGGGCTTCTCGACGTTGGGCGAGTGCCCGGCGCCGCGGACCTTCGCCGTGCGCACGCCGG
The DNA here is from genome assembly GCA_963842795.1 of uncultured Solirubrobacterales bacterium. Taxonomy (GTDB): domain Bacteria; phylum Actinomycetota; class Thermoleophilia; order Solirubrobacterales; family 70-9; genus WHSW01. The sequence continues at coordinate 3,890 of CAWJHV010000012.1, read as the reverse complement.
GGACGTCCGCGTAGGCGGCGAGCGACGCGTCGACGTCGTAGATCTGGTCCTCGGCGCCGAAGATCACCATCAGCGGCACCGCGGTCGTCCGCATCCGGGCGTCGAGCGGGCTCGCGTCCTCGTAGTCCTCGGAGGCCTGGGCGGAGTCGGTGTAGGAGGTGTAGGTCATCGCCTCGTTGTCGCGCGCGACCTGGTCGGGGTCGCCGAAGCCGTCGGCCTGGTCGAAGCCGGGCGCGAACGCCTGCTTGTAGCCCTCCTCGATCAGGCGAGTCGATCTTCACCCGCCACAGCGCCTCGCCGATCACCGGCGTCATCGAGACCTTGGCGAGGAAGTCGAGGTCGCCGAAGCTCGGTGTCGGGCGCCTCGTCGACGATCACGACGCGGTCGACGAGCTCGCTCGCCTGCTCGGCGACCGAGACGGCGACGTCGCCGCCGAGCGAGTGGCCGACGACGACCGCGCCCTGGACCCCGAGCCGGTCGAGCGCCCCGGCGACGAGCGCGCCCTGGTCCTCGATCGAGTAGCCGGTCTTCGGCTTCGCCGAGCCGCCGTGGCCGAGCAGGTCGACGCGGATCACGCGGTGGCGGCGCTCGAGCAGCGGGACCATCGAGTCCCACCAGTGCAGCGAGCAGCCGAAGCAGTGGATGAGCACGATCGGCGCGCCCGGTCGCGGCGAGGCCGGCGGACCGGTGTCGGTGACCTGGACGTCGCCCCCGGGCAGGCTGATGATCCGGCCGCCGTCGACGGTCACCTCGGCGTCCTTGGTCTCGCCGTCGACGACCAGGGTGTTGACCGCCAGCAGGGCGGCGAGCGCGACGACGACGCCGATCAGGATCTTCCAGCCGCGCCTCACCGCCCGTTCTCGCCCTCGCGCGGGGCGAGGCCGAGCTCGTCGGCGCGCTCGGCCATCGCCGCGATCACGAAGGCGACGTGCTCGTCGAAGTCGACCCCGAGCTCCTCGGCGCCCTGGCGGACCTCGTCGCGGTTGACGCCGGCCGCGAACGAGGGCTGCTTGAGCTTCTTCTTCACCGACTTCGGCGTCATCCCCTCGATCCCGGTCGGGCGAACCAGCGCGCAGGCGGCGACGAAGCCGGAGAGCTCGTCGACCGCGAACAGCGTCTTCGCCATGTCGGTCTCGCGCGGCACGCCGAGGAAGGTCGGCGTGGCCGGCGACCGCGTCGATCAGCTCCGGCGGCCAGTCGAGCTCGGCGAACAGCCGCAGCGCGGTCCGCGGATGGCCGTTCTCGGCGTCGTCGAGGTCGGGGTAGCGCTCGTAGTCGAGGTCGTGGACGAGGCCGGTGACGGCCCACAGCTCCTCGTCGGCTCCGCGCTCGCGGGCGTAGGCGACCATCGCCGCCTCGACCCCGAGCAGGTGCTTGCGCAGCGACTCGGATTCGACCCATTCGCAGACCAGGTCCCAGGCCTCTTCGCGTGTCGGTTGTGGCATGGGCCCATTGTTACCCTCCGCGCCGATGGAGAAGTTCGTGATCAAGGGGGGGCCGCCGCTCTCCGGCGAGATCACGGCCGCCGGCAACAAGAACGCCGCCCTGCCGATCCTCGCCGCCTGCCTGCTCACCGACGAGGAGCTGGTGCTCACCAACGTGCCGCGGATTCGCGACACCGAGACCCAGGTCGCGGTGCTCGAGGGCCTCGGCGTCAGCGCTCTGTGGTCGGGCCACAACGAGCTTCGCCTGCGCGCCGACGGGGTCACCGACACGGCGCCCGACGAGGCGCTCTCGGCCCGCATCCGGGCCTCGTTCCTGCTCGCCGGCCCGCTGCTGGCGCGCTTCGGCGAGGCGCGCATGCCGCCGCCGGGCGGCGACTTCATCGGCCGCCGCCGCCTCGACCCGCACCTGGACGCCTTCAAGGACCTCGGCGCCCGGGTCGAGGGCGACCGCGAGATCGAGATCCTCGGCCCGAGGGCGGGCTGAAGCCGTGCGCGATCTTCATGGACGAGCCCTCGGTGATGGGGACCGAGAACGCGCTCATGGCCGCCGCGCTGACCCCGGGCCCGACGACGATCGCCAACGCCGCCTCCGAGCCGCACGTCCAGGACCTCGCCCGGCTGCTGGTGAAGATGGGCGCGCAGATCGACGGCATCGGCTCGAACGTGATGACCGTCCACGGCCGCGACAAGCTCGCCGGCGCCGAGCACCGCGTCTGCGCCGACCACATCGAGGTCGCCAGCTTCATGGCGCTCGCCGCGGCGACCAGGGGCGAGCTGCGGATCCGCGACGCCGCAGCCCGACGACCTGATCACGATCCGCCGCCACTTCCGCCGCCTCGGCCTGCAGTCGATGGTCGAGGGCAACGACGTCCTCGTGCCGCCCGAGCAGGCGCTCGAGGTCCGCGACGACCTCGGCGACGCGATCCCGAAGATCGACGACGGCCCCTGGCCCGCGTTCCCGGCCGACCTGACCTCGATCGCGCTCGCGCTCGCCACCCAGGCCAGGGGTACGATCCTGATCTTCGAGAAGATGTTCGAGAACCGCCTCTTCTTCGTCGACAAGCTCGTCGCCATGGGCGCTCGGATCACGCTCTGCGATCCCCACAGGGCGATCGTCAGCGGTCCGAGCCGTCTTCACGGCGAGCGCGTCGAGAGCCCCGACATCCGCGCCGGGATGGCGATGCTCATCGCCGCGCTGTGCGCCGACGGCATCTCGGAGATCGGCAACGTGGTCCAGATCGACCGCGGCTACGAGCGCATCGACGAGCGCCTGCGCGACCTCGGCGCCCGGATCGAGCGGGTCGCCGTCGAGCCCGTCCCGCTTGCGGCGAGCCGCGCTCCGCGTGCCCGCCGCGCCGACGCGGGACGCGCGGACGCTGATGACTCACCCGATCCCCCCGGGCACCCGGGACATCCTGCCCGACGAGATGCGCGAGCTGCGCGCGCTCGAGCTGGCGCTGATCGAGGCCTTCGAGCGCTTCGGCTACGGCGAGGTCGCGACGCCCGACGATCGAGTACGAGGAGGTGCTCGCCCGCGGCGACGAGCGCGGCGCCCCGGTCGCCTATCGCTTCTTCGACGAGTCGGGCGAGCTGCTGGCGATGCGCTCGGACATGACCATCCCGATCGCCCGCCTGGTCGCCAACCGCTACGCCGGCGCGGAGCCGCCGTTCCGGCTCTGCTACCTGGCGCGCGCCTACCGCGCGGTCCGCCCGCAGCGCGGGCAGATGCGCGAGTTCACCCAGGCCGGCGTCGAGCTGGTCGGCGCGCCGGCGCCCGAGGGCACGGCCGAGGTGATCGAGGTGCTGGCGCGCGGCGCTCGACGCCGCCGGCCTGCGCGCGCCGTGATCGGCCTCGGCGACGCCGACCTCTACCGCCAGCTGCTCGCCGAGTTCGAGGTCGACGGCGAGGCGCGCGACCGGATCCTCGACTGCCTCGCGACCCACGACCTCGTCGGGCTCGAGGCGGAGGTCGCGGCGCTCGACCTGGCGAGCGGCGAGCGCGAGACCCTGCGCGGCTGCCGAGCTTGCGCGGCGGCCCCGAGGTGCTCGAGCAGGCGCGCGGCTCGGCGGCGCGGCGACCGAGCGCGCCACCAGCCGCCTCGCCGAGACGTACGCGGCGCTCGCGCGGCGCGGGGTCGCCGACCGCGTCAGCCTCGACCTCGGCCTGCTGCGCGACCTCGGCTACTACACGGGCGCCATCCTCGAGGTCTACGACCCGGCGCTCGGCCACGTGCTCGGCGGCGGGGGTCGCTACGACGAGCTGATGGGCGTTCGGGCGGCCGCTGCCGGCGGTGGGCTTCGCGCTCTACCTCGAGCGGCTGCACGTGGCCCAGGCGGAGGAGCAACGGCTGGCGCGGGCCCGACGGTCGGAGCCGAGTCGCTCGGCTGTTGAGGCGGCCTCGTGTCATGTGCGGGATCGCCCGGCCGATCCGGACCAGCGCCGA
>CAWJHV010000011.1:0-43746 GCA_963842795.1 uncultured Solirubrobacterales bacterium | reverse complement strand
GGCGCCTCGACTCCGAGACGACGGCCAACGTCGGCATGGTCTCCGGCGGCACGGCCCCGAACGTCGTCGCCGGGCGCTGTCGGGTCGAGGCCGAGGCGCGCTCGCTGGACGACGCCAAGGTCGCCGGGGCGACGGCGGCGATGCTCGACGCTTGCACCTGGGCGGCGAGCGAGCACGGCTGCGACGTCGACCTCGACCTGACCGAGGTCTGCCGCGGCTATCGCCAGCGCCCCGGCTCGCCGGCGATGAGGCTCGCGCGCGCGGCGATCGAGCGCTGCGGGATCGAGCCCCGCGACGTCGCCACCGGCGGTGGCAGCGACGCGAACGCGCTGCTCGAACGCGGCTACGACTGCGTTCTGCTCGCCAACGGGACGGAGGCCAACCACACCGCGCAGGAGAGCGTCGGCGCCGCGCGACTGACCGAGATGCTCGCCGTGTGCGAAGCGATCGCCGAGCTCGACGGGACCATCGAGGGGTGAGCCGTCGATGCTGAAGCTGCGCCGCGGCGTGGTCGTGGCGGTCGACCCGCTGACCGTCGAGGTCGGGGGCGAGCATCGCCCGGCATGGCGGATTCGACCCTGGTCGGGGAGGTCGAGGTCGGCGACGAGGTCGTGGTCAACACGCAGGCCCGCGACCTCGGGCTCGGGTCGGGCGGCTTCGACATCGTCCACGTCAACCTCAGCCGGGGGCTCTACGGCGGCGAGGCCGAGCCGATCCACGTGATCAAGCTCAACTACACCTCGCTCCAGCACCCGGTCGACCCGGTCGAGATCGAACATGGCGAGCCCGACCTCGGGCCGAAGCCCCCGACCGTGGTCATCTCGCTGCACGGCCATCTGGCGCCGATCGCCTGGGCGGCGGCCGAGGCGCGCCCCGGGCTGCGGCTCGGGTTCATCCAGGGGGCCGGCGCGGCGCTGCCCGGGACCATGTCGCGTGACATTCGCGAGCTGCGCGACCGCGGCCTGCTCTGCGGCCACGTCACCGCCGGGCCCGCCTACGGTGGCGAGCACGAGGCGATCAGCCTCGTCGGCGGCCTCGACGCGGCGGCACGGCGGCTCGGCTGGGAGGCGATCGTGGTCGGGCCGGGGCCGGGGATCCTCGGCTCGGCGACCCGTCTCGGCCACGGGGGCATGGCGGCGCTCGACGCCGCGCACGCGGCGCTCGCGCTCGGGTTGCCGACGATGCTCTGCCCGCGGATGTCGAGCTCCGACGAGCGCGATCGCCACCGCGGCCTCAGCCACCACACGGCCTCGGTGCTCGAGCTGCTGCTGGCTCCGGTTCGGGTCCCGGTGCCCGAGGCAGAGCTCGAGGGCTGGCCGCTGCTCGGCGCGGGCGAGCCGCCCGCGAGCGGCGTGGTGCAGGCGGCGCTCGAGGAGCTGATCGAGCTGTGCACGGGTCATCACGACCTCGCGGTCGAGCCGATCGACCTCGCCGGCTACGCGGCGAGCGGGCTGCCCGCGAAGACCATGGGCCGGACGATCGACGAGGACCCGCTGTTCTTCGCCGCGCCGCTGGCCGCCGGGCGGGCGTTGGCGGCGGCCGTCGCCGGGTAAGGGGAGCGCCGATGAAGCGACTCGATTCGAAGACCGTTTACGACGGCCGGATCATCGACGTCCACGTCGACGAGTTCGCCTACGACGACGGCGCGACCGCGAAGCGCGAGATCGTCGTCCACCCGGGGGCGGTCGGGATCGTCGCCCACGACGGCGTCACGCTCTACCTCGTGCGCCAACCGCGCGAGGCGGTCGACGAGCCCGCGCTGCTCGAGCTGCCGGCGGGCAAGCTCGACGTCGAGGGCGAGTCGCCGCTCGACTGCGCGCAGCGCGAGCTCGGCGAGGAGATCGGCATGCGGGCCGCCGAGTGGACGGAGCTGAAGCGCTTCTACACCTCGCCCGGGTTCGCGCAGGAGGAGGTCACCGTCTTCGTGGCCACCGGGCTCGAGCAGATCCCCGACCACGAGCCCGACCCGGAGGAGCGGATCGAGCTCGTCCGGTGGCCGCTCGCCGACCTCGACGGCGCGATCGACGCCTGCGCCGACTCGAAGACGCTGATCGGCCTCCTGCTCTTGCGCCGGTCGCTGGGCTGACGGCGAGTCGCCGCGCCCGCGCAGGCGTGGTTGCACCGGCAGGGGGCAGGGGCGGCGGCGGGAAGCTGGCGCCATGGCGATCGCCGTTCCACCTTCAGCGGCCGGGGGCACGACCGCGCGCTTCGAGGCCCTGGTGCTCGACTTCCTCGCCTACCTCGAGTTCGAACGCGGGCTGGCGCGTAACACCCTCGACGCCTACCGCACCGACCTGCTCCAGTACGGCGCCTTCCTCGCGATCCGCGACCGCGACGCGACCAAGGCGGTGCGCGCCGACGTCGCCGACTTCCTCGCCGATCTGGCGACCGGCGCCCCGGCCGACGAGGACGGCAACGGAGGGCGCCCTGCGTGCTCGCCCTCGACGATCAACCGCAAGACGGCCTGCCTGCGGTCGTTCTACCGGCACCTGCGCCGCGAGGAGCTGATCGTCGACGACCCGACCGCGACCCTGAGCCCGCCCACCAAGAGCCGCAAGCTCCCGCACGTGCTCAGCCAGGCGGAGGTGACGAAGCTGCTCGAGAGCGCCACCCAGGCCGACCCGATCAGCCTCCGCGACCGGGCGCTGCTCGAGGTCATGTACGGGTGCGGCCTGCGTGCGTCCGAGGCGATCGGGCTGGAGATCGGCGACGTCGACCTGCGCCGCGGCTTCGTCCGCCCGCACGGCAAGGGCTCCAAGGAGCGGATCGTGCCGCTCGGGCGCGAGGCCGCCCGTGCGATCGAGCGCTACCTGCGCGCGTCGCGCCCGGACCTGGTCGGCACCGGGATCGAGCGCAAGCTGTTCGTCAACTTCCGCGGCGGCGGGCTCACCCGCCAGGGCCTCTACAAGATCATCCAGCGCCACGCGAAGGCGGCCGGGCTCGAGGGCAAGATGAGCCCGCACACCCTGCGCCACACGTTCGCCACCCACCTGCTCTCCGGCGGCTGCGACCTGCGCTCGGTGCAGGAGATGCTCGGCCACGCCGACGTCGCCACGACTCAGCTCTACACCCACCTCTCGCGGGAGAAGATCAAGGAGGTCTACTTCAAGGCCCATCCTCGGGCGACGGAGGGGCATTCCTAAGCCGTTGCTCCGACAGTCCGGCGGCTTCGAGGGCCTCCTCGCGCTTGGGAAAGGTCTCGATCGTCAGCACCTTTCCGTCTCGAAGGGTCCAAACATGCGCGATCTTGATCTCGATCTCGGCGCTGCTGCCCTTGGGCTGAGCACGGGACAGAACGAACGCGACCACTCGATCGGATCCGTCGAAGAACTCCTCCGGCTCTGCCGTCCAGGTCCGAAAGGCGCTGATCTGGTCTTCGATGAACTTCCGAGCGCCTTCCGGTCCACGAAAGGAGCCTTGGAGTTGGGTCACGAGGGCGAACTCCGGGTGCGCGTCGCGAAACAGGCCATCCCAATCACGGTCGGCCAGAGCCTCGTAGGCTCGCCGCACGATCTCGACGTTCTGCTGCGACATCGCCTACTCGCGCAGGCCGGCGGCTTCCAGGGCTTCCTCGTGCCCCTGGTAGAAGCACACGCGCGCGAGAGCCCCGCCACGGATCGTCCACACGATGGCCACGCGAGCCTGGAGCTCGATTCCGTCGCGGTGGTAGCTCGTCAGGGGCGTAACCACCTGCTCGCCGAAGTCCTCTGCCTCTCTGCGGACAGACTCCCATGGCTCCTCGAACTCCCTGAACAGGCTGGGCAGCTCGGCACGCCCAAACACGCCGTGCGCCGGACCGACTGCGCGCGAGAAGTCGAACTCGAAGTCCGGAGCAGCGTCTCTTACAAAGGCGTCCAGGTCCCCCGTGTTAAGGGCGTCGATGGCGGCACGAACAATCTGCACGTTCTCGTCCGACATCGCCCCCCACCGTAGCTCTCCCACTACTGCGCGTCGATCACGAGCAGGGTGAAGTGCGTGTCGCCGTCATCCACCGAGCTGTTCGTCGGGTTGCATGCCTTGATCGTCTCAATGCCGGCGACGCAAGTCGGATCGCGGTGGGGCGGTGGCGCCAGGCGCTTCAATGGAGGGGTGCCCGAGCTTCCCGAGGTCGAGACCGTGCGTCGTCAGCTCGAGCCCGAGCTCGTCGGGCGGACCGTGGAGCACGCCGAGGTACTCGACGAGCGCTGGACGCGGCCCGAGCCGCCGTCTGCCACCGAGGAGGCGCTCGCCGGGCGGCGGATCGAGGCCGTCGGCAGACGCGGCAAGTATCTGATCGTGCGCCTCGACGACGGCGCGGCGTTGGTCATGCATCTGCGGATGACCGGCAACCTGCTGCTGCGCGCGCCCGGGACCGACCTGGTCGCCGACCTGATGGAGTCCGATCGGCTCGGCGGGCCGCGGCTCTATGAGTCGCACCCCGACGCCCGCCACCTGCGGGCGCGGATGGTGCTCGACGACGAGAGCGAGCTGTGGTTCACCGACGCTCGGCGCTTCGGCCACGGTGTCGTGCTCGGCGCCGACGAGATCGACGACTACTTCGCGTCCCGGCTCGGGATCGAGCCGCTGGACGGGGCGCTCACCGGCGAGGCGCTATGCGGGCTGGCGGCCGAGCGCCGGGCGCCGCTGAAGTCGTTTCTGCTCAACCAGACGCGGATCTCGGGGATCGGGAACATCTACGCCGACGAGGCGCTGTGGCGTGCCCGACTGCACCCGCTCTCGCCCGCCGGCTCGATGAAGCTCGAGCACTGCGAGGACCTCGCCCAGGGGATCATCGAGGCGCTCGAGGCCGGGCTGGAGCTCGGCGGGTCCTCGATCGACGACTACCGCGACGCGCGCGGCGAGCGCGGCGGGATGCAGGACGAGTTCCTCGTCCACACGCGCGAGGGCCGGGAATGCTTGCGCTGCGACGGGATCGTGCGCCGCATCGTGGTCACTGGCCGCTCGACCTACTTCTGCCCCGGGTGTCAGAGGCGGCTGCGGGCGCGCCCGCGGCGGCGTCGCAAGGCGAGCGCGTGAGCGAGCCGACCGCGCCACCGGACGGCTTTCTGATCGGCCACTGGACCGATTCGGAGGGCGTCACCGGCTGCACCGCGGTGATCGCGCCGTCCGGCAGCCGGGCCGGCGTCGACGTGCGCGGCGGCGGGCCCGGAACCCGCGAGACCGACATCATCGGGCCGCTCTCGGGCGGGGCGGAGGTCAGCGGCGTGATGCTCACGGGCGGCAGCGCCTTCGGACTCGGGACCGCCGACGGCGCGATGCGGTGGCTGGAGGAGCATGGCCGCGGCTACGCGACCCCCGGCGGGCTCGTTCCGATCGTGCCCGCCGCCGTGATCTACGACCTGGTCGAGGGAGACCCGCGGGCCCGCCCGGACGCCGCCGCCGGCTACGCGGCCTGCGAGGCCGCCTCCGCCGGGGTCCCCGAGCGCGGCCGGGTCGGCGCCGGCACGGGCGCGGCCGTGGGCAAGATCCTCGGCCGCGAGCGCGCCACCCCGGCGGGCGTCGGGTACGCGGCGGCGCGGTCGGCGAGGGGCGAGACCGTCGCCGCGATCGCGGTCGTGAACGCGTTCGGCGACGTGATCGGCGAGGACGGCGCGGTGCTCGCCGGCGCGCGCGGCGACGACGGGGAGACGGTCCCGACGGCCGCGGCCCTGACCTCGATGACCGAGGCGCCCGACTGGAGCAGGGTCGAGGAGCTCAACACCACGCTGGTCTGCGTGATCACGGACGCCGCGCTCGACAAGCCGGCTTGCACGCGGGTGGCGCGGATGGCGAGCGGCGGGGTCGCCCGGGCCGTCGACCCGGTGTTCTCGAGCGTCGACGGCGACGTCGCCTTCTGCCTCGCCTCGGGGGAGCTCAGCGGACCTCCGAACCGCTTCGTCTCGATCGCGACCGGGGCGCTCGCCGCGACGGTGACCGCGGCGGCGATCCGCGACGCCGCGCGCGCCGGCGCGCTCGGGACGTAGGCTGGCGCGATGGCGATCGAGGAGTTCATCCTGCGCCGGTTCGAGAGTCCCGACGAGGTGCGCGAGTTCCCGCTCGGGCGCTTCGAGCTGATCGAGGTCGGCGGGATGACTCTGGGGCGGGCGACCTACGAGCCCGGATGGCGCTGGAGCGAGCACGTCGGCTCGGGGCCCGAGGACCGGTGCCAGGTCGAGCACCTCGGGATCGTGATCTCCGGCCGGGCCGCCGTCTCCGGGCCCGACTACGAGGACGTGATGGGGCCCGGCGACGTCTTTGCCGTCCCGCCCGACCACGACAGCTGGGTCGTCGGAGACGAGCCCTACGTCTCCCTGCACTTCCTCGGCGCGGACGCCTACGCCTCGTAGCTCGGCGTCGATTGTCGTCCGGCCGGTACGGCAGGCTTGCCGGGTGCCGGGGAAGTTCAGGACCGAGGCGATCGTGCTGCGGAGCATCCGCTACGGCGAGGCCGATCGCGTGCTGCACCTCTACAGCGCGACGCGCGGGCGGATCGGCGCGATCGCGAAGGGCGTGCGCCGGCCGCGCTCGCGCTTCGGCGGCCGGCTGGAGCCGTTCTTCCGCCTCGACCTCATCCTCCACCAGGGGAGGGGCGATCTCTCGACCGTAACCGCCGCCCACACGCTCGCCGCCTACCCCAACCTGCGCTCCGACGGCGCCGCCCTCAACGCCGCCGCCCGTGCCTGCGACGCGGTCCTGCGCCTCTGCGACACCGAGGAGCCGAACCCGGCCGCCTACAACCTGCTCTGCCGCTATCTCGCGATCCTGGACGGCTCGGAGTCGGTGGGCGGCGACGGGGCCGGCGACGGCGCCGCCGGGCTCGCGACGGCGGTCGCCTTCCGGCTCAAGCTGGCGCTGACCACGGGGTTCGCGCCCGAGCTCGGCTCGTGTGCGCGCTGCGGCGAGGGCGACGGGCTCGCCGGCTTCTCCGGCGCCGCCGGCGGAGTCGTCTGCGACGCCTGCGGCGGCTTCTCGCTCTCGGGCGAGGCCCACGGGTTCATGGTCGAAGCGCTCGGGCGGCCGCTGGCCCAGGCGCCGGCGGCCAGCGACCGGGCGCTGCGCCAGGCCGAGCGCGCGATCGGCGAGACGCTCGAGCACCACGCCCAGGTCCAGCTGCGCGCCGCGGCCTGAGGCGGGACGCACCCGCCACCTCGGCCGCCGAGTGACATCTCGACCACCGTAGAGGTGGCTCAGATGACTCTCGGCGGGTGGAGCGGCCACCGGCTCCTACGTGACTCAAACGCCCAACGCCGCGTGAACCCCGCTCGCCGGGCCGGTAGGGGAAGATCGGGGGGTGAACGGCGAGCGGAGTGAGCGCCCGGACATCCTCGAGGCGCTCGGCGGGCCGCAGGGGATCGCCGACTCGAGCCTGCCGGCGCTCGCCTTCGTCATCGCCTACACGGTCGGCGGCAACGAAATCGGCCTCGCGGCTTGGATTGCGGTGGGAGTCGGAGCGCTGATGGCCGCGCTGCGCGTCGTGCGGCGGGAGCCGCTGCAGTACGTGGTCGCCGGCTTCGCAGGCGTGGCGCTGGCAGCCTTCATCGCCGACCGGACCGGCCGGGCCGAGGACTTCTTCCTCCCCGGGCTGCTGCTCAACGCCGCGTACGCCGCCGCGTACCTGATCTCGATCGCGATCCGCTGGCCGCTGCTCGGCGTGATCCTCGGGCCGGTCGGCGGCGAGGGCATGAGCTGGCGGAAGGACCCCGCGCGGGTGCGCGCTTACACGCGCGCGAGCTGGATCTGGGTGGGAGTGTTCGCGCTGCGCCTCGCCGTGCAGCTCCCGCTGTACCTGGCCGGGGCGGTGCTGGCGCTCGGGATCGCGAAGACGGCGATGGGGCTGCCGATATTCCTCGTCGCCATCTGGCTCTCATACCTCGTCCTGAGGGCGGATTCGGAGCCCCCGGGGGAGGGCTCGGGCGCCCGTATGCTCAATCAGCAGTGAGCCAGACGGAGATCCAGCCGGGCGAGGAGTTCCGGGAGCGGGTCGAGCGCTGGGAGGCCGAGTTCCTCAGCGCCCGCGCCACGCGCTCCTATCCCGCGGCGCGCCGGCGCGAGGAGCCGGACAGCCCGGTGCGGACGCCATTCCAGCGCGACCGCGACCGGATCGCCCACTCGAAGGCGTTCCGGCGCCTGAAGCACAAGACCCAGGTGTTCATCGCCCCCGAGGGCGATCACTACCGGACCAGGCTCACGCACACGCTCGAGACGTGCTTCATCGCCCGGACGGTCGCGCGGGCGCTCGCGCTGAACGAGGACCTGACCGAGGCGATCGGGCTCGGGCACGACCTCGGCCACCCGCCGTTCGGTCACATCGGGGAGGAGGCGCTCGACCAGGCGCTGCGCGAGCGCGGCGCCGAGGGCTTTCGCCACAACCTGCATTCGCTGCGGATGGTCGACGAGCTCGAGCGCGAGGGGGAGGGGCTCAACCTGACCGAACCGGTGCGCGACGGGATCCTCAACCACACCGGCTCGACACGGCCGGCGACGCTCGAGGGCCAGGTCGTGAGGCTGGTCGACCGGGTCGCCTACATCAACCACGACATCGACGACGCCGTCCGCGCCGGCATCCTCGCCGAGTCCGACCTGCCGGCGAAGCAGATCGCCCTGCTCGGCCCGACCGGCACGGCGCGGATCGACACCCTCGTGCGCGACATCGTCGCCAGCTCCCGCGACGCCGACGAGATCACTCAGTCGGAGGAGATCGGCGGTGCCATGCTGCGCCTGCGCAAGTTCATGTTCGACGAGGTCTACCTCGGGCCGGCGGCCCGCAGTGAGCACGACCGCGTCCATCGGACGGTCGCCGGGCTCTTCGACTACTACCTCGCAGAGGGGCGCGACGAGCAGGCGGTCGTCGACTACATCGCCGGGATGACCGACCGCTACGCGATCGCGACCTTCAGGAGCGTCGCATTGCCGGAGGAGTCCAGGCTGTGAGCTTCAGCCGCGAGAGCGTCGAGCGGGTCAAGGAGGCGAGCGACGTGGTCGAGGTGGTCTCCGCCTACACGGACCTGCGGCGCTCCGGGGTGCGGTTCACGGGGCTGTGCCCGTTCCACGACGAGCGCACGCCGTCGTTCTCGGTGAACCCGCAGGAGAAGCTCTACCACTGCTTCGGCTGCGGGGTGGGCGGCGACGTGATCAAGTTCGTCGAGGAGAAGGAGGGGCTTGCGTTCCCCGACGCGGTGGAAGCGCTTGCCGACCGGTACGGGATCGAGCTCGAGCGCGAGGCCGAGGACCCCAGGGCGGAGGAGCTGCGTCGCAAGCGGGCGCGGCTCGGTGAATTGCTGGAGCGCACGGCGGGCTTCTACGCGAGCTTCCTCAGCGACGCGCCGCAGGCCGATCGCGCGCGGCGGTACCTCGCGGAGCGCGGGCTGGGGCCGGAGGTGCTGGCCGCGTTCGGCGTCGGCTGCGCGCCGGGCACCTGGGACACGATCCTGATCCGCGGCCAGAAGGCCGGCTACTCGGTGGAGGAGATCGAGGCGGCGGGCCTGGTGCTGCGCAGCCAGAAGGGACGCGGCCACTACGACCGCTTCCGCTCGCGGATCGTGTTCCCGATCCGCGACGCGCGCGGGCGCGTGCAGGGGTTCGGCGCCCGGGCGCTGCTTCCCGACCAGCAGCCCAAGTACGTCAACTCGCCCGAGGGCGAGCTCTACTCGAAGCGGCGCACGCTGTACGGGATCGAGCGGGCGCGGCCGCAGATCGTCAAGAGCGGCGGGGCGCTGGTGGTCGAGGGCTATACGGACGTGCTCGCCTGCGAGCAGGCGGGGATCGGGGGGGCGGTGGCGATCATGGGCACGGCGATCACGCCCGAGCAGGTGAAGCTGCTCTCCGCCTACGCCGAGGAGGCGGTGCTGGCGCTCGATGCCGATCGCGCCGGGCGCGAGGCGATGCTCCGGGCTCAGGGGGTGGGGGGGAGGCGCCTACGGCTGCGGGTCGCGCGGATGCCGGAGGGCAAGGACCCGGCAGACCTGCTCGCCGGCGGGGACGGCGCGAGCGCGAACGCGTTCCGGGCGGCGATCGAGGCGGCCGAGGAGCTGCCGGTCTTCCACGTCCACACGCTGCTCGACGACGCCGATCTGTCGTCGCCGTCGGGACGCGACCGGGCACTCGACGAGGTGGTCGGGGTGATCGCGGCGATGGCGGACTCGATCTCGCGAGAGGAGCTGATGCGCGAGGTCGGCGACCGTCTCGACGCCGACCCCGGGCTCGTGGCGCGCCGCATCTCGGGCGCCGGCCGACGCGGCGCCAGCCCCAGAGGCGCGGCCGAGGAGGACCCCGGTCCGCCGCCCGAGGCGACCGAGAGGGCGGCTCCCCGGGCGCTGAGCTCGCGCGAGCGCCGCGAGCTGGCGCTGCTGGCCATGTGCGCGCGGCTCCCGGTCGAGGGACAGGAAGTGCTCGACCGGCTCAGCGACGAGCATCTCTCGTCGCCGGTGGCCGCGCGGGCGCGCTCGTGGTTGCGCGACCACCTCGAGCAGCCGACGCAGGGGTTGCCCCGCGACGACGAGGAGCTGGTCGCCTACGTCACCCAGGTGGTGATGCAGGCCGAGCGCGAGCCGGCGAGCGCCGAGGCGATGGAGCTCAGCTTCCTCGAGCTCGAGCGCGCCCGGGTCGACGACCAGATCGCGGCGGCGGAGGCGAACGGGGGCCCGCCCCCGGTGGAGCTCCAGCGCCGCCGTGCCGAGCTCACCGAGCTGATCGCCCGGGCGCAGTAGCGGCGCCTCGTTGTAGCCTGAAGCCGGCGTCGCGCCGCGAGCGCGGCAGCCCCCTTCCGGGGTAGCTCAATGGCAGAGCATTCGGCTGTTAACCGAAGGGTTGTGGGTTCGAGTCCCACCCCCGGAGTTCCTCTTTCAAGAACGCGCCAGCGCCTCCACCAGCTCCGCGCCGCGCTGGGCACCGTCGTTCGCGGCCGCCCAGCTCGCGATCTCGCCCGCCCGCGACCGGAGTTCGGCCTCGGCGAGCGCCTTGCGCACCGCCAACCGCAGGGCCCCCGGGGCCGTCAGCCGCCAGGGCAGCATCAGCCCGGCCCCCGACCACGCCACGCGGGCGCCGTTCTCGGCCATGTCGCCGACCGCCGGGCAGCAGAGCAGCGGGACGCCGGCCCCCAGCGCCCTCGCGACGGTGCCGTGTCCGCCGTGGCAGACGACGAGGTCGGCGACGGCCATCGCCTGTGAGTAGCTGAGCCAGTCGACGACGACGGCGTTCGCCGGCGCCCGCGGCAGCGGCTCGTCCGAGCCGCGCCGATTCGTCGTCGCCAGCACACGGACCGGCTCGTCGGCGAGCGCCTCGAGCGCCACCCGGACCAGCCGCCCGCCGGGATCCTGCGCGGTCGACGGCGCCACGACCACCAGCGGGCCGTCGCCGCCGGGCAGCTCCACGTCCGGGTAGGGAAGCTCGAACGTCATCGGGCCGACCACCCGAACGCCCGCCGGCCAACGGCGCCCGTACTCGAGCTGCGGGAACGTCGCCACCAGCGCCAGCCGTTCCGAGATCCCGCCGTGAAAGCGCTCCAGGGGCGCCAGCCCAACCGCCGCCCGCGACCGGTTGAGCTCCTCGCGCCCCTGTCGCAGGCCTCCGAGCAGCACCGGCAGCGCCCGGCGCCAGAGCCCCCGTCCGACCGCGGTCCGCGGCTCCAGCGCCCCGATGGCGAAGAACGGCAGGCCCTCTTCGTGCACCGGGTAGACGTGCGGGATCAGGGTCGCCCACCGCAGACCGGCGCGCTCGGCCGCCAGCGCCGGCGCGAGCGTCAGGATGTCGCTGACGACGACGTCGAACCCCTCCGCCTCGAGCATCGGCAGGAGCGCCAGCGCCGCGTCGGCCGCCGACGGCCCGTCGGCGGACCCGGCCGGGGGTGGGGGAAGGTCTCGTATTCCTCCGCGGCCGTGAACCCGAGCCCGACTCCCTCGACTGCCTCGCGCCAGTGCTCCCAGGTCTCGACCGTCACGTCGTGTCCGCGGGCGGCGAGCGCCCGCGCGAGCGCGATCGCCGGGAACGCGTGCCCCGCGTCGCCGAAGGCGGCGACCAGGAACCTGCAAGATCCGTTTCCTGATCCGCGACGCGCTTTGACGGCAGGCCCCATGTGGCGCAACATTCTCGCGATGCGCCGCCGTTCGCGAGACCCTGCCCGTCGCCTGCGCTCGGCCGTCGAGCGGCTCCCGCGACGCACCAAGGAGGCGATGCTCCGCGGCATCGACTCCAACCGGATCATCGTCGGGGCCTACGTCGATCCGGCCTCAGGCGGTGTCTGCCCGATGCTGGCCGCGCACCGAAACGGCGGGCGCACCGACGTCGCCGCCTTCGCCCGCGCCTGGGACGAGTACACCGACGCCCGCCGGCCGCGCCGGGCCAGCCGTCGCGAGGTCGTAACCCTGCGCTCGCTGCTCGAGTCCAGCCTGGACCTCGACACGTCGCTCGACCGGGTCCCGATCGCCGTCCTCGCGGACCAGATCCGCTCCGAGCGCCGCCAGCGCACCGGTCACGTCGAGGTACCCGCGCCGGAGCCGGTCTCGATCCCCGAGCCCGACGACGGCCCGATCCGCATCCGCCGTCGGCCCCCGCGCAGCGACCTGCTCACGGCCACCGAGCGCGAGCTCGCCGGGCCGTCGAGCTAGACGCCCTCTCCCGGCCGCGCGAAGACGACCTCCGGGATCAGGCATGCCGGCGACGTCCGCAGCAGGAAGCGGACCGCCTCGGCGATGTCCTCGGGGCGGATCATCTCCTCCGCCGGCACCTGGCCCTTCACGAACTCGGTCATCGCCGTGTCGACGAACCCGGGACAGAGAGCGGTCACCTGGATCCCGTCGCTCGCGCACTCCATCTGGGTCGCCTGGCTGAAGCCGACGACGCCCGCCTTGGTCGCCGAATAGACCGAGAGCCAGCCCTGGCCCTTCTTCCCGGCGATCGAGGCCATGTTCGCGATCAGCGCCTTGCCGTGTTCGGCGCCGGCTTCGCGCAGCATCGGCAGCGCCTCGCGGGTGGCGATGATCACCCCGCGCAGGTTGGCGCCGATCTGGATGTCGAGCTTCTTCGCCGTGATTTCGTGCATCGCCTCGCCGATCCCGACGCCCGCGTTGTTGACGAGCACGTCGAGGCGCCCGTAGTGGTCGCGATGCGACGCGACCAGCGCCGCGATCTCGCCCTCGTCGGTCATCTGCGCCGGGTGGACGTGCACGTCGAGTCCCTCGCCGCGCAGCCCCTCGGCCGCCGCCTCCAGCTTCTCCGGCCGGCGGGCGGAGACCGTCACCCCGTAGCCGTCCTCGCCCAGGGCCCGGGCGATCGCGAGCCCGATCCCGCTCGAGCCACCGGTAACCAGCGCCGCCCGCTCCGCCACTTCGCTCCTCCTTCGTCGACTCGATCCGCGGCGCCACCCTATCGGGGCGCCCGCCGGGGCGAGCACGCGCTTAACCGCCGATTAGCCGGCCTCTCTACGATGGCGCCGATGCGAGCCTCACGCGTCACAAGGGCAGGGGCTCTCGCATCGACCGCATTGCTCGCTCTGGGCGTCGCAGCCTGCGGCGAGAAGGACGAGCCCGCGGTCGACGAGAGCACCCAGGTGGCACCCGATCCAGCCTCCTTCCCGTCGGCCGACGGGTCCCTCGAGGACGTGCTCAAGCAGGGTGAGCAGACGAACGAGCTCGTCGTCGCCCCGGCCGGCCTGGTCTACACCGTCGGGCGCAACCGCTTCGCGTTCGCCGTCTTCGAGGCCGACCGCACGCAGGTAACCGACTCCGAGGTGGCGGTCTACGCCGCTCACGGGCCCACCGGCGAGGCCGAGGGCCCCTACCCCGCACGGGCCGAGAGCCTCGCGACCGAACCCGCCTTCACCGCCCAGACGACCTCGGGCGACCCCGACGCCGCCAAGGCCGTGTACGCCTCCGAGGTCCCGTTCGACAAGCCCGGCGAGTGGCGCCTGGTCGCGCTCATCAAGGACGCGGACGGCAACTACTCGTCGGTGCGGATGCAGAGCATCAACGTCCGGACCGCCGACCAGGACGCGATCCCCGAGGTCGGCGAGCAGGCGCCGAAGATCGACACGCCAACCGCGGACGACGTCGGCGACATCTCCCAGATCGACACCCGGGTCCCGCCGGACACGATGCACGACGTCGACTTCGCCGACGTCGTCGGCAAGCAGCCCGCGGTGCTCCTGTTCGCGACCCCGGCGCTCTGCGTGAGCCGCGTCTGCGGCCCGGTCGTCGACGTCGCCGAGCAGGTCAAGCGCGACCGTCCCGACGACGCGGCCTACATCCATATGGAGATCTACAACCAGAACGACCCGAGCAAGGGCCTGCGCCCGCAGCTCGGCGCCTACAAGCTCCGGACCGAACCGTGGCTGTTCGTGGTCGACTCCGACGGCACGATCTCGACCCGGATCGAGGGCGCCTTCAGCGTCGACGAGCTCAACCAGGCACTCGACCGGGCGCAGTGAGCCCGCGCGCCTAAGCCTCCCCGTTGAGGCGGCGCATCTGCACCCCGGCGGCGAGCTCGGCGGTCGCCGGGCCGCGATAGACGCCGCGGATCGGCGGCACGTCCTGGTAGCTGCGCCCGTGGCCGATCTTGACGTGGGTGGCGCCGGCGCGGCCGCGATTGGTCGGATCGACCCCGATCCACCGCCGCTCGCCGTCGACGTCGGGCATCAGGCCCTCGAGCCAGGCGTGGGTCTGGACCTCGACCGACTCGGCTCCTCCGTCCCGGGCCGCGAACAGGTAGCCGGAGACGTAGCGGGCCCCGATCCCGTGGCTGCGCAGGACCATCGCCCCGAGGTGGACGAAGTCCTGGCAGACGCCGGCCCCGCCGGCGAGCAGGTCGGCGACCGTGGAGCCGACGAAGGTGGCGCCGGAGCGATACTCGAAGCGCTCCGGGATCGCCTCGGCGACCGCCATCAGGGTCTCCACAGGGGTGGTGGCGCGAACCTCGGCGGCGAGCTCTGCGAAGCGCCCGTTGGATGATTGCGGCTCGGACTGGACCAGGAACTCGCCGGCGTCCGCGCGGTAGTCCTCGGACTCGATCGCCGACCAGGGCTCGCTCGGGTCGACCTCCTGCTCCACCGTGCTCACCCGCATCCGCGCCTCGATCTCGAGCCGCTCGTGCGGCTCGGTGACCCCGAACTCGATCACCTCGGACCCGAAGTAGTCGCGGTACTGATGGAGCCGGGCTTCCGGGTCGACCCGGAAGCTGAAGTCGTCGACCGACTGGTGGCGGGTCGTCGCCGGCTTCACCCGGAGCACGTTGAGGTTGTCGCGCACGGGCTTGGAGTACTCGTAGCCGGTCCTGTAGATGATCTGGAACCTCATAGCGTGACCACGTGAGGCTGGGTGGCGGCGCCGCCGAAGTAGCGCCGCTCGATCTCGACGTCTGCCTCGCCGAGCTCGTCGCTGACGTGCTCGAGCAGCTCGCCGAGGCGCTCGCCGGGCTCGATCGCAAACGCACCGTGATGGAACTCGAGCTCGGCCCGCAGCCGCGCCAGGCGAAGCAGGGGAGGGGCGGTGCGATAGCTCGGGTCGGCGTCGGTGAGCCTGGCGTGCAGGAGCTCGAGCGCAGCGGTCACCGAGTGCGGATAGCTGGGCTCGAAGAGCAGAAAGCGCGCAACCGGATAGGCGTCGGCCGGCCCGGGGACCGCCCGCCGGAACGCTTCGAGCCCGCCGATGGCCTGCAGCAGCGCCGCCGCGGGCCCGCCCTCGGCCGGCCGCTCGCCGAGCGAGGGCACGATCGAGACCCGGAGCATGCGCAGCATCATGCTCGCGCCCTCGGCATGGCGGCCGGCATAGAGGAAGGCATAGGCCTGGTCGCGGAGCATGGTCTCGTCGGCGAGGCCCCACCAGAGCGCGCAGCGCTCGCGGACGTAGGAGTAGACCGAGTACGGGCCGGTGCGCAGGGCGGAGCCGAGGTCGCTGGTGTCGAGCTCGAGGTAGAGGGTGTTGAGCGACTGCCACATCTCGCGCGAGACGACGTCGCGCACCCGCCGGGTGCCCTCGCGGGCACGGCCGACGCAGGAGGTGACCGACGCCGGGCTGTCGGCGTCGAGGGTGAGCGTGCGCACGGCGGTGTCGGTGCCGATCGGCAGCGCATCGTCGGCGGCCGCGGCACCGAGCGCCGCCATCACCGCCTCCCAGGGGAGGTTGGCGCCGTCGGGCCCGCCCGGCGACTGCAGGCTGGCGCGAAAGAGCCCGTCGAGCATCCGCGCGGTGTCGTCGGCTCGCGCGACGTAGCGGCCGATCCAGTAGAGCTCGTGCGCGATCCGGGCGAGCATGCTCAGCCTCGCGCCTGCTGCTGCTGCTGCTGCGCGCCTGACCGGTCCAGGTCGCGTGGGGGATCGCGGGCATCTCGGGCAACTCGCGCCCGCCGTCGGCGCTCGGCACCACGGGCTCGGGCCCGCCCTCCGAGAGCACCCAGGTGTCCTTCGAGCCGCCGCCGCGCGACGAGTTGACGATCATCTCGCCCTCGGCCAGGGCAACGCGAGTGAGGCCGCCCGGGACGATCCGCAGCTCGGATCCGTAGACGGCGAACGGCCGCAGGTCGACGTGGCGCGGGGCGAGCTCGCCCCGGGGCGTGACGGTCGGGGTCGTCGAGAGCGAGACCACCTCCTGGGCGATCCAGCGGTCCGGGGCGGCGCCGATCAGCTGGCGCTGGCGGGCGGTCTCCTCGTCGGTGGCGCGCGGGCCGATGTAGACGCCCTTGCCACCCGACTCGCCCGTCGGCTTGACCACCAGGGTGTCGAGTCGGCCGAGCACATACTCGAGCTGCTCGGGATCGCGCAGCAGGTAGGTGCGCACGTTCTCGAGCAGCGGCTCCTCGCCGAGGTAGTAGCGGACCATCTCCGGGACGTAGGCGTAGACGGCCTTGTCGTCGGCGACGCCGGTGCCGACCGCGTTCGCGAGCGCCACCGTCCCGGCGCGGTAGGCGCGGATCAGGCCGGGAACGCCGAGCAGCGAGTCGGGTCGGAACTCGAGCGGGTCGATGAAGTCGTCGTCGAGGCGCCGGTAGATCGCGTCCACCCGCGCCAGGCCCTCGGTGGTCCGCATGTAGACGATGTCGTCGCGGACGACGAGGTCTCCCGCTTCGACCAGCTCGACCCCCATCTGGCGGGCGAGGAACGAGTGCTCGAAGTAGGCGCTGTTCGCCGGCCCGGGCGTCCACACGACGACGGTCGGGTCGCGTCCCGGCGCCGGCGCGACCTCGTGCAGGGCGCTCAGCAGCAGCTGCGGGTAGCCGTCGACGGGACGCACCCGGTAGCCGGTGAACAGCTCCGGGGCGAGCCGGGTCATCGCGAGCCTGTTCTCGAGCACGTAGGAGATCCCCGACGGGGTGCGGCAGTTGTCCTCGAGCACGCGCCAGGAGCCGTCGGCGTCGCGAACGAGGTCGCAGCCCGATACGTGGCAGTAGATCCCGCCCGGCGGCCGGACGCCGTGTACCGCGCGGCGGAACTGCGGCGAGCCGAGCACGAGCTCCCACGGGACGATCCGCTCGCGGACGATCTCGCGGCCGTGGTAGACGTCGTCGATGAACGCGTTCATCGCCCGCAGCCGCTGGGCGAGACCGCGCTCGATCTGCTCCCACTCGGCGGCCGGGATGATCCGGGGGACGAGGTCGAGCGGGAAGGGGCGCTCCTGGTTGCTGGCGCCGTCAGGATCGGCGATCGCGAAGGTGATCCCCTGCTGGCGGAAGATCTCGTCGCGGCGGCGGCCGAGGTCGACCATCGTGGTCCGGCCCATGGCATCGAGGGTCGAGACGAGCTCGGCGGCGTGCGCGCGCGGCGTCCCGCGGCCCGCGAAGAGCTCGTCGACGTAGCCCTCGGCGGGCTCGTATTCGCTCGACTCGCCGACCAGGGCCGGCGCTTGTCCGGGTTCGTGTGCCAGAGCCCCATTGTCCTACCCCAACCGTCCATGGCCACGCGCCGCATAGGATCGGGTCGATGGCCAGCCACGACTACGTGATCGTCGGCGCCGGCTCGGCCGGCTGCGTGCTCGCCAACCGGCTCACGGAGGACCCCTCGACCCGGGTGCTGCTGATCGAGGCCGGGGGCAAGGACCGAAGCCTGAACATCAAGATCCCTGCTGCGTTCGCGAACCAGTTCCACACCAACCTGGACTGGGACTACTGGACCGAGCCCGAGCCGGCGGTCAACGAGCGCTCGCTGTACATCCCGCGCGGCAAGTCGCTCGGCGGCTCGAGCTCGATGAACGCGATGCTCTACGTGCGCGGCCGCCCGCTCGACTACGACCTCTGGCGCGAGCAGGGAGCGGCAGGCTGGGGCTGGGACGACGTGCTGCCGTACTTCCTGCGCTCCGAGGACAACGTCCGCGGCGCGTCGGAGTTCCACGGCGCCGGCGGCGAGATGCGGATCTCCGAGCAGCGCTCGCCGCGGCCGCTCGACCGCCGCCTGCTCGAGGCGAGCGCGGCGATCGGGATCCCGCGGATCGACGACTACAACGGCCCCGAGCAGGACGGCGCCTCGATGTTCCAGGTCTTCCAGAAGGACGGCAGGCGCTGGAGCGCCGCCGACGCCTTCCTGCGCCCCGCGATCAAGCGGCCCAACCTCGAGCTGGTCACCGGCGCCACCGTGCTCGGCCTGGAGCTCGCGGGCGACCGGGCCACCGGCGTGCGCTACCAGGCCAAGCGCGGCGGCCCGACGACCGCGCGCGCGGACGGGGAGGTGATCCTCTGCGCCGGCGCGATCGGCTCGCCCCAGATCCTGATGCTCTCCGGCATCGGCGCGGCCGAGGAGCTGCGCGAGGCCGGGGTCGAGCCGCGCCACGAGCTACCCGGGGTCGGACGCAACCTCCAGGACCACCCCTACCTGACGATGCTCTGGGAGATCTCCGAGGGCCCGACGCTCTACGGAGCCGACAAGCCCAAGCACCTGCTCGAGTGGCTGCTGCGGAAGACGGGGCCGCTGACCTCGACCGCCGCCGAGGTGGTCGCCTTCGTCCGCACCCGGGCCGGGCTTCCGGCGGCGGACATCCAGTTCCACATGGGGGCGCTCTACTTCGAGAACCACGGCGAGGAGGAGTTCGACGGGCACGCGATGACGATCGCGCCGGTGCTCGTCAGCCCCCAGGCCCGCGGTCGCGTCTGGCTGCGCTCGGCCGATCCGCTGGCCAAGCCGCGGATCCTCACCAACATGCTCTCCGAGCCCGACGACGTGGCCTCGATGGTCGCGGGGATGAAGATGGCGCGGGAGATCGCCGCCGCGTCGCCGGTGGCCGAGGTCGTCGTCCGCGAGCTCAAGCCCGGTTCCGAGGCCGACGGGCCCGAGCAACTCGAGGGGGCGCTGCGCGAGCGGCTCGAGCTCATCTACCACCCGGTCGGCACCTGCCGGATGAGCGACGACGGCGACGACGCCGTGGTCGACTCCGGGCTCCGCGTGCACGGGATCGGAGGCCTGCGGGTCGTTGACGCCTCGGTCATGCCGGTGATTCCGGGCGGCAACACGAACGCCGCGACGATCATGATCGCCGAGCGGGCCGCCGACCTGATCCGCGGTCGCCCGCTCGCCAGGCCGCTCGAGACCGCCTGAGCCGCCGAGCCGATCGGCCGGCGCGATCCGTCCCGAAATTCGCCGGCGGCTCGGGATATCCGTGGTAGGGTCGCCAAGAAGGAGGGTGACCGGCCTGACTGGGTCGGCTGGTCGCGCTTTGCGAGCAACAAACTCAAGGAGGACTATGCGGATGCGCAAGTATCTGATCGTCGTTACGGCAGTAGCTGCCCTGGCGGCGTTCGTCAATGTCGGGATTGCGATGGCAGCATCGCCTAACAACTCGACAATCGATCTCCAGTTCAACCCCGACAACCCCGGTGCCACTGCCACGAAGGGCGGCCTGTTCGCCGAGATCACGACGCTGAACAAGACCGACACCACGGGGACGCCGACGTCACCGACCAAGGAGCCGGTCCCGACGACGGAAGTCGACCTCAGCTTCGACAACAATTTCGTCTTCACCCCGGCGACGGTGCCGGTGTGCAATAACGCGCTGACCGGCACGACGCAGGCCGGCATGAAGGCCTGCGGCGATGCGTACGTCGGTGGCGGTTACGCGACCATCTGCGGATCGCTTGCCGGCCCCGGTGGCGACTGCGACCTCGGCGTTCTCAATGCCACGGTCTCGGCGTACCACGGGCCGAACAATCCTCAGGCGACGATTCTGTTCCAGGGTCGCTCTGACCACACCCCGGTCGGTCCGCTGACCGTGGTGCTCGAGGGAACACTCCGGGGCTCGAATCTCCCCGGTGAGTTCGCAGGCGGTAAGCGCCTCGTGGTGCCCGTCCCGCTGATCCCGCCGGTCTCTCCTGGAGCCGCCGCGATCACGGACTTCGCCGTGAACGTGAACAACCACGCGTTCGTCAAGGCGAGCTGCGACGGCGACAACACGCTGAACTACAGCGCGAAGATCACCTACGCCACCGGCGCGCCCCCGCGCGACACGGTGACCGACGCTCAGCCCTGCACCTAGGGGCTGAACGGATCGGAGGCCCACGAAGCACGGGCCCGGAGGATCGGAAGAGAGGGGCGGCAGATGCCGCCCCTCTCGCTTTCCGCCAACGGCCGGCATGGCGCTTGCTGCGCCGCGGCGGGGCGTCGCTCATCGAGAGTGCGGTTGAGGACGCATACCGTCCGAAACTGCACGCTCGGCGTGGGGCCGGCGAGAGCGTGCGGCTCCCGTGACGATCGCGTCGCAGAGCGCATGAGTTCAGGCACACGAGTCCGCGCCGCCACCCATGTTCACCCGGTTATTGCCAGGCCCCCCGAGCTCACCTTGCCACTCCCCACGCCACGGCTCCGCCCCCGCCCCGGGGGCCGGTGAGGTCAGCCAGCCGGGAACGGCTAGCCCGTCAGACAGCTCTTGACCTGGCTCACGTCGGCGGCGGTTGTCGCATTGGCCCGTGCCAGCACGATGTCGTCGCCGACGAGCTCGGCACCGGCGTTACCGCCTGCCTGCGTGGCCAGCCCATCCAGGCCCTCCTCGATCTTGGTCGCCTGCTGCGGGCCGTCGATGAACGCGACGTAGACCTGATTGGGCTGATCCACGTTGACGTAGAGGACGTTGCCGACCATGTGCTCGCTCGTCGGCGCCTCGGCGGTCACGTTCAGCCCGGCGTTCGTGAGGCACTCCTGGGCGGATTCGCTGGTGAGCGCGTCGCCGTCGGCGTCCATCGTGCTCGTCTCGTCCGATCCGCCGCAGCCCACAGCCGCCGCCGCGACGGCCGTGGTCGCGATCAGACTCAGACGCACCCGCAGTCGCACCCCGCTCATCCGGCGCGACACTACCGACCGGGCAACCTCGGGCGCGTGAGGGCGAAGCCCCCCGGGGCTCCTCGGGGCCGATGCGCCTAGGTCGGTACCGGAGCCGGCTGTCGGGCGCCTCGGCGCCTGCGCGCCGGCTCCTCGAGTCCGAGCTGCGGCTCGGCTTCGACCGTGTCCGGCTCGTGGAGCGCCTCGTGGAAGCGCTCCTCGTCGAGCTCGCCCTGCCATCTCGCGATCACGATCGTGGCAACCGTGTTGCCGATCGCGTTGGTGAGCGCCCGGCCCTCGCTCATCACCCTGTCGATCCCGACGATCAGCGCGATGCCGACCGCGATCGCCTCGGGCGAGAAGAAGTCGCCGCCGAAGGCCTGCAGCGAGACCGAAATGACCAGCGTCGTCCATGGTGTAGGCATTGATCGAGCTGCTAATCGTGACCGGAGAGCCGGTCCAGAAGGCCTCAGTCTCATCGACATTGGGAATGTCATGAGTCTGCGCCAGCTCCAGCGCCTCGCTGACCGACGGCGCACGCAGGTCGAGATTCGCGCAGTGTGTCAGTGCCTCGTAGAACGGGCGAGTGGCGTTTTCCGCCCTGACGGCCCTGGAGCGCATCGCGCCGGGCTGGCGCGAGCATCTGACCCGGACGCACGGACGCCATAGGCGACCAGTGGCTACTCCTCGTCGACCGACGGGTGCGATCGAAGGCGAAGGGATGATCCCCGCCGACGAGGACGGGCTCGCCCGCCTCGTCTTGGAGCTCGGCACCGAGGTCAAGGCCTGCGTCGAGACGATGAGCGGCGCAGTCTGGGTCAAGGACCAGCTCGAGTCCGCCGGCTGGTCGGTCGACGTCGCCAATGCCAAGAAGGTCAGAGACGTCGCGCCGCTTGCCTGCAAGACCGACAAGGTCGATGCCCGGGTCCTCGCCGAGCTCTGCCGTCGCGACCTGGTGCCGGCCGTCTGGGTTGCCTCGCCTGAGGATCGCGCGATCGCCGAGCGGCTTCGGCGCCGGGCCCACCTGGTCAAGCTCCGCACCTCGCATCGAAACCGGATCTTCGGCCTGCTGACCCAGTTCGGCCTTCGGATCGGCTTCACCCGCCTGCGCCAGCCCGATGCGATGGAGCTGCTCGAGCGCCGCGGGGTGCCGGAGGTCTGGCGCGACTCGATCACCGAACACCTCGACCAGATCGACGACCTGCAGCGGCGGATCCGGCCAATCGATCGTGAGCTCGAGCCGATTGCGCGCTCCGATCCGAGGGCGAAGCTGCTTTCGACGATCCCCGGCGTCGGGCCCTTGATCAGCCTCGTCTTCGCGAGCGAGATTGGCGAGATCTCCCGCTTCAGCTCAGCGTCAAAGCTCGTCGGCTATGCCGGCCTCGCGCCGCGCATCATCCAGTCGGGCGATCGCTCGGCGACCGGTCGCCTATCGAAGGCAGGATCGCGAACGCTGCGCTGGGCGGCGGTCGAGGCTGCAACCCATTCTTGGCGGCCGACCAACCCGTTTTCATGAGCACTACCGCCGGCTGGCCGCGACCCACGGCGTCAATCCGGCGCGCGTCTCGGTCGCTCGCAAGCTCCTGATCTGCACCTGGCACATGCTCTCCCGAGGCCAGACCTTTAAGCCGTCCCACCCAAAGACAGCCGCGGCGAACTCCTCGCGCTTTCAGACCGCCTGACGGTCCTGCATGGAATTGAGAGGCCGCGGCAGCTCCCACGAACACTCTGCGCCACGAGCGCCGAAAGAGAAATGAGCCCGACTCACTGCACTGGGAGCGCGAGAGGCGGGTGATGCCCCTGGCTTGACAACGGGACGACCATCAAAGAGAAAGCGCAGTTTCGGGAACCACATCGCTGCATGCCGAACAACGGGCACGCTGCGATGCTCCTTGTCGTGATTGCGCTCGCCCCAGTGGTACGCGAGAAGGCCGTGGCGTTCGGGGCTCAGGACTGGATCGACGCGTTGCCCGGACTGTTGGCAGAAGTGGCGGTGGAGTGGTCACTGACGATCACCGGGAGTCTGGGGGGCGGGACGGAAGCGTTAGTCGCCGCAGTGACGCTTGACGACGGCACGGCTGCGGTCCTCAAAGCGCCGATTCCGCGCGACGATGAGCCTGCGCGACGCGAAGCCATTGCGCTTCATCTCGCCGCCGGAACGGGATGTGTGCGGCTGCTGCGTTACGACGAGCGCCGCCAGGTGTTGTTGCTGGAACGGCTCGGTCGTCCCTTGGAAGCCATGGCCGTGGGGCGTCAACAGCGCGATGAGATTCTCTGCGCCACCGTCAGGCGTGTCTGGCGACCTGCCGCCGACTGCGGACTGCCTACCGGCGCCGACGCGGGCCGCTGGTTGAGCAACTGGATCACAACTGCGTGGGAGGAGACCGGTCGGCCGTGCTCGGCCCGCGCAGTCGAGTACGCGCTGGCGTGCGCCGCACGGCGTGTCGCAGCCCACGACGACGAGCGCGCCGTCTTGGTCCACGGCGATGTGCACGCGTCCAACACGCTCGAAGGCACCGACGGTTTCAAGCTCATCGATCCCAATGGTCTGCTCGCCGAGCCCGAATATGACCTAGGTGTGATCCTGCGCGAGGACCCGATTGAGCTCATTCGAGGCGACCCTCACGCCCGAGCGCGATGGATCGCCGCCCGGACCGGCCGGAACGCTACGGCGATCTGGGAATGGAGCGTCGCGGAGCGTGTCTCGACGGGGTTGCTGGCGACCCGCGTCGATCTCCAACCGGCTGGCCGCCGTCTGCTCGCCGGGGCCGACCAGATCGCGGACCCGGTGTAAAAATCTCGCTTTGGACTGCCATGAAGAAGGGCCCCCGTTGGTGAGACGCTCAGTCGTGTCACCAACAAAGCGCTTCCAAAGGAGGCCCCACTCACATGTTCCTCGAGCAGCTCCGCGAGCTGAGCGTCGAGATCGAGGAGCTGCACGAGCTGTTGGCAGACACCCGGGGCACCGAGAACTCTGGGGAGAGCTGCAACGGCGCAAGGCCGATCGACGCGAGCTCGTGGTCGAGGTCGCTCGGGCCGGCGCGGACCTGCGAGCGATCGCCGAGGCAGCGCATCTGACCCGGGGCGGGTGGTCCAGCTCGCGCGCTCGTAGCCGACCCGACTTGCATTGGTTGCGCTGAGGCGCGAGGCTCGCCGAGCCAACCACAGAGGGAGACCCATGCGCTCGTCCATTCGATCCCGGCTCACCGCGCTTTTGCGCGGGCAGTGGGCCGGCCTGCTGGCCCTGTTCCTCGTCATCGCCGGAGGAACGGCCTACGCCGCGAACACGATCGGCAGCTCGGACATCATCGACGAGTCGATCCTGTCTCGAGACGTAAAGAACGGACAGGTCGGGACCCCGGACCTCGCCGCCGACGCGGTCCGCACCGCCAAGGTCTTGGACGAGTCGCTGACCGGTCATGACATCCAGGACGACACCGTCGGCGGGGCGGACGTCAACGAATCGCTGCTCGATCCGGTCCCGAACGTCGCCGCCAATGCGATCACCGCCCCCAAAGTCCTCGACGAGTCGCTGACCGGGCACGACATCCAGGACGACACGATCGGTGGCGCTGACGTCAACGAGTCGTTGCTCACCGGCGTGTCGATGGCCAGCTTCTCCTCGCACGACCCACCCGACTTCCCGCTACCCGCCAGTTTTGTAAGTCAGGCCACGCAGGTGATCAGCCTGCTCGACAGCACCAATGGCCAAAGCGGCGGGTGGCTGGACTTGCCGTTCAACGCGCGCGTCATCGTCAACGGGACACTCGTCTTCAGAAACCCGAGTCAGACCGACAAGGAGGTCTGGTGTAGGGCGAGGATCGCGGTGCAGGGAGGTGATTGGGTTGACATCTCACAGCCAGTCAGAGCCCTCAACCCGGGGTCGGCGACGTCGTGGGAGAACCGTCTCACGCTACCCATCACGGGTGCGTTCGACACCACGTCGCCGGGCTCATACAACGTCCAAGTCGAATGCGCCGAATTTGGTAATGCCAGCCAGCCCGCCTATGCGATCCGCTTCGAATCAGGCAACCTGACGGCGGTCGCGATCGCCCGTTGAGGAAAGCGATCCAGTTCTTCGACGCGCAGTAGCGGGGAGAGCTACGAGGCGGCGCTCAGGTGCTCGCACGCCCCGGCTTGCATCGCCAGGCTCGAGGCGAGAGGGTGGGCGGACCACTCAACGAGGGAGATCCCATGCGCAGACTTCGGCCCCATCTGACCTACGCCAACGTGATGGTGACGCTGCTGGCGATCGGCGCCCTCACCGGCGGCGTCGCCTACGCCGCCGACACGGTGTTCAGCACCGACATCGTCGACGGCGAGGTGAAGTCGGTCGACATCGGCAACAACCAGGTCCGCTCGGTCGATGTTCTCGACGACACGTTTGCGAACGGCGGGCTCACCGGCGCCGACATCAAGAACAAGAGCGGGGTCGATACCTGTGAGATCAGCCTGCGGATCGGCGACCTCTGCTTCAGGGCCGAGAACCAGAACCGTACGTGGGATCAAGCACTCGCGCACTGCGGGAATCTCGACATGCGTCTGCCGACGGTTGGCGAGGCGACGGAGCTCGCGCTGACCCACGACCTTCCGAATGTCAGCGGGACCGAGGTTTTCTGGACCGACGAAGTCGTCACCCATGACAACCTCCTCTTCGCTTTCGGCGTGGACGATGCTGGTAGTTACGGGTTTGCAGAGCTGGACCAGCAGTCGGAGACCGCCTGCGTGACGACTCCGACCAACTGACGCTAGGCGGTCCCAAGCGCCACCTTCTAATCCCGCTACTGCGCGTCGATCACGAGCAGGTTGAAGCCCCCGACCCCGGCGTTGATTGCGGCGGTCGTGGGGTTGCACGCGCGAATCTTCATGAACCCCTCACCGACCCCGCTCTGGCTGCTAGTGAAGGCGGTGTAGGACAGGTTGTCGCGTGTCGTGTTCCAGTCGGGCGAGAGCACGACATGATCGAGCCGGGCGTCGATACCAGAGACGGTCTTGTCGACGCAGGACTGCGCCGGGACGTTCCCGATATTCCCGGTGAAGTTGACGTACGCGCCCTGCGCGATGTCCTCGTCGTTGAGCGTGCCATCTTGGATGTCGGCGCTGCGGATCGACTCATCGACGACCTCACTGCTCGTCACGGAGTCGTAGGCCAGATCGCTGAAGCCAACCGAGGCGTTGGCGATGTCGGTGCCGGTCAGGTTCTCGTTGACGACATCGGCGCTCTTAACCGCCTGGTTGTTCTTGAGGTCGGCACTGAGCAGCGAGTTGTCGATCACGTCGGCGCTGCCGATCGTGTCGGCCGCGTACGCGCCTCCGGTACCGACGGCGATCAGCAGGGCGAGGAACGAGCAGACGTTGGCGAACGAGAGCTTGGAACGCATGGGGTCTCCCTCCGTGAGTGGTCGGCCCACCCTCTCGCCTGGCCCGCGGAGATGCAAGGACCAGCGTCACGGAGCCGCCCAGGCGCCGGGTGAAGGTGAGCAAAGCCGCGGCGAACCTGGGTCGAGCCTGAGCAGCTCGTTGCGCTACTCGAGGCCGCCGATACCTACCATCGCCCCGTCGTCGCCACGCTTGCGGGCGCCGGACTCAGGGTGGGGGAGGCCGTCGCGCTGGATTGGCGAGACGTGAATCTCGCCACCGGGACCCTCACAGTCGGTCGAGCAAAGACCGATGCCGGCGCCTACCGAGAGGTCGATCTACCGGGCGGGCTGATCGAGGCACTGAGCGAGTGGAAGGCGTTCCGCCGCGACGCAGGCCCGGGCGATCCGCTCTTTGTGACCCGCTCAGGACGTCGCCAGACGGTGACCAACATCGACCATCGCATCAAGGCGGCGATCAAGGCCGTGAAGCCGAGATTGGAAGCGATCGGCATTGAGCCAATTTCGGACCGCGTGGCCCCGCACTCGCTTCGCAGGACATACGCGAGTCCTGCGAGCCGCGCTGCGTGACGATCCCGTCTACATCGCTGAGCAGCTCGGCCACGAGGACCCGGGCTTCACGTTCCGGGTCTACCAGCGCGCCGTCAAGCGCCGTGATCGGCTCGAGGGCGCCTACCTCGAGGCGTTCGACAGCGCGCTTGATTGGGGACGAATGGGGACCAGTGGCACCATTGACCCGTTGCGTGCGCCTGCGGCCCAGTCTGAGGCTAGGCAGGACACCGCTCTGGAAAGCCAGAATCAAGAGACCTCGGGCCGGTAGCTCAGTTGGTAGAGCAGCGGACTCATAATCCGTAGTGCGGAGGTTCGATCCCTCCCCGGCCCATCCCGAAGTCCCGGCTAGCACGCTACGGCCCGAGGGAAGCCCTGATTCGAAACCTTCCCTGGGCGTGGCCACGCATAACGGCGATCGCGTTGCCGGCGTCGTCGAGGGTGACCGCGAGCTTGTCCACGGTGCTGCCGAGGTTCTGAACCGGCCCGACGACGCCTGCGGCGGAGAGCGTCTGCGCCCTCTGCTCGGACACCACGAGAGCGTCGCCGTCGGCGTCGATCGCAA
The DNA here is from genome assembly GCA_963842795.1 of uncultured Solirubrobacterales bacterium. Taxonomy (GTDB): domain Bacteria; phylum Actinomycetota; class Thermoleophilia; order Solirubrobacterales; family 70-9; genus WHSW01. Next base: position 16,055 of record CAWJHV010000011.1, on the reverse strand, counting down.
CGCCCGTGTTCGGTGTGCCAACCGCGGGCGACAGATCCTGGATCGGCCCGAGGGTCCCCGCGGCGGAGATCGAGCGCGCCTGGATATTGAGCCCGACGCGGGTCCAACTCGCGACCGCATTGCCGGCCGCGTTCACCGCAATCCTCGGTCCGAAAGCGCTGGCGCTGTCCCCCACGGCGGACAGATCGAGCGTTGGTCCCAGGACGTCGGCGGCTGAGATCGAGCGGGCCTGGGCACGGTCTTTTCCCCCGCTGAGGGTTTGCGTCCAAGCCACGATCCCGCCGCCTGCGGGCTTGCCGGCAATCTGGGGCGACCTGGCCGAGGCGAGGCTGGGCCCGGTGCCCGACACGATCGTGGTCGGCCCGACAACGCCGGCCGCGGAGATCGAACGGGCCTCGATCCGGTGGCGGAAATCGATCGAGCGATCCCAGACCGCGATCGCGTTGCCCGCCTCGTCGCTTGAGATCTTGGGCCCCTGAGACGTGACACTCTTGGACAGAGTCCTGGTCGGTCCGAGCACTCCTGCGGTCGAGATCGAGCGGGCCTGGACGCGGTACTTCTGTGACCCGATGCTGCGAATCCAGACCGCGGTCGCTCCGCCGGCGCCGTTGCCGGCAATCTCCGGGGCGGAGGAGTCCACTCCGGCGGCGGAGAGGTTCTTTACCGCTCCGACCGTCCCGTCGGCTGCGATCGAGCGCGCCTGGATCCGGGCGTTCGAGCCGTCCGACGCTGACCAGACGGCGATCCCGCCACCGTTGCCGTCGCTTGCGACCCGGGGACGGTGGGCATCGAATCCCGGCCGAGACAGCGTCCTGGTCGGCCCGAGGACGCCGGCGGTCGAGATCGCGCGCCCCTGGACGCGCAAGTCAGAGCCGTCAGAGCCGCTCCAGACCGCGACCGCATCGCCATCGGCATCGCTCGCGATCCTGGGGGGTCCGGCCTGGCCCAGGACGTCAAGTCCCGCCAGGGAGATCCAGAAGGACGCAGAGAAGCACCCTGGGCGACCGCGACGGTCAGCCCGAAGAACGCGGCCAAAGCCGTGATCGCGGCGGCGAAACCTCGCCCGCGTGCCTGGCGAGGGCGAGCGCCCAGACCCGAGTGACGTTCGCGAGCATCCATCGACACGGTCGGGCGATGGTATCCGCCGCTTAGGGACGCTTGACCCGCGTCTCCTATCCTCGGCTGCGTGTCCCCAACCCTGACGCTCACACCGGTCGATGACCGCGGCCGCGAGATCCTCGAGGAGTTCGAGGCGAGCACCGCGTCGCCGTTTCGATCGGACCGGCGCACGGGGGCACGTGCGTACTGGCGAAATGCCCACGGAACGCCGGCCGGTGGCTACGAGGGCGTGCTCGACCGCATCTCGCCCGACTGGCGCACGCACCTGACGTAGAGCGCGCCGTCGCGGGCGGCTGCGCTCAGCCCGGCCGCAGCGCTTCGGCGCCGGCCGTGATCCGCTCGCGCTCGAGCTCTGCCTCCTGGCCGGAGGCACGCTCGATCAGCCGGTCGAGGTCGACGTTGGCGAGCTCCGGATACCGGTCGCGAACCTGCTTCAGGGCCAGCCAGAGGCACTTCTTGCCGGCGACTCCGAGGCGAAGGCTCTCGAGCGCCATGAACGTGCCGTGGTCCGGCTCGCCGGAGCTCGCGCCGCTGAACTTGACGCGGCTCGCCTTCTCGGCCACCCATCCGGTCACCTGCTTGACCGGATTGCGGGAGACGTCGAGCGCCTCCATCAGCTCGAGCAGCGTCTCGCGGTCTTCTTCGATATCGGCCGCGATTCCCGTCATCACCTCGCCGAGCGGTGTGCCCTCGCTCTGGTCGCGGATCTGCTCCGCCAGGTCGCTGCCCAGCATCGCGCCACCGAGGTGGTCGTTGAGGTAGATCTCCATCGGCTTATCGGCCATCGTGCACCGCCTGCGGACTGGGCCCGCCTCTACTCCGCGTCGACCGGATCGGGGTCCTGGGAGCCGCCGCCGGGCTCGGCCGGCGATTCCTCTGGATCGGGTGCCGGCGACTCCTCGACCCGGTCCGGATCCGGATCGGGAGCGGGGGAGATCGGGGCCTCGGGCTCGCTCGGGGACTCCGGGATGTGCGGGTCGTCTTCGCGGTCGGGTGATTCCATCGTCGGCGGTCTACCCGTTGTCCGCGAGCTCAAGCAAGCTTCCAGCCCCGAGCAGGAGCAAACGGGGCCGAGCGCGAAAGCACTCCCCGCCGGACCGGCACGCGACGCCGTTTCACCCGACGCGTGCGCGGGTCGGCGTCCCGCATGTCATTCGATCTTTCAGAGGCCGTCCTCGCGAACGCCCGCATCGTGGCGATCGCGGGTGAGTTCGATCTCGGCACCGCCGAGCGCGCCAAGCCGGTCCTCGACCGGGCCTCGGCGGACCCCGAGCGGGCCCTCGTCCTCGACCTGCTGCAGTGCACCTTCCTCGACTCGACCGCGATCGCCCTGATCGTGGGGGCGGCGCGGGCGCTCACGAACGGCCAGAGCAAGATCGCGATCGCCTGCCTCCCCGACACCGACGTGCGCGACATGCTCCGGCTGACCGGGATCGACAAGACAATCCCGGTCGTGGCCACGGTCTCCGGGGCGCTGGAGGCGGCGCTGGCGACCGAGTGAGGCCGGGGAGAGGGAGACCTATGGCTCGGTGGGTCGCGTGCGGCGCGCTCGTGGCGGCTTTGGCGCTGCTCGGGGCGGAGCGGGCCGGCGCGGCGAAGCGATATCGCGAGGCGGTCTTCGGCCAGGTCAAGGTGAGGACCGACCTCGTCTACGGAACGGCCCCCGTGAACGGCCAGCCGCAGGAGCTGAAGCTCGACCTCTACAAGCCGAAGGGAGACCGGGCGCGCAAGCGGCCGGCGCTGATCCTGGTCCACGGCGGCGGCTTTGCGAACGGCGACAAGGGGATCGGGGCATCGCCGGCGCTGGCCGACTCCTCCGCCCGCCGGGGTTACGTGACCGCCTCGATCAACTACCGCCTCCTGTCGGCCGACGGCTGCAGCGGGGCGGGCACGGTCGCGGCCGACTGCTACCGCGCGGCGATCGAGGCGATCCACGACGCGCAGGCCGCGGTCCGCTGGTTCCGCGTGAACGCGAAGAAGTACCGGATCGACAAGGGGCGGATCGCGATCGGCGGCCAGTCCGCGGGGGCGATCATCTCCTGCGGCGTGGGCGCGCTGTCGGCGAGCCCGGGCGAGAGCGGCAACCCGGGCCCGCCCTCGTCGGTGGGCGCGTTCGTCTCGGTCTCGGGCGGTCTGCCGGACGCGGTGTTCGTCGACCAGAGCACCGCACCCGGGATCCTGTTCGCGAGCGCCGACGACCGCCTGGTGCCGTCTCAGTGGTCGGTCGACACCTACGACAAGCTGACGAGCCTCGGAATCCCGTCACGGTTGACGGTCTTCCCGGGCGACGTACACGTCCCGTTCGCCGAGCACGCCGCGGAGATCGACGACCAGACCACGCAGTTCCTCTATGAGCGGCTCGACCTCGCGCACGCGGCGTCCGGGGGACACCGAAGCGGATAGAGCCATTTCACGCTCGCGCCGCGCCCGCCGGGCCGATCGGCGGTAGGTTCAAGCCTCCGGTTCAGCCCAGGAGAGGGAGTGGAGACGTGATCTATCGCAGCCCGGACACCGACGTCGAGATCCCGGTCACCGATGTGACCTCGTTCGTGCTCGAGTCCGCAGCCGAGCACGCCGACAAGCCCGCCCTGATCGACGGCCCCTCGGGACGCGCGATCACCTACGCCGATCTCGTGAGCGGTGCCCGGGCGCTCGCCGCGGGGCTCTCCGAGCGCGGCTTCGGCAAGGGCGACACGCTCGCCGTCTTCATGCCCAACGTGCCCGAGTACGCGATCGTCTTCCACGGCGCGGCATCGGCCGGCGGTCGATGCACCACCGCGAACCCGCTCTACACCGCGAACGAGCTCGCGCACCAGCTCGAGGACTCGGGCGCTCGCCTCCTGGTCACGGTCGGCCCCTGTCTCGCCACCGCCAAGGAGGCGGCCGAGCACGCCGGGATCGGCGACGAGGTCTACGTCCTCGGCGAGTCCGAAGGGGGGAAGCCGTTCGGCGAGCTGCTCGGCGACCCCGACGCCGCGCCGGAGCCCGAGATCGACCCGATGAACGACCTCGCGGTGCTCCCGTACTCGAGCGGGACGACCGGCCTGCCGAAGGGCGTGATGCTCTCCCATCACAACCTGGTCTCGAACCTGCTTCAGATGCAGGCCAGCCTCCCGATTACCGGCGACGACACCCTGATCGGCTGCCTGCCGTTCTTCCACATCTACGGGATGACGGTGATCATGAATCAGGGGCTGCGATCCGGGGCGACGATCGTGACCATGCCGCGCTTCGACCTCGAGCAGTTCCTGGGCCTGCTCGAGGAGCACGCGATCACCCGCACCTACGTCGTGCCGCCGATCGCGGTCGCGCTCGCCAAGCACCCGGCCGTCGATGCCTGCAACCTGTCGGCGATGCAGACGATCATGTCCGGCGCCGCGCCGCTGGGAGCCGAGCTGGCGGAGAAGGTCGCCGAGCGGATCGGCTGCGACGTGATCCAGGGGTACGGGATGACCGAGACGAGCCCCGTCACCCACGTGATCCGGCCGGAGAACAACAAGCCGGGCTCGATCGGGCCCGCGATTCCGAGCACCGAGTGCCGGCTCGTCGACCCGGAGACGGGGGAGGACGTGGGCGAGGGCGAGCGCGGCGAGCTCTGGATCCGCGGGCCGCAGGTGATGCAGGGCTATCTCAACAACGCCGAGGCGACCGCGGGCACGATCGACTCCGACGGCTGGCTGCACACCGGCGACATCGCCGTCGTCGACTCCGACGACATGTTCGAGATCGTCGACCGGCTCAAGGAGCTGATCAAGTACAAGGGGTTCCAGGTCGCGCCCGCGGAGCTCGAGGCGCTGATCGTCACCCACCCGGAGGTCACCGACGTCGCGGTGATCGGCGTTCCCGACGAGGAGGCGGGGGAGCTGCCGAAGGCGTTCATCGTCGCCGCCTCCGACGACTTCGACTCCGAGCAGCTGATGGAGTGGGTCGCGGGCCAGGTCTCCCCCCAGAAGAAGATCCGCCTGGTCGAGACGATCGAGGAGATCCCGAAGTCGCCCTCGGGCAAGATCCTCCGCCGGGTGCTCAAGGACCGCGAGAAGGCCGCTTCGGCCTGAGCCGGGTCACCGCGGGCGGCGCCGGCGCCCGGCCGGACGGCGGCCGCGCGCCTCGAGCCGGCCGCGCTGCGCCTCGCCGGCCGCCACGGTGCGCACCCCGCGAAGCTCGGCGAGCACGATCTCGGTTGCGCAGGCCCGGTGCCAGTGGTGGTGCTCGGTGCCGCCGATCCGGCGCACGTACTGGACCACGACGTGCTCGGCTCCGATGCCGATCTCGCCGCGGCAGCCCGGGCAGCGGTAGAGCTTCTGCGAGACCGAGCGGATCAGCCATGCCTCGTCGCCCTCGTCGGTGTGCCCGACGAGGCTCGTGCGGGTGTCCGGCAGATCCTCGAAGCTGTCCACGTGGTCGATTGTCGCCGAGCCGCGATCGCGATCGCTGCGCTGGCGGCCGGTCTTGCCCTGGGCGCCGGGGTCGCCAGCGCCGCCGCGCTGCCGACCGCGGACGAGATCGAGCGGGCCACGGCCCGGTTTCTCGCCGGGCATCACGCCCCGGCCGAGCGCCACGGCGGCAGCGGCGGCCAGGTGGTCGGCGGAGGCGACGCGCCGCTGCCCGAGAGCCGGGTGGTCGCGTTCTACGGAGCGCCGCAGATGGGCCGGACGATCCTCGGATTGCGCAGCCCGCTCGGCGCGGCACGGAGCCTCGCCCGGCAGTCGAGCCCATACGCGGCGCTAGGCGGGCGGCCCGTGATCGGCGAGTTCGACCTCGTCTCCGTCTTCGCCACCGCGGGCGGCGGCCCGGACGGCCTCTATCGCAGTCGCCAGAGCGACGAGGTGATCGAGATCTACCTCGAGCAGGCGCGCGCGATCGGCGCCAGGCTGATGCTCGACATCCAGCCCGGCCGGTCGACCTTCGTCACCGAGCTGCGCCGGCTGCGCGAGTGGATCGCCCAGCCCGACGTCGACGTCGCCCTCGATCCGGAGTGGAACGTCGGCCCCCGAGGCATCCCGGGGGCCACGGAGGGGAGGGTCCGAAGCCGTGAGGTCAACGCGGTGATCCGCAGCCTCGCGGCAACTGTGAAGGCGAACGGACTGCCGCCGAAGCTCCTGGTCGTGCATCAGTTCCGGCGCGGGATGGTCCGCGGCCGGCAGAAGGTCAAGCGCCGCGTGGGCGTGCAGGCGCTGCTCAACTTCGACGGCATCGGTTCGCCGCGGGCGAAGGCGAGCGGCTATGAGGCGCTCGCGACGCCGAGGTTCTTCAACGGCTTCTCGCTCTTCTACAGCCGCGACACGCCGCTGATGACCCCGGGCGCCGTGCTCGGCCTGGAGCCGCAGCCGGACTTCCTCCTCTACCAGTAGGCGTCAGCGCCGGCGCGCGAGCCAGGCAAAGCCGGCGGTCATCGCCGCGTTTGCCGCGCCGGCGAAGACCATCCCCGCCCGGCCGCGGGCAGAGAACGAGTCCGACCTCGACCAGACGATGTCCGTCGCGAGCTCGGTGCTGCGCAGCCAGGCGAGCGCCCACCAGTCCCCCGGCTCCCCGCGCCGGTCGGCAACCGCGTGCGCGGCGGCGAACGTGAGCCAGATCGGCCCGCAGCGCTGAAAGAGCCGCCGCGCGTCCGGCGAGGGCTCGTCGTGGCCGAGGACGAGCAGGGTCTGGTTGGGCGCCAGCAGCGCTCCCGACCCGAGCACGAGGTCGAAACCGATCATGAAGCGGTTGTGCAGGCGCAGCAACTGCTCGAGGTCCACGCGGCACATCTATCACGACCGGCCGGATGCCGAGCGAACTTGCAGCAAGGCCGTGGAAAAGGAAAAGCGCTGGGTGAGGCGAATCAACCGGCCGTGAGCAAGACCGCGACCAAGTCTCGCCCCGCGCCTCGCTCGCGCTCGGCCTCCGGCTCCAACGGACGCCGGGCGCCGGTGCGGCCGAACGGCAAGGCGCTCTCCGTTTACATCACCGAGCGCTTCGACGAGTTCTCGCGCTCGCAGAAGGACGTCGCCCGCTACATCGTCGACCACCTCGACGAGGCCGCCTTCCAGACCGCCGAGGAGCTCGCCCGCCGTGCCGACACTTCGTCGTCGACCGTCGTCCGCTTCTCGCAGGCGCTCGGCTTCGAGGGCTACCCCGAGCTTCAGCAGGCCGCGATCGAGGAGTACCGCAGCCGCGGCCCGACCGAGAACGGCGGCTCGACCGCCCCGTTGTTCGACTTCGACCACTCCGAGTTCGAGGCGTCGCTCGCAGCCGACCACGCGAACGTCGAGGAGACGGTGCGCAACCTGACCCGCGAGCAGGTCGAGGCCTGCGTCACCGCGCTCGGGTCGGCGCACCGGGTGATGATCGTCGGCATGGACCAGCTCGCCTTCTTCGCCAGCTACCTACGCCACCTGCTGGCACTGCTCGACATCCGCGCCGAGGTGGTCGCAAGCCCGCGCCAGGACTCGATCACCCGGCTCTCGCGTGTCGACGAGGACTCGCTGGTGATCGCCTTCTCGGCCGGCCGCGCGCACCCGATCGTGGTCCGCGCGATGAAGCTCGCCAAGCACCGCGGTGCGGCGACGATGGCGATCACCGATGCGACCCTGTCGGACATCGGCCAGCACTCGGACCTGACGCTTTACTACTCCTCGAACGGCCCCTCGTTCACCCGTTCGAACACGTCGCTGCTGGCGATCGTCCAGGCCCTCGCCCACGGCGTCTACGCCCGCGACAAGGGCGCCTACAAGGACCGCATCCGCGCCTTCAAGTTGAAGTGAGGCGGAGCGAAGCGAAGCCGAGCCGCGCCGCTGTTGAGGCGCCTTGAGTGTGGGGCAGCTCGAGCGCCGCGCTCGCGAGTTCTTCGCCGCCTACGGACGCGGCGACCTCGACGCGGTTCGCGAGGCGCTCGCCGACGACCTCAGCTCCTACGTGACCAACGCCGAGGGCGGCGCCGACGTGGTGGGCGGCCGCGAGGCCTACATGGACCGGCTCCCCGATCTGCGCGCCGTGGGCGGCAGCATGGACGTCACCCAGGCGCTCCAGGTGGATGACGAGCGCGTCCTTGCGATGGTCGAGATCCGGGCCAGCCGCGGTGGGCGCGAGCTGCACAACCACGCCGGGTTCCTGATCGGGTTCTCCGGCGGGCGCATCCGCAACCTCTGGATGGTCGACGCGCTGCCCGCCTACAGCGCCGAGTTCTGGTCCTGAGCGGGGCGGCTCAGGCGGCGTCGCCGCGCTCGAGCCGCTTCGCCAGCCGCGACCAGAAGCGCACGTACTCGCGGGCGTGACCGATCCCCGCCTCGAGCGTCAGCAGGACCCCGTCGGGCACCTCGGCCGACTCCGCCTCCTGGCGCAGCTGCTCGAACGCGCGCAGGTTCTCGCGGTGGGAGGCGAGCTGAGTCGCGGCCAGCGCGGCGGGCTCGGCGCCGAAAAAGAGCTTCAGCAGGCCCGTGTCGCGGATCTCGTAGAGGTCGCCGGTCGGCTCGCGTCGCCACCGCTCGAGCGCGTCTCGCCCGGTCGGGGTGAGCCGGTAGAGCCGCCGGCGGCGCCCGTCGCGCTCGCGGCGCTCGTCGAGGTAGCCCGCCTCGGCGAGCCGCGCGGGCTCGGAGTAGAGCTGGGTGTGGGGGAGGGACCAGAAGTGGCCCACGCCGAGGGTCGCTCCCCGCTTGAGGTCGTAGGGGGTGGCCGTCTTCAGCAGCTCGACCAGGCCGAGGATCACGTAGGAGGTAGGGGTCAGGCGCGTCTCGGCCACGGGTGCGCATTATACGATACAGTCGGCATGGTTCAGAAAGAATGATGGAGGAACAGATGACCGGTGCACCGCCCGCAACGACCACCGCCGCCGCCAGCACGAACGGGAGCTCGGCCCGAGCCGGCTCCCCGGCCCGCGGCTTCGACTCGCTCGAGAGCGAGGTCCGGGTCGATGCGCTGCCCCTCACCGGCACGCTGCCCGCGTGGCTCCAGGGCTCGTTGATCCGCACCGGGCCGGCGAAGTGGGAGGTCGGCGAGCAGACGATGAACCACTGGTTCGACGGCTTCGCGATGCTGCACCGGTTCGGGATCGCCGACGGCGGCGTCTCCTACGCAAGCCGCTTCCTCGAGACCCGCGCCTACCGCGCCGCCCGCGCCAAGGGCGAGATCGACTACTCGGAGTTCGCCACCGACCCGTGCCGCTCGCTGTTCCAGCGGGTGACGGCGATGTTCTCGCCGAAGCTCTCCGACAACGCCAACGTCAACCTGGTCAAGCTCGGCGAGCGCTTCATCGCGATGACCGAGACCCCGATCCCGGTCCAATTCGACGCCGAGACGCTCGAGACGGCCGGGGTCGCCTACGAGGTGCCCGGGATGCTGACCACCGCCCACCCGCACCTCGATCGCGCGAGCAAGGGGATGATCAACTACGCGGCGGGGCTCGGGCCGCGCAACGAGTACCGCTTCTTCCACCTCGCCCCCGAGGTGGCCGAGCCGCGGGTGATCGCCAAGCTCGGCACCCGCGAACCCGCCTACATGCACTCGTTCGGGCTCAGCGAGCGCTGGATCGTGCTCGCCGAGTTCCCCTACGTTGTCAACCCGCTTCGGCTCGCGACCAGCGGCCGGCCCTACATCGAGAACTACCGCTGGAAGCCTGAGCTCGGGACCCGGTTCACGCTGATCGACCGCTCCACCGGCGAGGCCAGGGGGCCGTTCGCAACGGACGCCTGCTTCGGCTTCCACCACGTCAACGCCTACGAGGACGGCGAAGAGGTGGTGGTCGACATCTGCGTCTTCGACAACCCCGAGATCGTGCAGGACCTCTACCTCGAGCGCCTGCGCGCCGGCAAGCCGGCCGCCGAGCCGGAGCTGCGCCGGTTCCGGATCCGGCCCGGGGACGGCAGCGTGGCCACCGAGCGCCTGTCCGAGGTCGGCTTCGACCTGCCGCGGATCAACTACGGGCGCTGCAACGAGCGTCCCTACCGCTACGTCTGGGGCGCCGGGTGGGGCGAGTCGGGCTGGCTCGAGTCGGTGGTCAAGGTCGACCTCGAGCGCCGCGAGACCTCCGCCTGGGCAGAGCCCGGCTGCTTCGCCGGCGAGCCGGTGTTCGTCGCCGCGCCCGACGCCGAGCGCGAGGACGAGGGCGTGCTGCTCTCGGTCGTTCTCGACGCCGGCCGCGGGAGCTCGTTCCTGCTCGTCCTCGACGCCGCCTCGCTCACGGAGCTCGCCCGCGCGGAGGCGCCGCACCACATCCCGTTCGGCTTTCACGGTCAGTTCGCGCCCACCAGCTGACGAGGGGCGGGCGGCGCGCGCGGGCCGTCGCACGAGGATGGGAGATTCCTCCCATGCAACGGATCCTGCAAATCTCATAGAACGCTCACATTCGGTCCGGTCCCCGTCTACGGTCGTGGGTGCCGGAGGCCTCGTGGCCCGGCGAGCACATGCCGCGCCCGCAGACCTATCCCCGCCCATTCAGCCGCCGCCTCGCAGCCGCGGTGGCCGTGCTCGCCGGCAGCCTGGCGATCGCGCTTGCGGGCGGCGCGAGCAGCACGGCCCAGACCGCACAGCTCGACCAGGTCCGCGCCGAGCAGGACAGGATCCGCGCCGAGCTCGCCGACCAGAATGCAGCCGTCGACTCGCTGCTGGGGCAGGTCTCCGAGCTCCGCCAGCGTGAGGACGCGGTCGCAGCGGAGCTCGCCGAGCAGGAGGCGGAGCTCGCCGCGGCCAGGAGGGACCTGGCCGAGGCGCGCGATGCGCTCGCGGACACGAAGCGCCGACTCAGAGGGTCGATCGCCGAGCTCGAGCGCCTGCTCGTCTCGATCTACCGCAGTGGCGAGCCCGACGCCGCGACGCTGCTCCTCAACTCGGAGGACGTCGATGACCTGGCGACGAGGTCGTACTACCTCGAGCGCATCCAGGACTACCAGAGCGGCGTGGTGGGCCGGGTCCGCAAGCTCCGTGCCGCCGCGAGCGCCCACGTCGACGAGGTCGAGGGGTCGATCGACCGGATCAGGGCGGCCCGCGCGGCGATCGCCAAGCGCCAGCGGGCGCTCGCGGCGTCGCGAGCGTCACTGGAGGAGCGCGAGTCCGCGCTGCGCGCCGCGCAGGATCGGCGCCGCGAGCAGCTCGGCGACCTCCAGGGCGAGGCGAAAAGCCTGGTCGAGGCGCTCTCGGCGCCGGCGCCCGACCCGGAGCCGGCGGCCGGCTCCGCGGATGGAGCCGCAACGGAGGACTCCAGCGCCCCGGCGACGGGGAACGTCGCGCCGCCGAGCGGCTCGCAGGCCACGCTCAATTCCGACGGCACGGCGACGGCGCCCGCGGACGCCCCGGAGGCGGTCAAGGGCGCGATCGCCGCCGGGAACCAGATCACGAACGCGCCGTACCTGTACGGAGGCGGTCACGGCTCCTTCGAGGCCAGCGGCTATGACTGCTCCGGGTCGGTGAGCTTCGCGCTGCACGGCGGCGGCCTGCTCTCCGCGCCTCTCGATTCCACGGGCTTCATGACCTGGGGCGATCCCGGGCCCGGCCAGTGGATCACGATCTACTCGAACCCGGGCCACGCCTATATGGAGATCGCAGGCATCCGCTTTGACACCTCGGGGGCGCCTCCGCGCTGGCAGGCAACGCTGCGCGACTCCGCCGGCTTCGTCGCCACGCACCCGCCCGGCTACTAGCCCAAGGTCGAGTGTCACCTCAGCCACCCCTGGGGTGGTCCAGATGACACTCGGCGCTTCGTGGGGCACTTGCCTACCCGGACAACGGCGGCGCGCGAGATTGGACCGAGCCGCGCGCGGCGGGTCGCCCCGCCCTCTCTATCCTTGGACCGGATGGCCGAACGGGCGACATTCCGGGTCAAGCGCGGTCTCGCCGAGATGCTCAAGGGCGGCGTGATCATGGACGTGGTCACCCCCGAGCAGGCGCGGATCGCCGAGGACGCGGGCGCGGTCGCGGTGATGGCCCTCGAACGCGTCCCGGCGGACATCCGCCGCGACGGCGGGGTCGCCCGGATGAGCGATCCGTCGATGATCCAGGGGATCAAGGCCGCGGTCTCGATCCCGGTGATGGCCAAGGCCCGGATCGGCCATTTCGCCGAGGCGCAGGTGCTGCAGGCGCTCGAGGTCGACTACGTCGACGAGTCCGAGGTTCTGACGCCCGCGGACGAGGCCAATCACATCGACAAGCACAGATTCGAGACCCCGTTCGTGTGCGGCGCGACCGAGCTCGGCGAGGCGCTGCGGCGAATCGGCGAGGGGGCGGCGATGATCCGCTCCAAGGGCGAGGCGGGAACCGGCAACATCGTGGAGGCGGTCCGCCATCTACGCGAGATCGTCGGCGGGATCAAGCGGCTCGGCGCGCTGGCGCCCGAGGAGCTCGCGGCGGCGGCGAAGGACCTGCGCGCGCCGATCGACGTGGTCGAGGAGGTCGCGCGAACGGGCTGGCTGCCCGTGCCGCTGTTCTGCGCCGGCGGGATCGCGACCCCTGCCGATGCCTCGCTGACCATGCAGCTCGGCGCCGAGGGGAACTTCGTCGGCTCGGGGATCTTCAAGTCTCAGGACCCCGACCGCATGGCGCGGGCGATCGTCGAGGCGACGACGCACTTCGCCGACCCCGAGCGGGTCGCGACGGCGTCGACCGGGCTCGGCGCCGCGATGCGCGGGGACGACATCGCCGAGCTCGCGGCCCAGGGGGAGCTGCTGCAGCAGCGCGGGGCCTGAGTGATCGAGGCTCCAAGCGCGGACAGTGACGCCCGGCTGCGGGTCGGCGTGCTCGCCAGCCAGGGCGACTTCGCCGCCCACTCGCGGATGCTCGGGGGCCTCGGGGCCGAGGCGGTCGAGGTGCGCACACCGGAGGCGCTCGCCGACCTCGACGCGCTCGTGATCCCGGGCGGCGAGTCGACGACGATCGGCAAGGCGATCGAGCGCGACGGGCTCGAGCCTGCGATCCGAGCACACGTCGCCGCCGGACGCGCGCTGCTCGGCACCTGCGCCGGGATGATCATCTGCGACCGCGAGCACCTCGGCCTGGTCGACGTGAGCTGTCGGCGCAACGCTTTCGGCCGCCAGATCGCGAGCTTCGAGGCGGACCTGCCGCTCGACGGGATCGGCCCGGAGCCGCTGCGGGCGGTGTTCATCCGCGCCCCGTGGGTCGAACGGGTCGGCGACGGGGTGGAGGTGCTGGCGGAAGTCGACGACCACCCGGTCGCGGTTCGCTCCGGCCCGGTCCTGCTCTGCGCGTTTCACCCCGAGCTCACCGAGGACTCGCGCGTGCACGCACTCTTGATGGCAATGGCAACCGCGTCCCGGCGCCGGCTCGAGGTCGCCGACGCAGAGGAAGGAGTTCGATGAGCGACCCCCGGATCGACAACCTGGCGAGGATCCTGGTCGGTTACTCGACCAAGGTCGGCGAGGACGACACGTGCCTGATCGAGGGCCCGGCGGTGGCGGAGCCGCTGCTCGCGGCGATCTACCGCGAGGTCCTGCAGGCGGGCGGGCACCCGGTCGTCTCGCTCGCCTTCGACGGCCAGCAGGCCGCCTACTTCAAGTACGCGGACGACCGCCAGCTGGAGTGGATCTCGCCGCTCGCCCGCTGGGGCGCCGAGGAGTCCGACTGCCGGATCGCGATCTGGGCCGACAGCAACACGCGCGAGCTCTCCGGCGTTCCCCCGGAGCGCCAGACCACCCGCCGGGCGGCGACCCGCGAGCTGCTGCAGACGATGATGAAGCGCTCCTCGGAGGGCGAGCACCGCTGGGTCGGGACGATGTACCCGACCAACGCACACGCGTCCGACGCGGAAATGAGCCTCGCCGACTTCGAGGACTTCTACTACCGCGCCTGCCTAGCCGACGACCCCGACCCGCTCGGCGCCTGGAAGCGGGAATCCGAGGAATGCCGCCGGCTTGCGGACTGGATCGAGGGCCGCGAGCAGGTGCGCATCGTCGCCGAGGGCACCGACCTGACGCTGGGGATCGCGGGCCGGCACTTCATCCCGTGCGACGGCGAGCACAACATGCCCGACGGCGAGTTCTTCACCGGCCCGGTCGAGGACTCGGTGGAGGGCGAGGTCAGCTTCCACCTGCCGGCGACGATCGGCGGCCGCGACGTCGCCGGGGTCAGGCTGCGCTTCGAGGGCGGCAAGGTGGTCGACGCGAGCGCCGATCGCGGCGAGGAGTTCCTGATCAGCATGCTCGATACCGACGAGGGGGCGCGGCGGCTGGGCGAGCTCGGGATCGGGACCAACTTCGGGATCGAGCACGGCACACGCTCGATCCTGCTCGACGAGAAGATCGGCGGCACCATCCACCTGGCGGTCGGCGCCAGCTATCCCGAGTCCGGGGGCACGAACGAGAGCGCGGTGCACACCGACCTCGTCTGCGACCTGCGCCGGGGAGGGAGACTCGAGGTCGACGGCGAAGTCCTGCAGCAGGACGGCGCCTTCGCCGTGTGAGCGCCTGTTAGCCGAGGACGAAAAGGAGCAGCGATGAAAGTTGTGCTGAAGCGGACGCGGGCCTGGGCGATCGCCCCGATGACACTACTCGTGGCGGGGTTGGTGCTCGTCTCGGCCGCCGGCGCCGATCCGGTGACCGGGGGCAAGACGGTGCTCAAGTTCAACCAGGACACCGGCGAGGGGTTCGCCGACATGAGCATCGGGATCGACACGACCGGTGCCGCGAGGAGCGGCAAGCACGGCTTCAACTTCCCGATCAAGGGCGGGGACGTCAACGAGGGCCCGAAGGGAACGATCGAGCACAAGGGCGGGCTTGCGTTCTTCACCGAGGGCGGCCCGGGCGTCAAGTTCACCAAGTTCACGATCAAGATCGGGGCGAACAAGACGAAGCTGTTCGCGAAGTCCGGCGGAGCCGAGGTGCGGTTCATGGACCTCGATCTGTCGAGCGCGACGATCGGTGGCAGCGCCGGGACGAACCTGAAGATCAAGGGCGCTGAGGCGACCCTGGCGAAGGCCGGCGCCGGGGTGCTGTCGACGACCTTCGACTTCCCGTTCCACAAGGGAATCCCGATGGGAACGGTCACGGTCAAGGCCTCGCTGACGAGCTAGGGCGGGGACGACCACGCCTGCGCCGCAACTTCCGCCCCGCTCGACTGTTCTTCAATCTGCGCGTCGCCCCCCGGCTTGCGCCAGGGGCGCGAGGGGGTTCGGAAAGCGGCGCCATCGAAGGGATGCCGACGCCGATTGCCGCGGCCGGACCTCGGGGGTCCGGTCGCGGCCGGCGTTACTGGTCTCGTCCTAGAATCGGTTGGATGTCCGGGCATTCGAAGTGGGCCTCGATCAAGCACAAGAAGGCGGCGACCGACGCCAAGCGCGGGGCGCTGTTCACGAAGCTTGCCCGGGCGATCTCGGTTGCCGCGCGTGAGGGCGGCGGAGATCCCGACTCGAACTTCACCCTCGCGGCGGCGGTCGAGAAGGCGAGGGGCTACTCGATGCCCAAGGACAACATCCAGCGGGCGATCGACCGCGGCACCGGGGCGGGCGGCGGCGACGAGCAGATCGAGCGGGTCGTCTACGAGGGGTATGGCCCCGGCGGCGCCGCGATCCTGGTCGAGGCGCTGACCGACAACCGCAACCGCACCGGGGCGGAGGTCCGCAACCTGTTCGACAAGTCGGGCGGCAACCTCGGGGAGCCGGGCTCGGTGGCCTGGCAGTTCGAGAAGAAGGGCGTGATCGTCGTCGACGGCGACCGCTATTCCGAGGAGGACCTGATCGGCGCGATCGACGCCGGCGCAGAGGACGTGGCGCCCGACGGCGACGTGCTCAAGGTCACCACCGAGCCCGCCGCTCTGGCCGCGGTCCGGGCCGCGCTCGAGTCCGACGGGATCGAGGTCGAGTCCGCTGAGCTGGCGATGGAGCCGAACGTCGTTGTCGAGATCGACCAGGAGAGCGAGGCCCGGGCGCTGGTGCGGTTGATGGAGTCGCTCGACGACCACGACGACGTCGAGGCCGTGCACGCGAACTTCGACATCCCCGAGAGCCTGCTCGAGCAGGT
>CAWJHV010000010.1:0-127617 GCA_963842795.1 uncultured Solirubrobacterales bacterium | reverse complement strand
TCTGCGTGGGCGCGGTCGTCTGGGCGGTGAGCTCGAAGTCCGAGTCGACCACGGTCCAGGTCGGAAACCCCGAGTCGAAGGCCGTCGACTACGACGCGGCCCTGGCGAAGGCGCCGCCGCCGCTGGCGAAGCTGTACGCGAACGGCGACGAGATCCTCGACGGCGGCGTCGACGAGGTGCATCGGAAGCTCGCCGAGGTGCGGGGCTATCCGGCGGTCGTCAACGTCTGGGCATCCTGGTGCGGACCGTGCCGGTTCGAGTTCCCGCAGTTCCAGGCGGCCTCCGCCGAGCACGGCGACCGAATCGCCTTCCTCGGGGTCGACACCGAGGACCCGCCGGACGCGGCCAACGACTTCCTCGACGAGCTGCCGCTTCCCTATCCCAGCGTCAGCGACCCCGACAGCGACTACTACAAGCGGGAGCTCGACTCGATCGCGCTCCCCTCGACCGCCTTCTACGGGGCCGACGGCAAGCTCCTCTACGTCAAGCAGGGCCCGTACGCGTCGGAGGCGGACCTGAACGCCGACATCCAGCGCTACGCGGGCTGAGCGCCGGCCGGTGGGCCGGCGCGGCCACAGGCGGATAATCGGGGACGTGCTCGCGCGCCACGCCTCGCTTCTGCTCGTACTGGCCGGCCTCGGGCTGCTCGCCGCGGGCGGCGCCGGCGCGCAGACCGCCGCCACGACCACCGTCCCCTCGATCGAGCTCAGCGGCTCGATCGACCCGGCGACCCAGAAGTGGATCGAGTCCGCGCTCGACCAGGCCGCCGACGACGGCGCGCCGCTGGCGATCATCCGCATCGACACCCCCGGCGGGCTCGAGGACTCGATGCGGGAGATCGTCCAGGAGATCATCGACGCCCCGATGCCGGTGGTCGTCTACGTGGCGCCCAACGGCGCCCGCGCCGCGTCGGCGGGGGCGTTCATCACCGAGGCGGCCGACGTCGCGGCGATGGCGCCGCAGACCAACATCGGCTCGGCGAGCGCGGTGACCTCCACCGGAGGCGACATCGGGGGGACCCTGGGGGTGAAGATCACCAACGACGCCGCCGCCTTCATCCGAGCGCTCGCCGAGACCCACGGGCGCGACGGCACGGTCCCCGAGCGCATGGTCACCGAGGCCGAGAACGTGACCGCGGCCGAGGCCCTCGACGCCGACGCGATCGACCTCGTCGCCGCGAGCGAGGACGAGCTGCTCGCCGAGCTGGACGGCTTCCGCGTCGCCGGCCCCAAGGCGACCACGCTCGACACGGACGGGCTCGAGCTCTCCGAGCGGGACATGCCGTTCCAGTACGAGCTCCTGCAGCTGCTCGTCAACCCGACGGTCGCCTACCTGCTGCTGCTCGTCGGCCTGGTCGGGATCGCGATCGAGATCTTCAGCCCCGGTCTGATCATCCCCGGCCTCGTCGGCGCGGTCTCGTTCCTGCTCGGCGCCTTCGGCACCGCACAGCTGCCGGTGACCGCGATCGGGATCGGCCTGCTCGTCCTCGGCCTGGTGATGATCATCGCGGAGGCCCATCTGCCGACCCACGGGTTGCTCGGCGTGGTCGGGGTGATCGCGCTGGCCGTATCGGGCCTGCTGCTGTTCGACACCAACTCGGACTCGTTCGAGGTCTCGGCCCCGGCGGTGATCGTGGTCGCGGTGCTGATCGGCGGCGGGATGGCGTTCGCGGTCGGCAAGGCGGTGGCGGCGCGCGGCGAGCCGGTGCGGGCGGGGGTGGAGGAGCTCGTCGGCGCTCGCGGCGACGTGCGCGATCCGCTGGCGCCGGTGGGGCACGTGTACGTCGCCGGCGCGCTCTGGCGGGCGAGCCTCGCCGACGACGCGACTGCCGGCGACGCCGCGCGGGTCAGCGAACGCGGCGCTAGAGTGCGGGTCGAGGCGGTCGAGGGGCTGACGCTCCGCGTGCGGCCGCTGGCAGAGGTCGAAGCAAGCGAGCAAGGAGCCGGCACATGACAGTTGCCATCGCGGTCATCGCCGTCGTCGCGATCCTGCTGGTGATCATCCTCGCGGCCGCGATCCGGATCCTGCGCGAGTACGAGCGCGGGGTGATCTTCCGCCTCGGCCGGCTGATCGCGCAGAAGGGCCCGGGCCTGATCCTGCTGATCCCGTTCATCGATCAGATGGTGCGGATCGACCTGCGGACGATCACCCTCAACGTCCCTCCGCAGGAGGTGATCACCAAGGACAACGTCACCGTGCGGGTCAACGCGGTCGCCTACTTCCGCGTCCTCGACCCGAACAAGGCGGTCACCGAGATCGAGAACTTCCTCCTCGCGACCTCGCAGATCGCGCAGACGACCCTGCGCTCGGTGCTCGGCAAGGCCGAGCTCGACGCGCTGCTGTCCGAGCGCGAGCGCCTCAACCTCGACCTCCAGCAGATCATCGACGAGCAGACCGAGCCCTGGGGGGTGAAGGTCTCGACGGTCGAGGTCAAGGACGTCGAGCTGCCGGCCGACATGCAGCGAGCGATGTCGCGCCAGGCGGAGGCCGAGCGCGAGCGGCGGGCGAAGGTGATCGCCGCCGACGGCGAGTTCCAGGCCGCCGAGAAGCTCTCGCAGGCCGCGAACATCATCAGCGAGAACCCGGCCACGCTGCAGCTGCGCTACCTGCAGACGCTGGTCGAGATCGGGGTCAACAACAGCTCCACGATCGTCTTCCCGCTGCCGCTGGACCTGATCAAGCCGCTGGTCACGCCGCACGCCGCGCCCAGCGTCCCGTCGCCCGCGACCCCGCCGCCGCCTCCGCCGGGCCCCTGACCTCCCCCGAGATCAGGATCGACCAGCTCACCGGCCTGCGGGCGATTCTCGCTCCCGGCCGCGCCGAGCGCCCGGACGCCTTCGACCCCCGCCCGGCGGAGCCGAGGCCCGACGCCGCGGAGCGGTGTCCCTTCTGCGAGGGTCGCGAGGACCGCACCCCGCCCGAGGTCTGGGCCGAACGACCCGGCGGCGGCGATCCCGACACCCCGGGCTGGACCGCCCGCTCGGTTCCCAACCTCTACCCGGTCCTCTACGAGCCGGAGGCCGAGCAAGGAGCGACGGGGCCCGAGCAGCCGGCCCTCGAGAGCGGCATCACCAGCTCCATCGATCCCCTCGGCGCCGCGACCCGCGGCCAGGCCGACCTGTTTCGCTCCCAGCCCGCCGCCGGGGCCCACGAGGTGGTCGTCAGCGCTCCCGAGCATGAGACCTCGCTGGCGCGGCTGCGGCGCGGGCGGCTCGCCGGCGCCGTCGCCGCCTGGCGGGAGCGGATGCGCGCGCACGCCGATGCCGCCTACGTGCACCTGATCGTCAACGAGGGCCCCGAGGCCGGGGCGTCGCTCGAGCACTCCCATTCGCAGCTGTACGCGCTCGGCTTCGTGCCCGCCGCGATCGCGCGCGAGCGCGAGCGGGCGACCGCCTATCACGAGCGGACGATGGGCTCGCATCTGCTCGCCGACGTCGCCACCGAGGAGGTTCGTCGGCGGGAGCGCCTGGTCGCGGTGGACGACGAGGTCCTCCTGATCTGCCCGTGGGCGTCGCGCTCGCCCTTCGCGCTGCGGCTGATCCCGCGCAGCCCGGCGCCGCGGTTCGAGGACGACGACCGGGGCGCGGCGATGATCGCCACCGCGCTCGGCGCGCTCGAGGCCGTGCTCGGAGCCGTCCCGCAGCTCAACCTCTGGGTGCGCACCGCCCCGCGCGGGGCCGACGAGTTCTGCTGGCACCTCGACATCGTTCCCCGGCTGACGATCGCCGCCGGCTTCGAGCTCGGCACCGAGGTGCCGATCAACGTCTACGCGCCCGAGCGGGCCGCGGCCGACCTTCGCGGCGCGCTCTCCTGACCGGAGTGTCTCCCTTGGGCGTGCCGAAGCCGGCCTGGTGGCTGCTCTCGCCGTTCGCCTACCCCGGGGCCCGGGTCGCGATCGCCAGCCGCTGCCGCGTGCTCACCGGCCCCTTCGCCGGCATGCGCTATCCGGCGGGCTTCGTCCCGCGGATGCTGTTCTCGGGGCCGTACCAGGTCGGGAGCTTCGAGCTCGAGCTGCACCCGGCGGTCGAGGGGATCGTCGCCGAGCGCCCGGCGACCGTGATCAACGTCGGCTCGGCCGAGGGCTACTACGCGGTCGGGCTGGCGCTGCGCCTCCCGGGCGCCCGGGTGATCGGGTTCGAGCTCGATCCTGTGCTGCGCTCGGCGTCCGCGGCGCTGGCCGACCGCAATTCGGTCGCCGACCGGATCGAGCTTCGCGGCCTGTGCACGATCTCGGAGCTGGCCGCGATCGCGCCCGGCGGCGCCGGGGGCACCGCGGTGATCATGGACTGCGAGGGCGCCGAGAGCGAGCTCGCCGACCCCGACCGGGTCCCGTGGCTGCGCGACGCCTCGCTGCTGGTCGAGCTCCATCCCGCGATCGACGCCGACGTGCGCGCCCGGCTCGAGGCCCGGTTCGCGGCCAGCCACGAGCTCGAGCTGATCTCGGCCGAGATCCGCCGCGCGAGCCTCTTCGACCCCCAGCTGCGGCCGATCGGGGGCCTGCGCCGGATCGACCGCGAGCTGCTCGTGGCCGAGTTTCGAGACGGTCCGCAGGACTGGCTCCTGGCGAGCCCGCGCGGTCTGTGACTCATCTAGCCTGGGCGCGAATCCACGACGAGGAGGTAGCGGTGTCGGTCGAGCAGGCGTTGGCGCAGTTCAAGGAAACCGAGGGCGGCGAGTCGTTTCGGCTCCAGAACTCGAAGCTGCTCAAGGTCGAGCTGACCGGCGAGGAGATCCAGACGAAGCTCGGCTCGATGATCGCCTACCAGGGCGACGTGCGCTTCGAGCACGCGGGCTCCGGCGGGCTTTCGCGGATGCTGAAGAAGGCGGTCACCAACGAGGGCACTCAGCTGATGAAGGTGACCGGCACCGGGGAGGTCTTCCTCGCCGACACCGCACAGGAGATCCAGCTGCTGGCGCTCGCCGGCGAGACGATCACGGTCAACGGCCCGCACGTGCTCGCCTTCGAGTCCGGGATCGACTGGGACATCAAGCGCGTCGAGGGCGCCTCGGGGGCGCTCTCAGGAGGCCTCTACAACATGGAGCTCTCGGGCACCGGCACCGTCGCCCTGGTCACCGACGGACCGCCGGTGATGATCCAGATCGACGGTGCCGACACGTTCGCCGACCCGCAGGCCGCGATCACCTGGTCGGAGGGCGTCTCGAGCTCGGTGAAGGCCGACGTCAACCTGAAGACGTTCATCGGCAAGGGCTCGGGGGAGACGATCCAGCTCGCGTTCTCGGGCCAGGGCTGGCTGCTGCTGCAGCCGTCGGAGGGCAGGGTCGCCGCCGGGGGCGGCGCGGCCGGGGCCCTGAGCAACCTGCTCGGGAACTGAGCCCGGGGTAGTCTGGCCCCCGGATGCCGCCGACCAAGCGACCATTTCCGCGCTTCATCGCCGACGCCGCCCAGGAGGGACGGCCGTACGGGCGCTGGGAGGAGCGCCTGCGCGACGAGTTCGCCCGCGGCTGTGAGTCGCTGGCCGCCGAGGCGGGGTCGGCCCTCGACCCCGAGACGGTGCGCTGGTTCCCCGATCGCGCCTGGGGCGGCCGCGTCTACGTGCCGGCGAGCGGGCGCGCGGCCGACGAGACCACGGACGAGGACGGCGAGTCGGTGCTCGCCGAGTTCTACGGCTGGGTCTCCTTCGCCCCGGGCGACGACGGCGACGAGCCCGCGGACCTGCGCTCGAAGGTCGACTTCACCGACGTCACCGCCGAGGGCAACCCGGACTGGAAGATCGACCTCAACGACGACGTGATCGGCGACTGGCGCACTGACGGCGGCCGGGGAGGCGACGTCACCCTCGTCTGGGGCCTGCCGCTGGTGCGCGGGGCCGTCGCCGCGACCGCCGAGCTCGACGGCGATCCGCTCGACCAGGCGCCGGTGGCCGAGGGCCGCTTCACCCTGGTGGCGGTCGACGCCGTACACGGCTTCGGCGACGACCTCTATCTCGAGGTCAAGCTCTGGGATCGCTCGGTGCGCCAGCTCGCCTCGGAGAGCCTCTATGCGGACGCCGAGGCCGGCGACGAGGAGCCGGACTCAGAAGAATGACTCGCTGGCTGGCGGCTGCGTTCGCGGTCGTGTGCGTCGTCGGCTCGGCGGTCGCGGTCTGGCTGGTGGTCGTCGACGGCGGCGAGGGCAAGACGACCTCGCCGCCCGCTGAGGGGCGCACGGAGGCCGCGCCCGAGTCCGCGGCCGCTGACGAGGCCGCGGCGAAGCCGGGCGCGGTGCACTTCACCGTCTCGGCCAGCGGCGACCTGCTCATGCACCAGCCCCTGCTCGACCAGGCGCTCGCCAACGGGAACGGCGGCGAGTACGACTTCGCCCCCTTCTTCGACCGGATCGAGCCCTACGTCGCCAAGGTCGATCTCGGCCTCTGTCACCTCGAGACCCCGATGGGCCCCGGCCCGCCCTCGACCTATCCGATCTTCAACACGCCGACCGGGCTCGCGGCCTCGATCCGCCGCAGCGGCTGGGATGCCTGCAGCACCGCCTCCAACCACTCGCTCGACCAGGGACAGAAGGGCATCGACGGCACGGTGAAGGCCCTGCACAAGCGCGACATCGACCACACCGGCTCGTTCAGCTCCGAGAAGGCGGCGGGGCGGCCCACGATCGTGAACGTCCACGGGGTCAAGGTCGGTTTCGTCGCCTACACCGACGCGACCAACGGGATCCCGGCGCCGCACCCGTGGTCGGTGAACGAGTACCCGGCCAACAACCCGAAGGCGGGCGCGAAGGCGATCATCCACGACGCCCGCGAGGCGCGCGACGCGGGCGCCGACGCGGTCATCGCCCAGATCCACTGGGGCACCGAGAACTCACAGAGCCCCAACGGGTCGCAGCGCGCGGTGGCGAAGAAGCTCACCTCCGCGAAGGTGATCAGCGTCGTCGTCGGCCAGGGCCCGCACATGGTGCAGCCGATCGAGCGGATGAACGGCAAGTTCGTGGTCTTCAGCGAGGGCAACCTGGTCTCCAACCAGGGCGCCTCGAGCGGGCTGCCGACCGAGACCCAGGACGGGATCATCGCCCTGCTGCATTTCAAGGCGGTCGGCGACCGCGTGACCGTGCGGCGGGTGACCTACGTCCCGACGTGGGTCCGGATGAGCGACTACGTGGTCCTGCCCGCGACGCCATCCGGCGGCGGCGAGCTGAATGCGTCGCACGATCGCACCGTCTCGGTGGTGGGCAGGGGCGACGGCTTCAAGCCGGAGTTCTGATCGGGTGACGGCGACGATCGAGCTCGGGCCCGACGGGGCGACCGCCGAGCAGGTCGTCTCGGTCGCCCGCGACGGAACGCCCGCCCGCTTGAGCGCCGACGCCCGGGCGGCGATGGAGGAGACGGCCGCGGTGGTCGCCCGGCTCGCCGAGTCGGACGAGCCCGCCTACGGGATCTCCACAGGGTTCGGCTCGCTGGCGCAGACGCGAATTCCAGCCGCCCGCCGGACGGAGCTGCAGCGAGCGCTGGTGCGCTCGCACGCCGCCGGCATGGGCCCGCCGGTGGAACGGGAGGTGGTCCGCGCGATGCTCTTCCTGCGCGCCCGCTCACTGGCCATGGGCCGCTCCGGCGCCCGCCCGGTGCTCGCGGAGGCGATGCTGGCGATGCTGGCCGCGGGGCTCGACCCGGTCGTCCCCGAGCACGGCTCGCTCGGCGCCAGTGGAGACCTCGCCCCGCTCGCCCACTGCGCGCTCGCGCTGATCGGCGAGGGCGAGGTGGTCGACGCGGCCGGCGCCCGGCTGGCGGCGGCCGAAGCGCTTCGCGAAGCCGGGATCGAGCCGCCCGTGCTCGGCCCGAAGGAGGGGCTGGCGTTGATCAACGGCACCGACGGGATCCTCGGGATGCTGGTCCTGGCGCTCGCCGACCTCGACCACCTGCTGCGGGTCGCCGACGTCGCCGGCGCGATGACCACGGAGTCCCTGCTCGGCACCGATCGCGCCTTTGCCGAGGACCTGATCGCACTCCGCCCGCAGCCGGGCCAGGCGGCGAGCGCCGCGAACCTGCGCCGGCTGCTCGAGCGCTCGGCGATCGTCGCCAGCCATCGGGAGGGCGACCCCAGGGTCCAGGACGCCTACTCGATCCGCTGCACCCCCCAGGTCCACGGCGCCGCCCGCGATACCGCGGCCCACGCCGGATCGGTGGCCGCGGCCGAGCTCGTCTCGGCGATCGACAACCCGATGGTGCTCCCCGACGGACGGGTCGAGTCCTGCGGCAACTTCCACGGCGCCCCGGTGGCGCTCGCCTGCGACTTCCTCGCGATCGCCGCCGCCGAGGTCGGCTCGATCAGCGAGCGGCGCACCGACCGGCTGCTCGACGCGAATCGCTCGCACGGGCTGCCGCCCTTCCTCGCCGGCGATCCCGGGGTCGACTCCGGGCTGATGCTGGGCCAGTACACGCAGGCGGCGATGGTGGCCGAGAACCGCCGCCTGGCCGCGCCCGCCGCCGTCGACTCGCTGCCGACCAGCGCGATGCAGGAGGACCACGTCTCGATGGGTTGGGGCGCGGCGCGCAAGCTGCGCGCGGTGGTCGACAACCTGCGCCGCATCCTCGCGGTCGAGCTCACCTGCGCCGCCCGGGCGCTCGAGCTTCGCGCGCCGCTGGCGCCCGCCGAGGGGACCGCCGCCGCGGTCGCCGCCCTGCGCGAGGTGGTTCCGGGCGTCGGCCCGGACCGATGGTTGGCGCCGGAGCTCGGCGCTGTCGAGGGCCTGCTGCGCGACGGTGCGCTCTTGGCGGCGGTCGAGGAGCGGATCGGAGAAATGCTGTGAGTGGGCCCCGCGAGGTGCGCGCTCCGCACGGCACCGAGCTCTCCTGTCGCGGCTGGCAGCAGGAGGCGGCGATGCGGATGCTGATGAACAACCTCGACCCGGAGGTCGCCGAGCGGCCGGACGACCTCGTCGTCTACGGCGGCACCGGGCGGGCGGCGCGCTCGTGGGACGCCTTCGACGCGATCGTGCGCGAGCTGCGCGCCCTCGCCGACGACGAGACGCTGCTGGTGCAGTCGGGCAAGCCGGTCGGCGTCTTCCGCACCCACGAGTGGTCGCCGCGGGTGCTGATCGCCAACTCGAACCTGGTGGGCGAATGGGCGAACTGGGACGAGTTCCGGCGGCTCGAGGCCGAGGGGCTGACGATGTACGGGCAGATGACCGCCGGGTCGTGGATCTACATCGGCAGTCAGGGGATCGTCCAGGGCACCTACGAGTGCTTCGCCGAGATCGCGCGGCGGCGCTTCGGCGGCAGCCTCGACGGGACGATCACGCTCACCGCCGGACTCGGCGGCATGGGGGGCGCACAGCCCCTGGCGGTGACCATGAACGAGGGGGTGGCGCTCTGCATCGAGGTCGACCCCGAGCGCATCCGCCGCCGGCTCGAGACCCGCTACCTCGACGAGCAGGCCGACGACGTCGACGACGCGATCAACCGTTGCATCGCGGCGAAGACCGAGCGCCGGGCGCTGAGCGTCGGGCTCTGCGGGAACGCCGCCGAGGTGGTGCCCGAGCTGCTGCGGCGCGGCTTCGAGGCCGACATCGTCACCGACCAGACCTCCGCGCACGACCCGCTCGTGGGCTACGTCCCGGCGGGGCTCTCGCTCGAGGAGGCCGCCGAGCTGCGCGAGCGCGACGCCGAGGAGTACATCAACCGGGCCCGGGCCTCGGCCGCCGCCCACTGCTTCGCCATGGTGGGCTTCAAGGACGCGGGCGCCGAGGTCTTCGATTACGGGAACAGCCTGCGCCGCGAGGCCCAGCTCGGCGGATTCGAGCGCGCCTTCGACTACCCGGGCTTCGTGCCCGCCTACATCCGGCCGCTGTTCTGTGAGGGCAAGGGGCCGTTCCGCTGGGCGGCGCTCTCCGGCGACCCCGCCGACATCGCCGCCACCGACCGCGCGGTCCTGGCGGAGTTCCCCGAGGACGAGGCGCTGGCGCGCTGGATCCGCATGGCCTCGGAGCGGATCGCCTTCCAGGGCCTGCCGGCGCGCATCTGCTGGCTCGGCTACGGCGAGCGCCGCCGGCTGGGCCTGCGCTTCAACGAGCTGGTCGCGAGCGGCGAGATCAGCGCGCCGCTCGTGATCGGGCGCGACCACCTCGATTCGGGATCGGTCGCCTCGCCCTACCGCGAGACCGAGTCGATGCGCGACGGCTCCGACGCGATCGCCGACTGGCCCCTGCTGAACGCGCTCGTCAACACCGCGTCGGGAGCGACCTGGGTCTCGATCCACGATGGCGGGGGCGTGGGGATCGGGCGCTCCATCCACGCCGGGATGGTCTGCGTGGCCGACGGCACCGAGCTCGCCGCGGAGAAGCTCGACCGGGTGCTCACCGCCGACCCGGGCACGGGCGTCATGCGCCACGCCGACGCTGGCTACGAGCGGGCGCTCGAGATCGCGGCGGAGCGCGGCGTCCACATTCCCATGGCCGAACCCGAGTGACGGTCCTGGACATCCGCGAGCTCGGCGACCCGGTGCTTCGCGAGCGCGCTCGCGAGGTGTCGGCAGAGGAGCTCGCGACGCCACAGGTCCAGCGGCTGATCGACGACATGATCGACACCAAGCGGGCCGCGCACGGGGCCGGGATCGCCGCCCCCCAGGTCGGCGAGCCGGTGCGGATCGCGATCGCCGAGGTCGAGCCGGGCAACCCCCGTTATCCCTACAAGCCTCCGATCCCGCTGACCGTGTTCGTCAATCCCGTGATCGAGCCGCTCGGCGACGAGCTCGCGATCATCAACGAGGGCTGTCTGTCGGTGCCCGGGATGCGGGGCGAGGTCTCGCGTCAGGTCAACATCCGCCTCCGGTATCTCGATCGCGACGGCGTCGAGCGGGAGGAGGTCAGGCGCGGTCTGACCGCCGGGACGTTCCAGCACGAGGTCGATCACCTCGACGGGATCCTGTTCGTCGATCGCGCCGATCCGCGGACGCTCTCGACCTGGGAGCAGTACGAGCGCTTCGGCCGCGAGGACTTCGAGCGCCGCGCGCGCGAGCTTGTCGAGCGGGTCGGATCGTGACTGTGAGGCGGAGCGAAGCGAGGCCGAGCCGCGCCGCCGTTGAGGCGCCTGATGTGAGGCGGAGCGAAGCGAGGCCGAGCCGCGCCGCCGTTGAGGGGCCTCATTCCTACTGGTGTGAGCTCGCCTGGCTCGGCGGCGAGCGGGCCGAGGAGGGGGTGGTGGTCGAGGTCGAGGGCGAGCGGATCACGGCGGTCGAGAGCGGCGTCCCCGCGCCGCCCGCGGGCGCCGTGCGCCTCGCGGGCCTGACCCTGCCGGGATTCGCCAACGCGCACTCGCATGCGTTCCACCGCGCGCTGCGCGGCCGGGCGCAGCGCGGTCGCGGCAGCTTCTGGACCTGGCGCGAGCAGATGTACGCGGTCGCCGACCGCCTCGACCCGGAGAGCTACTTCCGCCTCGCGCGGGCGACCTTCGCCGAGATGGCGCTGGCCGGGGTGACGGCCGTGGGGGAGTTCCACTACCTGCACCACGGGCCCGGCGGTGAGCGCTACGCCGACCCGAACGAGATCGGCGCGGCGCTGATCGCCGCCGCCGGCGAGGCCGGGATCCGGATCACCCTCCTCGACGCCTGCTACCTGCACGGAGGCATCGCCGAACCGTTGAGCCCGGTGCAGGAGCGCTTCTCGGACGGCACCGCTGCGGCGTGGGGCGATCGCGTCGCCGGCCTCGCCGACGGGCCGGGGGCGCGGATTGGAGCCGCGATCCACAGCGTCCGGGCGGTCGACCCCGCCGCGTGCGCCACCGTGGCCGCCTGGGCGGCGCAGCGCGATCGGCCGCTGCACGCCCACGTCTCCGAGCAGCCGGCCGAGAACGAGGCCTGCATCGGCGCCTACGGCAACACGCCGACCGCGGTGCTTGAGGCCTCCGGCGCGCTGAGCTCCCGCTTCACCGCCGTGCACGCCACCCACCTCACCGACGCCGACACGGCAGCCATAGGCGCGGCGGCCTGTTGCTGCTGCCTGTGCCCGACAACCGAGCGCGACCTGGCCGACGGCATCGGGCCGGCGCGGGCGCTCGCCGACGCCGGAGCGACACTTGCCCTCGGCTCCGACTCGCATGCGGCGATCGACATGCTCGAGGAGGCACGAGCGGTCGAGCTCGACGAGCGCCTCGCCAGCGGCGAGCGGGGCCGCCACGACGCCCCTTCGCTGCTTCGGGCCGCGACCGCGGCCGGGCACGCCTGCATCGGCTGGCCCGAGGCCGGGGCGATCGAGGCGGGCGCGGTCGCCGACCTGATCACCATCGGGCTCGACGGCGTCCGCCTCGCCGGCGCCACCCCCGAGACCGCGCTCGATGCGGCCCTGTTCGCCGCTGGCGCCGCCGACGTCGAGCGGGTGATCTGCGCCGGGCGCGAGATCGTCCGCGGCGGCGAGCACGCGGATCTCGACGTGCCGCACGAGCTGCGAGAGGCGATCGCCGGGGTGCTCGGATGACGACGATGGCGATCGACGGGATCGGCCTGCTGGTCACCAACGACCCCGAGCGCGGCGAGGGGCCGCTGGGGATCGTCCGCGACGCGGCGCTGGTGATCGAGGACGGCCGGGTGGTCGCGATCGAAGCTGCCGGCGCCGCCGCCGACGAGCGCTTCGACGCCGCGGGGCGCTGCGTGATCCCCGGCTTCGTCGACAGCCACACGCACCTCGTCTTCGCCGGCGATCGCAGCGAGGAGTTCGCGGCGAGGATGGCGGGGCGTCCCTACGAGGCGGGGGGGATCCGGGCCACCACCGAGGCGACGCGCGCGGCGAGCGAGGAGGAGCTGCTGGCGCTCGCCCGGACGCGGAGGGCGGAGGGGCTCGCCGCCGGGATCACCGAGGTCGAGGTCAAGTCGGGCTACGGGCTCGAGGTGGAATCGGAGGAGCGCCTCTGCCGGGTCGCCGCCGAGCTCACCGACGAGGTCACCTTCCTCGGCGGCCACCTGCTCCCGTCCGAGTACGAGGCGCGGCCCGACGAGTACGTCGAGCTCGTCTGCGGGCCGATGCTCGAAGCCTGCCGGCCGTACGCGCGCTGGACCGACGTCTTCTGCGAGCGCGGGGCCTTCGATCTCGACCAGTCCCGGGCGATGCTGATCGCCGGGCGCGACGCCGGCCTCGGGCTGCGGGTGCATGGCAACCAGCTCGGTCCCGGGCCGGGTGCCCGGCTGGCGGTCGAGCTCGGCGCGGCTTCGGTAGACCACTGCACCTACCTCGACGACGGCGACATCGCGGCGCTCGCGGCGAGCGAGACCGTGGCCACCTTCCTCCCGGCGACCGACTTCTCGACCCGCCAGCCCTATCCCGACGCGCGGCGCGCGATCGACGCCGGTGTCGCGGTCGCGATCGCCACGAACACGAACCCGGGCTCGAGCTACACGACCTCGATGTCGTTCTGCATCGCGCTCGCGGTGCGCGACATGCGGATGACGATCGACGAGGCGCTCGCCGCGGCGACGACCGGCGGGGCTCGGGCGCTGCGGCGCAGCGACATCGGGCATCTCTCCCCCGGGGCCCGCGCGGACGCCGTCGTCCTCGACGCGCCCTCCCACGCCCACCTCGTCTACCGCCCCGGCGTCCCCCTGGTCGAGGCGACCTTCGCCGCCGGCGAGATCGCCTACTGGCCCGGCGAGTAAGCCGGATACGCTAGTTGTCCAACCCGCATTCAGGAGGAAAAATGGCTCTGCAACTTGGCGACACCGCCCCCGACTTCGAGGCCCAGACGACCGAAGGCCCGATCAGGTTCCACGACTGGATCGGCGACTCCTGGGCCGTGCTCTTCTCCCATCCCAAGGACTTCACCCCGGTCTGCACCACCGAGCTCGGCTACATGGCCAACGCGAAGCCCGAGTTCGACGCCCGCGGCGTGAAGATCATCGGCCTCTCCGTCGACCAGGCCGGCGACCACGAGAAGTGGGCAAAGGACATCGCCGAGACCCAGGGCACGGCGCCGAACTACCCGATCATCGCCGACCCCGACTACGAGGTCTCGAAGGCCTACGGCATGCTGCCCGCCGACGTCTCGGGCGACCCCGGCGACCGGACTCCGGCCGACAACCAGACCGTCCGCAACGTCTTCGTCATCGGCCCGGACAAGAAGATCAAGTTGATCCTCGTCTATCCGATGACCACCGGCCGCAACTTCGACGAGGTGCTCCGCGTGATCGACTCCCTGCAGCTGACCGCGAAGCACAAGGTGGCGACGCCGGTGAACTGGCAGAAGGGCGACGACGTGATCATCGCCGGCTCGGTCTCCGACGACGAGGCCCGCGAGAAGTACCCCGACGGCTGGGACAGCCCGAAGCCCTACATCCGGATCGTTCCGCAGCCCGACTGAGCCCGGGCCGGCGCAGCGCCCGGATGCGAAGAGCGGCGGGCTGAGTACTTCGGCGAAGATGAGCAGATGAACGAGGCCGAGCGGCGGGCGGAGATCCAGCGGTTCTGGGAGCAGACCGGCAAGGACGTGGAGGCAAGCCACGCGCTCTACGACGACGACGCGGTGCTCGAGTTCCCGCAATCGGGCGAGCGGTTCGAGGGTCTCGCCAATTTCAAGGAGTGGCGCAGCCAGTACTCGCGCGCCAAATGGCGCGCGGCGCCGTAACGGGCCGCGGGTCAGCCGGCGGCGTCGCCCTCCAGCGCCGCCTTCAGCGTCTGCAGGTCCTTCTTCAGCCCTGAGCGCACGATCGGGCCGAGGACGGGCCGCAGCAGGCGCATCCCGCCCCTGGGCTCGAGCTCGATCCGGTAGGTGAACAGCGCCCCGTCACCGGCCGTCGCCGGGACCACCGTCCGGCCCCCGGCGAGGCCTCCGATCGTCCCCTCGCCGGCGAAGCTGTACGAGACTCCCGGGTCGAGCTCGGTCACCGACGTGTCGGCGACGTACTCGCGGCCGGACGACTTGATGACCTCGTGGACCTTGGTCCCGAGCTCGGGCCCGCCGGGCGGGTCCGGGGTCATCTCGAGCAGGCCCTGGCGCCATTGCAGGTCGAACGCGTAGTCGGCGATCGCGTCCCAGACGGCGGCCGGCGGCCGGGCGATCTCGATCGATTCCTCGATGCGAACGGTCACAGCGACTCTCCGTTCCGTGGGTCCGTTCGATCCTCCCAGGTCACGACTCGCTGACCTCGGCCGCCCCGAGGGCTTCGTCCAGATCCTCGAACCACGCGGCCCGGATCACCTTCCCGTCCCGGAAGGTCCACACGTTCGCGTATCGAGCGGTTACGTCGGCCCCGCTCTCCCGGCCGCGGGCTTGCACGTCGACGAGGACGACGACCCGATCGTCCGCGGCGATGAAACGCACCGGCTCGAGCTCGAAGCGCTCCCAGAGCCGATCGAGGACCTGCAGGAAGCTGCGAAATCCGTCGCGGCCGCGATAGGTGTAGGCGACGGGCCCCCAGCGCGACATGTCGAGCTCGAACTCGGGGATCGCGACGCTTTCGAAGTACTCGACGAGGCGGCCGGCGGCGAACTCCTCGTATCCGCGGCGCACGACCTCGATGTTCTCTTGCGCCATCGCGTCGAGCAGTATCTCGCGAGTGCAAGCCCAAGCAAATGCGGTGACACGGCAAAGCCCTGTGGTACGTTCGCCGCGAGATCGCGCGTCGCGCGGTTCCTACGATCGTTGGAGGGGAAGTGCTGGAACGCGCTACGACCGAAGCTGTTGGATCGTCTGAAGCTCCTGCCGTGCGACCCCGGTGGCGCCGCGTAACGGCCGTGTCGCTGGCGAGCCTTTTCCTGATCGGCACGTCTGCGAGCAGCCTGGCCGTCGGCGGCGAGCGTGGCACGGACGAGAGCCGCGCAACGCAGGAAGATTTCGCTTCGGGCGCTCTGCGCACGACCCCGGACACCGAGAAGCGGGGCAACGAGGTCGATCAGGCGGCGCGCCCGTCGCGCTCCACGACCGAGAAGGGCGAAGAGATCGACCCGGCGGAGGGCCCGAGCCCGGACATCGTCGGCGGCACGGTGGCCCCGGCCGGCGCTTATCCCTTCTTCACCTCGATCAAGCGCGCCAGCGACAACTTTGCCTTCTGTGGCGGAACGCTCGTCTCCTCCGTCTGGGTGCTCACCGCGGCGCACTGCGTCGACGGTGGCGTGACGGCGGCGAGCCTGAAGCTTGTGATCGGTGCCTGGCAGCTCGATGACGAGGCGCCGGGCGACATCCGGTCGGTCACGGCGATTCACCTCCACCCAAGTTGGAACCCGTCGACCTTCGACAACGACGTCGCGCTGCTTCGTCTCAACACCGCCTCGACAAAGCCTTGGGCACGACTCGCGGAACCGATCGATCCGGTCAACCCGGGCAATACGGTGACGGCGATCGGCCACGGTCACACGACCCAGGGCGGGGTCGCGTCCAACGACCTGAGGCAGGTCGACCTGCCCATCCAGTCCGACGCGACGATGTCGGACCCGGCCCAGTACGGCGCCAGCTTCCACGGCGCCGTCATGCTCGGCGCCGGCCCGCTTGCGGGTGGCATGGACACCTGTCAGGGCGACAGCGGCGGGCCGCTGTTCATCGCCGGTGGGCAGGTCCGGCTCGTGGGCGACACCAGCTGGGGCAGCGGCTGCGCTCAGCCGAACAAGCCGGGCATCTACGGCGAGGTCTACCAGGGCGCGCTGCGAACCTTCGTCAACGGCCTCGTTGGCCGTCCTGCGAACGACAACTTCGCCGGCGTGGGGATCGGCGGTCCCGATGGAACGGTGTTCGGCAGCAACACGGATGCGACCGGACAGACGGGCGAGCCGGCGATCGCGGGCAGCGTGCCCGACACCACCGTCTGGTACTCGTGGACGGCGCCCGAGAACGGTCCCACCACGTTCAACACTCGCGATGCGGCCTTCGATACCACGCTGCACGTTTTCACGGGCAGCAGCTTCGGCACGCTGGCCTCCGTCGCGTCCAACGACGACTACACCCCCGCCCCTGGCGTTCGCCAGTCGAAGGTGTCGTTCAACGCGGCGGCGGGAACGACCTACCGAATCGCGGTCGATGGGTTCAGTGCCGCGCACGGGTCGTTCTCGCTCCAGTACGCGCAGAACTCGCCGGCAAATGACGACTTCGCGTCTCCCGCAGTCATCACCGGCGCCACCGGTCACCACTTCGCGAACAGCGCGCGTTCGACCGGTGAGCCCGGCGAGCCGTTCCACGGATCGGTTCCGGACAGGTCGGTCTGGTACTCGTGGACGGCGCCGGAAACGGGCTCGGCGGTGTTCAACACGCGCGAGTCGAACTTCGACACCGTGATCGCGGCCTATACCGGCACGGCCATCAACGGGCTGACGCAACGTGCCGCGAACGATCAGTTCAACGGATCCGATCAGTCGAGGATCACCTTTCCCGTGGTCGCCGGGACGACGTATCGCATCGCCGTCGACGGCTTCGGTGCTACGACCGGAAGCATCGGCCTGCAGTGGTCGATCGACCCACCGGCAAACGATGACTTCGGCAGCTCCCGCCGCTTGGACGGGCTCGCGGGGATCACATCGGCGACCACGGTGCGCGCTACCGGCGAGCCCGGAGAGCTCGACTACCACGGCGGCGCGGCCGCCGACAACTCGGCCTGGTTCCGTTGGATCCCCAGCGAGAGCGGCCCCGCGGTCATACGACTCGGAAACGTCGCGGGCGGCCTTGTCCCCGGGATCGGTGTCTATACCGGCACCAGCCTTGGGGCGCTCACGTCAGTCGGCAGCGGAGCGACGCAGGTCTCGCTGAACGTGGTTGCGGGCACGACGTACAGGATCGCGGTCGACGGCAACGGTGGCACCACGGGCACCTTCAGGTTGGAGTGGCTGCTCGCCAGGTGCAGGGGACTCGATGCCACGATCATCAGCGCGGGGGGACCGATCGCGGGCACCGCGGGTGGCGATGTCATCGTCGGTTCGGCGCAGACCGACGTGATCGACGCCGGCGCGGGCGTTGACACGATCTGCGCGCTCGGTGGCAATGACTCGATCACGGGCGGCACGAACGGCGACTACGAGAGCGGCGGTACCGACAACGACACCTTCGAGCAAGGTGCGGGGGCCAACGGGCCGGACCGCATGCTCGGTGAGTCCGGCGTGGATGTCGTCGACTACGGCTCGCGCACAGGTCCGCTCACGGTGACGCTGAACACGGTCGCCAACGACGGACTCGCCGGGGAGGGCGACACCGTCCCGGCCTCGGTCGAGAACGTAGTCGGCGGCTCGGGCGGCGACCGGATCACCGGGAATGCCGGCGCGATCGCCAACCGGCTGCGCGGCGGCGGCGGCCGCGACACGCTGACAGGCGGCGGCGGCGACGACACGCTGATCGGCCATGCGGGCTTGGACCGGTTGTTCGGCCAGGACGGGCGTGACTCCCTGAATCTGGTCGACGGCGCCGGTGGCGATCGCGGAGACGGTGGCGCCAACGCCGACACGGCGACCGCGGACCCCGGCGACACGGTCGTCAACGTCCCCTGAGGCGAAACTCGCGCCGGCGACGTAGGCGCAGAACAGCGCAGCTACGATCGCTCATCGCGCCTGCTAAGGCGCCGGCCCCGATAGCTCAGCTGGATAGAGCGACTCCCTCCTAAGGAGTAGGCCCCAGGTTCGAATCCTGGTCGGGGCGTCGAGGGCTCTGCGGGGCCAGGGCCGCCGATGCACTCCTTAGTGTCTTGCCGAGCCTCCGGATCTCGCCCTCACCCGTGGCAGCCATCTCGATACAGCTCAGCGGCCTCGCCCTGCTCCTCCTGCCGTTCTGGGTGGCCGCGATCGGCTGGGTGAGCGGCAGGGTGCTCGGAATCCGGATCGGGCGGTGGCGCAGCATCCTCGCGGCTTCGATCGGGTGGCTGTTCGGTGCGGCCGCGACGGCGGCCACGCTCCGCCCCGAAGACGACAGCGCGGCGATCGTGATCCCGCTCGTGATCTTCTTCGGCGTGCTCGCGACGTTGCCCGTCGCGATCATCCTCGACCTGGTCGCGCGCCGGGCTCCCGACCGCGGGCGTCGCCGCCGGTGGCGCCACCCGATTCGCGCGGTCCGCGGTGCGGTAGCGCCCCTCGGCCGTTTCCGCCAGCTCGCGAGCAACGCCCGTGAAGAGAACCTCCTCCACGTCCGTTATCGCTCGGCGGCGGCGCTCGACTCCCCGGACCTGGCGCGGCGGCTGCGGGTGGTCCTGGAACGCTCCGGCGGCATGTTCGTGAAGTTCGGGCAGATCGCCGCAACGCGCACCGACCTGCTTCCGAGCACGATCACCGACGAGTTCTCGCGGCTCCACGCCGACGTCGAGCGCATCCCCCCGGAACAGCTCGAGGCGGTGCTCGAGGGCGACCTGGGCGAACCGGTCTCGCAGGCTTTTCAGGAGTTCGAGTTCGAGCCGCTGGCCGCCGCCTCGGTGGGCCAGACGCACAGGGCGACGCTGCGCGATGGGCACCCGGTCGTCGTCAAGGTCCAGAGGCCCGGGATGGACGAGCTGGTTCGCCGCGACGGGTCGGTCCTGACACTCGTGGCCCGGACGCTCGAGCGCCGCGTGGAGGCCGCTCGCCGCGTCGGTGCGCAGCGGCTCGCCGAGGAGCTCATTCGCAGCATCGAGGCGGAGCTCGACTACCAGCGCGAGGCGCTGGCCGGCACCCGCCTGCGCGCCAACCGAGAGGGGGATCTCGGGGTCGCCGTCCCCGCCGTGCATGGCGCGCTGACCACGCGGCGCGTGCTGGTGATGGACGAGGTGCATGGCCGGCCGCTGACGGATGCCGGGGCGGTGAACGAGGTACCGGTGACACGACGCGAGCTCGCCAGGCGGCTGCTCGCCTCGTTCCTCGGCCAGATCCTGCAGGACGGCTACTACCACGCCGACCCGCATCCGGGCAACATCCTTCTCGACGCCGACGGCACGCTCTGGCTCCTCGACTTCGGCTCGGTGGGCCGGCTCGATCCGGTGACGCTCGAGGCCCTGCAGGGCATCGCGATGGGCTTCTCGATGCGCGACGCGTCGCTCATCGCGCGGGCGGTTCGGCACCTGGTCGGCGACGATCTCACCGACATGCGCGTGCTCGAGCGCGACATGGCGCTGCTGCTCGGAGAGGCGCAGGGGGTCGGCTTCAGCCCGGCTGTCCTCGGTGGGGTGCTCGACGTGATGGAGCGCCACGGGCTGCGCCCGCCGAGCACGATGCTGCTGCTCTCCCGGAGCCTGCTGACACTCGAGGGCACCCTGAAGCTGATCGATCCCGAGTTCAGCCTTCCCGCCGAGGCCTCGGAGCTCGTCGCCAGCGAGGGCCTCGCCGACATCGGAACGCCTCAGGAGCTCCTGCGCCGCGAGCTCGTGCGCGTGCTTCCGGCGCTTCGCACCCTGCCCGAGCACGCCGAGACGCTGGCGGGTCAGCTGCGCAGCGGCCGGCTGGTCCTCCGGTCCGAGCGCTACGCCGGCGGCGACCGCCTCGTCGTCGAGGGGTGGCTCGATCGGGTGCTCCTGGCGGCCGCGAGTGGCCTCGGGGCTTTGACCAGCGGTGCCGTGCTCATCGCCGGCTCGATGACGACGGACACGGACATCCGCACAGCGCTCTGGATCTTGGGGTTCTCAGGCCTGACCGCGGCCAGCGTGCTCGCGATGCGCACGGTTGCCCAATCCCTGCACGGGCAATCGATGCGTCGCGATTGGCCCCTCGATTCGAGCGACTAGACCCGCCGCCCCGCGGCTCTGCCGAGGCGAGGTCGGCGCGAGACTCCGCTCGAGGCCGGGACTCGCCAGAATCGGTCGATCGTGAGCAGCGCCTTCCAAGCCGCCCATATCGACGAGCTCGACCGCGTCGCGGTCGCCGGCACCCTGTGGCGCCCGATCCGACGCACCCTCGGCGTCACCGGCTTCGGCGTCAACGCCTACACGGCCGCGAAGGCGGGCGAGCACGTGATCGAACCGCACGACGAGACCAGCCCGGGCGCCGGCCGCGAGGAGGAGCTCTACTACGTCGCCGCCGGCGCGGCGGAGTTCGAGATCGCCGGCAAGCGGGTCGAGGCGCCCGCCGGAACCATGATCCTCGTACCGGTGGAAACGAGGCGGGAGGCGACCGCGACCGAGGACGAGACGACGGTGCTGGTGATGGGCGGCCCGCCCGGCGCCGCCTTGCCTGTATCGCCTTTCGAGTACTGGTACGCGGCCCAGCCGGCCTACGACCGCGGCGACTACGAGGAGGCGATCGCGATCGCCTCCGAGGGGCTCACAGACCATGCCGAGCACCCGACCCTTCACTACCAGCTCGCCTGTTACAACGCGCTCGGCGGGCATCCGGAGCAGGCGCTCGAGCACATGCGCAAGGCCGCGGAGGCCAACCCCGAGGTGATCGAGTGGGCGTCAGACGACGCCGACCTCGATTCGATCAGGGACGATCCTTCATACCCTCGCGCAGCTCGCTGAGCGCCTCGCCGAGCCAGTCGATCAGCCGCCAGGCGTCGGGCATCTGGTCGCGATCGGTGACGATCCCGAAGTCCATGTGCCCGCGGTAGCTCATCACGGTCATGTTCAGGCCCATGCCGTCGGTGATCACCGAGACCGGGTAATTGGCGACCAGCTCGGCGCCCGCGCAGTAGAGCGGGAACTGCGGCCCGGGAACGTTGGAGATCACGAGGTTCCAATTCGGGCGCCCCCGGCTCGACGAGTTGAGGGTCAAGGTCGCCCGCGCCGCCCGCGCGAACACAGCCGGGGGGATGAAGTGGTTGGCGTCCTGGAGCAGCTCGGCCGGCATCGCCCGGTGGCGCTTCTTCATCGACGAGAGCGCCTCCTGGGTCATCCGCAGGCGCTCGATCGGATCGGCGACGTTGGTGAACACGGGCGCGCTCATCAGCATGATCCGGTTGCCGTAGGTCCCCTGCTGATTCTCACTGCGCACCGAGACGGGAATCTGGGCCACCAGGGGGTCGGCCGGGAGCTCACCGTGCGAGACCAGCCAGCGGCGCACGGCGCCGGTGCAGATCGCGACCACGACGTCGTTGACCGTGCAGCCGTAGTGGTTCTTGACCTCCTTGACCTCGTCGAGCGAGAGCTGTCCGAAGACGAAGCGGCGGTGGGGTGAGATGCGGCCGTTGAACGAGGTCCGCGGCGGCCGGTAGCCGGTGCGCTCGAGCTCCCCGCCCTCGCGCTGGCCGCGAACGGCGCGTCGCATGCGCTCGGAGGTGCGGGCCAGCGCCTCGGTCCCGGGAAGCCCGCCGAACGCGGTCTCGTCGAGATTCGGCAGCGCCCCCGGCAGCGAGCGCAGCGCCCGCAGCGGGTAGCGGGGCAGCCCGAGCACTCCACGAGCGAGCATCTCGAGCTCGCCGGGCTGGCGATCGCCGCCCCGCGACGCGGCGTCCGGCAGCTCGCGGCCGGCCGGCTGCATGTCGAACAGGACGCCCATGATCTCGGCACCCGACAGCCCGTCGATCGCCGCGTGATGGATCTTGGTGAGCATCGCCACCAGGCCGCCCTCGAGCCCGTGGATCAGGTACAGCTCCCAGAGCGGACGGGCGCGGTCGAGCGGGCGGGCGAAGATCCGGGCCACCTGCTCGGCTAGCTTCTCGTCGGTACCCGGCGCCGGCAGAGCCAGCTCGCGGACGTGAAAGTCGAGGTCGAAGTCGGGGTCGTCGACCCAGTAGGGGTAGTCGAGCCCGAACGGCACCTCGGCGAGCCGCCAGCGCATCGGCGGCAGCAGCGGCAGCCGCTCGGTGAGCATCTCGTAGACGTCGAGCAGCTCGAGTTTCCCGTCGGGCGCGGTCGACGGGTCGAGGATCGCGAGGCCTCCCACGTGCCCGCTCTGGCGGGCGTTCTCGAGTGCCAGGAATTGGGCGTCGACGCTCGTCAGCTGCCGCACGCCGCGAGTCTCTCATGCCTGGCGTGACCACATCGAACGCCGGCCGGCGGTGTTCGATTTCGTGACCCGGCGGCCCGCGGGTAGGGTGGGGACCGGCAAGGAGCACGGGAGGCGAGCCTCCCCAGATCGAGAGGTGAGCAGATGGAGGGCGATACCGGGACCCGGTCGCGGGCTGGATTGCGCAGGCGTGAGTTCCTGATCGGCGGCGCCGGGGCGGGCCTCGTCCTCGCCGGGCCGGTCAACTACGCGGCGATCGCGCGCGGGCTGCGAGCCCCGGTCGCCAAGCACGGCAAGTTCGCCCACGGCGTCGCCGCCGGCTTTCCGTCCCCGAAGGGGATCACGCTCTGGACCCGCGTCTCGGAGCTCGAGCGGACCTCGAAGCTGACGCTCGAGGTCGCCAAGGACAAGCACTTCAACCGCCTGGTGAAGAGCAAGGAGGTGCTCGCCGAGGGCGGCCGCGACTTCACCGTCCACGAGCACGTCGGCGGGCTCGATCCCGGCCACGAGTACTTCTACCGCTTCCAGACCAAGAACAAGAGCTCTCGGGCAGGGCGCTTCCGGACCCTGCCGCCCCCCGACTCCAAGCAGAAGATCCGGATCGGCTTCTACTCCTGCCAGGACTGGGAGGCCGGTTACTTCAACGCCCAGGCCGGGCTCGCCGCGGCCGACGTCGACCTCGTCATCTGCCTCGGCGACTACATCTACGAGCACCGCTACTACCCCGGTCCCTCCGACCGCCTCGACACCCTGGGCGCCAACGGCGACGGTGACGTGCAGAGCCTCGCCGAGTACCGCTCCAAGTACCGCCTCTACCAGACCGACGAGGGGCTGCAGGCGATGCACGCCGCCCACGCGTTCGTCGGCGTCTGGGACGACCACGAGGTCGAGGACAACTACGCCGGCGACCAGCCCGACTCGGCAGCGACGGATCCCAATCTCGAGAACAACAACGAGTACCCGCGGCGGGTCCCGTTCGGCGAGCGGCGTAAGAACGGCTACAAGGCCTTCTTCGAGGCGATGCCCCGGCTCCAGATGAAGGGAGCGAAGAACCAGATCTACGGCTCGATGCGAATCGGCGGCCTGGCCGAGCTGTTCCTCACCGACCAGCGCCAGTATCGCGACCCACAGCCGTGCGCCGACGCGCTCCTCGAGCCGTGCCCGTCGTCCGAGGACCCGGGACGCACCTACCTCGGCGCGGAGCAGAAGAAGTGGTTCAAGAAGGCGGTCGTCAAGTCGGATGCGAAGTGGAAGCTCTGGGGCTCGGAGACGATGGTGATGAGCCTGGACCTGCCGAAGACCCAGCACGTGAGCCAGGACCAGTGGGACGGCTACTCGGCCGAGCGGCGCGAGATCCTCGAGCACTTCCTGAGCAAGGGCGTCACCAACCTGACCGCGCTCACCGGCGACATCCACACCTTCCTCGCCGGCGACATGACGACCACGGGGAATATCGACGGCACCCCGGTCGGGGTCGAGCTGGTCGGCGGGTCGGCGACCTCGCTGGGGATTCCCGAGTTCCTGGGCGTGCCTTCGCCGACCCTGCAGACACTGCGGGAGGCGAACGACCCGCACGTCAAGTACGCCGACTTCGACCGCCGCGGCTACGGCGTGGTGACGGTCTCGAAGAGCAAGCTGACGGGCGAGTTCTTCGCCGTCGACGCGCTCACCCGCGGTGCGCAGCCGAGCCTGCTGGCGAGCTTCGAGGTGCCCTCGGGAGCGCGCACCCTGAACCGGGTCGCCTGAGCCGGGTCAGGACTCCGACGAGATCTGCGCGCTCGGCCCGCCCGGCTCCTGGCCGGGGTCGGTCTGGTCGTTGGGGTCGCCGAGCGCCAGCGCGCCGGCGATGGCCAGCACCGCGGCACCACCACCCGCCTTGCTGACGATCGCCCAGCGGCGCTTGATCACGGCGCCCTTGCGGGGCCGGGGGTCGGGGACCTGATCGGATTCCGTCATGCCCGGAACCCAAGCGCGCGCGCCTAAACGCAACCCCAAGCGACGTTAAGAGTCCGGCGCTCGGCCGGCCGGCTCAGTCCCCTGAGGCGCGGGCCACGATCCGCCGGTCATCGCTGCCGGCTCGCTCGCAGCGGACACCCTCGGACGCACCGAACGTCCCGAACCCAGGTGGATGAGAGGCGAGTCCGGGACGCTCGGCGCGTCAGGCCGCGCGGAGCTGCGAGGCGCGCAGCTCGAGGAGCGCGCGGACGTCGGCGCTG
Organism: uncultured Solirubrobacterales bacterium; assembly: GCA_963842795.1. Classification (GTDB taxonomy): domain Bacteria; phylum Actinomycetota; class Thermoleophilia; order Solirubrobacterales; family 70-9; genus WHSW01. The sequence continues at coordinate 102,657 of CAWJHV010000010.1, read as the reverse complement.
GGGGCGAAGGGGTCGGCGATGGAAGCGGTGCCGTCGATGGCGACGGCGGCGATCAAATGGCCGTCGAGCTCGGCGCCCAGCGACTCGCCCACGAGGGCCTCACCCGAGTCAAGCCCGGCGAGGCGCTGGAGCGACTCACGGTCGGCGCCGGCCGTATCGAGGCGGCGGATGTCCACGCGCGCCGAAGCGCTCAGGTCGGCCGGCCGACCCGAGCGCCCGCGCCGGAGGCGATTCGCGAGGCGCCTCCCGGCCGCGTGGGTGCGCATTTCGCTGCTCCGCTGCTCCGACATGCTGGTGATCAGTGCCATCATCGTGAGGTTCCTTTCTGACGCTTGCCTCAATCACCAAGCTACGTCTGAGAAACCGCATGCACATCGGGTATTCGGGCCGACTTCGACCCCGGGACCCCTTACTTTCCGGCGCCGACCCCTTACGCCCCCGGGGATGCCCGGCGCGCGGCCCTTACCGGGCCCGTCGGCGCCCGGCGGACTCGGGGATCAGCTCCCGGCGACCGCGCTCGCCGATCCAGACGTCGAGAATCGCCTGGTGGGCCGGGTCGCCGGTGAGGAAGCTCTGGTTGGCGACCAGCAGCCTCCGGCCCGCGAACATCGCGCTGGAGGGGTTGTCGAAGGGGATAGGCGAGCCGTTCTCGCCGCCGGGTCCGGCCGGGAAGCGCCCGATCTCGGTGCCGTCGGCGGCGACGACCGCGATCTGGTTGGCGACGAGCAGGGTGATGTAGATCCGCCCCGAGCGGGCGACGGCGAACCCGTCGGGCCCGTCGAGCGGGCCGCTCTCCCAGACCGTGCGGATCGCTCCCGGGCGCCGGTCGGCGCCGATCTCGACCTCGTAGAGCTTGCCGGTGGTCGGGTTGCCGTCGCCGAGGCCGGCTGAGCTCTGCTGGGTTACGAGCAGGTGCCGGCGATCGGCGCCGAGCACGATCCCGGTAGTCCCGAACTCGAGCCCGTCGAGGCGCGGGTCGCGAAGCCAGGCCCGCGCCACACCGCCCCCGCGGCGCACGCGCCAGATCGTCGCGTGGGTGTAGTCGGTGACGTAGAGCTCCCCCCGCTCGCCCCAGGCGGCGTAGTTGGGCAGCGCCTCGCCGGGGAAGGTGGCGTAGACGCGCTGGCGCCCGGTGCGCGGGTTGAGGGTCAGGACCCGCGCGGGCGCCTTGTCGAGCAGCACCAGACGCCCGCGGGCATCGCTGGTCGCCACCTGGACCCCGTGCTCGGCGGCGAGGTCCTGGCCGGAGATCGTCCACGAGCGCAGCAGGGTCCCGGCGCGCGAGTACTCGAACACGCGCGAGGGCACCGAGTCGCCGGTCGGGTTGGTGTACGTGCCCTCGTAGACGCGGTGGTTGGGGGCGACGTACGCGCGGGCCGGAAAGCCGGGAGTCGGGATCAGGGCGAAGACCTCGGTGTCGAAAGGCGCCCTCGTCTGGGCGCCGGCGCTCGGCGCCAGCACCGAGAGCGCGATCAGCGCCCCGGCGGCGACCGCCCGCCCCCGCTTGGTCACAGCCGCTCGAGCACCTCGGCGGCGGCGCGCTCGCCCGAGCGCACGGCACCGTCCATGTAGCCCGCCCAGTAGCTCGAGGTCTCGGTCCCGGCCCAGTGGATGCGGCCGACGGGCTTCACCAGCGACTCGCCGCGGGCGGCGATCTGGCCGATACCGGGGATCCCCACCGGGCAGCCCCGGGTCCAGGTTTCGGCCTTCCAGGCCGATTCGACGTACTTGACCGGGTTCGCTGCCTGAGGACCGAAGAAGTTCACGTAGTCGTCGATCACGGCCTGGCGCCGCTGCTTCTTGGACAGCGGCGAGAAGCTGCGGGCGGCGTCGCCCCCGATGAAGCCGAAGACGATTCCCTTGCTCGCGTCCTCGGGCGAATCGTCGAAGGTCGCCGCGATCGGGCCATCCGCGGAGAAGACCTGACCGGTGAGCCCGTCGTCGCGCCAGAACGGGCGGTCGTAGAGGCAGGCCGCCTTGGTCAGCGTTCCCTGCGGGTAGTGGTCGATGAGCTCGACCCGCTCGTCGGGCAGCCCGGGCTCGTAGTCGATCTTGCCGGTGAGGACCGGCGGCACGGCGACGATCACGCGCTTGGCCTTCACGTCGACCCGATCCGAATGCACGGTGACGCCGTGGCGGCCGTGGACGATTCGTCGTACCGGCGACTCGAGCACCACCGCGTTCCCGAGCTTGCGCGCGAGTCGTTTGCAGATTCGTTGCGAACCGCCGGCGAAGCGGAACATCTGCGCTCCGTCCTGGGTGTTGAAGTTGCGCTCGAACGTGCCGACGTTCTCCTCGTTGCCCGACGAGGCGATGTAGAAGAGGACGAAGAGCAGCGAGAGCTGGCGCGCCTCGGCGCCGAAGATCGGCCGCAGGGCGACCGGGACGAGGGCCCGGAACTGGGGCGTGACCGTGTTCTGGTCGATGAACTGCTGCAGGGTTATGGAGTCCCACTCCGCGGCCTTCGCCGCTGTCCAGGGGGCATCGACGGGCACCTCCTTCGACATCTCGTCGAGGCGGACGACGAGCCCGGCGAGGTCCGGCAGGACCGCGGGGTCCGGAGGGGCCGTGCCCGTCGGGCCGGTGGAGCTGTATTGGAGGCGCTGCCCGTTGGCGAGATAGAGGTTGTCGCCCGTGTTGTAGGTGTTGAACAGGCCGACGTTCATCTTCTCGGCGAGCGCCAGGATGCGGTCCTGGGTCGGGCCGGCGAAGGTGGCGCCGCGCTCGGTGATCACCCCGTCGCCGAGCTTGTAGTTGACCGCTCGTCCGCCGACGCGGTCGCGGGCTTCGAGCACGATCGCCGAATGGCCTTGCCTGCGGACCTCCCGTGCGGCGGTGAGTCCGGCGAAGCCCGCGCCGACGATCGCCACGTCGGCGTGCCGCTTCTGCCGGCGCCGTGGGCGGTGCCCCGCCGCCGCTGCGCCGGGGATCTGCGAGATGACCGCGCCGGCGGATGCCGCGCCGGCGGTTCCGAGCAACCGGCGGCGGGAGATCGTGGAGGTGTCGGGGCGTTCGTCTGCCATCGCGGGATCTTCCCAGCAAACCCGGGCCGATGCCGCCGGTTGCGGACCCGGGCACGGACGCGACTAGAGTGCGCGCGTGGCCGGCCGCGATCGAGGCAGATGAACCTCCCCCGCGAGCGCGCCGGGGTCGCGGCCGCGGCGCGGCAACTGGCCGCCGAGGGGCTCGTGCTCGGGACCGCCGGCAATGTCAGCGTCGCCGCCGGCGACCTGGTCGCGATCACGCCCACCGGCGCGCGGCTGGCCGAGCTCGAGCCGGAGCAGGTGGCGGTCGTCGACCGCTCGGGGGAGCCCGTCGAGGGGCCGCTCGAGCCGACCTCCGAGCTCGGCCTGCACCTCGGCCTCTACGAGCGCTTCGACGCCGGCGCCGTCGTCCACACGCACGCCCCGATGGCGACGGCGATCGCCTGTGTCGTGGACGAGCTCCCCTGCGTCCACTATTCGATGCTGCTGCTCGGCGGCACGGTCAGGGTCGCGCCGTACGAGACCTTCGGGACCCCGGAGCTCGCCGAGGCGGTCGCCGAGGCGCTCGAGGGGCGCACCGCCGCGCTGATGGCAAACCACGGGGCGGTCGTCTACGGGGTCGATCTCGAGGCGGCGATCGAGGCGTCCCTGCTGCTCGAGTGGGCGTGCACGGTCTACTGGCGAGCGCGCGCGCTCGGCGAGCCCCGGACGCTGGACGAGGGTCAGCGGGCCGCCGTGGTCGAGGCCGCGCTCGAGCGCGGCTACGGTGCCCCGCGGCCGGCCGGGGAGGGCGGATGAGCGCCGAGATGCGTGCCGTGGCGATGGGCGTGCACGTCCTCGACGTGCTCGTGCAGCCGGTCGAGCGGATCCCCGAGGGCCAGGGAGGTGAGCTGGTCGAGGAGATCAGGATCACCGCCGCGGGCTCGGCCGGGGGAACGGCGCTGACGCTGGCGAAGCTCGGGGCGAGCGTGCGCAGCGCCGGGGCGATCGGCACCGACGCGGCCGGTGAGATGCTGCTCGGGCTGCTCGAGCGCGGCGGGATCGACACCTCGCTGCTCGTCCGCCGCGACGACGTCCAGACCTCGGCCAGCGTGCTCCCGATTCGCGCCGACGGCAGCCGCCCCGCCTTCCACGTCGTCGGCGCCAACGCCACCTACGGCCCCGACGACGTCGACTGGGACCGGCTCGCCGACGCGACGCACCTGCACCTCGGCGGGCCCGAGTTCATGGGCGGCGACGCGGCGGCGGAGATCCTCCGCGCCGCGCGCGAGCGCGGGATCGTCACCTCGGCCGACGTGCTCGCCCCGGGCGAGCCCGGCCTGCTCGAATGGATCGGGCCGGCGCTCGCCCACCTCGACTACTTCCTCCCCAACGACGACCAGGTGCGGGCGTTCACCGGCGAGGATGAGCTCGAGGCCGCCTGCCGGGCGCTGATCGGGCGCGGCGCCGGCTGCGTCGCCGCCACCTGCGGCGGTGACGGGGTGCTGCTCGTCGACGCCGACGGCGCGGAGCGCGTGCCCGCGTTCGAGGTCGAGGTCGTCGACACGACCGGCTGCGGCGACGCCTTCTCCGCCGGCTTCATGCGCGGTCTCTCGCTCGGGCGCGAGCCCGCGGACGCGGCGCGGCTCGGCAACGCCGCCGCCGCGCTCGTCGCCCGGGGACTCGGCTCCGACCACGGCGACTTCGACCTCGCGGCCGCGGACGCGTTCGCCGAGCGGACGCCGGCGGCGCGGGGCTGACTCACGTTCGCCGGGGCGGCGCCGTTTCACCCTCCGACCGACCGAAAGGGAGAACCGACGTGACCACGACCACCGAGACCACGCTCTACGAGACCTTCGACTCGCCGATCGGCGAGCTGCTCGCGGTCGGCGACGCCGAGGCGCTGAGCGGGCTCTACATGCAGGACGGACGGCACCCGGTGACGGTGCCGGGGTCCTGGGAGCCGGCGGAGGAGCCGTTTGGCGAGCTGTGCCGGCAGCTCGAGGAGTACTTCACCGGGGCCCGTCGCGAGTTCGAGCTCGCGCTCGCCCCGCGCGGCTCGGCGTTCCAGCTCCGGGTCTGGGAGGCCCTGCGCGAGATCCCCTACGGCGAGACCGAGTCCTACGGCGCGCTCGCCGAGCGGATCGGCAGCCCGGGGAGCGCCCGTGCGGTCGGCGCCGCGAACGGCCAGAACCCGATCGCCGTCGTCATCCCCTGCCACCGGGTGATCGGCGCGAGCGGCAAGCTCACCGGCTACGCCGGCGGCCTCGAGCGCAAGCGCCTGTTGCTCGACATCGAGTCGCCGCTGGCGCGCCTCGACCCGCGCTCGTCGTCGGTGCGGTGAGATTGCGCGTCGCGCGGGGCCGGACCCGCCTGGCTCGGGGTCCGCGGCGACGCCGGCCGTGGCTTGGCAGTAAGAGGTGAAGGTGTGTGGCGACGCCGGCGTTGGTGCCTTGACGCGCACGCGCGTGTTGCGCGAGCGCTACGGCATCGGCGCGGCGGCGTGCCTTCGACGCCGAGTCGCACATTTACCGCCCTATAGGGGGCAAACGTGCGACTCGGCGCGGGGGAGGGCCACAAGACGCCGCAGTGCGGCCAGAGGCGCACCGAAGAGGCGCGAAACGTCACACAAGGCGCAACCCTTCACCCCCTTACTGCCAGGCCGCCTGCGTCGCGCAGTCGGCGACGCGTCCAGCCACGAAACGCCCGCGCCTCAGTCGAGCCAGGCGCCGAAGTCGTCCGGGAGCTTGACCGCGATCTCCGAGAAGTCCCCGTGGTCGCGGATCCGCTCGGCCGCCGCGGTCATGGCCGCCACGGCGACGAACGTGAGGCTGCCGCCCAGGCTCACGCGCGTCCCGCCCGCGGCGGCGATCTCGGCCATCGTCAGCTTCGGCCGGGCGAGCACGTTGAGCGGCCTGGTGGTCGCCTCGCTCACCGCGCCGATCTCCTCGGCCGTCCGCAGCCCGGGGGCGTAGAGGACGTCGGCGCCGGCGCGCTCGTAGGCCTGCAGGCGGGCGATCGTGTCGTCGAGGTCGGGGTTGCCGCGGATGTGGTTCTCGGCTCGCGCCGTGAGCGTGAAATCGAAGCCGAGCGAGCGCGCGGTCACGACCGCCGCGGCGATCCGCTCGGCGGCCCGCTCGAGCTCGTAGATCCCCTCCGCGGGGTCGAAGTCCTCGATCGAGCCGCCGACAGCGCCCGCCTCGGCCGCCCGGGCGATCGCCGTCGCCGCGTCCGCGGGCTCGGGGCCGTGGCCGTTCTCGAGGTCGACCGAGAGCGGCAGGTCGGTCGCGTCCGCGAGCGTCGCCGTGTGCTCGATCACCTGGTCGAGGCCCGGGCCGCCGTCGTGGCGCCCGAGCGCGTAGGCGAAGCCGGAGCTGGTCGTCGCCAGGGCCGCGAACCCGAGACCGGCGAGCACCTTCGCCGAGCCCACGTCCCAGGGGTTCGGGATCACGAACGCCTCGCCCTCGTGCAGGGCCCGGAACGCCGCCCCCTTCTGCTCTTGCGTCGTTTGCGTCACGCGGGCCTTCCCGGTCGGCTGAGCTCCTCGAGCGTGAACACGAGCGATTCGTAGGTTCGCCCCGTCCCCTGCTGGAGGCCGATCTCGCAGGTGCGGTTGGAGCATATGTGAGCGTCGAACTCGCGCTCGCCGAGCTCGGCCGCCTCGTCGCTCGTCGCCGCCAGCGGCAGCTCGGGGTGCAGCAGGCCGCGGTCGCCGGCGAACCCGCAGCAGGTCGCCGCGATCGGCACGGTGACCTCGTCCGCCAGGCTTCCGGCGATCGAGGCGAGCGTCGCGTCCAGCTCCAGGTGCCGGCTCGCGCACGGAGGGTGCACGGCGACCGAGCCCAGACGCCGATCGACGCTCAAGCGCGGCAGCAGGCGCGCGGCCCACGCGATCGAGTCCACCAGCTCGAGCTTCGAATGGCGCTCGATGTTGACCTCGCTCAGCAGCGGCACCGCCTCGGCGCCGAGCCCGAGCGTGCAGGAGCTCGCATCGCAGACGATCGGCAGCTCGCCGCCGCCGCTCCAGCGCCAGAGCGCGTCGACGGTGTGGTTGGCCATCCGCCGCGCCCCGCGCTCGTAGCCCTTCGACGTCCATGGCGTCGCGCAGCAGTGCCCCGCCAGGTCGGCCGGGATCCAGAGCGGCAACCCGGCGCGCGCCGAGACGGCGACCAGCGACTCGGGCAGGCTCTGGCTCCCACCCCCGGCCCCCCGCGCCCTGCCGAAGATCCGGTTTACGCAGGCGGGGACGTAGACGGCGGCCGCGCCCTCGCGCGCGGTGGCCGGCATCCGCGCCGGCGCCGGTTGGGGCATGTTCGGCGGCCACTCCGGCAGCAGCTCGGCGCTGAGCGCGGTGCGCGTCGCCCGGCTGGCGCCGCGGATCGCCGCCCTGGCGACCCGGCCGCGCCCGCCGGCGCGCAGGCTCCCGCGCGCGGCCCGCACGGCTGCCTCCCAGCGGCCGGCCAGCCGCAGCGCGACGCGCTCGGCGCGCTCCGAGTGCTGCTCGGCGCGCAGGCCCTTGACGAACTTGCCGGTGTCGATCCCGACGGGACAGGCGAGCATGCAGGTGCCGTCGGCGGCGCAGGTCTCGAGCGCGTCGTACTCGAACTCCGCCAGCAGCGCCTCGAGCACGGGCGAGCCGGGCGCCTGTCGCGCCATCTCGCGGCGCAGCACGATCCGCTGGCGCGGGGTGGTGGTCAGGTGGCGGCTGGGGCAGACCGGCTCGCAGAACCCGCACTCGACGCAGGTGTCGACGGCCTCCTCGATCGACGGCGTCGTCTTCAGGTTGCGCAGGTGGGCCCCGGGGTCGTCGTTGATCAGCACTCCGGGTCCGAGCACGCCGTCCGGGTCGGCGAGCCGCTTCACCCGGCGCATCAGCTCGGTCGCCTTCGATCCCCACTCGCGCTCGACGAACGGCGCCATGTTCACCCCGGTCCCGTGCTCGGCCTTGAGCGAGCCGTCGTAGCCGTCGATCACGAGCGCTATCAGGCCCTCGATGAAGGCCTCGTAGCGCTCGGTGTCCTCGGGCTTGGAGAAGTCCGGGGTGAGCATGAAGTGGAGGTTCCCGGCCGAGGCGTGGCCGGCGACGCCGGGGAGGAAGCCGTGCTCGCCGAGCAGCGCCTGCAGGTCCTTCGCCATCGCCGCCATCCGCGCCGGCGGCACGCAGACGTCCTCGACGATCAGCGCGGTCCCGGGGGGTCGCATCTTGCCCACGAGCCCGTGCATGCCCTCGCGGACCGTCCAGTGGACCTCGATCGTCTCGGCGTCGCGGTGGAACTCGGGCGCACGGATCAGCTCGCGGCCGGCGAGCACCTCGGCGGCCCGCGCCTCCGCGGCGTCGAGCTCGGCGTCGCCGGCGCCGCCGAACTCGACCAGCAGGGCGGCCGAGAACGGATCGAGGTCGCGCCAGCTGTGAGGGGTCCCGCGGATGTTGTGAGAGGCGACGATCAGCGCGGGCGCCACCATCAGCTCGACCGCCCGGGCGCCCGCGGCGACGAACTCCCCCACCGGCTCGATCGCCGCGTCCACGCTGGGGAAGTGAAGCCAGGCGACCGTGGTCCGCGCCGGCTGCGGCACCGTCTCGAACGTCGCCTCCGCGATGAAGGCGAGCGTCCCCTCGCTGCCGACCAGCAGCCGGCGGAAGATCTCGACCGGTGTCTCGGCGTCGAGGAAGGCGCAGAGGCGGTAGCCGGTCGTGTTCTTGATTGCGTACTTGCGCCGGATCCGCTGCGCGAGCTCCTCGTCGGCGAGGATCTGCGCCCGGATCTCCAGCAGGCCGGCGGCGAGCTCGGGCTCCGCCTCGGCGAAGCGCCGTTCGCAGTCGGCGGCGCCGCTCTCGATCACCGTCCCGGAGGGGAGCACGAAGGTGAGCTCGCGCACGGTTTCGTACGAGTCGTGCGTGACGCCACAACGCATGCCGCCCGAGTTGTTCGCGATCACGCCGCCGACGCAGGCGATGTCGGTCGAGGCCGGGTCGGGGCCCAGCTTGTAGCCGTGGGGGGCGAGCACCCGGTTGGCGTGGCCGAGCACGGTGCCCGGCCCGAGGCGCGCGCGGGCGCCGCCGTCGATCACCTCGACCCTGCCGAAGTGGCGGCGAACGTCGACGAGGATGCCGTCGGTCTGCCCCTGGCCGTTGAGGCTCGTGCCCCCGGCGCGAAAGACGACAGGGGTCGACGTCCGGCGCCCGTAGGCGATCACCTTGGCGACGTCCCCGGCGTCGTGCGCCATCACCACCGCCTTCGGGAACAGCCGGTACGGACTGGCGTCGGAGGCGTAGCGAATGATGTCGGTGGCCCGCGTCAGCACCCGGTCGGGGCCCAGCAGCGCGACGAGGTCGCCTCGCACGGGCTCGGGGGTCCCGCCGCCCACCCACGCGGGCGCGGCGTCCGGGCTCGCCGTGCCGCTGCTCGCCGGCGGGGCGACCCTGGGCTCGAGCAACGCCATCAGCCGCTCCTCGCCGGGCTGGCTAGAACAGCCACATCCCCGGCGCCACCCCGACCTCGACCAGCTCCGGCCGATTGGCGGCGATCGCGCCGGCGAGCGCCTCGCGCAGCTCGTCGGCCGTGCTGACGCTGACCGCGCCGACGCCGTAGGCCCGGGCGATCGTCGCGGTGTCGAGTTGGGGGAGGTCCAGCCCCGGGGCGCCCTCGACGCCCTCGATGGCCGAGAACCACTTGAGGATCCCGTACTCGCTGTTTCGCAGCACGAGGAAGGTGACCGGCACGTCGTAGGCCACGGCGCTCCAGAAGGCGGTGACCGCGTATTGGACCGAGCCCTCGCCGATCACGCAGACGACCGGCCGCTGCGGCTCGGCCATCTGCACCCCGACCGCCGCCGCGAGCCCGAAACCGAGCCCGCCGCCCGCGCCGAAGTAGTAGCTGCCGGGCCTCGAGAGCCGCAGCTGGTTGCGCAACGCCAGGGTCGAGGACGGCGACTCGAGCACCACGATCCCGTCCTCGGGGAAGGCGGCACGCAGCGCGTGCATCGCCGCGGTGCCGGTGATCGGGTCCTGCTCGGGCCCCTCGGTCGGCTCGGGCAGCGACTCGCCCGGGTCGCGATCGGCCTCGCCGACCTCGTCGAGCAGCCGTTCGAGGGTCAGCCTCACGTCGCCGACGATCGCGTCGCCCATCGGCGCCCGCGCGGCCTCGTCGGGGTCGGAGGTGATCTCGACCAGCGTCGCGCCCTCCGGCAGCAGCGGGCCGGGGATGTTCGGGTAGTAGGGAAAGACCGAGGAGCCGACGACGAGGATCAGGTCGTGGCCGGCCAGCGTCTCGGAGACCGGGCCGATCGCGGGCGGCAGCACGCCGCGGAAGTTGGGGTGGCCCTCCGGAAAGCCGATCCGCCCGCCGCCCGTGGCCGGGGTCGCGAACACGGGCAGGCGCTGGCGCTCGGCGAGCGCGATCGCCGCCTCCCAGCCGCCGCTCGCATCGATGTCCGGGCCGGCGATCAGGACCGGGTTCGAGGCTGCCTCCAGCCGCCGCGCGAGCTCCGCGACGACCTCCGGGTCGCCGACCGCCCGGCCGCTGGTCCTGCGCTCGATCGCCGCCCGGGCGTCCGCGTCGTCGACCTCGGCGTCCCAGTCGTCCATCGGGATCGAGACGAACGCCGGCCCCTTGGGGGCCAGCGTCGCCAGGTGCGTGGCCCGGGCAAGCGCCAGGGGGACGTCCTGGGCGCGGGCCGGCTCGTAGCTCCACTTGACCAGTGGATGCGGCATCCGGGTGGCGTCGCGGTTGGTGAGGTTCGCCTGCAGCGTGATGAGCGCGCGGTTCTGCTGGCCCGCCGTGATCACGAGCGGCGAGTGGTTGGCCTGGGCGTTGAAGATCGCCCCCATCGCGTTGCCGACCCCGGGCGCCGTGTGGAGATTGACGAGCGCCGGGCCGCCCCGGGCCTGCGCGTACCCGTCGGCCATCCCGACCGCGACCGCCTCCTGGAGGCCGAGGACGTAGGTGAAGTCCTCGGGGAAGTCCTTGAGCATCGGCAGCTCCGTCGACCCCGGGTTGCCGAACATCGTCGTCATTCCGTGGGCGCGGAAGAGGTCGTACGAGGCTTCGCGGACGCTGCTCACGGCGCCGGGACTCTATGGGGGGTGAGGGGGTGGTGCAACCGCGGCCATCCCCGCTGGCTACCGTTACATGCCGCGATGTAACGGTCGTGGCGGGCGTGGTGTAATCCCGCCAGGGGTTCGGGAATGAATGGATCATCTGAGCGCATGTCGGACAACGGCGACGACGAGGGCACGGCCGCGAGCGCCGTCGGCCCCGGGCTCGCGAAGGCGATGCGGATCGCGCGTGAGCTGCTCCCGGGCGACAGCCGCTACGGCGACCCGCTCTCGACCACCGGCTCGGACCCGCGCGCCCAGATGGCGAGACGCCTCGGCGAGGCGGCGCAGTCGCGCCCCGGGATCCTCAAGCAGGCCGGCCTCACGGCGCTCCAGGTCTGGGAGGCGGTCGCCGAGGGCGGCGACCAGAAGCTCGGCGACGATCGGCTGGCGATCGTGTTCACCGACCTGGTCGGATTCTCCGACTGGGCCCTGGAGGCGGGCGACGACATCTCGCTCGAGCTCCTGCGGGCGGTTGCGGAGGCGATCGAGCCCCCGGTCACCGGCCATGACGGCGAGGTGGTCAAGCGCCTCGGCGACGGGATGATGGCCGTGTTCGGCGATCCCGACGCGGCCCTCGACGCCGTCTTCGAGGCTCGGGAGCGCCTCGAAGACGTCGAGGTCGCCGGGTACCGTCCCCGCATGCGGGCGGGAATGCACGTCGGGACGCCGCGGCGGCTCGCCGGGGACTACCTCGGAGTCGACGTCAACGTCGCCGCCCGGGTCGCCGACGGCGCCGGCGGCGGCGAGGTGCTCGTCTCCAGCGACGCGCTCGAAGCGCTCGACGGCGACCGCTTCTCGGCGCGGAAGAAGCTCAGGTTCCGGGCCAAGGGCGTCCCCAGCGGCGTGACCGCATACTCGGTGAAGCCGAGATGACCGGCGAGCCCGAGATCCTCGACGAGACCGCGATCGAGGCCGAGCGAGCGCGCCGTGGCGCGCCGAGCGCCCGATCTGATGACGATCCCGCGCCTGCTCGGTGGCGCGCTCAACGATCTCCGGACGATCGCTGACGGGATGGCGGTGTTGCCGCGCCTGCTCACGACCCTCCACGGGATCCAGGCCAAGGTCGACTCCCTCGACGACGAGGTGAAGCGGATGCGGGCCTCGGTCGACGGCATGGGCGGCGACGTGGGCGAGCTCCGCGACGGGATCGAGCGGCTCGAGCCGCATCTCGAGGACGTCACCAGGGTCGCCCACCCACTGCGCCGGCTCGGCGACCGCAGGCGGGGCCGGGCCGAGGACTGATGTCGCGGGCCGCGGCGCTCGCGCTCTGCACCGCGATCCTGGCGCTCTGTGGCTGCGGCGGGGACGAGCCGTCGCCGACCACCACCACGACCACCACGAGGCCACCGCAGCCGGCGCCGAAGGAGACCCGCGACCCCCTGCCCAACCGCCCGCACGAGTGGGAGCGCTACGTCAACGAGCGCGGCGGCTTCGCGGTCCTACTCCCGCGAGGGTGGAAGCCGAGGACCCGCGGCAGCGCCAGCCTGATCCGCTCCTTCGACCGGCTGGTCGCGATCTCGATCGCGCCCGACCGCAGCGACGCTGCGCTCGCGACCCCGATCGCCGACTACGCGACCCGGACCGCAGAGGCTCTGCGCGGGTTCCGGCGCCCACCGCGGATCCAAGGCACGAAGCCGTTCCGGCACCGCTACGACGGCGTCGAGGCCTACGGGACCGCGAGCGCCAAGGGCGGGGTCGACCAGAGGATCTCGGTGATCGTCCTCAGGCGACCGCGCCTCGCGACGTTCACCGCGGTGCTCGCCGCGAACGCGAAGCACGCCGCCCGCGACAGCGAGCGGGTCGCCCGCCGGGTGATCGCGACCCTGCGCAGCCGCCCGCCACGCTCCCCCGAGCGCGGGCCCGACTAGGGTCGGCGACGATGTCCCGGGAGAACGTGGAGGCCGTCCGCGGCGTCTACGACCGGATTGCGATCGAGGCCGAGGAGCTCGTCGATGCCGGCGCCACCGTCGTCGCGACGGTGCGTCAGAGCGGCGTCGGCGCCGGCAGCGGCGTCCCGACCGGGTTCGGTTACTTCCAGGCCTGGACCTTCAGCGAAGGCAGGGTGGTCCGGCTCGAGAACTTCCGCGACCGGCCCGAGGACCTCCGCTAGCGGTCGGGCCGCTCCGGGTAGATCTCGTCGATCGTCACCAGCGCGTCGAACGGGCCGCCGATCGCCGCGGCGATCGCCTCGGCCCCGCCGGCGAGCCGATCGACGACGCAGAGGCCGCCGACGATCTCGAGCCCCTGCTCGCGCATTCGCCCGATCGCCTCGATCGTCGATCCGCCGGTTGTCACCGTGTCCTCGACCACCAGCGCCTTCGTCCCCGCCTCGACCGGCCCCTCGACCATCCGCTGCAGACCGTGTGCCTTCGTCTCCTTGCGGACGAAGAAGCCGACCAGGCCCTCGCCGCCGGGCACCGCGATCGCGGCGCAGGCGAGTGGGATCGCCGCCATCACCGGGCCGCCGACCGCCTCGGCCCCGTGGCGGACCGCGGCGGCGGCGATCAACTCGCCCGCGGCCCGGAAGCCGGCCGGGCGCAGCAGCGCCCGCCGCGCGTCGACGTAGTACTCCGCCGTCCGCCCGCTCGAGAGGGTGACCTCGCCGAGCACCAGCGCGTGCTCGCGCAGCTCGGCAATCAGCGTGTCGCGCGGATCAGACGTAGACGTACATCTTGTCCCCGAGGTCGATCCAGTTGTAGATGAAGATCGAGTCGGGGATCGGGTTGCGGATGCAGCCGTGGCTGGCCGGATAGGGCGGCACCGAGGCGTAGCCGTGGGTCGCCTCGCCGCGGTTGTAATAGACCGAGTAGTACATGCCGAGCGAGTTGTAGCCCGGGTCCTTGCTGTAGAAGGTGAACGCCCCCTGGTCGGACGGGGTCGCCGCCGCGCCGGTCGCGATGTGGAAGACGTACTTGGCCTCGCCGCCGTCGGCGAGCGCCATCACCTGCTTGGAGATGTCGACCTCGGCGTGCTTGCCGGCCTCCGGATGCTGGATCTGGAAGCCGCCCTTGCCTTCGGCGAGCGTCTTGAAGATCCCCGGGGTTGCCTGGAAGTTGCGCGCCATCCCGTTGACCTTGCGGAAGGCCATCACCGCGCGCTCGGTGTGCGAGCCGTACTGGTGGCCGTCGGTGTTGAAGTAGTGCTGGTCGCGAAGCAGGTCGTTGAAGAGCTCGACCGCCGGGCCCCGGTCGCCCGGGTCGAGGTCGATGTACTTGAGCGTGAACTTCTCCGACTTCGCCTGGCCGCCGGCCTGGCCGGCGGTCGCGGGCTTGCTGACCCGGACCCGGTACTTGCCGGGCTCGATCAGCGGCTTCGAGCGCAGCTTGAAGCGCCCGAAGCTGCGGCCCTTGACCTGGCGCACGTAGGGGCTCTTCTTCAGCACCGTGTCGCCGCCGCTTCCGAGCCGGATCTCGACCCGCTGATGGCCGACGAACGGGCTCACGGTGCCGATCGCCTCGATCCGGTCACCCACCTTCGCCTTGCCGTTCTTGAGGCCCTTGACCTTGAGCTTGAGCTTCGCCGGCTTCGGGCCCGGATCGGGCGCGTCGCCGCCCCCGGTGCCGTTGCCGCCGCCTCCGTTGCCCCCGCCTCCGCCGCCGCCCGAGCCGGCGAACGCGTAGACGGGGAACAGGAGCATGGCGATCGTCGCCAGCACCCCCGCGGCGACCTGGGAGAGCTTCATGGCGCGAGATTGTGGCAGACGGCCACGTCGTGCTCGGGGGCGCACGGCGGCGGGCAATCGACCTTGCTCAGGAGGTCAGCAGGGCGAAGGCGATCGCGTTGTTGAGCGCGTGCACGCCGATCGTCGGCCAGATCGAGCCGGTCCGCTCGTAGAGCCAGGCGAGGGCGACGCCGAAGACCGAGAGCTGCAGGACCACGCCCCAGGAGTCGGGGCCGGTGTAGTGGAACAGTCCCCAGATCCCGCTCGAGATCACGGCGGCGACGACGAACGGGGCGGTGCTGCGCACGCCGGCGAAGACGAAGCCGCGGAAGAACATCTCCTCGCTGATCGGGGCGGCGACGATGATCAGCAGCGCAGCCGCGGCCGATCCGAGCACCCCCTCGCCGAAGCCGAGGTCGCGGGTGACGTCCTCCTGCTCGGGCTGCAGGATGGCCGCGATCAGGAGCGCGATGGCGATGTAGCCGAAGTAGGCGATCGCCATCGACGCGTACGGCGAGCGCAGCGGCCGCCGCAGGCCGACGACGGCGACGGGGGCGAGCTCGCGAATCTGCGGGCCGGCGAACATCAGCGCGGTCAGGATCAGCGTGAGCGCGAGCAGTCCCTGCAGCACGAGCCGCGCGGCGAGCGACGAGATGTCGTGGTCGAAGGCGGAGACGATGCCGGCCTCGACGATCACGAGGACGAGGAAGAACCCGAGCCCGCCGAGCACCCGCGTCGGGCCCCAGCCCGGCGCCCGCGGCGCCGTGGCCGCATCGCCGGGGCTCGCGAGCGCTTCGCCCGGATGCCGCGGCGGCCCGCTCGGGGGAGGCGGAGGCGGTTCGGGACTGCGGTCGAGCTCGTCGGTCAAGGCCGGAGATGCTGCTCGATCTCGTCCAGCGACGCAATCTCGCCCTCGCCTCGTGGCCCGTCGCGGACGATCAGCAGATGGGGGATGTGGGCGGCCGCGGCTCCGGCGGCGTCCTCGGCCGGGGTGTCGCCGACGTGCAGGGCCTGCGCCGGAGCGCAGCCCGCGAGCTCGAGCGCGCGGGCGAAGATCGCCGGGTCGGGCTTGCGGGC
Source organism: uncultured Solirubrobacterales bacterium (assembly GCA_963842795.1). Taxonomy (GTDB): domain Bacteria; phylum Actinomycetota; class Thermoleophilia; order Solirubrobacterales; family 70-9; genus WHSW01. Next base: position 86,858 of record CAWJHV010000010.1, on the reverse strand, counting down.
CCCGACCGCGGCCGACGCGACGACCCCGTCGAGCGCCTCGGCCAGGCCGCAGCGGGCGAGCACCTCTGGCAGCGCGATGTCCCAGTTGGAGACGCAGATGCAGGCCAGCCCGCGGGCGCGCAGCGCGGCGAGTGCCGGACCCGCATCCCCGAAGGCGCGGAAGCGGATCGAGGCCATCAGCGCCTCGACGCTCACCGCTCGACCGAGCTCTCGCGAGAGCAGCTCGGCGCACTCGGACCGCAGGTCGGCCAGCCCTTGCGGGTCGGCGGCCTCGTGGGAGTGCTCGCGGTAGTAGGCCATCTCCACACGCACCGCGGCGATCAGGCTCTCGTCCGGCTCGATCTCCAGCTCCCGGGCCAGGTGCGCCCACGGGGGCTCGAGCTCGATCAGGGTCCCGAGCGCGTCGAAGAACACGGCCTTGGTCATCATCGGCCACCCAAGACTGGCAGGATCGGGACCGTGGAAGAGACCTTCTGGGACTCGAACGGCGATTGGATCTCGGCCGCGATCACGCTCCTGATCACGTTCGCGATCGCCTTCGTCGTCGACCGCTTCGTCATCGGCCGCGCCACCCGGGTCGCCTCCAGGGTCAGCGACACGACCGTCTCGCGAGCCGCTAAGACCCGCCTCCGGATGATCCGCCGGCTGGTCTTCGTCGCGATCATCGTCGTCGGGCTCGGCATCGCCCTGAGCCAGTTCCAGAAGCTCGACAAGCTCGCCAACGCGGTGCTCGCCTCGAGCGCCGTGGTCGGGCTCGTGCTCGGCTTCGCCGCGCAGAAGATCCTGGCCAACCCGCTGGCCGGGATCCTGCTCGCGATCTCGCAGCCGATCCGGATCGGCGACTCAGTCACGATCGAGGGCGAGACGGGCAGGGTCGACGACCTGACCCTCTCCCACACCTTCATCGACACCGGCGACGGGCGGCTGGTGATCGTGCCCAACGAGACCGTGGTCACCAACGTCGTCGTCAACCGCTCGACCGGGAACCTGAGCGCACCGGTGATGGCCTCGGTCTGGGTGCCTCCCGACGCCGACCTCGGCCGGGCGCGGGAGGCCCTGGCACGGCTCGAGCCGTCGCAGGTCGATGTCGCCGAGATCACCCCGGACGGGGTGCGGATCGAGGTCCACGGCCCCCGGCGCCCGGGCGGCACCCGGGCCTCCGGCGAGGAATCGGCCCTGCGCGAGCGGGCGCAACGCGCGCTCCGCGAGGCGGGAGTCCTGGCGACCACGTAGAAGCTCCCCATTACCCTTTGGGGTTCGCCATGACCGCTCGCCAACGCAGACGGCACCGGAGCTCGCAGGGCGGCTCGGTGGGGAAGAAGATCCTGCTCGCGGTCGTGGTCGTGCTCGCGATCGTCGGGATCGGCGTCGCCAGCGCCGGGCTCTGGGTCCTCGACGTCGCCGCCGACGCGCCCGACATCGACACGCTGGAGCCCGCCGACAGCGGCTCCAACACCCAGGTCTTCGCCGCCGACGGAACCAGCCTCGGCTATGTGCAGGCCGACATCCTGCGCACGCCCGTGGCCCTCGACAAGATCCCCAACCGCCTCCAGAAGGCGACGATCGCGATCGAGGACGAGCACTTCTACGACCACGGCGGGGTCGACTACGGAGCCGTGGTCCGCGCCGCGCTCGAGAACGTCGAGGCCGGTGAGGTCACCCAGGGTGGCTCGACGATCACCCAGCAGCTGGTTCGCAACCTCTACATCCAAAACCCGAAGGACACGATCCAGCGCAAGATCATCGAGGCGAAGATGGCGATGCAGTACGAGGACGAGTACACCAAGAACCAGATCCTCAACCAGTACCTGAACACCGCCTCCTACGGGACCAACGCCGGCAAGACGGCGGTCGGGGTCGAGGCCGCCTCGCAGGTCTATTTCGACAAGGACGTCTCCGAGCTCAACGTCGGCGAGGCGGCTCTGCTCGCCGGCCTGCCCCAGGCGCCCACCGATTACAACCCGTTCATCAACCCGAAGGGCGCCAAGGAGAGGCGCAACGAGGTGCTGACGGCGCTGCGGGACCAGGGCTACATCAGCCCCGCCACCTACGCCAAGGTCAGCGACGGCGGCCTCGGGCTCCACCGCGGCTACCACTACGAGGTCCGGACTCAGCAGTACTTCTTCGACTTCGTCCAGCAGGAGCTCATCGACAAGTACGGCGTCGCCACCGCGCGCGAGGGCGGACTCAAGGTCTACACGACGCTCGACCAGAGGCTGCAGGCAGTCGCCGAGCAGGCGATCGCGGCCCATCCGGTGAGCGGCGCGGCCGCGGCGCTGGTCTCGACCGACGTCGACACAGGCGAGATCAAGGCGATGGCGTCGTCGTCGTCCTACGACGTGAGCCAGTTCAACCTCGCCGCCCAGGGGCGCCGCCAGCCCGGCTCCTCGTTCAAGCCCTACCTGCTCACCGCTGCGGTCGCCCAGGGCGTCGACCCGGACAGCACCTATTACCCGGCCCCAAGCTCGATCACCCTCTATCCGTACGGCTCGTACGGCGAGGCGTGGAGCGTCTCCGGCGGCGCCGGCGGCTCGATCAGCCTCCGCGACGCGACCGCCAACTCGGTCAACACGGTCTACGCGCAGTTCGTCACCGACATCGGCTGGGAGACGATGGACGACATGGCGAAGAAGATGGGCGTCTCGAGCCCGCTTGAGGAAGTCCCCGCCGATGTGCTCGGCGCCAGCGACGTGACCGTCCTCGACCAGTCCAACGGCTTCGCGACGATCGCCGACGGCGGCGTTCACCACGACCCGACGGCGATCGCCAAGGTCGTCTTCCCCGACGGCCATGTCGACGAGCCGCCGAAGGAGCCCGGCAACCGGGTGGTCTCCGACGGCGTCGCGTACACGGTGGCCGACGTGATGACCGGGACGCTCGACTACGGCACCGCCGCATGCTGCGACATCCCCTGTCCCGCGGCCGGCAAGACCGGGACCACCGAGGAGCAGGCCGACGCCTGGTTCGTCGGCTACACCCCGCACGTCTCGACCGCGGTCTGGGTCGGCAACCCCGACTCCCGCACGCCGATGCCCGGCTACGGCGCCGACCTGGCGGCGCCGATCTGGCACGACTACATGGAGGTGGCGGCGGCGCAGCCCTGCGACGACTTCCCCGAGCCGGAGAACCCGGCCTCGCTGTCGGGCTACTACAGCGAGCACACCGCCTCCTCGGACTCGAGCTCAACCGACACCGACACCACCGGCGGCTACGGGGCGCCGACCGACGATGCGACCACGACGCCCGACGCCACCACCGACGACACCAACGGCTACGACCCGGACCTCTACGCCCCGGGGGCGGGGCAGGAGCCGGCGCCCGCGCCGGGCACCGGTGGCGGCAACGGCGGCGGCGTGACCCCGAACTAGACCTGGGCCGCGTGCTCGGCGAGTTCGAGCTGATCGCGGCGATTCGCGAGCGACTGGCCCGCGCCGGGGCGCCCGAGGGCTCCGCGGCGCTCGTGCTCGGCAGCGGCGACGACGCCGCGATCACCGTTCGCGAGGGCGCGACGGCGACGAGCGTCGACTCGCTGATCGAGGGGGTGCACTTCGAGATCCCGCCGTTCGAGCCGCGCAGCGTCGGCCACAAGGCGCTGGCTGTGGCGCTCTCGGACCTGGCGGCGATGGGCGCGAGCCCGGGAGAGGCCTACATCCAGCTCGGGGTGCCGGAGGCGCGCGGCGAGGCCGAGCTGCTCGAGCTCGCCGACGGCCTCGCGGCCGTTGCCGCCGAGCACGGCGTCGCGGTCGCCGGCGGCGACGTCACCCGCGCGCCCGTGCTGCTGGTCGCGGTCACGGTGGTCGGCGCCGCGGACGCCGCGGAGGCTCTGGTGACCCGCGCCGGCGCGCGCCCCGGCGACCTGGTCGCGGTCACCGGCGAGCTCGGCGGGGCGGCGGCCGGGTTGTTGCTCCTGCGGCGTCCGGAGCTTGCGCGGGACCTCGATCCGCAGGTGGCCGCGGCGCTGCGCGCCCGTCAGCTCGAGCCGAATCCACGGCTGGCAGCCGGCCGGGCCCTGGCGGCCCTGGGCGCAAGCTCGCTGATCGACCTCAGCGACGGGCTCGGGGCCGACGCCGGCCACGTCGCGAACGCGAGTGGCGCGGCGATCTCGATCGAGCTCGAGCGGCTGCCGCTGCAGGCCGGGGTGGCGGAGGTCGCCTCAGCCGCCGGCGCGGACCCGCTCGAGCTGGCCGTTGCCGGGGGTGAGGACTACGAGCTGCTTGCGACGATCGCGCCCGGACGGCTCGCCGCGGCCGCCTCCCGGGTCGCGGCGACCGGGGTCGAGCTCTCGGTGGTCGGCGCGGTGAGCGCCGGTGCGGACGTAGAGCTCAGAGATCAGCGGGGCGGGGTGCGGAGCCCGTCGGGTTTCGACCATCTTCGCTCTCGGAAAGCGCCACCCGGGCCCGCTTGACCAGCAGCAGCTTGGTCAGGATGGCCTCGGCGACAGCCCCGGAATCGGGTGCGTAGCGATCGAGTGCGATATCCCGCTTCAATTGATTCAACCTTGTTCTTTTCTCGGACAGTTCCGTTGTCCTTTCGCGGCGCGGATCAGTGGCTTGGTGCCACGAATCGCTGATTGCCGCGGAACGCATCTTTCAAACCTCAGATCGGCTCCCAGCCGCCGGGGCGCGACGGCTGCCCCTCCGCCTAAACGCTCGTTCGATGCTGGGGGTGCCCGCCCCCGCCTGCGCCTGGGGGCGAGCCACTAATCGGCGGCTGGGTGCGTGCGCTTAGGTACGAGCAACGCCAGCGTCCCCATCGCCGCGCCGAAGAGGAAGCACAGCGGCAAGGTGACCCCGAGCCCGATCTGACCGTCGGCGACCATCAGGGCCAGGGTCCAGGGGGTGTCGCCACCGAGGTCGAGGACGCCCGCGACGGTGACGACGGCGACGAGCGCCGGCACGCAGGCGGCGACGGTCGCCAGCGTGCCCACCGCCCGCCGCCCCGTGGTCGCCTTGCCGGTCGTCAGCAGCCATGCGTGGGCGAGGCCCACGAGGAGCAGCGCCAGGTAGGGGTTGGCGAGCCAGAGCAGCAGGCAGGCGGCGCTCGCGACCGCCCCGAGCGCCGGCGCGGCGGCGGGCGGCGCGACCGCGGCGCGGCGGCCGAAGCGCAGGGCCGCGACCGTGGCACCCGCGGCGAGCAGGACGAGTGCGAGGGCGATCGCGGCCCGGGCCCCGGTGGGGTAGAGGCCGGGATCGAAGGGGAATTCGGGGCTCGGCACGAGCCCGACGGCGACCAGGGCGTAGAAGACGGCCAGCGAGCCGATCAACGGCAGGCAGCGCGACGCCACCCAGGCCAGCCCGGTGCCGATCCCGAGCTGCGCGCGCATCACCCGGGCGCAGGCGTCGACCGCGGCCGCCGCCGCCGGCAACAGCAGCGCCAGGGCCAACGCCGCCAGGGCCCACCCCGGGACGAGGTTGCGGCCGATCTCGATGTGGGCGCTCGGCCCGTGGACGGGCTCGGCGACGGCGACGTCGATGGCCCCGATCGCCGATTGGAGCGCCCGGCCGAACGCGTCGATGCTCTCGGGCCCGAGGTCGTCGAGCTGATCGTCCTCGGACGCGAGCGGCCGCTCACCCGCCGAGGAGATCGCGATCGCGTCGACCCCTTCGGCGATCAAGGGGGCCTGGTCGCCCAGTCCCGCGGGGATCGCCAGCCGCGCGAGCTGGGTGAAGGCCGTCTCCTCGTCGGCTCTCAGGCCGGCCTGAGTCTCGACCGCCGTCTCCGCCGTGCGCTCGAGCTGCACGGAGGCGCTTCGCTCCCCGCTCGAGCTGGCGACGACGTACGGCGCGCTCGGCGACACCGAGCCGGGCTGGGAGATCACGAACACCGCTTCGACCGAGTCCGGCGCGGGCAGCTCGTCGAGCAGCTCGCGGATCCCGGCGGCGCCGGCCTCGGAGCCGCTGGTCGAGGCGAGCACGTAGGTGCTCGCGTGCTGGCGCTCGCCGAGCGCGTGGGCCAGCTCGAGCAGGACCCCGGTCGCGGCGGCGCTCGACGCGGCGCCGGGCGGGTCGGCGGAGTCGCGGGCGGCCGCGATCACGATCGTCCTCCCGGCCTCGCCCGGAAGGGTCAGCACGACGTTGCGGAGCTCGACGTCCTCGTCGCGGTAGGAGGCATCGAAGCGCTGCTCGCTCACGGCGCCGGTGGCGATGTCGGCGAACCGGTCGGCGACCAGGTCGGCGACGGCGGAGTCACCCGCGCTCCCCGGCTCGCGATCGGGGATCGTGGTCGCGATCTGGCGTGCCGCGGCCGCCGCCGCGGAGCCGTCGAAGGTCCCGGGCGGGCCCGCCGGCTCGAGCGGATCGGGGGCGCCCTCGAGCGAGAACATGAGCGCGATCACGGCCAGCAGCGCCGGCGCGAAGGCAAGTCGGTAGAGGCGGAAGTCGATCAAGGGCGGGGCGGCGGCTAAGGGCTCTGCATACTGCCGACCAGGCGCGGCGGTGGGCCGTGTTTACGCTTCCGTGCATGACGGCTAGCGTCGCCGGGCCCGGCGAACCGGGTGCCGAGGAGTCGGCCCGCATCCTGCTGGTCGACGACGAGCACTCGGTGCAGACCATGCTCGCCTACCCGCTGCGCAAGGATGGCTACGAGGTTGTCGCGGCGTTCGACGGCCGCGAGGCGCTCGACCGCTTCGCCGAGGGGCGGTTCGACCTCGTCGTCCTCGACATCATGCTGCCCAAGGTCGACGGGATCGAGGTCTGTCGCCGGCTGCGCAGCCGCAGCCAGGTGCCGATCATCATGCTCACCGCCAAGGACGACGAGACCGACAAGGTGCTCGGCCTCGAGATGGGCGCCGACGACTACATCACCAAGCCGTTCTCGGTCCGCGAGTTCCGCAGCCGGGTCCGGGCGGCGCTGCGGCGCTCGGAGATGCTGCGCGGGCGCCCGGGGGGCGAGCCGATCGTCGCCGGCGACATCTCGATCGACTTCGAGCGCCGGGCGGTGAGCGCGCACGGCGAGCCGGCTCGGCTCACCTACGTCGAGTTCGAGCTGCTCGCCTCGCTCGCCGGCTCACCCGGGCGGGTGATGACGCGAGAGATGCTGCTCGAGCAGGTCTGGGGCGACTCCGCCTACCGCGACCCGCGGACGATCGACGTCCACATCCGCCACCTGCGGGAGAAGCTCGAGCGCGACCCGCGCAGCCCCGAGTACCTGTTCACGGTGAGAGGCGTGGGTTACCGCTTCCGGGACTCGGAGTGAGGCCTCCTAGGAGAGGTAACGCATGAACCTGGGCCCGCCGAGACCGGACGCGAAGCGGAGGATCTCGGTGGAGTTATTCCGACCGGACGCGAAGCGGAGGATCTCGGTGGAGTTATTCCGGAGGATCTCGGTGGAGATATTCCGATGAACTCGGTCCGCAACCGGCTCGCGCTGCTGATCTTCGTGATCACGGCGGCCGCGGTCGGGTTCATCTACCTCTACGTGGTCCCGCAGCTGCGCTCCAGCCTGACGGCGGAGAAGCTGCGCCGGCTCGAGCAGGTGGCCACCGCACAGGGCCCGCGGCTCGAGGACGCGATGGCCGGCGGGGTCTCGCGGGGGAGCATCGCGGCGCTGCTGCGGGACATCGACCACCAGACCGGCTCGCGCGTCACCCTGCTCGGCGTCCGCGAGGGAACCGGCGGGCCGGAGCCATCGTTCGTGATCGCGGACTCCGAGCTCGAGCGGACCGCGGTCGTCCCGAGCTACCCCGCGGCCGCGGCCGCGGCCGCCGCCGGGCCGATCGCGAGCTCGGTCGAGGGGGTCGGGGGCGAGCGCCGCGGCGAGACCGCGCTGGCGCTCTACGATCGCGGCGAGCCGGGCTGGATCGCGGTCTTCTCCGCCGACCTCGCCGACGTCGACGACAACGTCTCGTTGATTCGCCGGCAGATCCTGATCGCGGGAACGATCGCGCTGCTGGCGGCGCTCGGCGCCGGATGGCTTGTCGCCGGCGCGCACTCGCGCCGGCTGCGGCGGCTCGAGGACGCCGCGGAGAAGGTCGCCGACGGCGATTTCTCCAACCCGATCCCGGTCGACTCCAGCGACGAGGTCGGCCAGCTCGCGATCACCTTCAACGAGATGCAGAAGCGGCTTGCGGTGCTCGACAGCGCTCGCAAGGAGTTCATCGCCAACGCCTCGCACGAGCTGCGGACCCCGATCTCGTCGCTCTCGGGATTCGTCGAGCTGCTCGAGGAGGACGACCCCGACCCCGAGGTCCGGGCCGAGTTCGTGCGCACGATGCGCGAGCAGATCGACCGGCTGTCGAAGCTCACCGTCGATCTGCTCGACCTCTCGAAGCTCGACGCCGACGCGATCGAGATGCGGCGCGAGCGCGTTCAGCTCACCGAGGTCGCCCGGCGGGTGGTGACCGAATTCGGGCCGACCGCCGATCGGCACGAGACCTCGATCTCGATCGGCAACGGCCCCGGGGCAGCCGCGATCGCCGACCCGGACAGGGTCGCGCAGATCATGCGTATCCTCATCGACAACGCGCTCACTCACACGCCGGAGGGAACGGCGATCACGGTAGGGACCCAGACATCCTCAGACGCCACCACCGCGAACGGCTCGGCGAGCCTCGTCGTCACGGACGACGGCCCGGGAATCGATACGCGCGTGCGTGAGCGGGTCTTCGAGCGCTTCTACACCGGCGACGAGGTCAGCGGCTCCGGGCTCGGCCTGGCGATCGCCCGCGAGCTCGCAGTCCGCATGCACGGCTCGCTCGAGCTGCGCAGCCGGCGCGGGTCGACCGAGTTCGAGCTCCGGCTTCCGGCAGCCTCGCCGGTGGGCAGTTGAGCGCCCGGGCGCGCCCGCGCGCGCTGCTCGCTGCGCTGCTCGCGGCCGGCGCGATCGCGGCCGCCGGCTGCGGGGACGACGCCTCGGATGCCGAGGTCGCCGCGACGACGACCACGACCACGACGACCACCGGGGGCTCGGAGCGGGTCGTGGTCCAGGCCGAGGACGGGGCCTTCGACGCCCGCTCGATCTACGGCAGCGCCTCGCCGGGCGTGGTCACCGTGATCTCGGTCTTCGGTGGCAGCCCCACTCCGTCGATCTTCGGCGGCGGAGGCGGCGGCGCCGGCCAGGGGTCGGGCTTCGTGATCTCGAACGATGGCGAGATCCTCACCAACGCCCACGTGGTCACCGACGCTTCGAGCACCGGGACGCCGACCCGGCCGCTTCACGAGGCGAACGAGATCTACGTCCAGTTCGCCGACCGCAACCAGGTCGAGGCGGACGTGGTCGGCTTCGACCCGTTCGCCGACGTCGCCCTGCTCAAGGTCGACCCGGAGGGGATCGACATGCATCCGCTGTCGCTCGGCTCCGAGAACGACGTCGAGGTCGGCGACGCCGTCGCCGCGATCGGCAGCCCGTTCGGCCAGAACCAGTCCCTCTCGGTCGGGATCGTCTCGGCGACGGATCGCTCGATCGACTCGCTCACCGACTTCGGGATCGACGGTGCGATCCAGACCGACGCCTCGATCAACCCGGGGAACTCGGGCGGGCCGCTGCTCGACGCCGACGGCGAGGTCGTCGGCATCAACCAGCAGATCCAGACTTCCTCCGGCGGCAACGAGGGCGTCGGCTTCGCGGTCCCGATCGACCTCGCCGAGCGCTCGGTCGATCAGCTGCGCGACGACGGCGAGGTCGCCTACGCCTACGCCGGCGTCACCACCCAGCCGCTCTACCCGCAGCTCGCCGACCGGCTCGGGATCGACGCCGACACCGGCGCCCTGGTCTCGAAGGTCGAGCCCGACAGCCCCGCCGATGACGCCGGCCTGCAAGCGGGCGACGATCGCATCCGCTTCCAGGGCGCGGAGGTCGAAGCCGGCGGTGACCTGATCACCGCCGTCGAAGGGCAGCGGCTCGAGGACAACTCGGACCTGCCGCGGATCGTCTCCCTGCTCGACCCCGGCGACGAGGTCACCCTCGACGTGATCCGCGACGGCGAGCATCAGCAGCTCGAGATCACCCTCGGCGAGCGTCCGACCTCCTAGGTCCCGATTCGAACCGCACCGCCCCCGAGCCGCGCTCTATAGCCTGCCGCGTCGTGCTTCAAGAGGTACCCCTGGGTCACAAGTCGCTGGCCGACTACACGCACATCGCCGGTCGCGGGCTGATCGAGCGCATCCGCGAGCTCGCCGAGCCCCTGCGCGGCAAGTCGGTTCTGCACGTGAGCGCGACCGCCTTCGGCGGCGGGGTCTCGGAGATCCTCTACACGCTGGTGCCGCTGATGCGCGACGTCGGCCTCGACGCGCACTGGCAGGTGATCCTCGGCCAGGAGGACTTCTTCAACGTCACCAAGCTGATGCACAACTCGCTCCAGGGAGACCCGCAGTCGATCTCCGATCAGCAATGGGAGGTCTTCGAGGCCTACAACGTGATGAACGCCCAGAGCCTCGAGGGGGACTGGGACGCGATCATCGTCCACGACCCGCAGCCGGCCGGGCTGATGCAGAACGCGCGCGAGCGCGGCCGGCGCTGGATCTGGCGCTGCCACATCGACCTCTCGACCCCCAACCCCGAGACCCTGGCGCGCATGCTGCCGCTCATCACCGGTTACGACGCCAGCGTCTGGCACCTCGAGCAGTACGTGCCGGCGGGGCTCGCCGGCGGCGTGCGGAAGATCTGCCCGCCCGCGATCGACCCGCTGTCGCCGAAGAACATGGCGCTCTCGCCCGAGGACGCGGCGTTCGTCTGCGAGCAGTTCGGGATCGACACCGACCGGCCGCTGATCTGCCAGGTCTCGCGCTTCGACCCCTGGAAGGACCCGATCGGGGTGATCGACGCCTACCGGATCGTGACCGAGAGCATGCCGGATGCGCAGCTGGCCCTGGTGGGCTCGATGGCGACCGACGACCCCGAGGGCTGGGACTTCTTCCACCAGACCTTCCGCCACGCCGACGGCGACCCGGACATCAAGATCCTCAACAACCTCAACAACGTCGGCGCGATCGAGGTGAACGCCTTCCAGTCGCAGGCGGACGTCTGCATGCAGAAGTCGATCCGCGAGGGATTCGGGCTCACGGTCACCGAGGCGCAGTGGAAGGGCCGGCCGATGATCGGCGGCGACGTGGGCGGGATCCCGCTGCAGATCGACGACGGCGTCTCCGGTTACCTGGTCGACTCGCCCGAGGGGGCGGCCCAGCGGTCGATCGAGATCCTCGAGGACCCCGAGCTGGCGAAGCGCCTCGGGCGGGCCGGCAAGGAGCACGCCCGCGAGCACTTCCTCACCCCGCGCCTGCTGCGCGACTGGCTCGACCTGTTCACCGAGCTCGACACTTAGGCTTAGGCAGATGAGCGAGCAGCGGCTGGTGATCGTCTCCAACCGCGGCCCGGCCGAGTTCAAGCGCGACCCGGAGGGCGAGCGGCAGGTCGGCCGCGGCGGCGGCGGCCTCGTGACCGCGCTCACCGGGCTGGTCGCGCGCCGTGACGCGCTCTGGGTCGCGTCGGCGATGACCGACGAGGACGTCGCCGTCGCCCGCGAGGCCGAGGGCGAGCCGGTCGAGGTGACGATCGACGACGTCTCCTACGACGTGCTCATGGTCGAGTCCGACCCCGTCGCCTACGACCGCTTCTACAACGTGATTGCGAACCCGATTCTCTGGTTCATCCAGCACTACCTCTGGGACCTCTCGAACGCCCCCGACATCCGCCAGGAGGAGGCCGACGCGTGGGACGAGGGCTACACGGTCGTCAACCGCGACATCGCCGAGGCGGTGCTCGAGACGATCGCCGACGTCCCCGACCCGCTGGTGATGTTCCACGACTACCACCTGTACACGGCTCCGGCGATCATCCGCGAGCAGCGGCCGAACGCCTTCCTCCAGCACTTCGTCCACATCCCCTGGTCGCAGCCCGACAGCTGGCGGATCGTGCCCGCGCACTGGCGCGAGGAGATCTACCGCGGCCTGCTCGCCAACGACATCATCGGCTTCCACACCACCGCGTACTGCCGCAACTTCCTCCACTGCTGCCGCGAACTGCTCGAGGTCGACGTCGACTACGAGCGCGGAGCCGTGGTCAGCGATGGAGGCGAGACCTGGGTCCGGGCCTATCCACTGGGGATCGACGCGAAGCGACTCGAGCGGGCGGCGGCGTCGGAGGAGGTGGCCGAGTACGAGCAGGAGCTCCTGCGCCGCCGGCGCGACCACCTGATCATCCGCGTCGACCGGGCCGACCTCTCGAAGAACGTGCTCCGCGGCTTCACCGCGTTCGACACATTCCTCTCCCAGCACCCGGAGTTTCGCGAGCGGGTGACCTTCATCGCCCATCTGCAGCCCTCGCGACAGGACGTGCCCGAGTACGCCGAGTACCTGGAGCGGATCGAGGCGCTGGTCGCGGTCGTCAACCACCGCCACGGGACCACCGACTGGATGCCGATCGACCTGCGGATCTACGAGAACTTCCCCGAGGCCGTCGCCCGCTACAAGCACTTCGACCTGCTGATGGTCAACTCGATCTTCGACGGCATGAACCTGGTCGCCAAGGAGGCGCCCGCGGTCAACACCCGAGACGGCGTCGTGATGCTCTCGGAGAACACCGGCTCCCACGAGGAGCTCGGCGACTGCACCCTGTCCGTGAACCCGTTCGACATCCAGGAGCAGGCGAACACGATCTACCGGGCGCTGACGATGAGCGCCGAGGAGCGCCGCCTGCGCGCCGACCGCCTGCGCGACATCGTCCGCGACCGCGACCCCGAGCGATGGATCGCCGAGCAGCTCGCGGACATCCAGGCGAAGCGGGACGGCGAGGGGTAGGCGCCCAGGCGCGAGCCCCAGGCGCTCATCGGTGTCGGTGCCGGTGGCGATGCCGTCGCACCTTCACCTTCGCCGTCCTCGAGTGACCGCGCTCGTACGGGTAGCCGGCCGCCTGGGGGACGAGCGCCCGGAAACGGTAGCGGCGGGCGTGACGGGTGGCGCGGAGCTTGTAGCGGGCGGTGAAGCGGCAGGACTCGTCGGCGCGGTCGGTGCGGAACACCTGCCAGCGGCGCTTTCCCAGGCGCGCCTGGACCTTGACCACGCGGTCGAAGCAGGCCGGGCCCGGGAGGGTGCCCGAGAAGTGGAGGCGGTCGTGGTTGCGAACGCCGTGATTGGGCCGCACGTCGAGCGACGGGCGGGCCGTCGAGCGCAGCACGAGGCCGTGGCGGGCGAGGACCCGATCGCCGACGACATAGTGGACGTAGACCTCGCGGCTCGGTCCGGACGGGAGCTCGATCGCGTAGGCGCCGTCGGCGCGGGTGGTCGCGGTCGCGCCGACCACGATCGGCCGGCCGTCGATCAGCACCCGGGTGAGCGCGCAGACGGTCGCGCCCTCGCCGGCGCCGTCAACGCGGCCGCGGACGGTTGCGGGCCGATCGGACGCGGTCGAGGCGCTCTCGGCGTCGCCGCCGTCGAATCCGGCGCGGATCGCGGTGCCGCCGCCGACGGCGGAGGCAGGGCAGGCGTTGTCGACCCAGACCCGCCGCTGCTCGCAGGCGCGGTTCGGGGCGCCGTCGAGGGCGAGGTCCTCGACGCAGGCGGTGACCGTGTTCGCGGGCCCGGTGACGAAGGCGCCGGCGGCGGTCGGCACCGCGGCCGATTCGGCGGTCGCCGCGGGACACGGGCTGAGCGCGGTGGCGAAGCCGGCGGCGACGGCGCAGTTGCGGATGTCGGTGACCAGCACCGTCCCGTTGCCCTCGACGTAGACCTTGCGGATCCCGCTGCCGACGTCGCCGGCGACGAAGGTCAGGCCGCGGATCCCCCGCACGACCCCGGGCTCGAGCAGCGAGCCCCCGGTCACGAGCAGCCGCGGCGCGACCCGGTCGGCCGTGCGCAGGTAGACGCCGCGCACGTAGGCGTGGGCGCCGTCGCCGCCGGCCCGCCCGCAGGGACGGCCCGCCCCGGGTGCCACGCAGCGCAACCAGGCTTGGAACTGACCGAACTCGCCGTGGATCGAATGCACGCGGAAGTCGTTGTGCTCGGAGCCGAAGCCGACCAGCTCCCCGCTCGGGGGCACCGCAACGAGCTCGCCGTGATGGCCGGCCTGGCTGGTGAGGCTCGCGTTCGCCTGCACGTCGGTGAACACCGTCCCCGCCGGCGCGCGCCAGACCCACGCTCCGAAGTGCCAGAGCCCGGACTCCGCCGCATCGTGGAAGACCTGCAGGCCGGAGTCGGTGCCGCAGAGCGCCCGGCCGCGGTAGTGGTCGGAGCTGGCCTCCCAGCTCGCCTGGACGAAAGGGGTCACCGAGCTGCACTGCGTGACGACGTAGTTGCCGGCGTCCGCCCGCTCGGCCCCGGCGAGCGCCGCCACCGTGGCGATGATCAGGGCGAGGACGATCGCCCGCGCGCGCGGGTGACGCTGGGCACCGGTCGCGTGAGCCGTGTGGTCGTGGTCGCGCACGTGCTCCTCTCAGCGCTCAAAGCCGAACGCGCTCGGTGAGGGCGGAGGCGGAGGCTCGTGCTCGTCGCGGTCTCCGGCCGGCTCGGGAGGCGATGTCGGCGCCGGGCTCGGCGGAGCGGTTGCGGCCGGCGGGGGCGGTGTTGCGACCGGTGGCGGCGCCGGGGGAGCGGTTGGAGCCGGTGCCGGCGCCGGGGGGACCGTGCCGGGCGCCGCGGCCGCGGCGCCCTCCGGGGCATCACCCGCCGGGGACGGGATCGAGTGCCGGTCCCGCCGCGCACGCCGGGGGTCGGGGCGCGGGCCCGCCGGCGGCCGGGCGCGCGAATCGGGCCCGTCGGCAGCCGCCGGCCGCTCGGGGCGCCTGCGAGCGGGGCGGCCCTCGCGCCGAGCCACCGCCAGATCGGCGTAGCCGGACGCCGGGGCCGGGTCGAGGCCGACGTCCGCGGGCAGCGGGGCGGGGTCCGCGGGCTCGAGCAGGGCGGGGACCACGACGAGCAGCAGCGCGCCGGCTCCCAGTCCTCCGGCGAGCCGGCCGACGTTCCTCCAGCGGATTCGAGTCCGGTCCATCGCCGCCTACAAGCCCACGGCGATGCCGGATGCCCCCCGCTATAGTCGTCCGCCGCTTTGGCAACCGCGATCCCCGAATACGAACTCGTGCTGATGCTCGACCCGGAGGCCCCGGACGAGCGCCGCGACACGATCGCGCAGGACGCCCGTGGGCGGATCGAGTCCAGCGGCAGCCTCAAGGCCGAGAAGGCCTGGGGTCTGCGCAAGCTCGCCTACGAGATCGCCCAGCGCACCGAGGCCGATTACCGCTTCTTCCGCTTCGAGGCCCCCTCGGCCGTGCTCGACGACCTCGACCACAGCCTCAAGATCACCGACGGCGTGATGCGCTTCCGGATCTTCAAGGTCGATCCGCGGTCACCGGTGATCGAGCCGCCACCCCCGGTCTCCCTCGCCAGCTCCGGCTCGGGACGCGGTCCCGGCGGCCGTCGCGGCCCCGGCGGTCGCGGGCGCGACGATTGGGACGACCGCGGGTCCGATGTGCCCGCCGCCGCCCCAGCCCCCGCACCCGCCGCGCCAGCCGCCGCCCCGCCCCCTGCCGCGGCTCCGCCACCTGCGCCCGCGGCGCCCGCAGCCGCCCCGCCCGCCGGGCCCGCGAGCGCTCCGGCGCCCGCCGAGACTCCGCCTCCGGCGCCGGCCGAGACTCCCCCGCCGGCGCCCGCCGGCGAAGCGCCGCCCGTTGAGGGCAGCGGCGAGCCTGCCCCTTCCGAGCCCTCCAGCTAAACCCCGCAGCTTGCGTCGTTTGCGGCTCCCGGGGGGCGAGAACGCGCCGAGCGCGGTCTTAGACTGCAAGGCGATCAAACGAATCTCGAGAGAGGGCTGATTCAAGTGGCGGCAAGCAACATGAACGTGGTCGTGATCACCGGCAACCTGACCCGTGACCCGGAGCTGCGCAGCACCGGCAGCGGCATGCCCGTGTGCGACATGAGGGTGGCGGTCAACTCGCGGCGCAAGGACGGGAGCGGCGAGTGGGTCGACAAGCCCAACTACTTCGACGTCACCGTCTTCGGCGCCCAGGGCGAGAACTGCTCGACCTACCTCTCCAAGGGCCGCCCGGTGGCGGTCGAGGGCCGCCTCGACTGGCGCGAGTGGGAGGCAAAGGATGGCTCGGGCAAGCGCCAGGCCGTCTCGATCATCGCCAACTCGGTTCAGTTCCTCGGCAGCCGCGACAGCGGGGGCGGCGGCGGCGAGGCCCAGGCGGGCAATCGCTACAACGCCCAGTCCGACGTCCCGGCCGACACCTCCGACTTCGACAGCCCGGAGCCGGCGGCGGTCGGGGCATCCGACGACGACATCCCCTTCTGATTCAGAGGGGCGATAGCCGGCGCGGGGCGGCGTCATGGTCGCTCGCGTGCGGAGCACGCCACGCTCCCTGCTTCCTTGCCCCCCTTGGCTCTCGCTCCTCTGAAGCGTGGATAGCTAGAATTCCGCATTCGCGTCGCCCGGAGGCGGCGCGTTTGCGCGAGATGACCAGCTCTTTCGATAACCAGGTTCGCGGCTGATGGCCCGCAAGCAGCGTGCCCAGCCACAGCAGGCGAGTCGCGGCCCGCGCCGCGGCGGTCGCTTCAGCGACCGCTACCGGCCGCGCAAATACACCCGGATCAACGTCGAGAACATCGACTACAAGGATCTGGCGACGCTGCGGCGGTTCATCTCCGACCGCGGCAAGGTGCGCTCTCGCCGCGTCACGGGCCTCTCGCGCCGCCACCAGCAGCAGCTCGGCCTGGCGATTCGCCGGGCGCGCGAGCTGGCACTGCTCCCGTACGTCGGCGAGCGGTAGGCCAGGCCGATGGCTCAGGCGATCCTGCTCAAGGACGTCGCTGACCTCGGCGAGGCCGGCGACGCGGTCGACGTCTCGCCCGGCTACCTGCGCAACTACCTGCAGCCCCGCAAGCTTGCCCTGCCGGCCACCCAGCGCTCGCTGGAGGAGGCGCAGCGGCGCCGCGAGGCCGCCGAGCGGGCCGCCCAGGAGGCCGCCGACCGCGCCGAGCAGACGGCAGCGCTGCTTGCCAAGACGGTGCTGACGATCCAGCACCGCGCGGGCGAGGAC
The DNA here is from genome assembly GCA_963842795.1 of uncultured Solirubrobacterales bacterium. GTDB lineage: Bacteria > Actinomycetota > Thermoleophilia > Solirubrobacterales > 70-9 > WHSW01. The sequence continues at coordinate 69,895 of CAWJHV010000010.1, read as the reverse complement.
GGCAAGCTCTACGGCTCGGTCACCAGCGCCGAGATCGCCGACGCGATTGCCGACGCCCGCGGCCTCAAGATCGAGCGCAAGAAGATCCGCCTCGATGAGCCGATCCGCGAGATCGGCACGTACATGGTCGAGGTCGAGCTCGCCGGTGGCGCGACCGCCGCCGTGAAGACGATCGTCGCCGAGGCGAAGTAGCCCCGTTCGGCGGCGAGCCGCCGAACGCGTTCCCATCCGCCGCGCGTACCAGATCGTCCGTAGTTAGCGGGAACACCGCCGCGCCGCGCCGCGGCGTGTGGTTTGGTGGGGGCGGGCAGTCCGCGGGGCGATTTTGCCGCCGCGAGGCCCTCTAAACCAGACACGAATGGAAGCCGCGACCGCCCACGTCCCGCCGCAGAACCTCGAGGCCGAGGCGTCGGTGCTCGGGGCGCTGATGGTCTCCGAGTCGGCGATGAACCCGGTGATCCTCGACGTCCGGCTGACCGAGGAGGACTTCTACCGCGAGCGCCACCGGATCGTCTTCCGCGCGATCAGGCGCCTGTACGAGCGCAGCGAGCCGGTCGACGCGCTCACCGTCTCCGAGCTGCTCGCCCAGCAGGGGGAGCTCGAGGAGGCCGGCGGGCGGGAGGGGGTCTCCAACCTCGCCTCGACCGTGCCGGTGCCGGGCAACGCCCGCCACTACGCGCGGATCGTGCAGCAGAACTCGCTCCTGCGCCGGCTGCTGACGGCGTCGCAGACGATCCAGAGGTCGGTCCACGAGCACGAGGGTGAGCCCCAGCAGCTCGCCGAGCGGGCCGAGAAGCTGCTGTTCAACGTCGCCCACGAGGAGCAGGCCGAAGACTTCCACGTGCTCAAGGAGATCCTCTCGCGCGAGGTCGATCGGCTCGAGGAGCTCGCCAACGGGACCGCGGAGGTCACCGGCACGCCGTCGGGATTCGCCGACCTCGACCGGATCACGGGCGGCTTTCAGCCCGGCAACCTCATCATCCTCGCCGCCCGCCCGGGCATGGGCAAGTCCGGCCTGGTCGCGAACATCGCCGAGCACGTGGCGGTCAAGGAGAAACGCCCCGTCGCCTTCTTCTCGCTCGAGATGTCGGATTCCGAGCTGGCCCAGCGGCTGATCGCCAAGCGGTCCCGGATCTCGAGCGACAAGCTCCGCAAGGGCCAGGTCACCGATCGCGACTGGTCGAAGGTGCTCCAGGTCTGCAACGAGCTCGAGGACAGCCCGCTGTGGATCGACGAGTCCGCGGATCTCACGAGCCTCGACCTGCGGGCGAAGGCGCGTCGGCTGCACGCCCAGGAGCACACGGCCGGCAAGGGCGGCCTGGCGCTGATCATCATCGACTACATCCAGCTCATGCGGGCCGAGGACACGCGCGCGAACCGGGTCGAGCAGGTCGGCCAGATGAGCCGCGGGCTGAAGCTGCTCGCCCGCGAGCTCAAGGTCCCGGTGATCGCCCTGAGCCAGCTCTCGCGGGCGCCTGAGCAGCGCACCGGGCGCGACAAGCGGCCGATCCTCTCCGACCTGCGCGAGTCCGGGAACCTCGAGCAGGACGCCGACCTGGTCGCCTTCATCTACCGCGAGGACTACTACAAGAACTTCGGCGACGACGACGTCGACGAGGCCGAGCGGGCGAAGCTCGAGGGCGTCGCCGAGCTGATCGTGCGCAAGAACCGCAACGGCCCGATCGACACCGTGCAGCTCGCCTTCCTGGAGAAGTACGCGTCGTTCAGCAGCATCTCGCGCGCCGACCGCGATCTGGCGCAGTTCACCGGCGACGGGCCGCCGCTGGTCGACGCCGCGGATGCCGATGTCTAGCGCCAAGGTGCAGGAGCTGCCGCGCAGCTGCCCGCTCGGCGCCTGCGACGGCAGTGGCTGGATCGTCGACGACGATCTCGCCCGTGCCTGCGACTGTCGCGAGCGCCGCGTTGCCCAGGCCCGCACCCGCGGGGTGCGCACCGTGCTGCCGACCAAGTACCAGGGGGTGGGCCTCGACCGGCCGCCGGTCTCCGATATGGCCCGCGACCCTCAGCGCCGGCTCGCGGTCACGGCGGTGCTCGAGTTCATCGACGACCTCGAGTCGAAGATCGCCGACGGCCGCGGGCTCTGGCTCGAGGGCGACGTGGGCACCGGCAAGACGACGCTCGCGATGCTCGTCTCCAAGCAGGCGATCGAGGCGGGACACTCGGTCGCGATCTACTCGTTGCCCCGGCTGCTGGCGAGGATCCGCCGCACCTACGACGGCGACGCGGGTGAGCTCTCCTACCTGGAGTTCTTCCGCCGGCTGACCTCCGTGGACCTGCTCCACATCGACGACCTCGGGGCCGAGAAGAAGAGCGACTGGGTCCTCGAGCAGCTCTACGCGATCGTCGACGAGCGCTACGCGATGAACCGGTCGATGATCGTGACCACGAACATGCCCGTGGACGACCTCGAGGAGCAGATCGGCCTGCGGACCGTCTCGCGGCTCGCGGAGATGTGCACGGCGGTGCATATGTACGGGGCGAACCGGCGCTACGCGGCCTGACGCCATAATCAATCCGGCTATGCCGGGAATCGTGATCATCGGGACCCAGTGGGGCGACGAGGGCAAGGGCAAGGTCGTCGACCTGCTCGCCGACCGCGCCGAGCTCGTCGTCCGCTTCCAGGGCGGCAACAACGCCGGCCACACGATCGTCCGCGACGGCGAGACGTTCAAGTTCCACCTGATCCCGTCCGGGATCCTGCACCCGGGCAAGACCTGCGTGATCGGCAACGGGGTGGTGATCGACCCGGCGGTCCTGACCTCCGAGCTCGAGGGGCTGCGCCGGCGCGGGATCGGCGTCGGCGGGCTGCGGGTCTCGGCCAACGCGCACCTGATCATGCCGTACCACGTGATGCTCGACAACGCTGGCGAGGCGAAGCTCGGCAAGCTCGAGATCGGGACCACCAAGCGCGGCATCGGCCCCTGCTACGCGGACAAGTCGGCGCGGCTGGGGATACGGGTCCAGGACCTCCTCGACCCGAAGATCCTGCGGAAGAAGATCGCCGCGGCGCTGGAGCCGAAGAAGCAGCTCCTGCGGCCGTTCGCGCGCGATCCGAAGCTCGACCTGCACACGATGACCGAGGAGTACCTGCGCTACGGCCACCGGCTCGAGCCGCACATCGCCGATACCTCGAGGCTCTGCTGGGAGGCGCTCGACGCCGACCGCACGGTGCTCTTCGAGGGTGCCCAGGCGGCGATGCTCGACCTCGACCACGGCACCTATCCCTTCGTCACCTCCTCGAACCCGGTCGCCGGCGCGGCCTGCGTCGGCGCCGGCGTCGGCCCGACCGACATCGACGAGGTGTGGGGCGTGTGCAAGGCCTATACGACGAGGGTCGGGGCGGGGCCGTTCCCGACCGAGCTCAACGACGAGGTCGCCGCCCACATGCGCGATCGCGGGCACGAGTTCGGCACCACCACCGGCCGCGAGCGGCGCTGCGGCTGGCTCGACATCGTCGCCCTGCGCTACGCGACCCGGCTCAACCGGCTCTCGTCGCTCGCGATCACCAAGCTGGACGTGCTCTCGGGGCTCGACCCGCTGCGGGTCGCGGTCCGCTACCGGGGCACCGAGGGCGCGGTCTTCGAGGACTTCCCCTACCACCAGTCGATCCTCCACTCGGCGGCGCCCGAGTACGAGGAGCTGCCGGGCTGGGAGGGCGACATCACCCGCTGTCGCAGCGAGGCCGACCTGCCGGCCCAGGCGCGCGACTACCTCACCGCGATCTCCGACTACACCGGGGTGCCGATCCGCCTCGTCGGCGTCGGTCCCGGGCGCGACGAGGTCATCGGGATGGGGGCTCGGTCGGCGGTCAGCTCCGTCGTGGGGTGAGCCTGGCGCTGGCGCTCGCCCACGGCGGTTCGAGCCGTGGCCGGGGCGTCAGCGGGCACGGAGCTCGCGCAGGGTGCGCAGCTCCTCGGCGCTCGGGGGCGGGGTGCGCCGCGGCTCGTCGACCGCCCGCAGCGGCCAGCCGGTCGCCTTGCGCGCCTCGTCGAGCGTCGTCTCGCCGTGCAGCGCGGTGAGCACCAGCTCGCCGTCGTCGGGATCGCGCTCGAGGACGCCGAGATCGGTGATCACCTCCATCGGTCGCCGATCCGCGCCGGGCTCGCCGCTGGTCGACGTGGTGAAGTCGAGCTCGGCCACGAACGAGCGCTGCGCCTGGGGCAGGAGCGCGATCACCCGCCCGGCGGCGGTCGCGATCTCGGGCGCGCCGCCGGCGCCCGGCAGGCGCACCTTCGGCGCCGCGTAGTCGCCGATCACCGTGGTGTTGATCTGCCCGCGGCTGTCGATCTGAGCGGCGCCGAGGAAGCCGACGTCGATCCTCCCGCCCCCGATCCAGTAGTTGAACATCTCGGGCACCGAGACGATCGCGTCGGCGGTCTCGGCGAGGTCGTCGTCGCCGATCGAGAGCGGCAGGCGGACCGGCTTGGAGCCGATCGCGCCGGACTCGTAGACGAGCACGCAGTTGGGGGCGTGCAGCCGGCGCGCGAGGTTGACGGCCGCGTTCGGCGGCCCGACGCCGACCAGGCAGACCTCGCCGTCGCGAAGGCCGCGGGCGGCGTTGATCGTCATCACCTCCTCCGGCTTCGCCTCGGGCTCAGACACCGCGCACCTCCTCGTCGATCCAGGCGGTAAAGCGGTCGCGATCGCGCGAGATCTCGTCCCACGCGAGGTAGAAGTCGTTGTCGCGGGTCGAGTAGCCGGCCGCGTAGGAGGGGTGGGCGCCACCCGGGACGACGCTGATCGCGCTCACCGTCCAGGCGGGGAGCACGATCGCGTTGGGGCGCGGCTCGAGCGCGTCGACCAGCTCCTCGACCGTGACCAGGACCCGCTCGGCCGCCAGCGCCGCCTCCTTTTGCACCCCGACGAGGCCCCAGAGCATGACGTTGCCCCGTCGGTCGGCCTGCTGCGCGTGGATCACCGTGAGATCCGGGCACAGGGCCCGCACCGCGCTCAGCTCCTCGCCGGTGAACGGGCAGGCGATGGTGGCGACGTCGTCGTTGGTCTCGGCCAGGTCGGTGCCGCGATAGCCGCGCAACACGCCGAACGGAAGTCGCGAGGCGCCCGCCACATAGGCGTTCGCCATCCCGGCGTGCGAGTGCTCGATCGTCCGCAGGGGCCGCGGCCACCCGTTCTCGACCGCGTCGCGGAACCGGTGCAGGGAGCCGACCCCGGGATTGCCGCCGTAGGAGAAGACCAGCTCCGAGACCATGCCCACCCCGATCAGCTGGTCGTAGACGACGTCGGGGGTCATCCGGATCAGGGTCAGGTCGCGGCGCCCGCGACGGATCAGCTCGTGCGCGGCCGCGAACGGGATCAGATGCGTGAAGCCCTCCAAGGCCACCGACTGGCCGTCGGCGCTCAGCCGCTCGACCGCGTCGGCGAGCTCGAGCACCGGCGGCGGCTCGTGGGCGCGCCCGTCGCTCGGGGCGAGACTCATGGCGGCCAACAGTAGCCGCGCGGTGGCTTCGTCGAGCCGATCGGGCGAGCGAATAGGCTGTCGGCGACGCGCCGATGGCAGCTCGCGATCATCTGCCGCAGCTCGACGGAGGGCTGTTCCTCACCGACGGTGGGCTCGAGACGACGCTGATCTTCCGCCAGGGCTTCGACCTGCCGGCCTTCGCCGCCTTCACCCTGCTCGACGACGAGCGCGGGACCGCGGCGCTGCGCCGTTACTACCAGCCCTACCTGGCCCTGGCCCGCGCCCACGACGCCGGCTTCGTGCTCGAGAGCCCCACCTGGCGCGCGAGCCCCCGTTGGGCGGCCGAGCTCGGGTACTCGAAGGACCAGCTCGCGCGGCTCAACCGCAAGGCGATCTCGCTGATGGAGGAGCTGCGCGAGTCGCACGGCGGCCCGCGGCCGGTGGTGATCAGCGGCTGCGTCGGGCCCCAGGGCGACGGCTACGACCCGGACGAGATCCTCTCCGCCGAGGCCGCGCGCGACTACCACTCGAGCCAGATCGAGATCTTCGCCGAGACCGAGGCCGAGATGGTCACGGCGATCACGATGACCTACGTCGATGAGGCGATCGGGATCACCGAGGCCGCGGCGGCCGCCGGGATGCCGGTCGCGATCTCGTTCACGCTCGAGACCGACGGCCGCCTACCCAGCGGCCAGGAGCTGGGCGAGGCGATCGCCGAGCTCGACGAGCGCACCGGCCGGGCGGCCGACTACGTGATGCTCAACTGCGCTCACCCGACCCACTTCGACGCGGTGCTCGCGCCGGGCGAGCCCTGGACCGAGCGGATCCGTGGCCTGCGGGCGAACGCCTCGACCATGAGCCACGCCGAGCTCGACGAGGCGCCGGAGCTCGACGACGGCGATCCGGCCGACCTCGGCGCCCGCTACGCGGCGCTGGGCGAGCGGCTGCCGCGGATCAATGTGCTCGGCGGCTGCTGCGGCACCGACGACCGCCACGTGGCCGAGATCGCCGCAGCCTGGCCCGGCGGCGGCTGATCGCTCAGGCGCGCACCGTCGCCTCTGGCGCGTTCTCGGCCAGGGCCTCCCAACCGAGGTCGCGCTCGCGCAGCGCCTCGTCGGCTGCCGCGCCGCCGCGGAGCCCGAACAGGCGCTTGGCGAACAGCAGGTAGACGAGGATCGCGATGTTGACGATCAGCGCCGTGACCTTGAGCACGGTGACGCGGTCGACGAGCTCGTAGATCTCGATCGGCAGGAACGCCGACGTCGAGAGCACGGCGAGGTACTCGGCCCAGCGCCTCTGCAACCACAGCCCGACCCCCTCGGTCGCCTGCAGCAGCGCGTAGGCGCCGAGCGCGGCGCCGATCAGCTTCAACTTGTCCGCGGGCAGGTTGAGGAAGTCGTCGATCTCACCGACGAAGCCGCCGCCGGAGTCGTCGGTCGGCCCGCCGAGGCCGCCGTGCAGGGCGCCGAGCACCGCGTAGAACTTGTCGCGCAGGTCGACCTCGTGCCCGGCGACCAGGAAGACGCCGAGCGCGAGCGCCGCGAGGATCAGGAAGTGCAGCGCGCGGTCGACCGCGATCGCCCGCAGGACGATCTTGTCGCGCAGCGGCTTGCCTCGCAGCGGCAGCTCGATCTCCTCCCGCGCCGGGGGGTGGCGGGTCGCGGGGCTGGCCGGGTGGGCGAACGGCAGCCAGCTGTCGCAGCGCAGGCAGCGATGCCAGCGCGCGCCGTCCATCTCGCGGGCGAACGGCGCGTCCTGCGGGCGCAGCTCGGCGGCGTCGAGGCCGACGAGCGCGTGGCCGCTGAGGCCGCAGACGAGGAGCTCGTAGTGGAAGCGGGGCCGGAACCGGCTCGGCTTGGCGACCCCGGGCAGCACGCCGACAATCTACGACGGCTCCCGCGCTAGGGTGGCCCCGTGCCTTGTCGCCTGATCTTCAGGTGCGAGTTCTGCCGGGCCGAGCCCGATCAGCTGACCCAGATCAGCATCGAGCGCCAGCTCCTGCACTACCGGTTCGGCCAGTACGTCGACTGCGGCCCGGCCGGGTGGCTGATCTGGCACGGGCGCGGCCCCTACGGCCGCAACCTCTACGCCTGCCATGCGCACCGGGCGACGCTGCGGGCGTACGTGATCAAGCACTACGACGGCCCCCACGCCCGCTCGAAGACGATCCATCCGAGCCTGCCGCCCGAAGACCTCGCGGTCGCACGCCGCCGCGCCCGCTACCAGGGCTGGGCGAGCAGGCGGGCGCTCGGCGACGGGTAGCGCGAGCACGCCGTCCGACGCCGGCCGTCGGCGTGACCGCCCCGGCGTTTGGCGCGACGCCGGCCGTTGCTTGGCAGTAAGGGGAGGAGTGGGTGGGGGGGCCGGCCGATGTGGCTGATCTCGCGCTGGGTGTGACGCCGGCGGTGCAGGATGTTGGCGTGGGGCTGGCGCGGGGGGCCTTCGGATCGGACCGTGGCAATCGAGTTCCGACTGTCGGAACCGGATTGCCACAGAACGCCAGGCCGAGCGACCAGAGCGCGCAACACCCACCAGAAACGTCACGCAGGGCGCACCGGTCCACCCCCTTCACTGCCAATCCGGCCGGCGCCGCGCACCGCGCCACGGGTCCGGACACCACGCATCAGGGGCTGCGGCCGGGCTCACGCCCGGGGATCGCAGACGCTAGCCCGGGCTCGGGTCGCGGCCGCCGCGGCGGCGCTCGCGCAGCGCCAGCAGGACGACGCCGCCGATCACGGTCAGCGGCGCGCCTGCGAAGCCGATGCTCATCAGCCAGTGGCCGGCGTGGGCGAGGGGGATGCTCATGCGGTCGCCTCCCGCGCGGTCGAGCGCGGCCGGGCGGCCGCCGGGTCGCGGCGGTCGCCGCCTCCCTCGGGCCGGGCGATCCGGTTCAGCACCCAGCCGAGCAGCAGCAGCAGCGCGAGCACGATCGCGGCGACGATCGAGTACGCGATGCCCGCCAGGTAGCCGGGGACGCCGGACTTCAGCTCGCGCTGGAGGATCTCGGTCTCGTCGACGAACGGGCGCTCGAAGCTCGCCGAGGCGCTCACCCCGGGGGCCGGGATCGCCGAGTCCTCGGGCAGGTAGATCGGAACGCCGGCCACGTAGTTGTCGCGCTGGAGACGGATCAGCGTCTTCCACGTCCCGTGAACCGGGATCGGCTCGGTGGTCTGATAGACGCCGGGACCGGCCCGCTCGAGCGGGTCGACGACCAGGCCGCCGCCCTGCCAGGCGATCGCCTGCAGCCAGTAGGCGTCGTCGCCGACCGAGGCCGGGTCGAGGCGCACGGTCGCGTCCACGGTGCGCTCCGGGCCCGAGCGCACGTCGTCGAGGGTCACCCGCGCGTTCCAGCCGCTCGGGGTCTGGTCGCCGACGTTGAGGCCGACGACGGCGACGATCGCGAGCGTTGCCAGTGCCGCCGGGACGACCGGCGGGGCGGTGAAGCGCTCGCGGCGCGAGCCAGCGGCGGCGAACGAGCCGCCGAGATAGGCACCGAGGACGCCGCCGGCGATCGCGGTGACCACGGCCGGCAGGATCGCCTCGCCGATCAGGCTCGAGGGCCAGGCGACTGGCATCCAGACGTGCGACCAGGCGTACTCGGCGAAGAAGCCGACGGTCCCGATCAGGCCGCCCGCGAGGACGCCGAACGAGTAGCCGCGGCGTGGCGCGACGACCAGCGCCGCGCCCTCGACGCAGAGCGCCTCGACGAGGTAGAGCGGCAGGTGGGGGGTCGTCTCGCCCAGGACCGGGCCGACGATCAGCGCGATCGCGCCGCGCACGGCGACGAAGAAGATCGCGGCGCCGAGCGCACCGCCGGGGCCAATCCAGATCCGCGCCGCGACCAGCGCCACCCCGGCGGCGAACGCGAGCATGATCGGCTCGAGCACGAGCTGGAACTGGGGCACGCCGAAGTCGAACTCCGCCTGGAAGGTGGAGAGGCCGATCAGCAGGCCGCCGACCGCGAACGAGCGCCGGTAGCGGGCGATCGTCGCGACCACCCGGTCGGCGAACGCGGTCAGCCGGCCCGTCTCGGCGCGGTCGGCCTGGTCGCCGCGACCCTCGATGATCAGGATCGAGCTCCCGATCAGGGTCAGGCCCGCGCCGCCGATCAGCATCAGGTGGGTCGGGCCCCAGAGGGTCACGTCCTGGCCGAAGATCCGGTGCCAGACGTCGTCGAGCGGGAAGCCGATCAGGGCGAAGGCCGAGGCGGCGAGCATCGCGATCCCGCCGAGCGGCGCGTACCAGTCGCCTGAGATCCGCACCGCGCGCTCGCTCGGCTTGCCCTCCGGGAGGACGATCGCGAGGAAGCCGGCGCTGAAGATGCCGAAGAGGCCGACGAGGATCAGGTAGTGGGCGGGGTTGGCAAGCGGCCCGGCGTCGCGGCCGTCGTCGATGTGCAGGGAGATGTCCCAGTACATGCCGAGCAGCGCGATCAGCAGCGAGCCGGCGGCGATCAGCGACGGCAGGGCGGCCCAGGGCGCGAACCCGGTGTCGCGCGCCGCGAGGCCGGCGAGCCGGCGAAGCACCTTGGTTCGACCGGTGCGGTGCGCCCAGCCGAGGTAGAGGAGCACGGCGGTGGCGATCATCGCGGCGGCGCTGGCGCCGATCACCTGCCCAATCTCTGCGCCCCCGGCGGGGGCGGTATCGACCGTGTTCATCTCGGGCTCCTTCGTCGTTTCGGGAGTGGGCGCGATGACCGTCGCGCCCTACCGTGTCTCTACCCGATGTAACACCGAATTATGTCAAGGTTACGTTGATTCGCGTCGCGCACGCACCCGGATAACCTCCCGCGCGCCATGTTCGAGAAGGTCCTGGTCGCGAACCGGGGTGAGATCGCGATCCGGGTTATGCGGGCGCTGAAGGAGATGGGGATCCCCTCGGTCGGGGTCTATTCCGAGGCCGACCGCGAGACCCCGCACGTGCGCGAGGCCGACGAGGCCTTCCTCCTCGGCCCGGCGGTCCCCGCCGAGAGCTACCTCTCGATCGAGCGGATCATCGAGGTGGCGCGGAAGGCGGGCGCCGCGGCGGTGCATCCGGGCTACGGCTTCCTGGCCGAGAACGCGGCCTTCGCGACGGCGCTCGACGAGGCGGGGATCGTCTTCATCGGGCCGCCCGCCTCGGCGATCGAGGCGATGGGCTCGAAGACTCGCGCGCGGGAGATCATGCAGGAGGCCGGGGTGCCGATCGTCCCCGGATCGACCGAGCCCTCTCCCGACGTCGACGCGGCGCGCAAGGCGGCCGAGGAGATCGGCTACCCGGTGGCCGCCAAGGCGGCGGGCGGCGGTGGCGGCAAGGGCTTCCGGGTCGCGCAGACCGCAGACGACCTGGAGGAGGCGTTCGAGGGCGCGGCGCGCGAGGGGGAGAAGTTCTTCTCCGACGATCGCGTCTACCTCGAGCGCTATCTCGAGGACCCGCGCCACGTCGAGGTCCAGGTGCTCGCCGACGCGCACGGCAACGTGATCCACCTCGGCGAGCGCGACTGCTCGATCCAGCGCCGCCACCAGAAGCTGATCGAGGAGGCGCCGGGCCCGCACGTCGACGCCGAGATGCGCGAGCGGATCGGCAAGATCGCCACCGAAGCAGCCCGCGCGGTCGACTATCGCGGCGCCGGCACGGTCGAGGGGATGCAGGTGGGCGACGATTACTTCTTCCTCGAGATGAACACCCGGGTCCAGGTCGAGCATTGCGTGACCGAGATGGTCACCGGGATCGACATTGTCCGCGAGCAGGTGCTGATCGCCGCCGGCGAGGAGCTCTCGGTCTCCCAGGACGAGGTCGAGCTGCGCGGCCACGCGATCGAGTGCCGGATCAACGCCGAGGCCGCGCACAAGAACTTCGCCCCCGCGCCGGGCAAGATCACCAGCTACATCGAGCCCGCCGGGCCGGGAGTCCGGGTCGACTCGGGGCTCGAGGCCGGCTCGGAGGTGACCCCGCTCTACGACCCGATGGTCGCGAAGCTGATCACCTGGGACGTCGACCGCGAGAAGGCGACCGCGCGCATGCTGCGGGCGCTGGGCGAGTACCGGATCGAGCCGCTGACGACGCTGATCCCCTTCCACAAGGCGATCCTGGCGACCGAGCAATGGGCGAACGGCGAGACCTGCCGCGACCTCACCGAGGACCGCAAGTGGCTGAAGTCCCTGGCGCCGGAGGCGCCCGCCACGCCGGCCGCGGACGACGAGGACGAGGAAACGCTGGAGCGCACCTACTCGGTGGAGGTCGACGGCCGCCTGCACGCCGTCAAGGTCATCGGCGCCGCGGGGCCTACGGGCGCGGGCGACGGCGCGGGCGCCGCGCGGCGGCCGCCGAAGCGCGAGCGCTCGGGCGGCTCCGGCGCCGGCGCGTCAGGGCCGGCGCTGTCCTCGCCGCTCCAGGGCTCGGTGCTCCGGGTCGCGGTCGAGAAGGGGGACGAGGTCGATGAGGGGGCCCTCATCTGCGTGATCGAGGCGATGAAGATGGAGAACGAGATCACGGCTCACCTCGCCGGCAAGGTGACCGAGCTCAACGTCTCCGAGGGTGCCGCGATCAACGCGGGCGATCAGATCTGCAAGATCGAGTCCGGGTGACTCGATGACGATCGCCGATCTTCCCTGGCGCGGCCCCGGGCCGGGGCGACCGGATCTCCCGCTGCCGCCGGGCAAGATGCCGGTCCGCCGCAACGGAAGCTGGCGCAAGCGCTGGCGCTACCTGAGTGCGTTCAGCGACGAGCTCCTGCTCTGCGCGGCGCGCGTCTCGGTCGGCGTGACCGGACAGACGTTCTGGGCGGTCTGGGATCGCGAGCGGGGCGAGCTCAGCGAGCGCACGCGGACGATCGTCCCCGGGCTCGCCCGCGGTGAGGTCTGGACCCAGCCTGCCGCCGGCGAGGACGAGGGGCGGATCGAGTGGGCGCCGGAGGAGGGCGGGACCCTGGTCCGGGTCGAGGCGGCGGCCCGGTCGGGCGCCGAGCAGGTGCGCGCCTTCCTGCACGCCGGCGAGGGAAGCTGGGTCGAGGCGATCTGCGCCACGGGCGAGTCCGAGAACTACGTCTGGACCCGCAAGCGGGTGGTCGACGTGAAATGCGACGTGCGCATCGGCGGGCGGCGGATCCGCACCGAGGCCCGCGGGGTCGAGGACGAGTCGTGCGGCTATCACCCCCAGCACACGGTCTGGGACTGGTCGGCGGGGATCGGCGAGACGAGCGACGGGCGCGCGGTGGGCTGGAACCTCGTCTCGGGGATCAACGACCCACCCCAGGGCTCCGAGCGCGCGATCTGGGTCGACGGCGCGCCCGCCGAGCCGCCCGCGGTGAGCTTCGAGGGACTCGAGGCGATCGCCTTCGAGGGCGGTGGCAGGCTCGAGTTCACCGCCGAGGCCGAGCGCACGAGGGAGGAGGGTCGCCCGTTCGCCTACACCTACCGCCAGCCGTTCGGCAGCTTCACCGGCTCGCTTCCCGGAGGCCTGGAGCTCGCCGCCGGTCTCGGGGTGATGGAGCATCACGACGCCTACTGGTAGGCGACCGGCTCAACCGCCGCCGAGCTCCGGGTAGACGGAGGGCACTCGCCAGCGCCACGGCGGCTCCTCGCCGGGAGCGAACTCGTACTGGTTGCGCCCGTCGAGGGTCTCGAGCGGCACCAAGGTCGGGACCTGCGTGTCGAGCAGAGGGGTCGGGGCGAGCCGCGCTATCTCCCTTTTACCGGCGAGCCGCGCGACCCGAGCCCAGCCTAGCGAGGGGCGGTACTCCCAGTATGAAATCTCGGCTAACCCTTCGGAGCGGCGCCGGTCGACGACCGAGACGAACGTGGTGACCCGGCGGTTGGACGCGGTCAGGCCCGGCCGCGGGCCAGGCAGCGCGCAGCTCGTCGACCGGCAGCGCCGGAAGTCGACCGGGAGCATCGGCTCCCCGCCCGGCCCGGGACGCGTCCGCGGTGCCGGGGCGAGCGCCCGGATCGCGCCCGCCAGCGGGCGGCCGTAGGCGAGCGTCAGCGGATCGCGCCAGCAGGGCCCGGGGCCGACGGCGGCGCAGCGGAGCTTGCGCGCCAGCGTCGAGCCGAGCTCACGGCTGCCGTCATCGTCGCCTGCAGCGACCGCCGCGATGGCGGCCACGGCGAGCAGCGCGAGCAGCAACGAGATCGCCGCGTGCTCGACCGTCGCCGCTCCGGTTTGCGAGCGCATGGTGCGACGCTAGGCGCCGCAAGTCGACGCGGGGCGCGGCCTGCGTGCCGGTTCAGTGACCGATCAGGACAGACCCTCGCGCGCCTCGCGCACCAGGGTGACGGCCTCGGGGAAGACGACTCGGATCGCGTCGCGCACCTGCATCGCCTGCTCGTCGCTGGTCCCGTGCAGATCGAGCCGCGCGATCGAGGCCACGGTCATGTCGACCGCGAGCTTGATCGCGTTGTCGGCCCAGGCGACCTTCTGGGCGCCCTGCATCTGCTCGGCCATCTCCGAGAGCCGGGCCCGGAGCTCGTCGGGGTCGCCGAAGAGCCCGAAGGGATCGCTTCCTTCCATGGCCCGATCATAGACGGGCGCGATCGGCGACCCGGATCGATCGCCGGGCGCAGCGGCTGAACTAGGCTGCCCCGGTGGCCCTCCCACCTCCCGCGAGCTCGTCGACGGCGCTCGTCACCGGAGCCTCCTCCGGGATCGGCGCCGCGATCGCGAGGCAGCTGGCGGGTCGCGGTCACAGCCTCACCCTGGTTGCGCGCCGGGAGGAGCGGCTGCGCGAGCTCGCGGCCGAGCTCGTCGACTCGGCCGGAGTGCGGGTCGAGACGATCGCAGCCGACCTCGCCGAGGATGCCGAGCGCGACCGGCTTGCCGCCGAGGTCGAGCGGCTCGGGCTCGCGGTCGAGATCCTGGTCAACGGCGCCGGGATCGGCGGCGTCGGCGACATGCACCGCGACGACCGGGAGCGCCTGGTGGCGATGGCGCGGCTCAACTGCGACGCGCTGCTCGACCTCCAGGCGCGCTACTCGCCGGCGATGGCCGACCGCGGCCAGGGCGCGATCGTCAACATCGCCTCGACGGCGGCGTTCCAGCCGATGCCCGGCAACGCCGCCTACGCGGCGACGAAGGCGTTCGTCCTCAGCCTCAGCGAGGCCACCCACTCCGAGCTCGGCGAATCCGGGGTCACCGTGACCGTGGTCTGCCCGGGACCGGTGAAGACCGAGTTCGCCGAGGTCGCCGGGATCACCGACGCCGGCGAACGGGCGCCCGAGTTCGTCTGGACCCCGGTGGAGGACGTCGCCAGGGCGGCGGTGGAGGGGGCCGAACGCGGCAAGCGTGTGGTCGTCCCCGGGCTGCTCAACCGCGCCGGCGCGATCTCCGGCCAGCACGCGCCGCGCGCCCTCGCCCTGCCGCTGGCCAAGCGGATCTGGCGCCGCGCCCTCTGAGCCGCCACCCCGCCGACTGGCGCCTTTCGCCGAATAGTCCGTCGTTTTGCGCCAGTCGCGCCCGGGCTGGGCGGCGTCAGCGGCGCTTGTGCGCCGTTGCTCTGAGCTCGCCGCCGCGGCCGGCGAGCGTCGCCCCGAGCTCGAGCGGGACCGAGACCAGGGCGACCAGGGGCGCTCCGAGCACCGTGACCACGACGTCGACCGTGAACCTGGCCCGGTCGCCGGCCGCCCGCAGGCGTCCGGCTCGGACCTCGCGAGCGAAGTTGGGATGGAACGTGAGCCCGTTGAGCAGCGTCTGCCACATCCACGCCTGGGCGCGTCGCGAGAGCGCGCGCGGCTGGCGCTCGAGCTCGTGGTCGTTGCGCTCGGCGAGCAGCGCGAGGCTCGCCGGGGTGTGGATCAGCCCGCCGGGCGAGCCGTCGATCTCCGCCCAGCCCTCGACCCCGATCGCCGCCTGCAGGCTCGCCCGGTTGGGGATCGCGATCTCGGGCGCGCCGGGCTCGCCCGAGCGGCAGACGGCCTCCCACTCGGCCGTCAGCTCGACCTCTCGGTCGCGCTCGACCGCGACCCCGCAGCCCTCGCAGCGGTCGAGCACCCGCTCGCCCTCGTCCAGCGGGACGCCGATGCTCGCCTCGCCGTCGCGGGCCGGGAGCGCGATCCAACCGTAGAGCCGGCGGCCGCACAGCGGGCAGCTTCCCGGCTCGCCCTGCTCGAGCACCGATGCCATGGACGCCGGATCGTATTCGCCCGGATATCGTTCGCTCATGCAGCTGCGCGAGATCATGACCGCGGGCGTGGTCACGGCGAGCGCCGACGCCGAGGTCCTCGCGGTCGCCCGGTTGATGCGCGACCGCTCCGTGGGCTCGGTCGTCATCTGCGACTCGGAGGGTGAGCCCGCCGCGATGGTCACGGACCGCGACCTCGCCGTCCGCGCGCTCGCCGAGGAGCGGTCGCCGAGCGAGCCGATCGCCGAGCACTCGTCCCGGCCCCTGGTCACCGGCGAGCCGGAGATGGATCTCGAGGAGGCGGCCGCGCTGATGGTCCAGCATCGGATCCGGCGGCTTCCGGTGCTCGACGGCGAGCGCCTGGTCGGGATCGTGACCCTCGACGACATCGCGGTGCGCACCGGCGATCTCGAGGTCGCCCAGCGGATGACCCAGCAGGTGATCGAGGGCGCGCTGCCCGGCTTCTTCTTCCACGAGCGCGGCTGAGTACTCCGGATGCCGCCTCCGACCCCGCAGCAGCAGCTGACCCGCGCCCGCTTCGAGGCCCTGATCGGCTTCTCCGCGCCAGTGTTGGACCTGGTCCTGGTCGCGGGTGAGCGGGTCTCGCGGATCGTCGGCGGCGACGACGATTACATCCCGATCCGCTCGGCCGCCGACCGCGTCGAGCTCAAGCCCGCCCGCGGCCGCCCGCAGCGGGCGGACGCCGATTGAGCCGCCCGATGAACCGGCGCCAGATCATCGATCGCGAGAGCCGGGGGCAGCGGCTCGCCGGGTTCGCGGCGATCGGCGCGGCGCCGCTCTACATCATCTCGGTCGTCCTCGACCAGAGCGGCTCGGTGCCGCTCTCGGGGCTGGAGACCGAGCAGTACCGGGCGATCGACGACGCCGCCGGCCAGCTGCTCGCCTCGGCCACGCTGCGCAGCCTCGCGTTCTTCGCCCTGGTGGTCCCGCTGCTGTACCTGTTCCGCGCCGCCCAGGCGCGCAGCGAGCGCGTCAACGGCGCCATGGTCGGGTTCGTCTTCATCGGCCCGATCCTGCTCGGTGTCCAGGGGCTGATCGCCTGGTTCGCGCAGACTCAGGTCTCCTCGGACTTCGTCTCGCAGGCCGACCCCGGCGGCGACATCTACACGCTGCTCGACGACCTGATCGACGCCAGCACCGCCTTCGACGTCGCCGCCAACCTGCTGCTCCCGGCGCTGCTCGGGCTGATCGTGGCGATGGTCTACGTGCCCCTGCAGGCGATGCGCGTCGGCCTGCTGAGCCGCTTCTTCGCCACCCTCGGGATGGCGCTCGGCGTCTCCTCGCTGTTCATCGTCCCGGCGCTCTCGCTGCTGGCGCTGATGATCTGGTTCGGCTGGCTCGGCTTTGTGATCCTCGACCGCGTGCCGAGGGGGCGCCCGCCGGCCTGGGACGCCGGCGAGGCGATCCCGTGGCTGAAGCCGGGGGAGGAGCCGGCGCCGGCGACCGCGGGACCGTCGGACGTGGTCGAGGCCGACGCCTCCGAGGTGTTCGCCGGGGACAGCGAACCGCGGGACCACTCCGCGCGCCGCGAGCGTGCCCGCAAGCGCAAGCGCAAGCGGCGCCAGTGACGCCACCGCGCAGCGGGTTCGACCACCAGCCCGATCCGCCGCGCGGCGCCGCGGCCGAGCGCCTGCTCGAGGTCCCGACCCGGGTCGTGCTCGAGGCGCGGTCGCGCAACCCGGCGCTCGCGGCCCTCGACCTCGAGGGCGAGCTGGACGCCCTCGAGCACGAGTGGGCCGCCCACAGGGGCGCCGCGATCCACATCGAGCGTCACGGCGACGATCCGACGGCGCCGACGGTGGTCTTCGCCCACGGCCTCGGCGATCACGTCCGTCGCCACCTGCCGCTGGCGGCGGCGCTCTCCGCGCGCGGCTTCAACTCGCTGCTCGTCGACCGGCTCGGGCACGGGATCTCCGAGGGTCGGCGCGGCGACTCCACGCTCGAGGACGACCTCGCGGTGCTCGAGCTCGCGATCGGGATCGCCCGCGAGCGCTCCACCGGCCCGGTGATCCTCGTCGGCGACTCGCTCGGCGGGATCATGAGCTGGTACCTGCTGACCCGGGAGCCGGACGTCGACGCCGCGGTCTGCCACTGCATCGGCCACCCGGAGGTCCATCCCGATCCGGGCTTCGCCCGCAGGGCTCCGCTGGTCGCCGCGCTCGCCCGCGTCGTCCCGAGGCTGCTCGTGCCCGTGCGCCGGATCGCCGACTACGACGAGGTCGCGCTCGACCCGGTGACCAAGCGCTACTTCGACGAGCAGGTCGACGGGCTGTTCAACTTCCGGGTCACGATCCGCTCGATCGCCGGCTACCTCGGCTTCCGACCGCAGCTCGCATGGGAGCGGGTCGAGATCCCGGTGCTGGTGGTGATCGGAGGCGCCGACCGGATGGTCACGCCCGAGCTCACCCTGCGTTCGCTCGAGCGCGCCAGGCCCCCGCGTGCGACCTACCTCGAGATCCAAGGCGCCGGTCACCAGCTCTTCCTCGACGACCTCGGGGCAGCGATCGAGCCAGTCGAGGCGTGGCTCTCGGAGACGCTGGCGACGGTCCGGTAGCAGCGGGCCGGGGCGCCGGGCGACGCGGGCCGTGGCTTGGCAGTGAGGGGGTGAGCCTGAGTGGTAACGCGGGCCCGTGTGCCTTCTTTCGCGCGCGGGCGACGCGATCGCCACGACACCCGCACGCTTCCGTCTCCCCCGATGACGAGCGTGAGGTTTTGGACGGTATGCGTCCAAAACTCCACTCTCGTCGAGCGGTGCACTGCCGAGGCGCACGCGAGCGCCACGAACGTAACGCAACGCGCTCGCCACTCCTTCGCCTCGGTAATCGATCGTTTACCATCGGTAATCCGGTGATTACCGAGCCGCAGGCCACCGCATCTCCGACGCGCGAGCGGATTCTCGCGGCGGCGCTGGAGCTGTTCGCCGAGCGCGGCTACCTCGGCACGTCGATCGGTGAGATCGAGGCCGCCGCCGGGCTCTCGCCGCGCTCCGGGGCCCTCTACAAGCACTTCCCGAGCAAGGACGAGCTGTTCGAGGCGGCGCTCTCGGAGCGGATCGCGGCGATCGACTCGTTCAACTCCCGGCTCGCCCTGGCCCCGCTCGGCGACCTGCGCGCGGAGCTCACGCTGATCGCCCGCTGGGGGCTCGGGGAGCTCGCCCGCGAGCGCCAGCTGGTCCAGGTGGTGATGCGCGACGGCGGCCGGGCCCCGGAGCTCGCCGAGCGCTTCTGCGCGACGATCGTCCGCAGCGGGATCGAGCTCTCGATCAACGGCTTGAGGCGCTACGCGGCCGAGCGCGGCGTCGAGTTCACCGACCCCGAGGCCCTCGGCGAGGTGATCTGCGCCTCGCTGGTCGGCTTCAGCCTGCAGCAGACGATGTTCGGCGAGGGTGTCGCCGGCGTCGACGAGGAACGCTTCGTCGCCGCCTGGGTCGACGCCTGCGTCGCGATCATCGACAACCTCGAGAGGAGCCCAGCCCATGCCTGAGACGACCACGCCGACGCGCCACCGGACCGCGATTCGCATCGCCCTCGGCGCGCTCGGGCTGATCCAGCTCACCGACGGGCTCTATGCGCTCTTCGCCCCGCGCTCGTTCTACGAGGACTTCCCCCTCGGGCGCGGTTGGGTCGAGGCGCTGCCCGCCTACAACGAGCACCTGGTCCGCGACGTCGGCGGGCTCTTCCTTGCCACCGCGCTGGTGCTGTTGGTGGCGGCGTGGACCCTGGAGCGGCGGACGGTGATCCTCGCCTGCGCCTCGTTCCTGCTGTTCGCGATCCCGCACACGGTCTACCACTACCTCAACCTCGGCCCGTACTCGACCGGCGACGCGATCGCCAACGCGCTCGGCCTCGCGGCCACGGTGGTGCTGCCGCTGTGGGTGCTGTTCGAGCTTCGCCGGCCGCCGGTGGCGCGCCCGGCGGGAGCGCGGGCGGTACCCGACGGCACCAACTCGCGGATCGCGGGCGTCCCGGAGAACACCCGCAACCCGGTCGTGAGGGCGACCTACCGGGAGTCCCGCCGCCGCTACGGCGAGGTCGTCGACCCGCTGCGCGTCTTCGCCCATCACCCGAAGGTGATGGTCGGCTACTCGGCGTTCGAGCTCGCGTCCGAGCGCTCCCGGCTCGTCGACAAGCGCCTCAAGTATCTCGCCGAGGTGCGGACCGCGATGATCTCCGGCTGCGAGTGGTGCCTGGACTTCGGCTCGGCGATCAGCGACGAGGCGGGAGTCGACGAGCAGGACCTGCGCGAGTTGCCGACCTACGCCTCCAGCGAGCGGTTCAGCGACGTGGAGAAGCTCGTCCTCGACTACGCCACCGGGATGTCCCGGAGCCCGGTCGACGTTCCCGAGCGCCTGTTCGCGCAGCTCTGCGAGCACCTCGACGAGGCCCAGATGGTCGAGCTGACGAGCATCATCGCGCTCGAGAACTACCGCTCGCGCTTCAACTGGGCGTTCGGGATCGAGGGTCAGGGATTCTCCGACGGCTCGTTCTGCGTCCCGCCGGAGGCCCGCCCGCCGGAGCTCGCGGCGAAGTAGCGCCCGCTGCGAACCGGCGCGCGGGCCCGAAACCTTGATCTAGGGTCAGCGCCGTGATCGGCGGTCGGCGGGAGATCTTGCCGCGGCTCGCGCTCGTCGTGGCCGCGGCGCTGGCGTCGCTGCTCGCCTCGGCGGCGGGAGGCGCGGCGGCTCCGGGCGCGAGTGGCGCTTCGGACGTGGTCGCGGCGCGGGCCGCGCGCAGTCCGGCGGCGGTCCGCGACTACTGGACCGTGCGGAGAATGCGCGCGGCGACCCCGGCCGGGCTGGTCGCCGACGCCGCGGGGAGGCTGCGTCGCGCCCCGCACGAGCGCCTCGGGCCGGTCGAGCGGCGGCCGCGCACCGCGGTCGACAGCAGCGCCACGAACACCGCCTTTCCCACCCGGGTCCACGGCAAGGTCTTCCTCACGATCGCCGCCGGCTCCGACCCGGGCGACTTCGTCTGCTCGGGCACGGTCGTCGTCTCCAACGGCCACACGCTCGTGTTGACGGCGGGCCACTGCGTCGACGACGCCGACTTCGGCGGCGGCTTCGCCACCAACTGGGTCTTCGTCCCCGGCTACAGGGACGGCGACCGGCCGTTCGGGAGCTGGCCCGCGCGCGAGCTGTTCACGACCGAGGCCTGGTCGGAGGACGCCAGCTCGCGCCAGGACCTGGGCGCAGCCCGGGTCGCCCGCGACGAGGAGGGGCGCGGGATCGAGGATGTGGTCGGCGGGCGCGAAATCGCCTTCGGCCGCCCGCGGGCGGCCCAGTTCGTCGCCTTCGGCTACCCGGCCGAGCCGACCGTCTTTCACCTCGACTTCGACGGCGGGAGCCTCTT
The DNA here is from genome assembly GCA_963842795.1 of uncultured Solirubrobacterales bacterium. Lineage (GTDB taxonomy): Bacteria > Actinomycetota > Thermoleophilia > Solirubrobacterales > 70-9 > WHSW01. The sequence goes on along the minus strand of CAWJHV010000010.1, from coordinate 48,993 downwards.
CTCCTGTCCCTCTTCGGTGACGGGCAGCGACAGCCCGCCCGGCAGCGGTCCGCAGACGATGCAGATCGACTGCGACATGAGCGCGGGCTCCAGCGGCGGCAGCTGGGTGAACGCCGAAGGCGCGGTCAACGGGCTGACGAGCTACGGCTACGCGACGGACCTCACGCACCTCTACGGCCCCTACTTCGGCTCCGCCGCGAACGAGCTCTACGACCGCGCGTCCGGTCCGCCGCTGCTGTGCGCCGGCTCGGAGGTCACCAACCTGGGCGGCGCCGCGGCGGACGACCTCGCGGGCGGCGAGGGCGGCGAGGCCTTCAGGCTCGCCGGCGCCGGCGACGTGGCGCGCGGGCTCGGGGGCGGTGACGCGGCGTGCGGGGGAGCGGGGCGCGACCGGCTGCGCGGCGGGCCAGGCAACGACGAGCTCCGGGGCGGCCCCGGGGCGGACGTGCTCGCCGGGGGCCCCGGCTTCGACGTGTGCGTCGGCGGCCCCGGCCGCGACCGCGGTCCGGGTTGCGAGCGGCGGCGGAAGATCCCGTAGACCAGCCGCGGGTCGGCTAGCCCAGGGTGCTGACGCCGGGTGGCGCGTCGGCGGACGGGCTCGCCGCGAGCTTCTTGCGGTGGGTCCGGATCTCGCTCAGGATCCGCTCGAGCCGCGGCTCGGTGGTCGAGTCGACGTGGACCATCGCGCCGGCGATCGCCGGGTGCACCGCGGCGATCCGCTCGTGCATCGCCTGGGCGACCGCGCGGTAGGTCGGATGGCCCTCGCGCCCGGAGCGCAGCTCGCACAGGTGCATCGCCTCGCGGGCGTTGAGGTCGAGCACGTACCGGATCCGGTAGCCGAGGCAGAGCGCGTACGGGGCCGCCTCGGGCAGGCCGGCGGCCTCGAGGCGCTCGAACTCCGTCCGTGAGAGCTCGAGCGCGCCCTCGTACTCGTCGCCGACGCCGGCCTCGCGCACCTCGTCGGGGACGCCGGCCCCGAGGTCCGGGCCGAGGCGCTGCCACTGGCAGGTGAGCATCCGGTGGCGCTGGAGGTCACGGAAGCCGCCGTAGTCGGAGACGATCTCGAACCGGTAGCGGACGGCCTCCCAGCCGCGCCCGGGGCGGTGGCGGCGGTTGCGCCGCTCGCCCGCGAGCTCGCCGATGAGCTCGGCGCGCTCGATCGGGTCCAGGGCCGCGAGCCGGCGGCGGATCTCCGACTCGGCCACGCCCGCGGACTCGAACAGCGAGGCGCGGAGGAGGTCGTCCTCGGTGCCGTCGACGTGCACGAGCTCCACCGAGGGGGCGGGGTCGCCGCCGCGCCGGTCGAGGCCCAGGCGGGCGACGGCGCGCTCGGCCGACTCGCGGCGCTCGCGCAGGTGCGAGATCCAGTCGCCGCCGCGATCGGGTCGGTCGACGCGGGCGACGAAGCTCGGGATCACCTGGGCGAGCTCGGCGAGCAGCAGCTCGCCGTAGCCGCGCGCCTCGGGCAGCGGTGAGGCGGCGAGCCGCAGCAGCAGCCCCTCGTAGGCCTGGCCGGAGGCGTACATCCCGACGTGGCTCAGGGTCGAGGCCGGCAGCAGCCCGCGCAGCAGGTCGAGCGCCTTGGCCCGGATCGAGCTCCGCCAGGCGCCCTCGGGCTGGCCTTCGGCGCGCGGCCAGCGCTCCGCGGCCCACGCCTGCACCTCCTCGAGCCCGCGCGAGTAGACGCCGAAGATCTCGTCCATCGCCTCCCTGTAGGCCGGCCCCAGCTCCGCGTCGGAGTAGTAGCGGTAGCCCCCGGCGCCGTCGATCGGCTTGTCGTAGGGGATGTAGCGGGTCGACTGCTCGAGGTAGGCGGCGAGGCGCCCGCGCTGGAGGACCTTGGTGAGCACGTTCGAGACCCACTCGCACGCGACGTGAGCGCCGCCGACCTGGGCGATCGAGTCGTCGCCGTAGCCGATGAAGATGCGCTCGTAGAGGCCCGCGGCGCGCTCGCCCTCGACCCCGTCGAAGGGCCGATCACCGGTCGGGACGTCGCCGGCGAACTCCTCCAGGAACAGGCGCCGCAGGCTTCCCGGGTAGCGCGAGTAGCGCGCGAACAGCGCTCCCTTGACCGTCTCCGGCAGGTTGACGAGGCAGAAGACGGGGCGGTCGAGGTTGGTGAAGTGGGGCTCGAGCAGGGCGCGCTCGGCGGGGGTGAACTCTTCGACCGGGTAGCGCACGCGGGCGATCGTAGCCACCTCCCCGGCGGGGCGGGGCGGGGGCGCTCAGCGGTCGAGCAGGACGTCCTCGCGGCCGTAGTGGCCGGCGGCGTCGAACCATCGCTTCAACTCCAGCGCCCGCCCCAGATCGCAGTCGGCGAACAGGATTCCCTCCTCGTCGTACAACGGGCCCGCGATCACCTCGCCGTCGCCCGGCCGACAGATCGCTGTCCCGCCGCGACCGAAGATCAGCTCGCCCTCGGGCAGCGGCACCGGGAAGTCGTCCGGGAACGCGGAGGCGGGTATGAACTGGGGAACCGAGATCACGTACGCGCCGGACTCGATCGCGATGTGACGCATCGAGACGAGCCAGCTCTCGCTGTCGTCGGCGGTCGGGGCCACCCACAGCTGGGGGCCGCCGCGATAGACGGCGTAGCGGGCGAGCGGCATCCGGTTCTCCCAGCAGATCAGCCCCCCGATGCGCCCGAGCGGCGTCTCGAGCACGTCGAGATCGCGGCCGTCGCCGACCCCGTGGAAGATCCGCTCCTGCATCGTGGGCATCAGCTTGCGGTGCTTGTGGAGCAGGCCGTCGGGCCCAAAGGTCAGCATCGCGTTGTAGAGCGAGCCGGGCCGTGTGGACTCGCGCTCGTTCACCCCGACCACGCAATGCAGGTCGAGCTCGCGGCAGCACGCCGCGATCCGCTCGGTCAGCGGGCCCGGGACGTCGACCGAGTTCTCCCACAACCGCCGCCAGAGCTCGTCCCAACCTCCGAACGAGGCGGCGTCGTGGGCCCAGGCGTTGGACGGGTAGAGGGGGACGAAGGTCTCCGGCAGGACCGCCAGCCGCGCCCCGCCGCCGGCCGCCTCCCCCAGCAGGTCGCAGGCCTTGTCCACTGTCGCCTCGGCATCGAGCACCACCGGGGTCGCCTGGATCGCGGCGACGCGGACGGTCTCGAGGCTCGGCATCGGCCGAGCATACGCCGCCCTGCTGCGAGAATCCCACGCGATGGTTGGCCGGTCAGCCACGCGAGTCGGCTTGATAGCCCTAACGGCTCTGGCCGCGTTCGCAGGGTGGTACTCCGCAGCCGGCGCCGGCGCCGAAACGGCGCACGGCACCGGCGTGAAGGGGGGCGATGACTACGGCGCGGTGGCCGCGGGCTGCGACGTTACGAAGCCGAGGCGGGGAGGGTCGGTCGAACAGGAGGGGCTTCGTGTCTTCTTCGGCCGTAAGACCACCATTGCCGTCATCGCGCCGGAGGAGCGGGCACCGCCCGGCACGACCTTCGCGGACATGAGGCCCAACGGCTCGATCGGCGCGAAGATCCTGTGGCGACGAGACGGGAGCGCGGCTGGTCGGCTACGGGTGAAGGCGGTTCGTCGGCCTGGCGGTGATCATCTCGTGAGGGCGCTGTATGACAACCATCTCGGCCCCGAGAGCAGATTCATCCCCGGAGCGATGATCTTCCCCCGCACGGGCTGCTGGCACGTCACCGGGACCTCGGGCTCGGCGAAGCTCAAGGCCACCGTCTGGGTGGTCCAGATCGCGAGCGCCAGCCACAACAGCAAGAACTGCGGGGTCGTCTCGCGCGGGGCGAACGACTACCGGGTCCGCGCGATGAAGCTCAAGTGCAAGATCGCCCGCAAGGGCAGCGTCAAGTACCTGCGCAGCGGGGAGCCGCGATCCGGGTTCGACTGCGCCCCGACCGCGGGCGGCAGCTTCTATTGCCAGAAGCCGCCGAAGGCCTATTGGGGCATCCGGCTGTAGAGCGATGAAACGCCTCGCCGCGGCGGTCGCACTCGCCCTGTGTTCGGTGGCGCCGGCCGGCGCGCACCCGGGCCACGGGGCCGAGTCGGTGACCGTGGAGGGCGACGCTTTTCGCTACGCGCCTGCGGAGGTGACGATCGGCGTCGGCGAGTCGGTGATCTGGTTCTGGCAGGGGGTGGTGGCCCGGAACCATTCGGTGACCGCCGATCCCGGGCAGGCCGAGTCGTTCGACTCCGATCCCGCCGGGCCACCCACGAACGAGACCCATCCCACGGGGGACTACTTCAGCCACACCTTCGGCGTGGAGGGACGGTTCACCTACCACTGCCGGGTCCACCCGGAGATGACGGGCGTCGTCAACGTGGTCCCGATTCCGCAGGGCAGTCCGCTGCGCGTCAAGGACCTGCGGGTGTCCGACCGAGGCGACTCGGTACAGGCTCGGTTCTCCGTCTCCAAGAAGGCTGATCTCGTCGTTCGGATCACGCACTGGCGCAAGTCCCGCTGGCGGGCGGTCGAGACCTTGAACCGCAAGGGCCGCAAGGGCCGCAACGAGCTCAAGCTCTCGACCGATTCGCTCGGGACCGGCCGGTTCCGCATGCAGGTGACGGCGTACGACGCACTCAATCACCGGGCCGCGGCCGAGGTGCCCTTCTCGCTCAAGCGGTCGCGCGACTAGCGCGTTCAGCCGCCGGCCGGCGGTGGGAACTCCATCAGCTCGACCCGGTGGCCGGCCGGCGCGATCGCGAAGGCTCGGCGCGCCCCCCAGAGCTGGCGCGTCTCGGCGACCTCGTACCCGGCGTCGGCGACACGCTGCAGCGCGGCCTCGAAGTCCTCGGCCACGACCGCGGCGTGGCCGAGGACGGGCACCGTCGCCTCCTCGGTGTGGATCAGGTGGATGTGGGTGCCCCGGCGCGCGAGCCAGGTGACGTGGCCGCCCAGCGCCTCGGGCGCGTCGATGCGCTCGAAGCCGAGCAGGCCCCAGAAATCAACCATCGCCTCGACCTGCTCGGGCGGGACCTCGATCGAGACGTGCTGGAGCATCCGCCCGTCAGCCCGTGATCCCGGCCGCGGCCCGGGCGTCCTCCCAGTCGGCGAAGGCGTCGATGCGCGTCACCTCGTCGCCGCGGAACGTCGCCAGGTGGGCGTACTTGAGCGTCACCTCCGTGCCCGAGCCGCGCTCGGTCCCGGTGAACGTGAGGATCGCGAGCACCCGATCCTCGCTCGCGGGCAGCATCTCCTCGATATCGATCCGCAGCAGCGCCCAGGGCTCCTCGATGAACGAGGTCCAGAACTCGACCATCCCTTCGCGGCCGCGATAGACGGCCTCCGTCCCGGGGAACATCTGAGCGGTGTGGAACTCGAAGTCGGGTGCCGCCTGCTCGAGGATCCAGACGAGGTCGCGACGATTCCAGGCCTCGAGGGCTTCGCGGTAGCGCTCGACGTTGTCGCTCACGCCGCAATCACTATCACGCCCGGCGACCCGGCCGCCCGGGTCACGGCGACCCGGTCAGCACCTCGCGGGCGACGTCGAAGACCTCGGTGTTGTCGTTGGGGCCGTCAAGCCGCTCGGCGCCGGGGCCGGCCGCGGTCAGCGGCACCGGCACGCCGGTGTGCCCGGGCGTGGTCCAGTCCGTGGTGAAGACCCGCTGCGACCCCTCGATCCCGAAGGGCCCGTTTCGCCACCGCTTCGGGATCGGGTAGCCGAGCACCGAGGTCGAATTGCTCTTCGGGCCCTCGATCGTCATCCCTCCGGTCTCGTGGTCGGCGGTGACCACGAACAGGAGGTTCGGGTCGGTGGCGCGGTAGGCCTCGACCGTGCTGACTATCCGGTTGAGCAGGTCGGCAGACTTGATCACGAGGCCGGCGTGGCTGGCGTGGCCCGCGGTGTCGATCTCGTCGACGTCGATGGCGAGGAAGAAGCCGTCGGGGTCCTGGCTCAGGAGCTCGATCGCCTTCGCGACGAGGGCCTCCTCGGGAACGTAGTGGGGATCGTCGTGGCGGTCGTAGTCGGCGAGCAGCTCGCGCACGTACGGGTTCTGCTGCACGAGGCCGAGCACCTTCGGTCCCGTCAGCGCCGCGACGCCCTCGGCGCCGGAGGCGTACTGATAGCCGAGGTCCCGGGCCGCGTCAACGAGGTTCTTCTTCCCGCGGCTGCGATCGCCGGGCAGGTCGTTCGGGATCGCGCCTGGGGTTCCGCGCGGGTACCAGAACTGCTCGCCGCCACCGAGGATCACGTCCGGCTTCGTGTCGTAGAGATAGCTACTGGCGATCTGGCGTCGCCGGTCGCGGTCCTTGACGTGCGCGCCGAACGACCCCGTGGTCGCGTTGGTGACGTCGCTGTCCTCGACCAGGCCGGTCGACTTGCCCGCGTCGCGAGCGATCTCGAGCAGCGTGGTGAGCCGCTCGCCGTCCGGTCCCACCCCGGTATAGCCGTTGCGGGTCTTGACCCCTGTCGCGATCGCGGTCGCCCCGGCGGCCGAGTCGGTGATCGCGGACGTGCTCTGGGTGAACATCGTGCCCGACACCGGCAGCGCGTCCATCGGCTGGATCGCGTCGAGCCCGTAGCGCGCGAGCTGGGTGGCGGCTCGCTGGCCGGGTCCCATGCCGTCGCCGATCAGGACGATCACGCTCGTGGACGAGGGGGTGGCTGCACGGCTCGGCTCGCTGCCGCGGGTAAGCCAGAGCCCGGCGGCCAGGGCAACGACCAGGCCTGCGGCAAGCGTCGCTCGTTGTCTGTGTGACGCGCCGCGTCCGTGCCTGACGACCATCCGTTCCTCCGATTGTTCAACAGTTCAACGTATGCGCTGACCATAGTGGATTGTGGAACAATATGTCCGAATGCCTCGCCCGCCCGCCGCCCGCGCCGTCTCGCTCGCCCTCGCGGCCGCGGCGATCGCCGCCGGCTGCGGGGGATCGGAGGGCGGCTCGGAGCCGGCGCCGCCGCCGGCGGACCCCGAGGCGCCGGTGAGCGGCACCCTGCGCACATTCACCTACAGCGACACCGCCAGCGACATCATCCTCGACCCCTTCCGCGAGCAGAACCCGGATCTGGAGCTCGACACGGCGACCTTCGACAGCGTCCAGGAGGGCGCGGCGAAGCTCGCCGGAGGGTTCGAGGCCGACGTCGTCAACGTCTGCTCGGACGAGTACCAGCCGCTGATCACCCGCGGGCTTCTGCGCCCGATCGACCCCGACGGGATCGAGGGGTGGGACGAGCTCGCCTTCCGCGACAACGAGGGCGTCGAGCGTCCGGACGGTGACGTCAACTTCGTGCCGGTCGCCGCCGGCCCCCAGGGCCTGCTCTACAACACCGAGGAGGTCGTGCCGGCCCCCGACTCGTGGGCCGACCTCTTCGACCCCGCCTACGCGGGGAGGGTGTCGATCGACGGCGGTACCTGGCTCACCCCGATCGCCGAGACCGCAGCGGCGCTGGGCGCCGAGAACCCGATGGTGCTCACCGACGAGCAGGTCGAAGCGGCAAAGCAGAAGCTGATCGACTCGAAGTCCCAGTTCCGCGCCTTCACCGGCTCGGACTCGGAGAAGCTCAACCTGTTCAAGGGCGGGGAGATCGTGCTCGCCGATGGCGGACGCTACAACGCGCTCCTGCTGCAGGCCGAGGGCGAGCCGGTCGAGTGGGTGGCGCCCGAGGAGGGGCCGTTGTCCTGGGTCTGCGGGCTCGGGATCACCTCGAAGGCGGAGAACATCGACGCCGCCTACAAGCTGATCAACTACTTCGTCTCCAAGCCGGCGCAGGCGATCGCCGCCCAGAACGGCTTCGCGGTGGTCAACGCGGCCGCGGTCGCCGCGGTCCCGGCCCGTTTCCGCGAGACCGCCGATCCGCGCTCGATCGCCGACGCGATCGCCGAGGTCCAGCCCGACAACTTCCAGACCTGGGTCCGCGCCTGGCAGGAGGTGCAGAGCGGGTGAGCGCCGATCCCGCCGCCGTCGCCGAGGCCCGCGACCTGCTCGCCGAGCTGGTCGGGATCCCGTCGCAGTCGGGGGCCGAGGGCCGGATCGTCGACCGGATCGAGGCGCTGTGCGCCGACTGGGCGCTGCCCGTGCGGCGGGTGCGCAGCGAGACCGGCCGCGACAGCCTCGTGGTCGGCGCCGCCGAGGACCCCGCGCTCGCCTTCCTCGCGCACGTCGACACGATCGCCGCCCCGTGGCCGGCGAGCGCGGAGATCGACGGCGACGTCGTCCGCGGCCTCGGGTCGGTCGACGACAAGGGGGGCGTGGTCGCCTGCCTCACCGCGGCCCGCGCCCTGGTCGCGTCCGGCGACGACCTCGATCGGCTGCGGGTCGCGTTCGCGTTTCCCGGTCGACGAGGAGCGCGGAGGCAGCGGCTCGCGAGTCCTCGCGCTCGAGCTGGCGGCCGACCGGGCGATCGCGCTCGAGGCGACCGGCCTGCGCTGCGGGCTGGCCGAGACCGGCGACATCGACGCCTGGGTCCACGTCCGCGGGCGCGCGGCCCACGGGGCACTGACCGACGTCGGGGAGAACGCGATCGAGGCGGCGGTGGGGCTGATCGGCGCCCTGCCGCGGCTCGGGCTCGACGCCCACACGCACCCGCTGCTCGGCGCCTCGCAGGCGGAGGTCGGCGCGATCAGGGGAGGGACCGAGTTCAACACCGTGCCCGACGCCTGCAGCTTCCAGCTCCAGACCCGGATCGTCCCCGGGCAGGACGGCGACGCGACGCTGGCCGCGCTCGAGGCGCTGGCGGCGGAGTTTGGAGGAACGGTCGAGCTGGTCGAGATGACGGAGCCGTTCGAGACCCCCGAGGACTCGCCCCTGGCCGTCGCGCTCGCCGAGCTGACGGCCGAGGTCACCGGGGAGCGCCGCGAGCCGATCGGCGTCCCGGCCTGGACCGACGCCCACAACATGGTCGACTTCGGCGGCGCCGAGGCGGTCGTCTACGGGCCGGGCGACTTCCGGGTCGCCCACCTGCCGGAGGAGCACATCGACGTCAACGAGGTGGTCGAGTGCGCCGAGGTCTTCACCCGGCTGGCGAGGCTGGCGGCGGGGTGGTGACGCCGGCCTCGGCGGCGACCGCCGCCAGGGCCTCGACCGCGGTGCGGATCTGCTCGCCGCTGAGCGCCGCCGAGACCTGGATCCGGACCCTCGCGGTCCCCTCGGGGACCACCGGGTAGCCGAAGCCGGTGACGTAGACGCCGCGGTCGAGCAGCCGGCGGCTGATCTCGATCGCGGCCTGGGTCTCGCCGACGATGATCGGGACGATCGCGCTCTCGCCGTCGAGCGGCTCCAGCCCCGCGGCGCCGAGCGCCGAGCGCATCGCGCGGGTGTTCTCGCGCAGGCTGCGCGACCAGGTCCGCGTTCTCGTCGAGCTCGGCCAGGGCGCGCCGGGCGCTGGCGGCGACCGTGGGCGGGATCCCGTTCGAGAACAGCTGCGGGCGCGAGCGCTGCTCGAGCACGGAGCAGAGCGCCTCGCTGCCGGCGACGAAGCCGCCGGCGGCTCCGCCCAGCGCCTTGCCCAGCGTCCCGGTGACGATCACGTCGGGCCGCCCGAGCACCTCGAAGCGCTCGAGCACGCCGCGCCCGGTCTCGCCGACGACGCCGATCCCGTGCGAGTCGTCGACGATCAGGATCGCCTCGTGCTCGGCCGCGATCGCCGCGAGCGCGGTGATCGGGGCGAGGTCGCCCTCCATGCTGAAGACGCCGTCGGTGACGATGAGCCGCCGCTTCGCCGGCGGCGCCTCGGAGAGCAGGCGCTGCAGGTCGGTGGTGTCGCCGTGCTCGTAAACCGCCTTGTGGCTCGGTCGCGCGAGCCGCATCCCGTCGATGATCGAGGCGTGGTTGAGGCGGTCGGAGAACACGGCCGTGTGCTCGTCGCAGAGCGCGTCGAGGAGCGCGGCGTTCGCGGTCCAGCAGGAGGGGAAGGTGAGCGCCGCCTCGGTGCGCAGAAACCGCGCCAGCGCCGCCTCGAGCTCGATCTGCGGGCGCGAACTTGCCGCAGATGAAGCGCACCGACGCGGTCCCGGCGCCGTATGTGGCCAGCGCCGCGGCTCCGGCCCGGATCACCGCCGGGTGGTTGGCCAGGCCGAGGTAGTCGTTCGAGCACAGGCAGAGGACCTCGCCGCGCCCCTCGAGCTCGACCGTCCGGGCCCTGGGGCGAGGTCAGCACCGGGATCCGCTTGATCGTCCCGGCGCTCGCCATCTGGTCGAGCTCCGCCGCGAAGCTCGGCCTCGAGCGCGCTCATCGCCGCGCCGCCAGCGCCGCCTCGATCGACTCGGCGAGGATCTCGAAGGCGCGCTCGAGCGCCGCGGCCGGCATCACCAGCGACGGCTGGACGTTCAGCGACGAGGTGCTCGAGTCCGCCAGCAGGCCGCGGCGCAGGGCCTGCGCGGCGACCGCGTCCTGGAGCTCAGTATCGCGCTCCTTGGTCTCGCGGTCGGTGACGAACTCGATCAGCCATGAAGCAGCCGACGGCCCGCACGTCGCCGATCGCCTCGAAGCGCGCCTCGAGCTCCGCCAGCCGGGCGGCGCCGAGGCGCTCGAGCTCGCGCACGTTCTCGAGCACCGGCTCGCGCCCGAAGATCGCCAGCGTCTCCAGCGCCGCCGCGCACGAGGCGGGCAGCCAGGCCCAGGTGCTGCCGGTGGGCACGTCGTCGAAGGCGCCGAGGGCGCGCTCGGAGCCGAGCAGGGCGCCGATCGGCATTGCGCCCCCGCCGAGCGCCTTGCCGAGGCAGATCAGGTCTGGCTCGACTCCCCAGCGGTCGACCGCGAACAGCTCGCCGGCGCGGCCCATGCCCGACTTGACCTCGTCGACGCACAGCAGCCAGTCGTGCTCGCGGCAGAGCTCGACCAGCGCCGGCCAGAAGCCGTCCGGGGGCGCGACGCAGCCGCCGGAGCCGAGCACGGGCTCGATGATCACCCCCGCGACCTCGTTCGGATCGAGCTCGTGGAACAGGAGCTGGTCGCGGAGGTAGTCGACGGTCGCGTCCCCGGTCCCTCCGGGCCTCGGATCGCGCAGCGGCGTGCGGTAGGGGTGCGGGTAGGGAGCGTGGGCGAACCCGCCGACGAGGCCGCGCAGCCCGCGGCTGATCTCGGCCGCCTCGGCCCCGAGCGCCGCGGTCAGCGTCGACTCGCCGTGATAGGAGCCGTGGAAGCCGATGATCACCGGCCGCCCGGTCGCCCGGCGCATGATCTTGATCGCGATCTCGACCGCCTCGGTCCCGTTGAGGGCGATGTCGTAGCGGGTCGTGCTCGCCGGGCTGAGCTCGATCAGCCGCTCGCCGAGGCGGGCGGTGAGCTCGCTGACCAGCGCGTGGCTGTCCTCGTTGCCGAGCATCGCCAGCGCCTCGGTCACCGGGTCGAGCAGCTCCGGGCGCCCGGCTCCGAGCGGCACCGAGGCCGAGGCCGAGGCGCAGTCGAGATAGACGTTGCCGTCGACGTCGGTGGCCGTCCAGGCCCGCTTCGACTCGAGCGCGAGCGGCGTCAGCCCGGCGCTGAGCCCCGGGTACGCCTGGCGCTCGACCCGCTCGAGGATCTCGCGGCTGCGCGGCCCCGGCGGCGCGACCGCCATCGAGGGCGCCTCGATCGCCTCCCACTCGGTGGGGATCAGCGGGCTCACGTTCGCGCCCCCCGCAGCCGCGCCGCGAGCCCGCGGGCATCCCGGATCACCTCGCGGGCGCAGTTGCGGCCGTTGGCTCCGGTGACGCCGCCGCCGGGGTGCGTCCCGGCGCCGCACAGCCAGAGGTCGCGGACCGGCGTGCGGTAGTCGGCCCAGCCGCGGACGGGGCGCAGGTTGAAGAGCTGGTCGAACGCCATCTCGCCGTGCAGGGCGTGGCCGCCCCAGATCCCCAGCAGCGACTCGAGATCGGCCGGGGTCAGCACCTGTCGCGCGAGGATCGAGTCGCCGAGCCCCGGGAAGTACTCGCCCAGCTTGGCGATCGCGCGATCGGCGACCTCGTCGCCGAGCTCGTCCCAGGATCCCTCGGCGAGCGTGAACGGCTGCGAGTTGACGTCGATCGTGACCACGTGCTTGCCGTCCGGCGCCAGGGAGGGATCGTGGACGGTCGGGACGCAGAGCTCGATGTGGGGGTCGCTCGCGGGCCGCCCGGCGCGGGCCTCCGCCTGCGCCGCGTCCATCTCCGCGATCGTCGGGTTGACCTCGATGATCCCGCGGTGGTACGGCTGCACGCCGTTCGCCCCGAGCGCCGCCGCGGCGGGCAGCCGGTCGACCGCCAGGTTGATCTTCATGCTCGTCCCCTCGCAGCGATACGCGCGCACGGAGGCGGCAAAGCGCGGCGGCAGCGCGCGCTCGTCGACCAGGCGCAGGAAGGTCGTCTTCGGATCGGCGTTCGAGAGCACCCGCCCGGCGCGCAGCTCCTCGCCGCCCGGCGAGCACCACGCCCGCCGCGCGGCCGCCCTCGATCAGCACGCTCTCGACCGCGGCCGCGGTCCGGATCTCGGCGCCGGCCTCGCGGGCAGCGTCCGCCATCGCCTCGGTCAGCCGGCCGATCCCGCCGCGGACGAAGCCCCACTGGCGGATCCCGCCGCCCGCCTGCTCGGAGGCGTGGTCGTGGAGGAGCACGAACGCGGTTCCCGGCGTCGACGGGCCGCCGGTCGAGTCGTTGATCGCGTGCCAGCCGAGCGCTGCGCGCACCTGCTCGCTCTCGAAGTGCTCGGCGAGGTACTGGGTCGCCGAGGTGCCGAAGAGGTAGAGCGCGTCGGAGATCAGCGCCCGGTGGCGCGCGGCCCGGGCGCCGAGTCCCGCCAGTCGCCCGAGCTCGCGCGGGCGCAGGCGGGCGGGGTCGGGAGGCGTCGAGTCGATCAGCGGAGTGATCAGCTCCGCGATCCGGCCGAGCTCGGCCTCGAAACTCGGGCAGCGCCCGGGCGTCGGCGGCGGAGAAGCGGCGCACCTGCTCCTGGGTCGCGGCGAGGTCGTCGTCGAGGTGCAGGTGCGAGCCGTCGGCGAAGAGGTTCAGAGCCGGCCCGGCCGGATCGACCTCGATCCCGCGCTCGACCAGGCGCAGGTCCCGCCACACCGGCTCGCGCAGCATGCTGAGCACGTAGGCGCCGGTCGAGGCGCGGAACCCCGGAGCGAACTCCTCGGTCACGCAGCAGCCGCCGACGATCTCGCGGCGCTCGCAGACGACCACCCGCAGCCCGGCCGCCGCGAGGTAGTGGGCCGCGACTAGGCCGTTGTGGCCTGCTGCCGATGATCGCGGCGTCGTACTCGCCGCTGCCCGGGCTCACGACTCGAGCTGGCGGATCTTCGCCAGGCGGTAGGCGACGACGGCGAAGATCGCCGACGCGAGCAGCATCAGCAGGCTGATCGCGGCGCCGCCGTTTAGGTCGCCGCTCTCGAGCACGAGGTCGTTGACGACCTGGCCGAGCATGTAGCCGCTGGTGCCGCCGACGAGGGTCGGGCTGGCGAAATCGGTGAACAGCGGGATGTAGACGAGCAGCAGGGCGACGAAGATCCCGGGAGCGATCAGCGGCAGCAGCACCCGCCGGGCGGTCGTCCACCAGCCGGCGCCGAGGTCGAGCGCCGCCTCGAACAGGTTCTTGTCGATCGCCTTCATCGCCCCGTAGATCGGGATCACGGTGTAGGTCAGGTAGCTCGGTCGAGAGCACGACGATGACCGAGAACTTGCTGAACAGCAGCGCGTCGATCGGCGCGTCGATGAGCCCGATCCGCTGCAGGGCCTCGTTGATCAGCCCCTCGCGGCCGAGCAGCATCCGCCAGGCGTAGATGCGGACCATCGGGTTGAGCTCGTCGGCGAGCACGAGGAAGAGCAGCAGCGGCAGCTCCCACTTGCCGGCCTTGAAGGCGAGCACGTAGGCGATCGGGATCGCGATCGCGAGCTGGATCACCATCGCGATCGTCGCGATCTGGACCGTGGTCCAGGCGACCTCGCGGTAGAGCGGATCGCTGAGCGCGTCGGTGTAGTTGCTGAGCGTGAAGCCCGGACTGGCCGCTGAGACCCCGTACTGGAGGCTGATCACCAGCATCACCGCCATCGGCGCGAGGAAGAACAGCGCCAGGACCCCGGCCGGCCCGGCGAGGAAGGCGAGCGGCCGCAGCAGCCTCCCGGCGCGCCGGCGCCGCGCGGTCGCGGCCCGGCGCGAGACGGTCGCGGCCTCCATCAGCGCACCGTCCCGGTCATCAGGTCGGTGAGCGCGCTGTCGCCGCCGCGGTCGCGGGTCAGCCGCCTCATCAGCCGCCACCCGGCGAACACCGCGATCACCTGGGCGAGCGCGATCACGGTCGAGACCGCGTTGACCATCGGCAGGTTCTCCGACTGGCGCAGGATCGAGAACACCCAGACCGGGAACGTCTGCTCGAAGCCGCCGGTGAAGAACGAGACCTCGAAGTTGTTGAACGACCAGGCGAAGGCGAAGATCGCCGCGGCCGCGAGCGAGGGGGCGATGTGCGGGATCACCACGTGGCGGATCATCTGCGCCTGCGATGCGCCGAGGTCGATCGCCGCCTCCTCCACCGAGCGCGGGAAACGCACCAGCCCGGCCGAGATGATCGCGACGACGAGCGGGAAGGTGACCACCAGCTGCATCAGCCCGATCGTGGTCAGCGAGAGCGAGATCCCGAGCTGGCTGAAGAAGATCAGCCCGGCGACGCCGATGATCAGCCAGGGGACGACCAGCACCGAGCCGTGGAGCCCGGCCAGCGCGCCGCGCCCGGCGAACCGCAGCCGGGTCAGCCCCCAGGCGGCGAGCGTGCCGAGCACCAGCGAGCCGACGTGACCAGCGAGGCGACGAGCAGCGAGTTGACGATCGCGTCCTTGGCCTCGTGCGAGTCCCAGGCGGCCTGGTACCAGCGGGTGGTGAAGCCCTCCCAGGGCAGCGAGATGATCGACGAGTCGTTGAACGAGAACAGCGCCAGCATCAGCACCGGCCCGAACAGGATCAGCATCGCGACGGCGATCACGAGCACGCTCGCGATTCCGGGAAGCCGGCGGCGCACGCGGATCCAGAGGCCGGGCCGGGCCCGCGGGGGCGCGCCGACGGCGACGGGCGCCGGGAGATCGGTCGACGCGCCGCGCTCATCCCGCGGCGACCTCCTGCCAGGCGCGGTCGTACAGCTCCTCGGCCTCGGGCTGGGTCTCGGGGATCGCCGTCTTCAGCGTCGCCGGGTCGGCGTTCTCGCGGAACTCGGGCGCCATCAGCGGCAGCGCCTTCGGGTTCATGACCACGAATCCGTCCTCGCCGACGATCGCCTGGGCCTCGGGAGAGGCGTAGTAGTTGATCAGCTTGTAGGCGGCGGCGAGGTTCTCCGCCCCGGAGGTGATCCCGAGGCCGCAGACCCACGAGAGCACGCCCTCCTTGGGCGCGATCCACTCGGCCGGGCACGCCGTCCTTGACCATCGTCTGGGTGGTCCCGCGGCCGCCGTCGGCGATCACCGTCTCGCCTGACTTGAAGTCGTTGACCATCGAGGCGTCGGACTCGGCGAAGTCGCGGAACTGGTCGCGGTGATCGAGCAGGTAGCCCTTGACCTCGTCGATCTGATCGGGCGTCAGGTTCATCGGGTCGTCCATGCCGAGCGACAGCGCGGTCACCCCGATCGCGGTCAGCGGCGTCGACTCCATCGCCGCGCGCCCGGCGTAAGCCGGGTCGAAGAGATCCTGGTAGGAGTCGATCGCGGACGGCGTCGACCTCGTCGGAGTTGACGACCAGGCCGTGCGGCCCGGCCGAGGTGGGGACGAAGAGCACCTTGCCCGCCTCGTTGCGGATCTCGTCGGAGCTCGACAGCGAGAGCGCGTCGAAGCCGTCGATCGCCCCCGGGTCGAGCGGCCGGATCAGCCCGCGGATCAGCAGCGGCTCCATCTCGTCGGCGCAGATCTCGACCACGTCGGCGTCGAAGCCGCCGGCGAGCTTCGCCGCCGCGGCCTTGTTCGAGTTGAAGCTCGCCGTCTGGAGGTCGACGTCGGGGTTCTGCTCGCGGAACGGGTCGAGGAGCTCGTCGGTGACCGTGTCGCCGTAGGCGAAGAAGCGCAGCGTTCCGGTCGCCGGCGCGTCGGGGTCCTTGGGCGCCGGGGCGACCGAGGTCTCGCCCGAGTCCGAGCCGCAGCCGGCCAGCACGCCGCAGAGCGCGACCAGCGCCACGTAGCGCCCGGGCCCTCACGCTTCCTGCTCGTCCTCGATCACGAGGCTGTGCCGGGCATGCCAGCTCGAGCACGACGCTCTCGCCGGGCTCGGGCGAGGGCCGCTCGTCGTCGTCGTTGAGCTCGTGCACGATCAGCCGCTCGCCGGTGACGATCTCGACCACCGTCTGCGACAGCGAGCCGAGGTAGACCTGCTCGACCACGGTGCCCGAAACGCGCGAGCCGTTGGCGCCGTCCGACTCGGTGCCGATCCGGATCTTCTCCGGCCGGACGGTGATCTGGCAGTCGGCGCCGTCGCCGGTGTCCGGGGCGACGATCCGCATGCCCTCGCCGAGCTCCATCACCACGAGCCCGTCGCTGCGCCGCGCGCCGGTGAGCGCGAGGCTGTTGGAGGTGCCGATGAAGTCGGCGACGAAGGCGGTCGCCGGCCGCTCGTAGAGCGCCCGCGGCGCGTCGACCTGCTGCACGACGCCGCCGTCCATGACCGCGATCCGGTCGGACATCGTCAGCGCCTCCTCCTGGTCGTGGGTGACGTAGACGAAGGTCGTGCCGGTGCTCTGCTGGATCCGCTTCAGCTCCAGCTGCATCTCGCGGCGCAGCTTCAGGTCGAGGGCGCCGAGCGGCTCGTCGAGCAGCAGCGCCGCGGGTCGGTTGACCAGCGCGCGGGCGAGCGCGACGCGCTGGCGCTGGCCGCCGGAGAGCGCCGCCGGGCGCCGGTCCTCGTAGCCGTCGAGGCGGACCACCTGGAGCATCTCGGCGACCCGCGAGTTCGATCTCGGAGCGGTCCACCCGCCGCAGCTTCAGGCCGAAGGCGACGTTCTCGGCCACGGTCATGTGGGGGAACAGCGCGTAGTCCTGGAAGACCATGTTGACGTTGCGCTTCTTGGGCGAGACCCAGGTCACGTCCTGGCCGTCGAGCAGCACCCTGCCCGAGTCCGGCTCCTCGAAGCCGGCGATCACCCGCAGCGTGGTCGTCTTCCCGCAGCCGCTCGGGCCGAGCATCGAGAAGAACTCGCCGGCCGGGATCTCGAGCGTGATGTCGTTCGACCGCCCGGACGTCGCCGAAGTCCTTCACCAGTCCGCTCGACGACGATCATCGCTCGCTCGCTCATATGGATCGCCTTCGCCTCACGCAATCCCTCCTTTCTCGTGGCTCCACGCTCATGGCCTCCTCGATCACGATCGCGAACAGGTCATTGACGTTGGTGCCGGTCGGGCCCGTGACCAGCGCGTCCTCGAGCGCCGCCAGCGCCACCTGCGAGCGGTGCTCGAGCAGCGCGGCCCGCAGGTCGAGCCCGGCGCTCGCGGCGCGCTCGACGGTCGTCCCGTCGACGATCGCGCCGGCGTGCTCGGTGCCGCCGTCGGAGCCGTCGGTGTCGAGGAAGATCGCGGCCGACGGGCGCGCCCTCGAGCTCGAGCGCCGCGGCGATCGCGGCCTCCTGGTTCGGCCCGCCCTCGCCGAAGCCGGCGTCCGCGGCCAGGGTCACGGTGCTCTCCCCGCCGCATCCCAGCATCACCGTGCCGGGCGCGAACGGCGCGCCGTCGATCGGCGCTGTGGCGCGCGAGGTTGGCGAGCACCTTGCCGACCTGGCGCGCCTCGCCCTCGAGGCTGGTCGAGATCGACCACCGGGCGCCAGCCCGAGCTCGGTCGCCTCCACCGCCATCGCGTCGCAGGCCGTCGTCCCGGTGACCAGCAGCACGGTCTGGATCGCGCTCGGGTCGAGCTGCGGCGACTCCGCGTCCCGGCCCCGCAGGTGCGCGCGGATCGACTCCGGCGTCCGCTCCCAGAGCCCGTGCCCGTCGGAGCACGGCGATCGCGTCCCCGGCGCGGGTGCTGTCGGGGACGGTCGGGTCGGTGATCGCGTCGATGTGATCGCCGGCGACGTCGGAGACGGTGAGGTTGACCAGCCGCGCCGGGAGCGCCGCCTCGGCGAGCCGCCCGCCCTTGAAGGCGGAGACGTGCTTGCGCACGGTGTTCACCTCGACGATCCCGATCCCCGACGAGAGCAGGAGCTCGTGCAGGGCGCGCTTCTCGATCGCCGAGACGCCGTCCGGCGGCAGGCTGGCGAGCGCCGAGCTGCCGCCCGTGAAGCAGGCGATGACCAGGTCCCGCTCGCCGGCGCCGGCGGCGATCTCGAGCAGCCGGCGGGCGGCCGCGGCGCTCGAGGCGCTGGGCAGAGGATGGTCGGAGCCGAGCATCTCGATCCGCTCGAGCCCGCGCGGCTCACCGGCGCGGACGGCGATCGCGCCGCCGGCCAGCCGGTCGCCGAGGATCTCCTCGAGCGCGGCCGCGATGCCCAGTCGAGGCCTTGCCGGCGCCGACGACCAGCACCCGGCCGCCCGGGTCGAGGCGGTGGCGCGAGCCGTCGACGATCAGCTCGTCGCCGGCGAGCGCCACCGCGCCGTGGGTGGCCCTGTGGACGTCGCAGGCCGCCAGCCCCGCCGCCGCGATCCGCAGGCCGGCGCGCCGCGCCTCGCGCTCGCCGCGCGACGGCAGCGAGTCGACGAACGCGATCGGTTGCGCCGGCGGCGGTGCTGCGGCGGCTCGAGGGTCGGCGGCGGCCAAGGTCCTCGATCTAGGCCGCGACGCGCCGGCGCGGCGAGCTCGGCGCCGGGATAGACCGCGGTCGAGCCGAGCTCCTCGGAGATCCGGAGCAGGCGGTTGTACTTGGCGGTGCGCTCGCCGCGCACCGGCGCGCCGGTCTTGATCTGGCCGGCGCCGAGCGCCACGGCGAGGTCGGCGATGATCGGGTCCTCGGTCTCGCCGGAGCGCTCGGAGACGACGACCTTGTAGGCGTTCCGGTGGGCCAGGTCGGCGGCGTCGATCGCCTCGGAGAGGGTGCCGATCTGGTTCACCTTCCAGAGCAGCGCGTTGGCCGGCCTCCTCGGCGATCCCCCGGCGCAGGCGCTCGGGGTTGGTGACGAAGAGGTCGTCGCCGACGATCTGGATCCGGCTCTCCGCGGTCAGCCGGGCGAAGCCCGCGAAGTCCTCCTCGTCGAGCGGGTCCTCGATCGTGATCACGTCGAAGTCGCGGATCAGCTCCAGGTAGAGGTCGATCATCGCGTCGGTGTCCCGCGTCTCGCCGGCGAGCTCGTAGGTCGCCGAGTCGCGGTCGTAGTAGTGGGTCGCGGCGCAGTCGAGGCCGTAGCGGAAGCGGCCCTCGTGGCCGGCGTCGGCGACCGCCTCGTGCAGCAGGCCGAGCGCCTCCTGCGGGCTCGAGATCGCCGGGGCGTAGCCGCCCTCGTCGCCGGTGTTGAGGGCGCTCTTGCCGTAGCGCTCGAGCAGGATCTCCGCCAGCGCCAGGTTGACCTCGGTCGAGATCTGCAGCGCCTCGAGGATCGAGTCCGCGCCCACCGGGATCACGATGAACTCCTGGAAGTCGAGGTCGTTGGAGGCGTGCTTGCCCCCGTTGATCAGGTTCACGAGGGGCACCGGCAGCAGGTGCGCGTTGGCGTTCAGCGCCCGGTAGAGCGGCATTCCGGAGGCCGCGGCACGGGCCCGCGCGGCCGCCAGCGAGACGCCGAGGATCGCGTTCGCGCCGAGTCGCGACTTGTCGGAGGTGCCGTCGAGCTCGATCAGGGCGACGTCGAGCGCGCGCTGATCGGGCAGCGGCCCCCCGACGAGCGACTCGGCGATCTCGCCGGTGACGCTGCCGACCGCGCCGCGGACGCCGAAGCCGCCGAAGCGGTCGCCGCCGTCGCGCAGCTCGCAGGCCTCGTTCGAGCCGGTCGAGCGCCCCGACGGCACGTCGGCGGTGCCGGTGACGCCGCCGTCGAGCTCGACGTCCACCTGGACGGTGGGCAGGCCGCGGCAGTCGAGTACCTCGCGGGCACGAACGGAGGCGACCGTCCGGCCGCCGGTACTCGGTTCGCTCACAGGATTACCTCCTCGGGATTCGCGCCCTCGCCGGCTGCGAGGGCGCTGCTCAGGTTGTGGACCGCGTCGGTGAGGTGGCGACGGAAGAGCTCGTCGGCGCGGGCCGGGTCGCCGTCGGCGATCGCGGCGAGCAGCTCGGTGTGCTCGGCGGCGACCTGCGAGGGCCGCTCGTAGTGCGGTCGAAGCTGGACCATGCAGAGCTGGACCTCCGCCTGGACGCCGCCCCAGGCGCGCCGCAGGCGCGGGCTCTCAGCCGCGTCGATGATCGCGCGGTGAAACCTCATGTCGGGCTCGACCACGTCGCGCCATGGAGCGCCGTCGGGGACGGCGCTGAGGTCGTCGACGGCCTGGCGGGCGCCGTCGGGCACCCGCTCGGAGGCGATCACGATCCTGACGGCCTCGGTCTCCAGCGCGGTGCGCAGCCGGAAGACGTCGACGATCGCGGGCGCGTCGAGGACGGTGACCTGGACGCCGCGGTGGGGCTCCCGACGGAGCATGCCCTCGCCAGATCAGCACCTGGGTCGCGGCGCGGAACGAATGTCGCGCGATCCCGAGGCGCTCGGCGAACTCCGCTTCGCGCAGCCGGCTGCCGGGCTCGAGCTCGCCGTCGAGGATCAGCTCGCGAAGGACGTTCGCCGCGGCGTCGACGGTCGAGACCGTGTTCAGATGCAGGTTGCGGGCGGGGTCCGCGCCTCCCTCCATGTGTTGCATTCTTCCACAATTAGACAAACCATGTTCTGCGCCCTCGTGCAACTCAGCGCCCCCTGCCTGCGGAATCCGTGCTGAAATAGGCTTCCGATTGCGAGATTCGCATGACGGCCGACACGAAAAGGTTCGAGGGCGCGGGCGTGCTGGTCACCGGCGGCGCCTCGGGCATCGGCCTTGCGATCGCCCGCGAGTTCCTCTCCGAGGGCGCCCGGGTGCTGGTCGCGGACCGTGATGCGACGGGCTCGCGCGCTGGAGGAGCGCCTGGCGGCGGCGAGTCGCTGCTCACGATCGAGACCGATCTCGCCGAGCCCGACGCGCCCGCGGCGCTCGGAGCGGAGGCCGAGCGGCGGCTCGGCGGGGTCGACGTGCTGGTCAACAACGCCGGCCTCATGCGCCAGACGCCGGCGCTCGAGATCACCGTCGCCGAATGGGACGAGCTGTTTGCGGTCAACCTGCGGGCGGTGTTCTTCCTCACCCAGGCGGTGGCGGCGCGGATGGCCGAGCGCGGCGCCGGCGCCGTGGTCTCGATCTCATCCGTGAACGCCTTCGCACCGAGGCGCCCGAGGCCCACTACAACGCGACCAAGGCCGGGATCGTCTCGGTGATGCGCTCGTTCGCCACCGAGCTCAGCCACCGCGGGGTGCGCTTCAACTGCGTCGCCCCCGGCGAGACCGTCGGCGCCGAGGAGGCGGCGGGCTACACCGACGCCGACCGCGCCCGCACCCGCGAGTACCTGCTCCGGGTCCCGCTGCGACGGGTCGGGCTGCCGAGCGAGATGGCCCGCGTGGTCTGCTTCCTCGCCTCCGACGACGCCTCCTACGTCAACGGCCAGACGATCGTCGCCGACGGCGGCGAGCTGAGCGGCGACTGGTACGACACCGCGCGCCGCCCGCCGGTGCCCGAGCGCCTGGCGGGACTGGAGCCCGAGCCCGGATGACCCGGCCGCTGGACGACGTCGACCGCCGGATCATCGACCAGCTCCAGGAGGAGGGCAGGCGCCCGTACACCGAGATCGCCCGCGCGGTCGGGATCTCGGAGGCGAGCGTCCGCCAGCGGGTCGCGTCGCTGACCGAGCGCGGGGTGATCCAGATCGTCGCCGCGACGAGCCCGATCGCGCTCGGCATGATCCAGGCGTTCGTCTCGGTGCGGATCAGCGGCGGCGGGCTCGAGGCGGCGGCGAGCGAGATCGCGGCGATCCCCGAGGTCGACTACGTCGCCGATCTGCACCGGGCCCACCGACCTGCTCGTCGGCGCGGTGTGCCGCGACAATCAGCACCTGCTCGAGATCACGGCGACGATTCGCGAGATCGACGGCGTCGACGCCACCGACACCGCGGTGATCCTCTCCGAGCTCAAGGACTCCTACCGCTTCTCGGAGGCGGTGCGGCCGGACTGACGGCGGCGCCGGCCGTCGGCGAGCACCCGGGCGCGCAGTTGCGGCCGTTGGCTCCGGTGACCCCACCGCCGGGGTGGGTGCCGGCCCCGCACAGCCAGAGCCCTTCGACCGTGGTCCGGTAGCCGCCGAGCCCGATCGCCGGGCGCAGCGGCCCGAGCTGGTCGGGCGACATGTCGCCGTGCAGGTGGTGGCCGCCGGTGAGCGCCAGGGTGCGCTCGAGGTCGAGCGGGGTCAGGACCTGGCGCTCGATCACGAGCCGGGCAGGTTCGGGATCACCGTCGCCAGCTCCGCGATCAGGCGGTCGGCGACCCGCTCGCGCTCGGCGTCCCAGTCGGACCCGGCGAGCGTGTAGGGCTGGGAGCGGAAGCCGAGCGTGACCACGTGGCGACCGGGCGGCGCGAGCGAGTCGTCGAGGGCGCTGGGGACGCAGAGCTCGACGTGCGGGGCCGCGCGCCGGGATCCCGCGCCGGGCGCCCTCCTGGTCGGCGTCCATCCCGGCGAGCGGCAGGGTGACCTGGATCAGGCCGCGGTGGTGCGGCTGGAGGCCCGCCGGCGTGCCGGCGAAGCGCGGCGGCTCGCCGACCGCGAGGTTGATCTTCAGGCTCGCGCCCTCGCAGCGGTAGGCCTCGATCGCGTCCGCCGTGCGCCGGTCGAGCGCCGTGGCGTCGACCAGCCCGAGCAGCGTCCGTTTCGGGTCAGCGTTCGAGACCACCAGCGGGGCCCGGACCTCGCCGCCGCCGGCGAGCCGACCCCTGCCACGCGCCCGTCCTCGACGGCGATCCGGCTCGACCGGCGCCGCGGTCACGATCTCGGCCCCGGCCTCGGCGGCGGCCGCGGCGAGCAGCTCGGTGACCCGGCCCATGCCGCCGCGGACGAAGCCCCAGGTGACCCGCCGAGCGCCGAGGCGGCGTGCTCGTGCAGTAGGCAGTAGGCGGTGCCCGGGGTCGAGGGCCCGGCGAGCGTGTTCGAGATCGAGTCCCAGCCGAGCGCCGCCCGCACGTGGTCGGAGCGAAAGCGCTCGCTCGAGATGGTCGGCCGCGGAGCTCGCGAACAGCTTTGCCGCCGCGAGCCCGTGGCGCGCGGGCGCCCCGGGCGCCCCGGCGAGCGCCCGAGCGCGCCGCGACCGAGCCAGCCGCGCGCCCCGGGCGCCGTGCGGTCGAACCACGGCCCGAGCAGCTTCGCGATCTCGATCAGCTCGGCGCGAAAGCCGGCGAAGGCGGCGCCGTCGCGGCGATCGAAGCGCGCGAGCTCGGGGCGGTCTCGGCGATCGTCGTCGTGCAGCGTGAGCATGGCGCCGTCGCGAAAGACGTTCAGCGTCGGCGCCGCCTCGAGCACCTCGAGCCCGCGGGCGCGCAGGCGCGAAGTCGCGCCAGATCGCGGGCCGCAGGAGGCTGAGCACGTAGGCGCCCGGCGAGGCCCGGAAGCCGGGCGCGAACTCCTCCGTCGTGCACGCGCCGCCGACGATCTCCCGCCGCTCGACCACCACGGTCCGCAGCCCGGCCCGGGCGAGGTACGTCGCGGCGACGAGCCCGTTGTGGCCGGCGCCGACGACGACGACGTCGAAGCGGCGGCCGGCGAGGCGTCGCGCCGTCAGCCATCGGCGCGCCCGCGAACGGCCGCTCGCGCGCGAGCTCGGCGAGCGCGTTCGCGGTCACCCGCGAGACCGGGTTGTCGTCGTCGTCCCCAGGCACCCGGTCCAGGCGATCGAGCCGACCGAGAACACCGCGCCGCCCTCGGGACGGCGGACGAGGACCATGTCGGCGCGCAGCTCGCGGCGCGGCGCCCGGGTCGTCGACGACGTCGTCGGGCCAGGCGTAGGCCCTCGGCGCCGGCGCCGAGGCCAGCACCACCGGCCTCGGCGGCGAGCCGAGCGCGCGGATCGTGCGCGTCGACCTCGTACCCGGCCGCGCCGCCGAGCACCGACGCCGGGCGCGCCGATCGGCTCACCGGGGCCGAGTCCGCGCGAAGACGATCGCGGCCGCGGGGTCCTCGGTCCGCGGCCCGGCCGTACGCGGCCGCCGCGCCCGTCCCGAAGCCGCAGAGCCCGACCCCGAGCGTCCGGTGCTCGGGCCGCCCGCGCCGGCGCCAGTCGCCGCCGTAGCTCGCCCGAGGCGTGGTGGTGCTCGCCGGGCAGCGCCTGCCACACGAGGCCCTGGGTCTCGGTCCGGCGCAGCTCGATCACGTGCGGGCGGTCGCGGTCGACCGAGACGCTGCCGTTGAGCCCGTTGCCGCCGAGGTAGGCGAGGTTGCCGCCGGCCTCGAGGTGGGCGTCGATCGCGTCGAGCAGCGCCGCGCTCGCGTACTCGGGGTGGGCGCCGGTGATCAAGGTGCGGCGGCCGGCGAGCGCCGCCGGCGCCCTCGCGGTCGAGGTCGTGGTCGGTGACCACCTCGAACTCGATCCCCTGCCGCGCGAGCCAGCCGAGCAGGATCAGGTCCTGGGCGAGCCCGTGCGGCCCGCCGTGTTGGGGGCAGCGGTAGCCGGGCCGCATCTGGGTCAGCGGCCGCAGCACGACGCCTCGTAGACCCCGCCGCCGTCGGCGTGGCGGTCGTAGAGGCTGCGCAGCCCGCGCGCGGCGACCCAGCGGTCCTCCGGCTCGCTCGGAGCCGACGCGCGCCGGGCTCGGCGCGCTCGCACGAGTAGGCCAGGTAGGTGAAGGTCGGCAACAGGACGGCGTACGGCGCCGCCGGCGCCCCCGGCGGGCGCGCGGACCGCGACCGGGACCCGATCGATCACGCCGCCGGCCTCGAGCTCGAGCGCGTAGACCCCGGACTCGCAGCGAGGCCGGCAGCTCGACCGCATAGGTCGGCGGCCAGCCGAGGTCGTCGACGGCGTCGGCGTGGAAGTGCATCGCCCCGTACTGCTCGGGCGCCAGGCGCCAGTCGTGGACGTCGCCGCGCCACGACTCGCCGGTGACCGCGCGCAGCGGGCCGTTGACGCAGCGGCCGTGCAGGCCCAGCGGCCCCGAGTCGACCGCCCGCCGGCTGCGGCCCTCGCCCAGCGACCAGCTCGCGACCGCGAGCTCGCCGTCCGGTCCGGAGCGCACCGCGGGCGCGTCGAGCTTGCCGTCGAGGTGGGCGCCGACGGTCGCCGCCCGCCGCTCCGCCCCGATCAGCAGCTCGCCCGCGGCCGGCCCGGGAGCCGGGAGCGCGCAGGGGCGCGAGCGCTCCTCGATCACCGCGAGCCGCTGAGCCCCGCGGCGCGAGTGGGTCAGCGAGATCGGTCGCCGCGCGCGGATCGAGGGCGGCCTCGAGCCGGGCCCAGCAGCCGGGCTCGACGGGGATCTCTCCGGCGATCGCCTCGAGCTCGCCTCCCGCGCCGACCTCGAAGCGCGGCCGGCCGTCGGCGTCGAGCGCCAGCGCCCATCCGTCGCCGTCGCCCCAGGTCGAGATCAGCGCCCGCCGCCGGCCGCCGGGGGCCCCGGGGCGATCCACAGGGCAGACCGAGACCACGAGCCCGTCGGCCGGACGCAGGGCCGGGTGGTGGGGGACCCGCACGTAGGAGCCGAGCTCGACCTCGCGCGGCGCCGACCGGCTCCAGCCGCTCCACCGCCGCCTCGACCGGCGCACCGCTCCGGGAGGGCGACCAGCCGCGCCGCCGGCTCGGCGGCGGCCGAGACCATGAACTCGATCCGCTCGCCGGGGCGGGCGGAGAGCCGGTCGGCGTAGCCGACGAGCCGGTCCCAGTCCGTGCTCGCGCCCACCTACTCGGCCGGCGGCTCGGCGCTGACCTCGTCGATCGCGTCCGCCACCTGCTCGCACGACCAGCGGAACAGGTCCATGGGCTGGTTGAGCGCCGGCTGCAGCCGGTAGACCCACTTCCCGGGCTGGGTGATCCCGAGCACGCCGCGGCGCAGCGCGGCGTGGTGGACGGCGAGCTGGAAGTTCGGCGCCGGGGCGATCGTTTCCATGTCGGTGACGAACTCGACGCCGATCAGGCCGCCGGCCGCGCGCACGTCGCCGACCTGCTCGTAGCGGTCGACGAGCGGGTCCAGGACCTCGTGCGCGACCCGCTCCATCTCACGTGCGTTCGCGAGCACGTCGTCGCGAAGGATCGCCTCGATGTTCTCCAGCGCCGCCACGCACGCGGCCGGGGTCCAGCCGAAGGTGGCGCCGACGTGGTTGGTGGCGTGCGCCATCACCCGTTCGCTGCCGAGGGTCCCACCGATCGGCATCACCCCGCCGGCGAAGCCCTTGGCGAGCAGGATCAGCTCCGGCTCCAGGTCCCAGCGCTCGACGGCGAACATCTGCCCGCAGCGGCCGATCCCGGTCTGCACCTCGTCGGCGATCAGCACCCAGCCGTAACGCTCGCAGAGCGCGGTCAGCCGCTCCCAGAACGCGGCCGAGGGGATCACGATCCCGCCCTCGCCGAGGATCGGCTCGATCAGCACCCCGGCGATCTGCTCGGGGTCGACCTGGTGGCGCAGCAGCACCTCCTCCAGGTAGTCGACGTAGATCGTGTCGTCGTAGGGCCCGGGGCCCTTGTGGAAAGGGGCGCGGAAGCTGTTGGGGTACGGGGCGAAGACGAGCCCGGAGACGTACTGGGCCGAGTTCGAGGGGACGTCGGAGAGGTCGGTCGACCCGGCGGCGGTCAGGTAGGTGGCCTCGCCGTGGTACTGGCCGAGGAAGCCGAGGATCATCGGCCGGCCGGTCGCCTCGCGCGCGAGCTTCACCGCGCCCTCGACCACCTCGGTGCCGGTGATCCCGGTCGCGGCCCGGGTGATGCTCGCCGGGGCGAGCTCGACCAGGCGCTCGGCGAGCTCGATCGGCGGCGGGCTGCGGACGTAGTCGGTGATCTCGAACCCGTAGCGGTGCATCGCGTCGATCGCCCGGTCGAGCGCCGGCTCCGGAAGGGCGCCCAGCGGGTTCGACCCCCATCCCGAGACGTGGTCCACGAACGTGTTGCCGTCGACGTCGGCGATCAGCCACTCGGTCTTGTGGTCGATGTAGAGCGGGATCGTGTCGTGGCCGCGGTAGGGCCCGTACATGATCGCGTCGTTGCGGTCCATCAGCGCCGCGCTCCGGGGACCGGGCAGCGCGGTCTCAACGCGGGGGAACTTGGTGTCGGTCTCGGTGCTGCTCATTCGCTGTTCCTCACTGATTCGTTGGCATATGGCCGAAACTGTAACGAAATTCGTAGCACAAGGGTACAAATTGAGAGTTGTTCGCGGGGTTTGACAGATTGTTGACTCATGTGACAAACTCCTGCGGCCGTGAGGCCAGGGATCACGTGGCCAGCCCAAGCATTCGCGGTCGTCGCGGCGACCGCGTCGCTCGCGGTGCTCGTCGCCGCCTGCGGCTCGGGTGGCGGCACGTCCGAGGTCGCGGCGGCGCCGAAGGATCCCGACGCCGAGGTCTCCGGAACGCTGCGCGTGTTCGCCTACGAGGACAGCGTCGTCCCGGAGATGATCGATCCCGGTGCTCGAGGCGAACCCGGACCTGAAGATCGAGACCGCGACCTTCGATTCGAACGAGGAGGCGGCGGCGAAGCTCGCCGGCGGGTTCGAGGCCGACGTGGTCGAGATCTGCCTCGACGAGATGACGCCCCTGGTCAAGCAGGATCAGATGCGACCCATCGATCCGGCGGGGATCACCGAGTGGGACAACCTGGACTTCACCGAAGGCCGAGGGGATCGTGCTCGACGGTCAGACCTACGCCGTGCCGCTCTCGGCCGGCCTCGAGGGCGTCGTCTACAACAGCGAGGAGGTGCCCGGAGGGGATCGACGAGATCGCCGACGTGTTCGACCCTCAGTACGCCGGCCGCTCGACGATCCAGGGCAACTACGCGCTGCTGCCGATCGCCGAGGGGGCGCTGGCGATGGGGATCGAGGACCCGTTCACGATGGACGCCGAGCAGCTCGAGCAGACCAAGCAGTACCTGATCGACAACAAGGACCAGTTCCGCTCGCTGTGGAGCGGCGGACTCGGACCTCGTCAACCTCTTCAAGTCGGGCGAGGTCGTCGTCGCGACGGCGGGACCATCAGCTCGCGCAGCGGTTGCGAGCCGGCGGAGTCCCGGCGGAGTGGTCGCCGGCCAAGGAAGGGACCTTGTCGTGGGTTTGCGGCTTCGCGCTCACCTCGAACTCGCAGAACATCCCCGCGGCCTACGCGCTGATGAACTTCCAGGCCTCGCCCGAGGCGCAGGCGATCCGGGCCGAGACGGGCTATCTGGTCACCAATCCCAAGGCGATCGAGCTCGCGCCGAAGGACTACGTCGAGATCTCGGGCGTCGAGACCGCCGACGAGGCGTTGCCCGAGACGTACCCGGAGAACTACCCCGAGTGGGTCAAGGCCTTCCGAGAGTTCAAGTCGTCCTAGCCCGATGACCCACCTCACGGAAGCTGTCCTGCACTCGTTCTCGCCCTTGCCGCGGTCCTTGCCGCCGGTTGCGGTTCCGGGGGCGGCGACACCGAGGTCGCCGCGGCGCCCGAGGATCCCGACGCGCCGCTCTCCGGGACGCTGCGGGTGTTCGCCTACGAGGACAGCGTCACCCCGGAGATGATCGACCCGGTGCTCAAGGCCAACCCGGACCTCGAGATCGAGACCGCAACCTTCGATTCGAACGAGGAGGCCGCGGCGAAGCTCGCCGGCGGGTTCGAGGCCGACGTGGTCGAGATCTGCCTCGACGAGATGACGCCGCTGGTCAGCCAGGACCTGCTGCGCCCGATCGACCCTAAGGGGATCACGGACTGGGACTCGCTCGAGTTCACCGACGCCGAGGGGATCGTGATCGACGGCAAGACCTACGGCGTGCCGCTCTCGGCCGGCCTCGAGGGCCTGATCTACAACTCCGACGAGGTGCCGGAGGGAATCGACCAGCTCGCCGACATCTTCGACCCGCAGTTCGCCGGGCGCGCGACGATCCAGGGCTCCTACGCGCTGCCGACGATCGCCCAGGCGGCGCTGGCGCTCGGGATCGAGGACCCGTTCGCGATGGACTCCGAGCAGCTCGAGCAGACCAAGCAGTACCTGAACGACAACAAGGACCAGTTCCGGTCGCTGTGGGGCTCGGACTCCGATCTCGTCAACCTGTTCAAGTCGGGAGAGGTCGTGGTCGCCACCGCCGGGCCCCAGCTCGCGCAGCGGATGCTCGACGCCGGGGTGCCGGCCAAGTGGAGCCCGGCGGAGGAGGGGACCCTGTCCTGGGTCTGCGGCTTCGCGCTCACCTCGAAGGCCCAGAACACGGACGCCGCCTACGCGCTGATGAACTTCCAGTCGTCGCCCGAGGCGCAGGCGATCCGGGCCGAGGACGGCTACCTGGTCACGAACCCGAAGGCGATCGACCTGGCGGCGCCCGACTACCCCGAGGTGGCGGGTGTCGAGACGGCCGACGAGGCGATCCCGGAGACCTATCCGGCCGACTACCAGGACTGGGTGCGGGCGTTCCAAGACTTCAAGGCGCAGTGAACCCCTTGCAAGAAAGCAACTCCGCCGCCGGAGACGGCGGGAGGGACTCCAGATGAGCACGACACCGTTCACCCGCAGGGAGGCGCTCCGCAAGGCGGAATCCCTGGCGTCGCCAGCCTCACGGTCGCCGAGCGGCTGCTCGCCTACGGAGGCCAGAACGAGGCGTTGGCGGCGATGAAGCCGACCCTCGCGAAGAAGGGCTACGGGCCTCCCGTGTTCAAGAAGGGCGAGCCGCTGGCCCTGCCGAAGGGCTTCAAGTTCGTCCGCTTTGACCGCGCCGGGTCGAGGATGTCCGACGGCCTGCCGATGCCCACCTGCCACGACGGCACCGGCTACTTCAAGGGCCGCCGCGACACGGTCTGGATCGTCCGCAACCAGGAGGGCTTCCAGCGGGGCCGCGCCCAGGGACCGGTCAACGCCTACGACCCGATCGCCCAGGGTGGCGTGACCGTCTCGCACTTCAACACGAGGACGGGCAAGGTCCTCGGCAACGCGCTCGTCCTCAACGGCACCGACAACAACTGCAACGGCGGCGTGACGCCGTGGGGCACCTGGCTGAGCGGCGAGGAGAACACGGTCGGCAAGGAGCAGGGCTACGGCGCCGAGCACGGCTACGTGTTCGAGGTCCCGGCCCGCTCCACCTCGATCGATCGAGCCGCGCCCGATCAAGGCGATGGGCCGCTTCGTCCACGAGGCCTGCCCGGTCGACCCGAAGACCGGGATCGTCTACATGACCGAGGACAACGGCGACCCCGGCGACGGCTTCTACCGCTACCTGCCCCACCACAAGGGCAAGCTCCACCGCGGCGGCAAGCTGCAGATGCTCGCCATCCACGGGCGGCCGAAGTACAACACCGCCGCCAAGCAGACGGTGGGTGAGAAGCTCGAGTGCCGCTGGGTGGACATCAAGGACCCCGATCCCAACGGCGCCGACCGCTTCCCGCAGGCGGTCTACATGCAGGGCCGCCACGCGGGCGGCGCGAGGTTCCTGGGCCTGGAGGGCGGCACCTTCTCGAAGGGCAGCTGTTACTTCACGGCTTCCGACGGCGGCGACACCGGCCAGGGTCAGATCTGGAAGTACACGCCGGACAACAAGAACTTCAAGCGCGGCACCTTGGAGCTCGTCTACGAGTCGCACTTCCACCGCGTGCTCGCCGGCCCCGACGCGATCACGCAGAGCCCGCGCGGAGGGATCCTCGTCTGCGAGGACGGTGCCAGCGAGGACGTCAAGGGCCAGCCCTCGCGGTTCAAGTACATCTCGCCGAACGGCAAGCTGAACGACTTCGGCGTCGTCACCGAGCCGATGCAGCTGCACGACGGGATCGCGGCGGACCTGTTCCCGTTCAACCCCGACCGCTGGGACCACCCGCCGGAGAAGGGCGAGGGCGTCGGGCACAGCGAGGCCGCGGGGTCGGCTACAGCCCGGACGGCAAGTGGCTGTTCCTCCACATCCAGTATCCGGGGGAGACGTTCGCGATCACCGGGCCCTGGGAGAAGGGCTGGCTGTAGTCCGATGACCGTCGGCGCCATGACTATCGAGCGGAGCCGCATTGCCGAGCTGATGGAGCGCGAGCGCGAGCGCTTCGTCGCCGAGCACCCGAAGTCGCGCGAGCTGCACGAGCGCGGGCAGGCATCGCTGCTCTCCGGGGTGCCGATGAACTGGATGACGCGCTGGCCGGGCGACTTCCCGGTGTTCATGGAGTCGGCCCAGGGCGCGGAGCTTCGCGACGTCGACGGCAACGTCTACGCCGACCTCTGCCTCGGCGACACCGGGGCGATGACCGGCCACGCGCCGCCGGCGACGATCGCCGCGGTCAACGCGCAGCTCGCCCGCGGGATCACCTCGATGCTGCCGACCGAGGACGCGGCGGCCGTCGGCGAGGAGATGCAGCGCCGCTTCGGCCTGCGCGACTGGCAGTTCACCCTTTCGGCGACCGACGCGAACCGGTTCGTGATCCGGATCGCCCGCCAGATCACCGGGCGCTCGAAGATCATCGTCCACAACCACTGCTACCACGGCAGCGTCGACGAGACCGTCGCCACGCTCGTCGACGGCGAGGTGCGCCCGCGCGAGGGCAGCGTCGGGCCGCCGGTCCCGGTGGACGAGACGACCCGCGTGGTCGAGATCAACGACCTCGACGGGCTCGAGCGCGAGCTCGCCGACGGCGACGTCGCCTGCCTGCTGATCGAGCCGGCGCTGACCAACATCGGCATCGTGCTCGCCGACGACGGCTACCACGAGGCGTCCGCGAGCTCACCCGCGCCGCCGGGACGCTGCTGGTGATCGACGAGACCCACACGCTCTGCTGCGGCCCCGGCGGCTACACCGCGCGCCTACGGCCTCGAGCCCGACGTGCTGACGATCGGCAAGCCGATCGGCGGCGGGATCCCGACCGGCGCCTACGGGATGAGCGCCGAGGTCGCCGAGCGCGTCGTCGACCACACCTTCTGGCGCGAGGCCGACGTCGGCGGCGTCGGCGGCACGCTGGCCGGCAACGCGCTCTCGCTCGCGGCGGTCCGCGCGACGCTCTCCGAGGTGCTCACCGAGGAGGCGTTCGAGCGCATGATCGCGCTCGGCGAGCGCTTCGAGTCCGGGGTCGCGGCGACGATCGCCGAGCGCGGGCTGCCGTGGTCGATCACCCGGCTCGGCTGCCGCGCCGAGTACATGTTCGCCGCGGAGCCGCCGCGCGACGGTGCGCGAGGCGGCGGCGGCGATGGACGGGCAGCTCGACGCGCTGCTGCACCTCTACATGCTCAACCGCGGGATCCTGCTGACCCCGTTCCACATGATGGCCCTGATGAGCCCGGCGACCACCGCCGAGCAGGTCGACCGCCACCAGGCCGCGTTCGACGAGGCGGCCGCCGAGCTCACCGGTGGCTGAGCCGGTCGCGGCGATCGCGGCCGCGCGCGCGCCGAGCTCGAGCCGGACCCGCTCGATCCCGAGCAGGTGATCGACGGCTCGCCCGAGACCTCGGCGTTCGTGCTGCGCCGAGGCCGGCGGCGCCGAGAGCGGCGTCTGGCGCTGCACCCCCGGGCGCTTTCGCGACGTCGAGGCCGACGAGACCTTCGTGGTGCTCGAGGGCCGGGCGACGATCGAGTGGGACGGCGGCCGGATCGAGGTCGGCCCCGGCGACGTCTGCGCGCTCGAGGCCGGGCACCGAGACCGTGTGGACCGTCCACGAGACCATCCTCAAGGGCTTTCGGATCCAGGTCTAGCAGCGAACTTCCGCCATGGCGGCGGGTGTTGAAGATCAACACCCGGGTGTGCGCCGCTGGCGCGCCCGCGGCTGGAAACCTGACCTACGGTGCGACATGCGCTGACAGCCATCGTGATCGCCGCCGCCGCGCTACGGCGCTGTCCCCTGCGCATGCAGGGGCGCGGCCGTCGGCACGGCCGGCCGTCCACGTGGCTCCGGCGCCCGGGCTGTTTCGTGCCGTGCAGCCGGTGCGCGCTCGGGCACAAACTGGTCTTCGCCGCGTACACGGAGCGCGAGGGTCAGGAGCTCTGGGTCAGCGACCGCAGTCACCGCGGCGCCCACATCATCGAGTCGATCGCCCCCGGTCATCGCCGCCCCGGCATCGAGGACCTGACCTCGGCGGGCGACATGGCGTTCTTCTCGGTCGCCTGTCGCAACCTGCGACAGCGACGCGGGATGCGGCGGAGCGGCCAGCCGCCGCCTCTGGGTGACCGACGGCACCGCCCGCGGCACGCACCCCGCGCGGGGCGCCGGGGAGCTGAGCATCCAGGACGTCAACCCGCTCGGGGACGGCCGAGTCTCGCTCTACGCGCGGATCGACTCCGCGGAGGCCGCGCCGACGGTCTGGATCGCCGACGAGACCGCGGCAGGTCCCACGCTCCTCGAGGAGGCCGGTCCCGTGCTCGTGGCCGCCACGCCCCGGCCGCTGGAGGCGGGCGGAAAGGTCTACTTCGCCTCTATCGCCGGCCACGAGACCTTCCGGTTGTGGCGAAGCGACCTCGACGGCGGCGCCGCGCAACCGCTCGCGGACCTCTTCCGGCCGAAGCTGGCCCGGTTCGGCGACCGCGCTCTGGTGCTGACCGGAACGACGGCGCCGCAGCTCCTGAGCGCGGGCCCCGGAGACCCCGCGCTCACCGACCTCGGCAGCCTCGGCGCCGAACGCGGCCTGATCGAGGAGATCGCGGTGGCGGGACGCCTCGCGTACATCTCGACCCTGAACGAGATCTGGCGGGCCGACGGCCTGCCAGGCGGTAACGAGCTCGTCGCGACCACGCCGCGCCGCGATCCGGACCTGCTGGGAGCGGTGGGCTCGAGCATGGTGTTCGCCGAGCAGGCCGCGACCTCGCGCTCGGTCTCGATCCGGATCAGCGACGGGAGCGCCGGCGGGACGAAGCGGCTTGCCGATCTCGGGAGAGGGAGCGAGCTGAACTGCGGCTCGCGGGTCTCCGCGACGACCGCCGGGCGGGTCTGGTTCCGGGTCAAGACCCGCGGTGTCGGCTGCGAGCTCTGGAGCAGCGACGGGACCGCGCGAGGGACGGCGCTGGTTCGCGAGATCGCCCCCGGCAAGCGTGGCGCCGCCGCCGGCGATCCCGTGCCGGTCGGCAACCGGGTCTACTTCTGGGCCGACGACCGCTCGGGCGCCGGGCGCCAGCTCTGGGTCGCGCGGCCTTCAGGGAGCAGCGCGCCGATCGCGAACCTAGTCCCGGACGAGCACCCCGCGCGCGACGTCGAAGACCTTCGTGTTGTCGCGCACGCCCTCGAGCCTGCGGGAGCGGGGGCCGCTCGAGGTCACCGGGACGTTGACGGCGGTGTGTCCGGGCGTCGTCCAGTCGAGGCGGAAGGTCTCGGCCGAGTCCGCGACATCGAAGACGCCGGCGCCGCCGTCCTGGTAGTGGGCCTCGATCCCGAGCCCGCCGGTCTCGTGGTCGGCGGTGACGATGACGAGCGTCCGCGGGTGCTCGCGCTGGTAGCGCTTGAGCACCGCGGCGATGCGGTTGAGCTCCTGGCCCGAGGAGAACAGCAGTCGCGGGCTGTGCTCGTGGCCGGCGTCGTCGATCTCGTCGACCTCGACCGCCATGAAGAAGCCCTGGTTGTCCTGCTCGAGGATGTCGAGTGCCTTCTCGACCATCTCGTGCTCGGGCACGGCGTAGGGGTCCCGCTTGTAGTTGTACTTCTTGATGAACGCCTCGCGCAGGAGCGCGTCGGTGCGCGTCATCACGAGCGCCTTCGGCCCGTCGATGTCAGCGAACGTGTCGCGGTCGTAGGCGTACTCGTAGCCGAGGTCCCTGGCCTTCGCGACGAGGTTCTTGTCGCCGAAGCTGGCGTCGTCCTCGATCATGTTCGGGACCATGCCCGGGTGCCCCTTGGGGTACCAGACCTCCTCGCCGCCGCCGAAGATCAGGTCCGGACGGGTGCCGCTGAGGTACTGGTTCGCGATCACCTTCTTGTGGTCGCGGTCGGTGTGATGGGCGGCGAACCCGGCGAGGGTCGCGTTGGTGACGTCGTTGTCGGAGATGATCGCGGTTGACTTGCCCTGCTCGTCGGCGATCTCGAGCAGCGTCGGCAGCGGCCTGCCGTTGGCGTCAACGCCGACGTAGTTGCGCTTGGTCTTCTCGCCGGTGGCCATCGCGGTCGCTCCGGCGGCGGAGTCGGTGTTGATCCCCTGGCCCTTGGCGTGCGTGCGCAGCATGCCGTAGTGGTCGAGGTCGTCCATCGGCTGGCGCACGTGCTTGCCGTAGTTGTAGTACTGGATCGCGGCCCGCTGGGCGGCGCCCATCCCGTCCCCGATCAGGACGACGACGTTTCGCGGTTCGTCGGGGGCCACCACGCGGGCTGCGCTCCGCGCCGGGTCGCCGGCGAGCGCGGCCCCGCCAGCGATCGCGGCCAGCGCCGCGGTCGCGAACAGAAGGCGGGAACGGATGAAGATGGG
This sequence comes from uncultured Solirubrobacterales bacterium, assembly GCA_963842795.1. Classification (GTDB taxonomy): domain Bacteria; phylum Actinomycetota; class Thermoleophilia; order Solirubrobacterales; family 70-9; genus WHSW01. The sequence goes on along the minus strand of CAWJHV010000010.1, from coordinate 13,690 downwards.
CGTGAGCAACTCCCCTAAAGCCTCCGATGGAATTGTTGAACAATAAGCGGATACGGACGGTATCACGCCGGCGGGTGCCGGCGGCATCCCTCGATCAGCTCAACCCACCGTGCCGCGATTAGTTCCGGCGGCTGTTGATCAGCGGCTGAGCAGCGCGCCGATCGAGTCGCCCGCGGCGGTCGCCCAGTCGACGAGGGGCGAGGGGATGACGCCGAAGAAGACCGTCGCCGCCGTGACCAGGATCAGCAGCCCGAGGATCACCTTGCAGCGCCCGCCGGTGACCACGGCGTCGGCCTCCTGCGAGCCGCCGGCCATCACCGGGACCGCGCCCGGCGAGCCCTCGGCGGAGGGCCGCATCCAGATCGCGGCGATCACCCGCAGGTAGTAGGCGAGCGAGATCATCGTCCCGATCGCGATCATCACCCCGAGCCAGGTGTAGTCGGCGTCGACCGTCGCCTCGATCAGGTAGAGCTTGCCGATGAAGCCCGGCGGTGCCGGGCAGCCCGGCGAGCGCCAGCATCGCCACCGTGAGCGCCGCGGCTAGCCCGGGCCGCTCGCGCGCCAGGCCCTCGACCGAGCGGATGTCGTCGCCGTAGGGGGTCTCGCGCTCGCGGATCGTGATCACCGCGAAGGCGCCGAGGTTCATCAGCGTGTAGGCGGCGAGGTAGAAGATCAGCGCGCTGGCGCCGGCGGCGCTCGCGGCGACCACGCCGACCATCATGTAGCCGGCCTGGGCGACCCCGGAGTAGCCGAGCAGGCGCTTGAGCGAGCGCTGGCCGAGCGCGCCGGCGTTGCCGACGACGATCGAGACGGTGGCGAGCGCCGCGAGCGCCGGCTGCCAGCTGTCGACCGCCGGGCCGAGGGCGACGTCGAAGAAGCGGACGAGGACACAGAAGACGGCGGCCTTGGTCGCCACCGCCATGAACGCGGTCACCGGCGTCGGCGCGCCCTCGTAGACGTCGGGCGTCCACTGGTGGAAGGGGGCGACCGAGAGCTTGAACGCGAGCCCGGTGGCGGCGAGCGCGATCCCGATCAAGAGCAGCGGGTCGTCGGTGACCGAGCCGCCGACCGCGGTCGCGGATCCCGGCGAAGTCGGTCGACTCCGAGGCTCCGTAGATGAAGGCGAGGCCGTAGAGCAGCGTCGCCGAGCCGAGCGAGCCGATGATCAGGTACTTGAGCCCCGACTCCAGCGACGCCTCGCGGCGCAGCGCCGAGCCGCAGAGGACGTAGAGCGGGATCGAGAGCAGCTCCAGCGCGACGAAGAACGCGATCAGGTTCTGCGCCTGGGCGATCAGCGTCATCCCGAGCACCGAGCAGATCAGCAGGGCCTGGAACTCGGCGTGGCCCGCCGGCCCCAGCGGCCGGTCGACCGACTCCTCGCGCCAGGAGAGCGGGATGCAGTAGGCGGCCGCCGCGATCGCGAGCAGGCTCGCGGCGATCGCCAGGTCGTCGAGCCGCAGCGCCCCGGCGACGAGGTTCTTCTCCGCGCCCCATTGGGCGATCAGCAGCCCGGCGGCGGCGGCGAGCGTTCCCAGCCCGACGACCGAGACGACGATCACCTGCGTCCGGCGGCTGCCGCCGATCAGCCCGGCGAGCAGGGTCAGCACGAGCCCGCCGGTGAGCGCGATGATCGGCGAGATGCCGGCGTAGTTGATGTCAGGAGCGTCGAAGTTCATCGTTCTGCCACCAGCGCGGGCTCACCGGTCGCCCGCGCCACCGCGTCGACCTTCGCGCTCACCGAGTCCTCGCCGCGCTCGAGGATCAGCCCCGGATAGAAGGCGAGCGCGACGATCACCGCCACCAGCGGCGCGAGCACGACGGCATCGCGGATCCCGATCTCGCGCGACTCGGCGCCCTCGGGGAGCCGGTTGTGCATCACCTTCTGGTACATGCGCAGGCTGTAGAAGGCGGCGAGCGCGATCCCGATCGCCGCGACGAAGGCGAACGCGATCTTCGAGTCGAAGACGCCGTTGAGGATGTAGAACTCGCCGATGAAGTTCGACGACCCCGGGATCGCCAGGTTCGCCATCGCGATCACCAGGAAGAGCGCGGCGAACAGCGGCGCGCGCATCGCCTGGCCGCCCATCTCGGTGATGTCCTCGGTCTTCGTCCGCGCGTAGACGATCGCGATCACCATGAACACCCCGGCGACCACGAGCCCGTGGTTGACCATCTGCAGCACCGCGCCGTCGGCGCCGTCGGCGCTGAGGCTGAAGATCCCGAGGGTGATGAAGCCGAGCTGGGCGACCGACGAGTAGCCGGCGATCAGCCGGAGGTTGGTCTGCGTGAACGCCATTACCGAGCCGTAGAGGATCGAGGCGAGCGCGATCAGCATCACCAGCTCCTGGAAGTGCACGGTTGCGTCCGGGTACAGCGGCAGCGCCACCCGCAGGAAGCCGTAGGCGCCGACCTTGGAGAGCACGGCCGAGAGCAGGATCAGCACCGGCAGGGGCGCGGCGCGGTAGGCGTCGGGCATCCAGCCGTGGATCGGGAAGGCCGGCATCTTGACCAGGAAGGCGGCGGCGAAGAAGCAGAAGATCCACTCCTGGCTGCCGGTCGAGAGCAGGTGCTCCTGGAGCACCGGGATCGAGAAGCTGATCTCCCCGACCGAGCCCGAGGCCAGGATCGCTGTCGCGATCGCGCCCACCAGCATCAGCAGCGAGCCGACGAGCGTGTAGACGATCATCTTGGTCGTCGCCGCGATCCGCTCGCGCCCGCCGAACGTCCCGATGAGGAAGAAGAAAGGGACCAGCATCAGGTCGAAGAAGAGGACGAAGAGCAGCAGGTCCTGGGCCATGAACGCGCCCAGAGCCGCGGTCCCGGCCAGCCCGACGAGGAAGTAGTAGAGGCGCTCGCGCCCGTCGGCCGGGTCGCCGCGCAGCGCGGACCACAACGTCGCCGCGGACCAGAGCACCGCGGTCAGCAGGACGAGGAAGACGCTGATCCCGTCGACGCCGAGCTGGTAGCGGACCCCGAGGTCGGGGATCCACGACTCGTCGACGACGTGCTGGAGCTCAGCCGTGCCGGAGCTGAAGTCGGCGGCCAGGACGATCGCGAGCACCAGCGCCACCAGCGAGCCCAGCACGCCGGCCCAACGCGACAGCCCCCGCGGCGCCACGAGCGCCAGCAGCGCTCCGGCCAGCGGCGCCCAGAGGATCACGTTCAGCATCAGCCCGCCACCACCAGGAAGTAGATCCCGAGCGCCGCGAACCCGCCGACGACGAGCAGGGCGTACGCGCGCACGAAGCCCGACTGCGCGCCGCGGACCACCGACCCTGCCCCCTTGACCACGTCGACCGTGGCGCTGACGATCCCCTGGACGACAACCCGCTCGAAGATCGAGTTCGCGAACCTGCCGATCGCGATCGCCGGCTTGTAGAAGAGCGCGTCCTCGACCTCGTCGAAGTACCACTTGTTGAGGAGGAACTCGTGCGTGCGCCGCAGGCGCTCGGCGAGCCGGAGGGTGACCCCGGGCCGGCGGATGTAACAGTGGTAGGCGATCGCGATCCCGAGCACCGAGATCGTGCCGCCGACCAGCAGCCCGAGCCATGAGGCGGCCGTCGACGGCTCCTGGGCGTACAGCGTCGAGCTCTCGAAGGTGCCCTCGAGGAAGGTCGTGACCACGTGGTCGACGCCCGGGATCTGGATCAGGCCGGCGAACAGGGCGCCGAACCCGAGCACCGCCATCGCCGCGCGCATCGGCCACTCGCGCTCGGCGATGTGGTGCTCTTCACCGGGGAAGCCGACGTCGGTGTCCTCGGCCTCGCCCGTGTGGGGGTTGGTCGGCGGCGCGTGGTGGATGTGGCCCTGCTCGAGCTCCGTCGCCTCCTTGCACGGCGGCCCCGCGACGACCCGGAAGCCGATCCGGAACGAGTAGAAGGCGGTCATCAGGGCGCCGACGTAGCCGCCGATCGCGAACACCCAGTACATCCCGCCGCGGTTGGCGGCGAAGCCGAGGATCTCGTCCTTGGAGAAGAACCCGGACGTGCCCGGGAACGCGGCCAGCGCCAGGCATCCGACGAGCAGCAGCCCGGACGTGAACGGCAACGCGCGGCGGAAGCCGCTCATGTCGTCGATCCTCTGGTTGTTGGCCATCGCCGAGATCACCGATCCGGCGGCCATGAACAAGAGCGCCTTGAAGAAGGCGTGCGCCATCAACATGAACATCCCGCCGGCGTAGGCGCCGATCGCCACCCCCATGACCATGTAGCCGATCTGGCTCATGGTCGAGTAGGCGATGATCCGCTTCAGGTCCGTGACCGCGAGCGCGATCGTCGCCGCGATCAGCAGCGTGGCGAGCCCGACGAAGGCGGCGATGTCGGCCGCCGTCGGCGCGAGCTCGAAGAGCGGGAACATGCGCGCGATCAGGTAGACGCCGGCCGTGACCATGGTCGCCGCGTGGATCAGCGCGGAGACCGGCGTCGGGCCCTCCATCGCGTCCGGGAGCCAGGTGTGCAGCGGCACCTGTGCCGACTTCGCGAACGCGCCGACGCAGATCAGCAGGCAGATCGCGATTACCACGCCCTGGTTGGTGCTGAAGCTCTCGCGGGCGCCGTCGAAGACCGCGAGGAAGTCGAAGGTGCCGAGCTCGCGGAAGACGAAGAAGGCGGCGAGCACGAGCCCGACGTCCCCGACGACATTGATCACGAACGCCTTCATCCCCGCCTTGGTCGCGGTCTCGCGCCGGTACCAGAAGCTGATCAGCGCGTACGAGGCGAACCCGACGAACGCCCAGCCGACGATCAGGAAGATGAAGTTGCCCGCCAGGACCAGGAGCAGCATCGAGAAGACGAAGAAGTTGAGGTAGGAGAAGAACCGCGCGTAGCCCCGGTCGGAGTCCATGTAGGCGAGCGAGTACAGGTGGATCAGGGTCGAGATCCCGGTCACCACCAGGCACATGTAGACCGAGAGCGGGTCGACCAGGATGTTGAGCTGGATGTCGAGCCCCGCGGCGCTCGCGTAGCTGTAGAGCGAGTCGGTGAGCTGGCGCTCGTCGGTCGGGTGGTCGAGCAGCGCCAGCAGCGCCCCGATCGAGCAGGCGAAGGCGAGCGCGATCGAGGCGGTGCCGATCCAGGCGGGCACCCTGCCGGGCATCGCCGCCCGGCCGAAGGCGATCACCATGCTCCCTGCCAGCGGGAAGCCGAGCACGAGCCACGCCCAAGTCGTCGCACTCATCCGCGCAGCTCCCGGATCTCGTCCACGTCCAGCGGCAGCTTGCGCCTGAACATCGCCACGATCAGCCCGAGGCCGACGACCACCTCGCAGGCGGCGACGACCATGACGATGAGCGCGAACACCTGCCCCTCCTCGTTGCCCGACGAGCGCGAGAAGGCGACCAGCGCCAGGTTGCCGGCGTTCAGCATCAGCTCGAGGCAGAGCAGGATCACCAGCGGGCTGCGCCGCAGCAGCACCCCGCAGGCGCCGACCGCGAACAGCAGCGCCGAGAGGACGAGATACCAGGAGACGTCCATTACGCGGCCACCTCCTCGGATCCCGGACGGGACTCCTCCTCCCGCCGCTTGCGCCCCGCGAGCACGATCGCGCCGACCGCGGCGATCAGGAGCAGCATCGAGGCGGCTTCGAACGCGATCAGGAAGCGTTCGAGCAGGAGCCTGCCGATCGACCCCGGCGAGCCGAAGCCCGCCTCGATCGTCGGGCCCTCGGACTCGATCGAGGTCAGCCCGGTGCCCACGACCGCGATCGAGACCTCGACGAAGAGCGCCGCGGCGAGCAGCGGCCCGATCAGCCGCTGGCCGGGGATCGGCTCCCAGATCGGGTCCTCCACCGCGCCCACGTAGGCGGCGACGAACAGGTAGAGGACCATCACCGCTCCGGCGTAGACGACGATCTGCGCCGCGGCGATGAACTCGGCGTGCAGGATCAGGAACAGGCCCGCCAGCGAGATCAGATGCACGATCAGCGCCAGCACGCTGTAGAAGGGGTTGCGCAGGGCGATCACCGCGATCGCGCCCCCGAGAGCGCCGATCGCACCGGCGAAGAACGCGACCTCGACCACTAGCCCGGCGCCTCAACGGCGGCGCGACTCGGCTCCGCTCCGCTCCGCCTCATTCGCCCTCGCGCCGCAGCGGAGTCCGTTCGATCGGCTCCGCGAGCAGCATCTCCTTCGTGAAGATCAGGTCGCTCCGGTTGTAGTCGGCGAGCTCGTACTCGTGGCCCATGGTGATCGCGTCAAACGGGCACGCCACCTCGCAGTAGCCGCAGAAGATGCAGCGGGCGAGGTTGATCTCGTAGACCGCGGCGTAGCGCTCCCCGGCCGAGACCCGGTCGTCGGGATCGTTCTCGGCGGCGACGACGCGGATGCAGTCGGCGGGGCAGGCCGCCGCGCAGAGCGAGCAGCCGACGCATTTCTCGAGCCCCGTGTCCTCGAAGCGGTGGAGCTTGTGACGGCCGCGGAAGCGGGGGTAGACCGGGGTCTTCTCCTCCGGGTACTGGATCGTCATCGGCCCTTCGATCACCCGGGCCAGCGTCGTCTTCAGCCCCCGCAGCGTCTCGCCGAACGCGCGATAGGCGCCCTTGGCCCCTCCCGGCTCGGGCCCGCGCTGGACCGAGACGACCTCCTCGGCGTCCTTGAGGTAGGGGAACTCGGGCTTGCCGTTCTCACTCATATAAGCCGCCTCAACAGCGGCGGGCCTCCGCGCCGTCCTTCGGACGCCGCGATCACCAGCCGCCTCGACAGCGGCGGGCCTCCGCGCCGTCCTTCGGACGCCGCGATCACCAGCCGCCTCGACAGCGGCGGGCCTCCGCGCCGTCCTTCGGACGCCGCGATCACCAGCCGCCTCGACAGCGGCGGGCCTCCGCGCCGTCCTTCGGACGCCGCGATCACAGGACCACCACCAGGACCGCGGTCACGAGGATGTTGAGGGTGGCCAGCGGCAGCAGGACCTTCCAGCCGAGGCTCATCAGCTGGTCGTAGCGCAGCCGCGGCAGCGTCGCCCGCACCCAGATGAAGATCATGATCAGCGCCAGGATCTTGGCGATCATCCAGATCGGGTCGAGCCAGCCGGGGCCCGGGCCCATCCAGCCGCCGAGGAAGAAGGACACGGCGATCCCCGAGACCACGAACATCTCCAGGTACTCGGCGAGCAGGAACGCGCCGAAGCGGGTGCCGCCGTACTCGGTCTGGAACCCCTGGACGAGCTCGGCGTCGGCCTCCGGCAGGTCGAACGGCGCCCGGTTGGTCTCCGCGAAGCCGGCGAGCATGAAGATCAGGAAGCCGATGATCTGGGGGACGATGTACCAGACCTCGCCCTGGGCCTCGACGATCGACACCAGCGACAGCGAGCCGGCCATCATGATCACCCCGAGCAGCGAGAGGCCCATCGCGATCTCGTAGGAGATCAGCTGCGCGGCCGAGCGCATCGCCCCGAGGAAGCTGAACTTCGAGCCCGACGACCAGCCCGAGAGCAGCAGGCCGTAGAACGACAGCGAGCCGAACGCGAAGAAGTAGAGGACCCCGATCGGGACGTCGATCCCGTAGAAGCCGACCCCGTCCTTGACGTTGCCGAAGGGGATGATCGCGAGCGTCGTGATCGCCGAGAAGATCACCAGCGCCGGGCCGATCGCATACAGCAGCGGGATCGCGGCATCCGGGCGGAAGACCTGCTTGCCGACGAGCTTGAGAATGTCGGCGACCGGCTGCAGTAGCCCGACCGGCCCGACCCGGTTCGGGCCGTAGCGGTGCTGGAAGCGGCCGATCAGCTTGCGCTCGACCACCGTCAGCACCGGGACGATCATGAAGACGACGAGGAAGATGACGATCGACTTCACGACCATGATCCAGGTCGCTTCGACGAAGTTGGTGTCGGCGAACGGGATCACAGCTTCTGGATCTCGACGACCTCGGCGCCGTTGAGGCGGTTCGCGTTCTCGGTCGCCGTGCCCTCGATCAGGAACGCCGCCCCGGGCCGCATCCGCGCCCGCAGCGCCACCCGCGCACGGACGCTCGACCCGTTCGACCGCACCTCCACCTGATCTCCGTCGGCCAGCCCGAGGCGCTCGGCGTCCGCCACGGCCAGCTCCACGATCTGCTCGGGGGTCAGGAATCTCAGGGCCGCGTTGCGCTCGGTGACCTCGCTCGCCCACAGGTTGCGATAGGTCCCCAGGCGCAGCCCACCGCCGGATTCGTCCGAGCGACGAACGACGGAAGGCGCATCACTCTCGGGCGCGCCGGCGTCGAAGCTCGCCGCCGGCTGCCGCGTCTGCCAACGCACCCCGGTACCCCCGATCTCGTCCGGGGTGAGGCCGGCGTAGAAGGGGACCTGGGAGCCGATGGCCGTGAGGGCGTCGGGGGCGGACTCGATCCCGGTCTCGTCGCCGAGCGCGGCGGCGAGCTCCGCCAGCACCTGCCAGATCGGGCGCACGAGGCCGGGGCGGGGGACGGCGGGTCGCAGGCGCTGGAGACGGCCGTCGGGGTGGGTGACCGTGCCCTCCTTCTCGGCGTAGGCCTCGGCGGGCAGGACCATGTCGGCGGCCTTGGTCGAGGCGTCGTCGAAGGAGGAGATCGCGACGACGGTGCGGGCGCGGCGGAGGGCCTCGGCCCAGCCCGGGCCGTCGGGAAGCTCGCGCACGGGGTCTGCCTGGAGCAGGATCAGGCCGTCGAGCTCGCCGTCGAGCAGGCCCTGCTTGATCCCATCGAGGTCGCGGCCGCGCTCGGCCGGCGCGAACCCCGGGCCGTGGCCGGGGAGGCAGCCGACCTCGCGGACACCGCGGGCGTTGGAGCCGGTGGGGACCGAGAAGGCGCCGCCGCCCTCGGATGAGCAGTCGAGTGACCGGCAGATCTCGAGCAGCGACCGCAGGGCCGCCTCGCCGTCGCGTCCGCGGCCGAGCCCCTCGCCCCAGATCACGAGGGTCTTGCCAGGGCGCAGCTCGCCGGCGATGCGTTCGGCATCGCCAACAAGTCCCGCCTCGTCCTCGGCTTCGCCTGCGGGCGTGCGTGCGGTTCGCTCAGGGATGAGCTGGTCGGCCAACGCGGCGAGGAAGGGTGCGGCTTCGCCCGGGAGGTAGCGCGCAGTCTCCTCGGCGCCGCCGTCGAGCGCGGTCGGGTGGTCGGAGGCGATCACCAGGCGCAGGTTCGAGTGCCGCACGGCCTTGCGCAGGCGCAGGTCGAGGATCGGCATCGAGTTGAGCGGGTCGGCCCCGACCAGGAGCACCGACTCGGCCCCGTCGATGGCGGCGATCGAGGCGCCCATCTCCGGCGCCGAGAGTGGCGCCAACGCGCCGCCGCCGAGCTCGTCGAGGGAGGTCACGTGCGGGGAGCCGAGGGCCTCGCGGACGATCCGCTGGGTCAGGTAGGCCTCCTCGTTGGAGGCCTCGCCGCCGACGATCGCGGCGATTCGCCCTCGCCCGGCGCCGAGCTTCGACGCGGCGGCCTCTAGCGCCTGCTCCCAGCCGGCGCGGTTGCCGCCGAGCCGGGGCTCGGTGATCCGCTCGGCAGACGCGACCATCTGGAACCCGAAGCGGCCCTTGTCGCAGAGCCAGCCGTTGTCGACCTCGTGGTTGTCGCGCGCCAGCACGCGCTCGATGCGCTCGTCGCGCACCGTGAACAGCACGTTGCACTGGCTCGGGCACAGGGTGCAGATCGAGCCCGAGTCCTCGATGTCCCACGGCCGGGCGCGAAAGCGGTAGGCCTCCGAGGTCAGCGCCCCGACGGGGCAGAGCTCGATGATGTTGCCGTGGAAGGGGGCGATGTAGGGGCGCTCGTCGAAGGTGCCGACGTAGCTCTGCGACCCGCGCTCGAGCAGCTGCAGCTGCTCGTCCTCGGCGACCTCCTGGCTGAAGCGCACGCAGCGGTAGCAGAGGATGCAGCGCTCGCGGTCGATCCGCACCAGCGGCGAAAGCGGCACCGGCTTGCGGAAGTGGCGCTTGGGATCGATCACGCGGCTGCGCCCCGCGCCCCAGCCCATCGCGATGTCCTGGAGCGGGCACTCGCCGCCCTTGTCGCAGACCGGGCAGTCGAGCGGGTGGTTGACGAGCAGGAACTCGACCACCGCGTTCTGGGCCCCGATCACCCGATCGGTGCGGGTGTAGACGACCATCCCGTCGCGGACCGGGGTGGAGCAGGCCGTCTGGAGCTTCGGGATCCCCTCGATCTCCACCAGGCACATCCGGCAGGCGCCGACCGGGCCGCCCAGCTTCGGCTCGTAACAGAAGACGGGGATCTCGACGTCGCCCCCCTTGGCGGCGTCCACCAGCATCTCGCCCTCGGTCGCGTTGACCTCCAGCCCGTCGACGACCAGGGTGATCTTCTCGGCGCTCAAGCTGCCTGCGCTCCCGTCGTCAGGGGACGGTCGATCGGGGAGTGGTCGAGCTCGCCAGCGCCGCTCGTCCGGGCCTGCTCGATCGCATGCTCGAACTCGCCGCGGAACTTGGCCACCATCGCCCCGACCGGCATCGCCATCGAGTCGCCGAGCACGCAGAGGCAGTGCCCGATGATGTTCTCCTGCACCGAGGCGATGATGTCGAGGTCCATCGGGGTCGCCTCGCCGCGGGTGACCCGCTCGAGCATCTTCACCGTCCAGTTGGTGCCCTCGCGACAGGGGGTGCACTTGCCGCACGACTCGTGGTGGTAGAAGCGGGCCGTCCGCAGCGCCAGCTCCGGGATCGAGACCGTGTCGTCGGCGATGATGATCGAGCCGGAGCCGAGCATCGAGCCGGCCTGGGCCATCGCCTCGAAGCTGTACGGCAGGTCGAGCTCGGCCTCGGTCAGGACCGGCGACGAGGAGCCGCCCGGGAACCAGGCCTTCACCCGCCGGCCCTCCGCGGGGCCACCCGCGAGGTCGAAGATCAGCTCCCGGGAGGGGATCCCGAGCTCGATCTCGTAGTTGCCCGGACGCTGGACGCAGCCCGAGACCGACACCACCTTCGTACCGGGCGACTGCTCGGTGCCGAAGCTCTTGAACCAGTTGGAGCCGTTGGTGACGATGTGGGGGAGGTTCGAGAGCGTCTCGACGTTGTTGATCAGCGTCGGGCCGTCGTAGAGGCCCTGGATCGCCGGGAACGGCGGCTTCAGCCGCGGGTTGCCCCGCTTGCCCTCGAGCGCGTCCAGCAGCGCCGTCTCCTCACCGCAGATGTAGGCACCGGCTCCGCGGTGGACGACGAGCTCGACCGGGATCCCGGTGTCGAGCACGTTGCGGCCGAGGTAGTTGGCGTCGTAGGCCTCGGCGACCGCGCGGTCGAGGATGTCGGCGACCTCCCAGTACTCGCCGCGGATGAAGATGAACGCGTGCCCGGCGCCGACCGCCATGGCCGCGATCGCGACCCCCTCGATCAGCTGGTGCGGGTTCTTCATCATCAGCTCGCGGTCCTTGAACGCGCCCGGCTCGGACTCGTCCGCGTTGCAGCAGACGTACTTGCTCATCTCGCCGCGGGGCAGGAAGGAGCCCTTCTTGCCCATCGAGAAGCCGGCCCCGCCGCGGCCGCGCAGGCCGGATTCCTCGAAGGTGCCGATCAGCTCCGCCGGGTCGAGCTCCCTGAACGCCCGCTCCAGCGCCCGGTAGCCGCCGCGGCGCCGGTAGCCGTCGATCGACGCCAGCCCGGGGTCGTCGATGTGGCGGAACAGCAACCTGGTCTCAGGCAACGTCAGTTCCCTCCAGGCGCGGGTCGGGCGGTGGCTCGGGGCCGCCGGCGGCGCGGCGGAGCGAGATCTCCTTCTCCGGCAGCGGCTCGGCGCCGGCGCGCACGGCCTCGATCGCCGCGAGCGCGTCGCCGCCGTCGAGAGGGCCGTAGTAGCGCTGGTCGATCGAGACCATCGGGGCGATGTCGCAGGCGCCGAGACACTCGAAGCCCTTGACGAAGAACTCGCCGTCGGGCGAGCTCGCCCCGTGGTGGTCGGCGTCGTGGTGGTCGGCCCCCGTCGCCTCGCAGAACGCCTCCAGCAGTTCGTCCGCGCCCTGCATCCAGCAGGAGATGTTGTGGCAGACCAGGACCCGGTGGCGGCCGATCGGCGAGGTCGCGAAGAGGTCGTAGAAGCTCGCCACCGACTCCAGGTATGCGGGGGTCACGCCCATCACGGCCGCCGCCTCGCGCAGCCCCTCCGGCGAGCACCAGCCGTAGTGGCGCTGGACCGCCCAGAGCACCGGGATCGTCGCCGATCGCAGCTGCGGATAGCGCGACATCGACTCCTCGATCTGCTCGCGGAGCTCGGCCGGCACGTCGACCTCGTGCAGCTCCGGCACCCCCTCGGCGTCCTGCGGCCGCATCGAGGCGATCAGCTCCCGCCGCTCCTCGGCCGAGAGGTCGTCAGTCGGCTCCATCAGGTGCGCAGGCGGTTGGATCTCGGAGCTCATCGAGCACCCACCGGGCACGCCCGGACGCGGAAGCAGCATGAAAAGTCCGCGGCGGAGCCGCGGACCATTGATTCAAGGCGAGAGCGGAGGACGTGGCGCGAGTTATTCCTCATCGGTCCACTCCGCCGAGGATCGGATCCAACATCCCGAGGTTCTGGATCAGGTCGGCGACGTAGCCGCCCACCGACATGTCCTTGAGCATCTGCAGGTTGACGAAGGAGGGGTCGCGAAAGTGGACCCGGGCCGGCCTCGCCGAGCCGTCGGCGAGCAAGTAGCAGCCGAGCTCGCCGCGCGGCCCCTCGATCGCGTAATAGATCTCGCCCGGCGGCACCCGGAAGCCCTCGGTGACGAGCTTGAAGTGGTGGATCAGCGCCTCCATCGAGGTCGAGAGCTCGTCCCGCGGCGGGAGCACGACTTTGCGGTCGTCGGCGATCCACGGTCCGTCCGGGAGCCCGTCGAGGCACTGCTCGATGATCCGAACCGACTCGCGCATCTCCTGCATCCGGCAGCGGTAACGGTCGTAGCCGTCGCCGACCGTGCCGACCGGGATCTTGAAGTCGACGTCGCCATAGGCGAGAGACGGGTCCGCCTTGCGCAGGTCCCAGGGCTCGCCGGAGGCGCGCAGCAGCGGTCCGGTGACCCCGAGCTCGAGCAGCCGCTCGCGGGGCACGATCCCGACCCCCTTGGTGCGCTGGAGGAAGATCTCGTTGCGGTCCAGCAGCGCCTCGTACTGGCTCGACCCGGGTCGGCATCTCGGTGCAGAACTCGCGCAGCTTCTGCTCGAACCCGAGCGGGATGTCCTCGAAGACGCCGCCGACCTGGAAGTAGCGGGTGTGCATGCGCTGCCCGGTCGACATCTCGAACAGGTCGATGATCGTGTCGCGCTCGCGCAGCGCGTACCAGAGCATCGAGACCGCGCCGAGGTCGAGCGCCGTGGTCCCGATCCAGAACAGGTGCGAGTGGATCCGGTTGAGCTCGAGGTGGATCATGCGCAGGTACGCCGCGCGGGGCGGGATCTCGAGCTCGAGCAGCTGCTCGACAGCGCCGCAGAAGGCCTGCATGTTGAAGAAGTAGGAGAGGTAGTCCATGCGCTCGACGAACGGGATCACCTTCCAGTAGCTCTTGTCCTCGCACGACTTCTCGATCCCGGTGTGGACGTAGCCGACGATCGGCTTCAGGTCGATCACCGTCTCGCCACGGAGGCTGACCAGTAGGCGCAGGACGCCGTGGGTCGCGGGGTGGTGCGGGCCCATGTTGATCGTGAGGAGCTCGTGCTCGGGCTCGAGCAGTTCGCCCGCGTCGGTGCGCTCGATCGGGGAGTCGCCGATGACGGTCGCCGAGGTCTCGGCGAGCACGTCGCCGCCCGAGGCGGGTGCGCTGCCGCG
>CAWJHV010000009.1:0-229446 GCA_963842795.1 uncultured Solirubrobacterales bacterium | reverse complement strand
AGCGTGGCAGCACCGGCAGGGTGGCGCCCACCGAGACGAGGCCGAGCATCGTGACCACGAAGACCCCGCCGAAGGCGGCGCGAGCCGGCGTCAGGCGTCGAGCGGGCGCTGCCATCCCGCAACTAAACCAATTGAAACACCAATGGTTTGGCTCCCGGGCCATGTGGAAATAGATACGGGCGAAGCCTCGGGAGTGGGGGCTCCCGGGGGCTAGAGCCTCGAATAGGGAGTGAGAGATGGCTGAACAGGCCGCAACGGGCTCGTCACACCATCCCGAAATCGATTGGGATGCGGCGGCGAGGTCGCCGGAGTTCAAGGAGTTGGTGCACAGGCGCCGGTCGTTCGTCGTCCCGGTGCTCGCATTCGTCTTCGTCTGGTACTTCGGGTTTATTGCGCTCGCCGGGTACGCGCCGGATTTCATGGGCGAGCGCCTGATCGACGGGTTCACCGTCGGCTACCTGCTGGCGCTGACCCAGTTCGTGATGACCTGGGTGCTCGGCTGGCTCTACCTCCGCCAGTCCGACCGGGTCTTCGACCCGCTCGCGAAGCGCGCGGCCAAGCGGGCGCTCGAGCACCGCGACGCCAAGCCCCGGATCGCTGGCAACGACGGCCCCGATGAGGCCGCCAGGGCGGTGGACCGCTGATGCTGCCGCTCGCAGAGGTAAACGTCGAGGCGGTCTCGATCTTCGCGCTCGTCGTCGCGATCACCCTCGGGATCACCTTCTGGGCCTCCAAGCGGACCAAGGACGCGACGACGTTCTGGGCCGCGGGACGCGGGATCTCCGGAGTGCAGAACGGATTCGCGATCGCGGGGGACTACATGTCCGCGGCGTCGTTCCTGGGAATCGCCGGGCTGATCTTCGTCTTCGGCTTCGACGGGTTCCTGTACTCCGTCGGCTTCCTGGTCGCCTTCCTGATCGTCCTGTACCTGCTCGCGGAGCGGATGCGGAACTCGGGCAAGTTCACGATCGCCGACGTGCTCTCGTTCCGGCTGAACGAGCGGCCGGCGCGAGTCGCGGCGGCCCTCGGGACGCTCACCGTCGTGGCCTTCTACCTGATCGCGCAGATGGTGGGGGCGGGGATCTTGATCCAGGCCTTGGTCGGGATCAACTTCAACCTCGCCGTCCTGCTCACCGGCGTGTTCATGCTCACCTACGTGATCTTCGGCGGCATGCTGGCGACCACGTGGGTGCAGATCATCAAGGCCGTGCTGCTGATGACGGCGACGATCATCCTGTCGCTGTTCGTTCTCGGCAAGATCGGCTGGAATCCGATCGACATCTTCGACCGCGCCGAGGCGCAGTCGGACGCCGGCGCCGCGTACCTGGCGCCCGGCCTGCGGTTCACCGAGCCGATCGACACGATCTCACTCGGCCTCGGGCTGCTGCTCGGGACGGCGGGGCTCCCGCACATCCTGATGCGGTTCTTCACCGTTCCCGACGCCAAGGCCGCCCGCTCGTCGGTCGTCTGGGCGGTGGGCCTGATCGGGGCCTTCTACGTCATGACCACGTTCCTCGGCTTCGGCGCCCGCGCGATCCTCGGCGAGGCCGGGACGACCGGTGGCGTCGACGAGGCCGGCAACCTGGCGGCTCCGCTGCTCGCGCAGGAGGTCGGCGGCGGCGCCGGGAGCATCGGCGGCGACGCGTTTCTGGCGATCATCGCGGCGGTGGCGTTCGCCACCATCCTCGCGGTGGTCGCGGGGCTCGTGATCTCGGCGTCCGGCGCGGTGGCACACGACGTCTGGTCGAACGTGATCCGCAAGGGCCGCGACTCCGAGCACGAGGAGGTCTACGTGGCGCGGATCGCGGCGGCCGGGATCGGCGCGATCGGGATCGCGATCGCGATCCTCGGCGGCTCGGACCTGAACGTCTCGTACATGGTCGGGCTCGCGTTCGCGGTCGCCGCGAGCGCCAACTTCCCGGCCCTGTTGCTGGCGCTGACCTGGAAACGGTTCAACACCACCGGGGCGGTAGCCGGGGTGGTGACGGGCGTGGTCACCTCAGTCGGGCTGGTGCTCGTCGGTCCCGACGTGAGCAGCGACCCGCTCGAGATCATCCCGGGTGTCCCGCTGTCACAGCCGGCGATTCTCTCGGTCCCGCTCGGGTTCCTCGCTTGCTATCTCGGCACGGTCCTCTCCGGAGAGGAGCGCAAGGCCGAGCGCGGCTTCGAGGAGCTGCACGTGCGGTCCGAGACCGGTCTCGGGGCCGAGGTGCCGATCGAGGGCGCCGGCCTGCGCTCGCGGCCGCCGAGCCGGCCGCCGCGGGAGGCGGAGCGCGAGCCCGCGACGACGGGCACGCGCGGTTCGTAGGAGACTCCGGGTGGTCGCGGGCACGCGGCCCGCGACCACCCGCGGTCGACACTCACAAGGAGGACAGATGGAGGCGGCAACCGGCGGTTCGCAGGCGGGCACCGAGGGTCTCGAGGCCCAGCTCGGCGAGCTGCTCGAGCAGGAGACGTTCGAACCCTCTGAGGGGTTCACGTCGGCGGCGCTGGTCTCCGACGAGTCGCTCCACGAGGAGGCGGAGGCCGATCCGCAGGCATGGTGGGCGAAGCTCGCCGCCGACCTCGACTGGTTCACCGAGCCCCAGGAGGTGCTCGACGACTCCGATCCCCCCTTCTACAAGTGGTTCGCGGACGGCAAGCTGAACGCCTCTCACAACTGCCTCGATCGGCATGTCGACGCCGGTCTCGGCGACCGGGTCGCCTTCCACTGGCGCGGCGAGGAGGGCGAGGAGCGGGAGGTCACCTACGCCGAGCTGCTGCGCGACACCAAGCGGCTCGCAAACGTGCTCAAGGACCGTGGCGTCGAGGCCGGCGACGTGGTCGGCATCTTCCTCCCGATGATCCCCGAGGTCGCCGTCGCGATGCTCGCGTGCGCTCGCATCGGGGCGCCGCACAACGTGGTCTTCGGCGGGTTCTCACCGGACGCCGTCAAGGAGCGGATGCAGTTCTCCGAGGCCAAGGCGCTGATCACCGTCGACGCGGCCCGGCGCAAGGGCAAGGCGGCGGAGATCAAGCCCGCGGTCGACGCGTTCCTCGGCGACGTGCCGTCGATCGAGACCGTGATCGTGGTTCGCAACACCGGCGCCGAGGTCGAGATGACCGACGGCCGAGACGTCTACTACGACGAGGCGATCGAGGCCGCGTCGGAGGACTGCGAGGCGGAGCCGCTGGACGCCGAGCACCCGCTCTACATCCTCTACACGTCGGGGTCGACCGCGAAGCCGAAGGGGATCCTGCACACGACGGGCGGCTATCTGACCGGGGTCGCGGCCACCCACAGGCTCGTTTTCGACCTGAAGCCCGACGAGGACGTCTATTGGTGCGGCGCCGACGTCGGCTGGGTCACGGGGCACTCCTACATCGTCTATGGGCCGCTGCTCAACGGGACCACGTCGGTGATGTGGGAGGGGGGCCCCGACTATCCCGACAAGGACGTCTGGTGGGAGATCATCGAGCGTTACGGCGTGACGATCTTCTACACGGCGCCGACCGCGATCCGCGCCTGCATGAAGTGGGGGGCCGACTACCCGGCGGAGCACGACCTCTCCTCGCTGCGCCTGCTCGGCACCGTCGGCGAGCCGATCAACCCGAAGGCGTGGCTTTGGTACTGGAAGGTGATCGGCGGCGAGCGCTGCCCGGTCGTCGACACCTGGTGGCAGACCGAGACCGGCCAGATCATGATCACGACGCTGCCGGGGGCGCAGGCGGCGAAGCCGGGCTCGGCGGGAACCCCGCTGCCCGGGATCGACGCGGCGGTGCTCGACGACGACGGCGAGGAGGTCGAGGACGAGCAGGGCCTGCTGGCGCTGCGCAAACCCTGGCCGGGGATGCTGCGGACCCTCTACAAGGAGGACGACCGCTACGTCGAGACCTACTTCTCGAAGTTCGGCAAGGACACCTACTTCGTCGGCGACGCCGCCCGCAAGGACCCCGACGACTACTTCTGGGTCATCGGCCGGGTCGACGACGTGATCAACGTCTCCGGGCACCGGCTCTCGACCGCCGAGGTCGAGTCGGCGATCGTCTCGCACCCGAAGGTCGCCGAGGCGGCGGTGATCGGCCAGACCGACGACGACACCGGGCAGTCGATCTGCGCCTTCGTCACGCTGGAGGGCGACCTCGAGGGCACCGACGAGCTCGTCGACGAGCTCCGCGAGCACGTCGCGCAGCGGATCGGCAAGCTCGCGCGGCCCAAGCGCGTGATCTGGTCCGACGACCTGCCGAAGACCCGCTCGGGGAAGATCATGCGTCGCCTGCTGCGCGACATCGCCGAGGGCCGCGAGCTCGGCGACGTCACCACCCTGCGCGACCCCGACGTGGTCAAGGAGCTCGACGAGATCGTCAAGCGCCGAGCGAAGGAGGGTGCGGAGGAATAGCGGCCCGAGCGCGCCGTTGAAGCTCACTCTGCTCGCGGCCGTCGCCGCGCTCGGGCTCTCCGCCGCACCCGCGGCGTCGGCTCTGCGCGTCGGCTACAACGACGACCCGAAGCGCTTCTTGGCCGTGCCGCGGGCGGTCGAGCACTCGAACACCCAGATCGCCCGGGTCGCCTTCCCCTGGCCGGCGATCGAGCCCCGAAGCGGCGAGTTCGACTGGGCCGACATGGACCGGACCGTAGCCCTGTTCCGCGACGCCGGGATTCGCCCGATCATCAGCATCCTCGGCTCTCCGGCCTGGGCCGGGGCGCCGGGCCAGCCCGGGATCCAGTGCCCCTGCGAGCGCGCCGCGGACCCCTACTGGGAGCGGATGTGGCAACAGGTGGCGCTGCGCTACCCCCAGGCAGTCCTCAACGTCTGGAACGAGCCCAACCTGAGCATCTTCGGCAACGTCGGCGTCGAGCGGATGGCCGAGCTGATCAATGAGGCGGCCGCGGCCATTCGCCGGGTGGCGCCCGACCGCACCGTCCTGGGGCCGCCGATCGCCCCGGTCGGCGATTGGATCGCTTACGTGCGAGCGCTCTACCCGCGCCTCGATCGGCAAGTCGAGATCGCCGCGAACCTCTACCCGTATGCGCGCGTCCGCCGGGACCCGGGACGCGAGCAACGGGTCGGGCAGCTCAGGCGCGACCTGTCGATGCTGCATCGGATCGGCCCTCGGCGGGAGATCTGGATCACGGAGACGAACGTCTCGCGCTACCACGTCACGGTCCGCGAGCAGAGTCGCTACGTGCGCGACGCATACCGGGTCGCCGGCCGCCTGGGGGTCGCGGGCATGATCGTGCACCGGCTCTGGTCGCCGTTCAAACCCGGCGGCGAGGTCTTCGCCTGGGACGCAGGACTCTCCGCGCTGGCTCCCGACGCCGCCCCGACGCCGCTCTACAACCAGATCGGCCGACTGCACCCGGGGTTCCGGCCGCTGAAGGTGCGCCCCGAGCTCCCGGGTGGCGGGATCGTCACGGGCGCCCCGCCACCCCCGCCATGGGTTCCGCCAGCCGCGACCCCGCCCTGTCCCGAATCGGGCTGAGCACGGATCAGGCGGTCGCGGGCTCGGCCTGGGGCACGGCGTCGGCGTCGGGAGTGCCGACCATGGTGTCGGCGGGATCGTTCTGCCGGCGCGAGAGCCAGACGAACGGCAGCGCCAGCGCAGCGATCCCGGCGCTGAGCAGATACGACGGCGCGTAGCCCCAGACGTCGGCCGAGCGGCCGAGCACCGGCTGGGCCCAGACGCCGCCGGTCGAGCTCATCAGGGAGTCGAAGGAGAGGATCGTGGCCCGCTGCTTGGAGGGGATCATGCCGTTGATGTAGGCCTGGCGGATCGGCATCTCGGCGGCGAACAGCAGGCCCCAGACGACGATCAGCGCGATCACCGCGGCGAACGCCTCGATCACCCCGATCAGCGCCAGCGCCCCGACCCCGAGCGCGGACATCCCGAGCAGGGCGGTGGTACGCCGATGGAACAGGCGACGGATCCGGGGCGCGGCGATCCCGCCGAGGATCTGGGCGCCGGCGATGATCGCCGCCACCAGCCCGGCGACCGAGTAGGCGGTCGGATCACCGTAGAGCTCGAGCAGGTAGGGCTGCAGGGCATAGAAGGCGTAGATGCCGACGCCGCCGGTGAACAGAGACGCGATCATCAGCCACTTGACCGCCGGCACGCGCCAGCCGTACTCGATCGAGTCGGAGGCGATCTTGCGCATCTCCGCCAGCGGCCGCTGACCCTTCTCGGGGGTGAAGCCGACGTCGCGCATCATCCGCCAGGCGACGACGAACATCACCAGCAGGACCCCGGCGCGGAACAGGAACGGGACACCGAGGCTGCTCGCCTGGGCGATCAGGCCGCCGGCGACCGAGCCGGTGAGCATCGCGATCCCGGAGACGATCTGACCCCGGCCGAACACGGACTCGAGGTCGCCGGTGAAGCCCGTGGCGGTGAGCGCGTCGACCAGCCAGGCCTCGACCGCGCCGGAGAAGAAGGTGAAGCCGAGCCCGAGGAAGACCGAGGACGCCGCCCAGGCCCAGAACGGGGCCTCGACCTGCCACAGGAGCACATAGATCACGGTCGAGATGGTCAGCGTGACCGTGCCGAGCAGATAGGAGACCCGGCGGCCGATGGTGTCGGCCACGATCCCGGTCGGGACCTCGAAGATCACCATGCCGGCGGTGAAGAAGGCGTTGGCCGCGAACGCCTCGGCGTTCGAGAGCCCGGCGTCGAGCAAGAAGATCGTGTTGATACCCCATATGAACGAGGCGGCCAGGGTGTTGCCCAGCATCAGGATCAGGTACGTGCGCACGATCGAACGAGACGTCGGCATCCGCCGACCAATGTACGAGGTGGCTTTCCGAGCTCAGCGGGCCCGCAGCTCGGCGCGCTTGATCTTCCCGCTCGCGGTCTTCGGCAGCTCGTCGACGAACTCGACGATCCGCGGGTACTTGTACGGCGCCGTCGTCGCTTTGACGTGCTCCTGGAGCTCGCGGGCGAGCTCGTCGGAGGGCGCGCCCCGATGGAGGACGACGAGGGCGCGGACGACCGATCCCCGCTCTGGATCGGGGGCGCCGACCGCGGCCGCCTCGGCGACCGCCGGATGGGTGAGCAGCGCCGATTCGACCTCGAACGGTCCGATCCGGTACCCCGCCGACATGATCAGGTCGTCGCCGCGCCCCTCATACCAGAGGTAGCCGTCGGCGTCCTCGCTGACGACGTCGCCGGTCGACCACCACTCGCCCGCGAACGGCTCCTCGTCGAGGTAGCGGGTGAAGAACGTCGGGCAGCTCGCGACCCTCACCTCGAGCGTCCCGTCGGCGATCCGCAGCTCGAAGCCGGGCAGCGCCCGGCCCATCGAACCGTCGTGGACCCGGTCGCCGACCAGGTTGCCCGCCAGGTGTCCGGTCTCGGTCTGCCCGTAGCCGTCGCAGATCTCGAGGCCGACGGCGCGGCGCCAGGCCTCGATCACCTCGGGGTTGAGGGGCTCGCCCGCGGAGACCAGCCTGCGGACGGACGGCAACGGTCGCAGCTCGGTCCGTTTGGCGAGCGCTCGGTACTCGGTCGGCGCCTGGCAGACGACGTTGACGCCCTCCCTCTCGATCAGCTCCAGCCGCTCGACCGCGTCGAAGCGCCCGTCGACGATCATCGCCGCGGCGCCGCAGAGCCAGGGGGCGAGAAAGACGTTGCGCGCCGACTTCGACCAACCGGTCGCGGTCGTGCACCAGACGAGCTCGTCGCGGCGCGCCCCGAGCCAGCCCTCGGCCTGGGCCCGCTGCCCGGGCAGGTAGCGCTGGGCGTGCAGGGCGGCCCGAGGCTCGCCGGTGGTGCCCGAGGTGAACACGATCAGCGCCGGCTCCGAGGGGTCGAGGGCGGCGATCTCGGCCGGGGTCTCCTGCGGGCGGTCCTCGTCGAGCGCCGTCTCGACCTCGGCGATCGTCATGTAGTCGATTCCGTCCGGGAGCTCGCCGAGCAGCTGCTCGTCGCCGACGCACAGCGCGGGGTTGGCGATCGACGTGCGGAGCTCGAGATCGTGCCTGCGCAGCTGGGTGTTGCACGGCAGGGCGACAGCGCCCATGCGCCAGCAGGCGAGCAGGCTGAGCACCCACTCGATTCGGTTGCCGACCAGGGTCATGACCACGTCCCCGCGACCGACGCCCCGGGCCGCGAACGCCCCCGAGAGCCCGGCCGACATCGCGATCAGCTCACCGAAGTGCCACACCCGTCGCTCGCCCTCGCGCGGGATCTCCAGCAGCGCCGGCTTCGACGCCGGGAAGCGCTCGAGCAGGTCCTCGATCAGGTTCACGGCGCCAGCAGTCTGCCGATGGCGCGGCCGCTGTGCGGCCCGGTCGCCCGCGGGTAGGGTGCCGCCCTGACGTGTCCGCCGTGGGAGCATCGAGCGAGCACGCGGGGGGCCCGGGGCCGACAGGGGCGACCGTCGCCTGCGGGGCCCTCGGCGCCTACGACCCGGAGCGCGTGCGGCGGATCGCCGCCACGCTCGGCGACGGGATGCGCCCGGTGCACGACGACGAGCGCTCGATCCTCTACTGCGATCGCGACCCGATCCGCTGGGGCGGTGAGCGCGAGCGCGGCTACGCCTGGATCGAGGGCGGCGACTGGCGGGGAGACCCGGCGAGCTGGGAGCAGGCCTCGAGGCTCGGCGCCTGCGGGCTCGCGCTCGAGGGCCGGCGGCGCCTGGTGCACTCGTCGGTCTCCGGGTACGCGCGCCTGTACTGGATCGAGGATCGAGCCGCGACCTACTTCGCCTCGAGGGTCGACGCCCTCGTCCGCGCCTGGCCGCGGCCGCTCTCGGTCGACTGGGACGCGTGGGCGGCGACGATCGTCTTCCGCCATCCCGTCCTGGGCCGGACCCCGTTCGCGGAGATCAGCCGCCTCGGGCCGCATTCGGCGCTCCGCCGACGACTCGGGCGGTCGCGGGTCGAGGTGCCGGCGTGGCCGTGGGCGGAGATCGAACCGCGCCTGAGCCTGGACGCCGGGGCCGACGCCTGGGTGGCCTCTCTGCGCGAGACGCTCGCCCCGCTGGAGGGCGAGATCCTCTGCCCGCTGAGCGGCGGCCGCGACTCGCGGATCGTGCTCTGCGCGATCCCCGCCGACCGGGAGGTGACCGCGATCACCGTCGACGACGACGAGGGCGGGCGGTTCGAGGAGGATCACGCCGCGCCGGTGGCGAGCATCCTCGGGGTCGGCCACGAGGAGCTTCGCGGACGTCCGGAGGACTACCCCGGCGATTGGGACGAGCGCGCGCGCCGGGTCGAGTACCAGTTCGTCGACCACGCCTGGATGGTCCCGCTCGCCCGGCGCCTCGACGGCGCGCGGCCCCCGGTGATCGACGGCGGGGCGATCGACGTCACCTTCCAGGCCGGCGATCGCTTCTACACCGCGGCCAGCCTCGACACCAGCCGCCCCCGCGCCGCGAGCGAGGCCCTGTTCGAGACCGTGCGCCGCTACGGCCACGCCCACCTGGCGCTCGCCGAGGGCCTCCGTGCCCCGCTGCTCGCGCGGGCGCGCGAGCAGTACATGACGGAGATGAGGCGCTTCGAGGGCCATCCGTCGCAGGGCATCCTCGGGGTCTACTGGACCCGAACGGTCCGCGGGACCTCGAGCTACCCGACCGGGCTGCTCGGTCGATCGGCGCGCGTGATCGTCCCGGGAGCAAGCGACGCGCTCGCCTCAGCGGCGCTCTCGATCCCGCCGGAGACCAAGCGCGGCGGCCATCTCTATCCCGCCGTGCTCGAGCGGCTGGCGCCGGAGATCGCGCCCCTGCCCGCGACCACGGGCTCGGAGCGCACGCCGGTGCGACTCGGACGCCGCTGGTGCTCGGAACCCGCCGTCGCCGCCTACCGCGAGCTGCTCGCGGAGGGGCCGCTCGCCGACCAGGTCGCGCCCGAGCTGCGCGCCTGGCTCGAGACGCCGTCGCGGGGCGAGCTCGACGGCCATCTGCGCATGGGGCTGGAGGCGGTCGCCCTGCTTCACGCCTGGTGGCGGCGCTACCGCGACTCGCTCGGGGAGGTCGACGCGGGCGAGCTCGCGCGCGGTTGAGCCGGCGAGACCCGCTAGGAGGGGCGCCGGCGCAGGCGGTCGATCAGCGCGCGCGCCGCCCGCAGCCTTCGCGTCACGCGCCAGCTGAGCGTCGACTCGTAGTTGCGGCGGATCTGCTCGTTCTCGGCCTGGGCGCGCCGTGTCTCGCGCACGTTCGCCTCCACCTCTCGCTGCTTGTCGACCAGCTCGCGGCGCAGCGCCTGGGCCTCGACCCGCGCCCGCCACTCGAGCCGCACCAGCCGGGCCATCTCCTCCTGCGGCTGCGGCGCTCGGCGCTCGGGCGCGAGCCGCCGCAGGAGCTCGACCAGCTCCTGGGCGTGCACGTTGGCGCGATGATGGGCGACGGCCAGGTCCCGGTTGACCGGGCCCATCGACGACGAGTAGGCGCCCAGGTCGGCGCGCAGACGCGCTGGGTCGATGACCGCGTCCGGCCGGCGTCCGGCGAAGCCGTCGGCCTCGAGCTCGGCGTAGCTGTCGGCGGTCACCCAGCCGTCGCCGCCGTGGCGGTCGTAGACGTACGCCGCCCGCCCCGAGGCCATCGCCTCGAGGATCGAGCGGCCGTAGCCGATCACGATCTCGACTCCCGCCAGCGCCGCGCGCGGGTCGGACGCCTGCCCCGCGTCGCCGCCGACGCGTACGAGCTCGACCTCGGCGCCGGCGCAGGCGCGCTCGAGCAGCTCGAGGCGATCGGCGACCGGGTTGTTGCTGAGCAGCAGCGCTCGCCGCGCGACCTCGGGCAGCGGCGTCGACACCGTGTTGCGCTCGACGTCGATCGGCTGGCGCAGGCGGACGATCTCCGTCTCGACGGCCAGCGCTTCGAGGCGGCGGGCGACGCGGTCGTTGAGCGCGACCACGAGCCCGACCTGACCCTCGAGCTGCGGCGGGATCTGGAGGTCGAAGGTCTCGCTGTGGGCGACGAACAGCTGTGGGAGCTCGGGCCGCCGCGAGGCCAGCTCGTGCGAGGTGCCCGCGTCCTGGGTCAGCGCTGCATCGAGCTCGCCGGCGGCGTCGAGCTCGTCGACGACCCCGATCCCGCGCGCCCGCGCCGCCGCGGCCCCGGCGCCCGGCTCGCGCGTGTAGATCACGGCCCGGTGCCCGAGGCGGTCGAGCTCCTCGGCGACCGTGAACAGGTACGACTCGCTGCCCCCGAGCCCGAGATGGTTGGTCGCCAGGACCAGCCTCATCGGTGAACGGGTCTAGCCGCCGGTCTCGGCGCAGTCGTCGGGCAGCTGCAGCTGCGCGCTCAGCCGGCCGGTCCGCTTCGCGGCGGTTCCCTCGAGGTCGAGGCTCGCGCCGCGGCAGCTCTTGATCGCGAAGTCGAGCACCTCGAGCTGCCGCGGGCTGAGGCCGAGCTTCACCGTGGCCTGGCGGTCGCGAAGCTTCTTGGCCTCCGGCCCGAGCCGGAAGACGAAGTCGTCGGGAAAGCCGTCGACGACGAACCGGGCCTCGACCCGGACCTTCTCGCCGCCCTTGGATTCGACGCCGACCTTGATCGCCTCCTTGCGCAGCACCTTCTCCTCGGTCTGGGTCAGCAGGGTGAGCTTGGGCTTCGGTTTCGGCTTCGGCGGGTCGGGCTTCGCCGCGGCGACGCCGGCCAGGCCGCCGAGGAGCGCGGCGGTCGCGGCGACCGCCGCGACCCGGTGTGCGGACCGTCTCATTGCTCGGAATTCTTGCGAGCGAGCCGCGATCCTGCTGGCATCCTCCGGGCGGGTGCGCGAGACTGACCGTGAAATGCACGAGTTTTGGGGGTCCGAAGGCGGGCTGACGGCGATTTCGCGCTGATGCGTGAGCTTCCCCGGATCGGCGCGGAGGTGGCCGGTTACCGGCTCGAGTCGCTGGTGTCGCGCGGCGGCATGGCGGTCGTCTACCTGGCTCAGGACCTGCGCCTGAGCCGGATGGTGGCGCTGAAGATCCTCGCGGCCGAGCTGGCCGACGACGACAACTTCCGCGAGCGCTTCCTACGCGAGTCGAGGGTGGCGGCGAGCATCGACCACCCGAACGTGATCCCGATCTACGACGCGGGCGAGGCGGACGGCGTGCTCTACATCGCCATGCGCCATGTCGAGGACTCGGACCTCAGAGGGCTGCTGAGCGCGGCCGGGCCGCTGGAGTTCGATCGCACCGTCGCGATCGGCAGCCAGGTCGCGGGCGCGCTCGACGCGGCGCACGGGCTCGGGCTCGTCCACCGCGACGTCAAGCCGGCCAACGTCCTGCTCATCCACCGGCGATCGCCGCAGGCGCTCGACCACGTCTACCTCTCCGACTTCGGGCTCGCCAAGCACACGAGCTCGATCACCGGGCTGACGGCCACGGGCCAGTTCGTCGGCACGGTCAGCTACACGGCCCCGGAGCAGGCTCAGGGCAGGGAGGTCGACGGACGCACCGACATCTACGCGCTCGGCTGCGTCCTGTTCGAGTGCCTCGCCGGCAGGCCGCCGTTCCGCAAGGACGAGGACGTCGCCGTGGTCATGGCCCACATCAATGAGCCGGCGCCGCCCGTGACCCAGTTCCGCCCCGACTGTCCCCCGGGCCTCGCCGACGTCGTCGCGAAGGCGCTGGCGAAGGCACCCGACGATCGGTTCCAGAGCGGGGACGAGCTGATCGACGCGCTGCGCTCCGCCGGGGCCGGGGCGGCCATCGCGGCCACCAGAGTCTCCGAGCCGCCCGCGCCGGCCGAGCCCGCCGGGCCCGCGCCGCCGAGCGAGCCGCCTGCGCCGCCGAGCGAGCCCCCGGTTCCCGCGGGCGAGCCCTCGGAGCAGGGCGGGGCGGCCCGCCGCCGCTCGGTGAGCCCGCCGTGGCTGATCGCCGCGGGCCTCGCCCTCGCGGCCGCCGTCGCAGTCGCGGTCGTGCTGGTCGCGGGCGGCGGGGACGACGAGGGTTCCGGCGAGCCGGGGACGGTCGCGGCTACGACCACGACCGCGTCGCAGCAGGACGGGGGCGGAGGCTCGGATGCGGTCACCGGGGGCTGGCGCAGCCTGCGCGACTCGCCGATCGCGCGCCAGCAGGCGGCCGCGGCGGCCGACGAGGGCCGGATCTGGATCTTCGGCGGCCTGGTGGGCACGGAGCAGGCGGCGAGCGCGACCCGGAGCGTCGAGGCCTACGACCCGGCGATCGATACCTGGACGACCGAGCCCGACCTGCCGGTCCGCCTGCACCACGCGAGCGCGGTCACCCACGGCGACGAGCTCGTAGTACTCGGCGGCTGGATCCCGAAGGGCCCGAACCTGACCGCGGAGACCTCGGACAGGGTCTTCGCCCTGCGTGACGGCAAGTGGGTCGAGCTGCCGCCGCTCAACCACCCGCGCGCAGCCGCGGCGGCATCGGTGGTCGGCGATGAGATCATTGTCGTGGGCGGCCAGGCGGACGGCGAGCTCGTCTCGGAGACGGAGGTCTTCGACGGCGAGCAGTGGCAGGACGCCGCCGCGATGCCGACCCCCCGCGAGCACCTCGCCGCACCGTCCGACGGCCGCTACGTCTACGCAGTCGGCGGGCGCTCGCTCTCGGCCGATCAGAACAGCGGCGCGTTCGAGCGTTACGACCCCGAGGCCGACCAGTGGACCAACCTGCCGAGCATGCCGAAGCCGAGCGGCAGCCTCGGGGCGGCGGTCGTCGACGGCTACGTGGTCGCCGTCGGCGGCGAGGACCCGACCCACGTCATCGACGCCGTGCAGGCCTACGACATCGCGACCGAGGAGTGGTCGTCGCTGCCGCCGATGCGCACGCCTCGCCACGGGATGGGCGTCGTCGCGGTCGGCGACACGCTCTACGCGATCGACGGCGCACTCGCCCCCACGCACGCCGAGTCCACGAGCGTCGCCGAGGCGCTCGACTTCCGCAAGCCGGCTCCCGGCTGACGCCGCCGCCGCGGCTAGCGCCGCAGCTCCGTGCCGTCGTAGAGCTTGCGGACGACAACGGTCCCCGGGGGCGCCGCCTCGAGGCAGAGCTCGCAGAGCACGCACTCGTCGAGGTTCCCGCGCACGATCTCGACGCCGTCGTCGCGCGCGGCGAAGATGTCGACCGGGCAGACCTCCTCGAGCTTCTTCGCGAGCTCGGGGTCGGACGCCGCCTCCGGCGAGACGTCGACCTCGATGAAGACGGCGTCGAGCGGCTCGCTCATCCCAGCGCCTCCTTGACCCGCCCCGGGATCTCGTCGATCCGCTCGACCACCGGGATCCCCGCGGCCTCGAGGCGGGCGATCTTCTCGGTGGCGGAGTCCTCCTTGCCCTCGACGATGGTGCCGGCGTGGCCGAAGCTCATGCCCTGCATCTCCTCGTCGTCCATGAACTTTCCCGCCATGAAGGCGACGATCTCGAGGCGCGAGCCCTTGGCCTCGCGCCAGTCGACCAGCTCGGCCTCCATCCGCCCGCCGGGCTCCGTGTAGATCACGATCGCCTCGGTCTGCTCGTCGGCCTCGAACAGCGGCATCAGCTCGGCGTAGGTGGAGCCGATGATCGCGTCGCCGCCGATGGAGACGGCGGTCGAGACGCCGAGGCCCGCGGCCGTGAGCGAGGAGGAGATCTCGGTGGTCATGCCGCCCGAGCGCGACATGACGCCGACGCGGCCGGGCTCGTAGGCCTTGCGGGCGTCCTTCGCCGGGCCGCCGATGCCGCCCATCTTGGCGACGCCGGGGGCGATCACGCCGAGGCAGTTCGGCCCGATGATCCGCGCCCCCCGCTCGTTCGCGAGCTCGACCATCTGCGCGACGTCGCGGCGCGGGATGCGCTCGGTGACCACCACGATCAGCTTGATCCCGTTCTCGATCGCCTCGAGCACCGCGTCCTTGGTGAACGCGGGGGGGACGGTGACGACCGAGCCATCCGGGGCGGAGCCGTGGTGCTCGGCCACCTGCTCGACGGTGTCGAACACGGGCACGCCGTGCACGTCGCGGCCCTTGCGGCCGGGCGTCACTCCGCCGACGATCTGCGAGCCGTAGTCGAGACACTCCCGGGTCAGGTTCACGGCCTCGCGCCCGGTGATGCCCTGGACGATGAAGGTGAAGTCCTCGTTCAGGAGGATGCTCATGAATCACCTGCGGCGGCTTCGCCGCCTGACACGCTGCTTTCGGTGCTAAAGCACCTCATGACACACCACCGCCGCCCTGGATCTTGGCGACCGCCTCACCAGCCGCTTCCCACATCGACGTGCGGCGGTCGCGGAACTCGATCCCGTACTTGGAGAGGATCTTCGCGCCCTCCTCCTCCCAGGCGCCGGGGATCCGGAACACGGCGATCGTCTCGGCGGGGTCCTTGCCGAGCTCGAGGCACGCCTTGATCACGCCGCGGGCGACGATGTCGACCCGGGTGTTGGAGACGATCGACATCATCACCGCGATCTTCTCGACCCCATCCTTCTTCAGGACCTCCATCGCGAGGCCCTTCGACTTCGCGACCGAGGGGTTGCCGCCGATCTCGGCGTAGTTCGCCGGCTTGCCGCCCTGGCTGCGGACCGCGTCGGTGAGCGTCAGCGAGCCTCCGCCGGCGCCGATCACGAGCCCGAGGTTGCCGCTGAAGCCGTGGTCCTTGCCCTGGATCACCCCGCGGTGGTCGGCGGCGTCGATCGCCTTGACGTTGCGCTCGAACGCCGATGGCTCGTAGAGCTCGCGCGGCTCTGAGAGGTCGACGCCGATCTCCTCCAGGGTCCGGCGGTGGCGGCCGACCGCCTCGTCCTCCATCTCCATGTGGGCGTCGAGGGCGACGAAGGAGCCGTCGGCGAGCCGGGCGAGGGGGTTGATCTCCGCCAGGGTCATGTCGTAGTCGCGCTGCAGCCGGGCGAGGTGGGCGAGCACCGCTGTGGCGCGGTTGAGCTCCGAGCCGGTCATCCCGCAGCGGGCGACCGCCTGCTTGGCCTCGAAGTCGGCGACCGGGTGCAGGTTCGAGAGATGGCCGCGCCCGACATGCTCCGGATGCTCGGCGGCGACCTGCTCGATGTCGATCCCGCCCATGTCCGAGAACAGCATCATCGGCCGCTTCGCGCGCCCGTCCCAGAGCACCGCGGCGTAGTACTCGTGTGCGACCTCGGCCTTGGGATCGACCAGCACCCCGACCGGCATGTGGCCGCCGATCTCGAGCTCGAGGATCTCGGCCGCGTGCGCCTCGGCCTCCTCCGGCGTGTCGGCGAACTTGACCCCGCCCGCCTTCATCCGCCCGCCGGTGAGCACCTGCGACTTGATCACCGTCGGCCTGCCGATCCGCTCGGCC
This sequence comes from uncultured Solirubrobacterales bacterium, assembly GCA_963842795.1. Lineage (GTDB taxonomy): Bacteria > Actinomycetota > Thermoleophilia > Solirubrobacterales > 70-9 > WHSW01. Next base: position 213,271 of record CAWJHV010000009.1, on the reverse strand, counting down.
GCCTCGCGGGCCCCGGCCGCGGTCGTGGCGAAGCCGTAGTCGGTCACCGGGATCCCGGCCCGCTCGACGATCCGCCGTGATTCGTACTCGTAGAAGCGCATGGCGCGGCGCGGGAGGCTAGTCGATCGGGCGATATCGTCGGCGCGATGAACCAGCGATCCGCCGACGTTGTCGTGGTCGGCGCGGGCCTTGCGGGGCTCGCCGCGGCCCGGGAGCTGGCCGCCTCCGGGCGGGACCCGATCGTGCTCGAGGCGCGCGACCGGGTCGGGGGTCGCACGCTCAACGAGCCGATCGGCGACGGCAAGGTGGTCGAGATCGGCGCCCAGTGGGTCGGCCCGACCCAGGACCGGGTCCTGGCGCTGATCCGCGAGCTCGGGCTCGAAACCTTCCCGACCTATGCCCGCGGGAAGAACATCTTCGAGCGCGAGGGCAAGCTCAGCGAGTACTCGGGCGCGATCCCGCGCGCCAACCCGGTCGGCCTCGCCGAGGTCGGGGTGGCGATGAAGCGGCTCAACCTGATGGCCGCCAAGGTCTCGCCCGAGGCGCCGTGGCGAGCGCCGAAGGCCGAGCGCTGGGACTCCGAGACGTTCGCGACCTGGATGCGGCGCAACGTCCGGACCGAGGTCGCGCGCGACATCCTGCGGCTGGCGATCATCGGCGTCTGGGCCGCCGAGCCGCGCGACGTGTCGCTGCTGCACGTCCTCTTCTACATCCGCTCGGCCGGCTCGTTGGAGATCCTCATCGGCACGGAGGGCGGGGCCCAGCAGGACCGGGTGGTGGGCGGGACGCAGCTGATCTCGCTGCGGATGGCCGAGGAGCTCGGCCCGGTGGTCGAGCTCTCGACTCCCGTGCGTGCGATCCGCCACAGCGACGCGGGCGTGACCGTGGTCTCCGACCGGCTCGAGGTCAGCGCCCGCCGGGCGATCGTCGCGATCCCGCCGACCCTGGCCGGGCGGATCGCCTACGAGCCGGCGCTGCCGGCGGTGCGCGACGGGCTCTCCCAGCGGATGGCCCAGGGGAGCGTGGTCAAGTGCATGGCCGTCTACGAGCGCCCGTTCTGGCGCGAGCGCGGCCTCTCCGGCGCGGTCACCAGCGTCAGCGGCCCGGTCTCGGTCGGCTTCGACAACTCTCCCCCGGACGGCAGCCCGGGCGTCCTGCTCGGCTTCCTCGAGGGCCAGGCGGCGCGCGAGGCCGCCGACCTGACCCGCGACGAGCGCCGCCGGCTGGTCGCCGGGTGCTTCGGCCGCCTCTTCGGGCCCGAGGCGGCGCAGCCGATCGACTACGTCGACCGCGCCTGGGGCGCCGACCCCTGGTCGCGGGGTTGCTACGGCGGGTTCATGCCGACCGGCGCCTGGACCGACTACGGCGCCGCCCTGCGCGAGCCGATCGGCCCCATCCACTGGGCCGGCGCCGAGACGGCGCTGGTCTGGAACGGCTACATGGACGGCGCCGTGGGCTCCGGCCAGGACGCCGCCCGAGCGGCGTTGTCCCGGGGGCGCCAGGGCCGTGCGCTTCCTGCGCTGCCGACGACTCCGAGCAAGTGATCAGGCCGAGCATCCGTTGTTCCCTTGTGAGGGGAGGCCGGCGTTCCCGCGCCCCGGGAGCGGGTAAACCGGGTGTAACGTCGCTCTCACTCCATCTCAGGCAAAATGGCGCCTCTCCCGCGACGCACTCAATGCAGAGGACAGCCGCGATCAACGCGTAAGAAGAGGAGTTGAAGCTCAACTTGACCGACGCCACGGCCCCGACGAAGCAACTGACGGACAACCCGCGCCTGGTCTCCTGGGTCGAGGAGATCGCCGAGCTCACCCAGCCGGACTCGATCCACTGGTGTGACGGGTCGGCGGAGGAGTACGACCGGCTCTGCCAGGAGCTGGTCGAGGCGGGGACGTTCGAGAAGCTCTCCGACGCCAAGCGGCCGAACGCCTATCTGGCGCGGTCCGATCCAGGCGACGTCGCCCGGGTCGAGGACCGGACCTTCATCTGCAGCGAGCGCGAGGAGGAGGCCGGGCCGACCAACAACTGGCGCGATCCCGGCGAGATGCGCGAGCAGCTGCGCGAGCTCTTCCGGGGCTCGATGAAGGGGCGGACGCTGTACGTCGTCCCCTTCTCGATGGGCCCGCTGGGCTCGCCGATCGCCCACATCGGCGTGCAGCTCACCGACTCGGCCTACGTCGCGACCTCGATGCGGATCATGACCCGCATGGGCGAGGGCGCGCTCGACGTGCTCGGCTCGGACGGCGACTTCGTCCCCTGCGTGCACTCGGTGGGGATGCCGCTCGCCGACGGCGAGGACGACGTGGCCTGGCCGTGCAACGCGGAGAACAAGTACATCGTCCACTACCCCGAGACGCGCGAGATCTGGTCCTACGGCTCCGGCTACGGCGGCAACGCCCTGCTGGGCAAGAAGTGCTTCGCGCTGCGGATCGCCTCGGCGATGGCCCGGGACGAGGGCTGGATGGCCGAGCACATGCTGATCCTGAAGCTGACCTCGCCGGCCGGCGAGGTCAAGTACGTCTCCGGGGCCTTCCCCTCGGCATGCGGGAAGACCAACCTCGCGATGCTGATCCCGACCCTTCCGGACTGGACCGTGGAGACGGTCGGCGACGACATCGCCTGGATGAAGTTCGGCAAGGACGGCCGGCTCTACGCCGTCAACCCGGAGGCCGGCTTCTTCGGGGTCGCCCCGAACACCAGCCACAAGACGAACCCGAACGCGATGGACACGATCGAGCGCAACTCGATCTTCACCAACTGCGCGCTCACGGACGACGGCGACATCTGGTGGGAGGGGATGACGGGCGAGCCGCCCGCGCACGCGATCGACTGGAAGGGCAACGACTGGACGCCTGACAGCGAGGAGCCCGCGGCGCACCCGAACGCACGCTTCACCACTCCCGCGGCGCAATGCCCGTCGATCGCGGCGGAGTGGGAGGACCCGGCCGGGGTGCCGATCGACGCGTTCCTCTTCGGCGGCCGCCGGGCCACGGTGGTGCCGCTGGTGAGCGAGTCGTTCGACTGGGAGAACGGCGTCTTCCTCGGCGCGACGATGTCCTCGGAGACCACCGCGGCCGCGGCCGGGGCGGTCGGCGAGCTGCGCTTCGACCCGATGGCGATGCTGCCGTTCTGCGGCTACAACATGGCCGACTACTTCGGCCACTGGCTGGCGATCGCCCGCGAGCATCCCGACCGGATGCCGCGGATCTTCGTCGTCAACTGGTTCCGCAAGGACGCCGACGGCAGGTTCCTCTGGCCCGGGTTCGGCGAGAACAGCCGCGTCCTCGAGTGGATCTTCCGCCGCTGCAACGGCGAGGGCGAGACGGTCGAGACCCCGATCGGGCTGGTGCCCGCCGAGGGCGAGCTCGACCTGCGCGGGCTCGACATCTCCGACGAGTCGATGCGCGAGTTGCTCACCGTCGACGCCGAGAAGGTGCGCGCGCAGCTGCCCCAGGTCGAGGCCTTCCTGGACAAGTTCGGCGACCGGCTCCCGGACGAGATCGGCCGCCAGCTCGAGGCGCTCAAGCAGCGCCTCGGCTAGATATCGCAGATTTGCGATAAGCACATATAGGCGATATCCTGTCGGCCATGGACGGCCCGACACCCGGTGAGCTGCTGAAGGAAGCGCGGCGCCGCCACGGGGTCACCCAAGCCCGGCTCGCAACGCGTGCGAGCACCACCCAGTCGGCGATCTCGCGCATCGAGCGCGATCAGGTCTCGCCCTCGATCGAGACCCTGCGCGGCCTGCTGCACCTGCTCGGCGAGGACCTCGTGCTGGCGAGCGAGGCGCGCGACGCCGGCATCGATCGCACGTTGACGCGTGAGCGCCTCTCACTCGAACCTGCCGAGAGGGTTGCCTACGCCGAGGCGATGGCCAACCAGGTCATCGCGATTAGTCCCGACTGGCGGCGCCGCAAGGCGGCATGACCGGGGACCTCCTCCCGCCAAGGGCGCCGCAGCTCGGAGCGTTGCTCCGCCCGCTGGTGGAGGCCGCTGTCGACTTCGTTGTTATCGGCGGCATGGCGGGCGCAGCGCGAGGCTCGAGCTATCCGAGCTACGACCTCGACGTCGCCTACGCGCGCCAGTCAGCGAACCTCGAGCGTCTGGTAGCGGCGCTTCGCAAGCTCGACGTGACGCTGCGCGGTGCTCCACCGGGCCTCCCGTTCCAACTCGACGTCCGCACGTTCGAGAATGGCGCCAACTTCACATTCGACACCCCGTACGGCGACTTCGACTTGCTCGCCGACGTCGCGGGTATCCGGTCCTACGAGGAGCTGCGGCGCGATGCCGACGTCAAGCTCATCGGCGGCCTCGACGTACCCGTCGCCTCGATCGACCACCTGATCGCGATGAAGCGCGCCTCGAACCGGCCGAAGGACCGCAACATGCTCGAGGAGTACATCGTGATCGCCGACGAGGCTCGGCGTCAGGCCGAGTAGCGCTCGAGCCCGGCGCGGATCGGGTCGGGGATCGGGATCGCTCCCGGCCGGCCGCGCTCGACGAACACGTGGCGCAGCTCGCCCTCGGCCACCGGCTCGCCGCCGCGCTCGATCGCAAGCTCGGTGGTCATCGATGTGTTGCCGAGCCGCACCTCGCGGACGACCAGGTCGGCCTCGTCGTCGAAGCCGAGCGAGGCCAGATACCGCACCCGGGCCTCGGCGACGACCATGTCGACGCCGTCGTCGACCATCCCGGTGTAGCCGCCGATCTCCCGCCAGAGCTCGGTGATCGCGATGTCGAAGTAGGTCAGGTAGTTGGCGTTGAAGACGTGCCCCTGCGGGTCGCACTCGTGGTAGCGCACGCGGATCGGATGTCTGAACTGCTCGCCCAAGGCGCAGCGGATCCTCTCAGTTGTCCTCGCCGGCGACCGCCAGGGGCTCGGAGATGCGCTCGATCAGCTCCAGCGCGCGCGCCAGGTCGGCGCCGTCGGCGGCCGCGGGCGCCCGGTCGAGCTCGGCGTCGAATAGTCGCTCGAGGCGCTGCCGCCAGCGCTCGTCGACCAGCCGCAGGTACGCGTGCCCGTATCCCGGAGCCGGCACGTCGGCCGCCCCGCCGGCGAGGCGCCCGCGCAGCGCCGCATACCGGCGCAGCGTCCGCGGCCCGTCGCGGCCGAGCAGCCGGCGGGGCTCCGCGCGCGCCAACCCCAGGGCGAAGCGGCGGGTTCGCGTCGCCGCGAGCTCGCGGACGACCGAGCCGTGGAGCTCGCGGCGGACGTTCGCCTCGGGCAGCTCGCCCTCGTCGAGGCGCGGCCGCCACTCCCAGAAGCGGTCGAGAAGCTCGGTGACGTCGACGCCCGCGCGCGCCGGGCCGGCCCCGGCCCGGAGCGCCGCCAGCGAGGCGGCGAGGCACTCGCGACAGCCGTTGCAGGCGCTCTCTGCCGGCGCGTGGCGCCGGCACGAGTACTGAACCTCGGCCAGCCGCGGATAGCGCGACCAGAGCAGCCTGCGGATCTGCCAGGCGCGCAGCGGATAGGTGAGCGAGCCGACGGTGACGCCCCGCCGGCTCAGGAGGCGGTCGAGCGCGCCGAGGGCGATCGCGCCCCCGGCGAAGCGCGGCTGGCGGACCACGCCTCCGTCGGCCTCGGCGATCGTCTGCAGCTCGGCGGCGGAGCCGAGCAAGATCCGCGACGCCCCGCGGTCCCAGCCGATCGCGAGGGCCGCGCCGAGATAGAGCATCGGGTCGCTGAGGTCGGCGACGGCGAGCCCGTACCCCCGCCGGCGGGCGAAGTCGTTGTCCCAGCACTCGCGCAGGTTCGAGCGCACCTCGACCAGGTCGGCGTCGGCGCGCGCGGAGACCGTCTCCAGGGCCGTCCGCCGCCGGGGCGCCGCATGGTCGAACACCAACGGCATGGGCGCGGTCGTGGTGACCGCCAGCGGGTGCTCGCCGAGCTCGAGCAGCAGGCCGAGGGTGAGCAGGCTGTCCTTGCCGCCGCCGAACGCGAGCGCGACCCGCTCGCCGGCCGGCGGCGCGGCCGGCTCGAGGCGTGGACCGCGGTCGAGGATCTCGATCGCCCGGGTGCGGTCGCCGCCGGGCCCGCCGAGCTCGAGCGTCTCGACGGCGGCGTCGAGGAGCCGAAGCCAGAACTCTCGCTCGCCCGGGGGGAGCTCGACCGGGAGCTCCACCCGGCACGGGCGCAGCAGAGCCCAGTGGCCGTGGAGGCAGAGCAGGGCGACGATCCACCAGATGTCGGCGGGCACCCGGCCGGGGTCCAGATCACCGCCGAAGCGCAGGTTGAAGCTCTCGCGCGAGTAGAGCTCCGTCGGCGGTTCGACGCGCCAGCGGAAGGCGACCTCCTGCGGCCCCGGCTCGGGCTGCTCGACGACGATCCGCCGCAAGTCGGGCCTCGGCGCCCTCAGCCGCCCCGTAGCCGCGCGAGCGCCGCCGCCACCCGGCCCGGGGCGTGCGGGGCGACGACCTCGCACAGGCGACGATCGCGGATCAGCGCCCGCCGCTCACCGCCGACCTCGAGCGACCCGCGCCGGCTGGAGTTCGCCCGCCAGAGCCGCTCGAGGTCGCCGTCGCGGAGGTCGCGGTTCTGCCACCCCGCGTCGTCGGGCCCCCCGGCCGCGGCGGTTCGCCGGCCGTGCTGGACCCGCGCCGTGAGCCTCGACCGGGCGAGGAGCGGCGCGTGCAGGCAGACGATCTCGGCGCTCGGCTCGATCGGGCCGACCGGGTCGCGGACCTCGTGGTTGCCGCGCCCCAGCCGCGTTCGCTCCCCCGGACGCACGACGAGCTTCGACTGCCAGGCGACCTCGACCAGGCTCCACTCGCCGATCGCGACGTGGTAGCGGGCCTCGGCCTGCGCGATCGTGCGGGCGGGCCGGTGGTCCATGGTCAGCAGGGCGCGCTCGGAGGATCGGCGGCGGCGGCGGCGCTGGACGAAGTTGACGACCTCGATCCGCAGGGCTCCGGCGTCCGAGGCGCCGAGCAGCCGCGGCAGCGGGACGGGGGCGACGAAGAACTCGTCGGCGTCGATCGGCAGCACCCAGTCGGCGCCCTGCCGCCGGGCCTCGGCGGCGAGGCCGTTGGTGAGCTCGGGCATGCGAAACGGGCCGCCGTCGACGGTGAGCTCGATCGGCATCGTTCGCGACAGGCGCTCGACGCGTTCGCGGGTGCCGTCGGTGGAGCCGTTGTCGACCACCAGCACCCGCTCGAGGCCGATCCCGAGGTGGTGGAGGAGGTTGACCCGGATCAGGTCGACGGCGTCGCGCACCACCATCAGCCCGAACACCCGCGGGGCCGGTCGGGCCGCCCCTCCGGGACCGGTCATCTCAGAGCCCGTAGGCCTCGGCCAGCTCCGGGTCCTTCTGCGCCAGCATTTCGGCGAGCTCGACCATCACCTTGCACTGCTTCCACGTTGCGTCGTCCTGCATCTTGCCGTCGATCATGTGCACCCCGCGACCGTCGGGGATCGCCTCGATCACCTTGCGCGCGAACCTGACCTCGTCGGGGTCGGGGCTGAAGACCTTCTTCGCGATCTCGATCTGCACCGGGTGCAGCGACCAGGCGCCGACACAGCCGAGCAGGAACGCGGCGCGGAACTGGGCCTCGCAGCCCTGGACGTCCTTGATGTCGCCGTAGGGCCCGTAGAACGGCAGGATCCCGGCCATCGCGCAGGCGTCGACCATGCGGGCGATCGAGTAGTGCCAGGGGTCCTGCTGCGCCGTCGCCCGGGGTGCGTCGGGATCGTCGGGATCCGGGTCGTTGATCACCAGGTAGCCGGGGTGGCCGCCGCCGACCCGGGTCGTCTTCATCCGCCGGGAGGCGGCGAGGTCGGCCGGGCCGAAGCTCATCCCCTGCATCCGCGGGCTCGCGGTTGCGATCTCCTCCACGTTGACCACACCCTGCGCGGTCTCGAGGATCGCGTGGACGCCCAGCGGGCGCTCGAGCTTCGCCTTCGCCTCGAGCTGGGCGAGCAGCCGGTCGACGTAGTGGATGTCCCAGGCGCCCTCGACCTTCGGGACCATGATCACCTCGAGCTTGTCGCCGATCTCGGTCACCAGGGTCGTCAGGTCGTCGAGGACCCACGGGCTGGCGAGGTCGTTGACCCGGGTCCAGAGCGCGGTGTCCGCGAAGTCGACCTCCTTGGCGACCCGGACCAGACCGTCGCGGGCCGCGACCTTGTTGTCGACCGAGACGGCGTCCTCGAGGTTGCCGAGCAGGATGTCTGCCTGCCGGGCCATGTCCGGCACCTTGGCGGCCATCTTCTCGTTCGAGGCGTCGAAGAAGTGGATCATCCGCGACGGCCTGACCGGCACCTCGAGCAGCGGGTCCGGGGCGCCGATCGCGAGCGGCTTGAGGAAGTCTCGGGGGTTTCTCATCGGGCGGGAAGCTAGACGATCGAACGACGCGGGCCGCCGGGTCAGGTGCCGGCCGCCCGGGACCGCCGCTCGATCCAGAAGCTGGCGGGGACGCTCGTTTCCGGCGCGAAGCCCGGAATCAGCTCCGCGACCCGGTCGGCGTGGTTGCGCGTCACGAGCTGGGAGGAGAACAGGATCTCGAACGCCGGGTTGAAGGCGAGGAACGCCTGGAGCAGGTACTGCTCGGACCAGTAGAACCGCGACTCGTGCGGCCACTTGCGCGGGTACTCCCACGGCAGGAAGATGTCGTGGAAGTGCACCAGGACCCCGGGCGCCAGCCGCGGGAGCACCTCGAGGACCAGGTAGTTGACCTCGCTGCCGAGCTTGACCGTGTGGGTCGTGTCCATGAACAGCACGTCCCCGCCGCCCAGGGACTCGAACACCGACAGGGGCACCTCCGAGCCGCGTACGGCGCGCACCTCCGTCTCCAGCGGCTCCACCAGCTTCGATGGGTACGGGTCGATGGTGATCAGGCGGACCGGGTCTCCGTCTCGAGCGTTGCGTCGCGCGGCCTGGTCGAGCACCACGGTCGAGAACCCCGAGCCGACCTCGATCACGGTCCGCGGCCGGGAGCTGCGCACGGTCGCGTAGAGCAGATCGGCGTCGACCGCCTCGAAGGAGAGGTTCTTGACGTAGAACTCGCCCGGGCCCGCGTCGTCGGCGGTCAGCGGCGGCCTGAACTCCCTCAGCAGCGGCTCGAGCCGCTCCAGGTAGGAGAGCTGCTGCGCGGCGTCCATCCGCGGCAGCGAGACGAGCTCGCTCCGCCGGTGAAAGACGTCCTCGTCGAGCGTCGACAGCTCGGGGATCGGGCTCGCCCAGTCGTGTGCGACGAGGTCGTAGCCGAGATCGGAGGCGAGCGTCTCGAAGGCGTGCCTGCCTTTGTCGGTGCCGAAGACGCGTCCCAGCATGGCCCGTAGGCGGCGTCGCACGGCGGCAGTGTAGTCGCGACTAGGCTGCCGCCTGATGGCGATCGAGGTCCGCTCAGCCGAAGCCGGTGAGGAGGCGTCCGTGGTGCCCATGTACGAGTGGCTGTTCGACCCCCCGGGCTCGCGGCCCCCGGCCTGGGACGAGCGCCGCGCCGCGGTCGCCCTGCGCCAGGCGATCGATTCGCACGACGCCTGCGTGCTGGTCGCCGAGCGTCCGACAGCCGGCGCGCTGGTCGGTTTCTGCACCGCCTATCAGGACCTGCACTCCGTCCGCTTCGGCTACCGCGCCTGGGTCGAGGACCTGGCCGTCGACCCGGGGCAGCGCTCGCGCGGGGTCGGGAAGGCGCTGCTCGACGCCGCCAAGGCCTGGGCTCGCGAGCGGGGTGCCACGCACCTCGAGCTCGACTCGGCCGAGGCCCGCGCCGACGCGCACCGCTTCTACGAGCGCGAGGGCCCCGCCTACAGATCGATCTGCTTCGGCTGGGAGCTCTGAGCGATGGCCAGGATCGTGATCTTCGGCGCCACCGGCTACACGGGCAGGCTGACGGCCGAGGCGCTGGTCGCCCGCGGCGGAGCGCCGCTGCTCGCCGGGCGCAGCGCCGAGCGGCTCGATGCGCTCGCGGCCGACCTCGGCGGCGGGCTGGAGACGGCGGTCGCCGATGTCGCCGAGTCGTCCTCGGTACGGGCCCTCGTCGAGCCGGGTGACGTGATCGTGGCCACGGTCGGGCCGTTCGCGCGCTACGGCGACGCCGCGGTCGAGGCGGCGATCGCAGCCGGCGCCTCGTATCTCGACTCGACCGGCGAGCCGGCCTTCATCCGCCGCGTCTTCGAGCGCTACGGAGCGGACGCCGAGCGCGCGGGAGCGTCGCTCGTGACCGCGTTCGGCTACGACTGGGTCCCGGGCAACCTCGCCGGCGCGCTCGCGCTGCGCGACGCCGGACCCGAGGCGACACGGATCGACATCGGCTATTTCACCCATGGCGGGCTCGGCGGGATGAGCGGCGGAACCCGCGCCTCCCTGATGGGGGCCATGCTCGAGCCGTCGTTCGTCTGGCGGCGCGGGATCCGAACCGAGCGCGGGGCCGCGCGAGTCCGCGGCTTTGACGTCGGCGGCAAGCGCCAAGCGGCGATCTCGGTCGGCTCCTCGGAGCACTTCGCGCTGCCGCGCATTCATCCCGACCTGACCGAGGTCAACGCGTATCTCGGCTGGTTCGGGGCGGGCTCGTACGCGATGCCCGCGGTCTCGGCGGTGAACTCGGGCCTCGTCCGCATCCCGGGGCTGAAGGGCTCCCTCGAGCGCCTGATCGAGCGTTTCGTGCCGACCTCAGCCGGCGGGCCTGACGCGGAGGCTCGCGCGGCGAGTGGCTCGGCGATCGTCGCGATCGCCTACGCCGACGGCGGTCGCGAGCTGGGCTCCGTCGAGGTCCGCGGCGTCAACGGCTACACCTTCACCGGCCAGGTTCTCGCCTGGGGAGCGGCGTCGGCGCTCGCGGGTGGGATGGAGGAGGTCGGCGCGCTCGGGCCGGCCTCGGCATTCGGTCTCGATCGGCTCGAGGCGGGGTGCGCCGAGGCGGGAATCGCCCGCGTGTAGCGCGGACGGTCCCGGCTCAGCTCGGGGCCTCAAGGCCCGCGGAGCGCAGCGCCGCGCCCTGATCGAGGTGGAACTCGAGCCGCTTCACCTGCTCACCGGCAAGCTCGAGCACCATCGCACTCGGCTGGGTGACCTCCACGCCGTCGTGCCGCGTGGTCACGATCTGGTTCACCAGCACCACCAGGTGGCTGTCCGACTCGAGCACGCTCTCGAGCTCGACTCGGACGTCGGCGAACGCGGCGCCGTAATCCCGCCAGGCCTCCATCACGCCCTCTACACCCTCGAAGGTGGTCGGTGGCGTCGGCGGGATCGGGGCCATCACGCAGACGAAATCGGGGGTCGCAGAGGTCCGCAGATACTCGGTCAGCTGGGCCAGGGCGTCGCTCATCGGACCCGGGGCGCCGCCGGCGAGTCCCATCTCCGCGATCGCGTCACGGAGCTCGTGCTTGACGTCGGAGTCCGCCATCTGAGCCCTCGGCCTGCGAGGAGTATGCCCCAGGCGCCGGTGTCCTCCCGCCGGGCTGCGGGCTCAACCCGGCGGCGTCAGCGGCCGGGATCCGCGGGGTCGGTGGTCGCTCCGAGCACGCGCTCGAGGTCCGGGGCAACACGCGGCTATTCTCCCGGCGGATCCGAACGCGAGAGGAGCCATGGCCGTAGCGACCGCGACCTTCCAGGAGAAGACCGACGAGCAGAAGGCGATCACCGAGATGGTGCGCCAGTTCGTCGACAAGGAGATCCTCCCCGTTGCGGAGGAGTTCGATCACGAGGACAAGTTCCCCGAGGCGATCGTCGAGCAGATGAAGGAGCTCGGCCTGTTTGGCGTGACGATCGGTGAGGAGTACGGCGGCATGGGCCTCGACCTGACCACCTACGCCATGATCGTCGAGGAGCTCTCGCGCGGCTGGATCTCGATCTCGGGCGTCGTCAACACCCATTTCATCGGCTCCTACCTGCTGATGAAGTTCGGCACCGACGAGCAGAAGGACTACTTCCTGCCGAAGATGGCGACCGGTGAGATCCGAGCCGCCTTCTCGCTCTCAGAGCCCGAGGTGGGCTCCGACGTGCAGGGGATCAAGGCGACCGCCAAGCAGGCCGACGACGGCAGCTGGGAGCTCAACGGGCAGAAGATGTGGGTCACCAACGGGCTCGGCTCCGCGGTCGTGTTCGTGCTCATGAAGAGCGATCCGAAGGCGGACCCGCCCTACAAGGGGATGACCTGCTTCATCACCGAGAAGGAGCCCTGGGCGGAGAAGAACACGGGCGACTTCGAGGGCCTCGAGATCCCGCCGAAGATCAAGAAGATGGGTTACAAGGGCGTCGAGTCGACCGAGCTCGTCTACAACGGCTACCGCTGCCCGGAGGAGCGCATCCTCGGCGGGCCCGACGGCGTCGGTCAGGGCTTCAAGCAGATGATGGACGCGCTCGAGGTCGGGCGGGTGAATGTCGCCGCCCGCGGGGTCGGCATCGCCCAGCGCGCGCTGGAGCTGGCGCTGCGCTACTCGCAGGAGCGCAAGGCGTTCGGCAAGCCGATCGCCCAGCACCAGGCGATCCAGTTCAAGCTCGCCGAGATGGCGACCAAGGTCGAGGCGGCGCGGCTGCTGACCATGAAGGCGGCGCGGATGAAGGACGCGGGCGAACGCTCGGACCTCGAGGCCGGGATGGCGAAGCTGTTCGCCTCCGAAACCGGCAAGGAGGTCGTCGAGGAGTGCTTCCGCATCCACGGCGGCTACGGCTACTCGAAGGAGTACGAGATCGAGCGCCTCTACCGCGACGCGCCGCTGCTGCTGATCGGCGAGGGCACGTCCGAGATCCAGAAGATGGTGATCGGCAAGAAGGTGCTCGAGAGGAACAAGATCTGAGCGTCGCGCTGATCTCCGGCGCGAACCGTGGGATCGGTGCGGAGATCGCGACGCAGCTCGCTCGCGATCACGGCTTCACGGTGCTCGCCGGCGCGCGCGACCCGGCCACCGTGGCCGCCACCGAGAACGTGGTCGCGCTCGAGCTCGACGTCAGCGACGACGACTCGGTCGCCGCGGCCGTCGCCCGGGTCGCCGACGGTCAGGGCTCGCTCGACGTCCTGGTCAACAACGCGGGCGTCTACGGCGACCCCGCGGGGGTCTCCGATCACGATCTCGCCGAGGCGCACCGGGTCTTCGAGGTGAACGTGTTCGGGCCCTGGCGGCTGGTCCAGGCCACGCTGCCGCTGCTGCTTCGCAGCCCCGCGCCGCGGATCGTCAACGTCTCCAGCGGCGGCGGTCAGCTCGACGAGATGGGCAGCGGGAGGGCCGCCTACCGGCTCTCGAAGACGGCCCTGAACGCCCTCACGCGAACCCTGGCGGCCGAGGAGCCGCGGCTGAAGGTCAACTCCGTCTGCCCGGGCTGGGTGCGCACCGACATGGGCGGGCCGGGTGCTCCGCGCTCGGTGGCGGAGGGCGCCGACACCGCCGTTTGGCTGGCGACTCTGCCCGACGACGGGCCGAGCGGCGGCTTCTTTCGCGACCGACGGCCGATCGCCTGGTAGAAACACCCCGACGATGGCAAGCAGCACTCCCGAGCTCATCAAGCAGGCGGTCGAGGGCCTGCAGGCCGAGGTGCCGGCGCTGGCGAAGCTGAAGCTCGTCTTCGCGCTCGAGCTTCGCGGGCGCGGCGACATCCAGATCTACCGGGTGGAGGTCCCCGGGCCGAAGATCTCCAAGGGCACCGCCGACGACGAGCGGCTCCGGGTCTCGATCCCGCGCTCGCACTTCAACGAGCTCGCGGCCGACGGCAAGGCCAAGCACTGGCACGAGGCCTACGACCATGGGCACGTGAGGGTCGAGGGCGACCCGAACATCCAGAAGCTGATCGGCCAGGTGATCGAGCACGCCGAGGCCCGTGGCCGGCTGCGCAAGGCGCATTGAGACGCACGTGGCCTCGACCGAGGAGCTGATCGCCGCCGCGGTGCAGCGGGTCCAGGAGCAGGCACCGTCGCTGGCCAAGCTGAAGCTCGTGGTGGGGCTCGAACTGACCTCCGGCGGCCTCACCGGGCCCGGCAAGTCCGACGAGTACCGGATCGAGGTGCCCGGGCCGAAGGTGAGCCCGGGCGAGCCAGACGACGCCCGGCTGAGGCTGTCGGTCCCGAAGACGATGTTCAACCTGCTCGCCGAAGAGGGAGGGCTCGCCGACTGGCGGGAGGCGTTTCGCTACGGCCACCTGAAGGTGAGCGGGGACGCGCGGGTCAAACGCGTGATCGGCCGCGCGATCGAGCCGTCCCTCTAGGTGTGCCGCGGCGCCGACCCGGCGCGGCTGGCGCGCCTTCGTGCCGCCTCGCAGCGGTTGCACCGGCCGGCGGCGATCCGCCATCCCGCGGACGTCGCGCGCGAGGCGGGGCCGGTCCAGGCGCAGGAGCCGCGGGCGGCGAAGCTCGCCTTTCGCGCCCGCTCGCGCGGCCTCGTCGCCGCCGACGTGGACCGCGCGCGGACCGAGGAGCGCTCGCTGCTGCGCGCGTGGATGATGCGCAGAACCGTCCACCTGATCGCGACCGAGGACGCGGGCTGGCTGCTGCCGCTGTTCTCGGAGACGATCGTGAGGCTGGCGCGCAAGCGGCTCGCCGACTTCGGCCTCGACCGCCGCGGCCAGGACCGGGCGCTCGCGCTGCTGCATGCCGCGGTCGACGCCGACGGCGCCCTGACCCGCACCGAGCTTGCGAAGCGCCTCGAGCGTGAGGGGTTCGATACCGCGAACGAGTTCAAGGTCCACCTGTGGGTGCTGGCGACGCTCGACGGCGAGCTCTGCCTGGGACCTGACCGCGGCGGGCAGACCTGCCTGGTGCGAACCGCCGACTGGATCGGCGAACCGCAGCGCCGGTCGCGCGAGGACTCGCTTGCCGAGCTCGCGCGCCGCTACCTGCGTGGCTACGGGCCCGCGGACGAGCGCGACCTGGCGCGCTGGGCGGGACTGCCGCTGCGGGACACGAGGCTCGCCTTCGAACGGATCGCGGGCGAGCTCACGCCAGGTCGGCGGGCTGTTCGTCCTCGGCCGGCCGCCGCGCGTCGCACGGTCGCCGGTTGTGCGGATGCTGGGCGGGTTCGACAACTACAACCTCGGCTACGTCGAGCGCGGCTTCGCGCTCGCCCCGGAGTTCGAGAAGCGAGTCAACCCCGGCGGCGGGATCGTGCGCCCGTCGATCGTCGTCGACGGCCGCTGCGTCGCCACCTGGTCGTCCAAGCGCAGCGGCGAGCGGCTCGCCGTCACCATCGAGCCCTTCGAGTCACCGGCAGCCGAGATCGCGCAGGCGATCGCCGCCGAGGTCGAGGACATCGGCCGCTTCGAGGCGCTCACCGCGACCATCGCCTGAGGTCGTCGCTACGATCCCGCGCCGAATGAACGACTCAAATCAAAATCAGGCGCCTCAACAGCGGCGCGGCTCGGCTACGCCTCACAGCCTGTCAACCGAGCAGGCCGAGCGCGAGGCCTCCGGCGCCCATCCCTACGGGCGCTACCTGGAGGAGTTCGAGGTCGGCGCCGTCTACAAGCACTGGCCCGCGAAGACGGTCACCGAGGCCGACGACCACCTCTTTTGCCTGATCACGATGAACCACCATCCGCTGCACTTGAACGACGTCTACGCGGGCGCCTCGCAGCAGGGGCAGAACGTCGTCGTCGGGCCGCTGGTCTACTCGCTGGCGCTCGGGATGTCGGTCTCCGACGTCTCGGGCAAGGCGATCGCCAACCTGGCGACCGAGGAGCTCTCCCATCCCAACCCGGTCTTCCACGGCGACACGCTCTACTGCGAGTCCGAGGTCCTCGACGTCCGCGAGTCGCAGTCGAAGCCCGACCGCGGCGTGGTCAAGGTCCACACGCGCGTCTACAAGCAGGACAACACGCTCGTCGCGGAGTTCAAGCGCGCCGTGCTCGTCCCCCGCAAGACGCCGGGCGAGGCGCCCGCCCCCGAGGGCGGCGTCGAGTAGCGCCTCAGCCCGTCGCGATCAGCTCGGCGACCGATTCGAGCGCCGCGTCGAAGTCGGTCCGCGGCAGGCCGCCGATTCCGGGCGAGACCGCGCCCGCGTCGAGGTAACGCCGGACCGCGTCGTGGACGTCGCCGGCCGGCCCGATCCCGGCCAGCTCGGTGAGCATCCGGTCCGAAAGCCCGGCCTTCGCCCGCTCGACGTCGCCGGCAGCCATGCCCTCGTCGAAGGCGGCGATATCGCCGGCGAACCCGGAGGCCTCGAGCATCGCCCGGTAGAAGGGCAGCGACGCGTAGGGCACGAGATCCTGGCGCAGGGTCGCCCGCGCGCCCTCGGGGTCGTCGGTGAGCGCCACCGGCACGGCCGCGACGACGTCGAAGCCGTCGCCGCTGCGCCCGGCCTTCTCGAACCCCTCGCGCAGCGCGGGCATGACCGTGTCGCGGATGTAGGAGGGACAGCAGAGCCACAGCATCACCCCGTCGGCGAGCTCGCCCGCGAGCCGGATCATGTTCGGCGACAGCGCGGCGACGTAGATCGGCAGGTCGGGCCTGGCCGCGTAGCCCATGAACGCGAACTTGGTCGGGAAGCGCTCGGAGTCCGGCGGCGTCTCGCTGCGCAGGATCGCCCGCACGGCGCCGAGGTACTCGCGCATCTGGGTCACCGGCTTGTCGATCGTCGCCCCGTGCCAGTTCTCGACCGTGACCCGGTGCGAGACGCCGAGCCCGAGCACCATCCGCCCGCCCGAGTGCTCGTCGATCGTCGCCGCGGTCTGGGCCATCGTCGCCGGGGTGCGGGAGAAGATCGGCACGACGCCGGTACCGAGCCGGATCCGCTCGCTGGCCCCGGCGTAGGCCATCAGTGTGGTCAGCGAGTCGCGGCCGGCGATGTGGGTGGTGTAGGCGGCGTCGAAGCCGAGCCGGTCCGCGAGCGCGACCCGCTCGAGCGCACGCGCGAGCGAGCGGCCCGGCGAGATGAAGGCGCTGATCCCGGCCACGCGCGGTTACGGCTTCAGCACGACGCGACCGAAGGCCTGGCGGCTTTCGATGTAGGCGTGTGCGGCGGCGGCCTCGGCGAGCGGGAACGTCCGGTCGATCTCGACGCGAACGTCGCCGCTCGCGGCTCGCTCCAACAGGTCGGCGATCATTGCGTGGACGCGGGGGTACTCGGCCAGCAGCGCCGCGGCCAGGAAGACGCCGCGCAGCGTGATGTTCTGGGCCCACAGATTCCTTGCCTCGACGCTGGAGCCGGCACGGCCCGCGACCCCCACGCTCACGAGCGTCCCGCGATAGGCGAGCGCGCCGACGCTGTCGATCAGCGTCTGGCCGCCGACCGAGTCGAGGATCACGTCGACGCCGCGGCCCTCGGTCAGCTCACGCGCGCGCTCGACGAAGTTCTCGGTGGCGTAGTTGATCCCGTGGTCGAGCCCGAACTCCCTCAGGCGTTCGAGCTTCTCGTCCTTGGACGCGGTCGAGATCACGGTCGCGCCGGCTTGCTTCGCGAGTTGGATCGCGGCCATCCCGACGCCTCCGGCCCCCGCGTGGATCAGGGCAGTCTGCCCGGCCTCGAGGTGCGCGGCGGTGAACAGGCACTCCTCGGCGGTGCCGAAGGCGACCGGAACGCACGCGGCTGAAGCTGCGTCCAACCCGTCGGGGATGAGCCAGGTCGACATGGCGGGAACGGCCCGCTTGGAGGCGTGCGAGCCCGCCATGTTCAGAGTCGCGACGCGGTCGCCGACCGAGCGGTCCTCGACACCGGCGCCGATCTCGGCCACGGTGCCCGCGGCGAGGTAGCCGACGATGTGTGGGACCGAGGGCGGGGGCGACCCGGCTCGGTGCAGCAGGTCCCCGCCCTCGACGCTGATCGCCTCGACGTCGATCACCACGCAGCCGTCGGGACACTCCGGATCGGGGACGTCCTCGTATCGCAGGACGTCCGGGCCGCCGTTCTCGTAGATCACCGCCGCCTTCATCGGCGCCGTGACTCTATTCGAGCAGGTGATCGCCGTCGCCCTGCGAAGCCATGCGCGTGCCTTCCGTCTACCTGCTCCGCTGCGCCGACGATTCCCTCTACTGCGGTTGGACGACCGATGTCGAGCGGCGACTGGCGGCACACCGTTCCGGCACCGGCAGCCGCTACACGCGCAGCCGCCGCCCGATCGAGCTCGCGCTCGTGATCACCGTTGCCGATCGATCCGCCGCGCTGCGGGAAGAGGCCCGGATCAAGCGGCTGCCCCGCGCAGCCAAGCTTGCGCTCATCGAGGCCTCCGTGGAGGCCGTCTGAGCGCTACGGCTTGACGTACACGTGGACGGCGAACTCGGTGATACGAATCCGCCCGTGCACTCGGTCCGGCAGAGCTCGGTCGTCGCACGGCCCGCGGCTTCGGTGTGGGCACGGGCGGTGACGGAGGAGGGGATCAACGACGAGCTGGCGCCGATCCTGCGGATGACCATGCCCGCTCGGCTGCGGGGCAGGACCGTCGACACCGTGGAGGTCGGGGTGCCGCTCGGGCGCAGCTGGATCCTCCTCGCGGGCGTGGTGCCGGTCGACTACGACGACCTCTGCCTGGCCGAGCTCGAGCCCGGACGCCGCTTCCTCGAGCGCTCGAGCACGCTCAGCTTCAGCCTCTGGCAGCACGAGCGCGTGGTCGAGCCCGAGAGCGAGGCGACGTGCCGGGTCACCGACCTGCTCGGGTTCGAGCTCAAGCGGGGAGTCGCCTGGATCCCGGGGTCGGCCCGGGTGGCGGCGGCGATCGTCGGCTTGATCTTCCGCCATCGTCACCGGCGGCTCTCGCGCTGGGCCGCCTAGCCGACAGATCCCACATACCGGCCCGCGCCCTCACCCGTTCGCGGCCGCGACTACCATCGCCCGTCCGATGACGACCCCCGCGGCGGTGATCTTCGACAACGACGGCCTCCTGCTCAACACCGAGTCGGTCTGGACTCGCGGGGAGGAGGACCTCTTCCGCCGCCGCGGGCTCGAGTTCACGCTCGAGCACAAGCTCGAGCTCGTCGGCACGTCGGCGGCAACGTCCGGGGCGATTCTCGCCCGCGGGCTGGACGAGCCGGGGCGCGAGGCCGAGCTGATCGCCGAGCTCGAGGCGCTCGTCTTCGCCGAGCTCGAGCACGGGGTGGAGCCGATGGCCGGCGCGATCGATCTGGTCGCGGCGCTTCGGGAGCGCGGCGTGCGGACGGCCGTGGTCTCGAACTCCCCGATGCGGTTCATCGTCCGGGCGCTCGAGCTCGGCGGCCTCGACGGCTTCGCGGCGATCGTGAGCGGACACGAGGTTGCGGCGCCGAAGCCGGCCCCGGATGCCTACCTCGAGGCCTGCGAGCAGCTCGGGCTCGCTCCCTCTCCCGACGTCGTCGTGCTCGAGGACTCGTCCACGGGAGTGGCCGCGGCGCGGGCGGCCGGTCTCACGGTCCTCGGCGTCCCCTCGCTGGCCGGGATCGAGCTCGCCGAGGCCGATCAGGTCTTTGCGTCGCTTGCCGAGCCCGCGCTGCGGGCGCGGCTCGGGCTCGATCCGGGCTAGCTCGTCAGTGCGCGTCGTCGGCCGCGTGCGCCGGCGGCCGCGATTCCTCGGCGAGCGAGGTCAGCTCGAGCACCCCGCGCGAGGCCTCCTCGAGCACCTCGGTCGCCTCCTCGGCGGAGCGGGCGTACAGCTCGACCAGCAGGTGGACGATGATCCGCTCCTCGTCGTGCTTGTGGAAGCGGACGTGGGTGAAGAACTCGCGCGTGCCGGGATCGCCGAAGGCCGCGTACGTGAGGCTGTCGGCCGCCTCGGGACCGGAGCAGGTTTCGACGTTATCCTGGTCGACGGTGACCGTGCACGAGGCGACCCACGGGGTGCCCGCGACCATCCGCTCCCAACGGTCGTTGATCGGGACCACGCGCCCGTCCTCGATCGTCAGGTGGGGCTGGTCGTGCATGCAGTCGAGGCACTGGACGACCGCCTCCTGGATCTCCTCGACCCGCTCCGCGGTCTCGCCCGAATCGGGGTCGACGCGGATGATCGCGTCGTAGTGGACCTGCGCTTCGAGCCGCGTCGACCAGCAGCGATAGCAGCGCAGCCACGCGGTTCGGTCGCCGTTCAGCTCGGCGCTCATCGGCGTCGGTCGGGTTGCGATTGGGGGGGACGGAGCTCAAGCATGCTCGGCAGCAGGAATGAGGGTAGCGCCGGCCGGCGGGTCCAGCGCTCAGCTCAGCTCGCCCGGCAAGAGCGAGTACATGAGCATGTCTCGGCGCCGGCCGCCGACGTGCATGAACGACCGCAGCACCCCCTCGCGAGCGAACCCGACCGACTCGGCGACGCGCAGCGACGGACCGTTGCCGGGCTCGATCCAGAGCTCGATCCGCTTGACCTCGAGCTCGGCGAAGGCGAAGGCGCAGAGCAGGCCGAGCGCCCGCCGGGCGACGCCGCGGCGTCGCTCCTGGGCCGCGACCCAGTAGCCGGCCGAGCAGCGCCCGCTCTCGCGGTCGAGATTGTGGAGGCCGACCGCGCCGAGCAGGCGCCCCCGCTCGGCGTCGACGATCAGCGTCGGGAGCTCTGTGCCGGTGCGCAGCCCGGTGCTCGCCATCCGCTGCCACTGGCGCGCCTCCTCCTCGCCGTAGGAGTCGGGCACCCTGGTGTAGCGGGGGATCTCGGGGTCCTGGACGGCGGCGACGATCGCCGGGATGTCGGCTTCGCTCATCAGCCTCAGGGTGACGACCCCGTCGCCGAGCCCCTCGACCGGGAACTCGATTCGCGCCGCGGTCATCGCCCTGCGGCGGCCAGGTCGGCGGCCACCTGCCCGGCAGCGGCTACCGGGTCCGCCGGCAGCGAAGCTGTGCCGACCTCCTCGACCAGGCGGGGCGCCGCTCCGGGTCCGCCGAGCCGCAGCGCGACGAGACCCGCGAGCCCGCGCAGCTCGACTACGTGCGGCCGCAGCGCCTCGGCGGTCGACGCGGCCAGCACCACCAGCCTCGCGCCGAGCCGCTCTGCGGTGCCGGCGGCGATCTCGATCGGCGTGTCCTGGCCGAGGTACGCGATCCGCCAGCCGCGGGCGCGCAGCGCGAGCCCGAAGGCGATCAACCCGAGGTCGTGCTGCTCGCCCGGGGGGCAGGCGAGCACCGCCAGCGGCCCGCCGCCGCCGCCCCAGCCGCGGGCGAGCGCGACCATCCGGGCGCGCAGGAGGTTGCTCGCGAAGTGCTCCTCGCCGATGCCGACCTCGGACCGTTCCCAGCGGCGGCCGATCTCGCCCATCGCGGGGAGCACGATGTCGGCGAGCACGGCGTCGAGCGACAACGACGCGACGGCGCGGTCGAGGATCGCGTTGGCGCGGGCGTCGTCGAGCGCGACCAGGGCGTCGGCGAGCACGACCGCGGGCGGGGCAACCGTGGGCACCGCGGCCGCGGTGGCCGGGTCGCCGTCATCGGCGTCGAGCAGCGAGCGCGCCGCCTCTCCGGCGGCGAGCCCGCCGGCGATCAGCTCGCCCATTGTGCGGACCCGTTGCTCGTCGGCCGGCGAGTAGAGGCGGAAGCCGCCGGCCGAGCGCTCGGGCCGCAGAAGCCCGTAGCGGCGCTCCCAGGCCCGCAGGGTGTCGACGCCCACGCCGGTGCGCCGCGACAGCTCACCGATCCGAAGGCGAGCGTTCGACGTAGGAAGGACGGGACTCATGGCATAAGTTGGACGAACACTTGACAGAACTGAGGCTAACCGGTTATCGTCGCCCGGTCAATCTCGACAAACTTTGGACAAACACATGACATCTCCTTCCAGATCTCGCCCCCGCGGGCCTCGGTCGTTGCTCGACCGGGCGCTCGACCTCGCGGTCGTGCCCGGTTACGGCTCGGCCGGCTACCGGCTGCGCTGCGGCGCCTGGGGCGAGCCCGCGGACGAGTCGCTGATCGCGGGTGGCGACGTGGTCGTGACCGGGGCGAGCGCCGGAATCGGCGAGGCGGCCTGCGCCGAGCTCGTCGCACACGGCGCCCGGGTGCACATGGTGGCTCGCGATCGTGGCCGGCTCGAGGCCGCGGCCGCCCGGGTCGCGGCCCGGGTCCCGCCCGATTCACGCGGGGCGGTCGAGACGTCGGTCTGCGACGTCTCGGACCTCGCCGCCGTCCGCGCCTTCGCCGGACGCCTTCGCCACCGCGACCTCGACCTGCGCGGGGTGCTCCACAACGCCGGCGTGCTCGTCGACGAGCGGCGGCGAACGGCCCAGGGCCACGAGCTCACACTCGCGACCCACGTGCTCGGGCCGCTGCTGCTCAGCGGGCTGCTGGCGCCCGAGCTGCGCGCCGGCGCCCCGAGCCGGGTGGTCTTCGTCTCCTCGGGCGGCATGTACACGGCCGGCCTGCGGCCCGACGATCTCGAGCTCGACAGCGAGCCCTTCGACGGGCCGCGCTTCTACGCCCACGCCAAGCGCCTGCAGGTGCTGGTCGCCGAGATGCTCGCCGCGCGGTGGCGCACCGACGCGGTCGCGGTCTACTCGATGCACCCCGGCTGGGTGCGAACCGGGGGTCTCGCCGACGCGCTGCCGGGCTTCTCGCGGGTCACCGGCCCGCTGCTGCGAAGCCCCGAGCAGGGCGCCGACACGGCGGTCTGGCTGCTCGCCTCGCGCGAGGCCCCGCGAGACCCGAGCGGCTTCTGGCACGATCGCCGGGCGCGGCCGACGAACCGGCTGCCATGGACGCGCGCGAACGAGGCCGAGCGCGAGCAGGTGCTGGACGGGCTCGTCCGCGCGAGCGGCTTCGACGACCGGCGCGGCGACGCGCGGCCGAGCCCAGGATTCGCGCAGTGAGCCGGGTCGCGATCGTCGGAGCGGGCGTCGCCGGGCTGGTCGCGGCGCGCGAGCTCACCCGCACCGGTCACGAGATCACGGTCTTCGAGGCCGGCGCTGCCGCCGGCGGGCACGCGAACACGGTCACGGTCGAGACGCCGGGCGGGACCTGGGACGTGGACACCGGCTTCATCGTCTTCAACGACCGCAACTACCCCGGCTTCGAGGGCCTGCTCGCCGAGCTCGGCGTGGAGACGAAGCCGGCCGAGATGTCGCTCTCGGTGTCCGACGGGGAGGGGGGCTTCGAGTGGTCCTCGCGACCCCTCGGTGTCTTCGCGCGCCCGGCCCACCTGGCCGACCCGCGCTTCCACCGGATGATCGCCGACCTGGCGCGCTTCTTCCGCGAGGCCCGCGGCCTCGTCGGCGCGAACGGCTCCGGCCCTTCGCTCGGCCACTTCCTCGACCGCGGCGGCTACTCGCCCTGGTTCGTCGAACGGCTGCTGGTCCCCCAGGTCTCGGCCGTCTGGTCGGCCGACCCCGAGCAGCTCTGGGACTTCCCGGCGAGCTTTTTGGCCGAGTTCCTCGCCAACCACGGGGCGCTTCAGTTCCTCGGCCGGCCGCGCTGGCGAACCGTGTGCGGCGGATCGCGGGTCTACGTCGAGCGCCTGGTCGCGCCGTTCGCCGACCGGGTGCGGCTCGGCACCGCGGTGACGGAGGTGCGGCGCGACGCGGCCGGCGTCGAGCTTGCCTGGAGCGGGGGACGCGAGCGCTTCGACGAGGTGGTGCTCGCCGTGCACTCCGACCAGGCATTGCGAATGCTCGCCGATCCCTCGCCGGCCGAGCGCGAGGTGCTGGGCGCGATCCCGTACGTGCGCAACGAGGCCGTGCTGCACACGGACGTCCGGCTGCTCCCGCGCCGGCGCCGCGCCTGGGCGTCGTGGAACTGCCACCTGCTCGACGAGGCGATGGGGCGGACGACGATCACCTACCACATGAACCGCCTGCAATCGCTGCGCGCCGACCGGGAGCTCCTGGTCACGCTCAACCTCGCCGACCGCATCGATCCGGCGACCGTGCTCGGCCAGTACAGCTTCGACCACCCGGTCTACACCCGGGCCGGGCTCGACGCCCAGCACCGCTGGGCGGAGATCAGCAGCGTGCGCCGGACCCATTACTGCGGCGCCTACTGGCGCTGGGGCTTCCACGAGGACGGCGTCTGGAGCGCCCTGCGCGCCTGCCGGGCGCTCGCCGCCGAGCCCGCGGAGCCGGTGCTGGCGGTGGCGGCGTGACCGGCTCCGCCCTGTATGAGGGCTGGGTCGCGCACCGTCGGCTGGCGCCTGTCGAGCACGGCTTTCGCTACCGGATCGCGATCCCGCTGCTCGACCTCGACGAGCTGCCCGCGGTCCTCGACCGCCACCCGCTGTGGTCGGCGCGCCGTCCCGCGCTGGTGCGCTGGCGCCGCGAGGACTTCCTCGGCGACCCGCAGCTGCCGCTCGCCGACGCCGCTCGCCGGTTGGTGCGGGAGCGCACCGGCGCGGCTCCGGGCGGGCCCGTGCGCCTGCTCGCCGGACTGCGGTTTGCGGGCCACTCCTTCAACCCGGTCAGCCTGATCTACCTGCACGGCGGCGACGGATCGGTCGAGGCGGTGATCGCCGAGGTCACCAACACGCCCTGGGGCGAGCGCCACGCCTACGTGCTCGCCGCCGACGAGGACGGCGTCGTCCGGACGACGGTCGCGAAGCGGCTGCATGTCTCGCCCTTCATGGGAGTGGAGCAGAGCTACCGGATCGTCGCCGGCGAGCCGGGCGAGCGGCTGGTGCTCCGGATCGAGAACTCCGATGGGGGCCGGCCCGTCCATCACGCGGCGATGAGCCTCGAGCGCACCGAGCTCACCCGCGCATCGATGAGCCGGGCGATCGCCGCCTATCCGGCCGCGGGGCTGGTGACTCTGGCCCGGATCTACGGGCATGCGGCGCGGCTGCGCCTCAAAGGGCTGACCGTGGTCCCGCACGCCTGAGGGCGCGCGGGCGCAGGGTCACTCGTCTTCGGGGTAGACGCAGGTCATCCCGCCGGCTCCGGTGATCGCCGAGGCCTCGCTCCCGGCCGCGTCCCGGTACTCGATGAACCCGAGGCCCATGTGGTGCGGGTCGCCGCCGAAGTCGATCGCACCCGAGAACGGGAGGCCGCCCGGTTGCCAGAGGACGTTCCCGCGAGTTCCGCCCGGGCCGTCGATCACGACCTCGGGGTCCGGGCCGCCGTAGGGGATCTCATATGAGCCGTAGCCGGTGAAGTTCGTGATCCCGACCTCGAGGTGCCAGGCGCCGTCCTCGGCGATCGCCGTGAACCCCCCGGGTCCCTGGGTGCACGAGCCGATCGTGAAGTTGGCGACCGGCGTCGTCGACTCGGGGTCGTCGAGGATCATGATCCCGGCCGAGGGCGCCGGGCACTCGCGGCGTGCGGGCGGCCGCGCGGTCGGCGTCGTCGGGCAGGAGCCGCCACCGTCGCCGGGTCCGGCCGGGCCCGGAGTCGGGTGCTCGCAGTAGTCCTTCAGTGAGCGGCCCTGGATGCTCACGACCCGCGCCTTCTTTGAATCGCCGTAGCCGAGGTAGGTCGTCTTGCCGATCGCCGGCAGCTGCAGGTTCGTGTGGGTGCGGCACTTGCAGCCCCCCGGCTTGGCGCAGTAGGCACCCTTCTTCAGGGGCGTCTGGGTACCGCCGAAGCGCAGCAGGCCCCGGATGTCCTTGTCGGCCTTGATCGTGACCACGTCGGCGCCGATCTTGAGCGTCGCCGCGGTGCCCGCATGGGCGTCGATCTTCGATGTCTTCGGCGCGCCGCCGCTGCTGATGTTCACCGAGCTGGGCCTGCTCGAGTCGATGTACGGGCCGGTGTAGTCCCACTCGGGTCCGAGCGCCGCGTCGCGCATGATCCCCGGGCCCCACCGCATGTAGAAGATGTCCGGCACGCCCGCGAGCGCCGCGGCGTAGGCGCCGTCGCTCTTGCCCGACACACCGGCCGCGATCACGTTCTTGATCCTCGACCAGGTGTCGACACCGGCCTGGTCGAGCATCGCGAAGAAGCCGAGCCCGTCGTAGGAGCGCCCGAAGAGGTCCTTCTGCGGGTTCGTCAGCCACTTCGTCCAGGCGACCTGGGTCGGGGTCCCGGCGTTGAGCTCCAGCATCACCTTCGCGCCCAGGTAGTCGGCGGTGCCCTCCTTGACCCACGCCGGGACCGCGGCCTGGTCGGCCTGACCGGTGTAGTACGCGTGCTGCATGCAGTGCACAGCCTCGTGGGCGAGCACGAACTGCTTGTCGACCTCGCTCATCCCGCGTCCGCGGAGTGTCAGGAAGACGTTGCAGGTCGGCGACGTCCCGGGCGCGAGGTCGCTCGGGGGGACGTATCCGAGGTCGGTCGGCTTGCCCGTCCCCTGGTCCGGGAGCAGCGTCAGCGTGATCCGCTTCGCGGGGAGGTAGCCGTGGTTCTTGAGGACCCGGATCGCGTTGTCCATGTAGGTATCGGCGAGGATCAGCTCCTGCGGGGTGGCCGGGGCTCGGCGGGCATGGGCGAGCGACGGCCTGGGGTTGTCGGGGTCGATGACCAGCGCGTCGGGGCCGGGGGTGGTCCACTGCTCGTACACCGCGCGCTGCTTCGGTGTGAGCTTGTCCAGGTCGGCCGCGATCCGATCGACCACGTAGGTGGCCTCGGTCACGTTCCCGACCTCGCCCGGCTTGGGCTTCACCCCGGGCAGGTCGGCTATCTGCGAGTCGAACGCCGCCAGTGCCGTCTTCAGGGAGAGGTAGCCGTTGTCAGAGAGGAGCAGGGGCTGGCTGCCGCGCAGCTCCTTGATGCTCGCCTTGCGCAGGCGCTTGTGCTTGCAGGAGAGACCCACGTCGACGTAGTCGGCCTGGTAGGCCTTCTTGCACTTGTCTCCCTTGCGCAGGCAGGCGTGCCGGCCGTTGACGATCGCCTTCGTGCACTTCTTCGCCGCGGCGGCGGTCCGCGACCCGGCGCCGCCGGTCGCGGGGGCGATCATCAGCACGGCGGCGAACAGCGCGGCGACGCCCAGAGCGCAGGCGCACCATCTACTCCCCCGCCAGGCAGAAGCGAACACGGCGCGGAGCCTATTCGCTCGCCCGCAGGGGTGGCAAGGGGGGAAACTACGGACATGGCGGACCCGCTCGAGGGCAAGGTGGCATTGGTCACCGGGGCGACCCGGGGCGGCGGGCGGGGGATCGCCGTCGCGCTCGGCGAGGCCGGGGCGACCGTCTACTGCACCGGGCGCACGACCCGCGAGCGCCGCTCCGACTACGACCGCGCCGAGACGATCGAGGAGACGGCCGAGCTGGTCGACGCCGAGGGCGGGACCGGGATCGCGGTCGCGGTCGACCATCTGGAGGCGCCCGAGGTGAAGGCGCTCGTCGACCGGATCGAGGCCGAGCAGGGGCGGCTCGATGTGCTCGTCAACGACGTCTGGGGCGGCGAGCTGCTGTTCGAGTGGAACAAGCCGATCTGGGAGCACGACCTCGAAAACGGCCTGCGGATGCTGCGCCTCGCGATCGACACCCATCTGATCACCAGCCATTTCGCGCTCCCGCTGCTGATCCGCAGGCCGGGCGGGCTGGTGGTCGAGATGACCGACGGCACCCGCGACTACAACGCCGTCAACTACCGGCTCTCCGCCTACTACGACCTGGTCAAGAACGCGGTCATCCGGCTCGCCTTCGCCCAGGGGGAGGAGCTGGCCGAGCACGGCTGCGCGGCCGTCGCCCTGACCCCAGGGTGGATGCGCTCGGAGATGATGCTCGACAACTACGGCGTCACCGAGGACAACTGGCGCGACGGGGCGAAGGTCAACCCGCACTTCGCCGCGATCTCCGAGACGCCGCGGTTCGTCGGGCGGGCGGTGGCAGCGCTCGCCGCCGACCCCGACGTCGCCCGTCGCAACCGCGGCTCGTTCTCCTCCGGCGAGCTCGCCCGTGAGTACGGGTTCACCGACCTCGACGGCTCGCAGCCCGATTGCTGGCGCTACATGGTCGAGGTCCAGGACCCCGGAAAGCCGGCGGACCCCACCGGCTACCGCTGAGCCGCGGCTTTAGGCGGGGGCGCGAGGTGGCGCGCCCTGTCGCCGCGCAAGCCGACCGCTACGGCTCGTCGTCGGGATAAACGCAGCTCATCCCGCCGGCGCCTCTGATGGCCGTCGCCTCGCTCCCGGCCGCGTCCCGGTATTCGATCCACCCGACCCCCAGGGCGTGCTTGTCGCCGTTGTTGAAGTCGATCGCACCCGAGAACGTCAGCCCGCCCGGCTGCCAGGTCTCGTTGCTGAACGTCCCCGCCGGACCCTCGATCACCACCTGCGGATCCGGCCCGCCGTACGGAACCGTGTAGGTGCCGAATCCGGTGAAGTTCGAGATCCCGACCTCGAGCCGCCACGCACCGTCAACGGCGATCGCCGTGAAGCCGCCCGGTCCGACGGTGCAGGACCCGATCGTGAAGTTGGCCACCTGCACCGCGTCCTCGCCCATGAAGACCCCGATCCCC
This sequence comes from uncultured Solirubrobacterales bacterium, assembly GCA_963842795.1. Classification (GTDB taxonomy): domain Bacteria; phylum Actinomycetota; class Thermoleophilia; order Solirubrobacterales; family 70-9; genus WHSW01. Next base: position 185,161 of record CAWJHV010000009.1, on the reverse strand, counting down.
GGCGCGGGCGCAGGGCACTCGCGCCGCAGCGCCGGACGGGCGGTCGGGGTCGTCGGGCAGGAGCCGCCGCCGCCCGGCCCGCTTGGCCCATCGGCGCCCGGCCCGGGGGAGGGGTGCTTGCAGTAGTCCTTGAGCTTGCGGCCCTCAAAGGTCACGGTGCGGGCCTTGAACCCGTCGTTGAAGCCGAAGGCGAGGGCGCTGCCGACCTTCGGGAGCTGGAGTGGAGTGTTCGTGCTGCACTTGCAGCCGCCCGACTTCGCGCAGTAGGCGCCCTTGGCAAGTGGGCGCGTGGCACCCAGGGTCTGCAGCCGACCGCGAAGGCCCTTGTCGGCCTTGATGATCAGGATGTCCGTCTTCAAACTGATCCTCCCGCCGTCCGAGCTCCGCGGTTTGATCGTGCGTGCCTTACGCCCGCCGTTCCCGAGGCTGATCTGGTCGGGCGCGCTCGGGTCGATGCCAGGGCCCTCGTAGTCCCACTCGGCGCCCAGCGACTTGTCGCGCAGAAGGCCCGGCCCCCACCGATTCCAAAACGCGTCCGGCACGCCGGCGATCGCGCGCTCATAGGCAGCGGCGCTACCGGCCGAGGCCACAGCCAGCACCTCGCGCATGCGTCCCCAGCCGTCGATCCCCGCCTGATGGATCATCGCGAAGAACCCGACGCCGCTGTATTCGCGGGTGAACAGGTCGTCGGTCGGCTCGCCGAGCCACGGCTCCCAGTCGACCGCCTCGACCGGGCCACCGGTCTGCTGAACGACCATGCCGCCCAGCCAGTCCGCGCCACCCTCGATCACCCAGTCGGGCATCGCGTTGAACGCCGAGCGAGTGCTTGCGAACTCGTGCTGCGCGCAATGCGCGAGCTCATGCGCGTAGACGAGCTGCCGGACCGCGGCGCTCGCCTCGCGTCCGTCCTTGGTGACGAACATGTTGCAATTCGGGGACGTCCCGGGCGGCAGGTCCGACGACGACACGTACGCGTAGGCCGGCTCGCCCTTGATGATCTCCGTTGTCGTCAGGAACGACACGGAGATCGGGCGGTGGAAGACGAAGCCGTGGGCGCGCATGATGGTTACTGCGCTCCGCAGGGACCTGACCGCCTCGAGCTGCTCCTCGAAGGTGCCGTTCGTCACCGTCACCCCGCCGTCGTTGTTGCCGCGGGCGGCCGGCCGCACGCTGGCGACGGCGGGCGGCTCCGGCCGGGCCGCGGCCGCGTCGTCGACCGGGACCACTAGAGCGTCGGGCGCCGGCGTCGTTGCGGCTGCGAGCACCTTCCGCTGGGCTGGACTGAGCTTGGCGGCGCTCGCCTCGAGCGTGTTGACGACCGAACTGGCCTCGCGCACGGCGCCGATCTCGCCCGGCTTCGGCTTCACGCCCGGAAGCGCGGCGACCGCTGTGTTGAACGCGGCCAGGGCCGTCTCCGTCGAGAGCTGGCCGTTCTTACTGACGAGGAGGGGCTCGGAGCCGCGGAGCTGCTTGATGCTGGCCTTCCGCAGCCGCGCCTTCTTGCAGGAGAGTCCTGCCCGGACGTAGTCGTCCTGAAAGCGCTTCTTGCACTTGTCGCCCTTGCGCAGGCAGGCATTGCGGCCATCCACCACCGCCTTGGTGCATTTCTTGGCCGCCTTCGCGTCAGACCCCGTCGCGTGGCTCAGCGCCGGTCCGCATAGGAGCGCGAGCGCGATCAGGGCCGCGATGCCGATGGCGCCGCTGGACCAACCCCCCCGCCAAGAAGTGATGAACACGGCGCGAGCCTATTTCCTCGCCCGCCGACGGGACAAGGGGGGAAACTACGGAATCGCCGGCGAGCTCTTCAGGCGGGGGCCGGGGAGCCGGTGCGGGCGCCGACCAGGTCGACGATCTCGCCCATGATCCGGTTGACGTCGAAGTCCTTCGGCGTGAACACGGCGGCGACGCCCGCCTCGCGCAGCTTCGCCGCGTCGGCCGCCGGGATGATGCCGCCGACGACGACCGGCGCATCGACCTCGTTCTCGGCCAGCAGCCGCAGCGTCTCCGGGATCAGCTCCAGGTGGGAGCCGGAGAGGATCGAGAGGCCGACGACGTCGACGTCCTCGTCGCGCGCCGAGGCCGCGATCTGCTCCGGCGTCAGGCGGATCCCCTGGTAGATGACCTCCATGCCGACGTCGCGGGCGCGGACCGCGATCTGCTCGGCGCCGTTCGAGTGCCCGTCGAGGCCCGGCTTTCCGACCAGGATCCGTGGGCGGTGGCCGATCCGCTCGGCGAGCTCGTCGACCCTGGCGCGGATCTGGCCGAGCAGCTCTTCGTTGCCGCCCGCCGCCGCGCCCGAGACGCCGGTAGGCGCCCGGTAGTCGCCGAACTCGTCGCGCAGCGTCTGCGCCCATTCGCCGGTCGTCGCTCCCGCCTTCGCGGCGGCGATCGTCGCCGGCATGATGTTGACGCTCTCGTCGCGCGCGGCGGCGGCCAGGTCGGCGAGCGCCTTCTCGACCGCAGCGCCGTCGCGCTCGGCCTTCCACTCCTCGAGCGCCTCGCGGCGCTCGCGCTCGACCTCGGGGTCGGGGGTGAGAATGCCGCCGTCGGCTCCGGCGGTTAGCGGCGAGTCCTCGCCCTCGACGAAGCAGTTCTGGCCGACGACCTTGATCTCCTCGCGCTCGATCTTGGCGATCCGCTCGCGGTGGGACTCGACCAGGCGCGCCTTCATGTACGCGACGGCGTCGACGGCGCCGCCCTGGTCGGCGACGATCTTCATCTCCTCCTTGGCGCCCTCGACGAGTTCGTCGACGAGCCCGTCCATCACCTTCGAGCCCTCGAAGATGTCGGGGTACTCCAGCAGGTCGGTCTCGAACGCCAGCACCTGCTGGATGCGGAGACTCCACTGCTGGTCCCACGGGCGGGGCAGGCCGAGCGCCTCGTTCCACGCGGGCAGCTGGATCGCGCGGGCGCGGGCGTTGCGGCCGAGCGTGACCGCCAGGGCCTCGAGCACGATGCGCTGGACGTTGTTCTCCGGCTGGGCCTCGGTGAGGCCGAGGCTGTTGACCTGGACGCCGTAGCGCATCCGCAGCAGCTTCGGGTCGGTTACGCCGTACCGGTTGCGACCGATCCACTCCCACATCTCGCCCATCGCCCGGAGCTTCGCGTGCTCTTCGACGAAGCGCACGCCGGCGTTGACGAAGAACGAGATCCGCCCGAAGACCTTCGGAAAGTCGGCCTCCGAGACCTGACCGCGGGCCTTGACCTCGTCGAGGACCGCGATCGCGGTCGACAACGCGTATGCGATCTCCTGCACCGGGGTAGCGCCGGCCTCCTGCAGGTGGTAGCTGCAGACGTTGGTCGGGTTCCAGCTCGGGGTCTCGTTGACGCTGAAGGCGACCGTGTCGGCGATCAGGCGCATCGAGGGCCCGGGCGGGAAGGCGTAGGTCCCGCGCGACAGGTACTCCTTGATGATGTCGTTCTGGGTCGTGCCCTTGAGCGCGGCGCGGTCCACGCCGTTCTCGTCCGCGACGGTGACGTAGAGGCCGAGCAGCCAGGCCGCGGTGGCGTTGATCGTCATCGAGGTGTTCATCTCGCCAAGTGGGATGCCGTCGAAGAGCGTGTGCATGTCGCCCTTGTGGACGATCGAGACGCCGACCTTGCCGACCTCGCCGCGGGCGAGGATGTGATCGGGGTCGTAGCCCGTCTGCGTCGGCAGGTCGAAGGCGACCGAGAGCCCGGTCTGGCCCTTGGCCAGGTTGCGGCGGTAGAGCTCGTTCGAGCGCCGGGCGTCGGAGTGCCCGGCGTAGGTGCGCATCACCCAGGGGCGATCCGGCTCCGGGAGGCGGTGCTCGGCCATGGTGCCCGGGAATTCTCCCAGGTACGCCCGTACCGCGGGTGGGTACCGTGACCGGCATGGTCCGCGAGATCGACACCTTGCACCTCGGCCGCGAGCGTGTGATCGCTGCGCACGAGGTCCGCGGCGAGCTGATCGTCGACCCCGGCGCCGCCTCGACGGTCGAGACCCTGGTCGAGGGCCTGAGCGGCGAGCCGCGGGCGATCCTGCTCACGCACATCCACCTCGATCACGCCTCGGCGACCGGAGCCCTCGTGCGCCGCTGGCCGGAGCTGCGGGTCTACGTGAGCGAGGTCGGCGCTCCCCACGTCGTCGAGCCGAAGAAGCTGCTCGAGAGCGCGGGGCGCCTCTACGGCCCCGAGAACATGGGACGGCTCTGGGGCGAGGTGCTGCCGGTACCCGCGGCGAACGTGGTCGCTCTCGAGGGCGGGGAGGAGGTCGAGGGGTTCCGGGTCGAGCACGTGCCCGGCCATGCCGGCCACCACCTCTGCTGGCTCGACCTCGACGAGGGCGACGCCTACGTCGGGGACATGGCGGGCGTGCGGATCCCGCCGGGCGAGTTCACGGTCGCACCGACCCCGCCGCCAGAGATCGACGTCGATGCCTGGTTCGAGTCGATCGACCGGATCGAGGCGCTGCGGCCCGAACGCCTGCGCCTGACGCACTTCGGGGTCGCCGGGGATGTCGGGGCCCAGCTCGATCGGGCCCGCGAGAGCCTCCGCGCCCAGTCCGAGGCGGCCGAGGGCGGCGATCGCGAGTACTTCCTCGAGCTGCTCGAGTCCTGCATCGACGCCGGCACCGACCCCGAGACGGCACGCAGCCTGCGCCAGGCGAGCCCGCCGGACCAGCTCTGGCAGGGCCTGGAGCGCTACTGGCGCAAGCGGCGCGAGGCCGAACAGGCCGCCTAGCGACGGCGCGCGCGCCCGAGCCCGCACGGGGAGTGAAATTCCGCGCCCGATCCTCTTGCGGCTCGGGGGTGTTGAGGGGGGTGCAGCGGCTACGCTGCCCCGAGCCGATGATCGCCCGCAAAGCCATCGCCCGCACCGTGCTCGCCGCGCTCGCGGCGGGGTCGCTGCTGCTCGCGGCGAACGCCGTCGGCGAGGTGGTCGTCTACCTGAACGACTTCTCGACCCAGGGCGAGTTCCGCCAGATCGTGCGCTCGGGCGGCGGCAAGCGCTGCGACAAGAAGTACCGGGAGAAGAGCAAGGTGATGCTCGCCTCGGTCAAGCGCAGCCCGACCACCTGCTCCTTCCGCGCCCCGGTCCAGGGCGACGACGAGCTCGCCAACCAGAGCGTCGCGGTCGACGGGAAGATCCTGAAGTCGACTCCGAAGGCCGTCCGTGGGAGCTCGTTCATCGAGGTCACCGTGCGCGCCGGCGGCGCGGGCAGCGGCTACTCGCTGCGTGTCTTCCCCCAGCGCAAGCGGTTCGAGCTCGATCGCGGGCCCGAGGGCGGCGGCTTCCCGGCGGTCGGCAAGAGCAGCGCGATCAACAAGATCAACCAGCGCAACCGGATCGAGGTGATCGCCACCGGTGCCGAGCTGCGGGCGGTCGTCAACGGCAAGGAGGTCGCCAAGGTGGCCGACTCCGACCCCGGTCAGGTCCGAGGCCGCAAGGTCCGCTTCGCGGTCGGCTGCCGGGCGAAGAAGAAGAACAAGAAGGTCGTCGGGACGTTCAGGCGGGTCGCGGTCGCAGTCCCCGACCCCTGATCCAGGCTGACCGATCCGGGATTTCGCCGATCGCGACCGAGACGATCGAGAGGCCGCGCAGCGCCGGGCCCGGTTCGGGCCTCGGCGGCAGCTGGCACGTGATCGTGCTGAACGACGATCACAACACCTTCGACCACGTGGCCAAGACGCTCGCCCGGGTGATTCCCGGCGTCTCGCTCGACCGGGGCCATCGGTTCGCAGACCAGATCCACGCCCGCGGCAAGGCGATCGTCTGGAGCGGCCAACGCGAGCCCGCCGAGCTCTACTGGCAGCAGCTCAAGGACGCCGGGCTGACGATGGCCCCGCTCGAGAGCCACTGAGCGCGGCTCAGCGGTCCCGCATCAGGCTGACGATCTCGCCCGGAGGCGAGCCGCCGAGCGCGAGCCGCGGCTCGCGGCGGGTCCCGGACCCGGTTCCGGCGGGTCCAGCGCGACCGCCTCGGCCGCCGCTCCTGGAGCTGGCCGGCGCGCAGCTCGAGCAGCGTTCCGAGCTCGCTCGTGCGGCTGAACGGATCGGCGACGAGCTCGCCGCCGTCGAGCGAGATCGCGGCGCGCAGGTCGGCCCTCGACCTCGGCCCCGAGCACCGTTCCCTCGAGCGGGGCGTGCGAGTCGAGCGCGGCGAGCCTCGCCAGCGCCCGCTGGTCGGCGCCGGTCAGATCCATCCGGCGGATCGTGATCTCGCTGTTCGTCTGTGTCTCTTGAGCGGTCATGTTCACCTCGCTTCGCGTCTCGACCTCGGAACGCCGGGGCCCGTGGTTTCGTGATGAGACAAGGATCCCGCGGGAGTCGCATAAGCGCAACATGGATGATTAGTTGATCTGATAAGGTGACCTAATGCTAGATCTGAAGCGATTGAAGATCCTCCGGGAGGTCGCCCAGCAGCACTCCTTCTCGGCCGCCGGCGAGGCTCTCTTCCTCTCCCAGTCGGCGGTCAGCCAGCAGGTGGCGACGCTCGAGCGCGAGGTCGGGATGCAGCTGCTCGACCGCACCCGCGAGGGGCCGAAACTCACCGACGCGGGGCAGGTGCTCGTCGGTCATGCCGACGCTGCGATCGCGCGTCTGGAGGAGGCCGAGCGCGAGCTTGGTGCAATCGCCGGCCTCGAGGGCGGCGAGCTGCGCCTGGCGAGCTTTCCCAGCGCGAGCGCAACCGTGCTGACGGAAGCGGTCTCGCTCTTTCACCGCCGCCACCCGAACGTGCGGCTGAGCGTCGCCGACGCAGAGCCGGAGCAGTCGCTGCCCCGCCTGCGCGCGGGCGAGCTCGACCTCGCGCTCACCTTCGACTACGCCTCGGTCCCTCACGAAGCCGAGCGCGACCTCGAGCGCGCCCTGGTGCTGACCGAGGCGATGCACCTGGCGCTGCCCAAGCGCCACCCACTGGCCGAGCACCAGATCGTGCCGCTCGGCCAGCTCGCCGACGAGAACTGGCTCTGCGGCTCGCGCCCGAGCACCTGCGGCGCGGCGATCATGCAGGCCTGCCGCGATGCCGGCTTCGAGGCCCACGTGGGCTTCGAGTCCGACGACTACAACGTGATGCAGGGATTCATCGCCGCCGGGCTCGGGGTCACCCTGCTCCCCGACCTGGCGCTGCCGACGCTGCGCCCGGACCTCGTCGTCCGGCCCACGGACCCGCCGGCGCCCGAGCGCCGGGTCTGGGCCTCGACCCGGGCCGCGGGCGCGCGTTCGCCGGCGACCGAGGAGATGGTCGGGATCCTCGTCGAGGTCGGCGAGACGTTCGCCGAGCGGAACCGCCGGCAGCTGGCGCTGGTCGCCTGAGAGCGGGGTCGGGCTCGCCTACTGGGCGGCGCCGTTCGATGCCCGCACCGTGGCGTCGGCGATGTGCGCATGCCAGTGCTGGTCGATCGGCTTGTGGTAGTAGGACAGCGCCGCCTGGCGCAGGGCCGAGAGCTCGTCGGAGGCCCACCAGCGCTCGTGCTCGGAGCGGTCGTCCCACATCGTCACCTGGCGGATGTGCAGCGTGTCGTCCTCGTTGCGGGTGAGGAAGGCTGCCTTGGCGCCGTAGGCGAGCGCCCGGTCGAGCGCCGGCTCCCAGATCTCGAGGAAGCGGTCGCGGCGCCAGGGCACGATGTGCCATTCGATGTAGTGGACCTCCATCGGGCCGAACTCTAATCGCGGACGCCGACCGGCGCGACCGAGGCGAACGGGCTCTGCCCGCCCCAGGTGGCGAACTCGCTGATGAGGTGGCGCGGACCCTCGATCTCGATCCGGCGCGCCTTCATCGCCTGTCCGAGCGACATTCGCCCCATGTACCACCTCGCCACCGAGTCGGTGTCCGAGGTGACCACGAGGTCCTCGTCGTACCCCGGGGGCTTCATGCAGACCTCCGGCTCGGGGCGCTGAACCAGGAGCCAGAAGCGCTGCTTCGGGGCGTCCCGGAGGCTGAAGCGGACGACGACGCGCTCATCGGGCATTCGATCCCGATCCATCGACTTGCAGATTCCCCAGAGCAGGACCGACGGGTCGAGCGGCTCCACGGCCGCCTCGAGCCACCTGGCACCCCAGACGCCCATCGCCTCGCAGACGCCCTCGAGCTCACGCCCCTGCTCGGTCAGCTCGTAGAGATAGCCGCGGCCCGTCGGCTTCGGCCGACGCTTGACCACCCCCGCCAGCTCGAGCTGGCGCAGGCGCTCGGCGAGGAGGCTGCGTGGGATTCCCGGCGCGCCCTGCTGGAGCTCGCTGAACGTGTCGGCGCCGAGCAGAAGGTTGCGGACGATGATCGGCGTCCACCGGGTGGCGAGGATCTCCGACGCCCGCGTGATCGGGCAGAAGTACTGGCCGTAGGGGTCGCCGATCGACACTCGGCCAGTGTCCCACCACGCCGACGGGGGCGCGCCGCTCAGGTCCAGATTTTGGCCTTTGCAGGAGCTCGGGAACGGGACATCCTGGGCGCATGATCGATTCGACCCACCTCATCCGGATGCTGATAGCGGCCCTCGGCGTCGCGACTGCGCTGGTTCTGCCAGTGGGGGCGCAAGCGGCGACCACCTGCTCGTTCAACGAGCCCCTGCTCTTTGTCGAGATGAGCGCCGACGCCGACAGCGCCAAGCTCGAGATCGGCGGCGGCGGGGTCATTCTCGTCGACGGCGCGAGCGGTCCGGTCATCTGTGGCCCGGATGGCCCACCGACCGTGACCAACACCGAGACCGTGGCGATCGTCGACAACTCCGACGCGCCGTCGTCGCCGGCGCCCGCCGACGGCACGACCGAGGTCGAGATCGTCGAGCCGTCCGCGTTCGTCCCGGGCGCGACCCTGAACGACGAGGGCGGCGGGCTCGGGGAGATCGAGTTCGCCATCAACCTCGGCGCGGGCGCCGCGGATCGGGTGGAGGTAGTCGGCACCAGCACGGCGACCGCGGACCGCTGGGTGATCGGCACGTCCGGCGTCAACTGGAACGCCGGCGCGCCCGACCCGGCCCCCGACGCCGATCTGGTCACGTTCTCGCAGTTCGACAGCTGGGTCTTCGCGCCTGGGGCCGGCGACGATGTGGTCAGCGCCCAGGGCGGCGAGGGGGCCGGTGCCGAGTTCACGCGATCGCTGGACATCTCCGGCGACAGCGGCAACGACACGATCTCGGGTGGCTCCGGTAACGACGAGCTCGACGGTGGAATCGGGAACGACGCGATGCGGGGCCACGGCGGCGGTGATCGCGTCGAAGAGGAGGTGGGAGACGATGTAGTCGACGGCGGCGCGGGCGACGACGACGACCTCTCCTACCTCGGAGGCACAGCGGGCGTTGGCGTGACCGTCGACCTCGGCCGGGCCGCGCCCCAGGACACCGGCGGCGCCGGCACCGACACGATTGCGGGGATCGAGAGCATTCAGGGGACCGACTACGCCGACACCCTGACCGGCGACGCCGGGTTCAACTACGTCATCGGGAACGAGGGCGACGACGTCCTCGACGGAGCGGCCGGCGACGATGGGATCACCGGCGGGGGCGGCAACGATGCCGTCACCTACGCGCGCGCCCCGGTAGCGGTCACCGTCGACCTGAGCGCGAGCTCGGGCCTCGGCTACGGCAACGACGGCATCGCCGAGGTCGAGAGCGTGATCGGCTCGCCGTTCGGCGATCGGCTGGTCGGAACCGACGGGTCGAACTCGATCACCGGCCTCGGCGGCACCGACTCGATCAGCGCCCTGGCCGGCGCCGACACGGTCGACGTACGCGACGGCGAGCCCGACACCGCGAGCTGCGGCTCCGAGATCGACACTGCCACGGCCGATCAGCAGACGCTCGACACGATCGATCCGGATTGCGAGGCCATCGACTTCCTGCCGGCCGACGGGTTCCTGCCGGACGACGGGGAGCTTCGCTTCGAGCTCACCGCAAAGCGCAAGCAGCGCGTGCTGAAGCATCGGGGCGTCGTGGTCGAGGCGAGCTGCCCGCTCGAGGCCTGCACGGTGACCGCGACGGCCAAGCTCAAAGGCCGCGGACGCAGGGCGCGCGCAGCGCTGAAGCCGGTCACGGTCGAGCTCTCGGCCGGGATCGGCCGGCCGATCGAGCTCGGGCTGACGAGGAAAGGCCGGCGAGCGCTGAAGGTGGCGTCTCGACGCCGAAAGCCACCCAAGCTGGCGGTCACGGTCACGGCGACCGACGTCGTCGGGAACAACACGACGCGGGCACTCACCGTGCGCGCGAAAGGGTGAAAGGCACCATGAGCAAGCGAATCGGCACCTACCTGCGCCAGCAGCACCTCGCGCTCCTGGCCCTGTTCCTCGTCTGCGCCGGCGGCACCGCGCTCGCGGTCTCGGCACCGAAGAACAGCGTCAAGTCGAAGAGCGTCAAGAACGAGGCTCTGAAGTCACAGGACCTCAAGGACGGCAAGGCCGTCGCCGGCGCGGACGTGGTCGACGACAGCCTCAAGGGCGCCGACGTCGACGAGGGCTCGCTCAACCTCGGCAAGGTCGAGCTGCCGACCGGCCTGCCGCCGCGCGGTCCTGCGGGCGGCGGGCTGGCGGGCGACTACCCGAACCCGACGATCGCCCCGAACAGCGTCGGCGCCTCGCAAATCGAAGACTCCTCGGTCAAGTCGGCGGAGATCGCCGACAACGACCTCACCGGCGCCGATGTCGCCGAGTCGACGCTCGGCCAGGTGCCCTCCGCGCTCACGGCGGCGCAGGGTGGCCTCGGGCGCTACGGGTTCACCGGCTCCTGCGATCCGGAGACGACGGCGTTCGTGGCCTGCTCGGTCGTCCAGGTGCCGCTTGCGTCGCCGGCTCGGCTGCTGGTGATCGGGACGGTGGAGGCAGCGGCGGAGGTTGACGCGAACAACGCGGTCGGCAGCTGTCGGATCGGAACGACCTCGGGCCCGGTCAATGCGTCGGAAGTCCAGATGACCGTCAGGGACGAAGACGACTTCACCCCCGACGATGAGCTCGCCTCCCTGGTGGCGGTAACCGACCCGTTTCCCGCCGGTACCCACGCGGTTGGGATCGACTGCAACCAGGGGTCCGCGGGCGCGATCGAGTACGAGCAAGCTCGCGTCGTCGCCGTCGCGCTCTCGGCCGGCTGATCCATTGCCGACCAGCAACTCAAACCACGGGAGGGGCCAAGTGCGACGAGCAAGACTCCGTAACCACATCCGCAACAACGTCGTCGGCTACATCGCGCTGTTCGCGTTCGCGATGAGCGGCACGGCCACGGCGCTCACCGGCTCGAACACCGTGTTCAGCGACGACATCGTCGACGGGGAGGTCAAGTCGCCCGATATCCGCAACGCCGCGGTCACCGGCACGAAGGTCAGGGGCGACACCATTCGCGGCTCCGACGTCGCCGAGTCGACCTTGGGCCAGGTGCCCTCGGCCCTCACCTCCACCCTCGGCGGCCTTGGGCGCTATGGCTACACGGGCTCGTGCGACCCGGAGAGCGAGACGTTCGTCGACTGTTCGTTCGTCACCGTCACCCTCCCGGCGCCGGCTCGTCTACTCGTGATCGGGACTGCGCGTGCACACACCGAGATCGACTCGGATCAGGCCGTCGGCAGCTGCCGGATCGGCACGACAGCCGGGCCGGTCCTCGCGTCTCAGGACTGGGTCCACCTCGCCGACGACGGGCCGCTCTACGAAGTGCTGCCGGTGATGGCCGTCACCAATGTCTTTCCCGCGGGCACGCACTCGTTCGGCATCGACTGCATGCAGGCAGGGCCGGGTGCGATCGAGTACCACCAGGCGCGCGTCGTCGCCGTCGCGCTCTCCGGGGGCTGAGCCGGCGCCGCGGTCGGCGCTACGCGCCGACCTCGGCCCAGATCGCGCCCTCGCCGTCCTCGTGCTTGCCCTCGGCGTCGTCGGTGGCGCCGACGCGGATCGAGATCTTTCCCGAGTGCCGGTTCTCGTGCAGCATCTGGTGCGCCTCGGGGACGCCGTCGAACTCCATCACCTGCGACAGCACGGGCCGGATCTTGCCCTCGGCCATGAGCTGGTTCGCGCGCGTGCACTCGTAGGCGTTGGCGAAGTGCGACCCGAGGATCTCCTTCTGCTTCATCCACAAGTAGCGGACGTCGAAGTCGAGCGTGTAGCCCGAGGTGGCGCCGCAGATCACGACCTTGCCGAACGGCTTCACGGTGAAGACCGAGGTCGGGAAGGTCGCCTGGCCGACGTGCTCGAAGACGATGTCGGGCGCGTCGCCGAGGATCCCCTTGACCTTCTTCGCGAACCCGCGCGAGGCCGCGAACCGCTCCTTCTCCGCGGCGCGGTCGACCGCCGGATGGTTCGCGTCGGTGCGCATCATCTCGCCGAACTCGTTGCGGTTCACGTAGTCGACCGCGCCGAGCTGCTTGACCAGCTCGCCCTTCTCGTCCGAGGAGACGACGCCGACGGCGTTCGCCCCCGCGGCGGCGCAGAGCTGGGTGGCGAAGACGCCGAGCCCGCCGGCGGCGCCCCAGATCAGCACGTTGTGGCCTGCCTGGAGCTTGCAGCGGTCGAGCAGCATCCGGTAGGCGGTGAAGTAGGTGAGCCCGTACGCCGAGGACTCGACCCAGGAGAGGTTGCGGGGCTTGGGCAGCAGCTGCTGCGCCTGGACCTTGGTGAACTGGGCGAACGAGCCCCAGGTCGTCTCGTAGCCCCAGATCTCCTGGCTCGGCGCCGCCATCGGGTCGAGGCCGTGGACCTCGACGTCCTCGTATGAGGCCTGGTTGCAGTGGATCACGACCTCGTCGCCCGGCGTCCACCGGGTGACGCCCTCGCCGACCTTCCAGACGATCCCGGAGGCGTCCGAGCCGCCGATGTGGTGGCCGTACTGCGGGTGGTCGCCGTAGCCGAAGACCGAGACCGGCTTGCCGAGCGCCGCCCAGACGTTGTTGAAGTTGACCCCGGCGGCCATCACGCGGACGATGACCTCGAAGGCGCCGGGCTCGGGGACCTCGATCTCCTCGATCTGGAACGCGTCCTTGGGCTCTCCCTCGCGGTCCTGGCGGATCACCCACGCCGCCATCGTCTTCGGCAGCGTCCCGGGCTCCACGTCGAGCTTCGAAACCTCGGTTACGTCTACGGCCACGGTTCTCCCTCTGGTCGCCTGCAGGGCCGCGCATCCTAACGCGACGCGGGGCAGCGGAAGCCGTCGTCAGGTGGTCCGTGCGCTGCCGAGGATCCGGGGCGCAACCGGGTACAGCCGCGCGTGAGCGGGAAAGCCGAACCCGCGACAGCGATCGACGTCGAAGCCCGCGGCCCGGATCGCGGCGAGCGTGTCGCGGTCGGGATGACAGCCGCCCATCAGACGCGGCCAGATCAGATCCGCCGCCCGCTGAAAGCGAGCGAACCCGGGGCGGCGAGAGAGCACGTGCTCGTAGAAGCGCAGCTCTCCTCGCGGGCGCAGCACGCGGCGGAACTCGCGCAGGGCTGCGGCCGGATCGGGGACCGAGCAGAGGACTCCGGCGACGACCATCGCGTCGAAGGAGCGATCGTCGGCGGGCAGCGAGCTTGCGAGCCCGTCGACGACGGTGATCTCGACCGGGGCGGCCTCGGCGGCGCGCTCCGCGGCGGCGCGCAGATACGGCTCGGGCTCGACCGCGACCAGCTCCGCGACGGTCGGCGGGTAGTGCTCGAAGTTGATCCCGTTGCCGGCCCCGACCTCGAGCACGCGGCCACTCAGGCCGGCGAGCATTTCGCGGCGCAGAGCATCCTCGCCGTGGCCCCGATCCTTGGCCGCGAAACGGTCGAAAAGGCGGGCGAAGATAGGGTTGTTGACCTCGGTCGCGCTCACCCGTCCAAGGCTAGTGGGCCGCCTACGAGCTCAGGGGTCGTAGGGCTGAGGCGACGGCTCCGGTCGCGTTGGCGACCGGGCACTCGCCGCGCTCCCGTCCGCAGGCGCCGGTGTCGCAGAGCCGGCACATCCACCGGGTCGCGCCGGGGCCGCGGATCATCCCCACCAACACCTTGCCGACCAGCGCGTCGAGCGCTTCGCGCTCGTCCGGCTCGAGCGCCGCGAGCGCCGACTCGAGCACCTCGGCCCGCGCGGCGGCGACGCGTTCGGCCGCTCGCCGCCCGGAGCGGGTCAGGACGATCGTCGTCACCCGTCCGTCGGCTCCCGGCCGCCGGGCCACGAGGCCGTCGCGCTCGAGCCGGTCGACGAGGCGCACCGTCCCCGACGAGGTCAGCCCGAGCACCTGTCGCAGCAGGTCGATGCTCGGGCGCTCGAGGAAGTGCAGCAGCGCGGAGAGCGCGGCGGCGCCGGTGATCGATCTCGCCGCCGCGCTGGAGACCGAGTCGTCCGTGCGGTCGGCGACCGCCAGCGAGAGCGCCCCGAGCAGGTTGCCGGCCCGGTCCAGCGAGCCCCCCGCGGCCATCAGGCGACCGAGTAGTCCAGCTCGACCGAGGCCTCGCTGCCGAGCGGGGCGGAGAAGCTGCCGCCGCCCGTGATCCCCTCGAGCTCGCCGGTGCCCGAGCCGTCGACGACCCGCATCTCTCCGGCCGCGACCTTGCCGTCGAAGGTGCCGTTCGAGGTCAGGACGAAGCTGCCGCTGCGCTCGCCGACGGTGCCCTCGACCCGCTGCAGGCCGACGAAGTCGGCGGTCTCGTCCTCGCGGTAGCACATCAGCCACTGGGCCAGGCCGGAGCCCTCGATCCCGCCGCTGAGGCTCTGCTCGACCCGCGCCAGCGAGATCGCGCCGGGGGCGCCTTCGACGGTCTTCTCCTCTTTCCAGTCGTCGACCTTGAAGGTCGCGCTCGCGTGCTCGGTCATCGTTCCTCCGATCGTTGCTTGTGTCGATCCCGTACCCAGATGTGTGACACATACACATATTGCTGGCGGTGGTGGAGCCCGCGGGCCTCTGAGCTCGGAGCTCCCGCTACCCGACGAGGGAGGCGGCGGGGGCTCGCTGCGCCGCCATCCGGACCGGGGAGTTGACGGCGCCGTAGCCGTCGTAGCCGCCCCGCCGCTCGACCAGCTCGAAGAAGACCCGGCCGATGCCCGGCGTGTAGAGATGGAGGAACTCACCATCGCCGTCCCGGTCGTAGAGCACGCTCGACGCGCGCAGGTCGGCGAGCAACCTGGCGTCGAGATCGAGTCGCGCCTCGAGGTCGTCGTAGTAGTTGTCGGAGATCGGGACCGGCGCGATCCCGCGCTCGCGCATCGCTCGGGCGATCGCGAGCACGTCGTCCGTGGCGAAGGCGACATGCTGGGGGGCGGCCCCCTCGACGCCTCCGAGGACCGGAACGTTGAGCGCGAGGGACAGGCTCCCGCCGCAGTCGACCACGGCGCGGCTGCGCACGAGGCCGTCGGGCGCGGCGAGCTCCCTGCTCTCCCGGGGCTCGAGGCCGAGCACCGAGCGATAGAAGAGGACGGCCTCGTCGAAGGCGTCGAACGGCTGCGAGAGAGCGACATGGTCGATCTCGGTCACGGCGGCGCCATCCGCCGTGGCGGCCTCGAGGACGACGAAGTCGCCCAGCCACTCGCGGTCGCCGTCGGCGAAGAAAACCGAGGTCCCGTCGGGCGCTGCCACCGCGGCGAGATCGGCTTCGCCGGGCTGGCGGCGGCGGGCGAGCACGGGAGCCCGCAGCGCCTCGGCGCGATCGACCGAGCGGGCGGCGTCGGCGCTTTCGACTGCCAGGGCGACGATGCCCTCCTCACGGGGGTCTCCGTGATTGAGCAGCACGTGCGCGTCCCCATGGCCCCATAGCTGGACGGGCTTCGAGCGGTGCGGACCGACGTGGTGGAAGCCGAGGGCCTCGAGCAGGCGCTCGGCTTCGGGGGCGGAGTCGGGGTCGACGGCAAGCTCGGCGAACGCGTAGCCGCCGAGCGTGGCCGGTTCGGGGAGCGGGCCGAGGCCCAGCTCGTCTTCGAGCACGAGCAGGGACCGCATGGCATCAACCGCTGTCCGCTCGGGATCCGCGCGGCGGAACACGTCGTTGAAGACCTCGAGCGAGAGCGGGCCGTCGTAGCCCGCCGCGAGCACGTGACCGCAGAAGGCCGCCAGGTCGAAGGCGCCCTGGCCGGGGAAGCAGCGGTAGTGGCGGCTCCACTGCAGGACGTCCATGCGCAGGCGCGGCGCGTCGGCGAGCTGGACGAAGAACAGCTTGTCGCCCGGGATCGACCGGATGCCCCGCGGGTCGCTGCCCCGCGAGAGGATGTGGAACGAGTCGAGGCAGATTCCGAGGGCCGGATGATCAGCCGCCTTGACGATCCGCCACGAGTGCTCGTACTCGTTCACGTGGCGGCCCCAGGCGAGCGCCTCGTACGCGATCCGTAGCCCGCGCTCGGCGGCGCGCTCGGCCAGCACGCGCAGCTGGGCGGCCGCGAGGTCGTCATCGTCGATCGCATCGGGCCTGACGCTCGAGCAGACGAGCATCGTGTCGGCGCCCAATGCCTCCATGACGTCGAACTTCGCCTCCGCGCGGTGCAGGTTGCAATCGAGCACATGCGCGGGGACGGCCTCGAAGTCACGAAACGGCTGGTAGAGCGCGATCTGCAGGCCGAGCGACTCGCCCCGGGCGCGAACCTCGCCAGGGGCCATCGGCGAGCCGATCAGGTCCGGCTCGAACAGCTCGACCGCGTCGAACGAGGCCTCGCCGGCGGCGACGAGCTTCTCCTCCAGCGTCCCGCTGAGGCACACGGTGGCTATGCCCTTGTCCACGCCGCCTCCCTCGCCGTCAGTTCGTCGAAGTGCCCGAGCATGCGGTCCGCACGCGGCTCGAGCCCGGTGAAGAGCTCGAAGGCGTGCACGGCCTGGAAGACCGCCATGCGACCGCCGTCGAGCGTTCGACACCCGCGCTCCCGGGCGGCCTCGAGTAACTGCGTCGCCAGCGGCCGGTAGACGATGTCGGCCACCCACAGACCCGGGTGGAGGAGATCGGGGTCGAGGGCCGTGCCCGGGTGGTCCGCCATGCCCGTCGGCGTCGCGTGGATCAGACCGTCGGCTCGAGCGAGGACGGCGGGGAGGTCGCCGACGTCGGCCGCGCCGGCGCGGGGACCGAGGGCCGCAACGAGCTCCTCAGCCCGGCCGGTCTCCTCGTCGACGACGATCAGTCGCCCGGCCCCGAGCGCGAGCGTCGCGTGGGCGACCGCCGCGCCCCCGCCGCCGGCCCCGATCAGAACGACCTCACCCAGGTCCGCTCCGGGCAGACCCCGGCGAAAGCCCTCGGCGAAACCCGGCCAGTCGGTGTTGTGGCCCGTCATCCGGCCGTGGTCGAACACCACCGTGTTCACCGCCCCGAGCGCCTCCGCCTCGCTGGAGAGACCATCGAGATGCGTGACGGCCAGCTGCTTGCACGGGTGGGTGACGTTCACGCCGGCGAGGCCGCGGTCGCCGGCGTCCGCCAGCAACTCGCCGATCGCCTCGGGCGGCCGTCCGAGGGCGTCGAGGTCGAAGAGCTCATAGCTGTAGCGCAGGCCGAGCGCCTCGCCCTCGCGCTCGTGCAGCGCGGGGCTCAGGGATTCCTCGATGCCGGCGCCGATCAACCCGACACGGACCGTGCGCGATGACTGGCGGCCGTTGGCACTCATTGATCTAACTAGTACGTTACCGCCGTCCAAGGGTTCGCAAACCCCGGTCTAGACTCGCCAGAACGCCGTGGCCACCACTGCCCCAGATCGCCGGCGCGACGCCGACCGCACCCGCCGCGAGATCCTCGAGGTCGCGACGAGCGAGTTCGCGGATCGGGGTTACGCCGGCGCCCGGGTGGACGAGATCGCCGATCGCACCCGGACCACGAAGCGGATGATCTACTACTACTTCGGCGGCAAGCGCCAGCTCTACGAGGCGGTGCTCGAGCAGGCCTACGCCGGCATCCGGCGCGAGGAGCAGGCGATCGAGGTCGAGCACCTCGAGCCGGTGACCGCGATCCGTCGCGTCGCCGAGCTCACCTTCGACCACCACGAGGCCCATCCGGAGTTCATCCGGCTGGTCTCGATCGAGAACATCCACCATGCGGAGCATCTGTCCGAGCTGCCGGATCTGGCGGCGCTCGGCTCGCCGGCGATCGAGCTGATCGAGGCGATCCTCGCCCGCGGCCGGGAGACGGGGGCGTTCACGCGCCGGGTCGACGCGCTCGACGTCCACATGCTGATCAGCTCCTTCTGCGTCTTCAGGATCGCCAACCGGCACACCTTCGGCGCGATCTTCGATCGCGACATGCTCGATCCCGATCGACGAGACGCGTACCGCCGCATGCTCGGCGACCTGGTCGTCGGGTACCTCACTTAAACGCCGCGCGGAAGCCCGAAATTGGCGCGGGATCCGCGTTTAGCGGACCGGATGCGTGGATATAACGTACTAGTCCGTTCATTCGAGGAGGAGGATGCGGTGAACACCAGCCACCAGTCCAACGGGGCGAGCCACCAATCCAACGGCGCCGGCTCCGACGGCGCACGCAAGACACCAGCGAAGGCGGCGCTGGCGAGTTGGATCGGGAGCGTGCTCGAGTACTACGACTTCTTCATCTACGGCACCGCGGCCGCGCTCGTGTTCGGCAAGGTCTTCTTCCCCGAGTCCGACCCCGCGACGGCGACCCTGCTCTCGTTCGCCACATACGGCGTCGGCTACGTGATGCGCCCGGTCGGGGCCTTCTTCATGGGCCACATCGGCGACAAGCACGGGCGCAAGCGGGTGCTGCTGTTGACCATCTCCCTCATGGGCCTGGCCACCTTCCTGGTCGGATGTCTGCCGAGCTATGCCGCGATCGGCATCTGGGCCCCGGCGCTGCTGGTCGCGCTGCGGTTGCTGCAGGGGTTCTCGGCCTCCGGCGAGCAGTCCGGCGCCAACTCGCTGAGTCTCGAGCATGCGCCTGACAACCGGCGATCGTTCTTCACGAGCTTCACGCTCAGCGGAACCCAGACCGGGCTGATCATCGCGACCGCGATCTTCCTGCCGATCGCCGCGATGCCCGAGGAGCAGCTCCTGGATTGGGGTTGGCGGATCCCGTTCTGGCTCAGCGCCGTCGTGGTCGTCGTCGGCCTGCTCATCAGGCGCAAGCTGGACGAGACCCCGGCCTTCCAGGAGGAGGCGGCCGAGGGCAAGGTGGAGAAGATTCCGCTGGCGCCGTTGCTCCGCGACCACTGGGCCGGGGTCCTGCGCGTGGCGTTCGCGGCGCTCGCCTCAACCGTGAGCACGATCTTCGCCGTCTACGCGCTCTCGTTCGCGGTCGACACCGAGGGCCTCGACCAGACGACCATGCTCTGGGTCTCGATCGCGGCCAACATCGTCGCGCTTGCGACGATCCCGGCCTGGGCGACGCTGGCCGACCGGATCGGTCGCAGGCCGGTGTTCATCTTCGGCGCCCTCGGAAGCGGCGTGCTCATGTTCGCCTACCTCGGCGCGATCGCCAACGGCAGCTACCCGCTGATCTTCGCGGCCGCGATCTTGATGTCCGGCGTCGTCTACAGCGCGATGAACGGGATCCAGCCGGCGCTCTACGGCGAGATGTTCCCCACCCGCGTTCGTCTGTCGGGGATGGCGATCGGCACCCAGATCGGCTACGCGATCGGTGGCTTCGCCCCGACCGCCGCGGCGGCGTTCGACGGCGACGGCACCAATTGGCTGCCGGTGGCGGCCTACGTGCTCGGCATGAGCCTGATCGCCGCGATTGCCGTGCTGACCGCGCGCGAGACCGCCAAGGTGCCTCTGCGGGAGATCGACGGCAGGCCGGGCTCCGCGCCGCGTGCCCCCGCGACCCCGGCGCGAGAGACCGTCGGCGCCGGGGTTTCCTAGGCCGCGCGATACCCGCCCCGGCCGCGACGGGCGCATCCCGACGTCCCTGAGGACGTTATGGACCCGTCGCGGTGGGCGGGGCAGAATGGCGGGGTGGAGGTGCATGAGCTCACCGACGGCGGTCAGGAGGCCGAGCAGGTCGCCGAGTGGGTTGCAGCCTTTCTGCGGCCCGCGAAGCGCACGCTCGAGCTCGCCCTCTACGACATCCGCCTGCCCGGGCAGGCCGGGGACTTGGTCGCCGACGAGCTCCGCGCGGCCTCGGGCCGCGGCGTGGCCGTGCGCCTGCTCTACAACGTCGACTCGAACCGGCCGCCGACGATTCAGCCCCCGCCGAGCACGAGGCCGGAGCTCCTGCACGAGCTCCCGATCGACGACCGTGGCGTCCCGGGGATCCCCGACCTGATGCACCACAAGTACGTGGTCCGCGACCGTGAGGCGGTGTGGACCGGGTCGGCCAACTGGACGACCGATTCGTGGACGCGGCAGGAGAACGTCGTGGTTGCCCTCGAGTCGGCGCCGCTGGCGGCTGCCTACGCCGCGAACTTCGAGGAGCTCTGGGAGCGGCGCGACGTCGAGCGGTCCGGGCGCGGCGAGCCGATTCCGATCGAGCTCGGCGACGGGCGCTCGGTGCGAGCCTGGTTCACGCCCGGCCACGGCCCCGAGCTCTCCCAGGCGATCGCGAACGCGATCGCCTGCGCCCGGCGGCGGGTGCGGATCGCCTCGCCGGTGATCACCTCGGCGCCGGTGCTCGCGACCCTGGCCGAGCTCGGGGTCCGGGGCGGGGTCGATATCGCCGGGGTGATCGACGAGCCGCAGACCGACGCCGTCTACGGCCAGTGGGCGGGCAACGGCACCTCGGCCTGGAAGATCCCGTTGCTGGCCAAGGCGCTCAGCCTGCTGCCGTTCTCGGGCAAGCGCTCGACCCCGTGGGGCCCGGGCACGGTCCACGACTTCATGCACGCCAAGGTCACGATCGCCGACGACGTCGTCTTCGTCGGCTCGTTCAACCTCTCGCGCTCGGGGGAGATGAACGCCGAGAACGTCCTCGAGCTCCGTGACCCCGAGCTGGCCGACCGGATGGCGGCGTTCGTCGACGCGGTCCGCAGCCGCTACCCCGCTACGTCCGTCCCCTCGCAGGCGATGGCGACGATCTCCGACGTGGCGTCGGCGAGCGTCGGGATCTCGAAGTCGGGCGGGGAGATGCGGCCGGCGTCGAGCAGCTCCGCGCGCACCCAGTCGAGCAGCCCCGACCAGTAGGCGCTGCCCACGAGCACCACCGGGTGGTCGATCGCCTCCCCGGTCTGAATGAGCGTCATCACCTCGAACAGCTCGTCGAGCGTCCCGTAGCCGCCCGGCAGCGCGACGATCGAGTGCGAGTAGCGCACGAACATCAGCTTGCGGGTGAAGAAGTAGTCGAAGGTGAGGCCGATGTCGACGTACGGGTTCAGCGCCTGCTCGTGCGGGAGCAGGATGTTGAGCCCGACCGACGTCGCGCCGGCGTCCCGGGCGCCGCGGTTGGCGGCCTCCATCAGCCCCGGGCCGCCACCGGTGATCACGGCGAACCCGGCCTCGCCGATCGCCCTGCCGATCTCGCGCGTGCGGGCATAGAGCGGATGCTCGGGCCCGTGCCGCGCCGAGCCGAACACGCAGACCGCAGGCCCGAGGCCGGCAAGTGCCTCAAAGCCCTGGCGCAACTCCTTCTCGACCAGGGCGAGGCGCTCCTCGTCGGTCCGGGTCGAGACCACGGCGGCCTGCTCGGCGCAGATGATCTCCTCGCCGAGAGTGGGAGGAGGGACGGGTCGTGGTTCGCTCATTGCGTTGTCAGCTTCGCGTCCGGGGCCCCGACTACCTTCGAGAGTCCACATGGAAGCATCCGAAAGACCACAGCTCCCCCTCGATCAGGTGACCGACGGCACAGTGCGGGCGCTCGGCGACCGGCTCGTGATCGAGCGACTGACCGTCGACGACTCGCGCGCCGCCCGGGTCGTGCGCGAGCAGCAGGCCGATGGCCGGCCGGCACCGGAGACGGTGGCGCGAGCGATCGAGATCGGCACCCGGGTGATCGACAGCGAGGGCACCGCGGCCAACGTCGACTACGTGCGCCGCGAGCTCGAGGCGGGCCTCGGCGAGCTCGACCGCAAGCTCGGCGGCACCCTCGACGAGGGAGCCGAGGCGCTCGCCGAGCGGCTCGCGTCGACCTTCGGGGCCGAGCGCAGCGACTCGGTCCAGGCGCAGATCAAGGAGATCGTCAGCGCCGAGTCGCGCCAGCATCGCGAGCAGCTGCTCCAGGCCCTGACCGCCGAGGACCCGGCCAACCCGCTGGTCGGGATGCAGGTGCGGATCGGCCGCAAGATGCTCGAGACCGAGGAGCGGCACCGGGCCGAGATGGAGAAGGTCCGCGAGTCGCATTCGAGCCAGGCCCGCGCCCTGCAGCTCCAGGTCTCCGAGCTCAAGGAGAACCTGGCCCGGCTGCTCGAGCGCGAGGACGCCGACGTACGGGTTGCCGAGGCCGAGGCCGCCGGGACGCGCAAGGGGGTCTCGTTCGAGGAGCGCGTGCACGCTGCGATCGAGGAAATCGCCGGATCGCGCGGCGACCTCGCCACCCACACGGGGGCCGAGCAGGCCGAGGGCGGCGGCAAGAAGGGCGACACGCTGGTCGAGCTCGGCGCCTGTGAGGGTGCCTCGCAGGGCAGGATCCTGTTCGAGTCCAAGGACAAGCAGCTCTCGAAGCCGAAGGCCTGGACGGAGCTCAACCAGGCGATGGCCGCGCGGGCGGCGTCGTTCGCGGTGCTCGTCGTCGCCGGGGAGGACAACGTGCCCGCGGGGCGCGACACGATGACCGAGTACGAGGGCAACAAGCTGATCGTCGCAGTCGATCGCGACGAGCCTTCCGGGCCGGCGCTCGCGCTCGCCTACCGGCTCGCGACCGCCCGCGTCGCGATGGCGCGCGACCGCGACCTGCGGGTAGACGCGATCGCCGTTCGCGACACCGCCGCCGAGGCGGTCAGCCTGCTGCGCCAGGCGCAGGCGATCCGCTCGACCCTGACCGGGATCAAGACGAGCTCCGACAAGGCGCGCGCAGGCGTCGACGCGATGGTCGCCGCGCTCCAGGAGAAGCTCGAGCGGATCGACGCCCTGGTCGCCGAAGAAGCCGCCGCGGCCGACGCCGACGACGAGGGCTAGGGCAGCAGCAGCTCGTTCTGGGAGCTGGCGCGCTCCGGGCCGACCGCGAGCTCGGTCTCGCGCGCGTTCGAGTCCCCGGCGGAGACGACGAAGTCCCCCTGCTCGAGGTTGACCTTCATGCCGCCGGTTCCCTGGGGGACGATCTCGGGGCTCTCCTTGTCGGTGGGGCCCTCGAGCAGCAGCGTGGTCGGGTCGTCGGTCTGGTTCGAGATCGTGATCGTCGCCAGGCCGGCGCCGACGGCTCTCGGGCTCAACGACACCTCGCGGTCCCCGATTCTCGCGCTGAGCTCGATCGGGGCCGACGGCCGCGGGTTGTTCTCGAAGTCCTCTGACCCGCAGGCCGAAACCGCGAGCGCGGCGACCGATGCCGCGATCGGCGCGATCATCCTCCTGCGTGCGCCCATCGTGGGCGCAACCCTAGCTCACCGCCCGCGCGTACGGCCTCACTTGCGGGCCGGTCGGGCCGCAGGCGCCGGTCGGTCAGAAGGGCAGCGAGACGACCTCGGCGGTGGTTGCGGAGCCGACGTCGACCGCCGTCCCGGGCTCGGCCTCGCGGCGCAGGATCGCGAGCCCGATCGGCCCTCGGGCCGGTGAGATCACAGCCGTGCCGATCGCGCCCAGCTCCCTCTCGCCGAGCCGCACCGGGTCGCCGTCGGCGGCCGGAGCGGAGAGCCGCAGGCCCCGCAGGTGGCGGTTCGGCTTCCCCCTGTAGTGCAGCCGGGCGACCGTCTCCTGGCCGATGTAGCAGCCCTTGCTGAAGCTCACCGCGCGCTCGTTGATCCCCGCCTCCTGCGGGATCGTCGCCGTGGTCATCTCGTGACCGAAGCGTGGTCGCCCGCTCTCCACCCGCGCGATCTCGGCGGCCGCCTCGCTCACCAGCTCGGCGCCGCCCTCGCGGAGCGCCGCGACCGCCGCCTCGACGGCATCGGGTGAGACCAGCAGGTCGACGCCCAGGTCGGTGCCGACCGCGATGCATGGCGCGCCGCCGACCTCCGCCGGCCGGTGCGCGTGCTCGGGCCCGGCGGGACCGCCGATCGCGATCTGCTCGGAGGCCGGGCCGATCACCGAGAGCACGCTCAGCTCGCCGGTGGTCTCCTCGACCGCGACCTCGCGGCCGACCTTGTACATCGACAGGTGCCGGAGCACCGCGTCCCCGGCGACGGCCTCGGTGTCGATCCGCAGGCCCTCCTCGGTGCGCAGCACCCGCATGTCGCCCTGCATATGGCCCTTGCGGTCGAGCAGTGCCGCGTAGCAGCCCTCGCCCGGCGCCAGCACCTCGACGTCGTTGGTCAGCTGCCCCTGGAGGTAGTCGGCGGCCTCGGGCCCGGAGACCAGCAGGGAGCGCCGATCGGAACGCTCGAGGACCCCGGCCGCCTCGCGCACCACCCGGTACTGGGCATCGAGCTCGGCTTCGATCGCGGCTTCCATGAGGTCTTCGATTGTGACAGCGGGGCGCTCCCTGTCGGCTCCTGTGGCGTGCGACGGCGTGGCGCCGGGCTCCGGGCGAGCGCCGTGGGCGCGGGGCCGGGTTTGCAATGAGGGGGTGAGAGGGGTGCGCCTTGCGTTGCGTTTGGCGCGGCTTCGGTGCGCCTTGGCCGCACGGCCGGCGTTCTGCCACGCTTCGCGGGTGCGGCCGCTTGCGGCACCTCGGCGCGCGTCCTGCGCCGCTCGCGCCGCGATGGCGCGCGGGATCAGGCACAAACGCCCGCGCCCCCCCGTCGAGTCGCACATTCACCGTCCACGAGGCGGCAAACGTGCGACTCGGCGTCTGAGACGGACGAAGACGCCGATCCCGTAGCGCCCGCGCCACACTCACGCGCGCGTTGAGGCACAAACGCCCGCGTCGCCACACACCTCCACGCCCTCACTGCCAAGCAACGGCCCGACCCCTCGCCACGGCCCCGGGCGCTCGGATCCACCCCCTCACTGCCAAGCCACGGCCTGCGCCCTCGCCACGGCCCGGGCGCTCGCGCCGGGGCGGGCAGCGCGCCCAGAACTTGAGTTCGTAGTTTTGATTTGTCAAAATCTCTCTTGTGAGTGAGCGAAAAGACAAGGACCCCACGAAGGGGATCAGCCGCAGGCGGCTGCTGGCGGGCGGTGTCGTCGCCGCGCCCACGCTGGCGCTGCTTCACGAGACGATCCCGCACCAGGGCCTTCACGACGCCCTGTCGGGCCACGCCGGCAGCGCCGAGGCGGCGACGGTCGGCCACGGGATGCACTTCACCGACTCGGGCCACGCGACCGGCGGCCATGCCGCGTTCGCGGCCGGGCGTGAGGTCGACCACGCCGCCAACGGCTTCAACCCGACCGACGTCCTGCGCGACTTCGACTACGGGAAGACCCGCCGGCTGGCTAGCGGCCGGGTGCTGCGCGAGTGGGAGCTGGTCGCGGTCGACAAGGAGATCGAGGTAGCGCCCGGCGTCCGCTACGAGGCCTGGACCTACAACGGCCGCGTGCCCGGCCCGACGCTGCGCTGCCGCGAGGGGGAGCGGCTGCGGATCAATTTCACCAACGGCTCCGAGCACCCCCACACGATGCACTTCCACGGCGTGCACCCGGCGTTCATGGACGGGATGCCGGGGATCGGCGAGCAGCGCGGCGGCGGCGCGATCGACCCGGGCCAGAGCTTCACGTACGAGTTCGAGGCCAGCCCGTTCGGCGTCCACCTCTACCACTGCCACGTCTCGCCGCTCGCCTCGCACATCTCGCGGGGGCTCTACGGCGCCTTCATCATCGACCCGAAGTCCGGTCGCGCCGACGCCGACGAGCTGGTGATGGTGATGAACGGCTTCGACACCAACTTCGACGGCTCGAACGAGGTCTACGCCGTGAACACGGTCGGTTTCCACCACGTCGCCGACCCGGTGCGGGTCAAGCGCGACCAGCTCGTCCGGATCTACCTCGTCAACGTGCTCGAGTTCGATCCCCTGAACTCGTTCCACCTGCACGCGAACTTCTTCCACTACTTCCCGACCGGGACCTCGCTGCAGCCGACCGAGTTCACCGACACCGTGATCCAGGGGCAGGGCCAGCGCGGCATCCTCGAGCTCCGCTTCCCATATCCCGGCCAGTACATGTTCCACGCCCACGTGAGCGAGTTCGCGGAGCTCGGCTGGACCGGCTTCTTCGAGGTCAGCTGATGGAGGCGAGCGCCACCACCCGGCGCGGCGCGCTCGGACGGGTTCCCGCCTGGCTGCTCGGGCTGCTGCCGCTGCTGGCGATCGCGATCGCGGTCGCGGTGTTCGCGGCGCTGGGCGGCCCCGGGCTCGGCGAGCGCACCGGCCCGCCGGTCGAGGAGCTGACGGTCGAGCGCACCGCGCTGCACCCGGGTGAGATCGAGCTTGCGGTCCGCAACGACGGTCCCGATCCCGTCGAGATCGCGCAGGTGGCGGTGAACGACGGCTACGCGCCGTTCGCGGCCAGCGACGGGCGCGAGATCGGCCGGCTCGGCTCGACCACGCTCGACATCGCCTACCCCTGGATCGAGGGCGAGGCGTACACGATCTCGCTCCTGACCTCCACCGGGGGGACGATCGAGCACGAGATCCCGGTCGCCGCCGAGACCCCCGAGGCGGACGCGAGCTTCTTCGGCCTGATGGCGCTGCTCGGGCTCTACGTCGGCGTGATCCCGGTCTCGCTCGGGCTGCTGTGGCTGCCGTTCACGCGTCGGATCGGCGCCGGTTGGCTGCGGGCGGTGATGGCGTTCACGGTCGGCCTGCTTGCCTTCCTCGCGGTCGACGCGGCGCTCGAGGGGCTCGAGATCGCCGGCGCGGCGCCGTCGGCCTTCGGCGGCGCGGAGCTCGTCTTCCTCGGGGCGCTGATCGCCTTCCTGGCGCTCTCCGGAATCGACGCCTACCTGCGCGCGCGCCGCGCGCGCGCCGCGTCCGCCGGGGCGCGCGGCCAGTACCTGGCCCTGATGGTGGCGATCGGGATCGGGCTCCACAACCTCGGCGAGGGCCTCGCGATCGGCTCGGCCTACGCCGCCGGCGCGCTCGCGCTGGGCGCGTTCCTCGTCGTCGGCTTCGCGATCCACAACACCACCGAGGGCCTCGCGATCGTCGGCCCGCTCGGCGACAGCCGTCCCGGCTTCGGCCGGCTTGCGGCCCTCGGGCTGATTGCCGGCGGCCCGGCGATCCTCGGCGCCTGGATCGGCGCAGCCGCGTACAACCCGAGCCTCGCGGCGCTGCTCTTCGGCGTCGGCGTCGGGGCGATCGTTCAGGTCGTCTGGCAGCTCCTGCCGCAGATCCGCGATGAGCGCCACACGCTTCTCCACCCGCAGGCGGTGATCGGACTCGTGGCCGGAATTCTCGCCCTCTACGCGACCGGCCTGCTGGTCAGCGTCTGATGGGTCACGCGCGGATCAAGCGCGAGCGCGCCGCGGTGGCCACCGAGGCGATCGAGGACTACGCGAAGACGATCTACGCGCTCGCGAGCCGCGAGGCGGGGCCGGTCGGGACTTCTGCGCTCGCCGACGCGCTCGGCGTCTCGCCGGGCACCGTGACGGCGATGCTCAAGCGGATGGCCGATCTCGCCCTGGTCGACCACGAGCCCTATCACGGGGTGGCGCTCACCGAGTCGGGCGAGCGCGTGGCGCTCGAGGTGATCCGCCACCACCGTCTGATCGAGTCCTATCTCGCCGACGCGCTCGACATGCCCTGGGACCGCGTCCACGAGGAGGCCGAGGTGCTCGAGCACTACATCTCCGAGGACCTCGAGCGACGGATCGCCGCCAAGCTCGGCGATCCGAGCCGGGACCCGCACGGCGATCCGATCCCGAGCGTCGAGCTCGACATCGCGGCCGACGAGACGGTCTCCTTGGCGGAGCTCGCTCCCGGCGACTCCGGGACCTTCGAGCGGGTCTCCGACCGCGACTCGGAGATGCTTCGGTTCCTCGACGAGCGCGGCATCCGGCCGGGGTGCGAGCTTCGCGTCCGCGCCCGCGACCCGTTCGAAGGGCCGCTGTTCGTCGAGGTCTCGGGCGCCGAGCACGTCCTCGGTCAGCGGCTGGCGGAGGCGATGCGGGTGATCCGTTCGCACCTCCGGAGTTGAGGCTGCTCGAGGAGACCGCGGCCGAGCCGCGGGCGCCGGACACGGTGCCGGACGATGCCGCGGGGATCGAGGCGGCGCTCCCCGGCGAGGCCGCCGTCGCCCGCGCGGCCAGGCGGTCGCTCGACGGCCACGCGCGCGGCTTCTCGCGGCTCTGGCCCTTCCTCGGCCCGGCGTTCATCGCCGCCGTCGCCTACATCGACCCCGGCAACTTCGCCACCAACATCGCCGCCGGGGCGCAGTTCGGCTACCTGCTGCTCTGGGTCGTGGTCGCCGCGAACCTGATCGCGATGCTGATCCAGACCCAGTCGGCGAAGCTCGGCATCGCGACCGGCAAGAACCTGCCCGAGCTGTGTCGCACGACGTTCTCCAGACGGACCTCGGTCGGGCTCTGGGTGCAGGCGGAGCTGATCGCGATGTCGACCGACATCGCCGAGGTCGTCGGCGCCGCGCTCGGCCTCAACCTGCTCTTCGGGATCCCGCTATTCCCCGCCGCGCTGATCGCCGGCGCCGGCGCCTTCGCGATCCTCGCCCTCCAGCAGAAGGGCTTCCGCCGGCTCGAGGCCGTGATCGCCGCGCTCGCCGGGGTCGTCCTGGTCTGCTTCGGCTTTGAGATCTTCTGGGCCAAGCCCGAGGTCGGCGAGGTCGCCGGGCACCTGCTCGTCCCGGGCTTCAGCGGCACCGAGAGCATCCTGCTTGCCACCGGGATCATCGGCGCGACGGTGATGCCGCACGTCGTCTACCTGCACTCGGCGCTCACCCAGCGACGCGTGGTCGGGCGCAACGACGACGAGCGGCGCCGGATCCTGCGGTTCGAGAAGGTCGACGTGGTGATCGCGATGTTGATCGCGGGCGCGGTCAACCTCTCGATGATGATCATGGCCGCGGCGCTGTTCAACGTCGGCGACCTGACCGGGATCGACAGCATCGAGGGTGCCTTCGAGGGACTCAAGACCGCCGTCTCGAACAACGCGGCGACGGTCTTCGGGATCGCCCTGCTCGCCTCGGGCTTCGCCTCCTCCTCGGTCGGGACGATGTCGGGCCAGGTCGTGATGCAGGGCTTCATCCAGCGCCGGATCCCGATCTTCCTCCGCCGCGCGATCACCCTGGCGCCGGCGCTGATCGTGATCGCGATCGG
Source organism: uncultured Solirubrobacterales bacterium (assembly GCA_963842795.1). GTDB lineage: Bacteria > Actinomycetota > Thermoleophilia > Solirubrobacterales > 70-9 > WHSW01. The sequence continues at coordinate 156,133 of CAWJHV010000009.1, read as the reverse complement.
CGTCGACCCGACCGATGCGCTGGTGATCAGCCAGGTCGTGCTCTCCTTCGGGATCCCGTTCGCGCTCGTCCCGCTGCTTCTGATCGCGCGCCGGCGCGAGGTCATGGGCGCGCTCGTCAACCCGGGCTGGCTGACCGCGATCGCCGCCGTGCTGGCGAGCCTGATCATCGCCCTCAACCTGTTCCTGCTCCAGCAGGTCTTCTTCGGCTAGATGCTCCGCGCGGGTAGGCTGCCCGCGATGGCGCTCGCCGACGACTTCGGACAGCTGCTCGAGGCGCTCCCGGCCGACTGGACCGACATCGTCTGCGACCTGCGGCTCGCCGACGAGGATCGCTACGTCGACGCCGCGGTGCTGATGACCCAGGTCAACGCCCAGCCCTACTCGAAGGCCGAGTGGCACTTCCGGATCAACGTCGCCCACAGCTTCGGCCACGCCGCCGCGGCCGAGACCGTTGCCGGGACGCTGGCGCTCCTCGATCAGGAGGGCATCGTCGGCGAGCTCATCGTTCGCGACGTGCAGGAGGGCCGGGTCGAGGTGGTCCAGATGTGGGGCCGCCCGGAGTCCGTGCGGCGCGAGTTCCGCGCCCGGCGGTCGCTCTAGCCCGCTCGGGAGAGCGCCGGGATCACGGACGCGAACTGGTTCGCGATCACCCGGGCGCGGTTGACCTCGGCCCGGGTCCAGGCTCGCTCGTCCGTGCGATAGGCCTCGATGATCCCGATGCTCTCGCCCCGGCTGACGACCGGGATCATCAGCACCGATCGCTCGCCGAGCTCGAGCAGCAACGCGGCCTCGTGCGGATCGCCGTCCGGGTCGCCGACCAGCGTCTGCACCGGCACCTGGTCGCGGAGGACGGCGCCGCTGAGGGGGTAGTCGACGAGCTTGAACCTGGTCTCGTCCGTGCGCTCCCCGTTCTCCACCAGGGTCTCGAGCATCTGCTCCTCGGCGTGGTAGGCGGAGAGGCAGACCTTCGAGGAGCCGAGCTCGGCCGCGATCAGGGCCAGCGCACCCTCGAGGTCGCGGGGCGTGTCCGCCGCCGCCAGCCTGGCGCTCAGGTGGACGAGGCGGCGGTCGCTGGCGCCCACTGGCTGATGCTCGGTGGGCAGCGAGTCGAAGCTGTCGGCGAGCGCCAGACGGCAGACCTCGGAGGCAACCGGGGAGACCTCGGGCCAGGGGGCGTCGGGGTGGGCGAGGACGTAGCCCTGACCCCATTCGACGTCGAGGTCGGCGAGCACGGCGAGCTCGTCGAGGCTCTCGATGCCCTCGGCGCAGACCGTGGCCCCGACGTCGCGGGCGAATCGAACGAAGGACTCGACCAGGGCCATGCGGGCGACGTCGCGATGGATCCCCCAGGTCAGCGCCTTGTCGAGCTTGACGATGTCGGGACGCACCGAGACCAGCTGCTTGAGGCCCGCGTGGCCGGCGCCCGCGTCGTCGATGGCGATCTTCGCGCCGCGCTCGCGCAGGTCGGCGACGGCGCGCGCGAGCTGGTCGTCGTCGGGGACGAACTCGTGCTCGGTGATCTCGACCACGATCCCCTCGAGGCTGCCGGCGAGGGCGCCCTGAACCGCGTCGGATCCGAGCGCCGAGGGGCTGACGTTGATCGCCAGATGGGTGTCGAACGGCCTGCCGAGCGGCTCCAGCGCGGCGTGGATCGCCGCCGCCTCGAGCGGGGCGCCGAGCCCGCAGCCGTGCGCCTGGGCAAACCAGACCTCGGGCGAGCGGCGGTGCTCGCCCGGGAAGCGCGCCAGGGCCTCGAAGCCGATCACCCGGCCGGAGGCGAGGCTGACGACCGGCTGGTAGGCGGGCAGGACCGGCCGGGCGAGGCTGAGCAGCTCCTCGACCTCGAGCCGTTGGCGCTCGTCCCAGGTCGCCGGGGAGTGTTCGGGGTCGAAGCGCCGGGTGCGGCGCTTGCCGCCGCGCTTGGCCCAGTAGAGGGCGCTGGAGGCGAGCTGCGAGAGGGTGGAGGGGTTCTCGGCGTCCACCGGGAACCCGGCGACGCCGGCTGAGCATGTGAGCTCGAACCCGTGCACGGGGACCGCAGCGACCGCCGACCGGGCGCGCTCGGCGACCTCGAAGGCGGCGTCGGAATCGGAGCCGGGCAGGATGAGGCCGAACTCGGCTCCGCCGATCCGCGCCGCCTGGCCGCCCGGCGGCACGGCCGCGCGCAGCGCCGCTCCGACCGCTCGGAGGACCTCGTCGCCGTAGGGGTGCCCGTGCGTCTCGTTGACCGGCTTGAAGTTGTCGAGGTCCAGCACCACGAGCGCGACCGGTCCGCCGAGCTCCCGGGCCCGGGCAAGCTCTTCGGCGAGCGTCTCGTGGAAGCGCCGGTGGTTGGCGAGCCCGGTGAGCGCGTCGGTGCCCGCCAGGCTCCGCAGCCGGCTGTGCTGGCGCTGGACCAGCAGCAGCAGCGCGACCGTGACCAGGACCCCGGCGCCGCCGAGCACGATCAGCGTCGGCCCGTCGATCTGCAGCGCGGCGACGATCACCGCCGCCACCCACAGCAGCCCGCAGGCGGCGGCCGCAGCGATCAGCGCCCGCGAGCGGGCCGGGATCGCGTCACCGGTGTTCGAGCCTCGCTTGCCGAGCATGTGCAAGGGGGGTGCGACCCCTCGGACCCCCATCGGCCCGGGGCGAGCGGCCCTTTAAGGGGCTTGGACGGTCAGCGGATCGCGGTCGGCTCGGGAAACGCCCGCTCGAGGTCGATGTCGCGCGCGAGGATTCCGTGCTCGCGGTCCCAGAGCGCCCAGCGCGCCAGGGCAGCGCGGTCGAGCCGGCCGGCGAGCCGGAAGGCGCCCGCCCCGGTCAGCGCCTCGAGCTGGCGGCGCTGCTCGTCCGGGTCAAGCTCCGGCACCGCGTCGAGCAGGTCGGCCAGCGCGGCCCCGGGGTCGGCCTCGAGATCGTCGTATCCGTCGTCGGTCGCCTCGACCAACGACTCGACCAGCCGCGGGCTCTCGCGCAGGGTCTCGGCGGAGGTCGCGAGGATCAGCTCCGGGTACCGCGGCGCCCCGTAGTCGTCGACTCTGAACTCGCGGGTGGGCACACCCCGCTCGCGCAGGGCGACCCCCTCCGCGTTCCAGAACCCCGTCGCCGCGTCGAGCTGCTCGGCGGCGAGCGTCGCGACCGCGTCGAAGCCGATCGTCACCCGCCGGACCGAGCTCGCCTCGGCCCCGCCGGCCTCGAGCACGGAGTCGAGCACGGCGTCGTCGGACGGCAGGCCCGTGACCCCGACCTCGCCACCCTCGAGATCGGCGGGCTCGCGAACGGCGTCGCGATCGCGCGCGATCACCGCCGCCAGCGGCCGGCCGACGATCGACGAGACCCCGACCACGTCGATCCCGCGCTCGCGCGCGAGTCCGAGGTCGTGGATGTCGAGGATCGCGAACTCCGCCCGGCCCGAGCCGAGCAGCTTCGGCGCGTCGGCCGAGGCCGAGGGCTCGCGGACGGACAGCTCGATCCCGCGGTCGTCGTAGTAGCCCTGGGCGAGCGCCCGGTAGATGCCCGCGTGCACGGCGTTGGGTTGGAAGTCGAGCACCAGCGTCGCCTCATCCGAGGCGCCCGGTTCAGCACCGCCGTCGCCGCACGCGCCGAGGGCGAGGGCGGCGAGGGCGGCCGCCAGCGGCGCGGCGAGCCTACGCATTCCGGGGCGCAGGTTAGGGGGAGGTGGCATAGCCTTGCGCCGTGCGCGACCACACGCTCACCGACGAGCACCCGGTTACCCGCGAGCTGCTCGCCCTGATAGAGATCCCGAAGGGCAGCCGCAACAAGTACGAGTACGACGAGGGCATCGGAGAGCTGGTCCTCGATCGGTTCCTGTCCTCGTCGATGGTCTATCCGACCGACTACGGCTTCCTCATGGGCCATCGCGGCCGCGACGGCGACCCGCTCGACACGATGGTCTGCGTCTCGGAGCCCACCTTTCCCGGATGCGTGATCCCGGTGAAGCCGATCGCCCTGTTCAAGATGCGCGACGAGAAGGGCGAGGACGACAAGGTCGTCTGCGTGCCGACCCACGATCCCGGCTGGAACACCGCCAGGACGCTCGACGACATCCCGGAGGCGATGCAGCGCGAGATCACCCACTTCTTCTCCGTCTACAAGCAGCTCGAGGGCAAGGACGTCGAGGTCGACGGCTGGCGCTCGCGGGAGGAGGCGCTCGAGGTGATCGCCGACGGCCGGCGCCTGCAGATGGATCACGACGCTCCGCGGCGCAGCTGAACCGCCCGCAGCGCAGCTTGTCGGCGGCCTCTCCTGTATAGACTGCCGCGCTGCACCCGACCGAGGAGGATTAGTTCAAGTGCAGGATCGTGGGCTGGCGGCATACATTGCCGAGCTGATCGGGACGCTGTTCCTGGTGTTCGTCATCGGAGTGGTGGTGACGCTCTTCATCGCGACCAGCGACACGTCTCAGACGGGCTCGGACTACGCCGTCGTCGGACTCGTGCACGCGTTCGTGCTCTTCCTCTTGATCATCGCCTTCGGTCAGGTGAGCGGTGGGCACTTCAACCCGGCGATCACGATCGCGGCGGCGGTGATGCGACGCATCGACCCGATCGACGCGGTCGTCTACATCCTCGCCCAGCTCTCCGGCGGCGTCCTCGGCGCCCTGCTGGTGAAGGCGATCCTGCTCGACGAGGGGCAGGCGTCCAACTACGGGGCCGCGGCGATAAGCCCGTTGATAAGCGGGCCATTCGCCGGCGCATGCGTGGAGGCGCTGGGGACGTTCCTGCTCGTGCTCGCCGTCTGCGCCGTGGCCATGAACCCGCGCGCCCGCCAGGAGTGGGCGCCGTACGCGATCGGCACCACGCTCGGTTTCGCGGTGATGATCTTCGGCCCGCTCACGGGCGGCTCCTTCAACCCCGCGCGCTGGTTCGGCCCGGCGCTGATCGGCGACTCCTTCAACGGCTTCAGCGACTCCTGGCCCTACGTGATCGGCCCGATCGTCGGCGCCCTGGTCGCGGTCCTGATCTACCGCTTCGTGATCGCCGGCCCGCAGTACGCCGAGGGGGCGGAACCACCCACGTCGGACGTCCGCGGGGTGGCGCAGGCGGTCAAGGACGCCGAGGTACGCGAGCGCAACAAGTAGGTCGCGCTAGCGTCTGACCCGTGCGCCGGGTCACCTTCTCCCGCAACTACACCCTCTCGCTGTCGCGCACGTGCCGGTGCTACTGCAAGTACTGCGCGTTCGCGACCCATAGGCCGCACCTCTACTCGCCCGAGGAGGTCGAGGACCGTCTCGAGCAGGCGGTCAGGCGAAACGCCAAGGAGCTGCTGGTGCTCACCGGCGAGCTGCCCGAGGTCAATCCCGAGGTCGCGAGCCGCCTGGCCGAGTACGGCCACGACGATTTCGTCTCCTACGTGGTCTGGGCCTGCGAGCGGGCGCTCGAGCGCGGGATGCTCCCGCACACCAACCTCGGCGTGCTCTCGCGCGATGACCTCGCCCGGCTGCGCGAGGTGACCGCCTCGCAGGGGCTGATGCTCGAGTCGACCAACCCGGACCTCGTCGTCCACCAGGGGTCGCCGACCAAGCACCCTGACCGTCGGCTGGAGACGATCCGGGCCGCCGGCGAGCTGCGGATCCCGTTCACCAGCGGGATCCTGGTCGGGATCGGCGAGTCGGCCGACGACCGGATCGCCGCCCTCGAGGCCCTCGCCGAGGCCCAGGCCGAGTACGGGCACATCCAGGAGGTGATCCTGCAGAACTTCGTGCCCCATCCGCGCTACTACGGGCGCGAGGTCGCCGAGATCGCCGACCGGGCGACGGAGGAGCGGTGGACGGGCGACGGCTCGCCGCTCGGCGACGAGCCCCCGGCGCCCGACTGGGCCTCCGAGGTCACGCTGGCCGAGATGAAGGGCCTGGTCGCGGCCGCCCGCGAGCTGATGCCGGACGTCGGGATCCAGATCCCGCCGAACCTCTCCGATTGGTGGGTCGACCTGGTGGAGGCGGGCGCCACGGACCTCGGCGGGCTCTCCGCGAACGGCGACCACATCTCGCCCGAGCACGCGTTCCCGAGCCCGCACCAGGTCCGCAAGCGGCTCGCGCCGCGCGGCTACGCGCTCACCGAGCGCCTCTGCACCTACCCGCAGTACCTGGAGCCGGGCTGGCTCGACCAGGGGGTGCTCGACCTGGTCAAGCTCAGGTACTGGAGCTTCATCCCGCGCCAGGGCTCGGGCCGCCGGACCGAGCGGGAGATCGACCCGGAGCTCGCGCCGCGGGCAATCGAGCGCGGGCGCGCCGGCGAGCGGCTGAGCGAGGACGAGCTCACCGCCCTGTTCGCCGAGCGCCGGCCCGAGGTGGTCGAGGCGATGCGGGCCGCCGCCGACGAGCTGCGCGCCGAGCTCGCCGGCGACGTGGCGACCTTCGTCGTCAACCGGAACGTCAACTTCACCAACATCTGCATCGTCGGCTGCGCGTTCTGCGGCTTCGGCCAGGGCAAGCGCTCGCCCGACGCCTACCACGTGACCGCCGACGACTTCCAGGCGCGGATCGCCGAGGCGGTCGAGTTCGGGGCGACGGAGATCTGCATGCAGGGCGGCATCCACCCCGAGTACACGCTCGAGGACTACGGGCGCTGGCTGCGACTGGCCAGGGAAGCCGCTCCCCAGCTCCACCTGCACGCCTACTCGCCGATGGAGGTCCACTACATGTGCGAGCGCTCCGGCCGCAGCCCGGAGCGGGTCTTCGACTACCTGCTCGAGTGCGGGCTCGGCTCCACCCCCGGGACCGCGGCCGAGGTCCTCGACGACGGGGTCAGGGCGCGGATCTCGCCGAACAAGCTCCCGGCCGCGCGTTGGGTCGAGATCATCGAGGCCTGCCACCGCGTCGGCCTGCGCTCGACCTCGACCGTGATGTTCGGCCACGTCGAGGAGCCGTGGGAGCTGGCCCGGCACATGAACGTCGTCCGCGAGCTCCAGGAGCGCACCGGCGGGATCACCGAGTTCGTCCCGCTGAGCTTCATCCCCTTCCAGACCCTGCTCGGGCGGACCCACGGGATCGAGGAGATCTCGGCGGCCGAGAACCTCAAGCACACCGCGGCCTTCCGGCTGGCGCTCGGGCGGACGATCCCGAACCTGCAGGCGAGCTGGGTGAAGATGGGCCTCGACGCCGCGACCGAGAGCCTGCGGTGGGGCGTCAACGACCTCGGCGGCACGCTGATGGAGGAGAACATCTCCCGGATGGCCGGCTCTCAGCACGGCGTCCGCCTCGAGCCCACCGACCTGATCGGCGCAGCCCGCCGCGCCGGCCGGACCCCCGCCCAACGCACCACCCTGTACGAGCTCGTCGAGACGTACTAGGGCTCCGGGCCACCCCGGGGGGCACCAACGTCGAATGCGGGATTTTGGCTTGTATGGAGCCAAAATCACTCATTCAAGGCGCGGACGGGGTCGTTACGGCGTTGGCGGGGCGGCAGCGCGGGGTGGTGGCGCGATGGCAGCTGCTGGCGGCGGGGGTGACGGCCGGCGAGGTCAGAGTGCGGCTCGAGCGCGGGCGCCTGCATCCGGTCCATGCGGGCGTGTATCTCGTCGGACATGAGGTCCCACCGCGCTACGCGCTCGAGACCGCGGCGCTGCTGGCGTGCGGTCGAAGTGCCACTCTCAGCCACCGCAGCGCAGCCGCGGTCTGGGAGCTCTTGCCCTACCCGGCCCAGGCGCATGTTTGCGTCACCGTCCCGCCACGGCGAGGCGCCGCACGCCCACGGCTCGAGGTCCATCGGGCGGCGCTCGATCCCTGCGACATTCGCCACCGTCACGGGCTCGCCCTCACCAGCCCACCTCGGACGATCCTCGACCTGTCCGAGAGCCTCTCCGACGACGAGCTCGAGATGCTCGCCGGCGAAGCGCACTATCGCCACCTCGCGTCCGGGGCTGAGCTGCGCTCACAGCTCGACCGCAACCCTCGCAAGCGCGGCGTGCGTCGCCTCCGCCGCGTCCTCGACCTCCCTGGCGGGCCCCAGCGCACCCGCTCTCCCGCCGAGCGCGCGATGTTGCGGCTCGTGCGCGCTGCGGGCCTGGCCGGCTTCGAGTGCAACGCACGGATCCACGGCTACGAGGTCGACCTGCTCTGGCGCGGCCACGGCTTCGCTGTCGAGATCGACGGTTACGACGCGCATTCGGGACGAGCCGCGTTCGAGCGCGATCGGCTGAAGCTCGCAAGGCTCAACGCGCGGGGACTGCGCGTGATGCCGGTGACCGGACGCCAGATCCGCCGCGACCCGGAGGGCGTTATCCGCCGCCTGCTAGCCGCCCTGAGCGCGAGCGGGTCGGGCTAGTGATGCGGCTGCGGGCGCTCGGCGGCGCGGAGTCGCTCCGCGACGACGGCGAGCACCTTCCGGGCCACGCTCGGCACGTCATCGATCAGGGTCGAGAACTCGCGCGAGCTCAGCACGAGGACGCTCATATCGGTCTCGGCCGTCACCGTCGCCGACCGCGGGGCCGAGTCGATCAACGCCATCTCGCCGAAGCACTCGCCCGGACCCAGTTTGCTGCTCTTGCGGCCGCGGATCGAAGCACGCGCCGTCCCCGACTCGATCACGAAGCACTCGTGTGCAGGCTCGCCCTGACGCATCAGCACCCTCCCGGCCGGAATGTCCACCTCGACCGTCAGGGCCGCGATCTGGGCCAGCTCGCGCCGGTTGCAGGTCGAGAACAGCTGCACCTCGGAGAGCCGCTTGATCTTCGGATCACGCGCCATCGCGCCGAGTATCTCACTCGGCCGCCGCTACGGGGTGATCGCGCGGAGCGATCGCGCGCAATCATGAGCCGGTGCGCGCCATGGTTCTCGAGGCCGCGGGAACGCCGCTGATGCCGGCGGAGCTTCCAGAGCCGCAGCCGGGGCCGGGTCACGTCGCGTTGCGCGTGATCGCCTGCGCGGTCTGCCGTACCGACCTGCACATCTTCGACGGCGAGCTCAAATCAGGCGCCTCAACAGCGGCGCGGCTCGGCTCCGGCCTGCGGCCTCCGCCTCACAGGCCGAAGCTTCCCCTCGTCCTGGGCCACCAGGTGGTCGGCGAGGTCGTCGGGGCGGGGGAGGGCAGCGAGCGGTTCGATCCCGGCGACCGGGTCGGGTTGCCCTGGCTCGCCTGGGCCGACGGCGAGTGCCGCTACTGCCGCTCGGGGCGCGAGAACCTCTGTCCCTGGGCCCGCTTCACCGGCTATGACGTCGACGGCGGCTACGCCGAGGTGGCGGTCGCCGACGAGCGCTTCTGCCTCCCGCTGGCCGCAGACGCCGGGATCGAGACCGCACCCCTGTTGTGCGCCGGGCTGATCGGCTATCGCGCGCTGCGCATGTGCGGCGACGCCGAACGCCTCGGGCTGCTCGGCTTCGGCGCCTCGGCGCACCTGATCTGCCAGGTCGCCGCGCATGAGGGCCGGCGCGTGTTCGCGGTGACCCGCGAGCCGGACGCCGGCAAGCGCGAGCTCGCGAGCGAGCTCGGCGCCGAGTGGACCGGGACGCTCGACTCGCTCCCGGAGGAGCTCGACGCGGCGATCATCTTCGCGCCGGTGGGCGAGCTGGTGCCGGCGGCGCTCCGGGCGCTGGCGCCGGGAGGCGTCGTCGTCTGCGCAGGCATCCACATGAGCGACATCCCCTCGTTTCCGTACGAGCTGCTCTGGGGCGAGCGCCAGCTGCGCTCGGTCGCCAACCTCACCCGCGACGACGGCACCCGCTTCCTCGAGCTGGCGCCGCGGGTGCCGGTGCGGGCGCGGACCAGCGTCTATCCGCTCGCACGCGCCAACGACGCGCTCGACGACCTGCGTCGCGGAGGCCTGACCGGATCGGCCGTGCTCACGGTCGCTGAGTGACCGATCTCACACTTCGCACCTCCCGGCCCCTGGCCGCGCCGCGCTCGCGGCGGTAGGGTGGCCCCATGGCCGACGTCACCGTGAGGCGCACGGAGGACTTCGAGGCGACGTTTCGAGGAGGCATGCTCCGGGCCCGGGCCGGCCTCGGGCTGACCTCGTTCGGGATGCAGATAATCCGCTTCCCACCGCACGCCGACCGTTACCCCGAGCACGACCACGCCCAGGACGGCCAGGAGGAGGTCTACACCGTGCTCGAGGGCGAGGCCACGCTGCGCGCCGGAGGCGAGGAGCACACGCTCGAGCCGGGCGTGTTCGCGCGCGTCGGCCCGAGCGAGACCCGGAAGCTGGTCACCGGCGAGCAGGGCGCCGTCGTGCTCGCGCTCGGCGGGCTCCCCGGGCGGTCGTTCGAGATCACCCAGTACACCGAGGAGGGCGAGCCGGACCCGCTCGCCGGAGCTTCCTGAGCGCGAGATGGCCGACGTCACCGTCAAGCGGATCGAGGAGTTCGAGGCGATCTTCGGCGGTGGCTTCCGCCGCGCCCGCGCCGGGCTCGGAGTGAGCTCGTTCGGGCTCGCGGTGATGGAACTGCCGCCGAACTACGGCGACTACCCCGACCACGACCAGGCCCACGACCACCAGGAGGAGGTCTACACCACGCTCTCCGGCCGGGCGACGATCCGCGTCGGCGGCGAGGGCGGGGAGGAGCATGAGCTTGCCCCGGGGGTCTGGGTCCGCGTCGGGCCGGCGGAGCGGCGCAAGATCATCACCGGCGACGAGCCCGCCAGGGTGCTCGCGATCGGCGGCTCGCCCGGCCAGCCTTACACGCCGCCCGAGTTCACCGAGGAGGGCGCGCCGGACCCGCTCGGCGTCAAGCACTCCCACCCGCTCTAGCCCGCCCTACCGGAAGAGATCCTCCTCGGGCGGTCGCCGCAGGACGCCGGCGCCGGGCCCGTCCTCCTGGGTCCACCAGCGCTCCGCGCCCCGGACCAGCACCGCGGGCTCGCCCGACGTCTTGTCGCGCCCGAGGTCGGCCGCCGCGGCGAGCTGGTCGGCCACGGCGACCGCCGTGGCCGCGAGCTCGCGGCCGTGGACGTCGCTGCGCCCGCGCCAGTCGTCGAGGGCGACGATCCCGGCGCAGCCGATCGCGACCTCGGCCTGGCCCAGGCGCCAGGGGCGCCCGAAGCTGTCGGCGATCACCACCCCCGGCCGGTCTTCCGGAGCCGGGGCGAGCTGTGCGCGCAGCTCGCGGGCGGAGGCGTCGGCGTCGGCCGGCAGCAGGGTCACCGTCTGCTCGCCCGGGACGTTGGAGGCGTCGATTCCCGCGTTGGCGCAGATCCAGCCCGCGTTGGTCTCGACGATCAGCACCCCCGCCTCGGCGCGGACGACGCGGCGCGCCTCGGCGAGCACCACCTCGACCATCCGCGGGTCCTTGCCGAGCTGGGCGGCGAGGTCGCGAGCGCGTTCGCCGGGGCGCACGTCGTCGAGGTCGCGGGTCCGGCCCTCGGCCTTCGAGACCACCTTCTGGGAGACGACGATCGCATCGCCGGCGCCGGGCGCCAGCCCCGCCTCGCCGGCCGCGCCGGCGATCAGCTCGCCGAGCGCCGCCCCGGCGGCGATCTCTCCGAGCCCGGGGACCGGGACGATCTCGAGCGCCGGGCTCACCGGCGCGTGGCGGCCGGCGCACCGATCCGCGCCAGGGCGGCGGAGGTCTGTGGGGCGCGCTCCGGCCGGTCGGCGAGCGCCGCGGAGAGCGCGTCGAGGTCCTCCGGCGTGTCGAGGTCGAGCGCCAGCGACGGGAGTGGCTCGATCTCCACCTCGTATCCGGCGCGCTCGGCGCGATCGCGGTGGCGGGCCGCGCTGCCCTCGCCGAATGCGGGGCCGATCGCATCGGCCGGCGCCAGCAGGAGCCCGTTGGTGCCGGTGCCATGGCGGTCGGGGATCACCGCCACGCGCCCCGCCGCCATCCGCCCGAGCGCCGCGTCGAGCTCGGCCGGCTCGAGCAGCGGACAGTCGCCGGGAAGCAGAGCCGAGCACTCGGCGCCGAGCGCCAGCGCGCGCACGATGCCAAGCGTCGCCGCCTCGGAGTGGCCGCGATCGGCGGGCTCGCGCAGGACCTCGAGCCGGGTGGTCGAGCGCTGCGCTTGGCGGAGCGCAATCCGCTCGGCCCGGCCCTCGCCGGTGACCACGATCACCCGCTCGACCGATTCCGCGGCGCTTACCGCGGCGAGCACGTCGGCCAGCATCGCCTTCACCAGCGCCGCCCGCTGCGGGCGATCGAGGCGGTCGAGCAACCGCTGCTTCGCCTGGCCGAAGCGCTTCACCGGGATGATCGCCGTCGCGCGCACTGTGCCGATGATCGCGCTTCAGAGGCCCCGGGCGAACTCGAGCGCGCGCTCGGCAAGCTTCCGACGGCCGGCCGCCCCCTCCATCAGGGTCGGGCAGCGCAGCACCTCGAGCCCCTCCGGTCCGGGCTCGGGATCGCCGGCGTCGACGACCATCCCGTCGAGCAGCCCGGTGTAGAGCGAGGCCACCCCGGCCGCGGTCACCGGCCGGCCGACCGCGGCGATGAAGGCCTCGGTCGGGCCCTTGAGGGCGCGCCCGCCGACGAGCGGGCTCACCGCGACCACCGGCCCGGGCGCCGCGGCGATCGCCTCCCGCATCCCCGGGACCGAGAGGATCGGGCCGATCGAGATCACCGGGTTCGAGGGCCCGACGACCACCATCTCGGCCTTCGCGAGCGCATCGAGCACTTCCGGGGTCGGGCGTGCCTCGGCGACGCCCTCGAGCTCGACGCCCTCGATCGGCGCCTCGGCGTGGTCGATGATCAGGAACTCCTGCAGCCCCCGCCGGCCGGCCGGCGTCCGCACGCGGGTCCGGACCGGGTCCTCGGACATCGGCAGCACCGACGCCGTAACGCCGAGCGCGCGCGCGATCTGGGCCTGGGCGGCGGTCAGGGTGCCGCCCTCGGCGATGAAGTGAGTCCGGTAGAGGCAGGTGGCGAGGTCGCGGTCGGAGAGCGAGAACCACCCCGGAGCCCCGAGCTGCTCGAGCCGCTCGTGGACGGTGAAGGTGTCGTCGCGGATGCCCCAGCCGCGCTCCTCGTCGATCGCGTCGGCGAGCCAGTACGTGCAGAGATCAGGGTCGGGGCAGACGAGCAGGCCGTGGATCTCGCAGTCGTCGGCGGTGTTGGCGACCACGGCGAGCTCGGCGCCGAGGACCTCCTGGAGGCCCGCCGCGAGCTTCGCCCCGCCGGTGCCGCCGGCGAGGACGACTACGGACAAAGCGCCTCAACGGCGGCGCGGCTCGGCTTCGCTTCGCTACGCCTCACGGAAGGCGCCTCAACGGCGGCGCGGCTCGGCTTCGCTTCGCTACGCCTCACGGAAGGCGCCTCAACGGCGGCGCGGCTCGGCTTCGCTTCGCTACGCCTCACACCCAGTGATCCGCGTCGGGCAGGCCGGTGATCCGGATCCCGGCGTGGGTCTTGTAGCGGGCGTTGATCGAGATCATGCAGCGGGGTCAGCTGCTCGACGATCCGCGCCATCTCGAGCTGCCCGGCGTTCACAGCCCGCAGGCCCGGGATCGCCTCGACCAGCGCGCGCGACCCTGGCCTTGTCGACCTTGCGGTCGCCGCACAGGAGCACGTCCTCGCCGAGCTCGGCGCCGGTGTCGGCGAGCGTCGGCGCGCTCACCGTGTGCAGCGCCGCGACCACGGTGACCCCGTCCGGGACCATCTCCTGCGCCTGCTGGGCCGCCGATCCCTGCCAGACGCCGAGCGAGCGGGTCGCCTTGCCGCTGACCGCGGCCGCCAGCGGGACCGTGCAGTCGACCAGCAGCTGCCCGGGCTCGAGCGCCTCGCGCAGGTTGTTGAGGTTCTCGGACTGGGCCCTGAAGGGCACGGTGAGGAAGACGATCGAGCCCTGCTTCGCCGCCTGCTCGTTCGCCAGGCCCTCGATCTCGGCGTCCGGGGCGAGCTCGGAGAGCTTGTGCGCCGCCTCGGCCGCGCGCTCGGCGCTGCGGGAGCCGATCACCACCGCGTGGCCGCCCGCGCCCATCGCAGGGCGAGCCCGTAGCCGAGCGCACCGGTGCCGCCAATGATCGGGATCGCTTCGCCGCTCACGCGGGCGGCAGTCTACGCGCGCGCCGCGGACCGCAGCGGGCGAAGGCCCGCGCCCGTTTATGCTGCGCGCGGATGAGGCTCGAGGGGCGCAGGGCGCTGGTCACCGGGGGCGGCAGCGGGATCGGCGCCGCGATCGTCGCCCGGCTCGCCGCCGAGGGCGCCGAGGTCGTGATCGGCGACATCAACGACGAGGCCGCGGCGGAGGTCGCGGCCGAGGTCGGCGCGACCGCCGCGCACCTCGACGTCACGAGTCCCGAGGAAGCCACGGCCACGGCCGCCGAGCACGGGCCGTTCTCGATCCTGGTCAACAACGCGGGCATGGACGAGTTCGGCTTCTTCGCCGAGACCGACCCCGGCCAGTGGCAGCGGGTTCTGGCGGTCAACCTCTTCGGCGTCTTCGCCTGCACGCACGCGATCCTGCCCGGGATGCGCGGCGCCGGCTACGGGCGGATCGTCAACATCGCCAGCGAGGCGGGCCGCGTCGGCTCCAAGGGCTCCGCGGTCTACTCGGCCGCCAAGGGAGGCGTGATCGCGTTCACGAAGGTGATCGCGCGCGAGGGCGCCCGCTACGGGATCACCGCGAACGCGATCGCCCCGGGCCCGATCGAGACGCCCCTGCTGATGGGCGCGCTGGAGTTCGGAGAGCTGGGCGAGAAGATCGTCGAGACGATGAAGGCCGGGACGCAGCTGCGTCGGCTGGGCAAGCCGGAGGAGGTCGCCGCGGCGGTTGCCTTTCTCGCGTCCGACGACGCCTCCTACGTCACCGGCGAGACGCTCGGCGTCTCCGGCGGGCTGGGAATGGTCTGAGTGGGCCTCGAGCCGGGGGCGGAGCGGGTCGAGCAGTTCGAGGTCGCCGACCGGCTGGTGACCGACGTCGGCGGCACGATCGGCGTCCGCGTCCTGTCGACCCCGGGGATGATCGCGATGATGGAGCGCTGCGCCTCGGTGCTCGCCTTCGAGAACCTTCCCGAGGGCAGGGCGACGGTCGGGTTCGAGGTCTGCGTCAAGCACGTCGCCGCCGCGGGCGAGGGCGCCAGCTGCGAGGTCCGCGCGACGCTGCGCGAGGTCGCCGACGAGCGCAAGCTTCGCTTCGACGTCGAGGTGACCGAGGCCGACCGCACGATCGGCGTCGGGACGCACGAGCGCCGCGTGATCGCCATCGGCGCGGTCAAGTCCGGGTAGCGCCGCGCCGCCGGCGGGGGCGAATCCTCGGCCGTTGCGCACTTGAGTACTCGATGGAGTACCGAAGTGCGCAGTCGGCGGAGATCTGGCGGTTGGTGGCCCGTCAGCACGGGGTGGTGAGCCGCGCACAGCTGCTCGAACGGGGCGTTAGCGGACAGGCGATAAAGCGGCGGCGTGCGAGCGGGCGGCTGCATCCGGTGCGCCGAGGGGTGTATGTGGTGGGCAGACCGGAGCTGGGGCGCGTGGGTCACCTATTGGCAGCGGTGCTTGCGTGCGGGCCGGAGGCGTTGATCAGCCATTGGACGGCCGCGGAGCTCTGGCGGATCCTCGCGCCCCGATCCGGTCCCATCGACGTCTCGGTCCCGGCCCCGCGCGCGCCCCGTAGCCCGGGAATCCGCGTCCATCGCCGACAGCAGTTGACGGACGCCGATCGGGCGACCGCCGAGCGTGTCCCCGTTACTGCCATCGTCCGAACCCTGCTCGACCTCGCGGCCATCGGGGTTGCCGAGTCCCTTCTCGAGCGCGCTGTGAACGAGGCGGACCACCTCGACCTGATCAATCCGGAGGACCTGCGGGCGGCGCTGGAACGCCACACGGGCCAGCCCGGCGTCGCCCGGCTGCGAACGCTGCTCGAGCGGGACACGTTCACGCTCACCGACTCCGAGCTCGAGCGGCTCTTCCTCCCGATCGCCCGCTCGGCCGGCCTGCCGCCGCCGCTCACGCAGCGACGGGTGAACGGGTTCCGCGTCGACTTCTTCTGGCCCGAGCTCGGCCTGGTGGTCGAGGCCGACAGCCTCCGCTACCACCGCACGCCCGCTCGCCAGGCCGCCGACCGCCGGCGCGACCAGGCGCACGTCGCCGCCGGGCTCGCCCCGCTGCGCTTCACCCACGCGCAGGTGAGGTACCAGCCGGCCCACGTCCGCGCCACGCTCATAGCCGTTGCCCGCCGCATAACCTCTGGTGGGTGAGCGAGCTTCCCCAGCGCGTCCGGATCCGCGAGGTCGGGCCGCGCGATGGCTTTCAGAACGAGCCCGAGGTGATCCCGACCGAGGAGAAGGTGCGGCTGATCGACCTGCTCGGCGCGGCCGGCCTGCGCCGGATCGAGCTGACCTCGTTCGTGCGCCCCGACGTGATCCCGCAGCTCGCCGACGCCGAGCAGGTGCTGGCGTCCTACGAGCGCCGCGAGGGCGTCGCCTACTCGGTCCTGATCCCGAACGAGCGCGGCCTCGACCGGGCGCTCGCCCAGCGGCCGCGCTTCGACGAGGTCAACCTCTTCCTCTCCGCCTCGGAGACCCATAACCGCAAGAACGTCAACCGCACGATCGCCGAGTCGCTGAGCGGCCTCGAGCGGGTGATCGCGCGGGCGCGGGCGGAGGAGCTGCGCTGCGAGGGCGTGATCTCGACCAGCTTCGGCTGCCCGTACGAGGGCGAGGTGCCGGTCGAGCGCGTGCTCGGGATCGCCGAGGCGCTCGCCGCCGCGGGCTGCGAGGAGGTCGCCTTCGGCGACACCACCGGGATGGCGAACCCGCGCCAGGTCGGCGGGTTCTTCGCCGCCGCTCGCGAGCGCCTCGGCGAGGTCGAGCTCACCGCCCATTTCCACAACACCCGCGGCCAGGGGCTCGCGAACGCCGTGGCCGCCCTCGATCAGGGCGTCGAGTCGTTCGAGTCGGCCTTCGGCGAGCTCGGCGGCTGCCCGGTCCCGCCGGGCTCCACCGGGAACGTCTCGACCGAGGACCTGGTCTCGATGCTCGAGGAGATGGGGATCGAAACCGGGATCGACCTGCCGGCTCTGATCGCCGCCTCCAGCGCCGTTCAGGAGGCGCTCGGGCGCCCGCTCGGAGCCCACGTGCTCACCGCGGGGCCGGTCGACTGGCACCCAGCAATCAACTAACGAGGAGCGAAGAATGGCCAAGCGAACCGCCGACGCAGTCTGGAACGGCACCCTCTCCGAGGGCAGCGGCACGATGGAGTTCGGAGACGGAGCCTTCAGCGGCGCCTACTCCGCCAAGTCGCGCTTCGAGGAGGGCGAGGGCACCAACCCCGAGGAGCTGATCGCCGCCGCGCACGCGGGATGCTTCTCGATGGCGCTCTCGCTCGGGCTCGAGCAGGCCGGCCACCCCTCGGAGTCGGTCGAGACGACCGCCGACGTGCACCTGACTCCGGTCGAGGGCGGGTTCGAGATCAGCCGGATCGACCTCCATACCCGCGCCCGGGTGCCCGGGATCGACGAGGGCGAGTTCCAGCAGGTCGCCGAGGCGACGAAGAGCGGCTGCCCGGTCTCGAAAGCGCTCGCCGCCGTGCCCGAGATCAACGTCGACGCGCAGCTGGTGGCCTGACCGTGCGCAGCGCACGTTTCCGGGCCGCCGTGGAGGCGAAGGACTTCGCGGCAGCCGATGACCTGTTCACCGACGACCCCATCTTCCGCAGCCCGGTGGTGTTCACGCCTTACGAGGGCCGTGAGGCGATCAAGGTCCTGCTCGGCGCCGTCGCCCAGGTGTTCGAGGACTTCCGCTACGTCGAGCACGTCGAGGAAGGCGACGTCGCGGTGCTGATGTTCGAGGCGCGGGTCGGCGACAAGCAGCTCCAGGGGGTCGACATCCTCAAGTTCGGCGCCGACGACCGGATCGCCGAGATGACGGTGATGGTCCGGCCGATGAGCGGGATGCACGCGCTGGCGGAGGAGATGCGGCAGATGCTCGAGCGCGCATCCGCGTAGGCTTCCGCGTCCCCGAATCCCGAGGAGGAAACGCACACGTGGAGATCGCGAAGGTAGGAGTCGTCGGCTGCGGCCTGATGGGCCACGGGATCGCCCAGATCTGCGCCCAGGCGGGCTGGGACGTGGTCGTGGTCGAGTCCGACCAGGAGAGGCTCGACAAGGGCCTCGCCAAGATCGAGAAGCAGCTCGGGCGCGCGGTCGAGAAGGGCAGGCTCGAGCAGGCCGACGCCGACGGGGTCCGCGGCCGGATCGCGGCCTCGCTCGACTACGCCGACCTCGCCGATTGCGACCTCGTGATCGAGGCGATCAGCGAGAACCTCGAACGCAAGCTCGAGATGTGGCGCGCGGTCGACGCCGTCGTCAAGCCGGAGGCGTTCTTCGCCACCAACACCTCGTCGCTCTCGGTCGCCGACCAGGCAGCGGCCACGGGGCGCGCCGACCGCTTCCTCGGCCTCCACTTCTTCAACCCGGCCCAGGTGATGCCGCTGCTCGAGGTCGTGCGTGCCGACGGCACCGGCGAGACCGCCCGCGACCTCGGCTTCGAGCTCGGCGACAAGCTCGGCAAGACGACGGTCGCCGCGGGCGACAACCGGGGTTTCATCGTCAACCGCCTGCTGGTGCCGTACATGCTCGATGCGATCCGCGCCCAGGAGCAGGGGGTGGGCTCGATCGAGGACATCGACCGCGGGATGATGGCCGGCGCCAGCCACCCGATGGGGCCGTTGACCCTGGCCGACTTCGTCGGCCTCGACACGCTCGCCTCCATTGCCGACGTGATGGCCGAGTACTACGGCGAGGACCGCTTCGCCCAGCCCGACAGTCTGCGCAAGCTCGTCGAGGCCGGCCACTACGGACGCAAGTCCGGCCGCGGCTTCTACGACTACTCGGGTGACAGCCCCGTCGCAGTCGCGCCCGGGTCGTAACCGAGCCAGAACGTTCTCGCTACCCTCGCGAAACAGTCGAGTCGAAGAGAGGCAACGCCGTGGACGAGCACTCGCTCGAGCGCATTCGCAACGCCACCTTCTCGCACTCCGTGCGCGGTTACGACCGCGGCGAGGTCGACCAGTTCCTGGCTGAGCTCGCCGACTGGCTCCAGCGCGGCGGTGAGAGCGACGCCGCCGTCGAGGCCGTGCGCGCGGAGCTCGAGCGGGTCGGCGAGCAGACCGCCGGAATTCTCACCGAGGCCCACGACGCGGCGGAGGCGATCCGCGAGGACGCCGCCGCGGACGCGCGCAAGCAGCTCGTCGACGCGAACGTGACCGCCGAGCGGCTGCGATCGACCGCCGACGAGCACACGCAGAAGTCGCGCGAGGAGGCCGACGCCTACGCCCGCAAGACGCGATCGGAGGCTGACGCGTACGTGCGCAAGGCACGGCCCGAGGCCGAGGCGGACGCGAAGCGCACCCGCGCGGAGGCCGAGGCCGAGGCCGACGAGGCCCGCAAGGAGGCCGAGCGCGACGCGAAGCGGATCGTGGCCGATGCGAACAAGCGCAAGGCCGACGTCGAGGCGGTGATCTCCGACCTCGAGAAGCGCCGCGATGCGGTGCTCGCAGAGCTCGAACGGCTGGCGAGCGGGATCGCGGGGACCGCGACCCAGCACCGTCCGTCGCCCGAGCCGGAGAACGGCGAGCGACGCGCCGACACCACGGCCGCGATGGCCGAAGACTCCGGCTAGCCCCGCATGGGCACCGGCGTAAGAACGGACTTCGAGGCGGCGCTCGAGGCGGCGCTCTCCGGCGGACCGGAGCGACATCACCAGAAGACCGCCGAGCAGGGCAAGCTCGGCGTCCGCGAGCGGGTCGAGCGGCTCGTCGACCCCGAGTCGTTCGCCGAGGAGGGACTGCTCGCCAACTGGGACGCAGAGGGGCTGGGGGCCGACGGCGTGGTCACCGGGCTGGCTACGGTCGGCGGCCGGCGCGTGTGCCTGATGGCCAACGATCCGACGGTGAAGGCGGGCTCGTGGGGCCCGAAGACGGTGGAGAAGATCCTCCGCATCCAGGAGCGGGCCCTCTCCCTCGAGCTGCCGATGATCTACCTCGTCGACTCAGCCGGGGCCCGGATCACCGATCAGGTGCAGATGTTCCCCGGGCGTCGCGGCGCCGGGCGGATCTTCTACAACGAGGTGAAGCTCTCCGGCCGGGTGCCCCAGGTCTGCCTGCTGTTCGGCCCCTCTGCCGCCGGCGGCGCCTACATCCCCGCCTTCTGCGACGTCGTGATCATGCGCGAGGGCAACGCCTCGATGTACCTCGGGTCGCCCCGGATGGCCGAGATGGTCGTCGGCGAGAAGGTGACGCTGGAGGAGATGGGCGGGGCCAAGATGCACACCTCGATCTCCGGCTGCGGCCACTTCCTGGTCAAGTCCGATGCCGAGGCGATCGAGCTCGCCCAGCGCTATCTCTCCTACATGCCCTCCAACTGGCGCGAGACGCCGCCGACCGCCCCTCCGGCCGAGCCGGCGACGGAGCGGCCGGTTTCCGAGATCGTCCCCGACGACGAGAAGACCTCGTTCGACGTCAAGGAGCTGATCGCGGCGATCACCGACGCCGACTCCTTCTGCGAGGTCCACGCGCGCTGGGCGAAGGAGCTCGTGGTCGGCTACGCCCGGATCGACGGGCGGGCGATCGGGATCGTCGCCAACCAGCCGCGGCAGAAGGGCGGCGTGCTGTTCGTCGACTCGGCCGACAAGGCGGCGCGCTTCATCATGACCTGCAACGCGTTCAACGTCCCGCTGCTGTTCCTCGCCGACGTCCCCGGGTTCATGATCGGCACCCGCGTCGAGCGCCAGGGGATCATCCGCCACGGCGCGAAGATGATCAGCGCGGTCTCCGAGGCGACCGTGCCGAAGCTCTCGGTGATCGTTCGCAAGGCCTACGGCGCCGGCCTCTACGCGATGGCGGGACCGGCGTTCGAGCCCGACTGCTGCATCGCCCTGCCCGGGGCCTCGATCGCGGTGATGGGCCCCGAGGCGGCGATCAACGCGGTCTTCTTCAACCAGATCCAGAAGATCGAGGGCGAGGCGGAGCGGGAGGAGTTCGTCCGCTCCAAGCGCGACGAGTACGCGGCCGACATCGACATCCTCCACCTCGCATCGGAGATGGTGATCGACGCGGTGATCGAGCCGGACACGCTGCGCGAGGAGCTGATCCGGCGCTTCGCGCTCGCCGAGGGCCGCGACCGGCACTTCTCGGACCGGCGCAACCCGATCACGCCGGCGTGAGCGAGGGCGAGCGCCCGAGCACGGCGGGGGAGGAGGGCCCGGCATGGAGCGCGACCGCCGAGCTGTGGGACGAGCACTGGGCGCGCCTCGCCGATCCGGCCCGGGAGGTGGTCCTCGAGCAGACCGCGGTCGGTCCGGGGACCCGGTTTCTCGACCTGGGTTGCGGGACCGGCGAGCTGTGCGCGCTCGCGGCCGAGCGCGGCGCGACCGTAGGCGGCATCGACGCCGCCGAGGGCATGATCGAGCGCGCCCGGACGCGGTTGCCGGACGCCGACCTGCGCGTCGGGGCGATCGAGGACCTGCCGTGGGACGACAACTCGTTCGACGTCGTCACCGGCTTCAACTCGTTCCAGTTCGCCGCCGAGCGGCTCGCCGGCTTCCGCGAGTCGCGTCGGGTCGCGCGGCCGGGCGGGCTGGTCGCGGTGTGCGTGTGGGGGCCGCGCGAGAGCAACGACCTCCAGGGACTGTTCGACGCGGTGCGGGCGCTCGTACCGCCCGACGACGCAGACGAGGAGGCCGACGACCCGGCGCCCGCGTTCGGCTACCCGGGCGTGCTCGAAGGGCTGGCCGGCGACGCCGGGCTCACCGTGCTGGCGACCGGCGAGGTCGACGTGCCCTACGAGACGCGGGACCTGCCGCAGCTCCAGGGCGCGCTCGAGTTCGACCTGGTCATGTCCGGGATCGCCGAGACCGTCGACTGGGCCGTCTTCCGCGAGTCGGTCGAGCGGGCCGCGGCGACGCGACGACGCGACGACGGCTCCTATCTCTTCCACAACACGTTCCGCTGGCTGCTCGCCGGGGCCTGAGCCGGGCTGTCAGTCGACGAGCAGTCGGACGATCGCGACCGTGCCGACGATCACGATGAACACCCGCAGCGCCGTCGGCGACAGGCGCCGGCCGTAGCGGGCGCCGAGCACGCCGCCGACCAGCGACCCGCCGGCGATCA
This sequence comes from uncultured Solirubrobacterales bacterium, assembly GCA_963842795.1. GTDB lineage: Bacteria > Actinomycetota > Thermoleophilia > Solirubrobacterales > 70-9 > WHSW01. Next base: position 134,156 of record CAWJHV010000009.1, on the reverse strand, counting down.
GGCCGGCCACGCCCCAGTCGACCGTCGCGGCGAAGACGAAGATCAGGCCGGCCGTGAGGTTGTTGAGCCCGGCGAGCACGTTCTTGAGCCCGTTGAGCCGCTGAAGCGTGTCGTCGATCGCGAGCCCCAGGATTCCCATCAGCAGGATCCCCTGGGCGGCGCCGAAGTAGCCGCCATAGATCCCGCAGGCGCCAACCAGACCGCGGACGGCCGGGCTGCGATGGCCCTCGCGCCGGCGCCGGTCCAGCGACGCGTTGAGTCGCGGCTGCGCGACCACGAGCACGAGCGCGATCGCGATCAGGGCGGGGACGATCGCGTCGAAGGCGGACGAGGGCAGGACGAGCAGCAGGGTCGCGCCGATCACCGCGCCTACGATCGAGACGGCCCCGAGCTGGAGCACTCGCTCGCGCTGGCCGGCGAGCTCGCGCCGGTACCCCCAGGCGCCCGACATGGCGCCTGGCACGAGGCCGATGTTGTTGGAGACATTGGCGACGAGCGGGGCGTAGCCGAGAGCGATCAGCACCGGGAAGGTGATCAGGGTCCCGCTGCCGACGATCGTGTTGATCGCGCCGGCGGCGAGGCCGGCGGCAAGAATCGCGATCGCTTCGAGCAGGTCCATCGGGGCGGGCCAGGCTACCCTGCGTCGATGGGCAGGTTGGGGCTGATCGCAGGCAGTGCACTGCACGACGCGGAACTGCCGGAGGGGCCGTGGGAGCCGGTGCGGCGCCACCGGGTCGCCGCGGGGTACGAGCTCCCACACCGGATCGACCATGTCGCCACCATGCGCGCGCTCGCCGACACCGGCTGCGACCGGGTTCTCGCCCTGAGCTCGGTCGGCGGCCTGCGGCCTGAGCTGGTGCCCGGGACGCTGCTCGTCCCCGACGACTTCATCGCCCTCGACACCGAGCCGCTGAGCGCGCTCGAGGGCCCCGAGGCCCACCGCGTGGCCCGGTTCGATCCGGGTTTGCGGGCGGAGCTGCTGGCGGCGCTCGACGCGGCGGGGATCGACGCGCTGCCCCGAGGCGTCTACTGGCAGGCACGGGGCCCGCGGCTCGAGACCCCGGCCGAGGTCCGCTTCATCGCCGCGCACGCCGACGTTGTCGGGATGACGGTGGGCTCGGAGTGCGTGGTCGCCGGGGAGCTCGGGATTCGCTACGCGGCCCTCTGCGTGGTCGACAACCTCGCCAACGGGATCGGCGAGCGCGAGCTGACGCTGGCCGAGATCGAGTCCAACCGGGCGGCGAACGCGGCCTCGTTGGGCGCGACCCTCGAGGCGATCCTCGCGCCGCTGTCGGCCTAGGGCCGCCCTGGGCGGAGGCCGGGGCGGTTCGCGATACGCGGGCGGGGTCAGGCAGTGAGGGGGTGAGGCCGGTGCGCCTTGCGTGACGTTCGTGGCGCCTCTCGTGGGCTCTGGCCGCACGTCCTCCGCGAACCGCACCCAAACCACCCATACGGTGGTTTCGGTGCGGCTCGGCGACGGGGATGGAGTCGACGTGACGAATCCGGCTCGCCCGCGTCACATCGCGCGAAATGCGCCACACCCGCGTGTACCAACCGTCCCTAACTGCCAAGCCACGGCTGGCGTCGCCACGGACGCCAAACCGCCGGCCACTTGCCCGGTAGCGCGAGCCGCCTTACCACGTGTCGACGAAGCGCCTCGGGGGCGGCTCGTGGCCGTGTGCCGTTGCCGCCGCGAACGTCGCGGCCAGCAGCCGCCGGGTCTCGGCCGGGTCGATCACGTCGTCGAGCTCGAACAGGCTCGCGGCGTTGAGGGCCTTCGCGTGCTCGTGGGCGGCGGCGACCATCGCCTCGATCCGCTCGGCGCGCTCGGCCTCGTCGTCGATCGCCTCGAGCTCGCGGCGGAAGCCGAGCTTGACCGCGCCCTCGAGCCCCATCGCGCCGAGCTCGGCGGTCGGCCAGCCGACGGTCAGCAGCGGCTCGTGCAGGCTGCCGGCAGCCATCGCCTGAGCCCCGAGGCCGTATGCCTTGCGCAGGATCACGGCCGCGAACGGCACCCCCACGTTCGCACCGGCGACGAACAGCCGCGAGCAGTGGCGCACGAGCCCGGTCGCCTCGGCCTCGGGGCCGACCATCATCCCCGGCGTGTCGATCAGCGAGACGATCGGCAGCCCGAAGGAGTCGCAGAGCTGGAGGAACCGGGCGGCCTTGTCGGCGCCGTCGCTGGTGATCGCCCCGGCGAGCCGGATCGGGTTGTTGGCGATCACGCCCACGGCGCGGCCCTCGATCCGCGCCAGGGCCGTGACCATCTCGGGGGCGAACGCCTCGCGCAGGAAGCTGACCGAGCCTGCGTCGGCGAGGCCCTCGACCGCGGCTCGGACGTCGTAGGCGCGGCGGCGGCGCTCGGGGACGACGTCGCGCAGCCGCGCCTGGTCGGGCGCGTCCCACTCGCCGAGCGGCCCCTGGAAGTAGGAGATCAGGCGCTTGGCCGCCGCGACCGCCTCGGCCTCGTCGGCGACGGGGACGTCGACGACGCCGTTCGGCGCCTGGACGGCGAGCGGGCCGATCGCGTCCGGCTCGAAGGAGCCCAATCCGCCGCCCTCGATCATCGCCGGGCCGCCCATCCCCAGGGCGGTGGTATCGGTGGCGACGATCAGGTCGGCGGAGCCGGCGAGCACCGCGTTGCCGGCGAAGCAGCGGCCGGACACGATCGCGATCCGCGGCACGACCCCCGAGAGCCGCGCCCAGAGGGCGAAGGCGCGGGTGTCGAGAGCGGAGACGACCGCGTAGTCGGTGTCGCCCGGGCGGCCGCCGCCGCCCTCTGCCAGGAGCACTGTGGGCAGGCGCATGCGCTCGATCAGCTCGAACAGGCGGTCCTTCTTGCGGTGGCCGGTGGCGCCCTGGGTGCCGGCGAGCACGGTGTAGTCGTAAGAGAGCACCGCGCAGGCGGCGCGCTCGCCGTGCTGCTCGCCGTTGATCCGCGCGGTGCCGGCGATCAGGCCGTCCGCGGGCGTGCGGGCGATCAGCTCCGCGGTCTCGCGGCGGCCGCGTTGCGCGGCGATCGCCAGGCCGCCGTACTCGACCAGGGTCCCCGGGTCGACGAGATCGGCCAGGTTCTCGCGCGCGGTCCGGGCGCCGGCCGCGTGGCGCCGCTCGACCGCCTCCGGCCGCGCCTCGTCCGTGGTCAGCCGCCGGCGCTCGAGCACCTCGGCGAGGTCGTCTCGGACGCCGTCCTCACGCACGGCGGAAGACTCGCATACGCTTGGACGAGTGGGACTGGCCGTGACCAATGCGACGCTCGACGGAGTCGCGGTCGGCCTGCGGGCCGAGGACGGGGCGATCGCCGCGCTCGGCCCCGAGGTCACGCCCGCCGACGGCGACGAGCGCCTCGACGCGGGCGGGATGGCGCTCGTCCCCGGGCTGGTGAACGCGCACACACATGCGGCGATGACCCTGTTTCGAGGCTACGCCGACGACCTGCCGCTGATGGAGTGGCTGACGAAGCACATCTGGCCGGTCGAGAAGCGGATGGACGACGAGGACGTCTACTGGGGCGCGCGGCTCGCGTGCGCGGAGATGATCCGGACGGGGACGACCTGCTTCTGGGACATGTATTGGCGTGCCGAGTCGACCGCGAGGGCGGTCGAGGACGCGGGCGTGCGGGCGGTGGTGGGGTCGCCGCTGATCGACGACGGCGACTCGGCGAAGTCCGAGCGCGCCTGCGCCGACGCGGACCGCAGCGTCGCCCGGGTAGCCGAGGCCAACGGCGAGCTCGCCCGCCCCGGCTTCGCCCCGCACGCGATCTACTCCCTCTCCGAGCCCTCACTGCGCTGGATCGCCGACCGGGCGACCGAGCTCGGGGTGCCGGTGCAGATCCACCTCTCCGAGACCGAGGACGAGGTCAAGGGCTCGGTCGCCGAGCACGGCAAGCGGCCGGCGTTCTACCTCGACGACCTCGGCATGCTCGGGCCGCGAACGGTGCTCGCGCACGGCTGCTGGCTCGATCGCTCGGAGCTCGAGCTGATCGCCGACCGCGGCGCCACGGTGGTCACCAACCCGGTCGCGAACCTGAAGCTCGCCGTGGGCCGTGTGTTTCCCTACACCGAGGCCCGCCAGGTCGGCGTCGAGCTCGGCCTCGGCACCGACGGCCCCGGCTCGAACAACTCGCTCGACCTCCTCGCCTCGGCGAAGACGTTCGCTCTGCTGCAGAAGGAACGGGCGCGCGACCCGGCCGCGGTGACCGCGTCCGAGACGCTCGAGATCGCCGCCGGGCGACGCTCGGCGCTGCTCGCCGGCAAGGGGCTCGTCGTCGGCGCGCCGGCCGACTTCCTGCTCGTGCGCTCCGACGACCCGGAGCTCGCGCTCGGGGCGCTCGACGCGGGCCTCGTGTACGCGGCCACGGGGACGATCGTCGACACCACCGTGGTCGCCGGGCGCGTGCTCATGCGCGGCGGGGAGGTCGAGGGCGTGGACGAGGTCGTCGCCAGGGCGCGCGAGCGTGCCGCGCGGCTCGGCCTCGTCGGAAGCACGGGTTGAGGGCGGGGCACCTCAGCGACGAGCTTTGCGCGTTCGCCGAGCGCTGGCTGCCTGCGCCGCCGGCGCGCGTCCTCGACATCGGCTGCGGCGACGGCGCCGCCACCCGCCTGCTCGCCGCCAAGGGCTATGCGACGCTCGGACTCGACCCCGAGGCGCCCGACGAGCCGGGGTTTCGCCGCGGCATGCTCGAGGACCTCGACGCGAGCGAGGCGTTCGACGCGGCGGTCGCGGTCCGCTCGCTGCACCACGTCCACGACCTGGCGCGAGCGGTCGAGACGCTCGCGGACACGCTCGAGACCGGCGCGCGCCTGGTGATCTTCGAATTCGCGATCGAGGCCGTCGACGGCGCGGCGCGCCGGTGGTGCGCGGAGCAGGGCCTGTGGCGCCCTACGAGCCCCGAGTCGGCCCCTGAGGTGATCCCGGTCGCTGAGCTGCGGATCGCGCTCGAGGCGCGGTTTCGGCTGCTCGAGGACGTGCCCACCGCCTACCACGCCCGCGAGTCCGAGCGGCCGGACCTCGAGCCGGCCGAGCGCGAGGAGATCGCCGCCGGTCGGCTCCTGCCCGCCGGGACGCGGCTGGCCTACGAACGGGCGTGAGAGCCGTCGTGTGTGCCTCGATGTCGGCCGTGTAGTACACCTCGAACGGAAGTCACGTGTTGCGTGTGGGGAGTACCAGGGCGGATTCGCGGGTAAGGGTGGAATCGGATAAGGGGAAGCCAAGGCGATGGAGTGCCTCTGACCGCTGAGCGGCTCAAACGAATAGCGTCGACCGCGGCCTATCGTCTCGACTGGCGCGATCCCGACCACCACCTCGGGATGCCTGGCGAGCGGGGCACGGTCGCCCGCACGCTCGCCTACCTGTTCGGATTCGGGGGCATTCTCCTCCTGCTCACGCTCGCGCTCCCGGGCTCACCCGAGCGCGAGAGCGCGGCGCTGGTGGCGCTCGCCGTGGCGGCGTTCGCGATCGCCACCGTGTTGCTGGTCGGGTTCGATCGCCTGCCGTGGTGGTTCCTGGTCATCGCACCCTCGCTCGGCACGGTCCTGGTGGTGGCGGTGATCGGCTTCGGCGGTCCGGAGTCGTCGGCGCCGTACGCGATGTACCTGGCATGGGTGATGATCGCCGCGGCGGGCTACCTCTCGCGGTCGGCGACGGCCGTCCATGGCGCGATCGCGGTCGGCGGGTACTGGCTCGCGCTCGAGATAGTCGGCCCGTCGTCGGTCCCGATCGGCCTCCAGCTGGCGATGGCGGCCGGGACCGCGGCGGTCGCCGCGTTCGTGATGGCCGGCCTCGCGGGGCAGGTGCGGACGGTCGTCTCCGGGCTCGAGGACGAGGCGAGGACCGATCCGCTGACGGGGCTCGAGAACCGCAGGGCCCTGCGCGAGGAGTTCGGCCGCGAGCTGGCCCGGGCCGAGCGCACACGGCGACCGCTGGCGCTGGTGGTCCTCGACCTCGACCACTTCAAGCGCTACAACGACGCCTTCGGCCACCCGGCCGGCGACGACGCGCTGCGGCGGGTGGCGAAGATCCTCGACGAGGTCACACGCTCGATCGAGGTCGCCGCGCGGATCGGCGGCGAGGAGTTCGCGATCGTTGCCCCGGATGCCGACGAGGCGGGCGGAAGAGCGCTCGCGGAGCGGCTGCGGATCGCGGTGATGTCCGAGTTCTCGGCCGCCAGCCCGGGGTTGACAGTCAGCGCCGGGATCGCCGTCCACAAGCCCGGCATCGGCAGCATCGGCGAGGAGCTGTTCGCCGCCGCCGATCGGGCCCTGTATGCAGCCAAGGCGGCGGGGCGCAACCGGGTCGAGGTCGCCGAGGAGCGACCGCCGCTCGAGCTCGCGACCAGCGCGGACTAAGCGCGCTCGAGCTCGGCGGCGAGCTCGACGAAGTAGTCGAGCGCGGCCGGGTTGGCGAGCGAGTCGCGCGCGGCGGCGCGGTCGGCCGGGGTGCCGGTGAGGATCCGCTTCACCGGGACCTCGAGCACCTTGCCGCTGAGCGTCCGCGGGACCTCGGCGATCTCGTAGACGCGGTCGGGGACGTGGCGCGGCGAGCACTGCTCGCGGATCCGCCGCCGCAGCTCGGCGACCAGGTCGTCGTCGAGCTGCGCACCCTCGGCGAGGACCACGAACAGCGGCATCCAGCCCTCGGTACCGGGGCGCGGCACGTCGACGACGAGCGCGTCGACGACCTCATCGACGCCGGCGACCGCGCGGTAGATCTCCGAGGTGCCCATGCGGACGCCGGAGCGGTTGATGGTCGAGTCCGAGCGCCCGTAGATGATCGCCGTCCCGCGGGAGGTGATCTCGATCCAGTCGCCGTGGCGCCAGGTGCCGGGGTACATCTCGAAGTACGACGAGCGGTAGCGCGAGCCGTCGTCGTCGCCCCAGAAGAAGACCGGCATCGAGGGCATGGGCTCGGTGATCACGAGCTCGCCGACCTCGTCGACCACGGGCTTGCCGTTCTCGTCCCAGGCCTCGATCGCGGCCCCGAGCGAGCGGCCCTGGAGCTCGCCGGCGTAGACCGGGAGGGTGGGCACGCCGCCGACGAAGGCGGTGCAGACGTCGGTCCCGCCCGAGGTGGAGAAGAGCCAGGTGTCGCCGCCGACGTGCTCGTAGATCCAGCTGAAGCCCTCCGGCGCCAGCGGGGACCCGGTGGACCCGACGGCGCGCAGCGCGGAGAGGTCGCGCCCGGCGCCGGGCTCGACTCCGTCCTTCATGCAGGCGGCGACGTAGCTGGCCGAGGTGCCGAAGCAGGTGACCTCGGCCTCGGCGGCGAGGTCCCAGAGGACGTCCATGTCGGGGTGGCCGGGGCTGCCGTCGTAGAGCACGATCGAGGCGTCGGTGAGCAGGATCCCGACGAGGAAGTTCCACATCATCCAGCCGGTGGTCGTGAACCAGAAGACGCGGTCGCCGGCCTGCGCGTCGACGTGCAGGTGGTGTGACTTCAGCTGCTCGAGCAGGATCCCTCCGTGGCCCTGGACGATCGCCTTCGGCAGCCCCGTGGTGCCGGAGGAGTAGAGGACCCAGAGGGGATGGTCGAACGGGACCTGCTCGAAGGTGAGCTCGCGGTCGGGGGCGGAGGACAGGAAGTCGTCCCAGCCGATCGCGCCGCGCAGCTCCGAGACGTCCGGCTCGGGGTCGAGGTAGCCGACGACGACGGTGTGCTCGACCGTGGGCATCTCGGCAAGCAGGCCGGCGACGACCTCGCGGCGATCGAAGTCGCGGCCGTTGTAGCGGTAGCCGTCGACGCAGAAGAGCACCCTCGGCTCGATCTGCGCGAACCGGTCGATGACCGAGCGGGCGCCGAAGTCGGGCGAGCAGCTCGACCAGATCGCGCCGACCGATGCGGTGGCGAGGAAGGCGATCACCGCCTCGGGCAGGTTCGGGACGTAGGCCACGACCCGGTCGCCGCGCCCGATTCCGCGCTCGCGCAGAGCGGCGGCCGCGCGGGCGACGTGCTCGCGGAGCTCGCCCCAGGTCACCGAGCCGAGCTCGCGCAGCTCGGACCCGTGCTGGATCGCGAGCCGGTCGCCGGGCTTGCCCGCGAGCAGATTCTCGGCGTAGTTGAGCTCGGCGCCGGTGAACCAGCGCGCGCCGGGCATGTCGCGGCCGGCGAGGACGCGCTCGTAGGGCGCCGAGGCGCGGACGCCGAAGTCGTCCCAGATCGTCGCCCAGAAGTCTTCGAGCTCGTCGATCGACCAGCGCCGCAGGGCTTCGTAGTCATCGCCGAAGCCGAGGCCCCGGTCGGCTTCCAGCCGGCGCACGTAGGCGGTCAGGTTGGAGCGCTCGACCACCTCGGGGGAGGGCGTCCAGAGCAGCTCGCCGGGCGTCGCTTCGATCATCCGGATGACTTCTATCAGCGGCCGGGCGCGGCGCGCCCGAGGTCGGCGTCGAGCCGGCGGACGAGCTCGAGCGCGAATCCGTGCGCGCGGTCGAGGGCCTCGGGATCGACGTGCTCCGGCGTGTCGGTCGGTTGGTGGCGGTTGACGACGATGCCGTTGGCGTCGCGACAGGTGATCCCGATCGCGCGCATGCGCGCGAGCCGCGGGGGCATCGAGTCGCCGGCCCAGCCGTTGGCGAGCGGCGCGGCGCCGTAGGTGCCCTCGCCCTCGGCGTCGGCCTCGGCGATCGCCCCGCAGAGCTCGATCAGCCTCCGGTCCATCGCGTAGCTGACGAGCCAGCCGGCGCTGGTCTCGAAGCGCACATCGCCGCCACCGACCGAGTCGATCGCGAGGAAGAAGGTGGTGCGGCGGTCGAGCTCGCGCCGGTGGCGGCGCACGAACGCGCGCATCCCCTCCTGCTGGCACTCCTCGCCGCCGTCGAGCACGACCCAGACATCGAGGTTGCGCGGCGGGTCGGCGGCGAGCTCGCCGGCGAGCGAGATCGCGGTGGCGACGCCCGAGGCGTTGTCGTTGGCGCCGGGGACGACGTCGGAGACCTCGATCTCGACCAGGGCGAAGATGCCCAGGAGGAGGACGAGGGTGGGGAGGAGCTGGAGCACCGAGACCAGGTTCGAGTCGAGCCCCGCCATCCGCGCGCCGAGCAGCGGCAGGAGCAGCGCCAGCGACCAGAAGAGGATCCGGAAGGGGCCGAGCGGCACCGGCGAGCTCTCTGCGATCCGCGCCCCGCGGCGGGCGCGCCGCGGGGAGTAGACCGCGCCGCCGCGCGCGGCGTCGACGTGGGCGCAGATCAGCAGCCTGGCGCCGGCGCTCGGGTTCGGGCCGGGGGAGACGACGTTCTGGGAGGCGCGGCGGAAGAAGAGCCGGCGAACGAGGTAGACGCGGTAGTTGAGGTCGAGGTACATCGAGGTCGCTGCGAGCAGCACGAGCCCGAACCCGAGGGCCGGGACGGAGATCGAGACGAGGCTGCCGGCGAACGCGAGCAGGCAGTGGGCGGCGTGGACGAGCGGTGCCTGCGGGTGCACCGTGATCGGCTCGATCTCGACCCGCCGCCCGAAGCCTCGCAGGCGCTCGGCCAGCCGGTTGGCGGCCCGGCGCTCGGCGTCGGTGCCGGTGAGCCGGCCCTCGAACGAGCACAGCTCGCGCACGATCTCCATTCGCCCTGCCGCGTCCACGAGCGGCGGATTATCTACGGCGCCGCCGCCGCCCTCCTGCGCGACTGGCGCATTTCGCTCAATAGTTCGGCGTTATGCGCCAGTCGGATGATGCGGCGGGTGGGATTCGAACCCACAAGTGCTTTCGCACAGCGGCTTTTGAGGCCGCCGCCTTTGCCAGTTTGGCCACCGCCGCTCGCGCCCTCATTCTGACGATCGATTCGGGCTGAATGGGCCGAAAGCGTCACTAACCTGGGACGCATGTGCGGGCGCTACACGCTCACCAACCCCGATCCCGCGGGCCTGCGGGCGCGGTTCGACGTGCTCGAGTCGGTCGAGGCTGCCGACGAGCCCCGGTACAACATCGCGCCCACCGACCCGGTGCTCGCCGTGCGCCGGCGCGAGGGCGGCGAGCGCGACCTCGGCCGCCTGCGCTGGGGGCTCGTGCCCGGCCGCTGGGCCGAGAAGGCGTCGGGGCGGCCGCTGATCAACGCCCGCGCCGAGACCCTGCAGAGCCAGCCCGCCTTCCGCGACGCCTTCCAGGAGCGTCGCTGCCTGATCCCGGCCGACGGCTTCTACGAGTGGCTGGTGGACGAGCGCGGCAAGCGGCCGGTGTGGCTGAGCCGGCCCGACGGCGAGCTGTTCGCGTTTGCCGGCATCTGGGCGGCGCTGTCGCGCAAGGACACCGACGACGTCCTGCACAGCTGCGCGATCGTCACCTGCCCGCCGAACGAGCTCATCCGCCCGATCCACGATCGGATGCCCGTGATCCTGGACCCCGGTTCCGAGGCTGAGTGGCTCGACCCCGGGCGCTCGGGCGAGGAGCTCCTCGAGCTCCTCGCGCCGGCACCGGAGAAGACGCTGATCGCGCGCGAGGTCTCGGACCTGGTCAACGATGTGCGCGAGGACGGGCCGCGACTGCTCGAGCCGCGCGAGGAGCAGGGCGTGCTGTTCTGAGTCGGCGCGGGCTCAGGCGGGCGCCGGCGCGGTGCCCGCGTCGTCGCTCTCGCCGTGCAGGGGCCGGCCGCCGATCGGGCGCTCCTCCTCGACGTGCCACTCCTGGTTGAAGCCGATCATCGCGACGACGATCAGGATCAGCTGGACCGGGACGACGATCAGGGTCAGCAGCCCGAGCAGGTCCTCGGGGAGGGCGGGCGAGTCGAGGCCGTCCTTGGAGCGCGCGAACCAGTCGGGCGCGGCGATTGCGGCGAAGATCGCGAGGATCACCGCGAGCGCGGCGGCCACCGGCAGGATCCCGCGCGACCAGCGCATGACCAGGAAGGCGAAGAGGATGTAGAGCCCCGCCCAGAGCAGGCTCATCACGGCGACGCTGGTCCCGAGGAGCCGTTCCCAGCCCCCCACCGTGATCACGATCAGCAGCCCTGCGCTGACCAGCAGGACGAAGGCGATCACCGCCTTCATCGTCTTCGCTTCGGCCTTCTCGCGGTTCGGGCGCCAGAGCTCGTAGCCCGGCCGCGCGGTCGCTACCTCCATTCCCGCAAGCATATGAGTTGGAGCGGCAGCGCGCGACGGTCGTCGCAACGGGCGCAAGCGCCCGGAACCGCGCGCCGGGCGAGCTTAGAATCAAGCTCCCCAGCGGGCGTGGTGGAACTGGCATACACGCCGTCTTTAGGTGGCGGTGCTCACTGAGCTTGGGGGTTCGAATCCCTCCGCCCGCATCTAGACTCTTGCGCCGCCCGGGGGAGTGAGTCAATGGCTACACGCACGGTCTCCAAAACCGTGAATCCGGGTTCGAATCCCGGCTCCCCCGCTGTCCCGCCGCGATGCCGCGACGCGCTGTTCGGGGCGCAACTCCGGCGCCCCCGATGGTTTCCAGATTCGAGCGCGCCGGCAGGGGCGCGCTACTTTCTCCCTGGCCATGACCGAGACGCAGAAGCCGTCATTGCGATCCGTGCTCGCGACCGCCGCGACCGTCGCGGCGATCGCCGCCGCGCTGTTCGCCACGTTCGCGATCGCCTCGGGCGCCGAGGTCGGCGCGTCGGGGGCACGCGCAGCCGAGTCGTGCCCCGGCGCCGATGCCCCGGCCGCGGACACCGCGGGGCGCAAGCTGCGCAAGTCGATCCGCTGCCTGATCAACGAGGAGCGCGCCGTGCACGGGTTCGGCAAGCTCTCCCGTCGCCGTGCGCTGCAGAAGGCCGCGCAGCGCCACACCAAGACGATGGTGGAGACCGACTGCCTCGCCCATCGCTGCCAGGGCGAGGTCGAGCTCGAGGAGCGCCTGCGCCAGGCGGGCTACTTCGCCAACGCGTCGTCTTGGAGCTTCGCGGAGAACACCGGGTGCGCGGTGAGCGCGGAGGCGATGGTCGCCGGGTGGCTGGACGTCCGCTTCCACCGCATCAACATCCTCGACAAGGGGTTCCACGACATCGGCGTCGGGATCGTCCACAAGCGGATCGAGGACCGTTGCGACGCCGGATTCGTCACCTTCGCCGTCGTTTTCGGCGACCGCACTCCTTAATTCGTCCACTCACCTGAGCGCGCCTAACCGTGGCCGGCCGGCGGGCCGATTCCGGCTGCGATGGCAATCAGGCTGGGAAAGACGACGCGCTGCACGGTGTTGGCCGCGATTTCGATCGCGCTGCTGGCGTGGGCGGCCTCGGTTTCAACTCCAAGCGCATCCGCAAGCGCCTGCGCCCGCTACGGCGACGCTCGGCCCGGCGACCTGAGCTCCGACCAGGCCGGCCGGACGATCCTCTGCCTGCTCAACCAGGAGCGCGATCGCGCCGGCCTCCGCAACCTGCAGCCCGACCGCAAGCTCGCCAAGGCCGCTCACCGCCACAACCGGCGCATGGACGGCACCGGCTGCTTCGACCACGCCTGCTCCGGCGAGAACGAGCTCGAGAAGCGGCTCCAGGACGTCGGCTACCTCGGCGGCGGCCTGGCGCGCTGGGCCTACGGCGAGAACATCGCCTGGGGTCTGGAGAGCTGGGGCACGCCGCGGGCGATCGTCGACGCCTGGATGCACAGCCCGCCGCACCGCGAGAACATCCTCAACGGCAGCTTCCGCGAGGTCGGGGTGGGGTTCACCGAGGGCACTCCCGAGGCCGGGCACGACCCGGGCGGGATCTACACCACGGACTTCGGCCTCCGCGTCGGCTGACTCGGCGCCTACCTGGCCGTCCACGGCCTCGCGCGGGTCCTATGATCGAGCCCACGCGGGCGAGGTGTTAACGGTTGCACGTGAGCCTTCCAAGCTCAAAGAGCCAGTTCGAGCCTGGTCGCCCGCTCTTTCTCGGCTCTTATCCCTCGGTTAGGAGCACTCGGACCATGGGTCCACCGAACCACGGCGTCCGGACAGCGAAATCGGCCCGCACGCACGCGTCCCAAGAGGCATCTCAGCCTTGGCACAAAGACGGCACGCTTCCGTAACATCCGCACCAGTCACGGGGCGTGGCGCAGTCTGGTAGCGCACCCGGCTGGGGGCCGGGCGGTCGCTGGTTCAAATCCAGTCGCCCCGATTGGTAAGGAAATCCGGCACGTCGCGACGGATCGCGACGAGGCCCGATGATCACTGGGTTTGAGGCCGTTCCTCTCGCCTTGCCGGAACGGTCGCCTGAGCCCGAAGTCCGCCGATTCTCGTCCTTACTGGTAGCTGGGTGGTAGCCGGGGCCGTGGTAGGCACGGGCGAAGTGGTAGCCGGCGAAAAGGCACGCTCCGCATGGGAAGTGCAACTCTGCTTCCACATGACCTTTCGCACAAACCCCGACCGAGCATTTGAGAGCCGGTCTCGACCCTCCTAGGAACAGGTAACAGAGCCTCGGTCGATCTGGGCTCGCGCCGTTACCGAACATCTCCGCCGCACAAGAGTGGTGAACCGGCGTCGGAGTGGCGGTTCCACGCGACCGTCATGCGACAGCCTCCGCGAGGGAGCGCGCCTACGGCACCGCTTGCGCGCCTGGGACGGCCTAGCAGGAGTGCCGCCGGGCCCCACATCCCTCGCTCAAGATCGACCGCGGATCACCTAGACTCCTCACACTGTCAGGGTTCTTCGGCCCGGTAGAGGAATCTAGGCGCATCGAGGAGGCGGTTTGAAGGCGGGTTGGGCGAGGTTTTCGGTCCTGCTCTGCGGGCTGCTCGTGGTGGGGCTCTCGGTTGCGACGCTCGCCAGGGCCGCATGGACCACGCCGGTCAACCTCTCCCACGCCGGGCACGATGCGGTCAGCGTCGAGGTCGCGGTCAACGCCGACGGCGACGCGGTGTTCACCTGGACCCGCTTCGACGGGGAGCACTACCGGGTCCAGGCACGGGCGCAATCGGCCGCCGGCGCCCTGAGCGCCGTACAGACCCTCTCGCGGGCCGGGGAGGACGTGTTCGAGCCCGAGGTCGCGGTCGACGCCGACGGCGATGCGGTCTTCACCTGGCGGCGCCTCGACGGGGCGGACTACCGGGTCCAGGCCCGGGCGCGCTCCGCCGGCGGCGTCCTGAGCGCCGTGCAGACCCTCTCCGCGGCCGGCCAGGACGCGTTCGCCCCCCAGGTCGCGGTCGACGCCGATGGCGACGCGGTGTTCACCTGGTGGCGGTCCGACGGGGCGTCCTACCGGGTCCAGGCCCGCGCGCGCTCCGCCGGCGGCGCCCTGAGCGCCGTGCAGACCCTCTCCGGTAGTAACGCGCGGTACCCCGAGGTCGCGGTCGACGCCGACGGCGACGCGGTGTTCACCTGGTACCGCTTCGACGGGAGGAACCTCCGCGTCCAGGCCCGCGCGCGCTCCGCCGCCGGCGCCCTGAGCGCCGTGCAGACCCTCTCCGAAACCGGCCAGAACGCGTGGGACCCCGAGGTCGCGGTCAATGCGGATGGCGATGCGGTGTTCACCTGGACCCGCTTCGACGGGGAGGACTACCGGGTCCAGGCCCGGGCGCGCTCGGCCGCCGGCGCCCTGAGCGCCGTGCAGACCCTCTCGGGCGCCGGGCAGAGCGCGGAGCTCCCCCAGGTCGCGGTTGACGCCGACGGCGACGCGGTCTTCACCTGGATGCGCTTCCACGGCAGCAACAACCGCGCCCAGGCCCGGGCGCTCTCAGCCGGCGGCGCCCTGAGCACCGTGCAGACACTCTCCTTGGCCGGACAGGACGCGTCCAGTCCCCAGGTCGCGGTTGACGCCGACGGCGACGCGGTGTTCACCTGGGATCGCTCCGACGGGGCGTACAACCGGGTCCAGGCCCGCGCGCGCTCCGCCGCCGGCGCCCTGAGCGCCGTGCAAACTCTCTCTGGGGCCGGGGAGGGCGCCGCGTACGAGCCCCGGGTCGGGGTCGACGCCGATGGCGACGCGCTCGTTGCCTGGTATCGCTTCGACGGGACGGACTGGCGGATCCAGGGCTCGGCCGGGCCGTAGCGCGCGCCGACCCAGGGCTGGGCTCCCGGCGCATTGCGCGCCGAGGCGGTTATCGCATTGCGCGAAGACCATGAGACTCTCCGTTCCGCCAGTGGCCTCGGCGGAAAGTGGCGCTTCGGACGAAAAGCGACGCATTTCGACTACTCGTCGCGTGCCTGCCGATCCCGCCAGGTGTCAAGCAGAAAGATCGTCAAAGTGGCCGCGGCTCCCGTCGCCAGGTCAGCGTGTCGTTGTCGTGCCGGACTGCGCTCGGTCTGGCCATGACCTCGACCTAGGCGAGTTCGTAGATCACCGAGTCCATCGGCGACCCGCACAAGACCGGAGAGAACCTTCCGGGCGGCCTTCGCTCCTGAATCGGTTTCGGGGACGTCGCCAGCTTCGAGGCCGAGCGGCTTCGCCGCGAGCTTGTAGAGCTCGCCGAGGTTTGGAGACTTCGGCACCGTCACGCCGTGGGCTTCGCAGATCAGCTTGCAGGTGCTCTCCAGGAGCTCCCGCGCCGCAAGGATCGCGTCCGGCGCATCGCCGGCGACCGACGCGCGTTGGATCCGCTCGGCGTGTTCGCGAAGAACGTCCGGATCGGCGATAGAGGAGAAGTCCGGAAGGGCGGCAGCAAGCCTCCCGCCTCCCTCGGGCAGTTTCAGGTCATCGGCGGCGATGCGCGTGGGTGACTGAAATCCGACGCCATCCTCCTCGAGGAGCTGAGCGAGGCGCTCGGCCGAGTCTTCGTCGGTTGTGCGAAGCACGTCCGCGTAAACCCGCAGGAGTCCAACCCGCTGGTGCGCGTCTCGGAGATCAATCGCGGCTAAGTAGGACGCAGCTGCGCTTCGTCGCTCACTTGTGCCGATCGGCCAGCGCCGCTCGTCGTACTCAGCAGTTTCCGTGAGACCGTTGCCGATGAACAGTTCGTCGATCTCGCGCAGGGTCCAGCCGGTCAACACATTCACCAGTAAGAGCTGAGTCTTGTGCGACGGATTCGGCGTGGGCACCGCGTTGATGATGCCGACCGGCCCCGGCGGATCGAGTTCGCGAGTAGCACTCCTCGTCCAAAGCGCTACTCCGCCGCGTCAGGCGGAATCCAGTCGGGGCGGTCGGCGGGGATCGCGTGTTAAATGGGAATCGTGCGCGCACTCTTCGCGACCTCCCCCGGTCTTGGCCATGTGTTCCCGACGATCTCGCTAGCACACGCGCTGCGTGCCGCCGGCCACGAGGTGCTGGTGGCGACCGCGGGCGGCAAGGAGGCCGCGAACGCCGGCCTGCACGTCGTGGACACCGCGCCGGGTGTCGACATCGGCGCGGTGTTCCAGCAGGCGGCCAGCGAGCAACCCGAGGAGTTCGACTACAGCACTGACGTCGACACCGAGAAGGGGTTGGAGTTCGTCGGCGCGATCTTCGCCAAGTTGTCCGGCGTGTCGGTGGACCTGACCGTGTCGGCGGCCGAATCGTGGCGGCCGGACGTGGTCGTGTACTCGTCGATGGAGGGCACCGGGCCGCTGGTCGCCGCGAAGCTCGGCGTGCCGGCCGTGTCGCACGGCTTCGGGTTCGCCGACGAGGCGTCGATGACCGAGGCGATCTTCAAGAAGATGGTCGAGGAACGCGAACGGCATGGCGTGCAAGGGTTTCCCGAGGTGCGCGAGTCGATCGACGTGGCGCCGCCGAGCATGGTCGACCGGCCGGTGCGCGGCTGGCCGATGCGGTACGTGCCGTACAACGGAGGCGGCGTGCTGCCCGAGTGGGTGCTCGAACGGCCCGCGCGCCCGCGCGTCGCGGTGACACTCGGCACGGTGCTGACCCAGGTCGGCGCGCTCACGTCGTTGACCAAACTCGTCGACGTGGCACGGCATCTGGACGCCGAGTTCGTACTCGCCCTCGGCGACGCGGACCCGTCGCCACTGGGAGAACTGCCGGACAACGTGCGGGCGGCCGGGTGGGTGCCGCTGTCCGCGCTGCTGCCGACCTGCGCGGCGCTGGTGCACCACGGCGGGGCCGGCTCGACGCTGACCGCGATCGACGCCGGAGTCACGCAACTCGTGCTGCCGCACGGCGCCGACCAGCACATGAACGCGGACGCCGTGGCGCGGCGCGGGCTCGGTCTGCGTTCGGAGCCGGATCAGGTGGACGCGGAGCTGATCGACCGCCTGCTCACCGACCCGGGGCTGGGCCGGGCCGCCTCCGAGGTGGCCGACGAGATCGCGACGCTGCCGAGGCCCGCCGACCTCGTGCCGAAAATCGCCGGCCTCGCCTGACTGTGCCAGGGGTGCACACCGTGGCGTGCACTAATCCCTTGGGCTGACTTTGGCGCGTGGCAGGTGAAATGGCGAGGGTGTCGCCCGTACGGTCGTCCACATGGCGAGGAGACGGGCGGACGCCTGCTATCGAGAACTGGGTGCGGAACTCCGAAAGCGGCGGATCGCCGCGAACCAGTCTTACGCCTTTCGTCCAAAGCGCTACTTCGCCGGAGTGAGCCGCAGATCCTCATTCTGCGCGATGCGGCTCGCGAAGTCTGTCGTGGCAGCGCGTCGCTCTGCGACGGGGCGAGCGCGTGCATCAATGGCTTCGGCGCGAAGCCTCCACGGGTCCGACGCCGCGGTCTCAGCAACGGTCACGACGTAATCGGACCAGGCAGGCACCGCGCGGACCTCTGCATAAACGGTCGATTCCCGAACCTCCTCTGCGGCAGCGTTCGCGTATCCGGCCGCCCACCAGACCAACAACTGATCGCCGACGTGGGTCACCGTGAACCAGGGGCCTGTCGCGTCAGGACGGACCTCGATCAAAATAGACCGGACCTAGGCCGTGCTCGGCTTCGCCCGGAGAGCGCATGCCTCGTGTGGGCCGCATGCCGCGACGCTAACCGAGGCCGTGGAAGGTTGCGCTTTCCATGCACGGCGTTTCCGTTCTCGTGCAAAGCGCGACGATCCGTGGATCGACGGTGCTTACTCCTCCGGCTGGAGCACGCTCGCCCGAGCTCCGAGCTCACGCCGAAGGAAGAACCAATCGCCCTGATCCCGCACGTACGCGGGCGATTCGAGATCGACTTCCACAAAGCGGACATCCAAACGGACGCCCGCAGGACAGTCTGCGATGACCTGAGTGGCCGTGTCGGAGTCCAGCTCTTCCCGTTCGTCGTCTGCAATATCAGGCCGCACAAAGAAGGTGAGGATCACCGTGCTGCTCTCGCGGAGAGCGATGCACGCTCTGAGCAAGCCCGGACCAGCCACTCCGAGGAGCCCGCGCTGAGCAGAAAGAAGGAGTTGCGCTCGGTCGATCGGGCCCATCGCGAGAAGTATCGCTTCCCATGCGGAGTATGCGTTTTCTCCCCCGGAATTACCCCCGGACTCGCCGTCCGGGGGTCTGCCCGCCCGAGCGGCTTGGCCACGCGGGATCGGGCGCTCCGCCGCAGCCGACCCCGCCCCCTCTTCAAACGGAGGTGACGGGGTCGGCTGCGGCTTCGCTTGAGGCGTAAAGGACCGAGATTGGCGGTGGACTTTCCGGGCGTTGCGGGACTAGGTGGTGGAGGTCAAGGGCAATGAAAGCGAGAAGGAGAGTTCGGGAAGCGATCGGCGCCGGTGGGGATAGGTCGGCGGCGAGCACTTCCAGCGGTTGGGCGAGCGTGCCGAGGCCTCAGACGGGGTTCGAGGGGGGAAAGGAACGGGCTTCGGGATCGGACCCAGGCCCGGATTGGGGTCCGGATCTCAAATCCACCCCCCGCCCGCATCGCCATCGGCCGCACGGGCCCTCGCCGGGTCTGACCCCCCGCCCCCACGATAGACGTGAGTTCGGGGGGTCAGACCCGGCTAAAAGAGGAGCTGGTGGCGATGCGGGCGAGAGGCAGGTAGGGGAGGTCTATCCGGACTATTGGGCTTTTCATGGCACTAGGAATAGATGGCTCAAGCTCGGACAGATGAAGGGAGCGGTTGAGTTGAGCCGCGAGCGCGAGATCGTGAGCTGGGTCGCGCGGCTGGGGGCGGTGTCCGTCGAGCAGATCGGCAGGCGGTTCGAGCGTCGGCAGGTCGATGGCCTACGAGTTGGTGAGGCGGCTGGTCGAGTTCGGCCTCCTGGAGCGGACGCAGACGGCGATCGGCGATCCGACCCTGATCAGCGCCACCCGCGACGGGATCACCTACGCCGGCCTCGCGCTCAGGCGGCCGACGATCCGGATCGGCGAGGTCGACCACTGGCTCGCCTGCGCCGACGTCGCGATCGAGCTCAAGCGCCGTTACGGGGCCGAGCGGCTCCTGACCGAGCGCGAGCTGCGCTTCCAGGCGCAGCTCACGGCAAGCCGATCGGCGCGGCGAAGCTCGGGGAGACGATGAACGGATATCCGCGCCTTCACTGGCCCGACCTCGCCGTCCGCACCGACGAGGGCCTGGTCGTCTACGAGGTCGAGCTGACGGCGAAGGCCAAGTGGCGCCTGGAGACGATCGTGAGGGCGTGGAGACGCGCTCGCGACGACGTGGAGCAGTGCGTCTACCTCTGTCCTCCCTCCAGCCCCACCCAGCAGGTCGTTCACGTGCGCGATCAGGACGGTGGCTGCAGAGGATCGGGTGCGAGTGGCCGAGTTGCGGAGGGCAGGGCGATGACGACGGTTCAGCATGAGCCCTGGCTTACGAAGCGCGAGCTGGCGCTTGAGCTCCGTTGCTCGATCCGAACGATCGAGCGCCTCCGCCTGCCGGCCATGCGCGTCGGTGGCCAGAACCGCTACCGGCTGAGCGAGGTGGAAGCCTTCCTGCGCGGTGGCGAGCGTCGGGGTCAGCTGGTTCTATTCCCAGGGAGAGGAAAGGACCGGATCGCGTGAGCGCGTTCAAGCGGAAGGGACAGTGGGTCGCGAAGTTCCAGCTTCGTGGCAACCAGCATCTGGGTTCCCGGCGGGCCCTGGGCGACTCGCCGGCAAGCGCTTGAAGCCGAGCACCGTCACCGCGACCGCCTCGAGGCTCGGCGGACGAACGAGACGTGCGCGAGCTTTGCCGAGCGCTGGCTGACTGAGTGGCCGCGGCCGCAGGCATCGACCCGGCAGCTCTATGCGCAGGCCGCCCGCCGTTTCGCCGCCGAGTTCGGCGCAACGCCGCTCGGTGAGGTAGAACGGCTGTCAGCCAGGACCTGGGCTCTCGGCGTCCCGCGGAACCTCTCAAAGATCATCGGGACGATGTACGAGGACGCGCGCAACGTCGGGATCGTCGAGTCGAATCCGTTCTCCAATCTGCGCCTCCCGGTCACGGATAAGACCGAGGAGGTCCAGCCGCCGACCATCGACGAGTACCGGCGTCTCCTCGAAGCCTGCTCAGCGCTCGGCGGTTACGGCGCGGAGTTCCGCGCGGCCATCCAGTTCGCGGCTTGGACCGGGATCCGCGCCGGCGAGCTCCACGCACTTCAGTGGGACGACGTCGACGGCGAGCTATCTTGTGGGTCCGGCGCTCGCGCAAGACCGACGGCTCGATCGGCTCGCCTAAGAACGGTCGTGAGCGCAGGATCGTGCTCGTGCCGCCAGCCCAAGTCCTCGACGACGTTCCGCGCAGGCCGGACCCGTTCGTCTTTCACACGGCGCGCGGAGAGCCGCTCCAGAAGGGCAATCACCACTACTACTGGCGAGCGGTGCGAGCGGCCTCCGGGATCGGACCCGAGCGGGCCGAGCAAGGCCTGCAGGACATCCGCTGGCATGACCTTCGCCACTTCTGCGCGACGCAGCTGCTCGAGATGGGCCTGGATCACTTCGCCGTATCGGTCCAGCTCGGCCACGAGGACGGCGGCGCCCTCGTCATGTCGCGCTACGGGCACCCGTCGAAGGAGGCGGCGCGCGAGCGGCTACTAGCGGCGTTCCGGTTGAGTTCGATCGAGACTGGTAGCTGAACCGGTAGGCGCTTTGGCGAGGGGCCGCTTGACTGCGCCGTTTGTCGGGCGGATTTCACCTTTCGCCCCGACTAAAAAGGTCTGCAAATCAGCTAGTTCTGTCATCCGACTAGCGATGGAGCTGATACGGCGGTACTCGCCGAGAGCCCAACATGGGCGGCAACCGCCCCCGTGAACGCCATTTGTGCTGCTATCTCGCCGTTTCGGCGGACACCCAGACGGGCATCGCCTGAACATGGGGATCGTGATCGACGGCCGCGGCACCGCGACAATCTGCGGCTCGACACCGGCAGGACCGAGACGGCGATCGTTGACCGCGAGCTGATCCAGTGCCGCGGGTTCGGGAGGTGGATCTCGAGCGGTCCGTTGTCGTCGCGGCGGACGCGACCGGCTGATGTTGAAGCCCCGACAACGATTGCAGCGTCACCAGCCGGGTAGCCACCTGCCCGACCTCATTCCACATCGAGGAGGAGTCAGATGAGCGCAGAGACGGGTGCGGTCACCGGAACGAAGGAGGAGCACAGCCGCAGGGGCGGCGAGGAGGGCAAGAAGCTGCTCAAGGCGAGGCTCGACTGATGGCCAAGGACCACGGCCCGAGCGTCAAGGACGACAAGCAGTACGAGGGCCTGCGCAAGAAGGGCATGAGCAAGCAGCGCGCCGCCTCCATCGCCAACTCGCCGGACGCCTCGAGCAAGGGCGGCAAGAAGAGTGGTAAGGGGTCGGGCGGCTCGAAGTCGCAAAAGCGCGCCGCGGGCCGCGAGGGCGGCAAGAAATCATCGAAGAAGAGCTAGCGGCACACGTGACTCACGAGCCCACGGCTTACGACCGTTCGCTCGCGGAAGCCCTTGGCGGGGGCGACGGCACAGGCGACCTCCGCGAGCGCCTGCTGTCCGGTGCGCCGACCGATGAGGACCGCTCGGAGGCTCGAGCCCACCTGGACAAGGCGACCCGTCGCCGATTCGAGCTCGCCCACCCGCTCCCGCCTCGGCAGCAGGATCTTGAGCTCGAGGCGGAGACGATCGAGCTGTCGCCTGGCGACCTGAGCAACGACAAATCCTGGAAGCAGCACGCCACGGCGATTCGCGACGAGCTTCGAAAGGCGGCTGACGACTCGGGTGAGGCCAAATCAATCGTCGTCACGCTACGCGTGCGGTTGACCACCGAAGGCTGACGCAAGGCGGGCGGCCTGCGAGCTCAGCTCGGTGGCGGCCCGAGCGGCTCCTGCGCCAGCGCCCTCGCCACGCCGACCAGGTTCTGAGCGGCTGCCCGCCCGGTGGTCCGCGACCACTCCTTGCCCTCGTCGTCGTCGGCGTCGAGATAGTCGTCGCCGGGGCCCGGGCCCTTGTTCCAGTACGTCCACGCCTGGGCGGGGATCGTGTAGCCGATGTCGATCAAGGCCCCGGCGACCTCGGAGATCACGTGGTGGGCGCCGTCCTCGTTCCCTGTCACCACCACGCCCGCGACCCGGTTGTAGGCGAGCGGACGCCCGTCGTCGTCGGTCTCGGCGATCAGTGCGTCCATGCGCTCGAGCACCCGCTGGGTGACGCTTGCCGGGCGTCCGAGCCAGGTTGGCGTGGCGATCACAAGGATCTCGCTGGTGAGCAGCTTCTCCCGGATCCCAGGCCACTCGTCGCCTTCGCCCATTACCGACTCGACCCCGGGCTTGATCGCGTGGTCGACGGCGCGGACCGCCTCGGTCTCCACGCCGTGCTCGCGCAGCGCCTCCTCGACGACCGCCGCGAGCGCCGCGGTGTTCGACGTCGCCGGGGACGGCTTGAGGGTGCAGTTGATGATCAGGGCTCGCATCAGCACTCCGGGTCGCGGGCCGTCAGGTCGCGGGCGCCGATCAGCTGACCGCGTCCTTGACCTTGTCGATGACGCCCTCTGTGTCGCTGCCTCCGTTGTTGGCGACCACGCCGCTGGGCTGCTCCGACATCCCAGCCTCGGTGCGCAGCTTCGCCGCGATCTCGGCGATCTCCTCGGGTGCGTAGTCGGGTGCGAAGACGTCGGGCTGGGAGGGAAGGTCCATCGGCGGTACGCCCTCGGGCGCCTCGTTGACGACCTCGAGCTCCTCGCCGGTCTCCGGGTGCGGCCCGTTGAAGACCGCGCTCAGCTCCAGGTAGTCGCTGAGCGAGAATCGATAGAGCTTGCGGTGTTCGCCGCGCTCGATGTGCGGCTGGCACTCCGGGATCTTGTCGGTCGGGATCCGGGGGCTCGGGAACAGCTTCATCAGGTCGGCGCCGGTGAGGTGCTCGAGCGCTCGGGCGTAGGCGATCTGATGGACGCCACCACGGCACAGCAGGTAGCCCGTCAGCGCTCTCGCGGCCGGGTGGTCGCACATCTCGTAGACCTTGAGCTTGTTGTTGCGCGCCCCCGTCTCGAGGAAGAAGTTGTGGGTGAGATCCTCGACCAGGTCGCCGGAGGCGTGGACGTAATCACCGTTCCAGGGGTTGCCGTTCGAGTCCTGCGGAAGCGCCGCACGGCCGCCGGCGATGAAGTGCTGGGGGTTGCGGAAGTCGGCGTCGTCGACCTCGGCCGGCGCCGTCTCGGTCGCCTTCGACGGATCGGTGAGCATCGTGTTGATCGCCGCCGAGACGAGCTCGATGTGGCCGAACTCCTCGGCCGCGATGTTCGCGACCAGGTCGTAGAACGGCCGCGCGCCCTGGCGGTTGCGGAAGTTGAACGACTGGAACGTGTAGTTCATCAGCGTCGACATCTCGCCGTACTTGCCCCCGAGCAACTCCTGGACGCAGGCGGCACCCTTCGGGTCGGGATCGGAAGGGGGCGGGAGCTCGGCGGCGTGGCGGTCGATGCGCAGGATCATGGAATCACCTCAGAGGATCGGGGACCGGGCCGGTCTACCCGCGTTGTGAGGTCGAAAACGGAGGCGCTGCCGAGCCGCCGAGATCTCGATCCGGAAGGCGTCGACCGCCGGCCGCGAGCCGCCGTGGGCGTCGAAGTTGTGATTGATCTCGAGCGCGTAGGTCTGCCCGTCGGCCTCGAGCAGATCGACGGCGAGCAGATCGCCGTCGACCGCATCGAGCATCCGCTCCGCGATCCGGCTCGCCGAGTCCGAGAGCGGATCGCGGACGATGCTGGCCCCCGTCGAGATGCTGAGCACCCGATCGTCCGATCGCGCCGGGCGGCGCCAGTAGGGGTCGACGACCCCGCAGGAGCGCCCGACGATCACCCGCCAGCTGCGCGCCGGCCAGATCATCCGCTGGACCACGAGGTCCTCTCGGCGCTGGATCCCGCGCTCGATCGCGGCTTCCATGCTCGGCAAGATCTCGATCCCGTCGCCGCGGCTGCCCGACAAGGGCTTGAGCAGCGTTTCGCCGGACCACTGAGCCGCGCGATCCGCGATCCCGTCAGCGCTGAGTACGAACGACGGCGGCTGGGGGATGTCGTGGCGCTCGAAGGCCAGGTGGGCGAGGCCCTTGTCCTCGCATCGTCGCCTCGTCGAGCGCGAGTTGACCATCGGCAGACCGGAATCGACGAGGAGCTCGTCGACGCAAACCATGTGGGCCGCGCAGGCGCGAAATCGCGGTAGGCAGACGTCGAAGTCGGTGAGGTCGAGGGCGCGCAGCTGGTCAAGGTCGTGGACCTCGGTGACCTCGAAGCCATCGGCTCTCAGGCGCCGGGCAAGCACCGGGTTCCACGAGTTCACCTCGGCCGCTTCCCAGCACAGGAGCACCCTGGCGGTCTCGGGGACACTCATCCTTGAGCCTCGATCGGGTCGAGCGCCACCTCGCCGCGACCGACGACGACGTTCCTCGCCAGCGGGATCTGATGTGAGGCGCTCTCGAGGATGTGCATCTGGTAGCCGGCCGTGTTGACGAACAGGATCACGTCGCCGACCGCGACTCCGTTCGGGAATCGAAGCCTTCGCCAGGTGATCAGCTCGCGCTCGATGCAGTAGGCGCCGACCAGGTAGCCCTCCATCGGTTCGGTCGGCTCGCCGGCGGAGTCCGGACGAACGAGGAGGGGGTCGACGAGGAAGTCGTCCGAGGTCGAGCGACACTGGGTGCGGTTCATCGCCAAGCCGATCAGCCAGGTGCCGTCGGCTCGCTGCTTTCGGAACTCGACCCTCGCAGCCGTCGCCCCGCAGCCGTCGAGAGCGCTTCGTCCCGGCTCGCAATGCAGCCGCAGCCCGCGCTCGGTGAGCGCCGTGGCGACGCTGTCCGCGCCGGCATCCGGGAGCGGAGCCGAGAGCACCTCCTCGATCCAGGCGCCGCCGACCGGTGACTGGTGGAACGGATACACGGCTCGCGAGCCCCGGGGCTGGCCGTCGTCGACGCGCAGCCCGAGACCGTGGCCGTCGAAGGTCAACGGCGGGCGCCGACCGAGCAGACCATCCTCGTGGGCACTCCAGAACGACTCCCATTCCGCGGCCGAGTCGAGGTAGCTCATCGGGATCCCGCCGCCCATGTCGAGGAATCCGATCGGGCGGTCGCGTTCGGCCAACCGGTCGACCAGCCAGATCGCCTCGGCGAACGCCGCGACCCGGTCCCCGGGCCGGTAGCCGTCGAGGTGGAAATGGATCCCCGCGAGCTCGAACGCGTCGATCCGTCCGCGGTCGACCAGGTCGAGGATGCCGACGGCGCTGATCCCGAATCGCGTTGTCCCCCGCTGCGGAGCGAGGCGCATCGCGAGCGGCGTCGGTCCCTCCGGCCGCGCGCACGCGGTCAGCTGGTCGAGCTCATCCTCGTTGTCGATCGCCACGGTGACGCCGACATCGACGCAGAGCTCGAGCAGGGAACTCGGCTTCACCGCCGCGGTGACGATCAGCTTCGCCGGCGCGACGCCGCAATCGAGGGCCTGGCGAAGCTCGTTCTCGCTGGCGACGTCGACCCCGACATCCAGTTCTCGCGCGCGCTCGACGAAGCAGAGGCCCTTGTTCGCCTTGCGGGCGAAGAACACCTCGAGCTCGAGGCCGTGCTCGCGCGCCGCGGCCCTGAGTCCGTCGATGTTGCGCGCCATCGGCTCGGGGTTGAGGAGATTGATCGGGGACCCATGCTCGGCGAGCAGCGCCGCCAGCCGGGCGGGGTCGGCGGCGACCTCGAGCTGCCACGGCTCGAGCCGCCCGCGTAGGGGCTCGACTCCCACGCATCCTGAAAGCGGGTCGCTCATCCGCCGACCGCGCTTTCGACGACGCGCCTCGCCCAGCGATCGGGCTCGTCGTGAACGGTTCGGCTCAGGGTGTCGTTGCCGATTACCCAGTCCTCGGTCGGCCGGCCGATCGCGGCGAGCCCGGGCGTCGGGTCGCCGCCCGCACCGACGCAGACGATCTCCGGAGTGAGCTCCAATCCGCGGCGCCCGGTCGCGACCCGGACAAGGCCGTCCGCGAGCAGGCCCGGAATCGGAGGCTGGGCGAGCCCGACGGCCCCGGGCCCGGGGAGCACGGCGTCGATGACGACGTCGACGCGATGCTCCCCGCCCGGCTGCGCCAACCAGGTCGATTCCGACCGCAGGTCGAGTCGCCCGCGACTGAGAGAAGGGTCGACCACCCCGGCGTCGATCAGCGCCGCGAGCTTCGCGGCGTTGATCGGCGGTGGTCCGAAGGCGATCCGTTCCATCCGCGTCGCCAAGCGCCGGAACGCCGGCCACTGCTCGGGCTCGAGGCCCTCGGCGCCGAAACGGGCGACGATCGCCGGGTAGGTGGCGCGCCACGCGTGGCCCAGCGCCCATTGGTGGTCGGGCGGCTCGGTCCCGGCAGCGATCGCGACCGAACGCGCGAGCTCGGCCGCCGCCGAGAGTTCGGCGCGCGGCGGCTCGATCCCGGTCGCGGCTTCGAGCCCGCGCGAGAGCGCCGTTACCTCGTCGCTCGCGGACCCCAGCCGAGCGAGCGCTTCGGCCGCGACGGCGCCCAGTGCCGGAAGGAGGTCGCGGCGAACGTCGATCGGCGACGGCAGGCGAGCGACGCGGTCCAAGGCCGGGCCGAGCAGGCGATCGAGGTCGCGCTCTCGGGACCACTCCGGGCCGGTCTTTGCCAGCATCGGCCGCCCGCTGCGCGAGAACGGCAGGATCACCGCCGGCGAGCAGTCACCGTCCTGATACCGCAGGCGTGGGCCGCCGCGTTCACGTCGAAACCGCCCACCTCGTCCCTCGGTGAGCGCCAACGCGGCGTCGATCATCGTCAACGCGAACCCCCGGATCGCGACCCGCGAGCGGGGAGGGACCATGGCCTCGCCCAGCATCTCGGCCACCGGGAAGACCGCCGGCACGAGCCTGACTCCGCGGCCGATGGCGTCGCGATCGAGTCCCGACTCCGATCGCTGCGCGTGGCCGAGCGCCAGCAGCACCTCCTGGAAGCGGCCGGAATCGGTGATCCACTTCCCATCATCGCGGGTCAAGCTCTCGATCCGCGAGCGGCGATGGTCGATCCGGACCGCAGCCGGGGCCGTTGCGAGCAGGTGCGCGAGGCCCTCGGCGAGGTAGCGGCCAACCGAAGCTCGGGCCGGATAGCGTGTCTGCGAACGAGGGTCGGCGGGATCGCGCCACTCCGAGAAAGTTGGGCAACTGCCGACTGGAGCGGGAGCACCCCGCCGCGGCCACATGTCGATCTGTTCCGCGGCGAAGTTCATCAGCAGGTACCCCGGCAGATCGGGGGCGTAGTTGGGCCCCGCCCCGGGGCGCTCGGCCGGGTCGAACAGGGCGACGTCGAGGTGGGCGTCCGCCTCGGCCGCGTGAGCGAGCAGCCGCTCGAGTGCGTACAGGCCCTTCGGGCCCCCGCCGACGATCGCGACCCGCAGGCGCTCACGCGGTCCCCTTGTCACGCCTCAACCGGGCGGCGACCGGCGCTTCCGGAGACGAGCTCGGCGACCCGCCCGGCTTCGAGTCCGAGCTCCGCCTCGACCCACTCGTCGCTGTAGACGGTGTCGAGATAGCCGGCCCCGCCGTCGGCGAGAATCAGCGCGCAGCGGCTGCCCGGCTCGATCGCGTCGGCGAGGGAATCGAACGCGGCGGCGACCGCGCCCGAGGACGCGCCGACGAAGAGGGCTTCGCGATCGACGAGCCGGCGGCAGCCGATCACGCAGGCGAGATCGTCGATCCTCGCCAAGCGGTCGAACCAGGCTCGCTTCGAGAGCCCGGTGGCGACGCCCGCTCCAAAGCCGGGAAGCCGTCGCTCGGAGCGCTCGCCGCCGAACAGGACGCTGCCGACGGCGTCAACTGCAACGACGCGGGTGTCCCGGCCTTGGCGATCGAGGTAGTCGCAGCACCCACGCAGTGTTCCGGTCGTGCTGGTCGCGACGAACAGGTAGTCGAGCCGTCCGTTGAGAGCCTCGTCGATCTCACGCATCGTGCCGTTGGCGTGAGCGGCCGGGCTGGAGCCGTTCTCGTACTGGTTCGGCCAGTAGGCGCCGTCGGTCGTCGCGATCAGGTCTCGAACCACCTCGAGCCGCACGGCAAGCAGGTCCCGGCCGCCAGCCTGCTCTCGATCGACGACCCGGACCTCGGCGCCGAAGGCGCGCATGGTGCGGAGATTGAGCTCGTGGGTCCGGCTATCGACCACGCAGATCAACGGCAGGTCGAGGTAGCGGCAGACTTGCGCCAGGCCGACCCCGAGGTTGCCGGAGGTCGATTCCACCACGGTGGTTCCGGGACCGATCTCACCTCGTTCGATCGCGTCGAAGACCAACCGCGCCGCGGACCTGTCTTTCGAGCTCCCGGCCGGGTTCGCGGCCTCGAGCTTCGCCCAGAGCTCGATGTCGCGGCGCTCGGCGTAGCGACGCAGACTGATCAGCGGTGTCCCACCGATCGCACCCAGGATCCCCTCGCGGGGCGCGCTCGTGTTGGGGTGCGTGGTCAAGGACAATGTTCCCGCTACGAGTCTCAGGCGGCGACCGAATCCGCCTCGTCACCGCGAACGGCTGCGAGCAGCTTCGAGAGGCCGGCACGCGAAATCCGCGAGACTTGCATTTGCGAGCAGCCCAGCCGGTCGCCGATGTCGGCCTGGGTCATGCCGACGCCGAACCGCAACCGGACCGTCGCTTCCTCGGACTCCGTCAGGGTCGCGGCCGAGCAGGCGAGATCGGACTCGACCCGGTCGTATCCCGGCTCGAGCGCGCCGACCCGTTCGGCAACGGTGACACCGTCGTTCTCCTCGCCGATCGGGGCGTCAAACGACGAGGTCCAGCGCTCGACGCGAGCGACGAGCGCTTCCTCGACCTCCTCGCCCGACAGCCCGGTCGCGGCGGCGAGGTCGGCGACGTCCGGTGAGTGGCCGAGCCGCTCGGTGAGGCAGTCCGTAGCGGACTCCACCTTGAGCGTCGACTCCTGCAGGGGGCGGGGGAGTCGGAGGTTCCAGACCCGATCCCGGAAGTGGCGCTTGAGCTCGCCGACGATGGTCGGCACCGCGTAGGCGACGAACCCGTTCGGTCGGTCGGGGTCGTAGCCCTGCAAGGCCTTGATCAGACCGAGGTCGGCGACCTGCAGCAGATCGTCCAGCGGTTCCTGAGAATTGCGATACCGGTTGGCCAGCGACCGCGCGAGCGGCTGGTATCGCTCCACCAACCGCGCGAGCTGGGCGGGGTGCCGGTCGCGAGCGTAATCGTTCAAGAGCCGCTCGTCGGCACGGCGGTCATGCGACGTCATGGACTTCGACAACGGTTGCCTCCAGGGTGTCTGTCGGGTTGCGACTGGACCCTGCGGCAGATACCGGAGAACCGTGGTCGATGGTAAGGAGGCAGCCCCCTTGGCAAAGAGCCGCTGATTGATACTTACCCGCCTGCGTCGACGACTAACGACCTCTCCCGCGGATTACGACCGCAATCCCCGGGCAGATCCGTTTGTGGCGGCTCGATTTGATTGCCGGGCCCGGGGCAACCGCGCGGATCAGGTTGAGCCGCTTGAACTTGGGGACGCCTAGGCGTGAGGATCAGGCTTGGAGGCGGGCGGCGAAGGCGTCGGCCCGTCTCCATCGCTGCTCTCGAAGACGAAGATCTCGAACAGGAGATCGGGGTCGAAGACGATCTGGCTGTGGTAGGTAGCCACCTTCCGGCCGATGTGCTCCTCGGCGATCCCCGTGAGCTCGCCCTCGTACGCATCCTGGAAGGCAAGTCGAAACTCACGAGCGTCCCGCTCGCGCCCAGCCTCCACCATCGACCGCTCTGCGGCGGTCGCCGGCTCGCGCATCACGACCACCAGGATGTCGTCCTCGATGAAGTGTGCCCGGGCTGACAGGGGGCCTTTGCCGTAACGCCTTTTCATCGCGGCGGCGAGCGCTCGAGCGACGCTGGTCGACGGTCCGAGGTCTTGCGCCTCTCGATGGTCGGCCATGCCCGGATTCTAGGCGGGAGGCGGAATTCGGTCTGGAAGCGCGCGAAGATGCGTTCGACTGCTCGAGTGCCGCGGGGGCCCAAAGACCCTGGCTCTCGGATATGCCCTGCGTCAATCAGGCGAACATGTGCTTGGAGAGAGCGCGCCCGGGTAATCAGAGAGGTAGGCAGCTCTTGCCTCGCCGATTCGCGATGCAATCTGCTGGCCCCACCGGGAGCACAGGGGCGAGGGTGACGCGGTCACCTCGCACGGCCCGGGCGGCATCCAAGCAGACAGGAGAACGGATAGATGGAGGCAGGAACGACCGTTGCGCCGAATCGCAGCGATTCAGGTCCGGTCAGGACCGAAGCATGACCGAACCCCAGACCGACGAACGAACCACCGGCGGACTCGCCGGCAAGGTGGCCGGCAAGGCCAAGGAGTTGGCCGGAGAGCTGACCAACAACGACGAGCTCGCCCGCGAGGGCCGGCTCCAGCAGGCTCAGGGAGACGCCGCGGTCGAGGCCGCAGAGGCGCGGACCGAGGCCCAGCAGTCCGACGCCGCGGCGCAGCTGGCGAAGGAGAAGGTCGAGACGGCCGCCGAGCGCCAGCGACTCGAGGCCGAGATCGAGCAGCGCCGCACCGCGGAGGCTGCGGAAGCCGACCGCGAGCAGACCGAGGAACAGGCGACCGAGGACGCCGCCGGCGAGATCAAGCAGGCCGAGGCCGCGCTTGAGCGCGAGCGGTCCCGGGCCGACGAGCGCACCGAAACCGCCGAGGCGCGCGAGCGCGATCTCAAGATCGAGGCGCTCGAGCTCGACCAAAGGGCGCGCGATGCCGAGTCGAAGGCTGCCGCGCTCGACCCGAAGGAGACCCGATGACCGCACTCAGGACGATCCCCAAGACCACCGTGAACGGCGCGATCAAGCTGGCGCGGCTTCCCGCCGACACCATGCTGCGCGCCGCGCCGGAGAGCGTCGCGTCCTCCGCGCGCCTCGCGGTCGACAGCGCCGACGCTGCGATTCGCAATGCCGCCGGCGCCGCGCTTCGCGACCCGCAGTTGCGCGACGAGTCGGAGCGCCTGCGCGAAGCCGTCGCCGAGCGCCGCCGCGCGCTCGGGCTGCGCGAGCGAGCCGGTGAACGCACCGAACAGGGCGAGGAGCAGGCGGAGAAGACACGCGCCTCGGCCGAGAAGCGCCGCCAGCTGGCCGACCAGGAGGCCAAGCGTAAGCGCGAGCAGGCCCGAAAGCGCCGCGACCAAAAGCAGGCGGGCGCCAAGAAGGCCGAAAAGCAGCGCAAGCTGGCCGCGCAGAAGCGCGCCGGCAAGCAGCGCGACAAGGTCAAGGAGCAGGCCCAGGCCGGGCGCGTCGACGCGCTCGAGGCCAAGGCCGACGCGCTCGAGGAGCGCGAGCGTGCGCTGACCGCGACCGATGAGGCCCAGCGGCTCAAGCATGCCGCCGCTCGGGCCAAGCAGGAGCGCAAGCGCTCGACTGCAAAGGCCCGCGGCTCGGGCTCGAACAGCCGTTCCTAGTCTCGACGCGGTGGCCGCGGCAGCAGCCGTGGCCACCGCTGAGAGTTCCCGGCCGCAGGCAAGCGACGTGGGATGGAGCTGGTCAGGCTCGAAGCACGTACAGCGAGTGCGAGCTAGCCCGCCGCGCCAACGGCTCCGCCAGTGCGGTCCGGCACGCGGCGGATCTTCAGGAACAGAGCTACCAGGCGGTCCTCTTCGGTTCCGGTCAGGTTCGCTCTCTTTCCCCTCGATTTGACCGCCAGCTCACGGACCTCTCGCCGCTCATCGGGGGTAAGACGGTTCCAATACTCCCTGCCGCGCGTGCTCAACCAGATGATCGCCGCAATCACTCGGCGCCATGGGACCCTCCTTGCCGCTGACAGCGCTTGCAGGACCCAAGCCGGCATCTCATCCTCCTATCCGGGCCGCGATCCGCCGCCCCTGGTCTGGTTGCGGCGCCTCGAATCGCCTCTTGCCGATCGAGCGCCCACTCGAAGTGGTGTCCTCCTACCCGAAAGTGCACCGCGATCTCGGGCCGGGCAGAAGCGTTTCCTCTTCGTTCCGCCAGCGATCACGGGTACTGTCGCGCCGGATGCGCACCCCAGACGTGCTGGTTCTCGGTGGTGGCGGGATTCTGGGCGAGGCCTGGATGTCCGCGCTGCTCGCAGGTCTGGAAGAAAGCGAGCGCTTCGATGCCCGCAGGTGCCGCAGCTACATCGGCACCTCGGCGGGCTCGATCGTTGCCGCATTGCTCGCCTCGGGTATCGGGCCGGGCTCGCGGCTCGGCCGCATGCCCGAACAGCCGGCGACAGCCGAGTCGCCAGACGTCTTCGTTCCCACCGGGGCCGAGCAGGCATCGCATGCGGTCGCGTCCACCGCGGCCGTCGCAACCGGGGGCATGGCCTGGCTCGCGCTGCGCGCGAGCGAGCCGGCGGGAAGGCTGGCGCGACGGCTGGTGCTCGGCCGTGTGCCAGAGGGGCGGCGCTCTCTCGCTCAGCTCCGACGTGAGATCGAGCGCACGGGGGCGAGTTGGGACGGCCGCCTGCGAATCTCCGCCGTCGAGTTGAACAGCGGGAACCGCGTCATCTTCGACGGCTCCGGCGAGCCCGAGGCCACAGTTGGCCAGGCGGTGGAGGCCTCCTGTTCGATCCCGGGCGTGTTCTGCCCGGTGGTGCTCAACGGCGTCCGCTACGTCGACGGCGGCGCATGGAGCCCGACCAACATGGATGTCGCCGAAGTCGAGAGTGGAACTTCGGTGCTCTGTCTGAATCCGACCGGAGCGATGCAATCCACCGCAATCGGCGCCCTCGGCGGGATCGCGATGGTCTCGCGCACGATCGCCGGTTTCGAAGCGGCCGCGCTGCGCCGCGGACGCGCCAGCGTGCGGGTGCTCTCACCGGATCACGCCTGCGTCCAGGCGATGGGCGGCAGCCTGATGAACGCAACCAACCGCCAGGAGGTGATCAGAGCCGGGCTCGCGCAGGGGCGACGAGTGGCTCGGAGTCGTGGTCGTGGGTAACCGGTAGTCGGTTCAATCGGCGCCCGTCCGGGTTCGGCGGCCGTCCGAGGCCTCGGTCGACGGGTAGAGGTGGAGCATGCGGTCAGCGCGAGCAGTGATCAAGCGGACGCTGGTGTCGTTTTACGACGACCAGATGACCCATCACGCCGCGGCGCTTACCTATTACTCGTTGATGTCGCTGTTTCCCGCGACGTTGCTGGCGCTTTCCCTGCTCGGGCTCCTCGGCCAATACCCAAGCACCTACAACGCGATCATCGACTACCTGCGCGACGTCGTCCCGCACTCGGTTCTCGTGCCGCTGGACAGCTCCCTACGCGAGGCCCTCCAGCACAAGGGCACGGCGTTGACGGCGTTGGTGACGAGCGTGCTGCTCACCCTCTACGGCACCACCGGAGTGCTCGAGGCAGCACGGCGTGCGCTGAACGTCGTTTTCGAGCTCGATGTCGGCGGTCGCAGCTTCCTCCGTCGGAAGTCGATCGACATCGCCTTCACGTTCGTGCTCATGGGCCTGGTCCTGGCGAGCTTGATCATGCTCTTCCTCGGCGGACGGTTTGCATCGGATGTATTCGGATTCATCGGGCTCGGCCCGACCGCGGCAGCCGTGTGGAACGTGGTCCGGTGGCCCGGGGCGCTCGCGGTCACGACGCTGATCTTCGCGTTGATCTATTACGTGACGCCGGACGTCAAGCAGCGAGCATTTCGCTGGGTCACGCCAGGGGCCCTCATCGGAGTGCTCGTCTGGCTCGTCGCCTCGGTCGGCTTTTCGCTCTACATCTCTCAGGTAGCCAACGTCGGCGCGCTCTTCGGAGCTTTCGCCGGCGCGATCGTGCTGGTGGGATGGCTCTGGCTCACCAACGTGGCCCTTCTCTTCGGCGCCGAACTCGATGCGGAGATCGAGCGTCAGAAGGAGCTCGGCGAAGGCGTTCCTGAGACGCAGACGCTGGACCTGCCGACGAGGGCGAGGTAGGTGATCATCATCTCGCTCTTCGTCAAACCGCGCGCTCTCGCACGAGCTGCAACATCAACTCACCGCAGCGCCGGGCAAAGGCGACCTGCTCCCGTCGCCCGACGAGACGAAAGCCAAGGCGCAAGAAGGGGTCGTCGACCTCGGCCATCTGGGAGACGGCGTGGATTCGGAACTGCACCCTGCCGGAGTCGAGCCATTTCCACACCTGGTAGTCCATCTGCCCGCGTTCGAGGTGGCCCTCGAGCGTCTGGTAGGCCCAACCCTTGATCCGCACCGTTCCGCCGTCCTCGTCACGACGCTCGTCGAAAAGCCTGGTGACTCGGACGCCGACCGGCACCCTCACCGCCAGGTACCGGATCTCCAAGAGCATGTCGCGACCGTCCAGCGGCTCGCCGGGGTCGTAGAAGGCGCGCACGCGCGACGGATCGGCGAATCCGTATTCCGCGATCAAATCCGTGGCAACCGCGAAGGGCCCGCCCGCCACCGGTTCGCCAGAAGACTCCTGCGGGAGCTCGCGGCAGTAGTCGTCCACGTGCCACGGGTCGCGAGCGACCGAGGGCAAGTCCCCGGGCGCGAAGTTCGGCATCAGGGGAGCAAGCGACTCAAGCTTCGCTCGAAGTGCTTCAGGCGATCTTGCCACCGATCGCAAGCGAAGTCGGGGGCCCCGCACCGGTCAGCTCACGTCGGAGCCCAGCGCGAGCTTGCGTGTGTGGATCTCGATCCCGTTCACCATCCTGCCGCCCGAAAGCTCCACCACCCGCTCCAGGGTCGAGGTCCACATGTGAAGCTGGACTTCCTTGCTGATCCGCATCCGGTCGTAGAGGAAGTCGGTGAATCGGTCGCGGCTACGGGCGAAACTCTCGATTTCGAAGACGAGCTGATCGTCTCGCTCGGCGGCCCGAAACTCGATCTCCCCGGCTTCGAGGTGGCCGTCGAGCGTGAGCAGTTTGAAGCTATGGGGCTCGCGCTCGGAGACCCGAACAGGCCCGTCCCACGGGCCGGCCATCCTCACCACGTACTCGTCGCCGACCCCCATCGCATCCTTGGCACCGCGGGTCTTTTGAAAGGTCGCGAACTCCGACGGCGCGACCTGGTCGGGGTCGGTTGCGACAAGGTCGATCAACTCTGTGGCCGAGTATCGCGCTGCTTTGATCCGCGTCCGATACCGGCGCTGAAACATGTCGCCCTGGCCGTCCTCGAGGACTTGGACCCCCTCGCCAGCGTCGGCTGTCGGGGTCGGGAAGTCCGACCAGTCGGCGACCACCTCGTCTCGGTAGATCGGCGTCGTCCGCCAGAGGTACCGCCACGCTGTCAGCGTCACCCCGACCGGCCATCGCAGCGCTGTCGCGAGGCGCCGAGAGCGTGTCTGACGTTTGGTCACCCTCGACGACTACCCGGCGCTGAGCCGAATACCGCCGAACCGAATATCGAGGCCGACAGCGGGCAGTAGCTAGTCATGCTGACCAAGCGGCTCAGTCGGATCGGCATCCGAGGCTGGCACCTGCACTCGCTCTCGATCTCCGCAGTCGCCTTATGCATCGTTCTCTGGCTCCGGGGAAAGACCGTCGATCAGTCCGAGCGTGGCAACGTTGAGCGACGGGCTCTTTTCGTGGGCCTGTGGCCGCCGACCCTGTGGTTGATCGGCGATTCGCTCGAGCGCCATGAGTGATGGCCGGTCCATCGACCCACTATCCGAGGAGGCAGAGAGTGAAAGCGAAGGACGTAGGAAGAGCCGGCCTGGCCGGATGGCGAGAAACGGTCGCTGACAAGGCCGCGCCACCGGTGGCGGCGAGAACCCCGGTCGACGAGGACTCGATTCGGGCAGCCATCGGCGCCCTGTTCTTCGTGCTCTCGTTGGTCTACGTGGTCGGCACAATCAGGCGGGCGCTCAGGGGCTAACGCGCGGTGGTCGTCTGGGTAACGGTCGTGTCCTCGGCGGCTTCGTCCTCGGTGCTCGAGCCCGAATGAAGGCCGAGGAAGATCAGAACGGCGACCACCACGACGACGCCAGCGATCAGCAGGGCGCGAGGATTCACTGGGACCCTGGAACGGTTCCGGCCATGGGCTGCGTCTACCCGGGCTAGGGCGGGGCAAGCAGTTGGATCAGCTCGGTTCGTGAGCGACGTGGGCGAGGAATTCCTCGCCCGTTCGCGGCCGGTTGGCTTCCTCCTCGACTGCCAGCTCCTGGGCGTCGAGGAAGAATCGCTCGCCGGCCGTCCACCCGGTCTCGGTCGAGGCGCCGCCTCGACCTTCAGCGTCGGTACTGGATTCGGGGTGCACGGCATCCATGGCCCCTCAACGCCTCCTCGTCAGGCTCTGAAGGACGACCTCGATCGGAGAACGACGAGCCTCGCCAGCGTCCGCGACCCCCTCCCGGACCCGACGAATCTCGGCGGCAAGCGAGCCCATCCCCTCGCCGAAGCCGCCGACGCTCTTCGCCGCGTCGGCGAGGTTCCTGCTCACAGCCTGCGCAGCCGTTCCGCTCGGCATCTGTATGCCGAAAATTCGCGCCCGGGAGGTACGGCTCGCCAACGCGACGCCCCCGGCAAGGCCGACGAGGCCGGCCCCGGCAGCCAGCGCGGGAACCTTCGCCTTCCTCGCAACCTCGGTGAGACGACCGTCGCTTGGAGCGCTGCCGTTCTCGGACGCCTCTCGCTTGGAGCTCGAGCGGCGCGAGCCGGCCTCGGAGCGCGCCGTCTTCGTCTGCTGGGCCATCGGTCTCCTCCGCGCCCAGCTACTTGTTCTTCTTGCGGGTCTTCTCCGCCGCGCTGGCGATGTCCGAGGCCTGCTGCCCGTAGGCGCTGACCCGGTCGGCCGCGGACTTGACCTTCTCGAGGTCGAGGTTGGCGAGATTCAGCTTTCCGCTTGGCCTCGGGACGCTGATGGCGCGGAGCCGGCGAAGCGGGCCCTTCGGTCGAGACTTCTCGAGACGGTCCTTTACCACCGCTCCCGCGGCCGCCCCGACCAAGGCCGTTCCGCCGGCGATCAGGGGGGTCTTTGCCTTCGACGCCGCGTCGGAGATCGCGCCACCGAAGGACTTCGTCCTCTCGACCGCGGCGCTCGCAAACGACGCGGTGCCGTTGCTGGCCTGAGGGCTCGATCGGGGCTTGGGGCGCGCTCGGGTGGACTTGGAACGAGCCCGTGTAGAGCTGCTTCCCTGCTTCGCTCGCGTGCGGCCCGAGCCGGCGCGCTGCGACGTCGATCGCTTGGCCGATCCGTTCCTCGTCGAACTTGAGGATCGGGAGGATGAACCGTTTCGGCTCCTCGCCTTCTTGTTGCTCGACTTGGCGGTCTGTGGCATCTCTCTCCTTCGGTCGGTCTACGGTCGAGCGAGCTTGCCCGCCGGGCCGTGTGACGCGTTCTCGAACTTCGCCTACCCGGAATGCCCCCGCAAATTGCGAAGAAAACGAGATCGGGCCGAACGGCTTTCATGTCACCATCCGTTCGGCCCCCGGGCTGACCGTTCGACCGAAGGGCGTCGCAGGAGCGGACTGTGGCGAGCTCGAAGCGCGAGCCCCTGGGTATCGAGAAGCCTCTGTGACGGACCGTCGCGGCTGGGGCGTGTCTCGCGTTTGGCACCCTCGACGACTGCCCGGCGCTGACCCGAATACCGCCAATATGGAGGCCGACAGCGGGCACCGCCGATCGACCCGGTCCGTCGGAGGTCGAGGCTGCGAGCCTCAGCATCACGTGGTCCGTTGGTCGTCGGGCTCGGCGCGCGGCTCGAGCTGGATCTCGCGCTCGGCGCGCGGGACGTCGGCGTCGAGCTCGCGGCTGCGCTCGCGCTCGGCGTTCAGCTCCATGCCGAACAGCAGCGCGAGGTTCGAGATCCACATCCAGACCAGCAGGGTGACGATGCCGCCGAGCGTCCCGTAGGTCTTGTCGTAGGAGCCGAAGTTCGCGACGTAGAAGGCGAACAGGGCCGAGGCGAGGAGCCAGACGAAGACCGCGAAGACCGCGCCCGGGGTGATGAACCTGAAGCCCGGGAGCTTGACGTTCGGCGACGCGTAGTACAGCAGCGAGAAGATCAGGATCACCACGCCCAGCAACACCGGCCACTTGGCGATGTCCCAGACCTGAAGCGCCGTGTCGCCGACGCCGATGGAGTCGCCGACTGCCTGTACGACCGGGCCGGTCATGACCAGCGCGAGCGCAACCACCGCCAGCAGGATCACCATCACGAGGGTCACCAGCAGCTGCAGTGGGCGCAGCTTGAAGAACGAGCGTCCCTCCGGCGTCTCCCAGGCGATGTTGGAGGCCCGCATGAACGCGCCGATGTAACCGGACGCCGACCAAAGCGCCGTTCCCAGCCCGACGAAGAACAGGATCCCGGCGGCGCTGCGGTTGGAGGTGATCGACTCGATCGGCCCGGCGAAGGTGTCGGCCGCCGAGCTCGGGCCGATCTGGGTGACGATGTCGGTGATCTGCTGCGTGGTGGTCTGCGGATCGCCGAACAGGCCGAGGACCGAGACGAGCGCGATCAGCGCCGGAAACAGCGACAGCAGCCCGTAGTAGGTCAGCGCCGCTGCCCAGTCGGTCATGTTGTCCTCTTGGAACTCGAGGGCCGTGCGCTTGAGCGTCGGCCACAGGCCGGTGCGCGCGTCGGTCCCCTCGGGCGCGTAGTCCGCGCGCACGGGCTCGACGTCCTCGAGGACCTCGTCGCGATCCTCGGCATCCTCGCGTGCCCCCGGTTGAGCCTTGCGTGTCTCTTCTCTGGTCGCCATTCGGTGCTCCTCCCGGTCGCTCACTTCTGATCCGGCTTCTCATCACCGGGCCACGAGCCCGTGGCGCGCGCGAAGGCGACCCGCGTGCCGCGATCGACCACGCCGCGCGTGAACCGGAAGATTGCCCCCTCGGCCATGAGCTTTCCCATGACGCCGCCCTAACCGCTTCGGCGCCGCAGCACAACGAAGATCACCAGCAACGCGACGGCGCCCGCCGCGACCGGCGCCGGGTTCTCGCGGATGCCGGCGATCGCACGATCGCGAGCCTGGCTCGCCTTCTCGCCTGCCGCCTGCTTGGTTTCCTCGACCTTCTCCTTGGCCTGCCGCTTCACGTCCGCCTTCTCGGCGAGCTGGGTGACCGTGTCGCCCAGGTCGTCGCGCGTCTGCTCGATCTCGGCCTCGATCTGCTCGGGCGTGCGCTCCGGCGCGTCCGCGGACGCCGTCGTCGCGGACACAGCCACGGGCTCTTCGCTTGGCGAGGCCGTCCGCTCCTTTGGCTTCTTCTCAGGCATTGCGTCCCTCCTCGTATCCGGCTTTCGCCGCTTCGACGTCTTGCTTTGTGCTCTCGATCGCGCGCTCGGGGACCGGCGGGGAGCCCGCCTCGACCTGCTGCTTGCCCGTGAGCGCGAGGCCGCCTGCCCCGACCGCATAAACAACGCCGACGATCACCGCCGCGAGCCAGTCGTCGACGGCGGTGCCGAGTAGCAGGATCAAGCCCGCCGTCAGCGCGCCGAACGCGAACAGCCCGATGATCCCGGCGGCGCCGAAAGCCCCGGCGCCGATCCCCAGGCGCTTGCCCTTCTGCGTAACTTCGGCCTTCGCCAGCTCGATTTCCTTGCGGGCCAGGGAGGACGTCTGATCCGACAGCTGCTGCATCAACTCGCTGACCGATGCCTCGCTGGCCTTGGGGTCCGTGCTCGCGTTTGAGTTCGAGTTCAGATTCCGTTCGGGTTCCATCGAATCTCCTTTGGCCGGGTCGCCGCCCGCATCGCATCCAGCGATGCGAACGGCAGCCCGACGAGTTCAGTCAGTTGAGAGGCCATCGCGACCGCTACCGATCGCCCTCGGCCTCGATCTGCTCCTTGCGGACCTCCTCGGAGACCTGCCGGTCCTCGGTGACGGTGTCCTTCGACATCCGCACCCGCTCCTTCGGCACGACCTGCTTCTCGACCACGACCTGCTCTTCGTTGAGCACGACCTCGTGCTCTTCCTCGGAGATGTCGGGGCCGTCCGTGGCGTCATCGACGTTGGCGCCAGTGATCCGCTCACGCTCGATGCGGACCTCCTCGCGCTGAACCGGGACGGTCGTCTCGACCTGCTCGGTGACGACGTACTTGCGCAGGCGGGCGCGACCGCGCTCCTGCGTCCTCGTGCCGACCGCGAGCTCCTCCTCCGAACGCGTCATCGCGTCGTCGGTGGTCGGTCCCGAGGTGTCCTCGCCGACGGACTCGCGCTCGGATCCCGAGCCGTTCTCCTCGGCGTACTCCCGCCCGTAGTAGGTGTAGAGCTCGCGCTCCTCATCGGTTGAGAGCTCGCCGGCGGGATCGATCTTCGGCGCGTCCTTGACCTGGTCCTTGGTCGCGTCGACCTGCACCTTGCCCGCCTTCGGAGACGCCAGATTGATCGGCACGAAGCTCGTCTTCGTCCCGAACAAGCCCGTCCTGACCGTCGCCCACTCGGGCTCCCCGGTCTGGGTGTCGAGGTAGATCTCGTCGATCTCGCCGATCTTCTGGTCGTCGCTGTCGATCAGCGTCCGGCCCTTCCACTCGTATGCGTCCGTTACCTGGGTCATCTCTTCTCCCGTGCTGTGGTTGATCCGTTGGTCTCTGGATGAGGTCGCCGAGCCGGCACGCGGTCGGCCGCGGGCCACGCACAATCCGCGGAAGTCAGGCGACGCTGCTCGACTTGTCGGCGGTCGAACCTCGGGGCCGGTGCCGTCCTCGCTCGGGCTACCCGCGCGACGGAGCCGAAACCGGCGCGCCGTTGGAGCTCGCCCTCGCCGGCCCGAAGTGGCACACTCGCGGTCCGTACCCTGTCCCACTTCAGACACCGGCGGAGGGCCGCGTCGTACCCCGTCCCCTACTCGGCAGGAGGCGCATGCGGGCGGACACGAAGCGCAACCGTGACCGGATCCTCGCCGCCGGGGAGCGGCTGCTCGATCAGTCGCCGAGCGCCTCGCTCGGCGAGATCGCCGCCGCGGCCGGGGTCGCGCGGTCGACGCTCTACCGTCACTTTCCCCAGCGCAGCGACTTGCTCGCGGCGATCGGCAAGGCGGCCGGGCAGCCTCGGCCGACGGCCGGCGGCGTCGCTCGGGCGCCCGAGCAGCCGCTGCCGGCGGGCCGGCTGGGCCGCGAGCGCCCGGTGTCGCTCGAGGGCATCCACGTCTTCGACGTGGTCGCGCCGCCGATGCTCCCCGAGCAGCTCGTGGCCGAGGCGCAGCGGATCGCGGACGTGCCGCTGGCGCTCTACGTCCTCGACATCGACGGCTCGCATCTGCTGCGCGTCGCCGGACCCGAGCGCCTGCCCGAGCGGATCGAGTCGCCACTGGCGATCGGCCCCGAGCTCGACACCGACGGCCTGGCCGAGCTGCGCGCGGGCCTGATGGACAAGCCGGGGATCGAGGTCGTGCCGCTCTGGCTGCGCGGGCGCGCGACCGGGGTCATCCTCACTCTCGGGCGGCCGCGGCGACCGCTGACGGAGATCGCGCGCCAGGCGGCGGCGGCGATCGCGCTCGCCGGTCGCTACACGGACACGTTCGCTCGCGGGCAGCGGCGCAAACAGCCGAAGGCGGCGGC
This sequence comes from uncultured Solirubrobacterales bacterium, assembly GCA_963842795.1. GTDB lineage: Bacteria > Actinomycetota > Thermoleophilia > Solirubrobacterales > 70-9 > WHSW01. The sequence continues at coordinate 92,648 of CAWJHV010000009.1, read as the reverse complement.
CGAGATCCAGCAGAGCCTGCTGCCGGCGCGGATCTCGCGTATCTCAGGGGGCGAAGTCGCAGGCAACGTGCTGCCCAGCTACGACGTCGGCGGGGACTGGTTCGACATCGTCGAGAACCTGGACGGCGTCTGGATCACGGTCGCAGACGGCCTCGGGCCGAGCACCCGGGCCGCCGCGAGCAGCGCGGTCGCGCTCGGCGCCCTGCGCGCCAGCCGGCGCAGCGGTGGGTCGACCACCGACGCGCTATTGCTCATGCACCGCACGCTCAAGGAGATGCCGGGTCCGCACGCGGAGATGCGCGCTCTCGCGGCGCGGTGGGACCCGGCCACCTTCCGTCTTGAGCTCGTCAATTGCGGGCATGTCCCGCCGATCGTCATCCGCGCCAACCGAGAGCCCGAGATCATCACCCTGCCGCCCGGCCGCGGGCTCGGCGGGCGCTCGAGCCCGAAGCCCAGCGAGCACACCACAACTCTCGAACCGGGTGAGCGGCTGCTGATGTTCTCCGATGGCGTGGCGAACGAGGACGAGGGCCAGGCTGGCCTGGGACTCCGCGGCGTGATCGCCGCCGCACTTATCTCCGAGCGCGGTGGAGCGGCCGACACGGTGCGGAAGATCCACACCGCGGTCTTGGAGTCATGCGACTCGGAGCTCCGCGACGATGCGACGGTCGTCTGTCTGGCCGCCGAGTGAACGGCGATTCCTGAGGACCCCGCCCGCCGCCATTTCCGCGGCCGGACACTCAGGGGCCCATTCGAGGGCCCAATCGCCCCGATCAACCGAAGGGCCACTTCCGAGCGGGCTTCGACAGGCTCCTCGGGACGCCTCGGCAGGCAACCCGCGGCGGCCGGGAATGCTGGCTCCGTCACCTTGACGCCGCCGGGCGGACACGCAAGTCTTACGCCCGCGGATGAACCTCTTCGCGCTCGCAGGGATCATTGTCGCGGTGGCCGCAGCCTCTTGCGGCGTGCTGTGGTTGGCGCGGCAGAACCCGATGAACGAGCGCTTCTCGTCGCAGCTCGGGGAGCACAGCAGAGCGTTTGACTTCCTCGGCATCGCGTTCGCGATCCTGCTCGGATTCGTGGTGCTCCAGGCGTACGACAGCTACAACGACGCGAAGACAGGCGCCGAGCAGGAGGCCCAAGCGGTTCTCGAACTCACGCGCACCGCGGCGGCGTTCACGCCGGAGGAACATGCGCGCCTTGAGCGGACGCTGGTCTGTTACGGACGGGCGGTGATCGCGCAGGGATGGCCGGCGATGCGCGAAGGCGAGGCAAGCCCGGTCGTGACGGATTGGGGGAGACGCTTCAGGGAGGCGACGTTCGACGTCCGTGTCCGCTCCCTGGTCGATGAGGCCGAGTTCCGGCAACTTCTGCTGGAACAGGACAAACGCATCGAGGGTCGGCGCATGAGGCTTGCCGAGGCCTCCGCGTGACGCCGCCTCCGCTGTGGTTCGTGCTGATCCTGGGGGCGTTACTGACGGTCGGATGGATCGTGCTGGGCGCCGATCGCCGGGGCAGCTTCGTCGTTCAGGCCTGCGCCGTGGCTTCGGTCGCCGCCATGGCGACGGCCGCACTGCTGCTGGTGTGGTTCCTGGACCACCCCTTCGCAAATGAGAGCGGAGGCATCCGGCCGACCGAGATGGAGGAGGTGCTCACGGTCATCGAGGAGGAAACCCACGCGGAGGGCGTGGAGGTGACTCATCCCTGCACAGACGACGGGAATCCCTTGTCCGCCTAAACGTCCGCGGCCGTGGACGATGGGGACCAGCGAACCCTCCGGGACGCATGGACAGGGCCGGTGGTCTTCATCTGCCCTCCCTTCCCTCGGCGGCCTGCTCCAGGTTCGACCGGTGGGGGCCGGAGAGCCAGTCCGAGGCCTTCAGACGTGAGTCGACCGGTTCCTCTCCTCGCCGCAGCGCGTCGATATAGGCGCGATCGTTGGCGAGGCGGGCCGCCACCTCGGGACCCTCGGCGACGGCGCCGTGGCCGGGGACCAGGACATCGACCCATCCAACGGCCTCATCCAGCTGGTCGAGTGCCGTCTCGTAGGCGCCCACCTGATCGTCTTGGCGAGAGTCGAAGAGCGGGATCAGGATGTCGGAGAACATGTCGCCGGCGAGCAGGACGCCACGGTCCGCGAGGAGGATCGCGGCGTGACCGACAGCGTGCGCCTGATGCTCGATGATCTCGCCCGGCACGGGTCCGCCGTCCGCGGGCAGCGGGGTGACGAGAGCGATCAGTTCGAGAGGGACGTCCGACGAGCCCTCCTCCTCCGCCGCCGCCTGCTGCTGCTCTCGGGTTTCACCGGCAACGTGGGCGCCGGCGGCGGTGGCGTAGCGCGGCACGTCGCCGAACCGGGCATGCCAGAGCAGGTGGTCCCAGTGGGGATGGGTGGAGAACCCGGCGACCACCGGAATGCCGAGCCGGTCCAGGTCATCCGCGAGTTGGTTGAGCTCGGAACCTTCGATGCCGGGATCGACCAGGATCAACCCGTCCTCCCCGCGCACCACGATGGAATTGGTCCAGACCCACTCGCTCTGCCGGACCCACACGCCGTCGGCCACCTGAGTCAGCATCAGACGCTCACGCGCCTGGTCTCATACATCCGGCGCACACACGCTCAGTCTCCCCGATGCAGCGGGCGTCTGCGCGCCTCGGACGCGCCTACCGCCACGCTCCTCGAGCCATCTGACCCGGCGCTGGTTCAGGGCCGGCTTCTTGACAAGGCCACCCCGGATGGGAAACGATGCGCGCGTTGCATCGCGCCATGACCGAGCTTTGCAAGGGGGAAGCGTCGCCCGGGTGGCGGCGTCTACTCATGCTCTCGGCGGCCGTCTCGGCAGGCCTCGCGCTCGGCGCCGCCGCTCCCGGCGGCGCCGCGGCGGCGACGATCACGACCTGCGACCAGCCGACGTTGCAGGCCGCGGTCGCCGCCGGCGGCAGCTACGACTTCGGCGTCAACTGCTCGCTCACGCTGACCAGCACGCTCAACGTCGCCAACGGCAAGAGCGTCGTCCTCAACGCCAACGGTCACTCAGTCACGCTCGACGGCGGCGACTTCGTTCGGCACTTCACGGTCTCCGGGACGCTCGAGCTCGACGGGATGACGCTGCAAAACGGCTGGGCCCGCGGCGCCGCGGCGCCCACGGCCGCGAGCGGCACCGGCGGCACGCTGGGCGGCGACGGCTCCACGGGTAACGGGGGCACCTCCGGCGGCTGCATCGACGGCAGCGACGTCGGCGAAAACGGGTCCCCCGGAGGCCCGGGAACGCCGGGCAGCGCGGGAGCCGCCGGCGCCGCCGGCGCCGGCGCCTCGGGTGGCTCGATCTTCATCGGCGCAAGCGGCCACGTCACCCTCGTCAACGACACGCTGACCGAGAACGTCGCCTTCGGCGGCCGCGGCGGCAACGGGGGCGCCGGCGGTTCGGGCGGCACGGGCGGCCAGGGCGGGTTCGGCGGCGCCGGCGCACAGGGCTTCAGGCCGCCGGTCGGCCTCACCTGTCCCGGCGGAGCGGCCGGGAACGGTGCCATCGGCGGCGCCGGCGGTCACGGCGGCGACGGCGGTTCGGGTGGCGCCGGCGGGGCCGGCCTCGGCGGGGCGATTTACAACAGGGGGTCCCTGAGCATCACCGGCGGCTCGATCACCAGCAACGTTGCGGCCGGCGGCGACGGCGGCACCGGCGGCAACGGCGGCGCCGGCGGGCGTGGCGGGGCCGGCGGTGGCGGTGGCGCCGGCGGCAGCGACAGCTTGGCGCCCGCTGCGGGTGGCCGCGGCGGACGCGGTGGCGCGAGCGGCGACAGCGGCGCAGGCGGCGCAGGCGGCGCGGCCGGCGCCGGCAGGGGCGGGGGCATCTACAGCACCGGCTCGCTCTCGATCAGCGGCACCACCCTCTCCGCCAATCAGGCGCATTCCGGGACCGGCGGCCGGGGCGGTACCTCCGGGCTCCAGAGCCCCGGCGCCCTCGGCGGCGACGGCGGCCTCGGCGGGGGGGCCACCGAGAGCGGGGGCACCGGGGCGAACGGCGGCGACGGCGGCACCGGGGCGGACGGCAGCGCGGGCGGCAACGGCGGAGCCGGCGGACCCGGAGCCACGGGCCAAGGCGGCGCGGTGTTCGTCTCCGGGTCGGCGACGGCTCAGATCGCGAACGCGACCTTCACCGGCAACTCGGCCGGCGGCGGCAACGGTGGCAATGGTGGCTTCGGTGGGTTCGCGAACTTCGCCGGCAAGGGCGGCAAGGGGGGCAATGGGACCACCGGCCCGGCCGGCGGCAAGGGCGGGGATGCCGGCAACGGCGGCGACGGCGGTAGCGGTTCGCCCGGGGGCGCGGGCGGGGCGGGGGGCCCTGGAGCGGTGGGCCAGGGCGGGGCGATCTACGCCACGGCCTCGTTGGTGGCCCAGAACGACCAGTTCCAGAACAACGTCGTGGGCGGCGGCGGCGGCGGCGTCGGCGGCAACGGCGGCACCGGGGCAAGCGGAGGATTCGGCGGGTCCCCGGGGGTCGCGGGCGCCGGGGGCAACGGCGACTCCGAGAGCAAGACCGGTGGCGACGGCGGCACCGGGGGCAATGGCGGAACGGGCGGGACGGGCGGCAACGGCGGCATCGGCGGCAAGGGCGGCGCGGCCGCTGCCGGCCAGGGCGGCGCGATCTTCCAGGGGCCGTCGAGAAGCCTGACCATCACCGGCGGCGTCTTCACCACCAACGCCGCCCGAGGCGGTCTCGGCGGCGGCGGGGGCGGCGGCGGCGCGGGCGGCACGAGCGCGATCTCGTCCAACTTCGCCACCCAGGGCGGCATCGGCGGCGCCGCGGGCGGCGGCTTCAGTGTGACCTCGGGTTCGGGATCCGGCGGCAACGGCGGCGCCGGGGGCGCGGGCGGTCGCGGGTCGATGTCCTCGCAGCCTGGCGCCGGGGGCGCGGCCGGGGCCGGCGGCGCCGGCGGTGCCGCCTCGGGCGGGGCGCTTCAGAACCGCGGCAACGCGACGGTGGCCGCCTCCTTCACGGGCGATCAGGCAATCGGCGGCGCCGGCGGCCGGGGTGGTTTCGGCGGCAGCGGCGGCAGCGGCGGCGCGGGTGGGCTGGGCGCCAGGGCCGGGACCGCCGGCGGCGGCGGGGCCGGCGGCCCTACCGACGCTGACGGCGGAGGAGGCGGCGCCGGTGCGAGCGGTGGGGCCGGGGGCACGGGCCCCGGGGGAACCCCGGGCTCGGTCGGCGCGCGCGGCGGTAACGGCGGGAGCGCGCAGGGTGGCGCGATCTACAACGCCGCGGGTGCCGTGATCACCCTGAGCGGCGGACCGATCTCGAGCGCGACCGCGACGGGGGGCGCCGGCGGTGAGGGCGGCTCCGGCGGCCCCGGAGGGGCCGGCAACTCGGTCGGCCTCGTCGGCGGCGCTGCCAGCAGCGGCGGGAACGGGGGCCTCGGTCACGGCTCGGGCGGTGGTGGACAAGGGGGAACGGGCGGCACAGGGGTCCGGGCGCTCTCGCCAGGGGTCGCGGGCAGGGGCGGAAACGGCGGTCCTGCCGGCATGGGGGGCAACGCGCAGGGCGGTGGTCTATTCAACTCCGGCGAGGCAACGTTGGGCGGGTTTGGCGTCAACCTCGACCGAGCGATCGGCGGGGTCGGCGGCCGCGGCGGTGACGGGGGCACCGGGGGCGCCGGCGGCAGCGGCGGCAACGGCGGCCTCGGCGCCAACGGCGGGAACGGCGGGGCGGCAGGCGGGGCGGGCGGCAACGCCGGTCGCGGCGGCGCCGGAGCCAGTGGGAGGGGGGCCGCCACGGGCGGCACCGGCGGCAACGGCGGCAAGGGCGGCTCGGGCTTCGGTGGCGGGATCTACAACTACGAGCCCCCGGCGGCGCCGAATCCGTCGACGATCCTTCGCCTGGACCACATCTCGTTCTCGAACGACTCAGCCAAGGGCGGCGACGGCGGTGCAGCGGGTCGCGGCGGGGGCGGGGGACCCGGCGGCGGCGGAGGCAGCGGCGGCAGCGGCGGCAACGGCGCCGGCGGCGAGCCCCCCACCGGCCCGGCGCCCGGCGGCCGCGGCGGCAACGGCGGCAACGGCGGGAAAGGCGGCAACGGCGGTGCCGGCGGCAGCGGCGGCAACGGCAGCGGTGGGGCGTACATCACCGACGTTCCGTTGATCGTCAATACGGCCAACACCTTCAGCGCCAACACCGTCGTCGCCGGCGCCATCGGGCACGGCGACTGTGGCCCCAACCCCGCGTTCCCCGGCTGCGGTGGCGCCGGCGGCTTCCTCGGCCATGGCGCAAGTGGCGGCCTTGGCGGAGGGGGCGACTCGACCCTGGACGGACAGGACGGCCTTGACGGCATCGCCGGAACCTCGGGCAACAACGGCACGAACGGCTTGCCGGGTACGGCGACGATCCCCGATCACAATTAGGGGTCTGCTCGACTAGGAGTCGCGCAGGCTCCAATCGAACGGGATCTCGCCCGAGTGCGGATCGATGCGGTGCTTGTCGGGGCCCGCGGGGTCGTATGCGCGCGTCGGGAAGTTGAGGATCACCGCATCGGTGTCACCGGTGTTCTGGTCCGCGTGCCAGACGCCGGGCGGGATCCGGACCAGGGCCGGCGTCGTCTCATCGAATCCGAACTCGTCGAACTCCTCGTGGGTGTCGGACTCCACGCGTCCGTCGTAGAGGACGACCCGAACTCGACCAGCTTCGATGTAGTAGCGATCGGCCTGGAGCCTGTGCATCCCCCATCCTTTGATCCGGCCCGGCCGGATCGTGATTCTGTAGGCGTGGACGACCGGCTCGGCCCAGAAGGACGAGTCGGCCATGATCGGCGTGAGCGATCCGCGGTGGTCGGCGAAGCGATGCAACCGCACCACCTGGACGCCCTCGATCCTCGGCCCGGTCGAGGCCGGATCCCGCGGCGCGTCGGGCCTCACCTCCATCGGTTCACCGTATACCCGCGGCGTTCGGCAGTCCGTCGGCGCCACTTGCAGATGCCGGCCGCCACGAGCCGCCCCGCGGGCGTGTTGCGGAGCCAGACGCGCAACCGCCACGTCAGGGTCGCCTCGACCGCATGGAGGCTGTGCTCGAGGGCGCCCCTGAGGCGCTCGGCCTCGGCCGCCCGGGCTTCCAGATGGCGGGCTTCGAAATAGGCCTCGGTCAGCGACCGGTGCGCCTCGGCCGCCCGCACCTCCGCCTCGACCGCTCTGGCCCGCCGGGCTGCTTCGAACTCGCGGCGAATCGTGGTCAGCTCGCCCGCATCCTCGAGCCGCCGGCCCCAGCGCTCGAGCTCCGACACACGCTCGGCGCTGGTCATCCCGTTCCGTTCGGCGGCCGCGAAGTGGAGACAGGTGACCTCGTCCGAGCTCGCGGCCCCGATCCGCTCGTCTCCGAGCAGACCGCGATAGAAGTGCAGATCGGTCCAGATCGTGCTCGGTGCCGGGCTCCACCGTGCTCCGCTGCGAAGGTAGGCCGCCCGACTGTGGCCGGCCACGGAGAGCGGGATCGCGTTCCAGACCCGGCTGGGCGACAGCAACAGAGGCCGAAAGTCCGAGCGTGAGAGGTCGTGCGCGGGCGTGAGGGCGAGGCCCTGCGGTAGCACGGACGCCGCGGTACCCCCGACGAAGTCCGCCGCTGCGAGCGCGGCGACGAGCGTCTCGGCGTGCTCGGGTAGCCAGAGATCGTCGTCGGAGAGGTAGAGGACGAAACGTCCGCGGGCATCGTGCTCGATCACCCGGTCGCGATGCACCTCGCCGTGGCGGGCGCCCTTCTCGAACTCGAAGAGGCGCACGCGTTCGTGCTCGTGCTCGAGGCGACGGGCGACCTCGGCCGCCGGCGCCGGCATCCCGTCACCGACGATCAGGACCTCCAGTTCGGCGAGGGTCTGGCGCAAGGCGCTGCGCACTGCCGGGACGAGGGTGGGGCCATGGTCGTGAGTCGGGACGACAACCGACACGAGGGGCGCGCCGCCGCGCTGTGTGACTGATCGGGCCAGCGGATCATCGATGCTACCTCCCATATCGAGGCCGCCAGGGGAGGAACACGTGACTGAACGCATGATCGAGGTGAACGGGGTCGAGCTCTGCTCCGAGCCCTTCGGCGAGGAGGCGGACCCGCCGATCCTCCTCGTCGCGGGCATCGGCTCGTCGATGCTCTGGTGGGAGGAGGGTTTCTGCCGCGGGCTCGCCGACGGTCGGCGGTTCGTGATCCGTTACGACCATCGCGACACCGGCCGGTCGGTCACCTACGAGGTCGGTCACCCCGGATACACCGGCGCCGACCTGACCGCCGACGCCGCGGGCGTCCTCGACGCATACGGCATCGAGGCTGCGCACCTCGTCGGCGTCTCTGCCGGCGGCGGGATTGCGCAGGAGGTGGCGGTCCTCTCGCCCGACCGCGTCCGCTCGCTGGTCCTGATCAGCACCTCGCCCGCGCTTGCCGTCGAGCGCGCGCTGCCGCCCCCGACCGAGGAATTCGGTCGATTCCTGTCCACCGCTGAGGTGGATTGGTCGGAGCCCGCGTCCGTGATCGAGTACCTCGTCGGCTACTCGCGCATGCTCGCCGGAGAGCAGCGCGCGTTCGACGAGGCTGCGACCCGGGACCTGGTCCGCCGCGAGATCGAGCGCGCCCGCGATTTTCCCGCCGTTCAGAACCACGACCTCGTGGCGGGCGATGGGTCGGTGCACGAACCGCTCTCGGCGATCACCGCGCCGACGCTTGTGATCCACGGCAGCGCGGATCCGATGTTCCCGCCGGGCCACGGCAGGGCGCTCGCCGGCGAGATCCCCGACGCGAGGCTGCTGACGCTGGACGGAGCGGGGCACGGCGTCTACCGGGACGATTGGGAAACCATCGTCCCGGCGATCGTCGGGCACACCGGGCTGGGCAGGAATTCGAGGAGTGCCGGAGGCGCCTGAGCAAGTCCGATCAAAGCGGTGTGCGGCCGCCTACGGCATCCGCAGCGCGATGGTCGCGACCCCGGCGTCCTCGAGCGCCGCAGGAAGCAGGCGCGCGAATGGATGCTCGTCGACGCTGAGCCCCTCGGGGTTGGCGATCACGTAGCCGACCCGGCCGGGGCTGCGCTGGACGCTGTAGCTGGCGCCGAAGCCGCTGAGCACGTCCTCCGCCGCAGGCGCGGTCGCGGGCGAGACGGCGAGCCGGATCGCCTCCGTGTCGCCGACCAGCCCGCGCGCGGCGTCGCGCGCCCGCCGCTCGAGCGTCGCCCGCGCCGCGGAGCCCGCCGCTGCGGACCGCCCGCGCGCGGACTCGGGCTCGGCGCCGAGCAGCGTGTCGCGCAGGATCTGCTGGAACCCGGTGGTGAAGGCGCGATAGTTCGGCTCGACCGAGAAGACGGTGGCTCGCCCCCTGCCCACCGGCTCGTCGATCACGGCGGCGGTCCCGCCGAGCTCATCGGCGCGCTGGGCGAAGCCGGAGACGAACCAGTCTCCGGAGGTGGCGGGCGGGAACTCGACCGCGACCTGCTCCGGCGACGACGCGGTCATCACGCTGTCGTACTCGTAGAAGGCGTAGGCCTCGTCGCCGACCCCGGCGTGCAGCGGGCTGTCGCGGTCGACCCTGACCCGGAACAGGGTGCCGGGGGCATCCGAGGTCGGGTCCTCGAGCGTGGCCGTGCTCACCCCGAGCCGGGCCGCGAACTCGGTGCCTCCACGCCAGGCGACCAGATGGCCACCGCGATTGACCCAGCGGCGAATCGCCTGGCGCCCGGCGGCGCCGAGATCGGCGAGGCCGGCGTCCGCGGGCCCGTTGGGCACCACGAGGACGTCGCGGTTGGCGAGGCCGCGGCGGGCGATCCCGGCGCCGGTGACGTCGGCGTAATCGACCTTCCAGACCCGGTCGAGCAGGTAGCGCAGCCAGCCGCTCGACTCGATCGCCGAGGTCGAGTCCTCGGAGAGCTGGAACAAAGCGATTCGTGGCTGCTCGGCCGGCGCTTCGGCCTGCGGCTGCTCGAGCTCGGCGACGCGCTGCGCGTCGACGTCGAGGGGCCTGCCGGAGTAGCCGCCGTGAACGTTGAACAGCAGCGGCTGGCTCCACGCGGTGACGTCGTAGAAGTAGGGGAACGGGGTGTAGGTGTCCTCGTGCAGCATCGCCTGCACCCAGTGCTTCTGCATCTGCGCCATCGGCACGTACCAGGTGCCCGGCGGCATCCACTTGTCGTCGGTCGGGCGGCCGTAGGCCGTGAAGTCGGGCACGAACAGGCCCTCTCGCAGCCTGTAGACGTCGACGTCCATCCGCTGCAGCCGGCGGATCATCGCCTGGACCTCGTCCTGCTTGGCGTCGCTGCGCTCGGTGATGAAGTAGTTGCGCACGCGCATGTCGGGGACCTGGGTGACGAGGTCGCCCGGGTTGACCAGCTCGTTCGGCTCCAGCACCCCGCGCTCTCCCTCCGCGTACGCCTGCCGCCAGGCCGCGGCCCACTCGGTGAGGATCTCCTCCTTGTAGGTCGCCGCCTCGGAGAGGGAGACCCACTGGGTCAGGTACTGCTCGTAGGAGCGGTCGGAGATCGGGCTCTCGCTGCCCTTCTCGTAGGTCATCCCGGCGGAGATGAACCCGGTCGCGGGCACGGTGTCGCCGTAGCCCATGTAGAAGAGGTCGTAGACGTCACGGTTGAAGTAGTCGATGCCCTGGCGGTCGAACTCGTCGGCCATCGCGGCGCCGTAGACGTTGTTGATCCAGTTGATCGATTCGTCGGTGATCTCGTGATAGACGGGATCGGCATTCGGCGGGAAGAAGAAGCTCGTGCCGCCCATCTCGTGCGCGTCGATGAACAGCGGGCCGGGGTACTCGCGCAACAGCTCGAGCTTGGCGTCGGTCTCGGGCTGGGTGCGGGCGAACCAGTCGCGGTTGAGGTCGAAGCCGTAGGCGTTACGGCGCGTGTCGGCCTCGCGGCCGTCGGGGTTCTGGATCGGGAGCAGGACGACGATCGCATTGGCGAGGATCCGCGTCGCGGCGCAGTCCCGGCGGTCGGCGAGCTCGTAGAGCACCCGCAGCGAGCCCTCGGTCCCCGACTCCTCGCCGCCGTGGACGTTGGAGGCGACCCAGAGGATCTCCGGATAGCGCCGCGCGAGCGAACGGGCTTCGGCCGCGGAGGTCTGCGGGTCGCGCAGCGCCTGGGCCGCCGCCTTGATCTCTCTCAGAGCGGCCGGCTCGAGCCGGCCGGGGTTGCCGATGATCGCGTAACGCAACTCGCGGCTCTGCCACGTGCGCTGGCCGAGCGCGCCGGTGACGACCCGATCGCTGGCGTGGTCGACCGCCTCCATGTAGGCGTACGCCTGGTCGGTGGTCACCTCGCCCCCCTCACCGCCCGGGAACGGGACCACGTCGGCGAGCGCCGGGACCTCGCCGCGGAACTGCGGCGGCGTCTGCGTCGGATCGCAGGGCGCCTGCCCCGCGGCCGGGGCCGCGACGGCAAGTGCCGCCATCAGAGTGGTCGCGAAGACGGCGGCCTTTACGTGCATGCGAATCCTCCCGTGGCGCCCAACGACGTTTATGGAGCATCCATACCCTCATGCCTCGGCTCCACACACGCGCCGCGCGCGCTGATCCCGAGCTTGGGATGGATCCCGGTCTAGAGCGCGAGCATCGCCGCCGCGACTTCACGGGCGGACGCATCGGGGATCGCCCTCGCGGCCCGTTCGAGCACGAGCAGCCGCGCTCCGGGGATCTCGCGCGCGAGCGCTTCGCCGTTGCCGACAGGGAAGAACGGATCGCGGCGCCCGTGCATCACCAGCGCCGGGATCGCGAGCTCGGACAGGCGCTCGCGCCACCGCGGCTTGCAGTTGAGCTTGGCGAACACCATGCCCAGCTGGTTGGCCATCTGCACCGCGGGCTGCGTGTCCGGCGTCCGATCCCAGATGCGCTCGGCGGTCGCGCGTGCCGCGGCGGGGTCGTCGCCGAGGATCTCCGCGCCGCCGGCGGCGAACTCCGCCACGGCGGCGCGGTCGGACCAGTCGGGCCTCGAGCGCGAGAACAGCCGGTCCATCGTCGCCGCGTCATGGTCGGGCAGGTCGTCGTCGACCCGACCTGGAGCGACGGGCCGCGTTCCGGCGAGGGTGAGCGCCGAGAACGCGTTGGGGTGGTCGAGCGCGGCGACCTGGGCGACCATCCCGCCCACGCCGATGCCCGCCAGGTGCGCCGGCCGGTCGGCGAGTTCGCGGGCGAGCGCCGCGGCGTCGGCTGCGAGATCGCGCAGCGTGTACGCCGGAGCCTTGGGATCGACGGTGGTCGACGCGCCGGAATCGCGCAGGTCGTACCGCACGACGTGGCGCCCGCCGCCCGCGAGCGCTTCGCAGAGCGCGTCGGGCCAGGAGAGCATGGTCGTGCCGCCCGCGAGCAGAACGAGCGGCGCCGCCGCGTCGCCGAAGTGCTCGACCCCGAGCGTGACCCCGTTTGCCTTCACCGTCGCCATCACGCTCACTCGACGAACTGGTAGTCGGTCGCGATCCGTCCGTCGGCGGCGAGGATGACGAACTCGAGGCCGGATCCGAGCACGTCGCCATCCGGTGAGACCCCTTCCCAGCGCCAGGTGACCACATCCCCAAGGCGCTTCGCGCCGTCCCGCAGCTGAAACGACATCTGGCCGCTCGCCACGAAATCCTCGTAGGCGGAGGACACCCTCGCTTCCAGTTCGTCGTGGCCGCGCACCTGCCAGGTCGGGTTGACGGCCCGCTCAGCGGCGGCCTCGTAGACCTCCTGCGTGGGCTGGAGGATATGGATCGCGTCCTCGCTCCAGAGATCGGCGATCGCCTTGCGGCGACGGTCGCGATCCGGCTCCATCCAGACCGCGGTGTAGCGCTCGGCGAGCTGCTCTGCGTTGTTCATCTCGGTTGCCTCCTTCGATCGTTTGCTCGTGGCGGTAACGATCTCCCAGCAACGACCGCGCGTCGATTACCTCCGATGTAAAGAACCGGCGCTACCGTTCGCCTCGTGACCGTCCAGAGCGAGAGGGAGCCGCAGACCGCCGGTGAGCTGATCCGCTTCTGGCGCACGCAGCGGCGGCTCACGCAGATGGAGTTGGCGCTGGACGCGAACCTCTCCACCAAGCACCTCAGCTTCGTCGAGACGGGCCGCTCGGGCCCGAGCCGCCAGCTCCTTGTCCACCTTGCCCAGCACCTCGACCTCCCGATCGCCGAGCGCAACCGCCTGCTCCTCGCCGGCGGCTTTGCTCCGCCTTACCTCGAGCAGCCCTTCGACGGGGAGATGATGCGGCCGCTGCGCGAGTCGCTCAGCCGGCTGCTGGAGGCACACGAGCCGAACCCGGCGTTGATCGTCGACGGTCTCTGGAATTTGGTCGAGGCGAATCGGGCCGCGTCGCTCCTCTGGGACGGGGTCGACCCCGAGCTGCTCGAGCCCCCGATCAACATGCTCCGGCTCGGGGTCCACCCCGGCGGCCTGCCGAAGATCTCGTCGATGACCGCAGCCTGCAACGCGCCACTGATCACGAAGCTGAGGCGAAGGAGCCGCGAGGACGCCGATCCGGCCCTCGCCGAGCTGATCGAGGATGTCGCGTCCTACCTCCCGGACGATCCGCCGACGAGTCCCGCGACCCAGCCCGTGGTCTCGCTGGACCTGCGCACACCCCTCGGCGAGGTCAGTCTCTTCACCGTGATCGCCACCCTCGGGGCACCGCTGGAGGTGACGGCGGCAAACCTCGCGATCGAGACCTTCCTGCCGATGGACGAGCGCAGCGCATCGCGGCTTGGCGAGCTCAGTGGGAGGGCGCGAGGAGGATGAGCGCGCGCTCGCCATTCGCGCGACCCGGTCAGACCTCGACTTCGCGACCTACGCCGCGCTCGCAGGCGGCGCGAACCACAAGAGCCGCAGCGGCGCCATCCTGGACCGCGACGCCAACCGACTTGTAGAGCGTGATCTGGTCCAACGTGGTTCGGCCGGGCTTGGTGCCCTGGACCAGCTCGCCAATCTCGGCGTCCACGTGGCCCGCGTCGATCAGCCCTCGCTCGATCGGCTGGAGGAGGTCGTTCGAGCCGGCGGGCACCGGCGCCAGTGCGGCCTCGCGCGACTCGACGACGACGAGCGAGTCGACGACGGTTGCGTCATCGACCTCGCGACCCTGCGTGTTGTAGCCAACCGAGGTGACGTGGGTGCCGGAGGCAAGCGACTCGCGCCTCACCACCGGCTCGAGCGCATGGGTGGTCGCGCAGACGACGTCCGCGCGGTCGCAAGCCTCCTCCCAGGACGCCGCCGCGCGAACCGCCAGATCGAGCTCGCCCGCCAGTTCCTCCGCGAGTACCTCGGCCTTCCCGCGGTCGCGGCCTGCAACGCGCAGTTCCCGGAAGGATCGGACGCGCGTCACCGCCCGGGCGTGCGAGCGCGCCTGGACACCGGTGCCGAGGATCGCGAGCACCGCCGCATCCTCGCGGGCGAGAAGCCGCGTGGAGAGAGCGGAGCCGGCCCCGGTGCGGATCGCCGTGATCGCAGTGCCGTCGAGAAGCGCGGTAGGCCGTCCAGTGTCCGCGTCGAAGACCGCGATCACGGCCTGGTGGGTGGGCAGCGTCGTTCCGGCGTTAGCTGGGAAGAGCGTGACGAGCTTGCTCGCCAGCGCTCCCGCGGAGGGGGTGTAACCCGGCATCGCCGCAAGCAGCCCTCCGTGCTCGGGAACGAGCGCCGCCACGCGGCGAGGCACGGACGCCCGGCCCGCGCTCAGGTCGGCCATCGCCTCCGCCAGCGCGTCTATCAGCGCGTCTACATCGAGAAGCTCCTCGACTTCAGCCCGACTGAGGAGCAACATCGGGGAACCGTATAAGCACGCGCCGTCCGCCGTGCGGCCGGCGCTCCCGTGGACCAATACAGTCCATCCGCCCTTCCTGATGCCGACAGAGGAGATGAGCCGATGAGCGACAGGGAGCCCCCGATCGACGAGGCGCACGCCCGCGAGCTCCTGCGGCGCGAGCGCGAGCGGATCGAGGCCCAGCTCGCCGATGTCGAACGCCAGCGGCGGAGCGAGTTGGATGGGATCGATACGGCATCCGACCGGGACGACGACGCCGAGCTGATCGAAGAGCGGGCCCTGGACGAGGAGCTCGCCGAGTCGCTGCCGGGTCGGCTCGAGGCGATCGAACGGGCCGAGAAGCGACTCGAGGACGGCACGTATGGCCTCTCGGTGGAGAGCGGCGAGCCGATACCGGCGGCGCGGCTCGAGGCGATTCCGTGGGCCGAGCGCACAACCGAGGAGCAACAGCGCTACGACCGCATCCACGGGCGCCCAGGTTGACCACCACCCTGCGGCGACCGTCGGAGCGCGCGCTCAGTCGGACCCGAGCGAGCCCCAATCTGGCTCCACCTACTCCCGGATCGTCATCCGAGCGAGGCGGTCCTCGGCGACTTCAAACGTGAAGTGACTCGGGCCGTTGAAGCCCTCGCCACCCACGGTTGCGGTCACGGTGGTAGCGCCGTCCTGCTCCTCGACGGCGGTGACGTCGAGCGAGACGTGCACGCCAATGAACTCGCGGTCGCTCCAGGCCCGGATCTCGTCCTCCGCGCGGAACTCGCGGCCCCAGTCGTCGACGACGCCGTCGGTCGCAAAGCAGGCGAGGAACGCGGCGGTGTCGTTTGCGTTGGCCGCCTCGATGGCCGCTGAAACAGACTCGGGAAGGTCGGTCATGTCATGTCTCCAGTCGCTTCGGGGGACGCGAACGGCCAGCGATGCCTCATCGCGACATGAGGATCACACCGCGCCGATCGCGCTGCGGCCTGCGTGTCAGCATGCCGGCCATGTCGGTCTCGAGCCTGACCGAGCGGCTGGTCGCCATCGACTCCGTCAACTCGTCCCTCGTCCCGGGCGCGGCGGGGGAATCCGAGATCGCTGAGTTCATCTCCGACTGGGCCGAGGACAACGGCTTGGAGGCGGAGTTGATCGAGGAGACGCCGGGACGGCCCTCGGTGCTGGTCAGCGCTGGCGGGAGCGGCGGAGGCCGGACCCTGCTGCTCTGCGGCCACACCGACACCGTCAACGTCGATGACATGGACGCGCCGCACGCCCCGTCCCGCGAGGGCGACCGTCTCTACGGCCGTGGCGCGTACGACATGAAGGCCGGCCTCGCGGCGGCGCTCGTCGCCGCGCGCGAGGCGGCGGGACGGGACCTGCGGGGAGACGTCGTCGTGGCGTGCGTCGCGGACGAGGAGCACTCCTCCGTCGGCATCCGAGAGGCGCTGGGCCAGATCCGGGCCGACGCGGCGATCGTTACGGAGCCGACCGAGCTCGAGGTCGTCGTCGCGCACAAGGGCTTCGTCTGGGCCGAGATCGTGATCGATGGTGTCGCAGCGCACGGGTCACGCCCGCATCTCGGCGTCGACGCGATCGTCAAGGCCGCGCCCGTCCTTGCCGGCATCGCCGCGCTCGACGCGCGGCTCGCTGCCGACACGCCCGACCCGATGCTCGGGCGCGGGTCGGTCCACGCGGGCACGATCCGCGGCGGAGTCGAACCCTCGTCCTATCCCGCCCGCTGCGAGATCACGATCGAGCGGCGCACACTGCCCGGGGAGACCGAGCGGACTCTCGTCGCCGAGGTCGAGCACCTGCTGGACGAGGCTCGGGCCTCCGACCCCGGCCTGCGTGCATCGTTCGAGACCACGCTGGTCCGTGAGGCGTTCACGGTCGATCCCGATCACGAGATCGTGCGGGCCACCCGCGACGCCGCGGAAGCGGTCCTCGGTGCGACGCCGCCGCTCGCTGGCGCCGGCTTCTGGGCGGACGCCGCGTTCATCGCCGCCGCGGGCATCCCGACCGTGATGTTTGGCCCGGCCGGCGAGGGTGCCCACGCGGCGAAGGAGTGGGTGAGCATGTCGTCGGCTGACGCCGTCGCCGACACCCTCGCGAGGGTCGCGACGAAGATCTGCGCGTGAGCGTCTTCGTCAACCCCGCCGCGGACCCGGACCGGGTCACGCCGCCGTCGGCGGCGGCACGCGGCTTCCATCGCGGACTGCCCGGATACGCGGCGACGCCGCTCCACGAGATCGGTGGCGCTCGCCTCAAGGACGAGTCGAGCCGCCTGGGACTGCCCTCGTTCAAGGTGCTCGGGGCTTCCTGGGCGGTCGAGCGCGCGCTTGCGGAGCGCCCGGACGCCCACACCCTGATCGCCGCCAGCGCCGGCAACCACGGGCGCGCCGTCGCGCATGTCGCTCGGCGCCGCGCCCTGCGCGCGAGGATCTACCTGCCCGCGGGCGCGCTCCCCGCCCGCCGCGAGGCCATCGAGGCGGAGGGCGCCGAGGTCACCGTCGTGAGCGGCACGTACGAGGACGCGGTGGCGGCGGCAGCGCAGGCCGGTGCGCGACCGGGTTGCGTGGAGCTCGCCGACGTCGGTGCGTCGGGTCCGGCGCACTGGGTCATCGACGGCTACGCGACTCTGTTCGCCGAGCTGCCCGACGACGTCGACACGATCCTCGTCCCGGCGGGCGTGGGCTCCCTCGCGGCCGCGGCGGCGCGCCACGGCGCCGCGACCGGTGCCCGCATCGTCGTCGTGGAGCCGGCGACGGCCGCGTGCGTGACCGCGGCGCTGCGCGCCGGGCGGCCGGTCGAGATCCCCACGCCCGGTACGTCCATGGCCGGCCTGGACTGCGCCGAGGTCTCGCTCGCCGCCTGGCCCGACCTGCTCCACGGCCTCCACTCCACCGTCACCGTCAGCGACGAAGCGGCGCACCAGGCGACGCGCGATCTCGCCGCGCTCGGCCACGCGATCGGCGACTGCGGGGCCGCGCCCCTCGCCGCGATGGGGCAGCTGGAGGAGGACGTCCTCGGCGAGAACGTCGTGCTGATCGCCACGGAGGGCGTCACCGACCCGGAGGGCTACGCCCGCGTTACGGCCTGATCTCGACTACGGGGTCAGCCGGAACGGCGGATAGCGGTCCGTTACGAGCGCGAACGCATACCCGACGACTCGGTTGTGCCAGCGCAGCACGCCCTCCACGTAGTCGAAGAGCCCGCGCGGATAGCGGCCGGTGAACAGGATCGCGAACCAGGCGACGATGACCGCGAAGATCGCCCCGATCGACAGGAAGAAGAGCACGACGTAGTGCGGGATCGCGAGAAACCACTTGACCAACGGCATTCCGCGTCCGAGCTCGGCCTTGGCGTCCGGATACGCATAGACCAGGTGCACGCCCTGCTCCTCGTCGGTCGAGGGGTAGCGGTCGTCCATCAGCAGGAGGTAGACGCCGATCCGGTTCGAGAACTGCTGAAAGTTCAGGTTCCAGTCGAACCACCAGCGCGGATACTTCTCCCGGAACAGGATCAGCAGCAGCGCCGGCAGGAAGAGCAGCCCGATCCCCGCGGTGGTGACCGCGACCGTCGTGTCGCCGTAGTCGTGATAGCTGGTCGAGAAGCCGGTGATCGTCGCCATCACGATCGCGATCGGGATCACCGTGAGGATGCGGAAGAACGTGGTCAGCCGATCGAGAGGACGCTCCGGGTAGTCGACCGCGAACGTGACTGGATAGGTGTCCATGCTTGCTCCTACTCCCTGCCTGCTGGGTCGTCGGACACTGAAGTCGGCAGCCTAGAGGCGGGTCAGGACACCTCGAACTCGTCGTTCCGGCTTCCTCACCCGCCCTCGCACAGCGCGTATGGATCGTCTTCGGGCAGGTACTGCCTCCACTCGCCCTCGGTCAGCTCACGTCCGGCGATCGCGCAGGCCGCGTCGCGCCACTGATCCGGATCCAGCGTCCACGAGACCGTCGCGCGGTCGAGGCCGGTCGTGACCAGCCGGTCCCCATCGGGGGAGAACGCCGGACGGTTGGCGAGGAAATGGTTGAGGTCGAAGGTCCGCTCGGTGAACGGGAAGACGCCGGTGACGAAGGTGCCGGCGAACCGGGCTCCGGTATCCGCCCGCCATAGCTGCGTGGTCGAGAAGCCTCCCCGGCCGGTCGCCAGCAGAGACCCGTCGGGGCTGTAGGCGACTCCGCCGACCACGCCCTCGTCGCCCTCGAGCGGCGGCTCGATCTCGGTGTGGTCGTCGACGTTCCACTGCTGCACCAGGCCGGATCCCGTGCCGGTCGCGAGCCGCTGCGAATCCGGGGCGAAGGCGGTCGAGAGGATCGGGCTGTCGACGTTCGCGAGCGGCTTCCCGATCTGCTCGTGAGACTCGGTTTCGTAGAGATGCACGAGGTTGTTCTGGGCCGTGACCGCGAGCACGGCGCCATCGGGGCTGTAAGCGACGCCGATCGGCGGCCCCCCGTGGAGGTCCAGGCGAGCCCCCGTCTCCGCCCCGGTCGCCGGGTCGAGGAAGCTCACATGCCCGGGGTTTCGCCCCCCGCTGTCCCACGCTCCGCGGAGGCGGTCCACGGCGACGGCGAGCTGCCCGCCGTCGGGGGAGAACGCGACCTGCTGTGCCCAGGCCCCGTCGAGGCCGGCGGTGATCGGCTCCGCCGACGGATCGTCGATCGGCCATACCGCGACCCGCCCGGCGGTGCCGCCGGCCGCCAACGTCGCGCCGTCGGGGGAGACCGCCGCCGAGAGCACCTCACCGCCGAGCTCGAACCGCCGCACGATCGACCCGGTCTCCGGATCCCTGGCGGCGACCGAGCCGTCGGTTCCGGCCGTCAGGACCGTGGTCCCGTCGGGCGTGTAGGCCGCCTCGGTGATCGGCTCGCGCTGGCCGTGGAAGACGGTGCCGATCGCTCGGTCGCCGTCGAGCCGCCACAACGCTCCGGTGCGGTCCAGTCCGGCGGTCGCCAGCAGGCTGCCATCGGCGTTGAACGAGACATCGTTGACCGCGGATGCATTCGCCGCCAGGGGTGGCCCCAGCTGCTCGCCCGACTTCACGCCGAAGATCTGGGTGCGGCCGGCCCCCGTGCCGACCGCGAGCTCCGAGCCGTCGGGTGAGTATTCGATTGCCACCGGCGAGCTCTCAGAGAGCGCCAAGGGCTTCGCCGTCGATCGCGCGGTACGCGGATCGACGAACCGCACGCCACCACCGTCGTCGCCGATCGCCAGCGCCGACGCGTCCGGCGCGAAGGCAAGCGCCGTCACCGGCTCCGGCGTGCCGGGCATGGTGGCCACCGGCTTGCGCGCAGCACTCGACCACACCCGGACGCCGCCGCTGGAGCGCGGGACCGCCACGAGCGCCCCGTCGGCGCTGACGGCCACCGTCCGGTCGCCCGAGTACTCGGGATTGACGACGAGCGGATCTCCGCGCGGCCGCCAGGTTCGCGTGTTCCACAGCACGACCTCGGTCCCGAACGGGCGACCGAGGCGCGGTCCACCCTGGGTGATCAGCGTGTCCCCGTCGGAGCTGTAGGCCGCGGTGGTCAAGAACCCGGCCGGACTGTCGATCAGTCTCGCGAGCCTGTTCCGGGCCAGATCCCACACCTGCAGCCTGCTTCTGAGCTCCGGCTTCTCGTAGATGGCCGGCACCGCCAGCCACCTTCCGCTCGGGCTGATCGCCGCGCCCAGCAGGATGCCGTTCCCACGGTCGAGCACGGCCAAGCGACGGCGCGACGAGGTGGACCAGACGATCGTTCCCGTGCCGTCGGAGGTGGGAGTGACGAGCTCGCTGCCATCGGGAGAGAACACCGCCGCCTCCAGCCCCGAGTCGACGCCGTGTAGCAGCCCGAACAGCAACGGGTTGGTCTGCAGTCCCCCGAGCAGCGCGGCCCTGGTGTCCTCGGTGTCCTCGAGCTCGAACGCGGCCACCGCGAGCAGCAGCCCGAGGTCCGGCTGGCGCTCGACGACGCTCCGGGAGACGGCGGCGACGCGCGCGATGTCGGCACGATCACGCGAGTCGGCCGCGTCCTGCTGCTTGATCAGCGCGAACGCTCCCGCGCCGAGGGCCACCACCAGCGCGAGGCTCACGCCGGCGACGAGCGTCCGGAGCCGCCGGACGCTGCGTGCCTTGGCTCGCTCGACGCGCTCGGACTCCGCCCGGCTGGCCGCGGCGAAGTCCCTCTCCGAGGCCGAGAGGGTCGGCTCGGTCTGCAGCCAATCCAGCATGGCCACGAGTCGCGGGCCGCTGTAGAGCTCACTCGGATCCCGCCCCAGTTGCTCCCAGGCCGCGGCGGCTCGGGTCAGATGCCTGCGAATCGCGAGGGCTTCGTGCTCGTCGTCGATCCAGCCCCGAAGCCGGGGCCATTCGCGGATCAGCGCCTCATGGGCCAGCTCGACAGATCCCTCGTCGAGCGTCAGCAGCCGCGCCCCCGCGAGGGCGTCGACCACCGGCATCGCCGGTGTGCCGGTGTCGACCGAGGCGATCTCGTCGACCGTTGCCCGGCGGCGGGTGTCGTCGACCCCCTCTCCCGGCTCCACCAGGCGCAGGAGGACGGCCTTCGCGGCCTGGCGCTGGGAGTCGTTCAATTCACCGTAGACGCTCTCCGCGGTGGCGGCGATCGCCGCGCCGACGCCACCGGCGGCGCGGTAGGCCTCGAGGGTCAGGGTGTGCCCGTCGCGACGCTCCCACGTCGCCATGAGGGCGTGGGAGAGCAGCGGCAGCGCTCCGGGTCGGTTGGCCACCTCGCGGACGAGCAGCTCGACCAGGCCGGGCTCCAGCCGGAGCCCGAACGCCCGCGCCGGCTCGACCACGGCGCTGCGCAGCTCCTCCTCGGTCATGGCCCCGAGCAGGAGCTGGTGCGCCGAGACCCTTTCCGCAAGCGCCGGGTAGTCCCCGCACTTGCCGTAGAAGTCGGCCCTGATCCCGATCGCGACCGGGCCGTCGTGTTCGAGGAGGGAATCGATGAACGCGTCTCGGAGCTCGGGCTCGGCGCAGATCGTCCACAGCTCCTCGAGCTGGTCGACGACGAGCAGGCCAGGGACGTCCGCAACGGGGGTCGGGCTCGCGCCCGGGGTGAGCACGATGGCGTCACCCCACCGTGCGGCGACGCCCGCGCGCAGGAGCGACGACTTGCCGCTGCCCGAGCCGCCGACCACGCAGAGCCAGCCGTGTGATCGCAGCGTTTGGACCGCCTCCGCGACCGTCTGGGCGCGACCGAAGAACCGATCGCCGTCGTCGCGGCCATAGGCGCGCAGGCCCTGGTACGGGCACTCGGTCGACGGCGGCGCCCTGAGGTCGTCCGCGGTGACGGCATAGATCTCCTCACTGACCGCAAAGCCCTTGAGCGAGTGCGCCCCGAGGTCCACGATCGCGCATCCGGCGGGGAGATCTGCACCAAGCGCCTGGTTCGCGGCCGACGACAGAAAGACGTGACCGCCGTCGGCGAGACCCCGGACTCGCGCCGCCAGATTTACGTTCGTGCCGAAGTAGGTTCCGTCGCGCTGCTCCGCGGGCCCCGTGTGGAGCCCGATCCGCACGGCAAGGCCGAGCTCGTTGTCACCGTCACGCGAGAGTGCGCGTTGGAGCGAAACCGCCGCGGCGACGGCGTCGCCCGCACTTGCGAAGACCGAGGCCGTCGAGTCTCCCTCTCCCATCGACTGAACCAGGTGCCCGTCGTGGGCCTCGATCGTGGCGGCCACGAGCCGGTCGTGCCAAACCAGAGCGCGCGCCATCGCGTCGGGCTGGAGCTCCCAGAGCTCGCTCGAGCCCTGGACGTCCGTAAAGCAGAAGGTGAGCACCCCGGTCGGCAGGGCCATCGGGGCGAGTATCCCATCGGGTGCGCGGCTTACCGCCGCGCACTCAATCCCGTCAGGTGATTGTCTCGCAGCTGCTCATCCGCACCTCGCCGCTGGTGCAGGTGTCCGTGCCGCCGTCGCCGCGGATGCTGTCATTCTGCGCGCCGCCGTCCAGGGTGTCGTTCCCGTCGGAGCCGAAGATCGAGTCGTTGCCTCCGCCGCCGTCGACGACGTCGGCGCCGTTGCCTCCGGTGATCGTGTCGCCGCCGTCACCGCCACAGATCACGTCGTCGCCGTCGTTGCCGTTGATCGTGTCGTGGCCGCCGAGCGCGACGATGACGTCGCGGCCTGCGGTCCCGTTGATCACGTCGTTGGCCGAGGTCCCGACGCGGGTGGGGGTCAGTCCGAGACAGGACGGGACGACGACGTTGTAGGGGCACTGCACGGTCGTGGTGTTGCCGGCGCGGTCCGAGCCGGTCAATGGTGCGGTGCGCGCCCCGGCGATCGCGGTGTTCGCCGCTCCGTTCAGCGCGGCCGCCGCGGGACGGGACGTCGCGTCGGCGACGGTCGCCGTCACACGTGCGCCCAGCTGACCCAGCGAGAAGGTCGGCGCCGGCGACTGGCAGGTAACGGTCGGCGGCGTGAGGTCGCGTTTGACGACGGCCGAGGCGGTCGCCGTCCCGCCGACGGACGTCGCCTTGCAGGTGAACTTCTGGCCGGCGGTGTCAGCGTTGACGCTGCCGGGACCGCAATTCTTCCGAGAGTCGATGGGCGACTCGGCGTCGGCCACGTCCCAGGTGACCGAGACGTCGGACACGTACCAGCCGTTGTTCCCGAGCGTCCCCGCCAGCGTCGGCGTGATCACCGGCGGTGTGTAGTCGAGACCCGACGTACGCCAGAGGAACACGCCGCGATAGGGGTCCACCTCGGTGACGGTGCCGGTTGCGGCGATGCCGATCTGGCCGGTGAATATCGGGTGGCTGAATGCCGCGCCGCCGCCGATCGGCGTCCCCGAAGCGTCGGTCGACGCCGTCCAGCCGCGAGTCCACTCGGTGAAGTGGTAGTTGCTGCTCTGAGTCAAGGTCCACCGCATGACGTTGAGGAACGCCGCGCCTCGGCCGAAGTACGCGGGGCCGGACAGAAACGGCGGGTTCGCGGTCGCAAGCTCGGGCGCGTATTCGGTCAGCAGCTCGAGCACCTGCGTGTCGGTGCCCCACACCCAGCCGGTGAGGTCCTTGCCGCCAACCGTGCCGGAGCACGGCGTCGCGCCGTCACGTGGGCAGACGGAATCGATCTGCTCCCAGCTCAGCCCTGTGGTCTCGTAGAGCTGTCGCCACTCCCTGCCGTGCGTGTCCTCGACGTTGGCGAGGGCAGAACCCGCACCGATGGAGACGAACGCGACGACGAACAGTGTTGCGGCAAGGGTCGTGCGCGATGGCATGGATCCTTCCAAACCGAATGGAGTCCGTTCCGGTGGTGATGCCGAAACTCAATACGCAGCATAACGCTACGCTCGGAGCGTCGCCAGAACTTTCCTCCTTAATTCGGAGGACGGTGTGGCGATCTCAGCGGCGGGTCATCCGCCGCCCAGGGCAGGCACATGACCGACACAAACTTTGCGCGACGATGGATCCCCACGCTCGCTGCCCTCTCGGCAATGGCGGTCGTGGTTCCGGCTTCGGCGTCTGCGAGCGGGCCGGCGTTGAAGGTGCCGCAGGCCGACCTCCAGGCGGCCTTCGTGTGTCCCGTCGACCCGACGAACGCGACCCGGACCCCGCTTATGCTCGTCACCGGAACCGGAGCGACCGGAGAGCAGGCCTACCTCATCGGCCAGGGCGCCTTCGAGGCGTACGGACATCCGGTGTGTTACGTGAACCTCCCCGATTTCATGACGGCTGACATCCAGGTCTCGGTCGAGTACCTGGTGTACGGCCTGCGCCGGGAGTTCAAGATGGCCGGGCGCAAGGTCGCGGTCTTCGGCATCAGCCAGGGTGGCTTGCTGCCGCGCTTCGCGCTCACCTACTGGCCCGACCTTCGCCGCAAGGTCGGCGATGTGCTCGCCGCGGCCGGGACGCAGCACGGCACGACGGTGTTCGACCAATGCTCCGACACGTCGCCGTGTACGCCGGCGGAGTGGCAGCAGCTACGCCACTCGAACCTCCTCGACGCGATCAACGCGCAACCGGACGAGACACCGGGAGACGTGTCGTACACCACCGTCCGCTCGCTGACGGATGAGACCGTGCAGCCGCAGGGCGGCAAGCATCCGACCTCCGGGCTCGACGGGGCGCGCAACATCCTGATTCAGGACGTGTGCCCGGGACGCACCACGACCCATATCGGCACGGCCCTGGACTCGGTTACGTTTGCCGCCTTCGTGGACGCGATCGAGCATCACGGCAAGGCCAAGGAAGGCGCGGCGAAGGTCTCCCGCTTCCCGGGCGACGTATGCGACCACCCCTACGCCCCCGGGCTCGACGAAGGGCAGACGGACGTTCTCCTCGGCGGGTCCGGAGCGTTGGTCTCCGGTCAGATAGCTCAGGCTCCACACGTCCCGGCCGAGCCGAGGGTCCGCAAGGTCTTCAACCGGTCCGCGCCTTAGGCCGGGCAAACCGGCCGAGACCGTGGCGCTTCACCGACTCCCTCTGCCGCGGCGCGCTCGGGCTCGTGCCGGCGTCCGAGCGCTCGGACCGGCGCTCGTCTTCCTGCTCGTCCTCCTGCCGGCGTCGGCCGGAGCTGCCGGGCGCTGCGGCGATCCGGCGACCCGCCCGTGGTGCGACACCTCGCTCTCGCCCGATCAGCGAGCCGAGCTCCTGCTCGCGCAGATGACCGACGCGGAGAAGATCTCGCTTCTCGGCGGTGACGAGCTCACCGGGGTGGCCGGCGGCGAGGGAACGCACACGGGCACCAGCGACGGCATCGAGCGGCTCGGCCTGCCGACGATCTACCTCTCCGACGGGCCGGCCGGGCCGCGGTCGGGATCGGCGACGGCGATGCCTTCGCCGATCGCGCTCGGCGCCGCCTGGGACCCCCGGAATGCCAAGCGAGACGCGGCCGTGATCGCCGACGAGGTGATCCACAAGGGCAACGACTTCGTCTTCGCGCCGACCGTCGACATCGTCCGCACGCCGCTGGCGGGCCGGGTCTTCGAGGCGATCGGGGGCGAGGACCCCTACCTGGCCACGAGGCTCGCCGTTCCGTGGATCCGCACCGCTCAGCGCAGCGGCCTGATCGCGACCGTGAAGCACTACGCCGGCAACAACCAGGAGGGCACTGGACCGGCCGCCGACGAGGCGCGGCCGGGGAACTTCCTGCAGTCCCTCGGGGGACTGGCGACGGTCGGCAACCGGATGCGGATCGACGCTCGGATCGACGAGCGGACGATGCGCGAGCTCTACCTGCCGGCGTTCGAGGCGGCCGTCGAGCGCGCCGACGTCGGCTCGGTGATGTGCGCGTACAACAAGGTCAACGGCCCGTTCGCCTGTGAGAGCAGGCCGCTGCTCGAGGACACCCTGCGCGGGGACTGGGGCTTCGACGGCCTGACGATCGCCGACTACAACGGCGCCCACGATGCCGGTGCGTCGCTGGTGAACGGGCTCGACTTCGAGCCCTGGCCCGGCGTCGTTTACGGCCAGCCGTCGGTGGACGCGGCGCTCGCGACCGGCGCCGCGACGATGGACGACGTGGACCTCCACGTGCGCCGTTACCTGCGCACCCTGTTCGCCTACGGTGCGCTCGACCGCGACGCATACCCCGCCGACGAGAACGCGATCGACAGGGCCGCCCACGCCCGCGAGGCCCGGCGGATCGCGGAGGCCGGGATCACGCTGCTTCGCAACGACGGGATCCTGCCGCTCGCGCGTCGGAAGCTCGACTCGATCGCCGTGATCGGCGCCGGCGCCGACGAGTTCATCACCGGTGGCGGCTCGTCTGAGATCAAGCCGTATTCGTTCACCTCGACGCTCGAGGCGGTCACGCGCAAGGCCGGAGCGCGGGTCAGGGTCACCGGCGACGACGGTTCGGACGCCGCGCGGGCGGCCGAGCTTGCCCGTGGCTCGGACGTCGCCGTCGTCGTCGCGACCTCGTACTCGACCGAGGGGGTCGATCGCCGGTGTCTCACGCTCGAGTGCCCGCCGGCCTTCGGCGACCAGGACGCGCTGATCGAGGCGGTTGCGGCCGCGAACCCGCGGACGGTCGTCGTGATTCAGAGCGGCGGACCGGTGCTGACGCCGTGGCGAAAGCGGGTCGGAGCGGTGCTCGAGGCCTGGTATCCGGGATCGGAGGGCGGCCGCGCCATTGCCCGGGTGCTGTTCGGGGCCGTCGACGCGCAGGGCCGGCTTCCGGTGACCTTCCCGCGAAGCGAGGCCGACCTCCCGACCGCCGGCGACGAGAACGCCTACCCCGGTGTCGGCGACGTCGTCACCTATGACGAGGGGCTGCTCGTCGGATACCGCCACTACGACGCGAACCGGATCCGGCCGGCCTACGAGTTCGGCCACGGCCTTTCCTACACACGGTTCCGCTTCTCCGACCTTCGCGTCCGCGCCGCCGGCGGCGGAACGGCGAAGCGTCCCGGCGCGCTCGCGAAGGTGAGCGTCGCGGTGACCAATACCGGCGACCGCCGGGGCGTGGCGGTGCCGCAGCTCTACCTCCGACTCCCATCACGTCCCGGAGTCGCACAGCCGCCGAAAGCGCTCAAGGGCTTCAAGCGAGTCACGCTGGCACCGGGTCGAACCCGCCGGGTTCGATTCGAGCTCGATCGCCGGGCCGTCTCGCATTGGGACGTCAGGGGTGATCGATGGCGACCCCTGCGCGGATGCGTGGGCGTGCTCGTCGGGCGCTCGTCGCGAAAGACGCCGCTCGAGGCAACGCTCTCGGTACACGCCTCCGAAGCACCGGTGAAGCGAGCGTGTCCGTGATCGGCGGCGCAAGAGCCGGGTAGGCTGGCGCCGCACGGAGACATGGCGGTCGACCTGGTCATCGAGATCGAGAACACGCCAGGGGCGCTGGCGCGGGTGGCGGCCGCGATCAGCGATGCCGGGGTGAACATCGCGGCCGCGACCTGCCTCGGGCCGGCTGAGCGGGCCGAGCTCCACATCCTCGTCCCGCACGCCGAGGCCGCGAAGCACTCGTTGGCGATCTCCCATGTCGCGGTCACCCGCGAGCGCGAAGTCGTCGTGGTCGACGTCGAGGACAGCCCGGGCGTGCTCGCGGACGTGACTCGCAAGATCGCCCGCGCCGGAGTGAACCTCGATCTCGTCTACGTCGCCACGCGCAATCGCGTGGTGTTCGGGGCCACCGACCTCGCCGCCCTGCGATCCGCGCTCGACGACGCGAGCTGACTACACAGCCGGTCGATCCTCGCGGTCGGCGGAGTCGGCCCGGAAGGGCCCGAACATGTGCCGACTCAGCTCGGTGAAGCCGTCGACCGGCTCGTGGGTGCTGGGCTCCGACTCCACCCGTCCGCCGCCCGCGCGCTTGACTCCGCGCATCACCCGGTCGGCTCTGTCGAGGAGCTGCATCGGCGAGCTCTCGCCGTCCCACTCCGCGACCCCCAGCGACGCGTCGAGCGGGACCGGGGTCGCGCTCCTGATCGCCGACTGCGCACCGGCGAGGAACCGCTCGGCGATCCGCGCCGCGT
Source organism: uncultured Solirubrobacterales bacterium (assembly GCA_963842795.1). GTDB lineage: Bacteria > Actinomycetota > Thermoleophilia > Solirubrobacterales > 70-9 > WHSW01. Next base: position 64,507 of record CAWJHV010000009.1, on the reverse strand, counting down.
CATGGCCGCCGGTCTCGGGCAGCACGATCATGAACTCGTCCCCGCCGAAGCGCCCGACGGTGTCGTATCGGCGTGCCACCGACCGGAGCGCGGCGCCCACGAGGCTGAGCACGCGGTTGCCCTCGATGTGCCCGCGCTCATCGTTGACCCGCTTGAAACCGTCGAGGTCCAGCATGCACAACGCCAGTCGATGGCCCCGCCGCCGCGATCGCTGGCCCTCGGCCCTGAGGACGTCGACCGCGGCTGCGTAGGTGAGACACCCGGTGAGCGGGTCGAAGCCGGAGGACCCGATCGCGGTCGAGAGGGTGAGATCGTCGCCGGACATGCAGAGCGCGGCGAGCTGCGCGTAGCAGTCGGTCGCCCAGATCAGATGGTCGCGGCTGAGGCCGGACGGCGGCTCGAAGCCGCTGTAGATCGCCCCGATCACCCCGGCGCTCGAGCTCACCGGCGCGGCCACCCCCCGGCTGGCGCCGCCGTTGCTCGCACCGGAGGCATCGACCACGGGCCCCTGGCCCTCGAGAGCCTTGCCCAGGAGATCGTTGGACCTCCCGCTCACCGGGGCCCCGCGGCCTTCGCGTGTCCAGGTGGCGAGAACCCGGGAATCGGGCGCCTCGCTTCCCCCGAGCAGGATCGCTCGGTCGGCGCCGACCGAGTCCGCGTAGCAGTGCAAGACCACGTCCAGGGCTTGCCCGCGGACCCCTCGCCGCAGCCCTGATCGCGTCCCCTTTTCGGATCCGCGCGCGGGACTGGTCATGTCGCACCTCCGGGGTGACATCGACGCTCCCTAGTCGAGGCTCCCGGCCAGCACCGAAATCTGACCGTCGACCCGCCGTACGGGACAGGACGTGCAGCGCGGAGGTCGCCGGTGGCAGCCCCGTCCGCCGCTGCCCGAAATCTACCAGTCGCAGGAGCGCGAACTCAGTCGAGCAGCTCCCGGTAGAGCTCGAGCTCCGACTCCGTGGTGAGGAAGCGGTCGCGAAGCTCACGCCCCTCGTCCTCGACCGTCTCGGCGAGCAGGCGCAGCCCGGCCGCGAGCGCGCCGGGGTCGTCGTCGCGCGAGGAGGGCGGGCTCGACGCGCGGCCCGCGACCGTCGTGGCCAGGTCTCGCGACGAGGTCGTGAGCTCGGTCGAGGCGGAGACCATCGTCTGGGCGCTCTCGCACCAGCGCCTCGCGGAGAAGAGCCAGGCTTCGAGCTCCTCCGCCTCGGCGCCGCTCAACATGGGCTACCGTCCGCGGTCGCGGTTCGGTCGACCCTCATCGTGTTAGACCTCTCGGCTGCCGGCTCCGGAGGCGACGCGCGGAGGAGTCGGCAATCGAGACCCGCGCGTTTTAGACTGACACCCACAGGATACCGGGTATTCGTGGAGATCCGCACAAACCGGGAATCGGCAACTGACGAGGGCGTGAGCGGCGAACAGGGCAAGGAGAACCCGGGCGAGGGGCTGAGCGGCGGGGCGCTGCTGACAGCGATCTCGAACCGGATCGTCGGCATCCTGCGCGAGCACTACGGCCGCGGTCCGATGCGGGCGAAGACCTACGTCCTCGACGACATCGTCGTCTGCGTCCTGCGCGATGGCTTCACCGCGATCGAGCGGACGATGATCGAGACCGGCAACCCCGAGCGGGTGGTCGAGATGCGCCACGAGTTCCAGCAGATGATGGGCGCCTCGTTCAAGGAGGCGATCGAGACGCTGACCGGCTCCCGGGTGGTCGCCTTTCTCAGCCAGGCGCACATCGAGCCGGACATCACGCTCGAGGTCTTCTTCGTCGACCCGCCGCTCGACGGCTTCGGCGCCACCGAGCTGATCGCGCCGGCGCGAATCGACGGCGACACCTAGATCCGCCGGCGATGCCGGTCGACAACCAGATGTACGACCGCCTCAGCCACACCTGGTGGGACGAGGACGGGTTCCTCAACGTCCTCAAGAGCGGGCTCAACCCGGCCCGGTTCGGCTACCTGCGCCGCATCGTCACCGACGAGCTCGGGCTCGACCCGGATGGACTGCGGATCCTGGACGTCGGGTGCGGCGGCGGGTTGCTCGCGGAGGAGTTCGCCGAGCTCGGTTGCGCGGTCACCGGTGTCGATCCTTCGACCGAGTCGCTCGAGGCCGCCCGCGCGCACGCCCGCGAGCGGGGGCTGGACATCGGGTATCGGGAGGCCGTCGGCGATCGGCTCCCGTTCAACGACGGCGAGTTCCCGGCGATCTACTGCTGCGACGTGCTCGAGCACGTCGACGACGTCGGCCGCACGGTCGCGGAGATCGCGCGCGTGCTGAAGCCCGGCGGCGTCTTCCTCTACGACACCATCAACCGCACCCGGCGCAGCAAGCTGCTGGTGATCAGGATGGCCCAGGACTGGTCGTCGACCGCATGGGCCGAGCCCGACCTGCACGACTGGGAGATGTTCATCCGGCCCGACGAGCTCGAGGAGCACATGCGCAGCGCGGGGCTGGAGGTCCGAGATCGCGTCGGGTTCGCGGCGGCCAATCCCCCGGGCGCCGTGAAGGCCATGTGGGATCGCGCGCACGGCAAGATCACGTACGCGGAGATGGGCCGGCGGCTGAGCATCAAGGAGAGCCGCGACACGTCGTCGTCCTACGGCGGCTTCGCGGTCAAGCCCGGCTGACCGGTGCCGACTCGATGCTCTCAGTCGAAGAGCCTGCTGAAGAACCCCGGCTGATCGCCGCGGCCCGCGGCGAGGAAGCTGCTCTCCGCGCCGATCAGCTGCTCGAGCTCCCCGCGGTCGAGGAAGATCCCCCGGCACCCCAGGCACTGCTCGATCTGGACGCCGTTGCGCTCATCGCTGCGCATCTCGGCGCCGCATTTCGGGCAGACCAAGCTCGGGGTCGGTGTCTTCTGTTGAGCGGGTAGGGCCATCGGGGGGACGCGCAGCTGCACTCTGCCACGAAATACTGCGTGGGATGACCGCAGAAGTGGGTAGCGAGTCGTTGATCGAGCGGCGGCCGCCGTGGCCGGAGGGCCGGCGGTGCGCGGCCTCGATCACCTTCGACGTCGACGTGGACAGCATGCTCCGCCTCGTCCACGGCGCCAGGGCGCCGGAGCGGGCCGCCGCGCTCTCCTGGCTCTCCTACGACAAGATCGCGGTGCCGCGCCTGTTGCGGATCTTCCGCGAGCACGGCGTTCGCCAGACCTTCTTCTTTCCGGGCTGGTGCTTGGAGCACCACCCCGAGCTGGTCGAGGCGGTGCTCGCCGAGGGCCACGAGGTCGGCCTGCACGGCTACAAGCACGAGGTCTCCTGGGAGCAGGACGCCGCGACCGAAGAGGAGATCCTCGATCGGGGGCTCGAGATCGCGGAGAGGGTCTGCGGCGAGCGCCCGGTCGGCTGGCGGGCGCCGCTCTACGGCTTCTCCGACCGCTCGGCCGAGCTGCTCGTCTCGCGCGGTTTCCTCTACGACGCCTCGCTGATGGGCGACGACGTGCCCTACCTGCTTCGCACGCCTGCCGGAGACCTCGTCGAGCTGCCGAGCGAGTGGGCGAACGACGACTGGCCGCAGTACGCGGTGGTCCCGGATCTCGACTACGAGATGCAGGTGCGCGCGCCAGAGCGGGCGGGCGAGGTCTACCGCGCCGAGCTCGACGCCGCGCACCTCCACGGGGGCCTGTGGATCAGCGTCTGGCACCCGAACATCTCGGGCCGCCTCGCCCGGGTGCGGACCGTGATCGACCTGCTCGAGGACATCCTCGAGCGCGGCGACGTCTGGCTCGCACCGCTGCGGGAGATCGCCGCGCACGCCAACGAATGCGCCGAGCAGGGAAGCTTCGACCCGAGGGTGGTCGAGATCGAGCGGGCCGCCGGGCCCGAAGCAGCGAGCTGAGAGGAGTCAGATGCGCGTCGCCGAGTCCACACCGATCCCCGCCCGCAGCGGCTGGAGCTCCCGCCTGCCCGCGGGCCAGGCCTTCCGCGTGATCGACGTCGAGGGCGGCCAGGCCGCCGACCTGTTCGCGTTCAACGCCGAGAACACCGACGAGTACCTCAGCGCCCAGCACTCGCGGGTGGCGATGGGACGGACGCAGCCAGAGGTCGGCTGGACCTTCGTCACCAACGAGCGCCGCCCGATCCTCGAGTTCGTCGACGACACCTCGCCCGGGCGCCACGACCTGCTCGCCGCGGCCTGCGACCGCTGGCGCTACGAGCAGCTTGGCGGCGGCTCCGACCACGGCTCCTGCGAGGAGAACCTGCAAGCCGAGGCCCGCAAGCACGGCTTCGAGGTCGTCCACGCGCCGCAGCCGTTCAACGTCTTCGCCAACTTCCGCGTCTACCCCGACAACCGCTTCGAGCTCGAGGAGTGCGTGACCAAGCCCGGGGACGCGGCGACGTTCAAGCTGCTCATGGACAGCATCGTCGTGCTCTCGGCATGTCCTCAGGACATCGTCGGCTTCCAGCCGGGCGGCCCCACCGACATGGCGGTCGAGCTGCTCGAGCCCGACGCCGAGTAGCCCGCGGGCGCCGCGAGCGGCCGCGTCAGCCCGGCCCGAGCAGCTCGAGCGCCAGCGGCGTCGGGTTGAGGTGGTTGATCGGGACGATGTCCTGTGCGCAGGAGCAGACGATCACGTCGCAGTCGATCTCGGCGCTGAGCACGACCGCGTCGCCCTTGACGCTCGGCGACGGCGCCCAGTCGAAGCGACCGTCGTCGTGGATCGGGATGTTGGTGAACCAGCTGATCGACTGAGGGAGGAAGGGGTGGCGCCAGCCGAGGGCGGCCGCGACCTTGAAGAAGTTCTCCTCGCACGAGGGATGCCACCCCTCGACCCCGAGGTTGCGAAACCGGGGCGGGTCGCACGCGGCCACGAGCATGTCGTGGATGCCGACCGAGGTGTCGGACTCGAACAGCAGCATCGGCTCGCGCCGGTTGGTGTAGATGTGCTCGCCGACGATCGGGAACAGCCGGGAGTTCTCGACCCGGGTGTGCTCGGCGCTCGCCCACCGGTCGCCGTCGGCGCCCAGGGCCCAGAAGTCGACGCACTGGCCGCCCTCGACGTTGACGATCCGGAAACGCTCGCCGGCGTTGACGCGCGCGGTCCGGGCCTCCGATGCGGGGATCTCGATCCGCGACATCTCCAATCTCACCCTTCCCTTTTTCGAAACTGCGGATAGTGGCGCTCCGCGTGCGCCTCGGTGATGTATCCATCGCGGACGTCGGCGGCAATCGCCTCCAGATCGCGCTCCGGCGCCGGGCCGTAGCCGCCGCCGCCTCCGGTCGAGAGCTCGAACACCGATCCCTTCGCGATCCGCAGGCCGGTCGCCTTGCCGACCTCCTCGAGGCTTCCGTCCGGGTGGCGGACGCCGGCGCGGTTGGGCATCGCCTCGCCGCCGCCCTGAAGGCCCCAGGGGGCGTTCTGGGTCCGCTCGACCCCGCAAGTCAGCCAGCAGTCCTCGAGCATGCGGAAGAACATGTCGACCCCGAGCCCGCCGCGGTGGCGCCCGGGCCCGCAGGAGTCGACCCTAAGCTCGAACCGTTCGAGCAGCCACGGGTTCTTCGCCTCCCAGACCTCGGCCGGCGTGATCCTGGTGCCGGCCTCCCCGTGGTGCATGATCGCGCTCGGGCCGTCGTCGACGGCCGTCCCACCGTGGCCGACCGGGTTCCCGGAGCCGTCGGCCCACGCCTCGCCGGTGTCCTCGCGCTCGCCCCACCAGATCAGGGTGGTGACGTCGCCGCCGCTGCACGCCGGCACCGCCTCGGGCAGCGCCTCGGCGACGGCGCGGAAGATCACCTCGATCGCCTGGTAGTCGGGCATGTAGTAGAAGAACGTCGGCGACGGCGGGCGCGGGTCGAACATCGAGCCGGGTCGTGTGAGCACGCTGATCGGGCGGAAGTGGCCCTCGTGGAAATGCCCCTCACCACCCGGGTCGCTCGAGCTCGCCAGCATCGTGATCGCCACCCGGGTGGCCGAAACCGTCGACGGCAGCGGGCTGTTGACCGGCCCGCGCCGGGCGTCGGGCGCGCCGCGATAGTCGACCGTAACCTCGCCGCCGGTGACCACGACCTCGATCTCGAACGGGATCCGGCCCTCGTCCACGCCGTCGTCGTCCATCTCGCCGTGGCCGACGTAGCGGCCGTCGGGGATCGTGGTGAGGAAATCGCGCACAGCGCGCTCGCCGCGATCGAACATCTCGTCGACCGTGGCGGCGAAGGTCGCCACCCCGTGGCGCTTGACCACCCGCTCCAGCGCGGCGGCGCCCGTGTTCACGCCAGAGACCTCGGCCAGCAGGTCGCCAGCGACGTCCTTCGGGACCCGGGAGTTCGCCGTCACCATGCGGAAGATGTCGTCGCGGCGCTCGCCGGCGTCGAACAGCTTCACCCCGGGGAAGACCGTGCCCTCCTGCAGGTAGTCGACGGTGTCCGTGCAGAAGTAGTCCTTGGCGCCGATGTCGAGGAAGTGCGCCTTGACCGCGGTGTAGCCGATCAGCTCGCCGTCCTCGAGGAAGACCGGCCGGACCACCGCCATGTCCTCCTGGTGCGACCCGGTGGCGTAGGGGTAGTTGAGGAGGATGATGTCGCCGGGGCTGAGCGTCTTCTCGCCGACCGCGGCGACCGCGCTCTCGACGCAGTAGCCCATCGTCCCGAGGAAGTTGGGCAGCCCCGGCGCCTGGGAGAGCAGGCGCTTGCGGTCGTCATAGATCGCGACGGCGAAGTCGAGGACGTCGTAGATGATCGGCGAGAAGGCGGTGCGCATCAGCGCGCGCTTCATCTGCTCGGCCGCGGAGTGGAGGCTGTGCCTGACCACCTCGGTGGTGATCGTGTCGACCCTTGCCTCGACCCCGGCCGCTTCAGCCGTCATGGCCGCGTCCCCCCGCGTCGGCCGCGAGCAGCAGGCATCCGGTGGCGTCGACCCGGGCGCTGAAGCCACGGTCGAGATAGGTGGTCGCGGTGGGCTCGGTGATCAGCGCGGGGCCGGCGATCACGGTGCCCGCCGCGAGCCCGGCGCGGTCGACGACCGCGAAGCTCAGCCGGCCGTCGGCGGCGAACGAAAACGCCTCGGCGGGCGCCCCGTTTTGCCGCCGGCCCGCGCCGGCGGCGGGCGAGCCCATCGTCGCGAGTTGATGCGCCATCGGTGTCCGCAACGTCGCCCGCACGGCGACGACCTCGATCCCCTCGTCCATCCGGTGCCCGAAGATCCGCTCGTACTCGGCCTCGAACGCGGCTGCGGTCGCCGCGGCGTCGCCCGCCGGGCGGCCGTCGGAGTAGGGGAGGGGGATCGTGAGCGCGTACTCCTGCCCGGCGTAGCGCAGGTCGAGCGCCGCCTCGGCGATCGCGTCCGCGCCGGCGCCGTCCGTGCGTGCGCCGAGCTCGTCGAACAGCGACGTCAGCGCCTCGGTGACCGGCCCGAGGCTTTGGCCGTCGAGCGACATGATCGCCGTCCTCGCCGCGGTCCGGGTGATGTCGGCGCCGAGCAGCCCGAGCGCCGAGAAGTTGCCGGCGTGCGGGGGGATGATCACGGTCGAGATCCCGGACTCGGTCGCGAGCAGGGTCGCGAACAGGCCGCCGGCCCCGCCGTAGGCCATCAGCGCCCCGTCGCGCGGATCGAGGCCGCGCTCCACGGTGATCTCGTGGATCGCGTCCACCATGTGGGCCGAGGCCACCCGGAGGATGCCCCGGGCGACGGCGGCGGCCTCCATCTCGAGCCGCGCGCCGAGCGTCGACAGGGCGTCCTCGGCCCGGTCGCGGTCGAGGCGCAGCCCGCCGGCGAGGGACCCTGTGCCCAGCATCCCGAGCAGGAACGCGGCGTCGGTCACGGTCGGCTCCGAGCCCCCGCGCCCGTAGCAGGCGGGGCCGGGGGCCGAGCCCGCGCTCCGCGGTCCCACCCGCAGCAGGCCGGCGGCGTCGATCTCCGCGATCGAGCCGCCACCTGCGCCGATCGACCGCACGTCGACCCAGGGCGCCTGCACCGGCAGGCCGACGACGCTGCCCTCGTTCATCGTCTGCGGCCGGCCGTCGACGATCACCGAGACGTCGAAGCTCGTCCCGCCGACGTCCGCGGCGATCACCTGCGCGTGCCCGAGCGCGTCGGCGAGCGCGGCGGCGCCCTCGACGCCGGCGACCGGACCGGAGATGATGATCTCGAACGGCCGGTCGGCCGCCTCGGCGAAGGTCATCACCCCTCCGCCCGAGCGCATCACCAGCGGGGTCGCGTCGGAGCCGAGGTCCCCGAGCCCGTCGCCGAGCCGCCGTAGGTAACCGCCGGCGACCCTCCGGACGTAGGCGTCGATCACGGTCGTGGAGGTGCGCTCGAACTCCCGGTACTCGCGCGAAACGCGGTGCGAGAGCGAGATCTCGCCCTCGAAGCCGTGCTCGCGCAGCGCCTCGGCGGCGAGCAGCTCGTGCTCGGGGTTGCGGTAGCTGTTGATGAACGCGACCGCGACCGCGTCGACGCCCTCGGCGGCGAACGCGCGTACGGCCGCCGCCACGTCCTCGGTCTCCAGCGGGGTCACGACCGCGCCGTCGGCGCGCATGCGCTCGCGGATCGGCAGTCGCAGGTACCGGGGGACCAGCGGCGTCGGCGGGCGCCACCAGAGGTTCAGCATCTCCTCGCGGCTCCCACGCCGGATCTCGAGCACGTCGCGGAACCCGGCGGTCGCCAGCAGGCCGACCCGGGCGCCGGAGCGCTGCAGAAGCGCGTTGAGGCCGACGGTCGTCCCGTGGAGGAAGTAGTCGGCGCGCCCGACCACCGCCCCGGCGGCGTCGGAGATGCTCTCGAGCACCGCCTCCTCCGGGGCGTCGGAGGTCGTTGGCCGCTTGGCCAGCGCGACGGAGCCGCTGGCGTCGTCGTAGAGGATCAGGTCGGTGAACGTGCCCCCGACGTCGACGCCGATGCAGGTGCTCATTCGGCGACCAGGAGCTCGGTGGCGATCCGGGTGAGCACCAGCGCAGCCTGGCGCAGCTCCGACACCGACTGGTGCTCGTCCGGGCAATGGCACATGGTCACGTCGCCGGCGCCGAACGTGATCGCCTCCATGCCGGCGTCGTTGACGAGGTTGCGGACGTCGCTGCCGTACGGAGTCCCCCAGATCCGACTCGGGGCGCCGGTCACCTCCTCGACCGCCCACGCCATCCGCCTGATGAACTCGCTGTCGCTCGGGACCTCGGCCGGCTCGAAGGGGTGATGGAGCGGGAGCACCTCGACGCCGACCCCGGGATGGTCGGCGACCGCGCCGGCCGCCATCGCGCGGAGCTCGTCGTGGACGGAGGAATGGCTCTCGCCCGGGATCAGGCGGCGGTCGATGGTCAGCTCGCAGGTGTCGGGGATGGCGTTGTGCTCGGCGCCGGCCGAGAGCATGGTGGCGGTGCAGATCGGGCTGCCGAGCAGGGCGTGGGAGCGCACGGAGATCTCCTGGTTGTACAGCCGCACGGCGCGCAACAGCGTCTCGGCCGCAGGGATCGGATTGAGCCCGGCCGAGGGCGTCGCGGCGTGGGTGGAGCGCCCGCGGAGGCGGATCCGAAACCAGCCCGTGCCCCGCTGCGCGGTCGCGATCGCGAGGTCCGTGGGCTCGGTGGTGATTCCCCAGTCGCCGACGAACCCGTGCTCGATCAGCGAAAGCGTCCCCGGCTCGCCGCATTCCTCCCCGGCGGCGAAGTGGAGGATCAGCGACCCCTCGAGCTCTTCGCGCCGGCGGCTGAGCGCCCGCGCGCACGCGATCTGGGCCGCGAGCCCGCCCTTCATGTCCACCGATCCCCGTCCCCAGACGGCGCCGTCGCGGATCTCCCCGCCGAAGGGCTCAGCCGTCCACAGCGAGGGATCGTCGATCGCGACCGTGTCCATGTGGCCGTTGAGGACGAGCCGGGGCCGGTCGGCGGCCCCGCGCACCACCGCCGCCAGCGACGGCCTGCCGGGCATCGACTCGACCCGCGTGAGCTCGGCCCCGGTCCCGTCGAGCTGTCGCTCGATCTCCTCGACCATCGCGAGCTCCGAGACCCCCGGGTTGACGCTCGCCGTGCGGACCAGCGCGCTCAGCGAGGCCCCCAGCGCCTCGACCGTGAGCTCGGGGAGGTCGGCGATCGGGGGCACTCCGCTAGGTTCGGGCGGCGCGCGATCGATGTGCGCTAACTTACTTTCAGGAAAGCGATCTGTCAAGGGAGCGTGCGTGGCAGAGGGCCCGATCGAGATCGGATGCTTCAGCGAGTACGGGAAGCTCAACGCGGTCGTCGTCGGTCGGGTCGACGGGCTCGCCTACCCGGCCTGGAGCCCGAACATCCGCTACCTCTCGGGGGAGATCGCCGAGCTGCTCTCGAGCGCGGACGGCGACGAGGTCGACGTCCGCGAGCGCGCGCCGCAGCTCTGGGAGGCGCTCGCCGCCGACGTCGAGCGGGTGGTCGACACCTTCGAGCAGCACGGGGTGCGGGTCCTGCGCCCGCGGCCCTTCCACCCCGACGAGCTCGGCTACCTCGGTCACCTTCAGGGGGGCCACAGCCTGCTCTATCCGGCCGATCCGACCTTCGTCCTCGGCAAGCACGTGATCGAGACCTGCATCCGGCGGCCGTTTCGCCGCAAGGAGGCGTGGGCGACCCGGGACGTGCTCATGCCCCACATCGATCGCGATCCGTCGCTGCGGCATGTGGCGATGCCGCCGGCCGAGCCGCACCCCGCCGGCGACGAGGGCCCCGGCCCGTTCCTGGAGGGCGGCGACATCATGGTCGTCGGTCGCGACGTGCTCTGCGGAGCGACCGACCTGACCTCGAACGACCGCGGGCGAGCCTGGCTGCGCCGGTACCTGGAGCCGGACGGCTATCGGGTGCACCCGGTCGACGTGCAGGGCACCTGGCTGCACCTGCTCGGCGTCATGTGCGTCCTGCGGGAGGGGTTGGTCATGGCCCACCTGCCGGCTCTCGGCGGCAACCTGCCCGATCCGGTCGCCGACTGGGACCTGATCGAGGTCACCGAGGAGGAGACGAGGATGCTCGCCACCGTCGGCATGAGCCTCGACCAGGGTCGTCACATCATCGACCGGCGGCTGGAGCGGGTCATCGACGAGATCGGCGAGCGTGGGATCGAGCCGATCCCGATCGAGATCGAGCACCTGAGCGCCTGGGGCGGGGCGGTCCGCTGCGTCGCCCTGCCGATCTCGCGCGACCCCGTCTAGGAGAGCGTCCGGAAGAGCTCGCCCAGCAGGCGGGCGCGCGGGACCAGGGAGGAGACGAGGACGTGCTCCTCGTCGGTGTGGAAGCCCGCGCCCTGGGGCCCGAGGCCGTCCAGGGTCGGGACGCCGAGCGAGCCGGTGAAGTTCCCGTCGCTGCCGCCGCCGACGCTGCCGTGGCTCGGGTCGAAACCGATCTCGCGCGCCAGGGTGCGCGCGTGCTCGTAGAGCTCGAGGCTCGCCGGCGACGGCTCGAACAGGGGGCGGAACGGGCCGGGCTCGACCTCGAGCTCGACCCCCGGCGTCCTTGGCTCGAGCGCGGCCATCGCCGCGCGGGCCCGCTCGAACGCGTCCTGCCCGGCGGTGACCACGAGGACCTCGGCCTCGCACCCGGTGGGGACGACGTTGACGAACGTGCCGCCCTCGACGACGCCGACCGAGAAGGTGACGTTCCGCTCGGGCTCCGACATCCCCTCGATCGCGACGATCTGCTCGGCGATCTCGCGGATCGCCGAGCTGCCGGTCGCCAGCGTCGCCCCGGCATGCGCCGGCCGGCCGTGGGCCCGGACCCGGAAGCGCTGGAACGCCCAGCGGCCGGTGATCAGATCGGCGCCGTTCTGCGCCGGCTCCGGTACCAGCACGTAGCGGTTGCGCCGGGCCTCCACCTCGATCAGGTGGCGGCTGGTCGGGCTGCCCACCTCCTCGTCGGGGATGAACATGAAGGTGACCGGAAGCGGCGGCGCGCCCGTGTGCTCGATCGTCAGCCGCAGCGCGTACACGGCCAGGAACGCCCCGCCCTTCATGTCCAGGATCGCGGGCCCGAAGACACGGTCTCCGTCGCGCGCGAGCACCCGCGCGCTCGGAAACGATCCTCGCGGGTGCACGGTGTCGAGGTGGGTCAGCACGAGGATCCCGGGCTCCGCCGGCGCCGCCGGCATCCTCGCCACCACCGCGTCGGCGTACCCGTCGCGCCCGGGATGGCGCTCGATCTCGGCGCCCATCGCGCCCATCGCCTCGGCGGCGACGTCCATCATCCGGTTGACCCCGTCCGGCTCGAAGGTCGCGCTGTCGATCCTGACCCAGGTCTCGAGCCCGGCGAGGATCTCGTCCGGGTCGAACGCGCCCTCGGGTACCGCCCCGGGCATCGCCCGCCGCTCAGTCCCGTCGCAGCCCCGTCGCGGAGGTGACCGGGGCCAGGGGGTGGATCCGCCCGGCGTTGCTCTCGAAGGCGACCAGCAGCTCGCGCAGGATGTCGGTGAGCATCTCTCGTTGCTCGGGGCTCACCGGCGCTAGCAGCCGCTCCTCGTTGATCCGGTGGGCCTCCATCGCCTGCTCCTGGAGCTGCTTGCCGGCGGCGGTCAGGCAGACCAGCACGCCGCGGCCGTCGCTGGGGTCGGGCTCGCGGGTGACGAGGCCGCGCTCCTCCAGGCGCTCGAGCAGCTTCGTCAGCCCGCCGGAGCTGAACAGCAGGGCGACCCCGAGCTGCTTCGGCGGCAGCCGGTACGGGTCGCCGGCCCGGCGCAGGGCGCAGATCGTGTTGAACTCCGCGACGTTGAGCCCGAACAGCGCCAGCTCCTTCTCGATCTCGCGTTCGAGTAGGCGCGTCGCCCGTACGAGGCGGCCGATGACCGCGATCGCGCGCGTATCTAGCTCCGGAACCTCGAGGCTCCAGTCCGCCGTGATCCGGTCGATGTGATCCTCATCCACGAGTGCCTCCGCTTCTGGACACAACGTCTTTCCAGCTAGCTTGACAGAAAGCTAGCTGATGGTCTAGTGTCGCAATCGGGCCACCGGAGCGACGATTGGAGAGGTCCGTGCCACGCGCCACCACCCGGAGACTCGGAGCAAGGACGCCACGAACGGGAAGGTTCGCGGCTAGCGCGTGCGTGGTCGCCGTCGCGGTCTCGGGCGTCTTCGTCGCCGCCTGCGGCGACAGCTCGTCCTCGTCCTCGTCCTCCGGGGGCGGAGGCGAGGAGATCACGGCCGGCTGGGTCTGGTACGGCCCGATCCAGGACACGGGCTGGAACGTTGCCAACCTCGCCGGTCAGACCGCGGTCAAGGACGCCCTCGGCGACTCCTACTCGCAGGTCGAGTCCGACAACGTCCCGTTCACCGACCAGGCGGGCCAGGTCTTCGAGCAGTTCGTCGCCAGCTCGGGGGCCAACGTGCTCGTCGACACGGCCGGCTTCGGGGAGATCTTCACCGACGTCTGCAACCGCAACCCGGACGTCAAGTGCATCCAGACCGCTCCCTACAGCAAGCTCGGGCCGAACACGACCGGGTGGTTCCCGAAGCTGTGGATGATCGAGTACACCGCCGGCGTCGCGGCCGGGCTGAGCACGAAGACCAACACCGTCGGCTACGTGCTCGCCTACGACATCCCGCTCGTGATCGGGGCCGGGAACGCGTTCACGATGGGCTGTCGGAGCGTGAACCCCGACTGCCAGGTGCGCACCGTGATCACCAACGACTACTTCAACCCGCCGAAGACCTCGTCGGCCGTCTCGACCCTGCTCGATGCCGGCGCCGACGTGATCCGCTCGTACACGGACGACCAGGGCTACTGCGAGCCGGTCAAGGACGCGGGGGCGCTGGCGATCGGCGAGTTCTGGACCAACGCCGAGCAATGCGGCGACTCGGCCCTGGTCTCGACCGTCTGGGACTTCGAGGACTACTACACCAGCGTCTTCGAGAAGATCCAGGACGGCAACTTCGTCTCCAAGCAGCTGGAGTTCCTCGATCCCACGACCTCGTTCAAGCTCGAGGACTGGGGGCCGAACGTCCCCGAGGACGTCCAGACGCAGGTCCAGCAGACGCTCGACGACCTGACCTCGGGCAAGGAGAACCCGTTCGTCGGCCCGATCTCCGACAACGACGGGAAGGTCCAGGTGCCGAAGGGCGAGGAGCTGAGCGATGAGTTCCTCTACGGCCAGTGGAAGTGGTCCGTGGACGGGATCGTCTCCGGCTGACGAAGGCAGAGGCCTTACGGCAGAGTCCCGATATCGGTGAGCGAGGTCGGCGAGCACAGGACCCGCGTCAGGCTCCGTGGCATCACGAAGCTCTACGGGGAGCTGAGGGCGAACGACGCCGTCGAGCTCGAGCTCCGCGAGGGCGAGGTACACGCCCTGCTGGGGGAGAACGGCGCCGGCAAGACGACGTTGATGAGCATCCTCTCGGGCGTCCTGGCACCGGACGAAGGCCTGATCTTCATCGACGGCGAGCAGGTCACCCTGCGCTCGCCGAAGCACGCCTTCAGCCACGGCGTCGGCGCCGTTCACCAGCACTCACGGCTGGTGGAGGCACTCACCGCGGCCGAGAACCTGTTCGTCGGCTGGGAGGAGACCCCGCGCACCTTCGGCTCGCGCTCCCAGCTCGAGCAGCGTGCGCGGGAGCTCGGCGAGCGCTACCACCTGCCGCTCGAGATGAGCGCCAGGGTGTGGCAGCTCTCGGTCGGTGAGAAGCAGAACCTCGAGATCCTGAGGACGCTGAGCCGCGGCACCCGGGTCCTGATCCTCGACGAGCCGACCGCGGTTCTCACCCCGGGCGAGACCGAGGCTCTGTTCGAGCTGGTGCGCGAGCTGCGGGCGTCCGGCGGCACGATCGTCTTCATCTCCCACAAGCTGCCGGAGGTGCTTGCGATCGCCGACCGGATCACGGTCATGCGCGAGGGGCGAACGGTCTCGACCATCGACCGCTCCGGGGCCGACGTCGAGCTGCTGACGGAGCTGATGGTGGGCGGCGAGGTCCCGCTGCCCAAGCGCGCCGCCCGCGAGGCCGGGGCGACGGTGCTCGAAGCCGAGGGCCTGACCGTCCTCGACGACCGCGGGTTGCCGGCCGTGCGCGAGGTCGCCCTCCGCCTGCGGGCGGGGGAGATCGTCGGCGTTGCCGGGGTGACCGGCAACGGCCAGCGCGAGCTCTCGGAGGCCCTGGGCGGGTTTCGCCGCGCGGAGAGCGGGCGAATCGTCGTCGACGGCTCCGAGCTGCGCCCGGGCTCGCCGCGCGCGTTCGTGAGGGCGGGCGTCGGCTTCGTGCCCGAGGACCGTATGGGCACGGGGCTGGCCGGCTCCGAGACGATCTGGCGCAACGCGGTCATGCGTCGTTACGCGGTCGCGCCCGTCCGCCGGGGGCCGTTTCTGTCGCTGCGGGTCGCGCGCGAGATGGCCCGCGAGATCGTCTCGTCGGTCCGGCTCTCCGCCGAGGACGTCGAGACGCCGGTGCGGGCGCTCTCCGGGGGCCACGCCCAGCGCCTGCTGACGGGCCGTGAGCTCGCCGTCGGCTCGAGGGTCCTGATCCTCGCCTTCCCGACCCGCGGCCTCGACGTCGCGGCCGCCGCCTACCTGCGGCAGACGATCCTCGATGCCCGCGCTCGCGGGATCGCGATCCTGCTGATCTCCGAGGAGCTCGACGAGATCATCGAGCTCTCCGATCGGGTGATCGTCATGTACGAGGGCCGGACCGCCGGCGAGTTCGAGGGCGCGGTCGACCCGAGGGCGGTCGGCCGGCTGATGAGCGGGTCCGAGGCCGCGGCATGATCGACGCCCTGCGCGGGATCTCGACCTGGAGGATCGAAAAGCGCGCGACGCCGGGCGGCGCGGTGCGCTATCGGATCGGTTCGGTCGCCTTCGGGGTGGTGATCTCGACGGCGTTCGCGCTCGCCGTCTCGGGTGCCGACAGCGCCATCTTCTTCGAGGGGCTCTGGAACGGGACCTTCGGCACGCCGTTCGGCGTCCAGAACGTCGCCGTGCTCGCCACCCCCCTGATCCTCACCGGGCTCGCCGCGGCGATCCCGCTTCGGATCGGCCTCTGGAACATCGGCGGTGACGGCCAGCTCTTCCTCGGAGCCTGGGGCGCGTTCGCGGTCGGCCAGCTCTTTCCCGACCTCGACGGCGCGCTGTTGATCCCGTTGATGTTCGTCGCCGGGGTGCTCGCCGGCGCGGCGTGGTCGATCCTGCCGGCGCTGGCTCGCGTGTACCTGAACGTCAACGAGATCATCAGCACCCTGATGTTCAACTTCATCGCCGGGTTCTGGGTCATCTACTGGGCCGGGCAGAAATGGGCCGAGCCGCAGTCGGCCGGGGGCGTGCGGTCGGAGCTGGTCCCGAAGCAGTCGGTGCTCGACCCGATCCAGATCGGCGACTACCTGATCCCGGTCGGCTTCGTCATCGCCCTGGTGCTGGCCGTTTGCGTGTGGCTGTTCCTGCGCCGGTCGGTGTTCGGCTATGAGATGTCGATCATCGGCTCGAGCCCGCGCGCCGCCTCCTACGCCGGGATGTCGACGCGCAGGGTCACCCTGATCGTCTTCGCCCTCGGCGGAGCGGCCGCGGGGATCGCCGGGGTGATCGAGATGCTCGGCAACGTGCAGCGGTTCGGGCCGCTGTTGTCGAACAACCTCGGCTACACCGGGGTGGTCGTCGCGGTGCTCGCCGGCGGCCTCGGGCCGCAGCTGGTCGCGATGGCGCTCGTGTTCGCGGCGATCGCGATCGCCGGGAACGTGCTCGCGATCAGCGGCGCACCCTCGGAGCTGGTGTTCGCCATGTACGGCCTGACCCTGATCTCGGCGGCGGTCGGCCAGGGCCTCCGGCATGTGAGGATCGTCCGTCCCGGGCGGGCGCCGATCGGGGGCGCCCCGGCCGGCGCCGCGGTGGAGGTTTCGCGATGAGCGACGGGATCATCTCCGCCTCGATCGCCACCGCGATCCTCACCGCGACCCCGGTGCTGATCGCGGCCACCGGCGAGCTGCTCTCCGAGATCGTCGGCGTCTACAACATCGGCATCGAGGGGGTGATGCTCGGCGGGGCGCTGGGGGCGTTCGTCGTCACCCAGGAAACCGGGTCCGTGATCCCCGGGCTGCTGGCGGGGATCGCCGTCGGCGCGCTGATGTCGTTCGTGTTCGCGGTCGCGGTGGTCGTGTTCAAGGCCGACATGGTCGTCGGCGGCCTGGCGCTCTTCTTCCTCGGGCTGGGATTGAGCGGGGTGGCGGGCAAGGACTACGTCCAGATACCGGCGGAGGCGACGATTCCCGACTGGAACATTCCCGGGCTCTCCGACATCCCGTTCTTCGGCGAGGCGCTGTTCCAGCAGCTGAGCATCACCTACATCGCCCTGCTGTTTCCGGTCGCCGCGATGTTCCTGCTCTACAGGACTCGGCACGGGCTCAACATGCGATCGATCGGCGAGGACCCCGGTGCGGCGGACGTGGCCGGGCTCTCGGTCAACGGCTGGCGGCTGTTCTACGTCAGCGTCGGCGGCGGTTTCGCGGGACTCGGCGGTGCGGTGCTCACCCTGGGGATCGTCGGCACCTGGTTGCCGAACGTCACCGCCGGCGAGGGTTGGATCGCGCTTGCCGTGGTCATCTTCGCGAGCTGGCGGCCGCTGCCCCTGATCGCGGGGGCGCTGCTGTTCGGGGGCCTGGGCACGTTCGGCAACGTCGCCCAGGCCTACGGCTGGTCGATCCCCTCCGAGTTCTTCTCGGCCCTGCCGTACGTCGGGACGTTCCTGGTCGTCTGCGTGATCGCCGCCGTCCGCGCCTCGCGCGGCGGCGGGCATCCCTGGCCGTCCTCGCTCGGCCTGCCCTTCTTCCGCGGCTCGGACTAGCGGCGCATGTCCGGGCGGCTCGCCGGCAAGACGGCCCTGATCACGGGCGCGGCACGCGGCCAGGGCGCCGCCGAGGCCGAGCTCTTCGTCCGCGAGGGAGCGCGGGTCGTGCTCACCGACGTCCTCGATCAGCCCGGCGAGGAGCTCGCCGCGACGCTCGCCGAGGGCGGGGCCGAGGCCGCCTACCAGCACCTCGACGTCGCCAGCGCGGCGGACTGGGAGGCGGCGATCGGCTTCGCCGAGGAGCGCTTCGGCACGGTCGACGTGCTCGTCAACAACGCCGGGATCGTCAGCTTCTCCGGGGTGCTCGAGCTCACCGACGACGAGTGGGACCGGGTCGTGGCGGTCAACCAGACCGGCGTCTCGATCGGCATGCGGGCGGCCGCGCCGGGGATGCGCCGCGCCGGGGGCGGCTCGATCGTCAACAAGGCGTCGATCTACGGGCTCGATGGCGTGCCCGGGTACTTCGCGTACCAGGCGAGCAAGGGCGCCGTGGTGCAGATGACGCGCGCCGCCGCGGTCGACCTCGCTCCCCATGGGATCCGCGTCAACTGCATCTGCCCCGGCCTGATCTTCACCGAGATGACCAAGAGCGAGCCCCCCGATGCGGTCGCCGACAACATCGAGCGCACCCCGCTCGGCCGCGGCGGCGAGGCCTCCGAGATCGCGACCGGGACGCTCTATCTGGCCTCGGACGAGGCGTCGTTCGTGACCGGGGCCGTGCTGCCGATCGACGGCGGCTACACGGCGCAATGATCAGCGGTTGCGGGCGACCTCGGCGGCGAACCAGACCGAGAGGCCCCCGGCGACCCCGCGGAGGGTGCGCGACAGGCGGGGATCGATGCGGTCGGAGGTGCTCGCCTGGGTCGCGGCGATCCAGGTGAGCCCGGCGCCGAGCCCGAGCGCGACGGCACGGCTGGCCCGGACGACCTGCTGCTCGAGCCGCGCGGAGGTGAACTTGACCTCGAGCTGGCGCCCCGGCCGGCTGCCGACCACGGTTGCCAGCCCGTCGGAGATCTGGCTCGCCCGGTAGCGCAGGCGCTCCGCCTCGTAGATGATCTGCTGCGGGTCCAGCCGCCCGGCAAGCCGGCGCGAGATGCTGCGGATGAAGAACCGGCGCGCCTCATCGATCGGGTCGAGCTCCGGCGCCAGCTCGGAGACGGCGCCGTCGACCTGGGCGAGCGCCTTGCCGACCATGACGAAGGCGGGGGGGAGCGGCACCCCGTGGCGGACCGAGATCGCGGTCAGCTGGTTGAGCAGCTCGACGAGGTTGATCTCCTGCAGCGAGCGGCCGCGGAGGTCGGCGATCACCGTGGCGATGTCCTCGCGGTAGCTGGCGACGTCGACCTCGCTCCCGTCGTCGACCTCGCTGAGGTCGAGCGAGACGTCGGCGAGCAGGTCGACGTCGCCCTGGGCGAAGGCGAGCATGATCAGGAAGAGCTGGCGCCGCGTGTCCGCGTCGAGGCGCCCGACCATGCCCAGGTCGAGCAGCCAGATCCGCCCGTCGGCCCAGAGCATGTTGCCCGGGTGGGGATCGGCGTGGAAGAAGCCCTCCTCGAGCACCTGCTTGTAGTAGGCCTGCATCAGCTGGCGGGCCGCCTCGATGCGCTCGGGCCCCTCCGGGGCCTCGAGCAGCGGGACCCCGCCGACGACCTCGTCCATGACCAGCAGCCGCCGGGTCGAGAGCTCGCGGTGACAGCGCGGGACGCCGATCCGGTCATAGCTCTCGACGATCTCGCCCATGCGGACGATGTTGCGTGCCTCCTCGCCGAAGTCGAGCTCGTCGCGGAGGGCCCGGGAGACCTGGCCGGCGAGCGACGGAAGGTCGATGATCCGGTTCAGGCGCCGCGAGCGAGACGCCGGGCCGACGATCTTCTCGAGCAGGACGAGGTCGGTCTCCACCACCTCCTCCGCGTCCGGGCGCTGGACCTTGACCACCACCCGGTGCCCGTCGGCCATGCGCGCGCGATGCACCTGCGCGATCGTCCCGGCCGCGAGCGGCTCGGGATCGATGTCCGAGAAGACGTCCTCCCAGGGCACCGCGAGCTCCCGCTCCATCATCGCCACGACCTCCGCCTCGGATATGGGCGGGACGTCGGACTGCAGGGCAGCGAGCTCGGCGAGGTACTCGGGGGAGATCAGGTCGGGCCGCGTGGAGAGGATCTGGCCGAGCTTGCCGAAGGTGGGGCCGAGGTGCTCGAACGCCTCCCGCAGCCGCCGCGGTCCCTCCGGGTCGTCCTCGAGGCGCAGCAGCCGCCCGGAGAGCTGGCGCACGCCGACCGGCCCGAGGACGCGGGTGATCTCGCGGGCACGGGCCTTCAGCGGCCCGGAGTCCGGGGCCGCGTCGGAGACGGGCTCGCCGGTGGCGGTGTTGACCACGACGACGGTGCAGTCGGCGAGGTGAGTGACCCGGTTGGCGACGTTGCCGAGCAGGAACTGCTTGCGGCCGCGCATCCCGGAGCTGCCGACGACGACCACGTCGGCGTCCGCCCGCCCCGCGGCCTCGAGGATCACGGCGGCGATGTCCTCGCCCGACTCGACGACGGCGCGGGCGCGGATCCCATCGGCGGGCAGCGAGCCCTCGAGCGCCTCGGAGAGCCGCGCGTGCTCGGGGCCGGCGTTGCGCTTCGGCTCGGTCTCGGGCGCTCGGCCGTTGCCGGCCCCGGCATCGAGGTCGCCGGCCTCGGGCTCCGGTGGCGGCGCGATCACCTGAATCGCGAGCAGCTCGGCGTCGAGGGAGCGGGCGAAGCTCGCCGCCCATTCGACAGCGAGCGCCGCCCCGGCGCTGCCGTCGGTGGCCACCGCGACGAGTTTCGTCTCCGAGGACACGGCGCGAGGATATGGCCTGCAAGCGGCCTACCGGGCGCGGGCCCGCCCGGGCAGGCCGCGGCCGGCGTCCCTAGCGTTCGCACGAGCCATCACAGCGGTGGCGCAGCACCGCACAAGGAGGGCGGAAATGCCGGTCGCAGAAGTGAGCGACGTCCTGTTCCCGTGGATCGACTCAGGCGGCTTCGAGGCCAACTGGGGGGAGGGGCTCGGCTTCGCGGTCCTCGGGATCGTCGGCGCCCTGGTGACGATCTACCTCTTCCTGGGCGGCTTCCTGCCGTCGATGGGAGGCAAGGCCGAGTACGAGGCGACCCGGCTGGAGATCGACGACCTCGCCAAGCGGCGCGAGAAGCAGATCACGCTGCGCGAGCTCTACGCCCGGGGCGAGGCCGGGATCGCGAAGGAGCGGCTCGAGGAGGCGGACAAGCTCACCGACGACCTCGGCGGCATGATCGAGGCGAAGGAGGCCCGGGCGGCGAAGTTACGCCGGGAGCTGATCGCCATCGGCTTCCCGCTCTACGTCCTGCTCGGCGGTGTGTTCGCCGTCCTCTTCGCCACCAACGCCCTGCAGGCGATCCTGGTCGGCTTCGGCTGGACCGCGGTCGCCGACCGGATCGGCCTGCGGAGCGAGCTCGACGAGAAGAGTCGCCAGCGGGAGGACGAGATCAATAAGCTCACCGACAAGGCCCAGGCGGCCGAGCTGTTGCGCCAGGAGCTGGAGACGACGAAGGATGCGTTGAGCAAGACGACGTCGGAGCTGGCAAGCGCGGTGACCCGGTCGGCCACGGCACCGGAGACGCCGGGAGAAGCCAAGGCGGAAGCTCCCCGGCGACCACGCCCCCGCCAGACCGGCAAGGAAAAACCGAAGCACGATGACCGAGGCAGACAAGACGATGATCGATAAGCAGATCGAAACGCTGGTCGCGCGGCTCGGCCGGGGTGAGATCACCGAGGAGGAGTTCCGGCGCCAGATGAGCGAGGCGGTCGCGTCGGCGACCACCGAGGCGCAGAGCTCGACCGAGCACACCGTGATGCAGGAGCAGATCCGGGCCGCCTCGAAGCGCGCCAAGTCTCTCTGAGGCCGGCTCCGGCCCGGCGATGAACGGCTTCGTCTCTCGCGGCTTCAGCGGACGTCGCCGGGACCCGGAAGAGCTCGCGGACCGTCTGCCGCCGGGCCAGCACTACGAGCCCGGTTTCCCGGTCCTGACCGCGGGCCCGACCCCCGACGTCCCGACCGCGGAGTGGAGCTTTCGGATCGACGGCATGGTCGCCGCGCCGACCGAGTGGAGCTGGGAGGAGTTCGGCGCCCTGCCGTCCGAGGAGGTGCCGTGTGACATCCACTGCGTGACCTCGTGGTCGAAGCTCGGGACCTCCTTCCGCGGCGTGTCGCTCGACACCCTCTTCGACGCGGCCGAGCCGCTCGACGCCTACTCGATGGTCCACTCCTACGGCGGCTACACGACGAACCTCGCGATCGAGGACCTCACCGACGGCAAGGCCTGGGTGGTCATCGAACACGAGGGCGAGCCGTTGCCGCGCGAGCACGGCGGCCCGGCGCGCCTGCTGGTCCCGCACCTCTACTTCTGGAAGAGCGCCAAGTGGGTCGCCGGGATCCGGGTCATGGACCACGACGAGCCCGGTTTCTGGGAGGCCAACGGCTACCACAACCGCGGCGACCCGTGGAAGGAGGAGCGGTATTGGAGCGACTGATGGGGCGCAGCGAAGCGATGCCGCCGGTGGAGCAGCGGGCACCGGGCAAGTGGCAGCTGGCGACCGTCGCCGAGATCAAGCGCGAGAGCGTGCGCGCCAAGAGCTTCCGGCTCGAGGTCCCGATGTGGATGGAGCACATGCCGGGCCAGCACTACGACGTCCGGCTCACCGCCCCCGACGGCTACCGCGCGCAGCGCTCCTACTCGGTCGCCTCCTCGCCGCTCGACGAGGGCGCGATCGAGCTGACGATCGACCGCCTCGCCGACGGCGAGGTCTCGCCCTACTTCCACGACGTGCTCGAGGTCGGCGACCAGGTGGAGGTCCGCGGCCCGTTCGCCTCCTACTTCGTCTGGCGCGGCGAGCGGCCGGTGCTCCTCGTTGGCGGCGGCTCGGGGGTGGTGCCGTTGATGGCGATGCTGCGCCACCGGCGGCGGACGATGCCCGACCTGCCGATGCGCCTCGTCTACTCGGTGCGGATCGAAGAGGAGGTCATCTACGCGGACGAGCTCGGCGCCGAGACGGCGCTCACCTACACCCGCGAGGCGCCGGCCGGCTGGACCGGCCACACGGGGCGCATCGACGCCGAGCTGCTGGCCGACGCCTCCGAGCCGGGGGCGATCGCCTTCATCTGCGGCTCCAACGGCTTCGTCGAGTCGGCGGTGGCCCTGCTGCTCGGCAACGGGACAGAGCCCGACCGGATCCGCACGGAGCGCTTCGGCCCGACCGGCTGAGATCATCGCCACCGTGGACTCTCCCGAGGAGATCGCCGAGCGCATCCTGGCCTCGAACCTCTACATGACGCTGGCCACCGCCGATGCTGACGGCGTGCCGTGGGCGTCCCCCGTCTGGTACGCGCCGAGCGCGGACCGGACCGAGCTCTACTGGGTCTCGCGCCCGCAGACCCGGCACTCGCGCAACCTCGCGGCGCGGCCCGAGCTCGCGATCGTGATCTTCGACTCGACGGTGCCCGTCTACACGGGCCAGGCGGTCTACAACGCCGCGATCGCCGGGATCGTCCCGGAGGACGACGTGGAGCGCGGAATGGGCGTCTTCGCGGCGCGCTCGGTCGCGGAAGGCGAGGAGTGGACTGTCGCCGACGTGCAGGCGCCGGCGGAGCTGCGCCTGTACCGCGCGGTCGTCGGGGAGCGGTGGATCCTCGACCCGGACCCCGACGCGGGCGACCACCGCGTCCCCGTGAGCCTCGGCTAGCGCGCGCCGAGCTCGCGGATCAGCTCGCGGTAGACGCCGAACGCGGGCTTGCGGCTGTAGTCGTCGCGCAGGAGCCCGAAGAAGGACTGGAAGTTGGGGCCGGCGCTGTTGTTGTCGCGGAGCCCGAACCAGTTCGCGTTCGTGACCCCGTAGGTGCCGCGATATCGGTGCAGGGTGCGGACGAAGGCTCGCAGGACGGTCGCCTGGGTCTCCTCGCTGCGCCCCGGGCCGGTTGGATAGCCGAGCTCCTCGAGATGGATGGGGATCCGGCGGCCGAGACCGGCGAGCGGCATGTAGCACTCACGCACCTGGGCGACGGCCTCGAGCAGGGCGTCGCCGGGGTTGGTGACGGCGGCGGGGACGAAGGTCCCGGGGTAGGCATCGATCCCGACCCAGTCGGTGGCCCGGCGAAGCCGCTTGCCGCCGGCAGCGCCGACCTCGCGCCAGAAGTCGGCGTCCGCGTCTCCGAAGCGCCAGGCGTAGTTGAACCCGGTGGTGAGCTGATCGAAGCCGCGCCGCCGAGCCTCGCGCGCCGCGGCGGGCACCCCGCGCGCGAGCGCCTCGACCGCGTTCTCGTAGGCGCCGTCGGAGGTGTTGGGCGAGAACGAGATGTTGACCTCGTTGGTGATCTGCAGCGAGACCACGTGCTCGATCGGCCCGAAGGCGCGGACGACGCGGCGCACGTAGGCGAGCCAGGCGTCGATGTCGCCGTCGCGGTCGGGGGCCGGGTGGTAGCGGACCTGGAGCTCGACCTCGAAGCCCAGCGAGCCGTAGTGGCGAGCCATACGGGCGAACTCCGCGATCCCGGCCTTGCCGTCGGCCTGGAACAGCCGGTTGAGGCGCACGCGCATCTCCCGCTTCCCCCTGAGCTCGAGCAGGGCCCGGTCGCGCCTGCGGTGGTTCTCGGCGACCAGCGGGGTGGTCTGTGAGGCGCCCGACTCGCCGGCGAGCCGAGGGCCGATCCCGAGCTCGAGCCTCGGCCCGCCGGCGGGGGCGTCGTCGGCGTAGCTCTCCAGGCAGTACGGATCGGGGCTCTGGGCCGGCGGCGTCTGGTCCGGCGCGACGATGCCCGCCTCGTCCCAGGGCATCGCCGCCGCCCCGCCCGCTCCCGCCAGGGAGCCGGCGAGCGCCAGCGCGAGCGCCGTGCGCAACTTGCCGCGCGGGGATCGCGACCACGTGCCGAGCCTCATCACCCCGAGACCCTAGAGGGGCCCCGCCGCCGGACGGGATCGCTCGGCGCGTGTATAGACTCGCCGCGCCGGGCCCGCAGCACGGAAGGAGAGGACCATGGTCGCGAACGCCACGGGGGGAGCCGAATGCCCCACGCGCTGAGCTCGGGCCTGCCCAAGGACTTCCTTCGGCCGTGCCTGCTCCTGCTCCTGCGCGAGGGCGAGGCACATGGCTACCAGCTCGCCGACAGCCTCGGGGCCTTCGGCTTCGACCACTCCGACCCCGGGGCGCTCTACCGCGCCCTGCGCCGGCTCGAGTCCGCGGGGCTCGTGCGCTCGGACTGGCAGCGCTCCGAGTCCGGTCCCCGCAAGCGCGTCTACAGCCTCACCGAGCTCGGGGTCGAGGAGCTCGACCGCAGCGCGACCGATCTCGCCGAGGGCGAGCGCCGGATCGACTCCTTCCTCGACCGCTACCTGAAGGCGCGGCGCCTGCCGTCGACCCACCGCCGCCGGCGGGCCATCAACGGCCGGCGCGCCGCCCACCTCGAGGCCGCCCGGATGCGTGGCGGGCTCGATTCCCCCTCTCCCTGACCACCGCAGCCGCTAGGTGAGCGGCACACCCCCCGGTAGGTGCGTCTGACACCTTGCGGCGGGCACTTACGTCGGCCCGGGCGTGTCCATAGGTTGCGGCGCGGGGAAATCGGGCACATATTCCACCTCCGGAAGGTAACCGCGCTCATGTGCTTGGCCATCCCGGGCCAGATCTTGGAGATCGTCGACGAGCCGAACCGGCTCGCGCGAGTGGATGTCGCGGGTGTCAGGCGCAACGTCAACATCGGGCTGCTCGACGAGGACGGCACCGGCGCCGGACCCGGCGACTGGGTCCTGATCCACGTCGGGTTCGCGATCTCGAAGGTCGACGAGGAGGAGGCGGAGGCGACTCGCAAGCTGCTCGAGGGAATGGGCGCCGACTACGAGCAGGAGCTCGAGGAGCTCCGGGCGAGCGTGATCGAGTGACCGATCGTCCTCCCTCCGAGTCGGCCTGCCACGACGATCACTGCGTCACCTGCGGCGATGTCGCCGAGCCGATGAGGGTGCTGCGCGTCGACGACGAGCGCGAGCTGGCGCTCTGCTCGGACACCGGCGGCGACCATCGCACGGTGGAGATCGCGCTCGTGCTCCCGGTAGAGGCCGGCGACGAGCTCCTCGTTCACGCCGGGACGGCGATCGCCCGTAGCGAGGTGGCCGCTTGAGATTCGTCGACGAGTTCCGCGACGCCGAGCTCGGGCAGGCGCTGGCCGGGGAGATCCTCGCGGCCGCCGAGCCGGGTCGCCACTACAAGCTGATGGAGGTCTGCGGCGGCCACACGCACTCGATCTACAAGTACGGGATCGACGACCTGCTCCCCGAGCAGGTCGAGCTCGTCCACGGCCCCGGCTGCCCGGTGTGCGTGATCCCGATGGGCCGGGTCGACGACGGGATCGCGCTCGCCCGCGAACCGGGCGTGATCCTGACCTGCTTCGGCGACATGATGCGGGTGCCGGGGTCCGACGGCACGTTCCTCGACGCCAAGGCGTCGGGCTGCGACATCCGGATGGTCTACTCGCCGCTGGACGCGCTGCGGATCGCGAAGGAGAACCCCGATCGCACCGTGGTGTTCTTCGCGATCGGGTTCGAGACCACCGCGCCGTCGACCGCGCTGACGCTGAAGCGCGCCAAGGCCGAGGGCGTCCCGAACTTCCTCTGCATGTGCAGCCACGTGACGATCGTCCCGCCGCTGCGCGCGCTGCTCGAGTCGCCCGACCTGCGGCTCGACGGGTTCATCGGCCCGGGGCACGTGTCGACGATCGTGGGCGCGCGGCCGTTCGAGTTCATCCCGGCGGACTACGGCAAGCCGCTGGTCACCGCCGGCTTCGAGCCGCTCGACATCCTGCAGTCGATCCGGATGATTCTCGGTCAGCTCGCCGAGGGCCGCTGCGAGGTCGAGAACCAGTACAAGCGGGTCGTCCCCTACGAGGGCAACCCGGCAGCGCTCGCGGTGATGGCCGAGGTGTTCGAGCTGCGGCCGCACTTCGAGTGGCGCGGCCTCGGGTTCATCTCGCAGAGCGCGCTCAAGCTCTCCGAGGCCTACGCGGACCTGGACGCCGAGCTGCGCTACGAGGTCCCGGGAGTGCGGGTCGCCGACCCGAAGGCGTGCCAGTGCGGCGAGGTGCTCAAGGGCGTGATCAAGCCCTGGGAGTGCAAGGTCTTCGGCACCGCCTGCACGCCCGAGCACGCGATCGGCACCTGCATGGTCTCCCCCGAGGGCGCCTGCGCCGCCTACTACAACTACGGACGCTACGCACGCGGCCGCAGCGAAGAGGTGCCGGCTTGAGCCCGCCCGAGACCAAGGCCCCGGGCCGCGAGGAGCGGATCCTCGAGATCATCGAGAAGACGCGTTCGAAGCGGCCGCGCTTCAAGGACGAGCGGATCACGATGGCCCACGGCGCCGGCGGCAAGGCGACCCAGACCCTGATCGAGGGCCTCCTGGCGCCCGCCTTCGCCTCCGACGCGCTCGACCAGCTCGGCGACGCCGGCCTGATCGAGATCCCCGGCACCCCCGGAGGCGAAGCCGAGGAGGTGGCCGGGATTGGTTCTATCGCGTTGGCGCTGACCACGGACACCTACGTGGTCAAGCCGCTGCGCTTTCCCGGCGGCTCGATCGGCGAGCTCGCCGTCAACGGCACGATCAACGACCTCTCCGCCGCCGGCGCGCTGCCGGTCGCGATCAGCCTCGCGCTGGTGCTCGAGGAGGGCCTCGAGGCCGATGTGCTGCGGGCCGAGGTCGAGGCGATCGCCGCGACCGCCCGGGCCGCCGGGGTCGAGATCGTCACCGGCGACACCAAGGTGGTCGAGCGCGGCCACGCCGACGGGATCTTCGTCACCACGACCGGGATCGGCCGGGTCGACCCGCGGGCGACGCTGTCGACGGGATCGCTCGAGCCCGGCGACCGGGTGCTCGTCTCCCGGACGATCGGCGAGCACGGGACGGCGATCATGCTCGCGCGCGGCGAGCTCGGGCTCGACGCCGAGGTCGAGTCGGACACCCGCTCGCTGTGGCCGGTCGCCGACGCGCTGCTCGACGCCGCGGGAGAGGGCCTGCGGACGATGCGCGACGCGACCCGCGGCGGCGTCGCCACGGTGCTCAACGAGCTCGCGCGCGCCTCGGCGGTCGGCATCTCGGTCGCCGAGGCCGAGATCCCGGTGGCGCCCGAGGTCAACGGCGCCTGCGAGCTGCTCGGGATCGACCCGATGTACGTGGCCAACGAGGGCGTGATGGTCGCCTTCGTCGCCCCGGAGGTCGCCGACGCTGCGCTCAGCGCGTTGCGGGCGGTCGAAGGCTGCGAGACGGCGCAGGAGATAGCGGAGGTCCGGGCGGAGCCGCCCGGGATGGTGTTGGTCGAGACGGCGTTCGGCGGCCGGCGGGTGATGGACCTGCTGGCGGGCGATCCGCTGCCGCGAATCTGTTGAACGGACAAAGAGGAGAGTTGCGATGGCGCTGAGCACTGAGGTCGTCCCGGATCAGGCCAAGACCGAGGCGGTGGAGGCGCACGTCATCTGGATGACCACGGGGCTCTCGTGCGACGGCGACTCGGTGGCGATGACCTCGGCCGTCAACCCGAGCCTCGAGGACATCATCACCCAGGCGATCCCCGGGATGCCGAAGGTGATCGTCCACAACCCGGTGCTCGCCTACGAGAACGGCGAGGAGTTCATCGAGTGGTGGTGGCGGGCCGAGCGCGGCGAGCTCGACCCGTTCGTGCTCTGCGTCGAGGGCTCGATCCCGAACGAGAAGCTCTCCGGCGAGGGGTACTGGGCGGCGATCGGCGACGACCCCGAGACCGGCCAGCCGATCACCACCAGCGAGTGGCTCGACCGCCTGGCGCCGAAGGCGGCGGCGGTGGTCGCGATCGGCACGTGCGCCACCTACGGCGGGATCCCGGCGATGCGCAACAACCCGACCGGGGCGATGGGGGTCGCCGACCATCTGGGCTGGAACTGGAAGTCCTCGGCGGGCCTGCCGGTGGTCAACATCCCCGGCTGCCCGGCCCAGCCCGACAACATGACCGAGGTGCTGCTCTACCTGGCGCTGCACCTCGCCGGCCGGGCCCCGGTGCCCGACCTCGACGAGCAGCTGCGCCCGCGGTGGCTGTTCGGCCGCACGGTGCGCGAGGGCTGCAACCGCGCCGGGTTCGCCGAGCAGGGCCAGTTCGCGACCGAGTACGGCGACGACCCGCGCTGCCTGGTGAAGCTCGGCTGCAAGGGCCCCGTGGTCAAGTGCAACGTCCCGGTCCGCGGCTGGGTCGACGGCTACGGCGGCTGCCCGAACGTGGGCGGCATCTGCATGGCCTGCACGATGCCCGGCTTCCCCGACAAGTTCATGCCGTTCATGGACGAGGACAGGGCGGGCGGCTGGGCCTCGAACGCGCAGCGGTTCACCTTCGGGCCGCTGTTCCGCAATTTCCGCTACCGCAACATCAAGAACAAGTACGACGTCGAGCCCGAGTGGCGCAAGCCCGCGGAGCGGCTCGGCACCGGCTATCAGCCGCGCAACTACTCGTGAGCTGAGGCGCACGAGGCCCACGAGAACGACTGACTAGAGGAGAGAGCAATGGCGACAGTTGAAACACCGCGCGGCGACCAGAAGGTGATGGTCAAGGAGATGTCGTGGGATCCGATCACTCGGATCGTCGGCAGCCTCGGCATCCACACGGAGATCGACTTCTCCAACCGGGAGGTGCTCAAGTGCTACAGCACCTCGATGATCTTCCGCGGCTTCGACATCTTCATGAAGGGGATCGATCCGCGGGACGCGCACTTCATCACCAGCCGGATCTGCGGCATCTGCGGTGACAACCACTGCACCTGCTCGTGCCTGAACCAGAACATGGCCTACGGCGTCAAGCCGCCACCGCTGGGCGACCTCGCCTACAACCTGGCCGAGACCGCGGACTACATGTTCGACCACGCGATCTTCAACGACTGCATGTGCAACGTCGACTTCTGCGAGCAGATGGTCAAGGAGACCAACCCCTCGCTGCTGACGAAGGCCGAGCAGGAGCTGGCGCCGAACTCGGACATCCACGGCTACCGGACGATCGCCGACATCATGCGGTCGCTGAACCCGTTCACCGGCGAGTTCTACCTCGAGACCCTGCAGGTGGCGCGCTACACGCGCGAGATGTACTGCCTGTTCGGCGGCCGGCACACGCATCCGTCGACGATCATGCCCGGCGGGGTCAGCGCCCACATCACGCACCAGACGCTGACCGACTACTACGTGCGCCTGATGCGCTACTTCGAGTACGTGAAGCGCACGGTGCCGATGCACGACGACCTCTACGACTTCTTCCTCAGGGAGCTGCCGGGGTACGACATGGTCGGCTACCGGGACACGAACCTCGTCAACTGGGGCTGCTTCGACGACCCGGACTACGTCGACTACAGCTACGCGAACATGAACGAGTGGGGCAACAAGCGCTACATCACCCCCGGGGTCGCGTTCGACGGTGAGCTGATCACCACCGACCTGGTCGACATCAACCTGATGATCCGGATCCTGCTCGGCTCGTCGTACTTCGACGACTGGACGGAGACCGAGACCCCGCTGGTCACGCAGGATCCGCTCGGCAACCCGGTCGACCCGCGCCACCCCTGGAACAAGGTCACGATCCCGCGCCCGCAGAAGCGCGACTTCGCCGACAAGTACAGCTGGGTGGTCTCGCCGCGGATGTACGACGAGCGCAACGACAAGTACGTCTGCTGCGACACCGGCGGCGGCCCGTTTGCGCGCCAGTGGTGCACGGCGAAGGCCGGCCTGGTCGACT
Source organism: uncultured Solirubrobacterales bacterium (assembly GCA_963842795.1). GTDB lineage: Bacteria > Actinomycetota > Thermoleophilia > Solirubrobacterales > 70-9 > WHSW01. The sequence goes on along the minus strand of CAWJHV010000009.1, from coordinate 34,039 downwards.
TCGGCTACGCGAAGGCGACCGGCGAGTCGATCCAGATGGTGCTGCCGCGGACCGCCGGACTCGGCCGAGATGGAGCTCGAGTGGAAGGTGCCGGAGAAGTCGAACGCGATCGAGCGTGATCGCGCCCGCTCCTACCACCAGGCCTACTCGGCCCTGATCGGGCTGCACTGCCTCGAGCGCGCGTTCGTCGAGGTGCGGGCCGGGCGGACGAAGTGCTGGAACGACTTCAAGGTTCCGGAGGAGGCGGTCAGCTGCGGCTTCCACGAGGCGGCCCGCGGCGTGCTCTCCCACCACATGGTGATCAAGGGCGGCAAGATCGCCAACTACCAGCCCTACCCGCCGACGCCGTGGAACGCCAGCGTTCGCGACGTCTACGGGACTCCCGGCCCCTACGAGGACGCGGTGCAGAACACCCCGATCTTCGAGGAGAACGGCCCGGAGAACTTCAAGGGCGTCGACATCATGCGCGCCGTGCGCAGCTTCGACCCGTGCCTGCCGTGCGGCGTGCACATGTACACGGGCGGCGGCAAGGTCCGCAAGGTGATGCATACGCCGACGGGAATGTGCTGAGCGAGTCGTTCGACAACGGGGGCCCCGCGACCGCCGCGGGGCCCGGCGCCGCCTCCCCCGAGGAGCTGATCGAGCGCGTCCAGACCCTGACGGCGGCGCTCGAGCAGGTCGCCGACCCGGTCGCGCGAGCGCGCGCCGAGGAGCTGGTCGGCGCGGTGATCGAGGTCTACGGCGTCGGGCTGGAGCGGATCCTGGCGCTGGTGGCCGAGGACGAGGCGGCGAGCGTGCTGCGCGAGCGCCTGGCGGCCGACGGCGTCGTCGCGAGCCTGATGCTGATCCACGGCCTCTACCCGATCCCGCTCGACGAGCGGGTCGTCGAGGCACTCGACAGCGTGCGCCCGTACATGGAGTCGCACGGCGGGAACGTCGAGCTGCTCGGGATCGAGGACGGGGTCGCCCGGATCCGCCTCGAGGGCAGCTGCGACGGGTGCCCGGCCTCCTCCTCGACGCTCGAGCTGGCGATCAAGTCGGCGCTCGACGAGGCGGCGCCCGACCTCGAGGGCCTGGTGGTCGAGGGAGCGGTGGCCGCCGCCGCAGCCGGCCGCTCCCGGGCCCGGGTCGCTCGAGCTCCCCGTGGTCCAGGTCCCCGCCGGCGCGGGCTCGCAGCCGCCGAGCTGGTTCGACCTCGACGCCGCCGACGGGCTCGCCGAGGGCGAGCTGCGGACGGCGAGCGTCGCCGGGGTCGAGCTGATCGTCGCCCGGGTGGAGGGCAACGCGCTCGCGTTCCGCGACCGCTGCGCCGGCTGCGGGAGCCGGCTCGGCGAGGCCGAGCTCGACGAGGGGACGCTGACCTGCCGGGAGTGCGCGCGGCGGCTTCTTCCTGCCCCGGGCCGGGCGCTCGCTCGACGACGAGCGGCTGCTGCTCGAGCCGGTGCCGCTGCTGGAGAGCGGCGGACGGCCGCGGGTGGCGCTGCCGGCGGCCGCCGCGCCGGCCCGCGCATGAGCGACTCGCTCGACGCGAAGCTCGCCGCCCGCCGCCAGGCCGAGATGGTCGCGGGCCTGCGGCGCCTGCGGCGCTCGCCGGGCAACGGCGCCGCCCCTGCCCCGGGATCGTCCGCGGGCAACGGCTCGGGCGCGCCGGCCGAGGTCTGCGACCTCTGCGGCAAGGAGATCGACGCCGACCACCGCCACCTGCTGCATCTCGTCGATCGGCGGATCCTCTGCACCTGCGAGAGCTGCCTGGCGCTGCGCGGCGGCGACCCGGAGCTGCGCCCGACCGGGACGCGGACCGTCTGGCTCGACGACTTCGACCTCTCCGAGGAGACCTGGGCCTCGTTCGGGATCCCGATCGGGCTCGCGTTCTTCATCGACTCGAGCGCGAGCGGCGGGATCGTGGCGCTCTACCCGAGCCCCGCCGGGGCGACCGAGTCGGAGCTCGAGATCGAGGCCTGGCGCGAGCTCCGGGCGCGCAACCCGGTGCTGATGGGCCTCGAGCCCGACGCGGAGGCGCTGATCGTCAACCGGATCGCCGACCCGCCGCAGCACGCGATCGCCCCGATCGACGCGTGCTACCGGCTCGTCGGGATGATCAAGATGGAGTGGGACGGGATCTCCGGCGGCGCCGGGGTCGAGCGGGCGATCGACTCGTTCTTCGCCGAGCTGCGGGAGCGTGCCGCCGCATGAGCGAGCGACCGAGCGGCAACGGCGCGCCGGTGCCGGGCGGCGGGCGCCCCGGGACGGTCGAGGACCTCGACGCCGACCTCGACCGCTCACCGTTCACGGGCGCTCCCGACCCCGACTTCGAGGTCCTGGCCGCGCGGGCGGTCGAGCGCGCGGCGGCGCCCACGGTCAGCTTCCGCGTCCGGGCGGCGGACGGCTCGGGCAGGCGGCTGTTCACGATCGCGCTCACGGCGGTGATCACGATCGAGCCCTCCAAGCGCCGCTACGACGAGGCCACCCGCGAGCGGCTGTTCGAGCTCTTCGGCGAGCCGCAGCGCTGGTCGGCGACGACGACCAGCTTCCGCTGGGCGCAGGCCGATGCGCTCGTGCCGGCGTTCGAGGGCTCGACCGAGTTCGAGCTCGTCGTCCCCTGCACGTACGACCTCGAGCTCGCGGCGAGCAAGTACTTCGACGGGCTCGCCGACGGCGAGGCGCCGCTGCGCTTCCACTTCAGCGGCACCGTCTTCTACGAGTCGGACGACGGGCGGATGCAGATCGTCCAGATTCCCTGGGACCGCTCGCCGAGGTTCCGGATGCCTGTGGACGTCTGGCGCGCGGCGATCGACGCCGTCTATCCCCACCGCGCCTGGGTCCCCGTCGACAAGCGCGACGCTCGCGCGACTCCAGCGAGAGAGGGCGGAGCGCGGCCTGCCCACATTCGACGCGGTGCTCGGCGAGCTGCTCGGAGAGGACGAGCGCTGATCATGCGCGAGCAGCTCGAGCAGCTCGTCTCCTCGCTTCTCTACGAGGGCTACGCCCTCTATCCGTACACGCCCGGGGCGACCAAGAACGCGACCCCGACCCCGTTCGGGATCGTTTACCCGCCTGCGTACGCCGAGGGCATGGCGACGACCTTCGACCACCTGCGGCTCGAGTGCGTGCTCGCCGCCGGGCCCGAGGCGGAGCTGCGCGCGACGGTGCGCTTCCTGCAGGCGTCGGGGGAAGCGCCACCGGGCGGTCGAGCGCCGGCTGGAGCTCGGCCCGGCCGCGCTCGACGGGCTCGGCGAGGGGGTCGGCGAGCAGTTCGCCTTCGAGGGCGCGCGGGCTCTGCGCGGCCGGGCACGGCTGCGGTGCGAGCGGCTCGAGCAGCCCGGCCTGTGGCGGATCCGCGCGTGCGTGCACAACACGACCGAGGTCGAGCCGGGCCTGGAGCGCAACGAGGCGCTGCGTCGCCAGCCTGCTCTCGACCCACGTCGTCGTCGAGACCGGCTCGGGGCGCTTCGTCTCGCCGCTGGAGCGCGAGGGCGCGGCCGCGGCCGCGGTCGAGGCCTGTGCGAGCGTCAACACGTTCCCGGTGCTGGCCGTGCCGGGCGACGACGCGATCCTCGCCGCGGCGATCGTCCTGCCCGATCATCCGCGGCTCGCGCCGGAGAGCCTCGGCAACCTGTTCGACAACACCGAGATCGAGGAGGCGCTGCTGCTCCACGTGCAGGCGCTCTCCGACGACGAGCGCGCGGCCATCGCCGACCAGGACCCGGCGGTGCGGGAGATGATCGAGCGCGCCGAGCGCACCACTCCCGGCCAGCTGCTCGCCCTCCACGGCAGGCTCGAGACCGCCGAGCCGGCTCCGGTCCCGCAGTGGACCGAGCCCGGCGCGCCCCCCGACCCGGGCCCCCCACCGGAGCCGGGCCATCCGAACCCGGGCGAGGCCGAGCTCGAGCTGGACGGGGTCGTCTTCCGCAAGGGCGCGAAGGTGATCCTGCGCCCGGGCACCGACCGCGACGTCATCGACCGGATGCTCGACGGGCGCACGGCCACGATCGAGCGCCTGTATCTGGACTACGAGGACGGCGCGCACATCGCGGTCACCGTCGACGACGACCCGGGGCAGGAGCTCTTCCGCGAGACCGGCCGCTACCTCTTCTTCCGCGCCGGCGAGCTGGAGGCGGTCTGATGGCGACGCCGGAGCCGCAGATCCTGATCGCCGGGATCGGCAACGCCTGGATGCGCGACGACGGCTTCGGCGGCCACGTCGCCAAGGTGCTCGACGAGCGCGAGCTGCCCTCGGGCGTCAGCGTCTTCGACTTCGGCACCGGCGGCCTCGACCTCGCCTACGAGGTCATGCGCGGCTACGACGCCCTGGTGCTCGTCGACACCAGCCGCCAGGGCGGCGAGCCCGGGACGCTCTACGTGCTCGAGCCCGACCCGGCCGAGATCACGACGATCGAGGACGGCGAGGTTGTCAGCCCCCACGGGATGGACCCGAAGACGGTGCTCCGCTTCGTGAAGACCGTGGGGGGCTGGCCGGGCAAGGTCGTGGTCGTCGCCTGCGAGCCCAACGAGGGCGAGGAGATGGGGCTGGAGCTCTCGCCCGAGGTCGCCGGCGCGGTCGAGCGGGCGGCCGAGCTGGTGGTCGAGACGGTCACCGAGCTGCGCTCCGACGCGGCCTACGCCGAGTGACATGCACGAGCTCTCGATCTCGAGCGCGATCGTCGACACCGCCCTCCGGCATGCCGACGGCCGCCGGGTGACCCAGGTGGACGTCCGGATCGGGGCGCTGCGCCAGGTCGTCCCCGAGTCGCTGGCCTTCTACTTCGAGATCGTCTCCCGCGACACCGCCTGCGCCGGCGCCGGGCTCGAGCTCGAGCTGATCGACGCGATGATGCGCTGCGAGGCCTGCGGGCACGAGTGGGACCCGGCGCCGGAGCCCGAACTCGGCCACGAGGCCGGGGCGTGGGTGCTGCCACAGTTCCGGTGCCCGGCCTGCGAGGGCGCCGGGGCTGAGGTCGTCCGCGGGGACGAGCTCGAGGTCGAGTCGATCGAAGTCGAATCCATCGAGGAGGAGCAATGCACCGCACCAAGGTGAAGGTCGCCGCCGACGCGCTCGACGCGAACCAGACGATCGCCCGCGCCAATCGCGACGACTTCGACCGCGCCAGGGTAGCGGTGGTCAACTTCATGAGCGCGCCGGGGGCGGGGAAGACCTCGCTGCTGGAGGCGGCCATCCCCGGCCTCGAGGGGGTTCGCGTCGGTGTGCTCGAAGGCGACGTACAGGGCAGCATGGACGCCGACCGGATCGCCGCGCTGCACGTGCCGGTGGTGCAGCTGAACACCGAGTCGGGCTTCGGCGGCGAGTGTCACCTGGACGCGAACATGGTCCGCTCGGCGCTCGGCGACCTGCCGCTGGCCGAGCTCGACCTGCTGGTGATCGAGAACGTCGGCAACCTCGTCTGCCCGGCCGAGTTCCGGGTGGGGGAGGACTCCAGGGTGATGATCTGCTCCGTCACCGAGGGCGAGGACAAGCCGCTCAAGTACCCGCTCATGTTCAGGGCCTGCGAGCTGGTCGTGATCAACAAGATCGACCTGCTGCCGCACCTCGAGTTCGATCTCGAACGCCTGATCGCCAACATCGACGCCGTCAACCCGTCGGCGAGAGTGCTCCCGACCAGCGCCCGCACCGGCGAGGGTGTCGATGAATGGCGCGAGTGGCTCGCCGGGGTCGTTGACCGCGCCGCGGCGGCCGTGTAGCGGGAGCGGCGTGCGGACGGCGACTGCGGACGCGCTCGCGCTCCGGGTCGGCGTGCTGCTCGCGGCGCGCCTCGATCAGAACGCGAGCTTCTTCGAGCGCGAGGCCGAGCCCCTGGCCCGCTGCTGTCATCGGATGGCCGAGCGCTTCGCCCGCGGCGGGCGCCTGATCGCCCTCGGGCGCTTGCCGGCGGCGCGCTCCGACGCGCGCCACATCGCGGTCGAGTTCGTCCATCCGGTGATCGTCGGCAAGCGCGCGCTGCCCGCGCTCGGGCTCGCCGCCGAGGGCGGGCCGCTCGCCGTCCAGGCGGCGGCCGCGCTCGAGGCCGACGACATCGCCGTCGCCTTCGAGGCCGACGCCGACCCCGAGGCCCGCGAGGCGCTGGCGCTCGCCCGCGAGCGCGGCTGCCTGACGATGGCGTTCGCCGAGGTCGGGGCCGAGTGGGAGTTCGTCCCCGGCGGCGACGACCCGCTCGTGCGCCAGGAGCTGGTCGAGACGCTCTACCACGTGCTCTGGGAGCTCGTGCACGTCTTCTTCGACCATCGCGGCCTGCTCGCTGGGCGCGAGCAGCGGGCCACCCACGACAGTGGCGCCTCCAGCTTCCTCTACCCCTTCCTCTCCGAGTCCGAGCACGACCTCGACGCGGTGCTCGACGACGTCCGCAGCTCGGCGCTGGTCAAGGCGGCCGAGGTCTCCGCGCTGCGCGAGCAGACGCTCACCGAGAACCGCGCGACGCTGATCGAGGCCGCCGCGCGCCTCCGCGAGCTGCTCGAGGCGGGCGGCCGGGTCCTCGCCTGCGGGAACGGCGGCTCGGCTACGGACGCGATGGATCTCGTGGCCGACCTGCGCTTCCCGCCCCACGGATGGCCGGCGAGGAGGGCGCTCGACCTGACCGAGGACGCCTCGATCCTGACCGCGGTCGCCAACGACGTCGGCATCGCTCAGATCTTCCAGCGCCAGGTGATCGCCTACGGGCGCGAGGGCGACGGCCTGGTCGTGCTCTCCACGAGCGGGAGCTCGGAGAACCTGATCGTGGCGCTCGCCGAGGCACGCCGCCTGGGGATGCTCAGCGTCGCCTTCGTCGGCTACGACGGCGGACGGATCGCCGGCGACCGGCTGGCCGACCACGTGATCGTCACCCGCTCGCAGCACATCCCGCGGATCCAGGAGGCCCAGGCCTCCGCGTACCACGTGCTGCGGGAGCTGATCGAGCTCTCGGGATAGCTGCGATGGCCGAGGCCGCCGCTCCCGCCGCCGGGCCGACGCTCGCCCGGCGGCGCGTGCGGGCGCACGTCTCCGGCACCGTCCAGGGCGTCGGCTTCCGGCCCTTCGTCTACCGGCTCGCCTCCGAGCTCTCGCTCGGGGGGTGGGTGCTCAACGACGAGCGCGGGGTGGTGCTCGAGATCGAGGGAGAGCCCGGCGCGGTCGACGAGCTGCTCGCCCGCCTGCCGGCGCAGGCGCCGCCGCTGGCGGCGATCGAGTCCGTCCGGGTCGAGTCCGCGGCGCCGACCGGCGAGCGCGAATTCCGGATCCTGCACTCGAGGGGCGGCGGCGCCCCGGAGGCGCTCGTCTCGCCCGACTTCGCCACCTGCGACGGGTGCGTGGCCGAGCTCTTCGACCCCGCCGATCGCCGCCATCGCTACCCGTTCACCAACTGCACCAACTGCGGGCCCCGCTTCACGATCGTCACCGGCGTGCCCTACGACCGGCCGCTGACGACGATGGCGGGGTTCGAGATGTGCGAGCTCTGCCGCGCCGAGTACGAGGACCCGCTCGACCGTCGCTTCCACGCCCAGCCCAACGCCTGCCCCGAGTGCGGCCCCCGGGTCCGGCTCGTCGACGCATCGGGCGCGGCGTTGCCGGGCCGGCCCGGCGACCGCGATCCGGTCGAGGCCGCGGCCGGGATGCTGGCCTCGGGCGCGATTCTGGCGATCAAGGGGATCGGCGGCTACCACCTCGCCTGCGCCGCCGGCGACGAGCGCGCGGTCTCCGCTCTGAGGGCGCGCAAGCGCCGCGAGCAGAAGCCGCTGGCGCTGATGGCGGCCGACCTCGAAGAGGCCCGCGCCCTGGTCGAGCTCACCCCGGCCGAGGAGGCCCTGCTCACCGACCGCGTGCGGCCGATCGTCGTCGCCCGGCGCCGGGCGGGTGCGCGGGTCGCCGCCTCGGTCGCCCCGGGCTGCCCGGACCTCGGGGTGATGCTCCCGTACTCGCCTCTGCATCACCTGCTCGCCGCCGACGTCGGGGGCCCGCTGGTGATGACCTCCGGCAACGTCTCGGAGGAGCCGATCGCCTACCGCGACGACGAGGCGCGCGACCGCCTGCGGACGATCGCCGACGCCTTCCTCGCCCACGACCGCCCGATCCACATCCGCACCGACGACCCCGTGCTCCGATCGCTCTCGCCCTCCCTGCGCTCGGCGCCGCTGATGCTGCGCCGCTCCCGCGGCCACGCGCCGGCGAGCGTGCCGCTGCCGCTGCCGGCGCCGCGTCCGGTGCTGGGCTGCGGCGCCGAGCTCAAGAGCACCTTCTGCCTGGCGAAGGGCGAGCGTGCCTGGGTCGGCCATCACATCGGCGACCTCAAGAACTGGGAGACGCTGAGCTCGTTCCGCGAGGGCGTCGAGCACTTCGAGCGCCTGTTCGGGGTCGAGCCCGAGCTGGTCGCCCACGATCTCCACCCCGACTACCTCTCGACCGGCTACGCGCAGGCCCGCGAGGGGGTCGAGCTGCTCGCGGTCCAGCACCATCACGCCCACCTCGCCGCCTGCCTGGCGGAGCACGGCGAGCGCGGCCGCGCGGTCGGCGCGATCTTCGACGGCAGCGGCTACGGGCCCGACGGGACGGTCTGGGGCGGGGAGCTGCTGGTCGGCGACCTGCGCTCCTACGAGCGGGCGGGCTTCCTCTTCCCGGTCCGCCTGCCGGGCGGCGACGCCGCGGTGCGCGAGCCCTGGCGGATGGCCTGTGCCTGGCTGATCGCCGCCTCGGGCGACGAGCGGCCGCCGCCCCCGGCGCGGCTCGCGGCCGAGGTCGACCGGCGAAGCTGGGACTCGGTGTGCGAGCTGGTCGCGACCGGCGTGCGCTCGCCCCCGACGACCAGCGCCGGGCGGCTCTTCGACGCGGTCGCCGGGCTCTGCGGCGTCAACGCGCGGGTCAGCTACGAGGGCCAGGCCGCGACCGAGCTCGAGGCGGCCGCGGCGGTCGACGAGCACGCGCGCTACCCGTTCGAGGTGATCGACCCGGGCTCCGGCGGGCCGGTGATCCTCGACCCGAGGGCGACGGTGCTGGCGATCCTCGCCGACCTGGACGCCGCGGCCGGCCTGCCGCAGATCGGCGCCCGCTTTCACGCCGCGCTCGCCACGGCCACCGCCGAGGCGTGCGCGCTGATCGCCGCACGGAGCGGGGTCGAGGTGGTGGTGCTGTCCGGCGGCGTGTTCCAGAACCGGCTCCTGCTCGAGCGCGCGGCCGCCCTGCTGGTCGGGGCGGGCCTGCGGGTGCTCGTCCCGGAGCGGCTGCCGCCCAACGACGGCGGGATCGCCTACGGCCAGGTCGCCGTGGCCGCCGCGACGGAAGCGGCGGCGTGACCCCGGACCCGGCGGAGATCCTCGCGACGCCGGTCTTCTGCGACGGGCGCGAGCGGCCCTTCGGCGAGCTCACGGCCGAGCAGGTCGCCGGGCACGCCGGCGAGCTCCGCAAGGCCACCGGCCTCGGCCACCGCAGCCGCGTCGGCGCGGTCGCCGCCGCCTGGGACGGGCTCGCGGCGGAGATGCGCGAGCGCGGGGCGGCGACGGTCGCCGAGCTCGAGCCCGCGACCGTCGCCGAGCGCGCCGAAACGCTCTGGATCGTGCCGCCCGGAGGCAGCCTGCTCCCCTGAGCAGTCACTCGAGTGGCGATGTGTTCGGGGGGTTCGGCAGTAAGGGGGTGAGCGTGGGTGGCGACGTGGGCTCGTGCGCCTGGACTTTGGGCGCGCCGCGACGCGATCGACACCGGAGCGGACGCCCCCGCCGCCCCCTGCGCCGAGAGTGAAGTTATGGACGGTATGCGTCCAGAACTCCACTCTCGTAGAACCGGGCTTTGACAAGGCACGAAACGCGCCACTTGGCGCGGCTTGACCGAAGCTACTGCGCCTCGTGCACGGACAGGATGTTGCCCGCGGGGTCCTTGAACCAGGCGATCGTCGGGCCGCCCTCGCCGCGCGAGATGCCCTTCTCGTCCTGGTCGAAGCCGTCGTAGCGCTCCACCGTGACGCCGCGCTCGGCGAGCGCGTCGACCGCCGCCTCGACGTCGTCGACCGGGAAGTTGAGCACCGTGTAGGTGGCCGGGACGAAGTCGGGCTTGATGTAGATCAGCGTCGGCCGGTCGCCGGCGAGGTCGAGCTGGAGCAGGTTGCCGTCCTCGAGCACGGTCGTGTCGATGCCGAGGGTCTCGCCGTAGAACTCACGCGCGCGCTCGACGTCGTCGACGGCGTAGCCGCTGTATGCCTTGGCGTCCTTGAACATGGGGTCTCCTTCGCTTCGTTCTCTCGAAGGTAAGACCGGCGCCGAGGCGCGAACTCATCGCTGCGCGGCGGCGCCCACCAGGCCCGGAAGCCAGTCGCGGACCGCGGCGCCGATCGCCTCGCGGTCCTTGCGCAGACCGTGGTCGCCCGAGACGAGGACCACCGTGCGCTGCTCGCCCTCGGGCGGGATCCCGAAGCGGTCGCCCTCGCCCTGGACGACGAGCACCGGCACCTCGACCCCCTCGAGCTCGTCGAGCCGGCTCGGCGACGTGGCGCCCGACTTGCGCGCCGGCGGCTGCAGCGGGAAGGCGAGGCAGAGGACGCCCACGGCGCCGCTGTCCGACGCCGTCCGGCAGGCCACCCGGGCTCCCGCGGAGCGCCCGCCGACGACCAGCGGCAGCCCACCGAGCTCGCCGGCGCTGAGCTGCTCGACCACCGTGACCCACGTCGGGTCGAGCTTCTTCGGCGCCGGGCTGGAGCGCTTGCCGGCCACGCGGTAGGGCTGCTCGACCAGAGCGACGGAGAAATCCGCCTCGAGCGCGGCCTCGGTGGCCGCGACCAGATCGGGGGCCTCGACCCCGCCGCCGGCGCCATGGCCGAGGACGAGCGCGCCACGCGGCGCGCCGGCCGGGTGCAGGTGGGCGCGGGCCGGTCCGGCCTCGGTCTCGATCTCGAGCTGGTCCACGCCCTGGATGGTCTCGCAACCGGCCCGTTCGTGTCCGCTGGGGCGGCGAACGACGAGTTTCGTGTGACGTTCGTGACGCTCGCGTGCGCCCTGGCGACACGCCACTCGCCGAGTGACATCCAAACCACGCATGGGGTGGTCAAGATGACACTCGCCATTCGGGGAGGCGGGAGCGTGTGAATCCCGTTGCGATCGCGTCGGCCGGCGCGCGAGTTCAGGCGCACACGCCCGCGTCGCCGCCCAGCTACCTGGCGTCGGCGACGGCGCGCTCGCCCTCGACGCCCGCCTCGGGTGTGACCAGGATCGCGCCCTCGCCGGTCGCGTAGGCCTCCTCGCCGTGGTAGGTGACGTCCATCCCCAGCGCCTCCTCCTCGGGTGCGGCGCGCAGGGGCATCACCGCGCCGATCAGACGCAGGAGCACGTACGTGACCCCGAACGCGTACGCCGGCGCGGCGACCGCGGCCAGCGCCTGCCAGCCGAGCTGGCCCACGTCGCCGAAGAGCAGCCCGTCGGAGGTCCCGTTCCAGGAGAGCTGGGCGAAGAAGCCGATGAAGAGGATCCCGGTCAAGCCCGCGATCCCGTGCGCGGCGAGCACGTCGAGCGTCTCGTCGACCCGCGTCCGCGTCCTCCACACGATCACCGCGTAGCAGGGGAGGGCGACCAGGGCACCCAACAGCATCGCGTAGCCGGGGCTGACGAAGCCGCCGGCGGGGGTGATCCCGACGCAGCCGACGATGATCGCCGTCGCCGCTCCGATCGCGGTCACCCGCCGGCCGCGCATCGCGTCGAGCGCGAACCAGACGAGCAGCGTGCAGGCGGGGGTCAGGAGCGTGTTGGTGAACGCGAGCACGCCGGAGTTGCCGGTCGAGAAGCCGCTGCCGCCGTTGAAGCCGAACCAGCCGAACCACAGCAGGCCGGCGCCGACGAGCACGTAGACGGCGTTGTGGGGGAGCAGCGCCTGGCGCCCGTAGTCCTTGCGCGCGCCGACGACCAGCGCCGCGGCGAGGGCCGAGAACCCGGACCCCATCTCCACCGGGATGCCGCCGGCGAAGTCGAGCGTGCCGTTCTCGAGCAGCCATCCCGGCCCGAACGCCCAGTGCGCGAGCACCGCGTAGACGAGCACCGACCACAGCGCGGCGAAGACGAGGAAGGCCCCGAACCGCATCCGCTCGACGACGGCCCCGGAGACGAGAGCCGTGGTGATGATGCAGAAGGTCGCCTGGAAGGCGAAGAACAGCAGGTGCGGGATCGTCGATCCCTCGCGGGGGGCGAAGGTGACGTCGTTGAGGAACGCGTGGCCGAAGCCGCCGATGAACCCGTTGCCCTCGTCGAAGGCGAACGAGTAGCCGATCACCGCCCAGGTCACGCAGGCGACCGCGATCGCGGCGATCGACATCATGAACGTGTTCAGGGTGTTCTTCGAGCGCACCAACCCGGCGTAGAACAGCCCCAGCGCCGGGGTCATCATCAGCACGAGGGCCGTCGCGATCAGCATCCACGCCGTGTCGCCGGGGTTGACCGCCCCGAGCGGGAGGGCGACGCCGGCGCTCACTGGTCCACCGGGGTGACGGCGAGGCGGTCCGTCTCGCCGGTGCGGATGCGGACCGCGCGCTCGAGCGGGAGCACGAAGATCTTGCCGTCGCCGACCTGACCGGTGCGGGCGCCGGCGCAGAGGGCGTCGATCGTCGCCTCCACGAACGAGTCGGAGACCGCGATCTCGAACCGGACCTTCTCCGAGAGACCCATCTGCACCGTGGTCCCGCGGTAGGTCTCGACGCGGTCGAGCTCGCCACCGTGTCCCTGGACCCGGCTCATCGAGAAGCCGCGGACCTCGGTGCGGTAGAGCGCCTCGAGGACGTCGTTCGCCTTCTCCGGGCGCACGATGCCGATCACGAGCTTCAACTGGTTCGTCCTTCGCGGGCGGTCAGAGCGCCGAAACCTTGACCGCCCCGCCAGACGGAATCTTCCGCGGGGCGGTCGCCGATCGCGCTACGGTCTCGGGCAGTGGGGAATCGAGGGGCAAGGACGCTCACCGTCGCGCTGGCGCTGGCCGCCTCGCTGGTCGCCGCGCCGGCCGCCCTGGCGGTCCCCGGCCCGCTGATCGCGGTCGACGCGACCGCCGACCGTCATCAGATCGACCCGCGGATCTACGGGCTCAACTTCGCCGACCGCGCTCTCGCTCGCCGCATCGACCTCCCGCTCGACCGCTGGGGCGGGAACACGACCGACGCCTACAACTGGCAGCTCGGCTCCGCGAACACCGGCTCGGACTACTACTACGAGAACATCGCCGACTGCTGGAACGCGGCCCACGCGTGGTGTGGCTCGGGGCCGGTGCGCGGCTACTTCGAGTTCGTCAACAAGGATCGCGCGGTCGGCGCCGAGAGCCTCGTGACCCTGCCGATGATGGGGCACGTCGCCAGGGACGCCAAGCTCGCGCACCCGTTCACGTGCGGATTCCCGGCGACGGCCTTCGCCTCCCAGGACTCGTTCGATCCCTTCGACCCGAACTGCGGCAACGGGCTGTCGGGCGGCTCTCCGCTGCCCAGCGACCCGGCCCGTGACGGCAAGCCGGTCGACGCCGCGTTCAGCGGCGCCTGGGTCCGCAAGCTGGTGAGCCGCTACGGCGGCGCGGCGGCCGGTGGGGTGAGCCTCTACGAGCTCGGCAACGAGCCGGCCTTGTGGAGCCACACCCATCGCGACATGCACCCCCAGGCGACGACCTACGACGAGCTGTGGGCCAAGTCGCGCGACTACGCCGAGGCGGTCAAGGCCGCCGACCCGGCCGCCGAGGTGGTCGGGTTCTCGGAGTGGGGGTGGCCGAACTACTTCTGCAGCGGCGCCGACCGGGTCGAGCTCGGCTGCTCGGCGAGCTCCCCGGACCGGGCGGCGCACGGGGGCATGCCGCTGGTCGAGTGGCTGCTGCGCCGGATGCGCTCCGAAGAGCGGCGGACCGGGACCCGGCTGCTCGACTACATCGACGTGCACTACTACCGCCAGGGCGGGACGACGACCGACGTCACGCGCTCGCTCTGGGACCCGTCCTACACCGACCCGAGCTGGATCGGCGAGCGCATCCGCCTGATCCCGCGGATGAAGGAGTGGGTCGCCGGCAACTACAGGCGGACGAAGCTCGCGATCACCGAGTACAACCTCTCGGTTCAGGGCGATGCGGTCACCAACGGCCTGATCCAGGCGGACGTCCTCGGGATCTTCGCCCGCGAGGGGCTCGACCTCGCCACCCGCTGGGCGATGCCCTACGACGGCGACCGGATCGACGACGCCTTCCGCCTCTTCCGCGACTACGACGGGGCCGGGGCGAGGTTCGGCGACCTCTGGATCCGCTCGACGAGCGCCGACCAGGGCCGGCTCGCCGTGTACGCGGCGCGCCGCACGGCCGACGGCGACTACACGGTGATCGTCCTCAACAAGACCGGCGAGGCGCTCACGAGCCGCCTCGACCTCAGCGGGATCCCGGCGGCGAGCGCCGCGGGCGCCTACCGCTGGACGGGGGGCGCGATCCACCCGCTCGCCGACCGCGCGGTGCCCGCGGGCGGCTTCAGCGCCACCTATCCCGCGCGCTCGGCGACGGTCTACGAGATCCCCGGCTGATCCGGCGCGCCCGCCGGGACGGCATCTAGGGTGCCGCGCGTGGCGATGACGCTGATCACGATCGCGGTCATCGCGCTGGCCGTGACCGGGGCGGTCCTCTACAACCGCCACGTCTGGCGGCCGCGCCAGGCCCGCGACCCCACGCACGCGGACGGGCTCAACGCCACGGAGGCGTCGGTGCCGCTGGTGACCCTCGCGGTCCTCCTGCTGACCTTCGTGCTCGTCCAGGTCTTCGGGTCCTGGTCGTCGGTGAGCGACGAGGAGACGGCGGAGGGGACCGCGACCCTCCAGCTCTTCCGCGAGGGACAGCTGTTCGGGGACGCGGCGTTCCGCGAGCGAATCGAGGGCGACGTCGTCTGCTACGCGATCAGCGTCGCCGAGCAGGATTGGCCGGCGATGGGCGACGGCGAGGCCAGCAGCGTGCCGACCTACTGGGGGCAGCGGATCCGCGACCTCGCCGCCATCGAGGAGCGCAGGCCGAGGCTGCGCGCGGAGGCCCACGACCTGATCGAGCACGATGGCGCCCGCGCGGCCGCCCGGCAGGAACGTCTCGGCGAGGCGCGCCCCGCGATCCCCGGCGCGCTGTACGCGCTGATGCTCGTCGTCGTCGCCATCACCCTGGTGGTGCTCGCGGTGGTCACGGCCAGCAGCGTCCGCCCGGGCGTCCACCTCGCGATCGTGATCGTCTCGACGCTCGCCTTCGGCGCCACGCTGCTGCTGATCCGCGACCTCGACGAGCCCTACAACGGGATCACGGCGCGCTCCCCGGCCGAGACCGAGTTCATCATCGACCTGATCCGGCCCGACGCCCCGCCGTCGCTGCCCTGCGACGACGCGGGGCTGCCGATCGACGAGTCCGGCTTCGAGCCGAGCCGGCTCTCGCTCGGATGAGGCCGCTTCTCTTCGCCGTGGCGATCGCGCTCGCGGTCGCGAGCGCAGCCGCCGGGTGCGGCGGCTCGGACGAGACGAGCCCGACCTCGACCCGGGCCGAATCGACCACCACGGAAGCGGAGCCCGCCCCGGCGCCCGCCCCGGACGAGCCGCCCGAGACGGAGGGCGCCGACACCGTCGACCTCTACTTCACCGCCGGGGAGCAGTTCGAGCGGGTGTCGCGCGAGCTGCCCGGCGACGGCTCCGAGCTCGAGCCCACCATCGAGGCGCTGCTGCGCGGCCCGCGTGACGCCGACGCCGGGGAGGATGTGGCGCTTCGCACCCAGATCCCCGAAGGCGTGCGCCTCCAGCGCGTCGCGCGCGACGGCGGCACGGTCACGGTCGAGCTCTCGGACGAGTTCGACGACGGGCTCGGCGCCGCTGCGGCCAAGCGCAGCCCCGACCAGGAGGCCGAGCTCGCCGCCCGGCTCGGCCAGCTCACCTACACGCTGACCAGGCTCGAGGGGGTCGAGTCGGTGAAGGTGCTCGCCGGCGGTACGCCGGTCGAGGCCGCGGTCGACCGCTCCGACTACGCGAAGCCGGCCAAGGGCCCGGTGCGCCCGCACCGGCCCCGCCCGGCGAAGAGCCCCGACACGCGCACGCTGCAGAAGCGCCTCGCCCACCTCCGCTTCCTGCCGCGCAACGCGGTCGACGGGGTCGCCGGGTATCAAACCCAGCAGGCCGTGATCGCGTTCCAGGCCTGGAACGGCCTCGGCCGGGACGGGATCGTGGGCCCGGCGACCACGGCGGCGCTCGCGCGCGCTCACCGCCCGCGTCCGGGGCGCAAGGGGCCGGCGCGCCGGATCGAGGTCTATCGCGACAAGGGCGTGGCGCTGCTGATCGAGAAGGACAAGGTCCGCCGCGCGATCCACGTCTCCAGTGGCGCGCCCGCCACGCCGACCCCGGCCGGGCGCTTCGAGGTCTTCCGCAAGGAGCTGCGGTCGTGGTCGGTCCCGTTTCAGGTCTGGCTGCCGCTGGCGTCGTACTTCAACCAGGGGATCGCCTTCCACGAGTACCCCGACGTGCCGTCCTACCCGGCCTCACACGGATGCGTCCGGGTGCCCGTGCCCGAGGCGCACGCGGTCTACGACTTCGCGGCCATCGGCACGGCTGTACTCGTCTACTAGCTCACCGGGCGGGTGAGGATCGCGCCCGGCCAGTCGCCGACCGCGAAGCTGCCCACGCGGGAGAAGCCGAGCCGCTCGTAGGCGGCCGGGAGCTCCGGCACCCCGGCCCAGCAGTCGACGCGCAGCCGGCTCGCACCGCCGGCGCGCGCGAGCCGGGCGGCGTGCTCGATCAACATCGAGCCCACGCCGCGACCGCGCCGGCTCGGGGAGGTCAGGAGGACGATCACGTAGAGCTCGGGCACGTCCGCGGGCGGGACGTAGTCCGGCGCCTCGCCAACCACCAGCGCCCCGGCCGCGGCGCCCTCGCGATCCCGGGCCAGCCACAGCCCGCCGTCCGCGGCCCACTGATCCGCCTGCCGGCGGCGCGCCGGGACCGCCGAGAACGGGCGCGTCCCCCACTGGCCCGTCTGACCCCGGGCGACGAGCCAGCCGACCGCCTCGTCGAAGAGCGCGAGCAGGACCGCGGCGTCCGCGGCATCGCCGTGTTCGATCGTCAGCTTGGTCAAGACCGCATAATGTCGCGCCGTGGCCGACCGCACGGACCTCGAGTTCACCTATTCGCTGATCGACCGGATCTTCCGGCTCAGCCTCGGCGAGATGGCCGACTTCAGCGGCGCCAAGTACGACGGCGATTTCTCGCTCACGCTCGAGCAGGCGCAGCAGCGAAAGCACGAGTACGTCGCCGAGCAGATCGGGATCGCCCCCGGCCGCAGGGTGCTCGACCTCGGCTGTGGCTGGGGGCCGCTGCTGAACTTCATCCGCGAGCACGGCGCGACCGGGCTCGGCGTGACGCTCTCCTCGGCGCAGGCGGCGGCCTGCCGGCGCCAGGGCCTCGACGCCCGGATCGAGGACGCCCGCGCCGTCGACCGGGGGACCTTCGGCGAGTTCGACGCGGTCGCCAGCCTCGGCGCGTTCGAGCACTTCTGCTCGGTCGAGGACTACCGCGCCGGGCGCCAGGGCGAGATCTACGCCCGCCTGTTCGAGAACGTCGCGTCCGTGGTCCCGGCCGACGGGCGCTTCTACCTGCAGACCATGGTCTTCGGGCCGAACATGATCGACCCGCAGGAGGCGGACCTCGATGCGCCCCGCGACTCCGACGCGTGGTACCTGGCGCTGATGCAGCACCAGTTCCCGGGCTCGTTCCTGCCCTTCGGCAAGGAGCAGATCGTCGAGAGCGCCGCACCGCACTTCCGCCTCGTGTCCGCGGTCAGCGGCCGGCTCGATTACATCGAGACGATCCGGCAGTGGCGCAGGCGCTTCGGCGAGCCCAGCCTGCGCAAAACGCTGCTCAAGGCGCGGCTGGTACCGCGCTGGCTGACGAGCCCGGAATTCCGGCTCGCGTTCACGTCCGGCGTGAGCGCCAACAGCGTCTGCTTCGAGCGCCGGCTGCTCGAGCACTACCGGCTCACATTCGAGCGTCTGCCCTCGCCGGCGGCGAGTTGACCCCACTCGTGCAGCGCCGAGCGGCCGGCGGAGCAATACTTCCGGGATGATCGCGAGCACTCAGGACAACGCCGAGCTCGAGCTGGAGCTGCGATCGGAGCCGACGAGCGTGCGCGTGGCCCGGCACGCGGTCGCCGCCGTCGCCCGGCGGGCGGGGGCTCCGGAGGCCGATGTCAAGCTCGCCGTCAGCGAGGCGGTCTCGAACGCCGTCACCCACGCCTTTCGCGATCGCGAGCCGGGCATGATCCTGGTCCGGGCCCGGATCGACCGCGGCAAGCTGCTGGTGACGATCGCCGACAACGGCACCGGGATGCGGCCGAACCTCGACAGCAAGGGCCTCGGGCTCGGGATCTCGCTGATCACGAAGCTCGCCGGAGACGTCCGCTTCGACTCCTCCGACGGAGGGCTCACCGTCTCGATGAGCTTCGCCACCGACGGGGCCGGCGCATGATGCGCGACGCGGCGGTCGGCCGGCTGCGGATCGTCACCGGCAGGCGCGGGCAGATCGCGATCGTGAGCGCCGAGGGCGAGGTCGATCTCGAGACCGCCGATTCGCTGGCAACCGCGCTTCGCGCGCAGATCGCCGCCGGCGGCGACGGGGTCGTGCTCGACCTCCTCGGGGTGCCGTTCATGGACTCCAGCGGCCTGAAGCAGTTGCTGGCGGCTTCGAACGAACTTCGCGACCGGCTCATCGTCGTGCTCAGCCCGGGATCGCCCGTGCGCCGGCTCCTCGACCTGGCCGAGATCGCCGACCGCATCGCCGTCGCCGAGAGCGAGGACGAGGCGGTCGCTGCTCTGACGCCCGATGGGGCGGAGAGCGCCTAGGTCCCTTGCGGGACTCACGGCGAGACGAAGATAATCGGATCGCGCTCGAGCGGTTCGCGGCCATCGTCGAGTCCTCCGACGACGCGATCCTGAGCAAGGACGCCGACGGGGTCATCACGGGCTGGAACCCGGCCGCCGAGCGGATCTACGGCTACACCGAGGAGGAGGCGATCGGGCAGCCCGTCTCGATCCTGGTCCCCCCGCACCGGCGCGGCGAGGAGCGGCACATCCTCGACCGGGTGCTCGCGGGCGAGCAGATCGACCATTACGAGACCGAGCGGCTGACGAAGGACGGGCGGCAGATCGTCGTCTCGCTCACGGTCTCCCCGATCCGGGGCGCCGACGGCGTTCCCATCGGGGCCTCGATGATCGCCCGCGACATCACCGATCGCCACCGGACGCTGAACCTCGCCTCGCGCCTGCAGGCAGTGACCTTGGCCCTGTCGAAGGAGATCACCCGGGAACGGGCGCTCGGCGTCCTGCTCGATCAGGCGGTCTCGGCGCTCGGCGCCGACGCCGGCGCCGTCGGGCTGGTGAACTCGGCGGGCACGGACGTGGAGCTGCTCGGCACCAAGGGCCACTCGGATTCCGGGCTCGCCGGCTGGCTCAGCTTCCCGGTCGACGCCGAGCTGCCGATGTCGCTCGCGATCCGCACCGGCGAGGGCGTCTGGACGACGTCGTCGGAGGAGCTCGGGAAGCGCTTCCCGGCGCTCGCCGGGCAGGGCACGCAGTTCGCGTCGCTGGCGGTGATGCCGCTCTCGGTCGAGGGCCGGCCCTTCGGAGCGGTCTCGCTCAGCTTCAAGCGGGCGCGGGAGTTCGACGTCGAGGAGCGCTCGTTCCTCACCGGCGTCGCCCAGCAGGCGGCCCATACCCTCGAGCGCGCCCGCCTCTACGAAGCGCAGCGCCAGACGAGCGAGCGGCTCTCCTTCCTCGCCGAGGCGAGCGAGCTGCTCGCCGGCTCGCTCGACCCCGACGCGGCGCTCGCGCAGCTCGCCGACCTCTCAGTGCCCAGGATCGCCGACTGGTGCGGGATCGAGCTCGTCGACGACGACGGCGCCCTGCGCAACGTCGCCGTGGCCCACGCCGACCCCGGCCGGATCCGGCTCGCCGACGAGATGCGCGCGCGCTATCCCATCGACGCCGACGCCGAGACCGGGGTCCCGAACGTGATCCGGACGGGCCACTCGGAGCTCTACCACGAGATCAGCGACGAGCTGCTGGCCCAGTCGGCGCAGGACCCCGAGCACCTGCGCCTGATGCGCGAGCTGGGACTGGCCTCGGTGATGATCGTCCCGCTGCGCGCGCGCGGGCGCTCGATCGGCGCGGTCTCGTTCGTCGCCGCCGAGTCCGGGGTGCGCTACGACGAGGACGATCTCGAGCTCGCCGAGGACCTGGCGCGCCGCGCGGCGCTGGCGATCGACAACTCGATGCTGTTCAAGCGCGAGCACGAGGCCGCGGTCGTGCTCCAGCGCTCGCTGCTGCCGCAATCGCTCCCGGAGCTCGAGGGGATCGATCTCGCCGCCCGCTATGAGCCCGCCGCGCCCGGGCTCGAGGTCGGTGGCGACTGGTACGAGGTCGTCCCCCTCGACGACGGCACCGTCGCGGTGACGATCGGCGACGTCGCCGGTCGCGGCATCCGGGCCGCCTCGATCATGGGCCGGGTGCGCCCGGCGCTACGCGCCGTGGTCGCCGAGGGCCATCCGGTCGATGAGGCGATCAGGCGGCTCGACGCGCTGATCAAGGAGTCCGACCATCCCGAGATGGTGACCGTGTTCCACCTCCACTACGACCCCGAGGCCGAGACGGCGGAGTACGTGCGCGCCGGCCACCCTCCGGCGCTGTTGCGGCTTCCCGACGGACGCGTTGAGGACCTCGGCGGCCGCGGCACCGCGCCGCTCGGGATCCTCGACCGGATCGAGGTCCGCAAGCACGCGATCGACTTCCCTCGTGGCAGCCTGCTGCTGCTCTACACCGACGGGCTGATCGAGCGCCGGGGCGACGACCTGCTCGCCGGGCTCGCCCGCCTGCGCGAGGTGTTCTCGCGTGCTCCGGCCGCCGCCGACGCCTGCCTCGCCCAGATCGCCCACGAGTACCGCACCGACGAGATCCCCGACGACGTGGCGATGCTGGCGTTGGCGACCGGGCCCGCACCCCCCGTGTAGCGCGCCGCTCCGAGCAGCCGCTTCGGTCACCCCGCGGCGCGCGCCGCGGGGCGGCGCCGAGGCGCCGGGTTAGGACCTCGGCTCAGGTGAGCTTGAAGTAGCCGGTGTTTTCCTCGTCGTCGCGGACCTTCTCGAGCTTGCCGTCGTGACGGGCCCGGCGGAAGCCGGCCTTGATGTCCTGCTTCTCCACGCCCAGTTGCTCGGCGAGGTCGCCACGGCTGAACTCGTCCTTGCCCAACGCCTGAGCGGCCTCGATCACCTGTTCTGCGCTGATGTTCGCCATCGCTTCTTTCCTCTCGTCGACAGGCTTCGAGTCTACGCACCACCGCTGCGGCAGCGGTAGCTTGCGCGCATCGGCCTCCTACCCGATCCGATCGCGAAACCCGCATCCCGTCTCGGCGCCGCGGCGCAGAACGCCTTCGAGGTGGCGCGCTTCGGGGGCCTCGAGACGGGCGAGGAGCCGTCCCCGTACGAGGTCGCCGCCGAGGGCACGAACTACCGGCTGCGCCACTACCACCCCGCGGAGGCCGCCGGGGCCCCGGTGCTCCTGGTCCCGCCGCTGATGCTCGCCGCCGACGTCTACGACGTCTCCCCGGGTTCGAGCGCGGTCTCCGTCCTGCACGGCGGCGGCGCCGACCCCTGGGTGGTCGACTTCGGGGCCCCCGAACACGAGGAGGGCGGGCTCGAGCGCACCCTTGCGGACCACGTGGTCGCCGTCTGCGACGCGGTCGAGCGAGTCCGCGAGGCGAGCGGGCGCGACGTCCACCTCGCCGGCTACTCGCAGGGCGGGATGTTCTGCTATCAGGCCGCCGCGTACCTGCGTGGGGAGGGGATCGACACCGTGATCACCTTCGGCAGCCCGGTCGACACGCGTGTGGCGCTGCCGTTGGGGATGCCCGCGGAGGTCGCCGAGTCGGCCGCCGGCGTGCTCGCCGGGGTCTTCGGGCGCTCGGCGGTGCCCGCGTGGATGAGCCGCACCGGCTTTCGCCTGCTCGACCCGGTGAAGTCGCTGCGCCAGCAGGTCGAGTTCCTCCTCCAGCTCCACGATCGCGAGGCGCTGCTGCCGCGCGAGCGCCAGCGCCGCTTCCTCATGGGGGAGGGCTGGGTCGCCTGGCCGGGGCCGGCGGTCGCCGACTTCATGCGCCAGTTCATCGCCCACAACCGGATGCTCGAGGGCGGCTTCGTGATCGAGGACCGCACCGTGACGCTCGCCGACATCGCCTGCCCGGTGCTCACCGTCGTCGGCGAGGTCGACGAGATCGCGCCGGCGCCCGCCGTCCGGGCGATCACCCGCGCGGCGCCGCGGGCCGAGGTCTACGAGCTCGCCCTGCGGGCCGGGCACTTCGGCCTCGTCGTCGGCTCGACCGCGACCCAGACGAGCTGGCCGACGGTGGCGGCGTGGACCCGCTGGCGCTCGGGCGAGGACGCCGAGCTCCCGGCCGGCGTGCGGCGGGTCGGCGACGACGAGCCCGAGCCGGAGGCGCCCGGAGTCGGCACCCGGCTCGGCTTCGGGCTCGAGCTCGCCGCCGGCGTCGGTGGCGGCCTCGCCCGCTCGGTCGCCGGCGCCGCGTCGCGAACCGTCGGCGGTGTCCGGGTGCTCGCCGAGGAGGTGACCGACCAGCTGCCGCGGCTGGCGCGGCTCGGCCGCCTGGAGCCCGGGACGCGGGTCTCGATCGGGCTGCTGCTCGACGAGCAGGCGCGGCGGGCGCCCGAGGCGGAGTTCTTCCTCTTCGAGGATCGCGCCTACTCACACCAGGCGGTCAAGAGCCGGGTCGACAACGTCGTCCGCGGCCTGCTCTCGCTCGGCGTGCGCCAGGGCGAGCACATCGGCGTCCTGATGAGCACCAGGCCGAGCGGGCTCTCCGTGGTCGCCGCGCTCAACCGCCTCGGCGCGATCGCGGTGCTGATGCGCCCCGACGGCCCCGTTGCCCGCGAGGCCGAGCTCGGCGGCGTCACGCGGATCGTCGCCGACCCCGAGCTCGCCGGGCGCGCGCGCGAGGCCGGCGCCGCCGAGGTGCTGGTGCTCGGCGGCGGCGGCGAGGAACGCGACCTCGGCCGCGGCGTGATCGACATGGAGCGCATCGACCCCGACCGGGTCGAGATCCCCGCTTGGTACCGGGCCAACCCGGGCCGCGCCAGCGACCTCGCGTTCATCCTCTTCACCGGCGAGGGCGAGCGCGTGCGCGCCAACCGGGTCACCAACGGGCGCTGGGCGCTGTCGGCGTTCGCGACCGCGTCGGCGGCGGCGCTCTCCGACGACGACACGATCTACGCGGTGACCCCGATCTACCACCCCTCGGGCCTGCTGATGAGCATGGGCGGGGCGATCGCCGGCGGCTCGCGGCTGGCGCTGGCGCGCGACTTCGACCCGACGACCTTCTGGGAGGAGGTGCGCCGCTACGGGATCACGGTCGCCTCCTACACCTGGACGATGCTGCGCGAGATCGCCGCCGCTCCCGAGGACCCCGGCGAGCGCCACCACCCGTTGCGGCTGTTCATCGGCGCCGGGATGCCGCGCGGGCTCTGGCGGCGCGTCGACCGCCGCTTCGCCCCGGCGACCGTCCTCGAGTTCTACGCGCCGACCGAGGGCGAGGCGATCCTCGTCAACCTCACCGGCACCAAGCCGGGGAGCAAGGGGCGCCCGCTTCCCGGCAGCGCCGAGGTCAGGCTGGCCGCCTACGAGATCGCGGAGGGCCGCCTGCGCGAGCGCGCCGACGGGTTCGCGGTCGAGTGCCGCCCCGGCGAGGTCGGGATGCTGCTGACGCGGCTGCGCGGCGTGGTCTCGACCAGCGAGAGCCCGCTGCGGGGGCTGTTCGAGCCCGGCGACGCCTGGGTCGCGACCGGTGACCTGTTCCGGGCCGACGAGGACGGCGACCTGTGGCTGGTCGACCACGTGACCGCCCTGATCCGCACCGAGCACGGGTTCGTCGCCTCGTTCCCGATCCTCGACGCGCTCGGAGACCTCGACGCGATCGACCTCGCGGCGGTCTACGGCGTGCCCACCGGCGACCCGGAGGCCTCGCTCGCGGTCGCGGCGGTCACCCTGCGGCCCGGGCTCGAGCTCGGCGCCGGCGACCTCACCCGCGCGCTCGCCGGGCTGGACGCCGCCGAGCGCCCCGACGTCGTCCATGCGGTCGACCGGATCCCGGTCACCACGTGGTACCGGCCGAACGCGGCCGCGCTGCGGGCTGCGGGGGCGCCCGGCCCCGGCGAGGGGGTCTGGCGGCGGCGGGGCGAGGGCTACGTCGCCTACCGCGAGCCGGTCCAGCCGCCGATCGCGGATACGATCAGCGCCGAAACCGTGAGCTGAAAGGAAGGCGGATGCGTGCCGATCGCTGATTTCGGGCTGGCCGAGGCGCTGTTGACGGTGCTCTCGATCTTCTTCGTCGTGGTCTGGATCTGGATCCTGATCACGATCCTGAGTGACCTCTTCCGCGATCAGGAGGCCTCCGGCGGCGCCAAGGCCGCCTGGGTCTTCTTCCTCGTCTTCTTCCCGTTCCTCGGCGGGCTGGTCTACCTGATCGCCCGCGGGAGCGGGATGCGCGATCGGGCGCTCGCCGCCGAGGCCGAGGCCAGGCAGCAGATGGACACCTACATCCGCGACAAGGCGGGGAGCTCGCCTGCCGACGAGCTCGCCAAGCTCGCCGATCTGAAGGCGCAGGGGACGATCTCCGACGAGGAGTTCGAGCGGATGAAGGCGAAGCTGGTCGCGTGACGCTTGCCGGACGCCGCGTCCTGATCACCGGCGCGGCCCGCGGGATCGGCGCCGGGACCGCCCGCCGCCTGCACCTGCGGGGCGCCCGGGTGGCGCTCGCCGGGCTCGAGCCCGAGGCGCTCGAGGCTGTCGCGGCCGATTGCGGCGGGGCGCCCTGGCACGAGTGCGACGTCAGCGACCGCGAGCAGGTCGAGGCCGCGGTCGAGGCCGCGGTCGACGACCTCGGCGGCCTCGACGTGGTGGTGGCGAACGCCGGCGTCGCTGCGCAGCTGCCGCTCGTCGGCGGCGACCCCGAGATCTTCGAGCGCACCCTCGGGGTCAACGTCTTCGGCGCGTACTACACGCTGCGCGCGGCGGGCCCGCATATCTCTCACGGCCGCGGCTACGCGCTCGCGATCGCCTCGCTCGCCGCCGCCGTGCACCCGCCGCTGCTCGGCGCCTACAGCGCTTCGAAGGCGGCGGTCGAGGCGCTCGGCAACACGCTGCGGATCGAGCTCGGCCCGTCGGGAGCCAGGGTCGGGGTTGGCTACTTCGCCGAGCTCGACACCGACATGACCCGGCGCGGGTTCGCCACCAAGGCCGCCGAGCAGATCGACCGCCGCGGCGGGCCGTTGACCCGGGTCGCCCCGCTCGAGCTCGGGATCGACGCGATCGAGCGCGGGATCGAGCGGCGCTCGCGGCGGGTCGTCGCGCCGCGCTGGGTCGCCGCGGTGCTCCCGGTTCGCATGGCCGCGCAGCGGGCGATCGACCTCGCCGTCAGGCGAGGCCTGCGCGAGACGCTGGAGATCGCCCGCTCCGAGCACGCGCCACTCACCACCTCCCAGCCCACCGACTGAGTCACTCGGCGCCGGACCAGGCCGGCGCCGTCTCGGGCTCGGGCTCGTCGACGGGGTAGGCGATCACCCGGTCGCGGCCCTCGCGCTTGGCGAGGTAGAGCGCGCCGTCGGCGGCCCGGAACAGGTCCTCGCCCCCTCCCGCGACGTCGTCGGTGCAGGCGACGCCGCAGCTCGCCGTGAGCTTGAACGCGTAGGAGCTGAACTGGTCGCTCACCGAGACGCGGATCCGCTCGGCGATCCGGGTCGCCGGCTCGCGCGCGGTCTCCGGCAGGATGACCCCGAACTCCTCCCCGCCGAGCCTGGCGACGGCGTCGACCGAGCGCACGCCGGCCGCGATCGCCGCCGCGGCGCGCCGGAGGGCGACGTCGCCCTCCTCGTGCCCGAGCGCGTCGTTGACCGCCTTGAACCGGTCGAGGTCGCAGATCACCAGCGAGAGCGGCCGCCCGTGGCGGCGGGCGCGGTCGAGCTCGAGCGCGAGCCGCTGATCGAACTGGCGCCGGTTGCCGATCGCGGTCACCGGGTCGGTGTGGGCCTCGGTCGCGAGGCCCACGGCGACCGTCTCCAGGCGCGCCATCAGCAGGCCCACGATCGCGGCCGAGCCCCCCAGGGTCGCGACCGCGATCAGCACCAGCGTGCCCGAGAACGGCGCGTCCTCCGCGGCGAGCACCGCCGCGTAGGCGGCCGCGGCGAACAGCGCCTGCAGGGTCGCCGAGCGCCGGGGGAAGAAGAGGAAGGCGCCGAGCACGACCCAGACGTAGAAGAACCCGTAGGCGCCCTCCGAGCCGGGAGCGGCGGCGGCGACCGCACCGGTGATCAGCAGGGTGCCGAGGGTCAGCATCGCCTGGAAGAAGGCCGTCGGCAGGTGGCGGTAGACGACGAAGCAGACCCCGCCGAGGACGAGCGCGGAGGCGGCGATCATCACCATCGCGGCCGTGTCGCGATCCGCGCCCTCGCCGAAGAGCAGGATCACCACCGCGGCGAGGCCGCCGACCGAGTAGATGGTGCCGAAGGCGCGCGCGATCAGGCCGCGATCGCGGGAGATCAGCGTCTCGGGCCGGATCCCCTCACGCCACGTGAGCCGATCGAGCAGCGGCGGGTCTGACAACAGCCGCGCTGTGGCGCTCTCCATGGCGCCGTCGTAGCGATGCAACCTAACCTCCGTCGGCCGCCGGGACGATCCTTGCCCGGGTAAGAAAATCGTAACCGTTCGCGGCCCGCGGGCCCGGCTACCAGGATCCGCCGCCCCCGCCGCCGGAGAATCCGCCCCCGCCGCCGGAGAAACCCCCGCCGCCGCCGCTGGAGGAGCTCTGCGGAGCCACCTGGGAGGCGAAGGCGGAGCTGAAGCTCGAGCCGTCGAAGGCCGAGCCGTGCAGGCCGCCCGTGAACGCGTAGGCGTACCAGCCCGAGGTCCCGTCGGCGGCGCTCGCGACCACCGGCTCGGGGATGCGCCCGGAGGAGATCATCCGCTCGGCGGTGCCGAAGGCGACGCCGTAGACGAGGATCCGCTTCCACAGCGCGAGCGTCGCCGGTGGATCGTCGTGCAGGCGGGGGAAGTCCTCGGTCCAGCGCGCGAACGCCTCCCAGCGCGCGGCTCGCTCGCGATGGGCCGGATCGACGCGCTTGAAGGCGATGGCCGGCAGCGCCAGGATCCCGACCAGCGTCAGGCCGCCGACCACCGAGGGCAGCAGCCATTCCTCGTTGACCGACAGGTCGGCGAGGATCACGATCGCGAACAGCGCCGCCGCGACAGCGGCCACCAGCCACCGCACCCAGTTGAGGTCCAGATCCCAGACCAGCTCACCGCGCTCGGCGTCGTCGAGCCGCTCGGTCATCCGCTCCCAGCGTCCGCGCCAGACCTCCGAGTGCTGGGGGACGTTGTCCTTCATCTCGCTGATCGCGACCTGCTTGCCGTCGAGCAGCTTGTCGAAGAACTCGAGCACCTGCTGCTCGTAGCCGGTGAGCTCCCCGGCGGGGCGCTCGGCCTTCTGCTTGAGCGCCAGGTCGAGCTTCTCCTCGTCGGTGGTCGCCTCGCTGGTCTCGTAGTAGCCGCGGTCGACGAGGTCGAGCAGGGTCGCGAGCACGGTGTCGGTGCTGTCGCCGCCCTCGCGGGCGAGCCCGTAAGCGAGCGCCGGCGAGGCATCGTCGGGCGGTTCCGCCAGGTACTCGGGGACGCCGACGTCGCGCTCGCGCGCGAGCCACCGGCAGACGAACAGCGCGAGCGCGGCGAGCGCCGCGATCACGATCGCCAGCACGCAGCGCGTGGTCGGCGATGAACCGCT
Organism: uncultured Solirubrobacterales bacterium; assembly: GCA_963842795.1. Classification (GTDB taxonomy): domain Bacteria; phylum Actinomycetota; class Thermoleophilia; order Solirubrobacterales; family 70-9; genus WHSW01. The sequence continues at coordinate 6,238 of CAWJHV010000009.1, read as the reverse complement.
TGGCGCGGTTGAGGGGCGAGTTGAAGTCGTCGTCGAGGCCCTGCTCGGCGGCGAGGATCGCCGGCAGCCCCTCGCCGTCTTCCTGCCGGGCGCCGGGATACGCGAGGTCGGGGTCGCGAGGCATCGTCACCCGCAGCTCGACCCCGGTGCCGCTGTCGACGTCCTCGGCCTCCAGGGTCGCCCGGCCGTCGCCGCGGACCGTCTCGCCCTCGACGTCGCGGGGGTGTCCCCAGACCCGGTAGAGGGGATCGTCGGGGTCGAGCGCCGGGTTGGTGAAGCTCGCGGTCAGGTGGTCGAGGTCGAAGTCCCACTGATCGCCCCACACCGCCCAGCCGACGTCGAGCACGTCGTCGTAGGCGACGACGGCGCCGCGCACCCGGTAGGTGAGCACCGTGGTTCGTTCCTCGTCGGTCGCCCGGTAGTGCCAGACGATCCGCACGCCGCCTGGAATCGCGGTGACGCCGAACACCCCGGGGCGGTCGAAGCTGCCGAGCCCGGTGGCGCCGCCGGGCACGAACCGCTGGCCGGCCTGGGTCACCGAGACGTCGCCGATCTGCTCGTCGTGCAGGAGGATGATGTCGCGGTAGGAGCCCTCGAAGTGGCCGTCGTAGTCGAAGTGCAGCGCCTCGGTGACCAGCAGGTCGCCGTTGCCGGCCAGCCGCAGGGCGACGTCGGCGTCGGTGATGTCGGCGCTCTCGGCGGCCGCGGGGGCCGCGAGCACGAGCGCGGCCACGATGGCGGCCAGCGCGGCGGTCATCGTGCGCGCGATCACGGCGCCGGGTCGGGGGAGAGGTCGACCCGCGGCGTCGCCTCGGCCTCCGCCGGGGCGTCGAAGAAGTCCCGGCGCCGGAAGCCGAACAGGCGGGCGACGATCACGGCCGGGAACACCTGGATCAGGGTGTTGTAGGTCTCGACTGTGTCGTTGTAGACCCGCCGGGTGATCGCGATCTGATCCTCGGCCTCGCGCAGGTCGGACTGCAGTTGTGAGAAGTTGCGGCTCGCCTCGAGCTCGGGGTAGGCCTCGGCGACGACGAGCAGGCGATCCGTCGCCCGACCGAGCGTGCCCTCGGCCGCCGCGCGTTGTGGAGGCTCCTGCGCGGCGAGCGCCTCGCTGCGGGCCTCGGTGACGTTCTCGAACGTCGTCCGCTCGTGCGCCGCGTAGCCCTTCACCGACTCGACCAGCACCGGGATCAGGTCGTGGCGGCGGCGCAGGGCGACGTCGATCTGCGCCCAGCTCGACTCGGTCGCCTGTCGCTTGGCGACCATCCGGTTGTAGGTGAGCCAGGCGAAGCCGACGATTGCCACCGCGGCGACGGCGACGATGACGATCGCGATCACGCGGGCAACGCTATCCGGTCGGCTCGAGCCGGCTCAGGAGCCAGTCGGCGTGGTCGACCAGGCGCTCGATCGGGTAGGCCCGCGGATCGGTGAGCAGCAACCTCGCCGCCTCGTCGGCGACCGCGGAGAGCGTGCGGGCGGTCAGCTGGGGGTCCGGGGACTCGGTCCCGGGCCCGAGGCCCGGGCGGACGACCTCGGCCAGCGTGGCGACGACGGCGTCGCGCCCCGCGGCGATCCGCTCGCGCAGCACCGGCGGGGCGCCCTCGGGGGGCATCAGCACCAGGCGCCAGGTCACCGGGTCGGCGCGCACCGCCTCCAGGTAGCCGCGCAGGGCGGCGAGCAGGTCCTCGCGCGGGCTCGCGCCGGGCTCGAGCCGGGTCGGGAGCACGGTCGCGAGCTGACCCAGCGCGCGGGCCCCCTCGCGGCCGACCATCGCCTCCAGCAGGCCGGGGAGGTCGCCGAAGTGCTCGTAGACCACCGGCCGGGTGATCCCGGCGCCGCGGGCCACGGCCTCGATCGAGACGGCGTGAAAGCCCTGCTCGCCGACGATCTCCCTGGTCACATCGAGCAGCTGCTCGCGACGCTCGCGAGCGCTCATCCGCTTGCGGGTGGCGCCGGCGGTCACGGTGTGCTAGGTTACATCACCGTAACTTACAGTTGTGTAACCGAGGTGCAATCCCACATGACCAATGACCGGCAGGAAATCGAAGTCGAGATCGCGATCGTCGGCACGGGGTTCTCGGGCCTGGCGATGGCCTCACGCCTGAAGCGGGCCGGTCGCGACGACTTCGTCCTCCTGGAACGGGCGCGCGAGGTCGGCGGGACCTGGCGCGAGAACACCTATCCGGGCTGTCGCTGTGACGTGCCCAGCCACGTCTACTCGTTCTCGTTCGCGCCCAACCCGGACTGGAGCTCGACCTTCTCCGCCCAGCCCGAGATCCGCGACTACCTGCGCAGGGCCGCCGCCGACGAGGGCCTGCTCGAGCACGTGCGCTTCGGCTGCGAGGTCGAGAGCGCGAGCTGGGACGCCGAGCTGCGCCGCTGGCGCCTTCGCACTTCGACCGGCACCCTGCTGGCGCGGTCGCTGGTCGCCGGCGCGGGGCCCCTGCACGAGCCGAAGCTGCCCGACATCCCCGGCCTGCGCGAGTTCGAGGGCACGATCTTCCACTCCGCGACCTGGAATCACGACCACGACCTCGACGGCGAGCGGGTGGCGGTGATCGGCACCGGCGCGAGCGCGATCCAGTTCGTGCCCCAGATCCAGCCCCGGGTCGCGAAGCTGCATCTCTTCCAGCGCACCGCGCCCTGGGTGATGCCGCGCCGCGACCGGCGCATCACCAAGCTCGAGCGCGCGGCCTACCGGCGCTTCCCCGCGCTGCAGCGGCTGATGCGCTCCTCGATCTACTGGGCCCGCGAGGCGATCGCAATCCCGATGCTGCGCGCGGCGTTCGCGCCGCTGCTGCGCGCGGTGGGCGAGGCTCACCTGCGCCGCCAGGTCCCCGACCGCCGGCTGCGGGCGAAGCTCACCCCCGACTACCTGCCCGGCTGCAAGCGGATCTTGGTCGCGAACGACTACCTGCCGTCGCTCGGCGAGGCCAACGTCGAGGTCGTCTGCGACGGGATCGCCGAGGTCCGCGGGCGCTCGATCGTCAGCGCCGACGGCAGCGAGCGCGAGGTCGACACGATCATCCTCGGGACCGGCTTCCACGTCCTCGACATGCCGATCGCCGACCGGATCACCGACGGGGAGGGGCGCTCGCTGGCAGAGCACTGGGACGGCAGCCCGCGCGCCCACCGCGGGACCATGGTCGCCGGCTTTCCGAACCTCTTCTTCCTCCTCGGGCCGAACACCGGCCTCGGACACAACTCGGTCGTCTACATGGCCGAGGCGCAGGCCGACTACGTGCTCCAGGCGCTCGGCCACCTGCGCGAGCGGGACCTCGAGACGCTCGAGGTGACCGCGGACTCCCAGCGCCGCTGGAACGACGGGATCCAGCGGCGGATGAAGGGCACCGTCTGGCTCGAGGGCGGCTGCTCGAGCTGGTACCTGGACCGCAACGGCCTCAACACCTCGTTGTGGCCCGACTTCAGCTTCCGCTTCGCCCGCTCCCTGCGGCGGTTCGACCCGGATGAGCACCGCGGGGTTCCGGCGGCGGATCCGGCGCCGGCGGAGCTCGCGGCCTGAGCCACCGGGGTTCGCGAAGGCGGCCGCGTGGTAGGTGTACGGCGCGTGGCCTCGCTGCGAGCCAAGAGCGGCCGAACGGCCTCGGTCCAGATCGTGCGCTCGCGGGAGTCCGAGCGCGTACCCGAGACCGGAGCGGTCGCCTCGGTACAGGAGGCGCGGGTGACCGTGCCCCGCGAGCTCCTCGACGAGCTCTGGAGCCCGCGATACCTGGAGCGGCTCGGGCGGTCCTACTGGCGCTGGATCAGCCGGGTCACCCTGAGCCTGATCCGGGTCGTCTACGAGCCGGACTCACGCTCGGTCGTGCTGCTGAGCCGGCGACTGCCGCTGCTGCGCTTCGCCGCGCCCGAGTACGAGCTCGCCCCCGACCACGGGGCCGTGACCTGGAAGATCGAGCGCGGGGTGCTCGTCTCGCGCGAGGGGCGCGACCACGGCTTCCTGCGGATCGCCGTCGATCGCCCGGAGTCCGGCGACTCGCCGTCCACCGAGGAGACCCTCGGCGTGAGGCTCGAGGTGCGCAACTTCTACCCGTGGCTGCGCGGCTCGGGACGCTTCGCCCGCTTCGGCGCCTGGCTCTACGGCGAGACCCAGCTGCGCATCCACGTGCTCATCTGCAACGGCTTTTTGCGCTCGCTGGCGGCGCTCGACCTGCCGCCGTCGCGGGTCGGCTCCCTCGCCGGCGAGATCGTCCCGGGGGGCGCGGGGGAGGGGGGCCCTGGTTTCGAGGGCCCCGGCGGGGGAAGATGAGCGCGGCACGATGAGCTCGACGAACGACAAGCGGATCCTCGTCACCGGGGCGACCGGCTTCATCGGCGGCCTGCTCGCCCGGGAGCTGCTCGAGGACGGGTATGAGGTCCGCTGCCTGGTGCGCGAGCCCGAGGCCGATGCCGCGATGCGGCTCGCCGAAGCCGGATGTGAGGTCGCGGTTGCCGACCTGACCGGCTCGGCCGGCCTCGCGGAGGCGCTGGAGGGGGTCTGGGCCGCCTACTTCCTCGTCCACATGATCTCCGACGACGACGACTACCCGGCGATCGAGCGGGCGGCGGCGGCGAGGTTCGCGAGGGCCGCGAAGGCGGCCGGGGTCGAGCGCGTGATCTACCTCGGCGGGCTCGGCGACGACTCGACCTCCAGGCACCTGACCTCGCGCCACGAGGTCGCCATGGCGCTCGCCGCCGACGGCCCGCCGCTGACCTACTTCCGTGCGGCGATGGTGATCGGCCCGGGGAGCGAGTCGTATGAGCTCCTGCGCGGGATCGTCGAGCGCCTGCCCGTCTTCCCGGCCCCACGCTGGCTGCACACGAAGACCCAGCCGATCGGCTCCTCCGACGTCGTCGACTACCTGCGCGAGGCTCTGGACGTGCCCGAGTCGGTCGGGCGCGAGATCCAGATCGGCGGCCCGCAGATCGTCAGCCACCTGGACCTGGTCGACGAGATGGCGCACGCGCTCGGCCGACGCCCGCCGCGCCGGATCCGGATGTCGGCCGAGGTCGCGCGCCCGGCGACGGTCGCCGCCGGGGCCGGCGCGGTGACCTCGGGGACGGCCGGTATCGCGACCGAGATCAGCCTCGGGCTGACCACCCCGACCGTGGTCACCGACCCGAGCGGCGCCGCGCTGTTCGAGACGCGGCCGGCGCGGCTGGACGCGGTGCTCGCCGAGGCGATCGACTCGGTCGCCGCCCCGACCCGATGAGCCACAGCGTCCGTGAGTCGGTGGTGCTCGACGCATCCCCGGAGCGCGTCTGGGACGTGGTCATGGACCCGTCGCTGCTCGAGCGCTGGGTGACGACCCACGACTCCTACGAGGGGGCCGGCCCGGGGACGCTCGACGACGGCGACGAGTTCACCCAGAGGCTGAGGCTCGCGGGGAAGGGGTTCGACGTCCGCTGGCGGGTGGTCGAGGCCGACGCGCCCCGGCTCGCCCGGTGGTCCGGGGACGGGCCCGCGGGCTCGACCGCGAACGTCGTCTACCGCCTCGAGGCCGACGACGGCGGGACCCGCTTCGATTACGAGAACGAGTTCGCGCTTCCCGGCGGGGTCCTCGGCAAGGCGGCCGGCGGGCTGCTCGCCGCCGCCCCGGGTGGCCGCGAGGCGCGGCGCTCGCTCGAGCGCCTGCGGGCCCTGCTCGCCGAGCCCTAGCGGCGCGCGGGTCGGGTCTAGAATCGCGGCGTCAGTCTCAGGGGTCCGATACGGAGGTATTGATGAAGGCAGGATTCAAGCTCGGGGTGGCGCTCATCTGCGCGCTCGCGATCGTCGCGCTCGCGGCACTCCCGGCAGGGGCGCAGCGGACCGCGGCCGGCGGCGCCAAGTCGGGCTGCTCGCTGACCCCCGACGAGCAGCGCCACCTCGGCGCCTCCTACGTCTACACGCTCAAGGTCAAGAACCTGAGCTGCGAGAAGGGCAAGAAGCTCGTCAAGAAGTACCACGCCTGCCGCCACGACAACGGCGGAGCGGACGGCAAGTGCAACTCGGTCAAGGGCTACTCGTGCAGCGAGAAGCTCCTCGACTCCTCCCCCCAGCAGTTCAACGCCAAGGCGAAATGCACCAAGGGCTCGAAGAAGTTCAAGCAGACCTTCGCCGAGGACACCTAGCCCGGCGACCCGTCAGTAGTCGAAGTCCGCGTCGATCCGGTCGAGCACCAGGTCGGCGGCGATGGCCGACCCGGCCTCGTTGAGATGAATGCCATCGGACTCGCGCACGATGGTGTCCTTCCCGTCGACC
>CAWJHV010000008.1:0-107916 GCA_963842795.1 uncultured Solirubrobacterales bacterium | reverse complement strand
GCGACGTTCAGCGACGGTCAGGTCGCTAACCCGGCCTCGCTGCTGGCGCTGCGCGTAAACGGGGTCGACCTCTCGCTCGATCACGGCTTTCCGGCGAGGGTGATAGTGCCCGCGGCCCCGGGGGTCCACTGCACCAAGTGGGTAGCCTCGATCAGCTACGCGGAGGTCTGAGGTGGCTGGGCCGCGCCGGCGCTACGGCGACGGGCCACTGCACCTGATCGCGGTCGTGATCAGCTTCGCGATCGTCGCCTACGCGCTGATCGAGATCGCGCCGCGCTCCGGAGCGGTGAGCTTCGCGATCTTCTTCGCCGGGGCGATCATCGCCCACGACCTGATCGCGTTTCCGATCTACTCGCTGCTCGACGCGATCGCCGGGCGAGCCGGTGGCGTCGCCGGCATCGGCCGGGCGGCGATCAACTACCTGCGGATCCCGGCGCTGCTGTCGGGACTCGCGCTGATCGTCTGGTTCCCGCTCATCCTCGGGCTCAGCAACGGGCTCTACCTGGCCGACACGGGCCACGCCCGGCCGGCATACCTGGAGCGCTGGCTGCTGCTGACCGCGGCGCTGTTCGCGATCTCGGGGATCGCCTACGCCGTCAGGCGGCGAGGGCGCGCTCGAGGTCTCGCCACAGATCCTCCGGGTCCTCGCAGCCGACGCTGAGTCGCAACAGCCCGCCGGGCACGCTCGGGTCGGCGTGCCAGGCGGCCTGGCGCTCGATCAGCGTCTCGACCCCGCCGAGGCTGCTGGCGTGGACGATCACCTCGACCGCGCGGCAGATCGCGTCGGCGCGCTCGGCGCGGCCGACCTCGAACGAGACCAGGGCTCCGAATCCGTCCAGCAGCCGCGCCGCCGTGCTGTGGGCCGGGTCGCCCTCGAGCCCCGGATAGCGAACCGATCCGACCCTCGGATGCACCTGGAGCCGGCCCGCGAGCAGTGCCGCGGTCTCGACCCCGCGCTCGACCCGCAGCGGCAGGGTGCGCATACCGCGGAGCCCAAGCCACGCCTCCATCGTCCCCGGCACCGCGCCGGTCGCCGTCCGCGTCTCGCGCAGGCGGGCGGACAGCCGGGGGTCGCGGGCGACCGCGGCGCCGAGCATCAGGTCCGAGTGGCCGCCGATGTACTTGGTCGCGCTGTGGAGGACGAGGTCGGCGCCGAGCTCGAGCGGGCGCAGCAGCACGGGGGTTGCCAGGGTGGAATCGACGACGCTGAGGACCCCGGCGCGGCGCGCCGCCGCCAGCAGCAGATCGAGCTCCGGGACCTCGAGGTTGGGGTTGGTGATCGCGTCGAGCCAGAGGACGTCGGCGTGCTCGAGCGCCGCGAGAGTCGCCTTGGTGTCGAGCGGGTCGACCTCGCTCACCTCGAGCGGGCTGCGGGCGAGCAGGCGGCGAACCTCGAGATAGGCTGACCTGGCGACAATCACCCGCGAGTCGGCGGGGAGCGCGTCCAACACCGCGTCGGCGGCCGCCATCCCGGAGGCGAAGGTCACCGCGGCGCCGCCCTCGAGCGCCCCCAGTGCCGCCTCGAACGCCTCCCAGGTCGGGTTCGACTGCCGGGCGTAGCCGGGGCCCTCGCCGGAGGCGAAGGCCGACGCGAACACCGGCGCCTGGTTCAGCGCATCACCGGGCCGCCGGGGCCTTCCGGCGAGCACCGCGCGGGTCGCGGGTGAAGGCCCGCCAGCCGGCTGGCTCGGTCTCGGTACACGGCCCGGACCGTATGCGGCCGACATTTCCCAACCCTTACGGGCGCCTCTCAGCCGGGGCGGGGCAGACGGACCGCAAACCGCGAGCCGGCCGCGGGGCGCGACTCGACCGCGATCTCGCCGTCGAGCGATTCCACGATCCGCTTCGCCAGCGCCAGCCCGAGCCCCGAACCCTCGCCGGCGCGGGCCGTGTCGCCGCGCCAGAAGGGCTCGAAGACGCGCTCGACCGCGTCCGCGTCGATGCCGTCGCCGGAGTCCTCGACCGCGAGCTCGATCGCGGTGCCCTGGCGGCAGGCGCTGACCCGGATCGTCCCGTCGCTGGGGGTGTGGCGGATCGCGTTGGCGAGCAGGTTCTGCAGCACGCGCGTCAGCCGCGGCGAGCACGACGCCGCCCCGACCTCGCCGAGCTCGGTGCTCAGCCGCAGGCCCTTTAGGGTCGCCTGCCCGTCGCACGCCTCGACCGCCCAGCCGACCACTTCGTCGACCCGGGCCCGCTCGGTCTCGGCCTCGATCGCACCGGCCTCGAGCTGCACGAACTCGAACAGGTCGTCGACCAACCTCGAGAGCGAGTCGACCGAGCCGCTCATCCGCGCGGCGTAGGCGTGCACGGTGGCGGGATCGCTGACCACGCGATCCTCGATCGCCTCCGCCATCGCCCGCAGGTCGGCGAGCGGCGTGCGCAGATCGTGGGAGACGGCGACGATCAGGTCCTGGCGCTGCGCCTCGATCGAGCGCTCGCGCCGCTGGGCAGCCTCGAGCCTGGCCGCCATCTCGTCCAGCGCCGCGGCCAGCCGCTCGAGCTCGCGGCCGCCGCCGGTCTCGCCGGCGCGGGCCTCGAGGTCGCCTGCCGACATCCGCCGCGCCGCCTCGGCGATCCGCTCGATCGCCGTGGCCGAGGCGCGGCCGGCGGCGAGCCCGGCGCCGATCGCAACCCCGGTCGAGTAGATCAGCAGCACGCCGACGAGTTCGGCGTCCTTGTCGCTGACCACCATCAGCGAGGCGAGCACGGCGAGGTTGGCGAGCCCGATCAGCGTGGCGAAGACACCGATGCCGATGAACCGCAACCGCAGCGTCGTCCCCGACAGCCATCGGGCCGCGATCGCGATCGCGGCGACGGTGATTGCGATCGAAACGCCGAGGGGCGCGATCAGGTGCTCGGCGTCCGCGGACCCGAGGATCAGGGCGCCGGCAGCGAGCGTCAGCAGCGCCGCGGAAATCGCACACGCGGCCGTGATCGCGGCCGGACCGAGCCACCCCGGCCGGTTCACGGCTCGAACCTGTAGCCCGCGCCCCAGACAGTGACCAGGCGGCGTGGGGAGGAGGGGTCGGGCTCGATCTTCTCGCGCAGGCGGCGAACGTGCACGGTCACCGTCGACGGGTCGCCGTCGTAGGCGACATCCCAGAGCCGGTCGAGGAGCTCGGCTCGGGTGAAGGCGATTCGCGGGTGGCCGGCGAGGAAGTAGAGGAGGTCGAACTCCTTCGGCGTCAGTTCCACCGGACGGGCGTCGATCCGGGCCTCGCGCGCCGCGGGGTCGATCTCGAGTCGGTCGAAGGCGAGTGGCTGCGCGCCCTCGGCGTCGGCAGGTGAGGCTCCGGTCTCGCCGAGCCGGCGCAGGATCGCCTTCACCCGGGCGACGATCTCGCGCGGCGAGAACGGCTTCGCGACGTAGTCGTCGGCCCCCGAGTCGAGTCCGATAACCCGCTCGGTTTCGCGCCCGCGGGCGGTCAGCATCAGCACCGCGCTCGCCGGGTCGGCCTCGCGCATCCGGCGAAACACCTCCAGCCCGTCGATTCGCGGCAGCATCAGGTCGAGCACCACCAGATCCGGTCGCCGGGCGGCGAACGCCTCCAGCGCCTTCTCCCCATCCTCGGCCGCCTCGGCCGTGAACCCGTCGCGCGCGAGGTAACGAAGCAACACGTCGCGGACCACTGGGTCGTCATCGACGACCAGCACGTGTGGGGCGCCGGAGCTCATGCTCCCAGCGTCTCACGCACAGGTTTCGCGGTGATTAAGGCCGACCGCGCCCGGCGGAACCGGTATTTCGCGCCCATGCCTTCTGAGTTTCCCTGGACCCCGGGGTGTTACGCGGTGTCGATGCCGAAGCTCGAGGCGCGGACGGTCTTGCGGCTCATCACGGCCTTGCGGCGCGGAGCTCATCAGCAGCCAGGCGGACATCGCTGTGCGCGGCGAAATGCATGCGGGCGTGCCGGACTTCGCTGACGATCGCGTCTACTGAGCGTCGATGACACTCCTGGGCTTCGGGTAGCGGGACGCTTCGTGGTACCGATGTTGACGTGCTGGTTCCTGGGGGGCACCAGACGCCACCGATGAGTTTTCACTTCGGCGCGGATTGAGTTCAGTGAAGGGCCAGGTGGGCCCATGAGCACAGGAGCAACAGATGACAGACGTTTCGGTGGTCGAGATCGATGAGATGGAGACGATCTACGACGGGATCGCCCGACGGGCTCGAGCAGAACTCGGGGTCAGCGCCTGGGGCATGCAGGTGATGACCCTGCCGCCCAACTGGGGCGGTTATCCGAACCACAATCACGATGCATCGACCGGCGATGCCGGCCAGGAGGAGGTCTACATCCCGATCGCGGGCTCCGCCGTCCTCGAGGCCGATGGGGAGCGTTTCGATCTGCGGCCCGGGGTGATGGCCCGCGTCGGACCGGATCAGCGGCGCCAGATCCTCCCCGGCGACGAGGGCATTCGGTTCATCGCGCTCGGCGGAGTTCCGCAGGCCGCATTCTCACCCTCGGCCTGAACCGAGCTCGGCGGCCCGCTGCCGGTCTGACTAGGGTCGCGACCGTGGCGGAAGACCGTCGCGATGAGCGCGCACTGCTCGACGCCGCGCACGGCGGCGACGAGCAGGCGTTCGTCGCGCTTACCGCCCCGCATCGGCGGGCACTTCACGTTCACTGCTACCGGCTGCTTGGCTCGCTCCATGACGCTGATGACGCGCTGCAGGAGACGATGCTGCAGGCGTGGCGCGGGCTGGGGGAGTTCGAGCCGCGCGCGCCGCTGATCGCCTGGCTTCACCGCATCGCGACCAACGTCTCACTGCGAATGATCGAGCGCCGGCAACGCGACGCTGGAATGCAGGCGGACAGCCACCTTGAGCCCTATCCCGATCGGCTCCTCGAGGAGCTGGAAGCGCCGGACTCCAGCCCAGCCGATCATGCGATCGCCCAAGAGGACATTGGACTTGCGTTCGTGGCCGCGATGCAACTGCTGCCGGCCAAGCAGCGGGCCGTGGTCGTCCTGCGCGATGCCCTCGACTGGCCAGCCAAAGATGTGCTGAGCTGCTCGACGACAGCGTCGCCGCCGTCAACAGCGCCCTGCAGCGCGGGCACGACCGGCTTGCGCGGGAACGAGACGAGGGAACGCTCGCGCGCATGCATGCGCCTGCGACTCAAGGCGCCGAGGCAAAGGTCATGCGCCTGTTTCTGGACGCGTGGGCAAACGTCGACGTCGGCCGGATCGTCGCGCTGCTCAGCGACGACGCGCTGCTGACCATGCCACCCGTGCGGATGCGCTTTGAGGGCGCGCCGGCAATCGGTGAGTTCTTTGCGACTGAGCCACTCGACGGCCGGCTGGATCGGATCACGCTGGTCGAGACGCGAGCCAACGGCCAGCCGGCCTTGGCCAGCTACGCCGAGGAGACCGGCGACGGCGTTCGGCGTGATGGAGTGATGGTGATGGCGATCGAGGGCGAGCGGATCCGCGAGATCACGGGCTTTCCGCGCAACGAGGAGCTGTTCGGCGAGCTCGGCCTGCCGCTCGTCTGGCCCGAGGATTGAGCGAACGCATGCGGTCCGTGGCGACTTGTTCTGCTTTCGTTCGCACGTGATGGCGATCGACGTCGAGAGAGACCGAGGTGACCATCGCCGGGCCCCGAGGCGACGTCGCCGCCGCTTGCGGTTGGGTCCCGGTTCGCCTTCACCGCAAGCTTTATGGGCCGCCAGCTCTCTTACGTCTATGAGGTGATCGAGCTCGTCCCCAGCGAGCGGTTCGTGATGGCGAGCACCGATGGGCCGGTGGCCATGGAGACGGCGTACACCTGGGAGGACGGGCTGGATGGGGCAACGGTGATGCGGCTTCGAAACCGCGGCGAGCCATCCGGGTTCTCGCGCTTGCTCGCGCCGATCATGGCTCCGGCCGTGCGCCGCGCGAATCGCAAGGACCTGGCCCAACTAAAGCGGATCCTCGAAAGATCTAGCCAGCGATGAAACCCGCGAGCTTGTCGAACGCGGCGCTCCAGCCGGCCTCGGCGTGGCCGGGTCCGGGGGCCGGGTAGGGCCCGTCGGTGATCGTCATCCGCGTCTTCTCGCCGTGGTCGTGAAACTCGACGCGAACCGTCACAGCCTCGTGCATGCCCATCTGCGGCATCGGGTCTGAGCGCATCACGATCAGCTCCGGTTCCACCAGCTCGAGGATCTCATAGCCGATGGAGAACTCGCGATCGCCGCCGCGCTGGACCATTGTCAGCTCCCAGCGCCCGCCGACCCGCGGATCGATGTGGACCCGCTCGCGCGGAGCGTCCATATGCTCCGGGCCGTACCAGGCGGCCACCTCGTCGGGATCGATCCAGGCCTTGAAGACCCGCTCGCGCGGCGCTTCGAAGATGCGCGTGATCAGGACCTCCTGGTCGGCGCCCACGGGGCTCGGGTCAGTCATCCGGTTCTCCTTGTTCGTGTAGGTGTGCTTCAAGTCGGTCCATCCGGGCCTCCCAGGTCCGTTTGCGCGATTGCATCCACTCAACCGCCTCGTCGAGTGGTTCGGCCTGCAGTCGGCTGGGTCGCCACTGAGCCTCTCGGCCGCGGGCGATCAGGCCCGCGCGCTCGAGCACCTTGAGGTGGCGCGAGATCGCCGGCCCGCTCACCGGGAACGGCTCGGCGAGCTCGGTCACGGTGGCCTCGCCCTCGGCGAGCCGGGTCAGAATCGAGCGGCGCGTCGGATCGGCGAGCGCGGCGAAGATGAGGCTGAGTTGGTCGGCTGGCATGTAACGATTATGTTAGATAACACTTCCATTAAATACGATCGACCGCTTGTACGCAACTCAGGACCCCAGAAGCCTCCGAGTCAGGGCGGTTGACGTACTCCCGTGGATGACGATGGAGAGGACCACGCAGACGATCGTCGTCCAGACGACCACGCTGGTTTCCGCCGCCGACAGCGCGCCAGAGCCGGCAACGATCGCGGCGTAAAACAGCGCGGCGACTCCGCGAACGCCGAAGAAGGCCAGAAAGACCCTTTCGCGACGTGATGCGAGGCCCGGTCCGCTGGTGCCCAGCACCAAAGCGGGGCGGATGACAAAGATAAGAAGCGGGGCCAGGAGCCATCCGCTCCACCCCGGAGCAGACAAACCCGCACGCGTGAGCATCGAGCCGAGCAGCAGCAGGACGAGCAGCTCCAGGAGCGTTCCCGCGACCTCCGCCCCGTGGTGGATTCTGGCGTTAATCTCGTGCTCGAACTCGTAGCGGCGGAAAGCGACGCCGGCCACGAACAGTGCGATCAGCCCGTAGGAGCCGACGAGCTCTGAGAGTCCGTAGACGAAGAGGATGATCGCGATCGCAGCGAAGCCGTCGAGTTCATGCGAGAACAGCCCGCGCGCTCGAGCCCGGGTGACCAGCCATGCGGCCCCGGCGCCCAGCACAACTCCGAGGGTGACGGCTACCCCGACCGCATATAGAACGTCCGCCCAAATCCATTCCCCGATCCACGAGCTGCCGTCCTGAGTAGCGATGAACAGCCCGGCGACGACGAAGGGAGAGGCAAGCCCGTCGTTGATCGCGGCCTCGGTATGGAGTGAGAACCGGGGTTCTCCGACCGGCTCAGACCCCGGCGGCCCGAGCCCGACGTCCCCGGCCAGGACCGGGTCCGTCGGAGCGAGAACCGCACCGAGGAGCACCGCTGCTCCGAGAGAGAGTCCCATCGCGTAGTAGCCGAACACGGCGATCAGCGCCACCGTCAGCGGCATAACGACGCCGATGAGGATTGCGACCGAGATCAGTGACCGCCTTCGCACGTGGCGCTCGACCGTGAGCCCTGCGGAGAACACGGCGACGACCAGAGCGAGTTCCGAAAGTCTCTCGATTAATCCGTGATCGCTCAGCGGATCGATCGGTGAGACGTCCAAGACGGACATCGCGAGGGCACCGACAGCGCCCAGGAGCAGATAGATCAGAGCGGCCGAGAAAGCACGCTCGCGCTGGTGAGAAAGGGCGGCTAGCCCAGCGGCCAGTGCCAGCCCGACGCCGAGGAGTCCGAGAACGTAGAGATCACCTGCGTGAAATCCCTCGCTCAGGGCTAGCGGCACGGAGACAGGCCCTCCGCGCCGGCCGAATGTCGGAGCGCTGCAGGTGCCGGCGCTGCCTTCTCCTCCATCGCCAGCAGCGGGATCGCATCAAGCAGACGACCGCTGCGGCGCAAACGCTCGATCGCTCCCAGTGGGCCCAGACCTGGCGCTGGCGACAAAGCCTTCGTAGCTATTGGAGCAATCAGGGACACCCTCCGCGGTCGACGACGATTTCGCCGACCAGGCTTCCCGGCACTCCGCGAGGGATGCTATCGCGCCATCGTTCGCTGCACGAGGCCCGCCGGCTCCCCACCACGCCAGCTCTCTGCGCAGTGGCTGGGATCGGCCAATTTGCCGTTAACCGGACAAGCTTTCTTTATTCCGACTGTCGTATACGATCAGAACTGATCTATTTGCAGGTATTTCATGCCGGAGGAGGGACTCGAACCCCCGACACGCGGATTATGATTCCGCTGCTCTAACCAGCTGAGCTACTCCGGCGGGGGCGCGAATCGTAGCGGTGGTTCGGCGGGTGCTGGGGTCGGCTCCGTAGCCTTCGGAGGGTGGTTGGGGCGGTCGCCAGAGCGTTGATCTCGGTCGCGCTCGCGCTGCTCGTCGCCGGCTGTGGCGGCTCCTCGGACAGCGAATCGCCGGCCGACTTGGCCACTCGCTCCGCGTACCTCGATGACCTGAACCGGATCTGCGCCGAGTGGGCGCATGACGTCACGAAGACGTCGCAGCATTTCGAGGCGGTGGAGGTCCGCGCCGGTGGGCCGAGGCGGCTCACGATCACCGCCGAGCGCTACGAGCAACTCGCCGACGGGCTCGACCGGCTGGTCGCCCGCGTCCGGGAGCTCACGGTGCCCGACCTCGCCGCGGACACGATCGGCGGCTGGCTCGCGACGACCGAGGCTCGCGCCAAAGCCGAGCGCGAGCTCGCCGCGGCGCTCCGCGCCCGACCCACCGACAGCGCCCGGCTCGCCGCGGCCCAGGAGCAGCTTCGCTCCGAGACCGCCGACGGCCATGCCGCGATCGCTTCCTACGGCGCCCACGAGTGCGCGCCGCGGACGGAACTCATCCAGGCGGCGGACGGCGGGTAGATCGATCGGCCGGACGTCGGTGAGGGCCGGTTACATCACTAGCGCGCGTGGGTATCGGCGACGCGGGGAGGACCGCGCCCATGCGGCCCTCGGATAGCGCCTCGGGGGAGCGCGCGAGCACGAGGAGGAACAACGTGGCTCCACACTCACCCGTCCGCGGGCGACCGGTCGTCCTCGCGGCACTCGTCTTCGGACTGATCGCGGCCGCCATCGGTGTCAGCGCCGGTCCCGCGGCCAGCCAAGACGCACGGCTGCCGTACGAGAACCCGAGCCTTCCGGTCAACCAGCGCGTCAACGACCTCCTTTCGAGGATGACGCTCCAAGAGAAGGTCGGGCAGATGACGCAGACCGAGCGCATCCAGGTCGACGCCAACGCGGCGCCGATCAGGACCTGGAAGCTCGGCAGCATCCTCTCCGGCGGCGGCTCGGTCCCGACGCCGAACGAGCCCGAGGCCTGGGCCGACATGGTCGACCGCTTCCAGCGGGCGGCGATGCAGACGCGCCTGCACATCCCGATCCTCTACGGCATCGACACCGTCCACGGTGACGGCAACATGCTCGGGGCGACCGTCTTCCCGCACAACATCGGGCTTGGCGCCACCCGCGATCCCGCCCTGGTGCGCGACGTCGAGCACATCGCGGCGGAGGAGACCCGCGCCACCGGGCCGCAATGGGCCTTCGCTCCCTGCATCTGCGTCGCCCGCGACGATCGCTGGGGCCGCACGTACGAGAGCTTCGGCGAGTCGCCGGACCTGGTGAAGCGGATGGAGACCGCGATCGACGGCCTGCAGGGGCCGCCGGGGCACCTGGACGACAACGACCGCGTGCTCGCCTCGGCCAAGCACTTCGCCGGCGATGGCGACACGCAGTACGGGACCGGGAGCGGCGACTACCCGATCGACCAGGGCATCGCGATCACCAGTCGCGAGGACTTCTGGCGCGACGCGCTGAGCCCCTACGTCCCCGCGGTCCAGGACCACGACGCCGGCACGGTGATGCCGTCGTTCTCGAGCGTCGACTGGACCGAGGACGGGACCGGGAACCCGATCAAGATGCATGGCAACAAGGAGCTGATCGACGGGGTTCTCAAGAACGGGCTCGGCTTCGAAGGCTTCGTGATCAGCGACTGGGAGGGCATCCACCAACTGCCGGGCAGCTGGCCCAAGCAGGTGCGCACGGGCGCCAACGCCGGCATCGACATGTTCATGGAGCCCAACAGCTACCAGGACTTCATCAACACGCTGCTCGACGAGGTCGACGCCGGCCGGGTGCCGATGAGCCGGATCAACGACGCGGTGCGCCGGATCCTGCGGGCGAAGTTCGAGCTGGGCCTGTTCGAGCACCCGTTCACCGACCGCACTCACATCGACGAGATCGGCTCGACCGAGCACCGGGCCGTCGCCCGCCGCGCCGTGTCCGAGTCGCAGGTGCTGCTCAAGAACGACGGCGACCTGCTGCCGCTGGGGACCGGGCGCGATGTCTTCGTCGCCGGCTCGAACGCCGACAGCATCGGTAACCAGGCAGGCGGGTGGACGCTCACCTGGCAGGGCGGGTCAACCAACGTGATCCCCGGCACGACGATCCTCCAGGGGATCGAGGCGGCGTCGGGCGCCGGTGACGTCACCTACAGCGAGGACGGCTCGGGGCCGATCCCGCCGAACGCGGCCGGAGTCGTGGTCGTCGGCGAGACGCCGTACTCGGAAGGGTTCGGCGACGTCTACGGCCCGCGCTGGGCGTTCGACCCGGGCGACAACGGCGCCCCTCGGCCGGTGAAGAACATGCAGCTGTCCGCGGCCGACGAGGCCGCGGTCGACCGCGTGTGCCGGGCCGTCGATTGCGTCGTGGTCGTCGTCTCCGGCCGGCCGCTCGTGTTCGACGACCGGAGGCTGGACCGGATCGACTCGCTGGTCGCCGCCTGGCTGCCGGGGAGCGAGGGCGGCGGCGTCGCCGACAACCTGTTCGGCGTCGAGCCCTTCACGGGCAAGCTCCCGGTGAGCTGGCCGCGGTCGCTCTCGCAGGAGCCGATCAACGTCGGCGATCATCCATACGACCCGCTGTATCCGTTCGGCTGGGGGTTGCCGACGACGGCCGGCGGTACGTCCTAGAGCGGCGCGTGCCCGGGGCGGCCGGCCGGGGACCGGCCGTCCCTCAGGTGCCGTCCTGCCCGAGTGCTCGGAGCAGGGCCTCGTTCAGGATCACGAGCCCGGCGTAGACCGCGGCGAGCACGGGAGAGCCGGCGGCGACCAGCGCCGCGGCGGCAAGCGCGAACAGCGCGAGCTCGAGCAGAAGGCCCTCCGGGTTGGCGAGCCGGTGCCCGGACCTCGGGGCGCGCCAGCGTCCCCAGACGGCGATGAAAAGAGCGGCTCCGGCCAGCGCGACCGCAACCCGCACCACGACCGAAGCGTCGAGCGAGAGCCCGAAGGCGACGAGCGCGGCGATCGATGCGAGCTCGAGCGCGAAGCGGAGCGCGAGGTTGGCGGCTCTCATGCGTTCGTTCTACCGGCCTCGGCACAATCACGCCGTGTCCGACAACCCGCTCTTCGACGAGCTGCGCGGCGTCCACGAGATGATCCGGCGCGATCTCGCACACGTGACCCTGCTCGCCGAGGACGCGGCGGGCGGTGCGGCTCCGGAGGAGATCCGTGAGCGGGTGGCGGCGCTGAAGTCGTCGAGCATCCTCTGGCAGCTGCGGCTCGGCTGCCTTCGTCACTGCCGCTTCGTCGAGGCCCATCATGGCCTCGAGGACCGGGCGCTGTTCCCGGTGATCCGCCGAGTAGACCCCGACCTCGACGGCGTGGTCGACAAGCTCGAGTCCGACCATCGCGCCGTCGCCGAGTTCGTCCATGAGCTCGAGGCCGCCGCCAACGCCCTCGACGGCGCTGACGATCCCGAGCGCGCCCGGGAGCGCCTCGTCGCCGCGCTCACGGGCCTCGGCACGCTGTTGCTCGAGCACCTCGAGTTCGAGGAGCACAGCCTCGAACCGGTCCTCGGGCGGATGCAGACCTGGGCCGGTTAACCGCAGCGCCGGCGGACGACGACGCGTATTTTCCGCCCGCTGAACGTCGCCTTCAGGCGTCGCTGCTTGCGTTCGTACTCCCAGTGCCGGCCGCCCAACGGCTTCCCGCCGAGACTCAGGCCGCACGGCGCGAACGGCTTCGACAGCGTCTTCAGCGACGCCTGCAAACGGTACTTCCGCCGGCGTTCGCCCTTGATCCGCAACACCCACCCCTTGCCCCGCTCTCGCGAGCGGATCCGTTCGCCGTCGAACATCCGGGCCGAGCTCTTGCCGCGCGGGAACGCGAGCAGCGCCAGGTCCTTTGCGGCGTCATCGAGCGAGGTCGTCGACTCGTCCGGATAGTCGCTGAGCGTGTCGACGCCCGCCGGCAGCAGCGGAAGCACGGTGCCCGCGCGTGCCAGCAGAGGCAACTGATCCAGGGGCGCGGGCACCGTCACCTCGCCGGCGCCTCGGAGCAACTTCGCGCGTCCCAGGCGCAGCGACCCGTCGCCCGCTCGATACCGCGCCGACCGCCACAGGTCCACCCACCGCCCGCGGGGCAGATACAGCGACCGCTCGGTCACGCCGGGATCGAGCACCGGCGCGGCGAGCAGGTCGGGCCCAAATAGGAACTCGTCGTCGCGCCCGGACGCCACCGGATCGTCGGGATAGGCCAGCGCGAGCTGGCGCATCAGCGGCAGCCCTGTGTCGCGATACGCGGCGTCGGCGGCCGCCAGATACGGATACAGCTGGGTGCGCAGCTTCGCGTAACGCCGCCAGTTGGCGATCTGGTCGGGGTCCCAGACCTGCGGTCGCGCCTTCTCGGGGATCGCGATCCCGTCGGCCTGTGTGCGCATCACTCCCGAGACCGCGCCGAGCTGGACCCATCGCATCAGCAGCTCCGGGGTCAGCTCGTCCTCGAACAGGGCGAAGAAGCCGCCGATGTCCGAGCCCCACGTGCTGATCCCCGAGAGCCCCATGGTCAGCGCCTGGCGCACCGTCGAGCGCAGACCGTCGAAGTCCCAGGCCGTCGTCGGGTCGCCGCCCCAGACCACCTGCGCGCAGGGCGCCGCCCCCGTCCACCCGCTGCGCTGGAACCGGACCACCGCGCGCGGCGCCGACTCGACGGCCTCCGCGGCGCCGCAGTGGTAGTCGCGGGCATAGGGGTTGTGCACCTGAACGCCCGGGACCCCGGCCGCGGTCTGCGAGTCGAGCGGCGTGTACTCGCCGAAGTCCTCCATCCAGCCGTCGTGGCCGTCGGCGATCGCCTCGGCGGCGACCGACGCGAACGCATCGCGTCCGGCCGGCGCGGTGAAGTCGAGCTCGGCGACCTGGAACGAGGTCCGGGTCGAGTACTGGAACAGGTACGGCTGGCCGAGCGCGTTCTCGATCAGGCCGCCGTTCGCCGCCGCCTGGCCGAAGACCGGGTCGTAGTCGGTGCAGACCATGGGGTTCAGGTACGTGGTGATCGCGAGCCCGCGCTCGTGAACGCCCGCGGTCCGCGCCCGCTCGGCATCGCGACGGCCGCGCTGGTCGCCGCACGGCAGGTAGTGCAGGTATGTCTGCGCGACGGAGAGCGGCGCGTCTGCCTCCTGCAGCCCGTCCACCAGCGCCAGCTGCTCGTCCGTGCCCCCGGTCGGCTGCACCCAGGGCCCGAACACCCAGGGGGCCGCCGCCGGCGGCTGGCGGCCGGTGTCGCGAGTGAAGCGCTCGAGCACGTCGGCGGGCTCGGGGCCGGCGAAGAAGCGCAGGCTCAACCGCCGCGGCGCCGGCGCGGCGACCGCCGGCAGCTCGCCGGGCGGCGCGTTTACGAGCTCGACGCTCCAGGCGCCGCTCCGGTCGAGGTGGAAGTAGCTGGTCTCGGGGCTGTCGACGAGCACCCCGTAGCCGGCCGTCGAGAGCAGCCAGGGCACCGGGTAGTAGGTCGCGTCCTCGCGCGGGCGGAAGCCCCACTGGGGCACCACGGCCTGGATCACGGGCCACTCGTCGCGCTGGTAGGGCCCGTCGGCGACGTAGTTCTCGACCACGTTGCCGCGCTGGTCGACGGCCTGCGAGCGCTCGCCGAACCCCAGGTAACGCTCGTCGGGCCGCGCTTCGAAGCCGATCCCGAGCGCCTCGATCGGCGGTCCGACGCCGACGATCTCGGCGTCGAGGCCGATCACGCCCTCGGCGGTCGGCCGCAGGTGCAGCGAGATCCTCCGCCCGGCGGGATCATCGGTCGCGAGGTCGGCGATGTAGCCGCCCTCGGATCGCACGGCGCTCACCACCCGGGTCGCGTGGCGCCAGACCCCGGCGCTGCGAAAGCCGATCGTCCCGGCCACATCGCGGGCGGTCGACGGGTCCTCGGCGAGCACCAGGTCCCCGTCGGTCTCGACCAGCCGCAGACCCCACGGGTCGTCGCTGACGTCGGCGCGCAGCGCATCGGCGTCAACCACCACCTCGGCCTCCGCGCCCGCCGCCACGAGCCCGGAAAGCGCGAGCGCCAGCGCCACGAGGGCCGGAAACCCGACCGCCCGCCCGATGCGATTCCACCACCGTCCCCGCATGGCCGCGAACCTAGCGAACCGCCCACGCTGCACGTTTCGGGTCGCGAGCGCCGGCTCCAACCTCAAGCCCTCGCCGTCGCAAGCCGATGGAATTCCCGGCGACCGTGATGACTGATACGCACGAGCCAGACACTGCGTCAACTGGCGACCGGGCCATGCTCGCGTCGTACCTGATCACGATGTTCGTAGCGGGTCCGACGCTGGGCCTGATCTCGATCGTGCTGCCCCACGCGCCGGACGCGAACAACGCCGGCCTGATCGCCACCGTCGGAATCGCCTACGCGATCGCCGCCGTTCTGGTGCTCACCCGTCGCCGGCTGCCCGGCCGCGGCCTCGAGGTCGCCGCAGCGGCGGGGTCGCTGCTGATCAGCGCCTCGATCTACTTCTCGGGCGCGAGTATCACAACCGGCGCCTTCTATTACGTCTGGGTGATCCTCGGCGCGGCCTACTTCCTCAACCGGCCGCAGGTCGCGACCCAGGTCGTGATCGTCGCCGTCGGGTATGCGGTCGCCCTGTTCCTCAAGCCGCACACGCCGGGGATGATCCAGGCGTGGATCGTCGCCGTCGGCACGCTGACGATCGCGGCGACGCTGATGGTGCTGACCCGCGAGCACGTCGCCCGGCTGGTCGCGCGACTGGCCGAGGCCGCCGACACCGACCCGCTCACCGAGCTGCTCAACCGCCGGGGCTTCAACCGCCAGCTCGAGCTCGAGCTCGAGCGCGCGCACCGCTCGGGGACCGAGGTGAGCCTGATCACCGGCGACCTCGACCACTTCAAGCAGGTCAACGACAGCTTCGGCCACCAGATCGGCGACGAGGTCCTGGTCCAGATCGGCGACGTACTCCGCAGCCACGCGCGCCGGATCGACAGCGTCGCCCGGATCGGCGGGGAGGAGTTCGCGCTCCTACTGCCGACCGCGGACTCGCGGGGCGCGTACGTCTCCGCCGAGCGCCTGCGCCACCGGGTCCGCGAGGAGATGTCCGCGCGCTATCCCGGGCTGACGATCAGCTTCGGCGTCGCCTCCTATCCCGCCGACGGCGACACCGCCGAGCGCCTGCTGCGCTGCGCCGACGAATCGCTGTATGCCGCCAAGACCCTGGGCCGCGACCGGACCGTGATCTACAGCCGCGAGGTCGTCGGCGCGCTCGCCTCCGGCCCGGAGGGTGCCGACGGCGACGGCGCCGCGAACCTGACCACGCTGCTGATCCTCGCCGAGGCGCTCGACCTGCGCGATACGCGAACCGCGCGCCACTCGGAGACCGTCGGCCGCTACGCCGCGGCGATGGCGCGCGAGCTCGCCTTCGAACCCGATCGGGTCGAGCGCGTCCGGCTCGCGGGCGTGCTGCACGACATCGGCAACATCGGGGTCGCCGACTCGATCCTCTACGAGTCCGGCCCGCTGACCGACGAGGAGTGGGCCGAGATCCGCACCCATCCCGAGACCGGGGCGCGGCTGCTGAGCGCCCCGGGCTTCGGCGACCTGCGCACCTGGATCCTCGCCCATCACGAGCGCATGGACGGCACCGGATACCCGCTCGGGCTGAGCGGCAGCGCGATCCCGATCGAGGCGCGGATCATCGCCGTCGCCGACGCCTTCGAGGGGATGCTGGGCGACCGTCCGCACCGGCCGGGCCGAGGCGCCGCCGAGGCGCTCGCCGTGCTCCGGCGCTACGGCGGAACCCAGTTCGACCCCGAGGTCGTCGCCGCGCTCGCGGCAAGCCTGGAGAGCGCCACCAGCGAGACGCCGACCCCCGCGCCCGGCTAGCGCCGCCCGTCTCGCACGGCGTGGGCGGACGTAGGGACGGGAAGCCGGCGCGCGGTCCGACGCGGCCGATTTGCCGGTGAGGGGGGTGGGATCGGTGTGCCTTGCGACGTTCGTGGTGGCTGTCGCGCGCTCTGGACGCCCGGCTGCGGTTCTGTGGCAATCGGCTGACGACCCTTGTCAGTGGATTGCCGCAGTTCCGGCGCAGGCCGGCGACCGCGGCCCGAAGGCCAACTCCAAGCGCAGATCCCTCACCGCCCGCGTCACACCCGGCGTGAGATCAGCCGCAACGGCCCGCACCCCGACTCACTCCTCTCCCTTTGCTGTCAGACCAGGGCCCGTGCCCTCGCCACGGCCGGGCGATCGAGGCGCTGGCGGCCGATCTCGATCGGCTGCGTTGGCCCAATGAGATGCGAGAGGGGGCGCCGCCTAATCGCGCATCAGAGCGCGTTGGCGAACTTGAGCTCCCCGGCCCGGATCGGGCGGGTGACGCGGTTCTCGGGCGGTGCCAGCGGACAGGCCCAGCGAGAGTTATAGGCGCACGACGGGTTGTAGGCGTAGTTGAAGTCGAGCGTCACCAACAGTTGACCGCCGTCGGGAGCTGGCGGCTCGAGCCCGCCGCCGAAGGTGCCCTTGATCGCGTCGGTGAGATAGCGCCCGGCGCCGTAGGTCTGGTCGGGCGCGGTCGCGTCGCGGAACGGGAGGAAGAGGTTGCCGCCGTAGCCCTCGGTCCAGAAGAGGGTGAGCTCTCCCCAGGGTGTCTCCAGCCGTCCCAGCCGCGAGTAGCGGAGCACGCCGTCCTCGCCGCCGGAGTCGATCTCGAGCACGCCGTGCTCGCGCGGCTCGAGCAGCTCGCAGCGGACCCTCGCCATCGGCGCATAGGGGAAGTAGGACAGGCCCTCGAAGACGGCCTTCTGCTCGGCGGTCAACGCCGAGGCCGGGTGCTCGGCGAACAGCCGGTCGCGGTGGTGGCGGAAGTCGTCGACCGCCTCGGGCCCCTCGCCGGCGGAGTTGAGATAGAGCTCGGCGACCCGGGCGCGGTAGTCGGCGAGCTCGAGCGCCTGGCGAGCGTCGCGACCCTCCATGGCGCCCACCCTAGCCGCAGCTCCCGAGCCCGGCGGGCGGCCGGGTCGCCGCATTGACTAGCTTGGTGGGCCGATGAGGAGCCGGGGTTGGACCATCGTGGCGGCGGGCGTGGCAGTCGCGGCGCTTGCGCTGCCGGCGGCGGCGAGCGCCGACTGCGCCGTTCCGACCGACCCGCCCGACGCGACCTTCGACGGGCCCGTGCGGAACTTCGACGGCACCTTCGCCGCCTCGATGCAGGGCTCCTACGTGCAGATCCCCTTCGACGTCCCCGCCGGCACGACCGCGATCCGGGTTCGCTACTGCTACGACCAGCCCCCGCCGCCCGACGACCGAGGCAACACGCTCGACGTCGGCGTCTACGAGCCCCTGAAGGCCGGCGACACCGTCTACGGCCCGGCCGAACAGCGCGGCTGGAGCGGCAGCGCGGTCAAGGACCTGGCGATCGCGGTCAACGGCTTCTCGCCGCCGGCCACCTACGAGGACGATCGCAAGGCGTTCGTGCACCCGTACACGACGCGCGCCTACCAGCCGGGCCCGATCCCGGCCGGCCGCTGGGCGGTCGAGCTCGGCCTGGCGGCGATCACCGGCCCACCCACGGACCCCGACGGAATCGACTGGCGGGTCCGCGTCGAGACCAGCACGAGCCCGCAGTGGTCTGCGTCGCCGTACGCCCGGGCGCCATATGACCCGAGCCCGGCTGCGGCCGGCTTTGGCTGGTATGCGGGCGACGTCCACGTCCACGGCGAGCAGGAGCCCGGCAACTCGCTGATGAGCACCTCGTTCGACTTCGCGTTCGAGCCGCTGGCCGCGGGCGGCGCCGGGCTCGACTTCGTCGGCCTCGTCGACCACAACAACAACGTCAACGCCGGCGAGATCGGCCGCTACCAGCCCGACTACCCCGGCAAGCTGATCATCCCGGGGACCGAGGTGACCACCTACAAGGGCCACTACAACAACATCGGCTCGGCTTCCTTCGCCGACTTCCGCGGTGGCCCCGTGTACCGCTGGACCGCACCCGGGACGCTCACGAAGGTCGCCGAGCCCGTCGCGCCGGCGTCGCAGTTCGGCGCGATCCAATCCTCGGGCGGCTGGACCCAGATCAACCACCCGACGGTCCTCGGCGGATCGATCTGCCGCGGCTGTCCCTGGGACTACACCGACGCCGATACCGACTACTCGAAGGTCGACGCGATCGAGGTCCAGAACGGCGCCGCCGACTTCGGAATGCCGCCGAACACGGTCGCGAGCCCGTTCACCGCGACCGCGATCGCCTTCTACGAGCGCGCGCTGGCCGCCGGCGCCCACGTGGCCGCGGTCGGCTCCAGCGACGCCCACCAGACCGACACCCCGGGCGCGACGATCGGCGAAGCGACGACGGTGGTGGGCGCCGGGGAGCTCTCGCGCAGCGCGATCGTTCAGGGCATCCACGACGACCGCACCTACGTGAAGCTCTACGGGAACGACGGGCCGGACATCCGGGTCACCGCCCGCGCGCCCGGGGACACCTTCAAGACGCTGGGCGACACGCTCCGCGGGCCGTCCGCGAAGCTCGACGTGCAGGTGCTGCGCGCCGGAGCGGGGGCCGCCCGCCCCGCCAGCTACACGGTGAGGCTGCTACGCGAGGGGACCGAGGTCGCCGCTGCGCCGATCACCGGCGACGACTTCTCGACGACCTTCGACTCCACCGGGTCCGGTCGTTACTCGATCAAGGTCACGCGCTCGGCGGCGCCGAGCGACCGGATCGAGGTCTACTCGAGCCCGGTGTGGTACGAGGTCGGCCCTGCGTTCCACCTCGGGAAGGCGAAGCGGAACAAGAAGAACGGCACCGCGAAGCTCGAGGTCGCCGACCTGCGCGTGCCCGGCGAGCTCGAGGTCTCGGGCAAGGGCCTGAAGACGAAGAGCAAGAGCGCCGGCCCGGGAGCGGGGAAGCTGAAGATCAAGCCGAAGGGCAAGCTGGCGAAGAAGCTGAAGCGCAAGGGCAAGGCGAAGGTCAACGCCGAGATCCGCTTTGTGCCCGACGGCGGCGAGCCGGCGCAGCTCGACAAGCGGGTAAAGCTGAAGCGCAAGCGCAAGCACGGCGGCGGGCATCGATGAGCGACCTCGAGCGCGCTGTCGCCACCGTGATCCGCGACTGCCTCGGCGTCCGCGCGGGCGAGGAGGTGCTCGTGGTCGCCAACCCGGCGACGATCGGGCTCGGCGAACGGCTTCGCGGCGAGGCCGGGCGCGCCGACGCCGACGGGGTGCTGGCGCTGATCGCCGAGCGCGAGACGCACGGCACCGAACCTCCGGCCTCGGTCGCGGCGGCCATGGCCGCCGCCGACGTCGTCCTCTGCCCGACCGTGCAGTCGCTCTCGCACACCGCGGCGCGCAAGGCCGCCACCGACGCCGGGGTCCGGATCGCGACCCTCCCGGGGGCGACCGAGGAGATGCTCGCCCGGGTGATGAGCGCCGACATCGAGGGCCTCCGGCGCCGGGGCGCCGCGATCGCCGAGCGGCTCACCGCCGGTGCCGAGGCGAGGATCACCTGCCAGCGCGGGTCGGACCTGCGGCTTGGCCTCGGCGACCGCGCCGGGGCCCCCGACGCCGGCGACCTGACCGCCCGCGGTGCGTTCGGCAACCTGCCCTGCGGCGAGGGCTTCATCGCCCCGATCGAGGGCACCGCCGAGGGCACGCTGATCGTCGACGGGACGATCGCCGCGATCGGCCGCGTCTCGGATCCGGTCGAGCTCACGGTGGAGGGCGGGCACCTGGTCGCCGCCACGGGCCCCGACGGCGAGCGCCTGCTCGAGCTCCTGCGCCCGCACGGCGAGGGCGGCACCAACGTCGCCGAGCTCGGGATCGGCACGAACGAGAAGGCCGAGCTCACCGGCGAGCTGCTCGAGGACGAGAAGATCCTCGGCTCCTGCCACGTCGCCTTCGGCGCCTCGGCGGCGATCGGGGGCACGGTCCAGGTGCCCGTCCACCTCGACTGCGTCGTGCTCGAGCCCGAGGTGAGCGTCGACGGCGGCGAGCCGCTGACCCGCGGCGGGGAGCTCCTGGTCTGAGCGCGGTGGCGCTCGCGGTGCCGAACTTCTCCGAGGGGCGGGACGCAGCCGCGATCGCGGCAATCGGCGAGGCCTTCGCCGGCGCCAAGCTCCTCGACCGCCACACCGACGCGGTCCACAACCGCACCGTGCTCACCCTCGCCGCCCCCGGCGACGAGCTGGTGGCGGCGCTCGTCGCCGGCGCGCGCGCCTGCGTCGAACGGATCGACATGCGCGCCCACGAGGGCGCGCACCCGTGCGTCGGCGCGCTCGACGTCTGCCCGGTGGTCTGGGTCGCCGAGGCCGAGCGCGAGCCGGCGCGCGCGCTGGCGCTGGCGACGGCGGAGGGGATCGCCGCGCTCGAGGTCCCGGTGTTCCTCTACGGCGAGCTCGCGACCGAGCCGGCGCGGCGCGAGCGGGCGCACTTCCGGCGCGGCGGCCTCGCGGCGCTCAGCGACCGGATGCGAGCGGGCGAGCTCGCACCCGACCTCGGGCCGCTCGAGCCCCATCCCAGCGCCGGGGCGACGCTGGTCACCGCGCGCCCGCCGTTGGCGGCGTTCAACGTCGAGCTCGACACCGACGACGTCGAGGTCGCGCGCGCGATCGCCGCCCGGCTGCGCGAGTCCGGCGGCGGGCTCGCCGGCGTGCGCGCCGTCGGCGTCGACCTCGGCGACCGGGCCCAGGTCTCGACCAACGTCGGCGACCCCGTCTCGGTCCCGCTCGCGGCGGTGATCGAACGCGTCCGCGCGCTCGCCGCGGGGCTCGGGGCGCGACCGATCGCGGGCGAGGTCGTCGGGCTGGTCTCCGAGCGGGCTCTGCAGGGGCTTCCCGAGGACGTGCCGCTGCGCGGTTTCGACCCCGAGCGCCATACGCTCGAGCGGCGGCTCGCCGAGCTCGATTCCGAGTCGGCCTAGACGTCGATTCCCGGTTGCCTTTAGGTACCCTGCCGGTCCGATGGCGCAGACGAGAAGGCGACGGCGCCGCAAGCACCGCGGCACACAGACGGGGCGCATCGACAACCGCGGCCCGCGCGGGCGCCCGCGAAGCCGCGAGGAGGCGAAGGCACGCGCGCGCCAGAAGCGGTCGGGAAAGAGCCGCCGGGTCGACCCGCGCGATCGGCCCCCGAGCTGGAGCAGCGCCTTCAAGCGCGGGCTCTTCGGCGCCGTGATCTTCTTCCTGCTCTTCTGGCTCGCGTTCGGGCGCCCGATGGGAGCGGCGCTCGCGCTCGCGACCGTGATGCTGGCGATGTACGTGCCGCTCGGCTACTACATCGACCGGTTCATGTACCGGCGCCGGATGAGCCAGCAGCAGGCCGCGCGGATGGCCAAGCGCGAGCAGAGCTAGGCGCACTCGAATGGACGTGCGCTGCTTCACCGTCGGCCAGGTGGCCGAGAACTGCTACGTCGTGCGCCGCGACGGCGCCGACCGCGGCCTGATCGTCGATCCGGGCGAGGAGCCCGAGCGGATCCTCGGCGCCGTCGACGAGATCGGGATCGGGATCGACGCGATCCTCGTGACCCACACGCACTTCGACCACATCGGCGCCGTCGCCCCGGTGGCGAAGGCGACCGGGGCCCCCGTCTACTGCCCCGAGATCGAGGTCCCGGTGCTCGCCGACATCATGTCCTACGTCCCCTGGCCCGGCTTCGGCCCCTACGAGAGCTACGACGCCGACGAGACGGTCGCCGGCGGCGAGCGGCTCAAGCTCGCCGGGCTCGAGATCGAGGTCATCTCCACCCCCGGGCACAGCCCCGGCCACGTCACGTACGCGGTCCGCGACGAGCCGGCGCTGTTCTCGGGCGACGTCCTGTTTCAGGGCTCGGTCGGCCGAGTCGACCTCCCGGGCGGCGACTGGCCGACCCTGCTGGAGAGCATCCGCACGCTCGTCGACGGCTTCGGCGAGGAGACCGTGGTGTATCCCGGGCACATGGGGACCACGACGTTGGGCGCCGAGCGCGCCTCGAACCCGTTCCTGGCCGAGCTCACCGGTTGAGCGCTACACGGGCTCGATCGGAACACGGAGGACGAGCAGCAGGATGTCGTCGCGCGGCCTGCCGGCCGCCGGGTCGAGGACCGCGTCGGTGAGCCGGCCGGCGATCTCGGCGGCGCTGAGGCCGCTGCAGGCCCGCAGCGCGACCATCAGATCGTCGACGCGAACGATCCGCCCCGGCGCGTGCGCATCGGTGAGGCCGTCGGTGTAGTAGACGATCGCGTCGCCGATCTCGAGCGTGAGCACCTCGTCGGCGAGCCGCGGGTCAGCCTCCATGCCGAGGATCAGGGCGGGCTCCGCGACACGCTCGACGCTGCCGTCGACACGGAGGACGAGGGGAGGCGGGTGACCGGCGCCGGAGAGGATGATCCGCGCCCACCCGCTGCGGTCGACCTCGACCCGTGAGTAGACGGCGGTGCAGAGCTGGTCCGGCGCCTGGCGGCGGATCGCCTGGTTGAGCTCGAACAGGATGCTGCTCGGCCGGCGCTCGTGCACGGCCGCGGCGCGCAACGTGTAGCGGGCCAGCGCGGTCGTCGCGGCCGCCGACGCGTCCTTGCCGAGCACGTCGCCGACGACCACCGACCAGCTGCCGTCCTCGCTCGGAAAGACGTCGTAGAAGTCCCCGCCGACGATCTGTCCCTCGCCCGCGGGGCGGTAGTCGACGGCGGTCTCGACCCCGGGGATCATCGGCAGGACGGGTGGCAGCAGGCTCTCCTGCAGGGTTCCGGCGATCTGCGCGAGCGTGTGCTCGACCCGCGCCCGCTCGCTGATCACCGCCGCGAGCACGAGCCCTGTGAGGCTGACGACGCCGACGAACGCCTGGGCGAGGAGCAGTCGCTCGTCAGGGGTGTTGCCGGCGAACGGTCCGTGGCCGGCCTCCGTGAGCGGGATCGCGAATGCGGCGACGATCAGGGTCGCGACCACGGTGCCCGGCTGCCAGAAGCGCAGCACGACAGCGATCAGCGGCGGCAGGAGGATGAAGGTGAGGGGGATCTCGGAGGTGAAGCAGAGCGCCGCGACGGCGGCGACGATCAGGGCGAAGGCCAAGGCCTCGAGCGGCCGCCCCGGCGCCCGGCGGTAGGGCCAGTGAGTGACGGCGACGAGGATCGCCGGAGCAACGACCAGAGCTCCGCCCATGTCGCCGAGCCACCAGGTCCGCCAGACCGAGGTCACGTCGCCGGCGTCGATCTCACCACCTGCGAGCAGGCTCG
This sequence comes from uncultured Solirubrobacterales bacterium, assembly GCA_963842795.1. Classification (GTDB taxonomy): domain Bacteria; phylum Actinomycetota; class Thermoleophilia; order Solirubrobacterales; family 70-9; genus WHSW01. The sequence goes on along the minus strand of CAWJHV010000008.1, from coordinate 84,200 downwards.
CGACGCCGATCGTCGCGCTCACCATCGTGCCCAGCGCAGCGGCGAGGAGGGCGAGGGCGGTGACGTCGCGGACCCGGTCGAGCGTGGGCCGGAAGCCGGCGAAGCGCTGCAGCAGGTAGGCGCCTGCGAGCGCCTCGAGCGTGTTCCCGGCGGTGATCCCGAGCGTCGTGTACAGCGGGACGTCAGTCCAGGCGTTGGCGAGGAAGGCGCCCAGGGCGACGCCGGGCCAGATCCGGTAGCCCCAGAGCAGGACGGCCGCGAGAGCGATCCCCGTCGGCGGCCAGACCGCGGTGACGCTCTCGGTGGTGAAGGCGAGGCCGAGCCCCACCTTCGCCGCCAGGTAGTAGGCCGCCGCGAGGCCGACAACCCTTGCCGGGTACGGAATCCGTTTGCCCGTCGCGCCGCGGCTCGAACGCCGAGAAGCCCCCACCCGGCAAGCGTATCGGCCCTGCGGAGGTCCGCTCGTTAGGCTCGCGCGCAGCCGATGAGTGCCCGCTTTCAGGTCCCCCGGGGGACCTTCGACATCCTGCCCGCCGACCAGGCGACCCGCCGCCGCGTGCACGTCGCCTCGCTCGAGCTCTTCGCCCGTGCCGGCTACGGACGGATCGAGACACCGTGCTTCGAGGACACCGAGCTGTTCGAGCGCGGCGTCGGGCAGGGCACCGACATCGTCCACAAGGAGATGTTCAGCTTCACCGACCAGGGCGACCGTCGCCTCACCCTGCGCCCGGAGGGCACGGCGCCGATCGCGCGCGCCTACGTCGAGCACGGAATGCACCGCCTGCCCCAGCCGGTGAAGCTCTGGTACTGGGGCCCCTACTTCCGCCACGAGCGCCCGCAGGCGGGGCGCTATCGCCAGTTCAACCAGCTCGGCGCCGAGGCGGTCGGCAGCGACTCGCCGCTCGCCGACGCGGAGCTCATCCTGCTGCTCGACGACCTGCTGCGGGGCCTCGGCGTCCCGGGGCTTCGCCTGCGACTCTCGAGCCTCGGGACCCCGACCTCGCGCGCCGCCTATCGCGACGAGCTGCGCGCCTACCTGCATGGGCACGAGGGCGAGCTGCCCGCCGAGGTGCGCGGGCGGATCGACGAGAACCCGTTGCGGGCCTTCGACGCCAAGGACCCCGACACCCGGGCGGTGATGGCGGAGGCGCCGCGGATGCTCGACCGCCTGGACGACGCCGACGCCGAGCACTTCGCCGAGCTCCGGCGGCTGCTGGACCAGTCCGGCGTCGACTACGAGCTCGACGGGACCCTGGTCCGCGGGCTCGACTACTACACCCGGACCGTGTTCGAGTTCGAGTCCGGGAGCCTCGATGCCCAGGCGGCGACCCTCGGCGGCGGCGGCCGCTACGACGGGCTGGTCGAGGCGCTCGGCGGGCCGCCGACGCCCGGCATCGGCTGGGCGGCGGGGATCGAGCGCATCCTCATGGCCCTCGACGAGCCCGAGCCCGAGCCGGCCGCCGACGTCTTCGTCGCTGCGCTGCCGGAGCACGGCCCGCGCGCGTTCGCGCTCGTGCGCGAGCTTCGCGGCGCCGGCCTGCGCGCCGAGCTCGACCTCGCCGGGCGCTCGATCAAGGGCCAGATGAAGCAGGCGGACCGGGTGGGGGCGGGGCGCGCCGTGATCTTCGGCGCCGACGGCGGCGTGGAGGTGCGCGACATGGCGACCGGCGAGCAGCGCCCGCTCGATCTCGGCCGCGCCCTGGACGAGCTTCGAGTCTGAGCATCGGGTGCGTGCGTGCGGCCCCGGTGACCGGCTGAAGATTCGCTTGCACCGAGCGCCCGGCAGTACTAGGATCGCCGCCGAGGTGAGGAAGTTGTTCGACCGCGGTGGGGGCGGTCGCGGCAGGATCGCGATCGGAGGGAGCGCCGGACTGGCGGCGATCTCGGCTGTGCTGCTGCTCCCGGGTGCCGCCTCGGCGGTGAGCCCGGCCGTCCGCGCCCCGACCTCCGAGCAGAGCGCCGCAAAGCCGTACTTCGACTCCCGCGTCGGGGCCGAGGCGACCGCGGCCGGGAGCTCCAAGGCCCGCGCTGCCCAGGCCGGCCTGCGCTCGTCGCTCGGCTCCCAGGGCGTGCTCGACGTCGACAGGGTCACCGGCACCCCGCGGCTGATCCAGCGCCTCGACGGGACCCTCAGCGGCCCGGCCGGCGGCGATCCGGTGGCGATCGCCCGCGGTTGGGTGCGCGCGCACCGCAGCGCCCTCGGCCTCTCGGGCGCCGAGGCCGACGGGTTGAAGCTCGCCCGTCGCACCGGCGCTCCCCGCTACGGCCTCACCCACCTCCTCTTCCAGCAGCGCTATCGCGGCATCCCCGCGTTCGACAACGGCGTCCGCGTCTCGCTCGACCCCGACGGGCGCGTGCTGTCGGTCTCGGGCTCGCCGCTCGCCGACCCGAGCGTGGCATCGGTCCGCCCGCGGATCGGCGCGGCGAAGGCGATGCGCGCGCTGCGGCGGAACGTCGATGGGGGCCGGGCGGTGGAGGCCACCTCGGAGGCGAAGGGCGCCCGCCGCGTGACCACATTCGCCGGCGGCGACTTCGCCCGCCTGGTGCTATTCGGCGCCGCCGGCGGCGCCCGCCTGGCCTGGCATCTGACCTACCAGGCGACGTCGACCGCCTATTACGACGCGGTGGTCGACGCGTCGACCGGTGCGGTCCTCTACCGCCAGAACCTGACCAAGTTCGCGGACGCGACCGTGTTCCCCAACTACCCGGGCGCCGAGAACGACCCGAACCCGGCGAAGGCCGCGGCCAACCAGCCGCGCACGGTCGACTTCGCCGCCGAGGGCTGGCTCGCGCCCGGCGCCACCACGCTCGACGGCCCGTTCGCGCACGCGTTCTCCGACATCAACGACGACAACGCCGCCCAGCCCTCGGAGGAGGTGCCGCCCTCCGCGGGCGACGACTTCCTCTATCCGTTCACGGCCTTCGCCCAGCCGCCGGGGCAGAACGACGCCTGCCGCTTCACGCCGCCGGCGCCGCCCGGGTGGGTCGAGCCGACGGTGACCACGGCCCGCTGCTCCTGGGATCCGACCGACCGTGACTCCTGGCAGGTCAACCGCGAGCAGACCACGACCCAGGCCTTCTATCTCGTCAATCGCTTCCACGACCATCTCGCTGGCCCGACGATCGGGTTCACCGACGACACCGACGCCTTCGGCGGCGACGGCACGGGCGACCAGGACGACCCCGTGCAGGTGAACGCGAACGACGGCGCCGACACCGCCGGCGACGGCGGGCCCGACGGCGACCACTCCAACAACGCCAACATGACCACCCCGCCCGACGGCATCTCGCCGCTGATGCAGATGTACCTGTTCGAGTTCACGCCGGGCAGCTTCTTCAACTTCCGCAACATCAACGGCGACGACGACGCGGCGGTCGTCTGGCACGAGTACACGCACGGGCTCAGCAATCGCCTGGTCACCAACGACGACGGCTCGGGCGCCGTCTCGAGCCCGCACGCGGGCGCGATGGGCGAGGCGTGGAGCGACTGGTACGCGCTCGACCTGCTCTACCGCGAGGGGCTCGAGTTCGACGATCCGAGCACGGTGGGAGAGGTCGACATCGGCGCCTACTCCGACGCCGTGTTCACCACGCTGCGCTTCACCCCCGCCGACTGCCCGCCGAGCATCGTCGCCCTGAAGTGCCCCGGCGGAATTGGGGGGAGCGGGATCGGCGGCTACACGTTCGGCGACTTCGGCAAGGTCTTCGCCGGAGCGGAGGTCCACTCCGACGGCGAGATCTGGGTCCAGACCCTCTGGGACCTGCGCGCCCAGCTCGTCTTGGGGACAGGCAGCGAGCAGGACGGCTCCGACCTGGCCGAGGCGCTGGTGACCGAGGCGATGCGGATCTCGCCGCCCGAGCCCTCGTTCCTCGACATGCGCAACTCGATCCTGGTGGCGGACCAGGGGATCACAGGCGGCGATCTGCAGGACCTGATCTGGAGCGTGTTCGCCGGCCGCGGGATGGGCTTCTACGCAAGCGTCGCCGACTCCAGCGACGTCACCCCGATCGAGGACTTCAACCTCCCGCCGGCCCCCGACGCCCCGACGGCGACGGTCGAGGGCACGGTCACCAGCGCCGACACCGGCCTGCCGCTCGAGGGGATCACGGTCGGCTTCGGCGGGCACACCACCGACCCGAGCTTCCCGTCGAACCTGTCCGACCAGACCGACGCCGACGGGCGCTACTCGATCGTGGCTCCGGTGGGCAACTACGGCGAGCTGGTGTTCAAGGGCGACGCAGGCTTCGACCAGATCTCGCTCGAGGGCATCCAGCTCGACGGCGGGGAGACCGAGACGCACGACGTCGACATGCACCGCGACTGGGCCGCGGCCTCGGGCGGCGCGACAGTGACCAGCAGCGACGACAGCGGCTCGATCTTCGGCTGCGGCGACGACCAGGTGATCGATCAGTCCCTCGGCACGGGCTGGTCGCCCTTCAACCCCGACAGCTCCGACCCCGAGAACCCGCACGCCGGCCCGCCGACGGCGACGATCACTCTTCCGCAGCCGGTCGACATCGCCTCGCTGGGCATGGATCCGAGCAACACCTGCGGCGACGGGCCCTCGGCGACGACCAAGGACTACCGGGTGCTGACCTCGACCGACGGGACCAACTTCCAGGTCGCCAGCGAGGGCAGCTTCACGCTCGACGACCGCTCGCGCCTCAACATGGTCCCGCTGACCGCCAACAACACCGGCGTGGTCAAGGTCCGCCTGGTGCTGCTCTCGCCGCAGAGCGACGGGCCCGGCGACTCGGGCGCGGACTTCATCGACTTCTCCGAGCTCGAGGTCTTCGGCGGGCCCCCGAACGCGCTCCCGCAGGGCAGCCTCGGGGCGGCGCCAGGCACGGTCTCCCTGGGCGCCCCGGTGACCTTCACCGCCTCGTTCACCGACGCCGACTCGCTGATCACCGGCTATGAGTGGGACTTCGACGGCGACGGCGCGGTCGACCGCACCACCGACGGCCCGACGACCGACTACACGTATCCCGGCGCCGGCGACTTCAGCCCCACGGTCGCCGCCCAGGACTTCCGCGGCGGCGAGGGCACGGCCACCGCCTCGGTCGCGGTCAAGAGCGGCCCGACGGTGAAGGTGCCGAAGAAGGGCAAGAAGGGCAAGCTCAAGCTCACGGTCAGCTGCGGCGCCCCGCCCTGCGACTTCAAGGGCAAGCTCGAGCTGAGCTTCAACACCGCGCGCAAGCTCAACCGCAGGGGCCTGAAGATCGCCAAGTTCGAGGGCACCTCGGGCGAGGAGACCCATACGTTCACGGTCAAGGTCCCGAAGGGCGTCCGCAGGGCCGCCGACGAGGCCGGGCTCGACCGGCTCAAGGTCAAGGTGTCGGTCAACGTCACCGACGCCGGCGGGCTCGCGACGAGCGCCAAGCACAGCGTCAAAGTCGGGGTCTAGGGCGCGAGCGAGCGGCGGACCCGCGCGCCTCGGCGGTTGCGCAGGCGGGCGACGCTACGTGGGTGGCCGATGCGAGACTGCGCCGCGATGACCGAGGCCTTTCCCGCCCTCCGTGCCAACGGCTACCGCGACGCCTGGTGCGGCCAGGTCCTCGGCGACCGGGTCGACTCCGACGCCCGGGTCGCCGGCTGGGTCCATCGGCGCCGCGACCACGGCGGGCTCGTGTTCATCGATCTGCGCGATCGCACCGGGATCGTCCAGCTCGTCTTCCACCCCGACGAGTCGGGCGAGGCGTTCGAGCTCTCGCACCGGCTGCGGCCCGAGGACGTGCTCTCGGTTGCCGGCCCGGTGGTCCGCCGCGACGCCGAGACCGTCAACCCCGACCTGCCGACGGGCGAGTTCGAGCTCCGGGTCCGCGACGCGACCCTGCTCTCCCACGCCCAGACCCCGCCGTTCGAGATCGAGGGCTTCTCGGGCGAGGTGGGGGAGGAGATGCGGCTGCGCTACCGCTACCTCGACCTGCGTCGCGAACGGGTGGCGCGAGCGATCGCCACCCGCCACGCGGTTGCCGCCGCGATCCGCGACTTCCTCTCCGGGGAGGGCTTTCTCGACATCGAGACCCCGATGCTCTCGCGCTCGACCCCGGAGGGCGCCCGCGACTTCCTCGTGCCCTCGCGACGCGAGCCCGGCGCCTTCTATGCCCTGCCGCAGTCGCCGCAGCTGTTCAAGCAGCTGCTGATGGTCGCCGGCTTCGAGCGTTACTTCCAGATCGTGCGCTGCTTTCGCGACGAGGATCAGCGCGCCGACCGCCAGCCCGACTTCACCCAGCTCGACATCGAGATGTCCTTCGTCGGGGTCGAGGACGTGCTCGACCTCAACGAGCGCATGCTCGCCGCGGTCTTCGAGGCGGTCGGCGGGCCGCGACTCGAGCTGCCCCTGCGGCGGATCAGCTTCGCCGAGGCGATGGACCGCTACGGCAGCGACCGGCCCGACCTGCGCTGCGGGCTCGAGCTGACGGAGCTCACCGACCTGCTCGCCGACACCGAGTTCAAGGTCTTCCGCGGGGTGATCGAGTCGGGCGGGATCGTCAAGGGCCTGAACGCCGGTGCCCGCGACGTCCCCCGCTCGGTGCTCGACGGGTTCATCTCCCGGGCCCAGGAGCTCGGCGCGAAGGGGCTCGTGTGGGCGTTCCGCGAGGGCGAGGGCTGGCGCTCGCCGACCGCGAAGTTCCTCTCCGACGCCGAGCTCGCGGCGCTCAACCAGCGCCTCGGCGCCGAGGAGGGCGACCTGCTGCTCGTCGTCGCCGACAAGCCGGCGATCGCGAACTCGGTCCTCGCCCAGCTGCGGCTCGATCTCGGCGAGCGGTTCGAGCTCATCGACCCGGCGGCCGACGCGTTCTGCTGGGTGACCGAGTGGCCGATGTTCGGCTGGAACGAGACCGAGGAACGCTGGGACCCGCTCCATCATCCGTTCACCGCGCCGGCGGGCGAGTTCGACCCCGAGAAGCCGGGCGATGCGATGGCCCTGGCCTACGACGTCGTCTGGAACGGCCAGGAGCTCGGGGGCGGCTCGATTCGGATCTCCGACTCCGACCTTCAGCAGCGCGTGCTCGAGGCGATCGGGATCTCGCCCGACGAGGCCCAGGACCGGTTCGGCTTCCTGCTGGAGGCGCTGCGCTACGGGGCCCCGCCGCACGGGGGGATCGCCTACGGGCTCGACCGGATCGTCCAGCGGCTGGTGCGCGCCGATTCGATCCGCGAGGTGATCGCGTTCCCGAAGGCGGCCTCGGGCGCCGACCCGCTCACCGGAGCGCCGGCGCCCGTCGACGAGGCCCAGCTGCGCGAGCTCGGGCTCGCCCTGCGCGCCAAGCCCCCGGGCTGAGCCGCGCCGAGGCGTCCGCCGGGCTGGCTAGGGTCGCCGCGGTCGAGAACGGGGGGAGGGAGCGGTTTCGTGGAGCGATTGCGTGCGGTGCTGAGCTCGGACGAAGGAGGGGGGCTGCGGGCGCTCGGCGGGCTGGTGTTCGCGATCGGCGTCCTCGTCCTGCTCATCCGGCGAACCTCGTTCGCCGATCCGTGGGGAGACTTCCTCGTCTTCCTGATCCTCGCGGGGCTCGCCGAGGGCCTCTTCTGGGGCGGCTTCCTCGGCGCCCGCGGACGCGCCCGCCCGTTTCTCTGGCAGTCGATCTTCCTAGTGCTCGGGATCCTGCTCACCCCCGCCGCCCTGTTCCAGCTCGTGAACTGGCTCGGCGGCGACACCGGCTCGACCCTGAACACCGCCTGGATCTTCCTGCTCACGGCCGTGGTCGCGTTCATGGCTCTCTTCGGGGCTCGCCTGCGCATCGGGGCGCTGCTCGGCGGCCTGGCGCTGATCGTCGCCTGGCTCGGGCTCTGGGACGAGCTCCTCGACGCGGGTGTCGCCGACGACCCCGACACGCTGCGCTGGCTGCTGCTGGCGATCGGCGCGATCCTGCTCGGGCTCGCCGGCGCGGTCGGCACCCGGGCGCGGGTCGACGGGGCGGGCGGCGACCTGGTGACCGCCGCGGGCATCGCCGCGATCGGCGCCGGAGCCCTGATCGCCCTGATCCCGAGCTTCCTCATCGCCCCCGTAGCGGTCGGTGATGTATCCCCGGATCCGGCGGGCGGGCTGTTCTGGGACATCGAGCTGCTCGTGGTCGGGCTGGCCCTGGTCGGCTTCGGCGCCGCCGGGTCGATCACCCGCGGCCCCACCTACGTCGGCGCCATCGGCCTGCTCGTCTTCATCGGCTCGGTCGGCCTCGATCTCGACGATTCCAGCCCCGCGGGGAAGGTGCTCGGCTGGCCGCTGATCCTGCTCGTGATCGGGGCAGTGATCCTGATCGCCGGCCTGCGGCCGTCGCTGCGCCGGGCCGGCAGCGGGTAACCGCGCTTAAGACTTTCGGCTTCCCGGCCGACCTAGGTGGTGATGACCGCCTCCGCCGTCGCTCGCGTTGCTACCTTTTCCTCAGGCTCGAGCCTGAGCGACAGCCGCCCAAGTTGTGAACCAACACAATTGCCTTGGGAGTCACCGTCCGGTAGCGCGCTGGTCGTAGCGCCGGCAGACACCCACCTGTTTAACCAGGTTCGCAGGCAGGGCGACACCGCCAGGCTGGGGCCTCTTTTCCTTTCGCGAGGAGTTTCGCGATGAGGCGCGCGATCAACGAGAACCCCGTCGTCCAGGCGGCGTTGATCGGCGTGCTGGCGATCGGCGTCGGCGCCCTGCTGCTGATGCGGATGGGCGGCAGCTCCGAGCCGGAGCCCGATCCGGGCGCGGTTCAGACCGCGCCCGCCGTGCCGCCCGACGCGTCCGCTCAGAGCGCGGCCCCCGCCGGCTCGGCTGACGGATCCGTACCGGCCGCACCCGGCGCCAACGCGGCTTCGGGCGATGGCGAAGCCTCCGCGCCGCCGCCCGTCGCCCCCTCGGACTTCGTCGCCGGCCCCGGCCTGCCCAAGCCGGTGGTCGAGGCCTATGACGACGGCAAGGCGGTGGTCCTGCTGATCGTGCGCCAGCGGGGGATCGACGACCGCAAGGTCGAGGCGATCGTCAAGCGGCTCGAGAAGCGCCGGGACACTGCTGTGTTCGTGACCAAGGCGGGGAAGACCGCCGACTACTCGCGGATCACCAGCGGGATCGACGTCAACCGCACCCCGGCGCTGGTCATCGTCAGCCCGAAGCGGCTCACGGACGGCCCGCTGCCGGCGGCCACGGTGAGCTACGGCTTCCGCGGCCCGGCGAGCGTCGAGCAGGCGCTCGAGAACGCCCTGTACAAGGGCCCCAAGGACATCCCCTACTACCCGAACTAGCACCGCCCCCGGCCGAGCGTCATCTGAGCCACCCCTGAGGTGGCTGAGATGTCACTCGGCGATGGGGGCTGGGTGTCTACGCTTGCCGGGGCGCTCCGCCCCCGCAGAGCATGGACACCGAGGCAGTCGAGCATTACCTGGCCGATCGCAGCCGCCGTGGGGCGGCGCTCCCCGGTGGTTTCGACGGCGCCGCCGGTGGTGCCCCGTGCGGGGACCTCGTCCGGATCTCGCTCGCGGTCGAGCGCGGGCGGATCGGTCGCACGAGCTTCGACGCCGAGGGCTGCGCGACCGCGCGCGCCGCGGCCGCGGCCGTCGCCGAGCTCGCCGAGGGGGCCTCGGTGCTCGAGGCGGCGCTGGTCGGCCCCGCCGAGGTCGCCGCTGCGCTCGGCGGCGTCGGAGCGCAGGGCGCCCACGCGGTCGAGCTCGCGGCCGACGCGCTCGCCCGCGCCCTGGCCCGGGCCGCGGGCTCGCGCCGGCCGCTCGCCGAGGCCCCGGCCGCGGGCGAGCGGGTGCTGGTCGCGCTCAGCGGCGGGGTCGATTCCGCGGTCGCCGCGCTGCGCGAGCGCGAGCGCGGGGCGGAGGTGGTCGCCGTGACCCTGAAGCTGTGGGCCGACCGGCGCACCGACGCCGAGCGCAGCTGCTGCTCACCGCTCGCGGTGCTGGGCGCCCGCGCGCTCGCCCAGGGGCTCGGGATCCCGCACCTGACGCTCGACCTCGAGCCCCAGTTTCGCGAGCGCGTGGTCGGCGCCTTCGTCGGCGGCTACCGGGCCGGGCGGACCCCGAACCCCTGTGTGGTCTGCAACGGCGAGCTGCGAATCGACGCGATGATCGCGCTCGCCGACCGCCTCGGTTGCTCGTTCCTCGCCACCGGCCACTACGCCCGGATCGCCGACGACGGCGAGGGTCCGCTGCTGCGCGCCGGGGCCGACCCGGCCAAGGACCAGTCCTACATGCTCTCCGGGCTCGCCCCGGGCTCGCTCGCCCGGCTTCGCTTCCCGCTCGCCGAGCTCAGCAAGCCCGAGGTCCGGGCGCTCGCCGCCGAGGCCGGGCTCTCGGTCGCCTCCAAGGCCGAGAGCCAGGACCTCTGCTTCCTCGCCGGCGAGGGCAAGCGCTCGTTCCTCGCCCGCCATGGCGGCCTGGTCGAGCGCCCGGGCGCGATCGTCGACCGCGCCGGGCAGCGACTGGGCACCCACGCCGGCCATCACAACTACACCGTGGGCCAGCGCCGCGGCCTCGGCGCCGCCGGCGGCTCCGAGCCGCGATTCGTGCTCACCACCGACGCGGACACCAACACGGTCGTGGTCGGCTCGCGCGAGGAGCTCGCGACCACCACGGTCGGGGTCACCGAGGCGACCCTGCACCGTCCGGGCGGTTGCGTCGACCGGGTGCTGCTGCGCTACCACTCGCGCCCGCTCGAGTGCACCCTCGCGCCCGTCGACCCGGGGAAGCATTCGCGGCTCGAGCTCGAGCTCGCCGAGCCCGCGTACGGCGTCGCGCCGGGCCAGACCGCGTGCCTGCTCTCCGGCGACGTCGTCGTCGGCCGGGCGACGATCGCCTGAGCGGCGCGACACCGCGGCGCATACCTAGACTGGCCCGGTGATGACCTCGGACGAGATCCGCGAGACCTACCTCTCCTTCTTCGAGGAGCGCGGCCACCTGCGCGTGCCCTCGTCGTCGCTCGTCCCGTCCTCCGACGACACCTCGACCCTACTCACGGTCGCGGGCATGCAGCAGTTCAAGCCCTACTTCGAGGGCCGCGAGGAGCCTCCGGCGCCTCGCGTCTGCGATTGCCAGCGCTGCTTTCGCACGCCCGACATCGCGGAGGTCGGCAACACGCGCCGCCACCTGACCTTCTTCGAGATGCTCGGCAACTGGAGCTTCGGCGACTACTTCAAGAAGGAGTCGATGGAGTGGGGCTGGGAGCTCTCGCGCGAGGGCTTCGGCTTCGAGCCCGAACGGATCTGGGTCACCGTGTTCGCGGGCGACGAGGAGCTCGGGCTCGGCCCCGACGAGGAGTCGGTCGAGATCTGGCGCGAGATCGGGGTCCCCGACGAGCGCATCGTCCGCCTCCCGAGAGCTGAGAACTTCTGGCAGGCCGGTCCGACCGGCCCCTGCGGTCCGTGCTCGGAGATGTATGTCGACCGCGGGCCCGAGTACGGCGGCGACGACGTGCGGCCCGGCGACGACACCGACCGCTACCTCGAGTACTGGAACCACGTCTTCATGACCTACGAGCTGCACGACGACGGCTCGCTCACCGATCTCCCGCAGCGCAACATCGACACCGGGCTCGGGCTCGAGCGGATGGCGATGATCCAGCAGGGGGTCGACTCGGTCTTCGACACCGACGCGTTCACACCGCTGATCGGGCTCGCCGAGGAGCTCTCGGGCCGCAAGTACGGCTCGGAGCCGAAGGTGACCCGGGCGATGCGGATCATCGCCGACCACGTCCGCGGCTCGGTCAACCTGATCGCCGACGGGGTCGTCCCCTCCAACGAGGACCGCGGCTACGTGCTGCGGCGGATCATGCGGCGCGCGATCCAGCAGGGCCGGGTGCTGGGGCTCGAACCGCCCTACCTCGGCAGCTTCGCCGAGCGCGCGATCGAGCTCATGGGCGGCGCCTACCCGCATCTGGAGGCCGAGCGTGCCGGCATCGTGCGCTGGGTCGCCGACGAGGAGGAGAGCTTCGGGCGCACGCTCGACCGCGGCACGGAGCTGCTGGCGAAGCTGATCGCCGACGCGAAGGAGTCCTCGACCTCGTGGATCGACGCCGCCGACGCCTTCCAGCTCCATGACACGTACGGCTTTCCCTACGACCTGACCAAGGAACTGCTCGCAGAGCAGGGCCTGGCGGTGGACGACGACGGCTTCGAGGCTCTGATGGAGGAGCAGCGCGAGCGCGCCCGCGGCGCCACCGCGCCGGTGGCCGACCGCCACGAGGCGGTGATCTCGTTCGCCTCCTCGGCGCCGCCGACCCGCTTCGTCGGCTACGAGGAGCTCCGCGCGCAGACGAGCGTCGCCGCCGCCAGCGAGCTCGGGGACGGCGCGATGCTGATCAAGCTCGAGGAGAGCCCGTTCTACGCCGAGGGCGGTGGCCAGGTCGCGGACTCGGGAGTGCTCGCCTCCAACGGCGCCGAGATCCGGGTCGACGACGTCTACCGCGTCGGTGACGACCAGGTCCTCCGAGCGACGAGCGACCGGCTGCGGGCGACGGCCGGAGAGCCGGTGCAGGCGATCGTCGATCACGACCTCCGCCACGCGACGATGCGCAACCACACCGCCACCCACCTGCTGCACGCCGCGCTGCGCGAGCGGCTCGGCACCCACGTCCGCCAGGCGGGCTCCGCGGTGCGTCCCGACAAGCTGCGCTTCGACTTCACCCACGGCTCCCCGCTGAGCGCCGAGGAGCTCCGGGCGATAGAGGACCGCGTCAACGAGTGGGTGAAGGCGAGCCGTGCGGTCCGCGCGCTGCAGATGGAGCGCGCCGAGGCCGAGGCGCTGGGCGCGATGGCGCTTTTCGGCGAGAAGTACGGCGACTGGGTGCGCATGGTCGAGGTCGACGAGGTCTCGCGCGAGCTGTGTGGCGGCACCCACGTCGCCAACACCGCCGAGGTCGGGATCGTCGCGATCGTCTCCGAGGGCTCGAGCGCCGCCAACGTGCGCCGGATCGAGGCCCTCACCGGCCCGGCGGCGATCGACCACTTCCGTCGCCGCAGCGACGAGCTCGAGGAGGCCGGGGCGCTCCTGGGCTCGCCCCGCGACCCGCTCGGCGCCGCGCGCCGCGCGGCCGCGCGCCTGGCCGAGCTCGAGGGGAGGCTCACCGAGCTCGATCGCCGCGAGGCCGGCGAGGAGGCCGACCGCCTCGGCGAGGAGAGCGAGGAGATCGCCGGCGTCAGCGTCGTGGTCGGCGAGGGTCAGGGCACCGACCAGCGGGCCCTGCTCGAGCTCGCCGATCGGATCAAGCAGCGCCACGGCGACGCCGCGGTCGTCATCGGCGGGGTCGCCGACGGCAAGGTCGCGCTGGTCGCCAACTTCAGCCGCGGCGCGGTCGAACGCGGACTCTCGGCGGCCGAGGTGATCCGCGAGGCCGCCGCGGTCGTCGGCGGGGGCGGGGGAGGGCGCGACGAGGTCGCCCAGGCCGGCGGGCGCGAGCCGGAGCGGCTCGCGGACGCTCTCGATGCCGCACGCACCGCCATTCGCCGCACCCTCGCGCCATAGGCTCAGCCGATGCGGGTACTGGCGATCGACCATGGCGAAGCGCGCGCGGGGACGGCGATCTGCGATCCGACGGAGACGATCGTGCGCCCGCTGGGGGTGATCTCGCCGCCCGACCCGGGAGCCGCGGCCCGCCTGGCAGCCGACCAGGGAGCCGAGCTGATCGTCGTCGGGCTGCCGCTTTCGCTCGACGGGGCCGAGCGCGAGCAGGCGGCCTCGGCGCGTGCGTTCGCGAGTGCCGTCGGCGAACTGGGCGAGATCCCGGTCGAGACCTACGACGAGCGGCTGACGACCAGGATGGCCGGCGCCACCGCCCGCGCCGGCGCCACCGCTCCGGCGGACGCGCTCGCGGCCGCCCACCTGCTCGAGTCGTTCCTGCTCGGGCGCGGGGAATGACCATGAGGCGGCAGGCATGAGCCCGGGAGCCGACTGGCACGACCCGTTCGCCGACGACCAGAAGGCGTTGGAGCGCGAACGGCGGCGGGCCGAGCGCGAGGCGCGCCGGCGCGCCAGCCGCCAGTCGGTGGGCGACAAGGTGCAGGAGTCGGCCACCGAGGCTCCCGTCGCCGCGCCAACCGCCGCTCAGCCGCAGGCGCCGGCGCCGCCGGCCGCCGACGGTCGGCCGCCGACGGCTGCGCCGCCCGCCGCCGACGGCGCCGCGCCACCGCCGGCCGTCGAGCGCCCGCGCCCGCCTCGCGGCGGCCCGACGCCGGCCTCGGTGCGCAATCGCCGCATCCTCGGCGCCCTGGTCTTCCTCGTGCTCGCCGCCGTGCTCGTGATCGCCGCGGTCCAGGTGATCGGCGAGCTGACCGAGGAGGATCCGCCGGCGCCGAAGCCGAAGCCGGTGAAGACCGAGTCGCTGCTGATCCCAGAGGGCCTCGACCGCCACCAGATCGCCGACGAGGCGCGCAAGGCGAAGCTCAAGGGCGACTACGAGCGGGCCTCGCAGCGCTTCAAGGGGTTCGGCCCGGGAAAGTACGGCGCCGAGGACGCGCCGAACCTGGAGGGCTTCCTCTTCCCGGCGACCTACGAGCTGCCGGAGAAGGCGACCGTCAAGGACCTGATCTCGCGCCAGCTCCAGGCGTTCGAGGACAACATCGCCGGCGTCGACCTCGGTTACTCGAAGTCGAAGAACCTGAACGTCTACGACGTCCTCAAGATCGCCTCGATGATCGAGCGCGAGGTGCAGGTGGCGAAGGAGCGCAAGCTCGTCGCCGAGGTGATCTACAACCGGCTGCGGCGGGGGATGAACCTCGGGATCGACGCGACGATCCGCTACGAGGACCAGAACTACGACGAACAGCTGACCGAGAGCCGCCTCGCCACGGACACCCCCTACAACACGCGCACCCACCCGGGCCTGCCGCCGACCCCGATCGGGAACCCCGGCCTCGACTCGATCGAGGCCGCGGCGAACCCGGCCAAGGGCGACCTGCTCTATTTCGTGGTCAAGCCCGGGACCTGCGGCGAGCACGTCTTCCTCGAGACCGACGCCGAGTTCGAGCAGGCCGAGGCCGCGTACCAGCAGGCGCTCGCTGACCAGGGCGGCTCGCCGACCGACTGCTGAGGCGCGCCTTTAGCATCGCCTCATGCCGCGGCTCGCCGTGCTCGGACACCCGGTCGCACATTCCCGCTCGCCGGCGATGCAGACGGCGGCGCTGGCCGAGCTCGGGCTCGGGCGCAAGTGGTCCTACGAAGCGATCGAGGTCGTCCCCGAGCACCTCACAGGCCTCGTGCGCTCGCTTCCCGACGACGGCTTTGCCGGCGTCAACGTGACCCTCCCGCACAAGCTCGCCGCGCTCGCGCTCGCCGACTCGGCCTCCGAGCCGGCGCGGGCGATCGGCGCCGCGAACACGCTCAGCTTCGGCCGTCGCGGGATCGCGGCCGACAACACCGACGCGGTCGGGATCACGGGCGCGATCGGCACCCCGGTGTCCGGCATGCGGGCGCTCGTCCTCGGCGCCGGAGGCTCCGCCCGGGCCGCGGCCTGGGCCCTGCGCGAGGCCGGCGCCGAGGTCTCGGTGTGGAACCGGACCACGGCGAGGTCCGAGGCGCTCGCCGCGGAGCTCGGGGTCGGGCTCGAGCGTGGCCCGACGGACGCACAAACGCTCGAGATCGCGGGTTTCGACCTGCTGCTCAACGCCACCACCGTCGGTCTCGTCCAAGCCAGCGAGCGCCCACCGACGTCCGAGGACCTAAAGGCGCTCCCGTTCGATGCCGATTCGATTGAGGCAAGACAAGTCGTGGTGGACCTCGTCTACGGGCCGCACGAGACCGCGCTCGCATCCCGCGCCAGGGAGCGGAGCTCGCGCGTCATCGACGGCCTCGAGGTCCTGGTCCACCAAGGAGCCGCCTCGCTTCGGATCTGGACAGGGCTCGATCCCCCGCTGGAGACGATGCGCCGCGCGGCTCGCAAGAGCTGAACCGCATGGCAACCGAAAATCGCCCCGGCCACCTACGCCCGGTCCTCGCCGAGCCGGGCGGCGCGACCGAGCCGCCATCCGGCCCGCAGCCCTCGGGAACACCGGGCCTGACCCCGCCGCTCGGGCGGGGGAACTCGGCGATGTTCCTCACCGACGTGATCGTCGAGCTCGGCTACGCGACGCGGGAGCGGGTCGACGAAGTGATCCAGGAGGCGCGGGTCGCCGGCCGCTCGGCCGACGAGCTGCTGGTCGAGCGCAAGCTGATCGACGCCGACCAGCTCTCGCGCGCGATCGCCGAGCGCTACGGGCTCGACCACGTCGACCTCAACGGCTACCACGTCGACATGGGGGCGGCGAACCTGCTCTCGGCCCAGGCCGCCCGGCGCTACGGCGCCGTCCCGGTCGGCTACGTCGACCCGAAGACCCTGCTCGTCGTGATCGCCGACCCGGCCAACGTGCTCGCGATCGACGACATCCACATGATCACCGGCCTCAACTGCAAGATCGCGGTCGCCGCGGCGGACGACATCGAGGCCCTCGTCGGGCGTCTGAACACGCTCGAGAAGGCGGTCACCGAGGCCACCGACGAGGACCAGGAGTCCGAGCTCGGCGAGCTCGAGGAGCTGCACGAGTCGGCCGACGACGCGCCGGTGATCAAGCTCGTCTACTCGATCCTCGGCCAGGCGACCGCCGAGGGCGCATCCGACATCCACTTCGAGCCAGGCGGCGACGACATGCGGGTCAGCTTTCGCGTCGACGGCGTCCTCTACGAGGCCGCCCGGGTGCCGAGGCGGATGGTCTCCGGGGTGATCTCGCGGATCAAGATCATGAGCGAGCTCGACATCGCGGAGAAGCGCGTCCCCCAGGACGGGCGCGTCGGCGTCAACATCGACGGGCGCGGGGTGGACCTGCGGATCACGACCCTGCCGACCCAGCGCGGCGAGGGGGCGACGATCCGGATCCTCGACAAGGAGCAGGCGCTGCGCACGCTCGACGAGCTCGGCCTCGAGGGCAGCGGTCGCGACCGCTTTCAGGCGGCCATCGCCCAGGCCCACGGTGCCGTGATGGTCACCGGGCCGACCGGCTCCGGCAAGTCGACCACGCTCTACGCCTCGCTCGCCGAGATCAACTCGGTGGAGAAGAAGATCATCACGATCGAGGACCCGGTCGAGTACCGGATCGAGGGCATCAACCAGATGAACGTCAACCGCAAGGCCGGGCTCACGTTCGCCGCCGGGCTGCGCTCGATGCTGCGCGCCGACCCCGACATCATCATGGTCGGGGAGATCCGCGATGCCGAGACCGCCCGGATCGCGATCGAGTCGGCGCTCACCGGTCACGTGGTGCTGACGACCCTGCACACCAACAACGCGCCGGGGGCGATCACCCGGCTGCAGAAGATGGGGATCGAGAGCTTCCTCACCGCTTCGGCCCTCGACTGCGTCGTCGCCCAGCGCCTCGCGCGCAAGCTCTGCACCGCCTGCAAGCGCCGAACGGTGATCTCCCAGGAGGCGCTGCTGCAGTCGGGCTTCCGCGTCGGCACCGACCTCGAGGCCTACGAGCCGACCGGGTGCGCGCGCTGCAACAACACCGGGTTCAAGGGACGGATCGGGGTCTTCTCCGTGATGGACATGAGCGATCGGATCAAGGACCTGACCGTCGGCGGCGCGCCCGAGAACGAGATCGCCGAGGTCGCCCGCGAGGAGGGGATGCTGACCCTGCGCGAGGACGGCCTGACCAAGGTGCGCGCGGGCGTCACCTCCATCGCCGAGCTCACCCGGGTCGCCAGCTGAGCGCCTCCCGGATCGCGCTCAAGCTTTGCCCGAAAGTTGACGATTGATCGCCCGTGAGCATTGACTTCGCCGCTGTGCTCGGCCGCATGGTCGAGGTGCGCGCCTCGGACGTGCACATCTCTCCCGGGTTCGCCCCGGCGATGCGCGTCAACGGCCAGATCGCGGCGCTCGAGGGGTTCGAGAAGATGACCCCGCAGGAGACGCGCGAGATCGTCTACTCGGTTCTCAACGACGCCCAGCGCAAGCGGTTCGAGAACGAGCGCCAGCTCGACCTCTCCTATGCGATCCCCGGGGTCGCCCGCTTCCGCGTCAACGTCTTCTTCCAGCGCGGATCGATCAGCGCCGCCTTCCGCCTGATTCCGAGCGAGATCAAGAGCCTCGCGGAGCTGGGGCTGCCGGCGCCGGTGGAGGAGTTCACCCGCAGGCCGCGCGGCTTCGTGCTCGTCACCGGGCCGACCGGCTCCGGCAAGTCGACGACCCTCGCCTCGATGGTCGACCTGATCAATCGCAACCGCAGCGAGCACATCCTCACGATCGAGGACCCGATCGAGTTCCTGCACCGCCACAAGAGGTGCATCGTCAACCAGCGCGAGATCGGCGCCGACGCGACCGACTTCGGGTCCGCGCTGCGGGCGGCCTTGCGCGAGGACCCCGACGTGATCCTCGTCGGCGAGATGCGCGACCTCGAGACGATCTCGACCGCGCTGACGGCGGCGGAGACCGGCCATCTCGTGTTCGCCACCCTGCACACCCAGTCGACCGCGCAGACGGTCGACCGGATCATCGACGTCTTCCCGCCACACCAGCAGCACCAGGTGCGGATGCAGCTCTCGATCGCGCTCCAGGGGATCATCACCCAGCAGCTGCTCCAGACCGCCAACGGAACCGGGCGCGTGGTCGTGAGCGAGATCCTGGTGCCGACGCCCGCGATCCGCAACCTGATCCGCGAGGGCAAGACGCACCAGATCTACTCCGCGCTGCAGACCTCGGGGGCGGTCGGGATGCAGACGATGGATTCCCACCTCGCGCAGCTGGTGCGCGCGGGCACGATCTCCCGCGCCCTGGCCGAGCAACGTGCCTCGGTGCCCGAGGAGCTGAAACGGCTGCTCGGTGGCGGCACGGGGGCTCGCAACGGCGGCAACGGCGGACCAGCCGCCGCTCCGGCAGAGGCACAGCCCGAGAGCCGGCCGGACTCGGCGCCCGCCCCGGGCGCTCCGACGACGATGATGTGAGGGCAGCGGCGCGATGAGCACCTTCTCATTCAGGGCGGTGGATCTCGCCGGAGCCGCCGCCAACGGCCAGGTCGAGGCCAACTCCAAGGCCCAGGTCTCCGAGCAGCTGCGACAGCGGGGGCTGATCGTCCTCGACGTCTCCGAGCAGCGCCAGGCGCTGAAGCTCGAGAGCATCTTCCAGCGCTTCAAGAGCGTGAGCATGCGCAACCTCTCGGTCTTCTCCCGCCAGTTCGCGACCCTGATCGCCTCCGGGATGCCGATGCTGCGGTCGCTGTACACCCTCGAGGACCAGACCGAGGACGAGATGCTGAAGCCGGCGATCGCCTCGGTCCGAGCCGACGTCGAGGCGGGCAGCTCGCTGCACCAGGCGATGGAGCGCCAGCCCGGCATCTTCGACCCGCTCTACCGCTCGATGGTCGAGGCCGGCGAGGGCTCCGGCCGGCTCGAGCAGGCGCTCGACCGCGTCGCCGCCCAGCTCGAGAAGCTGGACGCGCTCAGGCGCCAGGTGAAGTCGGCGATGATGTACCCGGCGGTCGTCTTCTCGGTCGCGATCGTCGTCATGATCGTGATCGTCGCCTTCGTCGTCCCCGTGTTCGTGGGGATCTTCGAGGAGATCTCGGAGGAGAACGGCGAGAGCGCGGAGCTCCCGTTGATGACCAAGATCACGGTCGGGGCCTCCGACGCCGTCACCGGCTCCTGGTACATCCTCTTCCCGGTGATCGTGTTGATCGCGTACGCGTTCGTGCGCTGGAAGCGCACCGAGCGCGGCCGGATGCTGTGGGACCGTTTCAAGCTCCGGATCCCGATGAAGATCGGGGACGTTGTTCAGAAGGTCGCCCTCGCGCGCTGGTCGCGGACCTTCTCCGGCACCGTCTCCTCGGGCGTGCCGATCCTGCAGGCGATCCAGATCTCGGGCCAGACCGCCGGCAACGCGGTGATCCAGGAGGCGATGGACGAGGTCTACGACTCGGTCAAGAAGGGCGGCACGATCGCGAAGCCGCTCGAGGAGGCGAGCGTCTTCCCGCCGATGGTCTCGCACATGGTCGCCGTCGGCGAGGAATCGGGACAGCTCGAGCAGATGCTGGAGAAGATCGCCGACTTCTACGACACCGAGGTCGACGCGAAGGTCAAGGCGCTGACCTCCTTGATCGAGCCGATCATGATCGTCGTCGTCGGCGTGGTCGTGGGCTTCATCGTGATCTCGATGTACCTGCCGATCTTCAGCCTCTACGACAAGATCCGCTAGCCGGCGCCGCGAGCCCGCCGGACCACCTGGCGGATCGCCTCGATCACGAGCTGGGGATCGTTGACGTGGATGTCGTGCCCGCTGTCCTGGGCGATCACGTGTGGGGTGTGCCCGACGAGCCCCGCGAGCCAATTCTGCGCCTCGTGCCAGGCTCGGTCGAGCGTGGCCGTCGGAAAGCCCAGCTGCTCGTCGGGAACGCCGAAGGATTGGCCCTTCGAGAGGACGTACACCGGCAGCCCCCAGCGCAGCGGATGGGCCTTCGCCGCGCGGCGCAGTTGCCGGGCGCTGGCGGCGAAATCGAAGGTCTCGGAGTCGCGGTAGCTCTCGAACCCGGGGACCGGTACGTACTGGAAGGCGACGTACCTCGCCCAGTACTCGGGCCCGAGGAGCGGCACGAGCTTCTCGTTGAGCGCGTCGACGAGCACGAGCCCGGCGACCCGGCGCGGGTAGGTGCTCGCGTATTGCCGCACGATCATGCCGCCGAGGGAGTGGCCGACGAGCACGTAGGGACCCGGCAATTGCGCGGCGCGCAGCATCGCGTGGAGCTCGGTGACGGCGTCGCGGGTGGTGCGCGGCATGGGCACCGGGTCGCTGCGGCTCACGAGGCCGACGTTGCGCAGGGTGCCCGGCCGGTCGTAGGCGCACACCCTGGTGAAGCGGCCGGCCCCCGGGAGGACCGGGGTCCGATCGGAGCCGGGCACCCGGGCGCTCCACACGTTCGCGGCGGTGTGATACCCCGAGACGAGGACCACCGTCGGCCCTCCGTGGCCCCTGCAGGTGAGGTACATCTCGCGCCCGTCGGGCAGCTCGACCGATCGGGCCTGCGCCTGGGTCGCAGGCGAGGCCACGGTCAGGAGCAGGAGGCCGAGGCTCATCGCGACGCGACGCCACGATCGGATTGCAGCCCCCGCCGACATCCTGTGCCGAACGATATCCCAGGCCTCAGATCGCGCCGCTGGTTGCATCCGTCCGAACGCTGGGGGATGATCGACCCCGAGTCGCCATCACGGCGAACACGACGAAGGGGGCGCGTACGAGCGACAGGCTCCACACGCCCGAAGAAGGAGTCCCCAGATGCCGATAGCCGCCGACTACCCGTTCCTCGACGTCCTCTGGACGATGGTCCTCTTCTTCGCCTGGGTGGCGTGGATCTGGATCGCGATCACCTGCTTCATCGACATCTTCCGCCGCCACGACATCGGCGGCGGGCACAAGGCGCTCTGGATCGTGTTCATCATCGTGATCCCGTTCCTCGGCGTGCTCGTGTATCTGATCGCCCAGCACGACGGGATCCGGGACCGCAGCGTCAAGCAGGCCCAGGACCAACAGGCGGCCTTCGACAGTTATGTCAAGGAAACGGCCGGCGGCTCGGCGGCCGAGATTGCCAAGGCCAAGGACCTGCTCGACGCGGGGACGATCACCCAGGAGGAGTTCGACGCGATCAAGGCCAAGGCCCTGGCCTGAGCAGGCCGGTGGCGCTCGGCGCCGCGTCACGGTTGGTGCATTGAGCACATCTGACGTGCTCAAGTCGACAACCGAGGCGGTTCTTCAACGCCGCCCACCCGCGCGTCTAACCTCCGGAGGGTGATCGGACCGCTCGAGATCGCGATCCTCGTCGTCGTCCTACTGGTCGTCTTCGGCTACCGGTACCTGCCGACGATCGGCCGCAAGGCCGGGACCGGCGCCCGCGAGCTCAAGGAGTCGGCCCAGGAGATGGTCGGCGACAAGGCCGACCCGAAGACCCTCGGCAAGAAAGCGGGCGAGGGTCTGCGCGAGGCGCGCGAGTTCCGCGACGCGCTCACCGGCAAGGCGCCGCCCGAACGGCCCGAGCGGGCCGAGCGCGCGCCGGCCGCGGCGCGCCCCGAGCCGGCCGGCGATGAAGCCGAGCCGACCCCGCCGGCCGAGCCGCGCCCCTAGAGCGATACTCCGCGACCCTCGGCGGGTTTGAGCTCCCAGCGCGGCCGCTCGTCGCGCCGACGCGACGAAGGGGGTGCCTTGAGCACATCGCATAGGTTCAATCGATTCGGAACTCGGCAGCCGCCGGGGTCGGCGGTCCGCAGGCCCGAGTGGGTCGGGAGATCACCGCTTCTGATCGGCGCCTACGCGCTCGCGGCCGAGGCGCAGTTGGAGCAGCGTCGCGCCAGCGACCAGGCGCCGCTGCTCGTGCACTCGATCGAGGTCGCCGAGCTGCTTCACGACACGGGCTACGACCAGACGATGGTCGCCGCGGCCCTGCTGCACGATGCGGTCGAGCGCGGCTCGCTGGCGGAGAGCAGGCTGCGCGCGGCGCTCGGCGACCGGGTCTCGGACCTGGTGATGGCGCTCACCGAGGACGCGAAGGTCGGGTCGTTTCCCGACCGCAGGCGGGCGCTGCGAAAGCGGGTCGAGGCGGCCGGAAGCCGTGCCACGGCGATCTTCGCCGCCGACGTCCTCTGCAACATCCGGGAGCTTCATCGGGGCGCGGATTCCCAGGTCGACGAGTTGGCGGCGCGCTCGGGCACCACGCCGGAGGGCCTGCTCGCCGACTACCGCGAATCCGTCGCGATGGTCGAGCGCATCGAGCCAGAGTCGCCGTTCGTCGGCCGGCTGCGCGCCGAGCTGGGCGGCCTGCCGGCGCAGACCGCGGTCACGTAGCAGGCGAGCGGGGGCTCGGAGGAGCGCCGCGGCGCGCCGGCGATCGTGCGGGCGGCGAAGGTGCCCATGCGGGCGTAGTCGGCGACGAAGGTCGCCGGGCTCACGCCGGGCATCAACGGGGTCGTGCAGGCGCTCTGCGGGATCCGGGCCGGGTCCGCGGGGCCGGGGTGCGTGATCGCGTCGAGCGCGAGCTCGTAGGCGACGTCGTCGTACGTCCCGATCGCCAGATGCTCGGAGGCGTTCGCTGGACAGATGTCCTGGAGGGCGACGTTCGCGATCCGCGCCCCGCCGGTGTGAAGCGAGGAGGAGCCGCTCTGGTCGAGGTTCGGGACCACGACCTCGTCGAGCCTCGTGTAGGCGACCGTGTAATCAACCCCGCCGAAGGTCTCGCGATAGGAGTTGAGCGCGTCGACGAAGCTCGAATCCGAGCGCTGCTGCCAGAACGAAGCGGCGCAGGGAACCGCGCAGACGCCGATCGCGTCCAGGGTGCCGTGGTTCGAGGGCGCGAGGCCGACCAGGTCACCCACGCGCGAGCGGGTGTCGGGCCAGAACCGCAGCGCCCAGCGCCCGATCATCCCGCCCTGGGAGTGGCCGATCACGTCGACCCGCCGCCCCGAGAGCCGGTTGATCCGCCGGATCGCGAAGACCACGTACTCGGCGGCGCGCTGGATGTCGCCCATCGCCGCGCCCGGCAGCTCGACCGCGCAGTAGGGAAAGCCGAGGCGCTCGAGCGCCGGCTGCCAGCTCCACGAGTACTCGGCGTCCGGGGTCAGCGTCGTCCCCGGGATCAGCAGCACCGGCCGGCGATTCGCCGCTCGGACTCCGCCGTGGCAGGCGAGCGCATCGCGCAGATCAGCGCCCGCCACCGAGAGCGACGGACCGGGACGGTCCGGCGGCGCGTACGGGCTCGCCTGGGCGCCGGCGGGCGCAAACGCCACCGCCAGCAGGCCGACCACCGCCGAGATGAACGCGAGGCCCACCACCCTCCGCATGGGTGGCCTGTTTCCCTCAGTGCGGGCGCCGCAAACGCGGGCGCTCGTCAGAGCTCGGCGAGCACGAGGTCGACCCGCTCGAGCAGCCAGTCGAGCTCGTCGGCGCTCGTCGTCAACGGCGGGGCGAAGCGGATCGTGCGCTCCTGCGTCTCCTTCGCCAGGACACCCCTCGCCAGCAGGCGCTCGCAGGCATTCCTCGCCGTTGGCGTGCCGGGCTCGAGATCGACCCCGATCCAGAGCCCGCGCTGGCGGATCTCGGCGACCGCCGCGTGCGACGCGCCTCGTAGGGAGTCGAAGAACCGCGCCCCGAGCACGGTGGCGTTTCGCTCGAGCGACCCGTCGGCCAGCAGCTCGAGTACCTCGAGCGCGACCGCGCAGGCGAGCGGGTTGCCGCCGAAGGTGCTCCCGTGCTGCCCGGGCCTGAACAGGCCCAGGACCTCGTCGGAGCCGACGACGGCGGAGACCGGGACGATCGCGCCGCCCAGCGCCTTGCCGAGCAGCAGCAGGTCCGGTTCGACCTGCTCGTGATCGCACGCGAACATGCGCCCCGTGCGCCCGAGCCCCGACTGGATCTCGTCGGCGATCATGAGCACGTTCGCACGGGCACACAGCTCCCGAGCCCCGCGCAGATAGCCGGCAGGCGGGATGATCACGCCGGCCTCGCCCTGGATCGGCTCGACGAGAAAGGCCACCGTCTCGTCGTCCAGCGCAGCCTCGAGCGCCGCCAGGTCGCCGAACGGGACGCTCTCGAACCCGGGCGTGTAGGGCCCGAAGCCCGATCGCGCCGCGGGATCGTCGGAGAAGGAGACGATCGTCGTCGTGCGGCCGTGGAAGTTCTGACGGCAGACGACGATCTTCGCCCGGCCGGGCTCGACCCCCTTGACCTCATAGCCCCACTTGCGAGCCGCCTTGATCGCCGTCTCGACCGCCTCGGCCCCGGTGTTCATCGGCAGGACGCGCTGCATCGCGCAGGCTTCGGCGAGCCGCCGGCAGAACTCCCCGAGCCGGTCGTTGCGGAACGCGCGGCTGGTCAGCGTGAGCCGCTCGAGCTGCTCCTGCGCGGCCGCCACGAGCCGCGGATGGCGGTGACCGAAGTTGAGCGCCGAGTAGGCGGAGAGCGCGTCGAAGTAGCGGCGTCCGTCGACGTCCTCGACCCAGGAGCCCTCGCCGTAGCTGATGACGACCGGGAGCGGGTCGTAGTTGCGGACGCCGTACTCGTCCTCGAGACGCGCCGGGTCTGCGATCGACCGCACGCGACCGGGTCCAATGGCGACCCGATCGCTCAGGCCGCCCTCAGCGTGTTGTGGATCTCGTGGTAGGTGATCGAGGGCGCGCCCTCGAGGCCGACCTCCCGGCTGTAGGGGCCGATCTGCTCCTCGGCGAACCGGTCGAAGGCCTCCCTTTCCTCCCAGACGTCGACGACGCGGATCCCGTCGTCGGTCTCGGCGGCCCAGTGGAAGTGCGCGCCCGGGGGCGCGACGCCTTCGGTGAGCCCCATCTTCTCGAGGATCTGGTCGTACTGGTCAAGGGTCGCACCCTCGAACTCCATGATCACCGCAACCGCCATCGGATCACCTCCGTCGTATGCCGGGAACGAACCGACACTAACCGCTCGTCGTCGTGGGACGTGCTCGTGACGTTCGCCTCAACCGCAGCCGGGGCCGGTCGGGGGTGTTGAGGCAGGTGGGGGGCCCTGAGTTGAAATCGACCCCAGGAGGTGGGACCAAGTGGAGATGAGGAGACTGCGCCCGACACCGGGCGTGCTGATCGGCACGATCGCGCTCGTGTTCGCGTTCACCGGAGGAGCGGTGGCCGCGCAGACGATCAACACCAACGACATCGCGAAGAAGGCCGTCACCGGCTCGAGGATCGCCAAGGACGCGGTCAAGAGCGGCAAGATCGCCGACGGCAAGGTCAAGGCCAAGGATCTGGCCTCGGACGTGATCCCCGAGGTGCCCGCGCAGGCCTACGGCCGCGTGAACAAGAACGGCAACACGGTCGCCCCGGAGACCGGCGCGGTGGGGATCGCCGGCACCTCGAGCGGCGGCGAGGGGCTGATCTGTTACGACCTGGCCACGCTGCCGGTCGCGGGGACGGCGACCGTCGCCCGTTCCGGCGGCCAGGCGACCACGGTCGAAGTGGTCGTCAACGCGCCCGCCGGCTGCACCGCGCCGTACACGGACGCCGCCACGGTCACGCGGCTGGCCGCGAACGGCAACCCGGCCGACAGGGACGTCTACGTGCAGTTCATCGGCGGCTGAGCCCAGCCGTCAGCGACACGTGCGAGCGGCGCCAGGACGGCGCCGCTCGTGCGTTCGCCGCCCGACGGTCGCGAACGTCGGGCGGGTAGGCTTCGCGCGTGGGCTGCTTCGTCGTCCTCCTGGCGCTGCTCTCGCCGCGGATCGCGATCATCGCGCTGTGGCTGTTCGGCAACCTCCTCGACCGGGCCTACGAGAGCTGGATCGTGCCCTTCATCGGCTTCTTCCTGCTCCCCTGGACGACGCTCGCCTACGCGGTCATGTACAGCTCCGAGAACCGCGTCTACGGATTCGAGTGGTTCATCGTCGGGCTCGCGTTCGTCATCGACCTCAGCGCCTACTCCCAGAGCGGGCGCCTCAGTCGCCGCTGAGCGCCCACGGTTGAGCGCCCCCGAGCGGATCACCTACGTCGGCCACGCGACGGTGCTGATCGAGCTCGGCGGCGTCCGGCTGCTCACCGATCCGGTCCTGCGCGAAAGGCTGCTGTGGATCATCCACCGCCACGGCACCGAGCCCGCGGCCGAGGTCGGTCGCGCGATCGACGGGGTGCTGATCTCCCATCTGCACCACGACCACCTCGACTTTCCCTCGTTGCGGCGGGTCGGCGCGGGGGTGCCGATCGTCGTGCCCGCGGGCGGCGGGCGCACCGTGCGCCGGCGCCGGCTCACGCATACAGTCGAGCTGCGGGCCGGTGAGCGCACGCGCATAGGCGCCGCCGAGGTCGTCGCGACCGCGGCGGTGCACGAGGGCCGGCGGTTCAAGGTCGGGCCCCGTGTGGACGCGCTCGGCTACCTGATCGAAGCGGGGGGCCGACGGATCTACTTCGCCGGCGACACCGATCTCTTCGCCGGCATGGAGGACCTCGGCGACCTCGACGTCGCCCTGCTGCCGGTCGCCGGGTGGGGGCCGAAGGTGGGCAGCGGCCACCTCGATCCCCGCCGCGCCGCCCAGGCCGCGGCGATGCTGCGGCCGCGGGTCGCGATCCCGATCCACTGGGGCACGCTGATCCGCCGCGACCTGCTCCACCGCGCCCAGGGGCTCTCCAACGAGCCCGCGCGGCGCTTCGTCGATCAGCTCGCCGAGCTCGCGCCCGACGTCGAGCCCGCGTTACTCGAGCCCGGCTCGTCGTTCGAGCTTCCGTCCTTGGGCTGATCGGGGGCCGCGACCTCGATCCGGGCGATTTTGCGCCGGTCGACGAGGCGGACGCCGAAGGTGCCGGGCTCGAGCGCCAGCAGGTCGAAGTGCGCGGGGAAGTCGGGGTCGACGTCGTCCAACTCGCCGAAGGCGGCGATCTCGACCTGGCCCGGACGCTTGGAGGTGACGGCGAGCTCGAGCTGATCGCCGACGTCGAGCGCGATCCGCACCGGCTTCGAAGCCTCGGCGGCGATCGTTTTATGGACGAATGTTCCGGCGGGGATGCGGGGCTCGGCGGCCCGCGTCGAAGCCGCCTCGCGCGGGCTCGGGCGATCGCGGTCGACCGGGATCAGGGCGGCGGCGATGCTCGAGAGGACGAGCAGCGCGAGCATCACCAGGATCAGTCGGCGGGCGGCCACGGTCGGAGCTTAGAGGCGGCCATCCGGGCGCCGGCCGCGAGCGGGCAAGGCACCGCCGCTCATAGGTGCTGGCCCCCACGGCGGACGGATATACCCCTCAGTCGGGCTAAAGCTTCCACCGGGGCCGCCCGATGAACTCGCCTGAAGGCCAGTGCCTCGGTGATAAAGGCAAACCTGCTGCAAGGCGGGGGCGCAAAGCCACGGGGCTCCAACAGGAGCCGGCCGGGCTACCACCGGGGTCAGAAGACTTCCGACGGGTAAGAAAAAACCCGGGGCTCTGGCGCAAGCGAAAACTAGGTACCCAGGAGGTTCCTATGCTCACCAAGTTGCGCGTCAGGGCCCAGAGCGAATCCGGCTTCACGCTGGTCGAGCTCCTGGTCGTGATGCTGATCATCGGCCTGCTGGCCGCGATCGCCATCCCGGCGTTCTTCAACCAGCGCGACAAGGCCAACGATGCGAGCGGCAAGGAAGCGGTCCGCACGATGCAGACCGCGATGGAGACGTTCGCGACCGACAACAGCGGTTCGTATTCGACCGCGACCCTCGCCAAGCTGAACGGAATCGAGCCGACGATCTCGACGACCGCTTGCGCGGGCGCCGCGAACGGCTGCCCGGTCGCTCCGACGGTCACGGCCAGCGGTAAGGGCTACACCGTCGCCTTCGTCGCCAAGACCACGGGCAACACGTACAGGATCGTCCGTGCCGACGACGGGACGCTGACCTATCCCTGCACGGTGGCTTCGGCCTCCAACGCGGGCGGTTGCTCCAACCTCACCGGTACCACCGGTACCTGGAACTAACCCGGAGCAATTCGGACTGACGACGAGAGGGCGGCCAGTCGGCCGCCCTCTCCTCGTTCAAGCATCCGCTTGGGAATGCCGATTCCACGCGAGAGGTTGATTTAGTGCTTACGCCTGTATTGAGACTTCGCGAGTCAGTCGCGGCCGACGACGGGATGACGATCGTCGAGGTCATCGTGACCTGCCTGATGACGGGGCTGATCGCGCTCACGCTCGTCGGGCTCGACGCGGCGGGAAGGACCACCGCCGACCAGCGCGCCCGCTCGCAGGCCTACGGCGTCGCCGCGGCCGACCAGGAGCGGATCAAGGGGCTGTCGGGCGACCAGATCTTCACCCTGGACCAGACTCGGACCGTGACCCTCGACAACGTCCCGTATGAGGTCACGTCCAAGGGTCAGTTCCTGAGCCAGTCAGCGGACTCCGCGAGCTGCTCGAGCTCCGGGGCGGCCGCCGACTACGCGAAGGTCGAATCCAGCGTCGACTGGGTGGCCAACAAGGGGGTGCCCGTCCTGGTGCAGAGCGTCGTCACGCCGCGCGCCGGTGGCTCGCTGCTCGCCAAGGTGCTCAACCAGGACGCCGCCGCCGTCTCGGGAGTCAAGATCGACGTCGCCGGGGCGCAGCCCAACAACTCGGCGGTGAGGCGCTTCGGAACCACGGACGCGGAGGGATGCACGATCTTCAGCGTGCTGCCGGTGGGCGACTACACGGCGACGCCCGCGCTCGCGGGCTACGTCGACAAGGACGGCAACGCCTCGCCGGCGCAGAGCCTGACCACGACCGCGGGCAACACGTCCACGGCGCAGTTCACGCTCGGGCAGGCGGGCCGGGCGACCGCGGGCTTCAGCACCACGATCGGGTCGACGACCATTCCGAACCAGCTCGCGCCGTCGCTCTCTTGGTTCAACGCCGGCATGGCGACGCCGGGGGTGACCACCCCGGGCTCGCCGGCGAGCTCGATCACGACGCCCCAGACCCTGTTCCCGTTCATGGTCTCGACCCCCGGCAACTACGCCAACAACTACACGGTCTGGGCCGGCAGCTGCGCGGCAGCGAAGCCCCCGTTGACTGCGAATCAGCGGAACGTCACCGTCGGGCCGGGGCTGACGGGGAGCGCGACCGGCACCTCCGCGGTCCGACTGCCCGCGATGCTGGTCGACGTCACCTATGGCGGAACCCGGGTCAGACCGGCGCACGTCGAGCTCACGGACAGCTGCGGTCAGACCTGGCAGCCGGAGGTCCTGAGCACCTACGCGTCGACCACGGGCGGATGGCTGCGGTTCCCGGGACAGCCCTACGGCACGTACTCGATCTGCGCCGACTACCAGTTCCAGGGCACCAGCACGACGAACCCGGGCAACTTCCGCAAGTTCACGATCTCCAACCGCGCGAACACGAATTTCACGGCGCAGAACTCGAACGCGGTCGCGATCTCGAACACGACGCCCACCACCTCGGGGTTCTGCTGATGGGCGCGCGGGCCGTCCTCCGCCGGATCCGCACCGACGAGTCCGGGTTCACCTTGACCGAGCTGTTGGTGGTCCTGCTCTGCTCGATCGTCGTTGCCCTGGCCCTGTTCGCTTTTCAGGACCTGACCCTGCGCCAGACGACGAGGGTGTTCGCGAAGGTCGACGCGACCCAGCGCGCCCGGGCGGCCATGGGGCTGATCGAGACCCGGCTGCGCTCGAGCTGCGTCTCGGAGAACGTGACCCCGATCCAGCCCTACGACGCGAGCAAGCCGACCCTCGGGAGCACCGACAACCAGATCGCGTTCGTCTCCAAGTTCGGTTCCGCGGCGAGCCTGACCCCGGAGCTGCACGTGATCAACTGGACCCAGGACGCCGGGAAGCCCACCGGATCGCTGATCGACAGGACGTACCCCGTGACCGGCGGCACGGCGCCGAACTGGACCTTCTCGTCCACCGCCTCGGCCAGCCGCGTGCTCCTCGATCACGCGGCCAGGGTCGGCACGACCCCGATCTTCCGCTACTACAAGTACGGGATCGCGGCCGACCAGACCGGCAACCAGTACCTGGACGCCGCGGGGAACCCGTTCATGATCCTGCTCGACGGGACCGCGACGCTGCCGACGGGGGTGACCACCAGCGCGGGGGGCGCCGTGCCGGCGAACACGATCCCCTACAACTCGGCCGCCGACCGCAGCCGCGCGCCCGCCACCAGCGGGCTGTCTGCCGCGGACGCGAAGCTGATCTCCGCGGTGACGATCACGCTCGAGGCCGGCGCCGCCGGCAAGCTCGGCGACAACACGACGATCGAGAACCCGGTGACGATGCAGGACACGGTCGTCCTGCGCCTCACGCCGGTCCCCAGCGAGGGCAACCTGCCGACGGTGCCGCCATGCGCGTGATCCTGCGCACGAGAGCGGCCGCCGAGGACGGCTTCACGATGCTGCTGGCGCTGATCGTGCTCACCGTGACCACGCTGATGATCGCCGCCGCCTTCGTCGCCGCCAACGGGGACATCGGCAACACGCAGCACGATGTCGACGGCAAGCGCGCCTACTACGCGGCGCGCGCCGGCCTCGCCAACTTCGTCTACAAGCTGAACAAGAACACCGAGCTCTGGCAGACGTGTCCCACGCAGGCGGCGATCAAGGTCCCGGGCGGCCCGAGCACGACCAAATACTCCTACGCGCCGGTGCCGTCGAACGGGGCCTCCACCTGTAACACGGCGAGCCCGGTGGGGACGATGATCGACTTCGCCACCGGGACCTTCCGGATGAAGTTCACCGGGACCGTCGCCGACGCCAGCGGGGCGACGAAGGCGACGCGGACGATCGTCGCCAGCTTCCGTCGCGACTCGCCGCTCGACTTCCTCTGGTACTCCGTCTACGAGACGCTCGACCCCAACACCTACGCCGACCCGGCGAGCAAGCAGGACTGCGCGGCCTTCCTGCGCGACGGGCGCCCGTCGGACTGCGGGGTGATCAGCTGGATCACCAACGACACGCTGAACGGTCCCATGTACACCCAGGACCAGTACTCGATCTGCGGCGCGCCGACCTTCGGCAGACCGGGCGGGACCGACAACGTGCTCACGACGGCTCCGGGCCCGCCGACGGCCCCCGGGATGATCCCTACCTCAGGCTGTCAGAACCGGGCCGTCCTCAACGGGGATCTGATCGAGAACGCGCCGTTCATCAACGCGCCACCTGACAACTCCCAGCTGCTCACGTACGCACAGCAGGACGGCAAGGTCTACAGCGGGACCACGGACATCACGCTGAATGGGAACACGGCCACCGTGAGCGTCCGCGGGGGCGCGGCGCAGACGGTGAACCTGGTCAACGACCCGATCATCTACGTCACCAGCGGGACCTGCTCGGCGAGCTACTCGCCCTACTTCTCGCAGTCGGCGAACGTCTACGACAAGACCTCGACCTGCGGCAACGTCTACATCTCCGGCAACTACAGCACCTCGGTGACGATCGCCGCGGCCAACGACATCATCATCGACGGCTCCGTGACCACCAACCTCACGGGGCCGGCGGTCTCGGGCTTCGTCGCCAACAACTTCATTCGCGTGATGCACGGCGTCAGCACCCGCTCGGGCACCACCCAGGGGCAGTGCGGATCTGCGTCCAACGTGAGCAGCCAGACGTTCAGCAGCCTGCGGATCGACGCCGCGGTGCTGGCGCTCAACCACTCGTTCATCGTTGACAACTTCGATTGCGGCGCACCGATCGGCGGCAGCCCGCCGAGCGGCGGCCTCGTCGTGAATGGCGTGATCGCACAGCTCTTCCGCGGCACCGTGGGCACAACGTCGGGCGGCAGCTCGGTCACCGGTTATCTGAAGAACTACACCTACGACGACCGGCTCGCCGTCCAGCAGCCCCCGTACCTGTTCGACCTCGCCTCGGCGAGCTGGCGGGTGGTGCGGGAGACGGGCTGTGTACAGGGCAGCCCCGACACGTCGATCGCCTGCTAGACGCGGTGATCGATCCAGGCGTCGTGCGGCGCGGCTAGGGTCCGGCCGCGATGATGGGTGCAGCGGCAATCGCGTTCGTGGCCGGGGCCGTGATCGGCAGCCTGATCACGGTGATCGCCCACCGCGTCCCGCGGGGGGAGGGGTTCGTCACCGGGCGCTCGCGCTGTCCGGGCTGCGGCGAGCGGATTGCCGCCTACGACAACATCCCGATCGTCTCCTGGCTGCTGCTGCGCGGCCGGTGCCGGCACTGCGGCGAGCCGATCTCCGCTCGCTATCCGCTTACCGAAGCCGGTTTGGGGGTGCTCTGGGCGGGAACCGTGCTCGCGATCGGGACCGACGACGCCGGCGAGCTGACGCTCGGGCTCGTCCTGTGCGCCGTGCTGGTCGCGATCACGCTGACTGACCTCGAGCTGCGGATCATCCCGAACGCCTTCGTCCTCGCCGGCGCGATCGCCGGGCTCGCGATCGTGCTCGCCTTCGACCTCGGCGACCTCGATCAGCGGGCGATCGCGATCGCGGCCGCGGGCGGCGCCTTCTTCTTGATCGCGCTCGCCTACCCCCGCGGGATGGGGATGGGGGACGCGAAGCTGGTCGCGATGATGGCCATCTACCTCGGGCGCTCGATCGCGCCGGCGGTGCTCGTCGGCCTGATCGCGGGCTCGCTGGTCGGGATCGCGATCATCGCGCGCGAGGGTGCGGGAGCGCGCAAGAGCGCCGTCCCGTTCGGTCCGTTCCTCGCTCTCGGGGGGGTCGTCGGCCTCTGGTTCGGCGACGAGATCGTCGACTGGTACCTGGACACCTTCACCTAACCCGGACCTCCGGGACCGCGCCTGCGCGGTAGTCGCGGTCCCCGCGCTCAAGTCGGGAGGTGTTTGCGCCGATTGTGGTCTGCGAGGGCCTTGCGCCCAGCCTCCCGTCCCATGTTGACTCGCAGCCTCAAGAACCCGTTCACGCAGCCGCTCGGGCGCCAGCGCGGCGTCGTCGGTCTCGACATCGAGGCCGACAGCATCGCCGCCACCGAGCTCCAGGTGAACGGTGGTATCACGGTGTCCCGTTACGACATCGCCCCGCTGCCGTCGGGCGCGATGCGTGACGGTGAGGTCCAGGACCCGGAGGCGCTCGGCGCCGCGATCAAGGCGATGTTCACGAGCCAGAAGCTGTCCCGGGACGTGCGGATCGGGATCGCCAACCAGCGGGTCGCGGTCCGCACCCTGCGGCTGCCGGCGATCGACGACGCCTCCGAGCTCGACTCGGCGGTCCGCTTTGCCGCGCAGGACCACATCCCGATGCCGCTCGAGGACGCGGTCCTCGACTGGCAGGTGATCCCGCCGGCGCCCGGACGCCAGGGCGAGGGGATCGAGGCGGTCGTCGTGGCAGCCCGCCGGGAGATGCTCGGGGTGCTGATGGACGCCGTCCGCCGCGCCGGGCTGCGGCTGGTGGGCATCGATCACTCGAGCTTCGCCCTGATCCGGGCGCTCTCCCGGAGCGCG
This sequence comes from uncultured Solirubrobacterales bacterium, assembly GCA_963842795.1. GTDB lineage: Bacteria > Actinomycetota > Thermoleophilia > Solirubrobacterales > 70-9 > WHSW01. Next base: position 50,393 of record CAWJHV010000008.1, on the reverse strand, counting down.
CCGGCTCCCGCCCCGGACGCCGCCGCGAGTGAGGATGCGGTGCCGGCGGGAACCCTCTTCTGCCACCTCGGAGACGTCACCAACCTCGCCGTCGCTCGGGAGAACTACTGCGTCTTCAGCCGGGTGCTCGGCTTCGGGATCGAGGGGATCGCGCAGTCGCTGGTCGCCAACAGCGGGCTCAACCTCGAGCACGCCCGCCAGTGGCTGCTGCACGTCGGGCTCGAGGATCCGCCGGAGGAGATCAAGGGCGATCCCGAGATCGTCGCCGCGACCCGCGCCGCGCTCGATACCGGCGTCGGGACGCTCGTCGACGAGCTCCGGCGCTCGCTCGAGTACTACGCAGCCTTCGAGGACGCGGTCCGAGTCGACGACGTCGTCGTCTCCGGCCCCGGCACCAACATCCCCGGGCTCGTCGCGCGGCTCCAGGCCGACCTGCCGGTGCCCCTGCGGGCCGCGGTTCCGGACGGCCTCCGTGGCGTCCCCGGTCGCGCGGCTCGCCGGCTGACCCTCGCCTACGGCCTCGGTTTGGAGAGCTGACCGTGCGCCCCGTCAACCTGATCCCGGCCGAGGACCGCCGCGGCGACCACGCCCCCCTGCGGGCCGGGGTCGCCTCCTACGCGATTCTCGGCGTGCTCGCGCTCGGGCTGATCGCCGTCGTCCTCGTCGTCCTCACCAACAACGACATCAAGGACAGCAAGGCGCAGCTGACCACGCTGCAGGCACGCCAGGCGCAGGCGCAGACCACCTCGACCGACCTCGCCCCGTACACGAACTTCGCCAGCGTCTCGCAGGCGCGCGCCGAGACCGTGAGCTCGCTCGCCCAGACCCGGTTCGACTGGCAGCGCGTACTCAACGAGCTCGCGCTCGTGATCCCGCCCCGGGTCACGCTCCTCAACCTCACCGGGACCGCCTCGTCGAACGTGGCTCTGGGCGCAGCCTCGTCCTCGTCGAGCTCGAGCGACTCGATCTCCGGGCCCTCGCTGCTGATCGACGGTTGCGCCGAGGGCCAGGAGGGCGTCGCCGCCTTCCTCGCCGCGCTCAAGGACATCGACGGGGTCACCCGGGTCGGGATGCAGAGCTCGGCGCTCGGCGCGTCGGACTCCGCCTCCGCGGCCGCCTCGTCGGCAGACGCCGCCACCGACGACTGTCAGACCAAGGCCTCGATCGCGAAGTTCGAGATCACTGTCGCCTTCGACGCGGTCCCGATCCCGTTGGCCGCCGCCGCCGGCGCCACCGGGACGCCGACCGCGGCGCCGACGACCACGACCCCGGCGCCGACGACGACCACCGCGGCTCCGACCACCACGACCTCGACCACGCCGACCGAGACCGCCACCCAGAGCGAGCAGCAGAGCGCGGTTGACTCGGCGAACGAGCAGATCTCCAAGGCCAAGTCGGGAGCGTCCGCCGTGGGGGTGGATGGCGAATGAAGTCCAGCGACCGGTTGATCCTCGTCGGAGTCGCGCTGGTGGGCATCGCCGTCGGCTTCTACTTCCTGATCCTGGCGCCGAAGCGCGAGGAGGCGTCCGATCTCAACGATCAGGTGACCGCGCTCGAATCCCAGGTGACCGACTCCGAGGCCGAGGCTGCCGCCGGCGCCGCGGCGAAGAAGGACTTCCACTCGAACTACCGCAAGCTGGTCACGCTGGGCAAGGCGGTGCCGGTCGACGCCGACACGCCCAGCCTGCTGACCCAGATGCAGACGCTCTCCGGGCGCTCGAACGTCGGCTTCCGCTCGATCACGCTCGAGGCCGGCACCGGGGCCGCGGCGGCGCCCGTGACGACGACGACGGACGCGACCGCCACGGAGGCGACCGCCGCGCTGCTGCCCCTGGGCGCGACCGTCGGGCCGGCCGGGCTCCCCGTGATGCCCTACCAGATGGAGTTCAGCGGCGGCTTCTTCGACATCGCTGACTTCTTCGGCAGCGTCGATGACATGGTCGACTCGCACGGCGAGCGGACCTCGGTGCACGGGCGGCTGCTGACGATCGACGGCTTCAGCCTGACCCCGGGCCCGAAGGGGCTCCCCGATCTGGTCGCGAGCGTTTCCGCGACCAGCTACCTGAGCCCCGCCGACCAGGGGGTCACCGCGGGCGCGACAGCCGATGGACCGAGCGCCGGGACGCCCGTGATCGCACCGCCGGTGGCGCCGAGTACCGACCCGGCCGCGGCGGCGGCGGTGGTGTCGAATTGAGACAGCTCAAGCTCCCGAAGATCAAGCGGCCTCAGTTCAAGCGGCCCGAGCTCAAGCGCGGCCCGGAGATCAAGCCGCCGCAGTTCGTCTCCGACGTCTACCGCGACCTGCGCGACCGCCACCTCCTGCTTCCCGCTGTCGCCCTGCTCGTCGCGCTCGTCGCGGTCCCGGTCCTGCTCAGCAGCGACCCGAGCTCGGACGCACCGCCTCCCGTCGTCGCCTCGACCGGCGGAGACGCTTCGGAGCTGACCGCAGCGGTGCTCGCCGATGACTCCGTCGACGTTCGCAACTACCGCAAGCGCCTCGCGAAGCTGAAGTCGACGAACCCGTTCGAGCCCGTGTTCGCGCTCCCGCCGGCGAAGGACCCCGCGTCGTCCACCGAGGCGAGCGCCGGGGCCACCGACTCGACCAGCTCGACCTCGAGCAGCGTCTCCGCCTCCACCGGCGACGGATCGGTGAGCGCGCCGACCGGCGAGACGACGACGGAGACGACGGAGACGACCGAGACCACCGAGACGACGACCGAGACCGACGGTGGTCATGGCGATGGCCACCACGGGCAGAACCAGCCCACCGACGAGGACGTCGACGTGGTCGAGCACCTGGTCACCCGCCGGGTGGACCTGACGATCGGGCTTCAGGGCGACCCGAGGCTGCGCGAGAACGTGAAGCCGATGACGATCCTGCCCGACGCCGCGACGCCGGTGGTCGCCTACCTGGGCACCGACGAGACCGGCAAGCGCGCCGCCTTCGTCATCGCCAGGGACGCGACCATGGTCTCCGGGAGCGGAGCCTGCGTGCCGGCGCCCGAGAACTGCCTCTACATCACCCTGGAGAAGAACGAGACCGCGACGCTCAGCTTCGGACCGGACGGACAGACGTACGACTTGAGGCTGCTCGCTATACGGGATGTGGAGCTGAAGTCCGAGTAACGGTCAAGTAGCTGATCGTGAACGTGACTTCCCATCATCCGTCACCGCTCCGCCGCCGCGGCCTCCGGACCACGGGCGGATTGCTGCTCGTCTGCACCGCGATGCTCGCCGGATCCGCCGCCGCCGAGGCGAAGAAGTGCACCGACAAGGGCGGGCGCGGGGTGGACGTGCTCAAGGGGACGAAGAAGAAGGACGTCCTCTGCGGCAAGGGCGGCGACGACGTGCTGATCGGCAAGGCGGGCAACGACGTGCTCAAGGGCGGCGCCGGAACCGACTCGCTCACCGGCAAGTCCGGCGACGACTCGCTCGCCGGCGGGCCCGGCGACGACACGCTCACCGGCGGCAAGGGCAACGACAAGTTCAAGGGACAGGCCGGCGTCGACGTCGCCGGCCTCGCCGGCTCACCGGCGCCTCTGGTCGTCGACCTTGCGGCCGGGACGGCGAGCGGCGACGGAGACGACACCCTGCTCGCGGTCGAGAACGTCACGGGGTCCGCCTTCGACGACCGGTTGGTGGGCGACGCGGGCCCGAATCGGCTCAGCGGCGGCGACGGCAACGACGAAGTCATCGGCCTGCAGGCCGATGACGTGCTCGAGGGCCAGGGCGGCGTCGACAGCACCAGCTACGCGCCGCTCGCAAATCCGGTCAGCGCCGATCTCAGGGCGGGCACGGTGACCGGCGACGGCACCGACGCGATCTCCGGGATCGAGAACCTCACCGGCACGGCGCACGACGACACGATCGCCGGCGACGACGCCGACAACGTCCTCGACGGGGGCTCCGGTCGCGACACGATCTCCTTCGCCGGGGCCCCGGCCGCAATCGACGCCAACCTCGGTGCGGGCACTGCGACCGGCGACGGGAGCGACGCGCTGACCGGGTTCGAGGACCTGAGCGGCTCCGAGAACGCCGACCGGCTTGCCGGTGACGGCGCCGGCAACCGGATCGCCGGCGCGGGCGGCGACGACACCCTCGCCGGCGAGGGCGGCGACGACACGTTCGAGGGCGGCGCCGGCTCCGACACCGCCTCCTACGCGGACGCGGCCAATCCGATCGAGGCCGACCTGCGCGCGGGCGCCGCCGACGGCCAGGGCCACGACGCGCTCGTCGCGGTCGAGCGCCTGCTCGGATCCCCACGCGGCGACACGCTCGCGGGCGACGCCGGCGCCAACGTCCTCGACGGCGGCGGCGGCCAGGACACGGTCACCTTCGCCGGGTCCCCCAATGGCGTGATCGCCGACCTCACCGGCGGGGCGACCAGCGGCGACGGCGCCGACACGTTGCTCGGGTTCGCGAACGCGATCGGCTCCGCCCAGGCGGACTCGATCACCGGCACCCCGGGCGACAACGCGATCGCCGCCGGCAACGGCGACGACACGATCTCGGCGGGCGACGGCAACGACCGGATCACCGGCGAGAACGGACAGGACTCGCTCTTCGGCGACGCCGCCGACGACGACATCTTCGGCGGCCCGGGCGACGACCTGCTCGACGGCGGCACCGGAGCCAACAACTGCGACGGCGGCACCGGGATCAACACCTTCGCCGGCAATTGCGACGGCTCTCCGCCGGCGGTGACGACGATCGCGATCGAACCCGATTCGGTTGACACCTCCGGCGCCGCGCGCACCGTCGACTTCACGATCAGCCTCGACGACCCCGGCGCCGGGGTCGATGCCGCCGCCTCGAGCGTCCTCGTTCACGCTCCCGCCGGCGCCCCGAGCTTCAGCGACCAGCTCGACCTGGACTCCGGAGGGCCGCAGAGCGGCACCTACACCGCGTCGATCACCCTGCCGCGCTTCTCGGCCCAGGGGACGTGGACGGTCGACCTGCAGGTGGCCGACCTCTCGGGAAATCAGGAGCTGATGACCTCGGCCGATCTCGCCGCCGCCGGGCTCGAGCACGCCTTCGAGCAGACCGGCTCCGACGACACCGAGTCGCCGACGCTGACGAGCTTCAGCGCCGCGCCGCACTCGATCGATACCTCGACGGCGCCGGCGGCGATCGGCTTCGACCTCACCGCCACCGACGACCTCGCCGGCATCGACCAGGCGGCCTCGATGGTGGTCGTCAACGGCCCCGGCGGCCAACAGGCGATCGAGACCTCGCTGCAGCTGGTTTCGGGAACACCGACCAATGGCGCCTACCACGCCAGCGTCACGATCCCGCGCTACTCGCCGCAGGGGACATGGACCGTGGGCCTGCTGCTGGTCGACGCCGCCGCCAACGAGACCCTCCTCACCCCCGCGGAGCTCGGCCCCGACGGCTCGTTCACCCAGACGGGCCCCGGCGACGCGGCGCTGCCGACGCTGACCGCCTTCAACCGCACCCCGGCGCAGATCAACACCGCGCAGTCCGCGCAGCGGGTGGACGTCACGCTCGCTGCCACCGACGCTCTCTCGGGCATCGACGCGACCGCCTCGAAGATCGTGTTCACCGACTCCGTGAACCAGCCAGGGGGAGAGAGGGCGCTCACCCGGACCTCGGGGACGCCGGAGGATGGGACCTACTCCGCGAGCATCACGATTCCGCGCGGGTCGGCGACCGGGACCTGGAAGATCCGCCTCGAGCTCGTCGACCAGGCAGGCAACATCGACGTCTTCAACAGCACCGACCTGGCGGCAGCCGGCTTCCCGGGCACGTTCGAGAACGTGGCCGGAGGCGGCACCTAGGCCGGCCGCCAGTCACTCATCTAGATTGAGCGGCCGCATGGCCGCACTCCGCTTCACCACAGCCGGCGAGTCGCACGGGCCGGGCCTCGTGGCAATCGTCGAGGGGCTGCCCGCCGGGCTGGAGCTCGATCGCGACCGGATCGACCGCGAGATGGCACGCCGCCAGCTCGGCCACGGGCGCGGCGGGCGGATGAAGATCGAGCGCGACGCGGTCGAGGTCCGCTCCGGGATCCGTCACGGCCGCACCCTCGGCAGCCCCGTGGCGCTCCTGGTCGCCAATCGCGACTACGCCAACTGGGAGCAGCGGATGAACCCGTGGCCGGTCGACGAGGAGGGCGAGGAGTCGCACCTGCCGAGGCCCGGCCACGCCGACCTCGTCGGGACGCAGAAGTACGGCCACACCGACGTCCGCAACGTGCTCGAGCGCGCCAGCGCCCGGGAGACCGCCGCCCGGGTGGCGGCGGGGGCCTTGGCGAAGGAGCTGCTCGCCGCGCTCGGCGTCAGTGTCCATAGCCACGTGCTGCGGATCGCGTCGGTCGCCGCCGCCGAGCGCGACGACCTCGGGCCCGAGGACTTCGCCGCGGTGGACGACTCGCCCGTGCGCTGCCTCGACCCGGACGCCGAGGGGGCGATGGTCGCCGAGATCGACCGGTTGCGAAAGGCGAACGAGAGCCTCGGCGGAGTGTTCGAGGTCAGGGCCTTCGGGCTCGTTCCGGGCCTCGGCTCCTACGCGAGCTGGGACGGCCGCCTCGACGGGCGCCTGGCGCAGGCCGTGGTCTCGATCCAGGCGGTCAAGGGGGTGTCGATCGGTGAGGCGTGGGAGGTCGCGGCCCTGCCCGGCTCGGAGTCACACGACGAGATCTTCTGGACCGCGGAGCGCGGCTATCACCGTGAGACCAACCGCGCCGGCGGGGTGGAGGGCGGGATGTCGAACGGCGAGCCGCTCGTCGTCCGCGGCGCGCTGAAGCCGATCTCGACCCTCACCAAGCCGCTGCGCTCGGTCGACACCGAGACCAAGGAGCCCGCCCAGGCGATGCGCGAGCGCACCGACTCGACCGTGGTCCCGGCGGCGGGAGTGGTGGCCGAGGCGATGGTCGCGCTCGTCCTCGCCCGCTGCTACCTGGAGAAGTTCGGCGGCGACCACATCGATGACGTTCTCGCCGCCGTCGGGGCGTACCGGGAGCGGATCGATTGGCGGCGGTAGACCGAAGCAGCCCCGCGCTCGTCTTCATCGGCTTCATGGGCGCGGGCAAGTCGCGCGCCCTGCGCGCCGCACGCGCCGCCGGGCTCGAGGTCTTCGACGCCGACGAGCTGCTGGAGGCCGAGCTCGGAACGTCGATCGCGGAGTTCTTCGCCGCCGAGGGCGAGGCGGAATTCCGCCGCCGCGAGGAGGCAGCGGTGGCCGAGCTGCTCGATCGCGCCGGCGGCGCGGCCGTGGCGCTCGGCGGCGGCAGCGTGCTCTCCGAGCGCGTCCGAGCGGCGCTCGACCGGCACACCGTGGTCTGGCTCGAGGTCGATGCCGAGACCTCGTGGGCGCGGGTGGAGGGCAGGCGGCCGCTGGCCGCGGACCGCGAGCGCTTCGACGCCCTGCTCGCCGAGCGCACGCCGCTCTACGAGGCGCGCGCCGATGCCGTCGTCCCAGGTCGCGACGACGCCGCGGCTACCGCCCTGCCGGCGCTGCTGGCGCTGCGCGAGCTGCCCGCCGGGACGCGGATGCTCTGGGCGCGCTCGACCTCCGGGGACTACCCCGCCTTCGTCGGCCGCGGGCTGCTCGACGCCGCGCCCGTCGCGCTCGCGGCGATCGGCCTCGAGGGCCGCGCGGTCTGCGTCAGCGACGCGACGGTCGCCGCCCTCTACGGCGAGCGCCTGGGCCCGGTGGCGGCTCGGCTCGAGGTCGAGCCGGGCGAGTCGGCGAAGACGCTCGCTGAGGCGGAGCGGCTGCTCGGCGAGCTCGCCGGGCTCGGGGTGACGCGCTCCGATCACCTGCTCGCCCTCGGCGGCGGCGTCGTCGGCGACCTCGCCGGATTCTGCGCCGCGGTCTACCAGCGCGGAATCGGGGTCGTCCAGGTACCGACGACGCTCGTCGGCCAGGTGGATTCCGCCTACGGCGGCAAGACCGGCGTGGACCTCCCCGAGGCGAAGAACTACGTCGGCGTCTATCACCTGCCCGAGGCGGTGATCGCCGACCCGTCGACGCTCGAGACGCTTCCGCGCGAGGAGCTCGCGGCGGGGTTCGTCGAGGTCCTGAAGACCGGCCTGATCGCGGGCGGTGCGCTGTGGGAGCGGGCGCGGGCGGTCGACCGCCTCGACCCGGGCGCGCTGGACGAGCTGATCTTCGCCTGCGCCCGGGTGAAGCTCGAGATCGTCGCCGCCGACGAGCGCGACGCCGGCCGGCGCGCGGTGCTCAACCTCGGGCACACCGTCGGTCACGCGATCGAGGCGACGACGCGCTACTCGCGCTACCGCCACGGCGAGGCGGTCGGGCTCGGCCTGCTGGCCGCACTCGAGCTCTCGGGCGCCCCGGAGCTGCGAGCGGAGGTCGAGGAGATCCTCGTACGGCAGGGCCTGCCGACGCGCCTCGACGGGTCGGTGGCGGTCGACGAGGTGCTGGCCGCGGTCGAGCTCGACAAGAAGCGCGATGCCGGCGGCGTCGCCTTCGTGCTCTGCGCGCGCCCGGGCGAGGCGGTCGTGGGAGAGCACCTGGATCGGGATAGGGTCAGAGACGCCGTGCAGGCGCTCACCGCCGACAGCCGATGACCGCGACAGCCCACAACCGGGTCGAGGTCCTCCACGGCGTCAACCTCGACATGCTCGGCAGCCGCCCGGCCGAGCACTACGGTGAGGGGACGCTGCCCGAGCTGGAGACGAAGATCAAGCGCTTCGGCCGCGACCTCGACCTCGAGGTGGCCTTCTTTCAGACCAACCACGAGGGCGACTACGTCGAGCGCCTGCACCGGCTGCCCGAGGTCGCCGACGCCGCTGTCCTCAACCCCGGCGCCTGGACCCACTACAGCTACGCGATCCGCGACGCGCTCGAGAGCGCCGGCGTGCCGGCGGTCGAGGTCCACCTCTCGGCGGTCGCCGAGCGCGAGGAGTGGCGGCGCCGCTCGGTGCTCGAGGGGCTGGTGGTGGCGCGGGTCTCGGGCAAGGGCGCCGACGGCTACCGCGACGCGCTCGAGCTGCTCACCCGGGAGCTCGGGGTATGAGCGCCGAGCGCGCCGAGCGGCTCACCGCCCTGGTCGCCGAGCGCGAGCTCGACCAGCTGATCGTCGGCGACCTCGTGCGCCCGGGGGACTCGGGCCCCGACGCGATCGCGAACGTCCGCTGGCTCACCGGCTTCACCGGCACCAGCGCCGTGGCGTTGATCGGCCCGGAGACCCGGACCATGATCACCGACTTCCGCTACACCGAGCGGGCCGAGAAGGAGGTCGGCGACGCGTTCGACCGGGCGATCGCCGAGAGCCGCCTGCTGCCGGAGCTCGCCTCGCGCCTGCAGCGGGCGGGTCGGCTTCGACGACGCCGCCACCAGCGTCGCCAACCTCGCCAAGCTCGAGCAGGAGCTCGGCGACGGCGTCGAGCTGGTCGCGGCCGGCGGCCTGGTCGAGCAGCTGCGCCGGCAGAAGGATCCCGGCGAGCTCGCGGCGATCGCGGAGGCCGCGAGGCTCGCCGACGAGGTCTACGAGGCGGTGCTCGAGGCCGGCCTCGCGGGCCGCACCGAGCGCGATGTCCTTCGCGCCGCCGAGGCGGCGATGCGCGAGCGCCGCGCCGCGCCGTCGTTCACGGCGATCGTCGCCGCGGGCCCGAACGGCGCCCTGCCGCACGCCGAGGCCTCCGACCGCGAGATCGGCGCCGGCGAGCTCGTCGTCTGGGACATGGGAGCGATGGTCGACGGCTACTGCTCGGACTGCACCCGTACCTTCGCCGCCGGCGAGCCCGAGGCGGAGGCGCGCGAGGCCTACGAGCTCGTCGAGGCCGCCCAGGCGGCGGGGCTGGAGGCGATTCGCCCGGGAATCGACGGCGAGCAGGCCGACGAGGCGGCCCGCGCCGTGATCCGCGACGGCGGCCACGAAGAGCACTTCGGCCACGGGCTCGGCCACGGGGTGGGGCTCGAGATCCACGAGGCCCCGCGGCTCGGCAAGCGCTCCGAGGACGTGCTCGCCGCGAACGACGTGGTCACGGTCGAGCCCGGCGTCTACGTGCCCGGGAAATTCGGGATCCGGATCGAGGACCTCGTCGTGGTCACCGACGACGGCCACCGCAACCTGAGCTCGCTGCCGAAGTCACTTCGGGTGGTCTGAAGCCCGCGACCGTCCGGCGGGACACGACACCGGCCGACCCTGGGGCCAGCCGGTGCCGCGTGGATGCGTCCCCGCCGCGGAGCTAGCAGCTCCGCTCCGTGTCGCGGCCGCGGCCGCCGACACAGCTGTCCGCGCCGCCCCCTGCGCGGAGCAGGTCGTCCCCGGCGCCGCCGGAAAGGCGGTCGGGCCCGCCCCCGGCACGCAGGGTGTCGGGCCCGCCACCGCCCTTGACCCGGTCGCTCCCCCCTCCGGTCCGAAGCAGGTCGGCGCCCGCCTTGCCGCGGACGACGTCGTTGCCGGACGCCCCGCAGATGAGGTCGTTGCCGCCGAGCCCGGTGACGAGGTCGTCGCCGCCGAGAGCGGCGATCACATCGCGCTTCTCGGTCCCGGTGAGCTGGTCCGGGCCCTCGGTTCCGACCATGGTCGCCTTGTGACCGGCGCAGGTCGGCAGCGGCGCCGCCGGAAGGACCGTGGTCGACTCGCTGTCCGTGTCGTTCGCCGCCTCGGGGTCGGTGTCCGCGGTCGAGACGGTCGCAGTGTTGACGAGCGTTCCCGCCTTCCGGGGCACCAACCGGATCTCGATCGTCGTTGCGGCTCCGCTTTGGATCGTGCCGAGTTGGCAGGTGAGCTTGCCGCCGCGACGCCCGCACGAGCCCTGCGCCGGGGTGGCTGACACGAACTCGATCTGAGCCGGCAGGTCGTCGGCGACCAGGACCTCGGTCGCCGCCTCAGGCCCGGCGTTGGTGACCTCGATCGTGTAGGCGAGCTCGGTCTCGGCCGTGACCGGGTCCGGACCGTCCGAGAGCCCGAGGCCGAGGTCGGCGGTCGCCGCCGAGGCGAGCGCCGGCGAGAGCACGAGCAGCGTGGCGGCCGCGATCGCGACCGCCACGCCCCGTCGCAGGCGAGCGGTCACGCGGTCTCGCCGTCGTCGTGGTGCTCGTGGGCCCGGGTTGAGACGCACTTGCCGAACGCGTTTCGGTGGTTCGCGTTGGTCCCGTAGTTGAGCTCGAAGGCCTCGGGGTCGAGGTCACGCTCGGTCCGGCACTCCTGCGCAGCGTTGACGAAGTCGCTCGTGTGCTCCGCGACGGCAGACGGCTGCGTGTCACGGTTCGCGCGGATGCAGTCGCGCATCGCGTGCTTGCCCCATACCGCGCGGAAGGCGGCGTGGTCGGCCTTCTTCGAGGCCGCGCAGAGCTTCGCCGCGGCGCTCGAGCCGTGGTTGCCCTGGTTGCCGTGCTCGCTCTCGTGGGGCTTGGCGCCCGCCAGCGACGCCCCTGCGAACAGCGTCGCGCAGGCCGCGCCGATCATCACTCGCTTCGTCATCCGGACCTCCTGTGGTCGATCGCGTTACGGGGCCGCGTGACCCCTCTCGACCCCAAAACGGGTGCGCCGGCCGGAGGTAAGGACCTACTTCGAGTGCCCGGCGGCGTTGCCGTTCGAGGTCGCCGGCTCCTGCTCTGCGAGATCTATGTCGGCCTGGCCCGGCGGCGTGCCTCCCTGCCCGGGGGCAATGCGTGACTGGCCCGGCGGGACCTGCTCCTGCCCCGGCGGGTCCGCCGCCTGCGATTGGTCGGGCGGGGTATGCGATTGACCGGGCGGGGCCTCGGATTGTCCGGGCGGCGTCGAGGCCTGCCCCGGCGGGACCTGCTCCTGCCCCGGCGGTGTCAGGGACTGCCCGGGCGGGGTTGCCGCCTGGCCCGGGGGATCCTGTCCGCCGGCCAGATCCGCCGGTGCGGCGCCCCGGCTGCCGTGATCCCGGCTGGTGGAGCGATCCGGCCCGCGGCGGCGGGCGCGTGCCTCACCGTCGAGGGGCCGCACGCCGGCGGCACCGGCCGGCGGCACGAACGGGTGCGGCGAGGTGTCGCTCAGGGGCGCACCGATCGGATCGCGGCCGGTCGCCGGTCGGCCCGTTTCGGCAGGGTCGCCTGCCCGAGCGTCGCCGGAGCCGCCGAAATGGACCAGGCCGCCGACCTCGGCCGCGCCGCCGGCGATGGCGATGGTCGCGAGTACCGCGGCGATGGATTTCGCCGCCGCCGCCGCGCCGATCGTCCCGGTGCCGACCGCGGCACCGCCTCCGGCCGCCGCGCCACCGGCTCCGGCGAGCGCGGCGTGCAGCGCCGCGAGCACCGCGGGCAGGGCGATCGGGGGCGCGAGGACCGCGAGATCGGCCCGGCGCTCGGCGATCGAGGCCTCGAAGTCGCGACACCCCGTGCACTCGCGCAGGTGGGCGCGAATTCGGCGGCCTCGCAGCCGGCGCCGGTCGTCCGAGGAGATCGCCTCTCGAACCGGCTCGCAGTCCATGTCGCGTCCCTCAGCCATCCGGTGCAGGGACGTCCGCGCCTCGTAGACGGTCTGCTTCGCGGCCGCCTCCGAGATCCCGAAGGCGGCCCCGATCTCGGCAAAGCCGATCCCGTTCAGCTCGCGCATGATCAGCGCGCCGCGCTGGCGCTCCGGGAGTTGGCCCAGATCGCCGACGAGCCGGCGCAGGCGCTCGCGGGTTTCGGCCTGCCCCTCGATCCCGCCACGGACGTCGGCCTGCTCGGGGTCGAGCTCGACGGTCGAGCGCCGCGCCCTCAGCAGCCCGACGGCCTCGTTGTGCGCGACCCTGAACAGCCACGGCTTGAGCGCGATCTCCCGGGTCTCGCCCGGCAGCGCTCGCAGCGCCTTGACCATCGTCTGCTGCAGCGCGTCCTCCGCCTCGTGGGCATTGCCGAGGATCGCACGGCAGTAGCGATAGAGCTCCCGGTGGTGGCGGCGGAAGGCCGTTTCGAACGCCCGGCGGTCGCCCCCCGTGATCGCCTTCGCCAGGGCCCGCTCGTCGATGGGCCCGACGTCGTGCGGCTCGTACACGGCCCGCCCGGCCGCCCCCTTGCTCGTCAATGGCATCGTCGGGGATTCCCATACCCGTTTTCAACGGTTCGCATGCCCGGAAGTCAGTACCTAGACTGGCCGCGGTCACAGGCACGCGACAGGAGGAAGAGATGGCGCTTCGGGTCGAGTCGGACAGCATCGAGCACGGCGAGCGGGTCCCCGACGAGCACTCGTTCGGGGTTCCCGACGGCGAGGGCGGGGCGGCGGCCGAGGGCGGCAACCGCAGCCCGCACCTGCGTTGGTCGGGACACCCCGAGGGCACCGAGTCGTTCGCGGTGATCGTCTACGACCCGGACGTGCCGGCAGACCCGACCGACGTCAACCAGGAGGGCAAGACGCTGCCCGAGGATGCCGAGCGCGCCGACTTCGCGCACTGGCTGCTGGTCGACATCTCACCGGATGTCACCGAGCTCCCCGAGGGCGCCGGCTCGACCGAGATCGTCGTCGGCGGCAAGGACCCGGGGCCGAGCGAGCACGGGGTCGCCGGCGTCAACAGCTACACCGACTTCCTCGCCGGCGACCCGGACATGGAGGGCACCTACGGCCATTACGACGGGCCGTTCCCGCCGTTCAACGACGAGCGCCTGCACCACTACCACTTCACCGTCTACGCACTCGACGTCCCCAGCCTCGGCCTCGAGGGAGAGTTCAAGCTCGACGACGTGCGCGGGGCGATCGAGGGCCACGTGCTCGCCGAGGGCGAGCTGGTCGGCACCTACACGCTCAACGCCGAGATGCTCTAGCGCGAGAGGTCCTCTTCGCCGGTGAGCGCCGTCGCAAACGCGACCAGCAGCTCGATGGTCGCCTCGACGTCGCCGAGGTCGACGAGCTCGACCGGGGAGTGCATGTAACGCAGCGGGATCGAGACGAGGCCGGTCGGGATCCCGGCCCGGGAGATCTGGTAGGCGTCCGCGTCGGTTCCGGTGTAGCGGCCGGAGGTCTCGATCGTGTGATCGAAATCGCCGTGCTCGGCGGTCTCGACCAGGAGCTCGAAGACGGCCGGCGATAGGGTCGAGCCGCGCCCGATCACCGGCCCGGAGCCGAGCGGATGGGAGCCCATCTTCTTCTCCTCGATCCCGGGTGCGTCGGTGGCGTGAGTGACGTCCACGACAACCGCGATCTGCGGCTGGAGCAGGTAGGCCGAGGTACGGGCGCCGAAGAGGCCGATCTCCTCCTGGACCGCGGCGACCCCGGCGACCGAGGCCCGGTGGCCGCCGCGCTCGTGGCAGCGGCGCGCGACCTCGAGCGCGACGTAGGAGCCGAGCCGGTTGTCCATCGAGCGGGAGACCAGCCTGTCGCCCGCCAGCGCCAGCGGCTCGGCCGCGATCACCACCGGGTCGCCGATCCGCAGCATCGAGAGCGTCTCGTCGCGGTCCGCGGCGCCGACGTCGATGTGCAGCCCCTCGAGCTCGACCGCCTTCTTCTTCTGATCGTCCTTGAGCAGGTGCACGGGCTTGCGGCCGACGACGCCCGCGACCGCCCCGTCCCTGGTCTGGACCGAGACCCGCTGGCCGACGAGGATCTGTGCGTCCCAGCCGCCGATCGGGGTGAAGTAGGCGAACCCGTTCTCGTCGACGTGAGTGATCGCGAGCCCGATCTCGTCGATGTGGCCGACGATCGCCACCAGCGGCCCGCCCTCCTCGCCGGGGACCCGGGCGATCGAGGAGCCGATCCTGTCGGTCTCGAGTTCGGCGAAGTCCGCGGCCTGGCGCCACACGGCCGCCGCCGGACCCTCGTAGCCGGACGGCGACGGGGCGGTGAGCAGCTTCTGCAGCAGTTCAGGAGTCGATGCCATCGCGCCAGCCTAGTAGCTGAAACAGCTGCGCCCGGGCCCGGCGCGGGCGCAGGCTTCGAGCTACGGCCGGACCGTCACCTTGAACGTCATCTGGTCGGCGGCGATCGACGCCGGCTCGAGCACGATCTCGCCGCGCGCGTTGCGGTACTTGCCCGTGCCGCCGGTGATCGCGAGCGAGTGCTTCGCAAGGCTCTCCCGGCCGGTGATCATGATCTCCCCGCCCTTGAGGGTGAAGATCCCGGTGCAGACCCGGGAAGCCCCGACGATCGTGCGTACGCAGAAGACCTCGTCGCTGCCGATCTGGGTCGTCATCGACGAGTCGGTGAACAGCTTCTGGGTGAAGGTGATCATGTCGCCCTGGGAGTCGCCCTGCGGGTCGCGGTCGTCGAACGTCGCGGAGTCGACCAACGCGTAGGCGCTGAACTTCTTGGTCTTCGGTTTGTGCTTGCCGGCTCCGGCGGTCGGCGCGGCGACGGCGAGGGCGGCGACTGCAACTACGACGATCGAGACGAGGCGGGACATGACGGCTCCTTTTCGACGTGGACGGGGCGAGCCTCCCACACGTCGGAGTGAGCGGTCAGTTCCGCTGCGGGAAGATGCCGGCCACCGCGATCCCCCAGCGCACTGCCGTCCAGGGAATCGCGTCGGGATCCTCCCCGTCGCGACCGCTCGCCTGGCTGGAGGGCTGCCCGTCGGCAGGCGCGGCGCCGGCCACGACCCGGCCCCGGAGGTCCGGGAGCGCGAACCTGCTCTCGCCGTCGCCGCCGTAGGTGGCTCCGATCACGGAGTACAGCGGGAGGTAGCTGCCGATGCTCAGCTCCCGCCCGTCGCAGGGCAGGAAGTCACTCGGCAGCTCGCCGTCGCCGAACGCCCGGATCTCGCCGACGAAATACGGCATCAGTCGCGCCCCGGGTAGTCGCCCCGAGAGGCGATGCAGTGGGTGAAGTGAAGCCGAGGCGGACGGTCGCCGCCCTCCGGCGCGAGCCCCCGCGTCCGCGATCCGGGCGGGGCTGCGGGCAGACCGGGTCCGTCACCGGCGCCGATCGGGGTGAACCCGCGGAGGTCCGGGAGCTCGAAGATGTCGCGGTCGTCGCCCCCGAACCTGAACCCGCAGACGGAGAACAGGGCCGGGTTGATTCCGATCTTCACCGGCGAGCCGTCGCAGACGAGCCAGTCCTTAGGCGCGAACCCGAGCGCGAACGGGCGAATCTCGCCGATCAGCTGCCGGCCGGTCTGGATCTTCGGGCTGATGAGCATGGTGAGGGCGAGCGTCGCCGGGCTGTCCCCGTCGGCGCGGGCGCAGAGCCCGTCGCCGTCCTTTCCGACCCGCTGGCCCTGCCCCCCGGGCGGATCGCCGCTTCCGAGCAGCGCCCGGCCGCGCAGGTCCGGGAGGTCGAACTGGCCGTCGTTGGCCACACCGAAGGCGTTGCCGAGCGCCTTGGCGAGGTCCGGGTACTTGGCGCGGTCGAACTCGCCGCCACGGCACGGCAGCCATCCGGTCGGCACCCAGTCGCCCGCGAAGAGGCGGAGCTCGCCGGGGAACGCGTCGATCCCGTCGCTGCGTTGCCCGAGCGCCCGCGGCACCTCGAGCCCCGCGGTGCCGACCACGGCGGCCGCGGCCAATCCCGCCCCCCGCTGAAGGAAATTCCGCCTGGTGCTGCCTTCCCCCGCCACGGACATCGACCCTAATCAACCGCCGGGGTTCGGTCAAGGCACGCGAGCTCTCCGCGTCTCGCACCCTGAGTCGGGCTGGGCGTCGCTACCCTCCCACGCCGATGATCAGCACCAACCAGTTCAAGAACGGCGCCCACATCGAGGTCGAGGGAACGATCTGGCGGATCATGGATTTCCAGCACGTCAAGCCCGGCAAGGGCGGGGCGTTCGTGCGCACGAAGCTGAAGCGGGTCGAGGACGGCAACGTGGTCGACAAGACCTTTCGGGCGGGGGAGAAGTTCCGCCCGGTCCGGACCGAGACCAAGCGCATGCAGTACCTCTACGACTCGGGCGACATGGCGGTGTTCATGGACAGCGAGACCTACGACCAGCTCGAGCTCCCCAAGGACTCGATCGCCGAGGAGATGCGCTGGGTGCTGCCCAACGACACGATCGAGCTGCTGCTCGTCGACGAGCGCCCCTCGGGCGTCCAGGTCGCGAGCGCCGTCGAATTGACCGTCTCGCAGACCGACCCGGGGCTCAAGGGCGACACCGCCTCCGGCGGCGGCACGAAGCCGGCGACGCTCGAGTCCGGCGTCGTCGTCCAGGTGCCCCTGTTCGTCAACGAGGGCGACCGCGTCCGCGTCGACACCCGCAGCGGCGAGTACGTCTCCCGCGCGTAACGCACCACCCTCTCGACACACCCGCGCACCCCACGCGCGCTCCGGAGCGTCACCGTGCGCCCATGCCCGGCGAGCGTCGACTTCCTTCTCCTATGCGAAAGAAACTCGACGCTCGATGCGATCGAGAGGTGGCGAAGTGCGCCGGGGAGGCGTGGGGGGTGCTGTCAACGGCGGAGCTGCTCGCGTGCGGGTTGAACTATGCGGCGATCTCGCGGCGGGCCGCTCGTGGGCGGCTTCATCGGCTCTACCGGGGGGTCTGGGCGGTGGGTCACGCCAACCCGCCCTATGAGGGAAGGATGCTCGCGGCGGTGAAGGCGTGCGGCCCCGGTGCGGTGCTCGGCCACTGGTCAGGCACCGAGCTCTGGGAGTTCATCGACAACGATGGGGGTCGATCTCCGCACGTGACCGTCGTCGGTCCGGCCACGCGGGTGATTCCCGGCATCATCGTGCACAGGACCGCCACTCTCGATCCGCGGGATCGAACGCGGCACCGAGGCGTGCCGGTCACGAGCGCCGCCCGGACCCTCCTCGATCTCGCTGCCGTTGCGGAGCTTCCCGTCGCTCGAGGAGCTGTTCGAAGGGCCCAGGGCAAGCGACGGGTCCACGTATCTCAACTGCTCGAGGTCGTCGAGCGCCTCGGGCCTCGGCGGGGGAGCGCGAGGCTGAGGAGCCTGATCGCTTCGGGGCCCGCCCCGACCCGATCCGTGCTCGAGGACGTCACGCTTCAGCTGTTACTCGATGCCGGGTTCGCCCACCCGGATGTCAACCAGCCGCTCCTGATCGACGGCCGAAGGATCGTCCCGGACTTTCGCTGGCCCGAGCAGCGATTGATCCTGGAAGCTGATGGTCGCGCTTGGCACGATGATTCGCTCGCTCGCGAGGACGACGCCGAACGCCAAGCCTTCCTCGAGTCCCACGGGGAGCGGGTGATCCGGGCTACCTGGCACCAGGTGGTCGCTCGACGCCGCGAGACCGTCGCGCGCCTCCGCGCCGCGGGCGCGCCAGTAGCCTCCGCACGATGAGACGCTCCGATCAACGGCGGGACGCGGTGTTCGCGCTGTACCAGCGCGATGTGACGGGGCGGGCGCTCGATGGGCTGCTCGAGGGGGCGAAGCCCTTTACGCGGGAACTGGCGCACGGGGTCGACTCGCAGCTGCCGTCGATCGACGAGGAGATCGGGCGGCTCTCTCGCGGGTGGGAGCTCGACCGGATCGCGGCGCTGGAGCGGTCGATCATGCGCGTGGCGCTGTATGAGATGCGCGAAGGGCTCCCGGTCGAGGTGGCGATCGACGAGGCCGTGAGCCTGGCGCAGGAGTTCTGCGGCGCCGACGCGCCGGGGTTCGTCAACGGGATCCTGGGCTCGGCGGCGCGCGAGCTCTCCGAGGCTGCCTCGTGAGCGATCCGGCGGCTCGCGTGCGCGAGCTCGGGTCGAAGATCGGCGAGCTCGCCGAGCAGCTCCGCGAGCCCGACGTCGGCGACGAGCGTGCGGCGGAGCTCGCCCGCGAGGCCGCTGAGCTGGTCAGCGAGGCCGGGAACGAGATCGACCGCGCCCTGCGCGAGGCCGGCGACGACGACGGCTGAGGGGCGCGGGGGCCGGATGGCGGACTACCCGGAGGACCTTCGCCGGCTGGTGGAGGCGTACCTCGAGCGACTCTCGTTCTCCGAGACCGCGGCCACGGCCGGTCTCGACGAGGCGATGCGCTACTCGCTGCTCGCCGGCGGCAAGCGGATTCGCCCCGTGCTCTGCCTCGCGGCGGCGCGCTCGGCGGGCACCGACCCCGCCGACGTGCTCCCGGCCGCCGCGGCGATCGAGCTCATCCACACCTACTCGCTGATCCACGACGACCTCCCGGCGATGGACGACGACGAGCTCCGCCGGGGCCGCCCGACCTCGCACGTCGTCTATGGCGAGGCGGTGGCCATCCTCGCCGGCGACGGGCTGTTCGCGGAGGCGATCAGGCTCTTCTGCGAGCGCCAGAAGGCCGATCCCGACCGCGTGCTGGCGGCGCTCGCCGAGCTCACCCGGGCGACCGGGGCGGAGGGGATGGTCGGCGGCCAGTACGTCGACGTCGCCGCCGCCGGCGGGCTCGACGCCGAGCGACTCCGCGAGCTGCACATGCTGAAGACCGGTCGCCTGATCGCCGCCAGCGTCGCCGTGCCGCTGCTCCTCGCGGGGCTGCCGGCGACCGAGATGGACGCCTATCGCCGGTTCGCCGACGAGCTCGGGGTGCTGTTCCAGATCGTCGACGACATCCTCGACGTCACCGGCTCGGACGAGCAGCTGGGAAAGCCCCACGGCTCCGACGAGCGCCACGGCAAGGTGACCTACGTGAGCCTGTTCGGGCTCGAGCGGGCGCGAGAGCTCGCCGCCGAGTCGCACCGCAACGCCCGCGACGCCCTCGCCCAGGTGGCCGGCGAGACCGCCGACCTCGCCAAGGTCACCGATTTCATCCGCACCCGCCAGGCCTGAGCGCAGGCGGCGGGCTGCGACAATCCTCGCTGCGCTCCGATGACCGACTCGACCGCGGACAACCACGAGGAGGCGCGCCTGCTCGACTCGATCGAGAGCCCCGCCGATCTCGAGGGTCGCTCCGACGAGGAGCTGGCGCAGATCGCCCAGGAGGTCCGCGAGCTGATCATCGACACGATTGGCGAGATCGGCGGCCACTTCGGCGCCAACCTCGGGACCTGCGAGCTGACCACGGTCCTGCACGCGCTGCTCGAGTCGCCGCGCGACAAGATCCTTTGGGACGTCGGCCATCAGGCCTACCCGCACAAGGTCCTCACCGGGCGCGCCGACCGGCTGGAGACGATCCGCCAGTACGCGGGGCTGGCGCCGTTCTGCTCGGTGTTCGAGTCCGAGCACGACATCATGGGCGCGGGGCACGCATCGACCTCGATCGGCTACGCGGTCGGGCTCAAGGAGGCGATGCGGCACGGGATCGGCGAGGACGGCAAGGTCGTCGCGGTGATCGGCGACGGGGCGCTTACCGGCGGGGTCGCGTTCGAGGCGTTGCACAACGCCGGCGGCCTGCAGACCCCGATCGTGATCGTCCTCAACGACAACGGGATGTCGATCTCACCAAACGTGGGCGCGATCGCGCGCTCGTTCCAGCGCCTGCGCGCCAACCCGCGCCTCTACCACGCCCGCGAGGAGGTCGAGTCGCGGCTGACGAGGCTGCCGCTCGGGCTCGGCGACACGATCGGACGCCTCGGGCCGGAGATCAAGGCGGCGATCAAGGCCTACGCGGCGCCGGGGCTCTTCTTCGAGGAGCTCGACCTCGCCTACATGGGCCCCTTCGACGGCCACGACGTGACCGCTCTGCGCTCGAACCTCGAGGCCGCGCTGGAGGCCGACCGGCCGGTCGTCGTCCACATCCACACGGTCAAGGGCAAGGGCTTCGAGCCGGCCGAGGAGGGCGGGCTCGAGGGGATGGAGAAGTGGCACGCGGCGAAGCCCGGCTCGATCGTCGAGGGCAAGCCGGCGGCGAAGAAGTCGCCGCCAAAGCCTCCGCTCACCCGGGGAGAGATGTCCGAGGGGGCGCGCCCGGAGGAGGCTGCGAAGCCGCCGCCCGCCTACACGTCGGTGTTCGGCGACGCGCTCGTGATCGAGGCCAAGCGCGACCCGCGCGTGATCGGGATCACCGCGGCGATGGCGGGGGGGACGGGCCTGGCGGCGCTGGAGAAGGAATGCCCGCGGCAGTACTACGACGTCGGGATCGCCGAGCAGGACGCGGTCCTGTTCGCCGCCGGCCTTGCGATCCAGGGCGCGAAGCCGGTCTGCGCGATCTACTCGACGTTCCTCCAGCGCGCCTACGACCAACTCGTCCACGACGTCTGCCTCCAGAAGCTGAACGTGGTCTTCGCGATGGACCGCGCCGGGCTCGTCGGCGACGACGGCCCGACCCACCACGGCGCCTTCGACGTCTCCTACTTCCGAGCCCTGCCGAACGTGGTCGTGATGGCGCCGCGCGACGAGGCGATGCTCTGCCACATGTTGCGCACCGCGCTTGCCCACGACGACGGCCCGATCGCCTTCCGCTATCCCCGCGGCACCGCGGAGGGCGTGCCGCTGCCCGACCGCGCCCGGGCGATCTCGATCGGTACAGGCGAGCTGCTCCAGGAGGGCGAGCGCGTGGCGCTGCTCGGTTACGGCTACGGCGTCCGGGTGGCGCTCGACGCCGCGGCGCTGCTCGCCGAGCACGAGCTCTCGGTCACGGTCGCCGACGCCCGCTTCGCCAAGCCCCTCGACGAGGCGCTGATCGAGCGCCTGGCGGCCGAGCACGACCTGCTGGTGACGATCGAGGAGAACGTGCTCGCCGGCGGCATCGGCTCCGGGGTGCTCGAGCACGTCGAGGACGCCTTCGACGGCGGGCGCGCCCGCGTGATGCGCGTCGGGCTCCCGGACCGCTACGTCACCCACGGCAAGCCGGACCTCCTGCGCGAGGAGGTCGGGCTCACCGGGGCCGCGGTCGCCGAGCGGGTCGCGGCGGCCCTGGCCGCTCGCGACACCGTCTCGGGCTGATCCAGATCAGGACGCCGGCGGGGGCGGCGGTGCCAGCGTCAGGTGGAAGGGGTTGTCCGGCCCCGACATCAGCAGGGTCAGCGTCGGCCCGAGCAGGCCGCAGCGGCGCAGGGGCGGGATCGTCGTCGTGCCGTCGAAGGCGATCGGGAACAGCAGCGGGCCGTCGAAGTTCATCTTGAGCTCCAGCGGCTCCGCCGTCTGGCAGGTCGTCGGCACGCTCAGGCCGCCGATGCTCAGCGAGCGGATGTGAAGGATCGCCGTGGTCTTCGAGCGGATGTGGGCTGCGGACGAGTCGACATTGATGCTCCCGTGGACGGGCCTCACCTGCTCGAGCTCGGTGGTCACCTCGGTCGGGACGCCTGCAACCTCGATCGTCGACGTGAACTCGGGCACGAAGACGTCGCCCCGGAGCCGGTGCGAGGTCAGGTTCGCCCTGCCGTTGAAGGTCGACCCCTGCGGCAGGGTCACCGACTGGTCGAGCTTCTTGACCGTCAGCGATCCGCCCACGCGGTAGTCCTTGAACGGGAGCACCACGTCGGCACTCGCGGCCGGGGCCGTTATTGCGGCGGTGGTGAGGATCGCGGCGATCGCGCCGAGCGCCGTCTTGCGCATCCGAGACATCAGGCCCTCCTTGATGGATTCCGGAGCAAACCGTACCCCCTCGGGGGCGCCGGCGCGGGTCCTAGCCGCGAGGCGGATCGACCATCGGGCCGAGGCGATAGCGGGGTCGCTCCTTCGTTCCCTCGTTGATCACCTCGAAGACGTGCTGCGGGCTGCCCCCGCACTCGGCCCGCGCGGGACCCTCCGCACCCGGCCGGCTTTCGATCAGAAGCCTCTCCCCGCAGCGGGGGCAGCTATCGAGGGGATGCCCGACCACCGAAGCGATCCTATGCGCTCCCGCAAGACGGACCGCCGAGTGTGATGGGCGTCACACTGAAAACGCACATACGTTCGTACCCTGTGTGCACGATGAGGTCAAGGGCGATCCCACTCTCCATCCACGGGGCGATCGAAGTCGTCGCCGCGCCGGCGATCATGGCCGCGCCGTTCGTGTTCGGATTCGGCACGACCGCGACCGTGCTCTCCGTCGCCCTCGGGGCGCTGCTGCTCGGTCTCGCGCTGCAGCTCGAGGGCCCGAGCCGATCGATTCCGCTCTCCGCACACGCCGGGTTCGACTACGCGCTCGCCGCCGTCGCCGTCATCGGCGGCCTCGCGATCGGCCTCGCGTCGGGCGAGTGGGTCGCCACAAGCTTTCTGGTCGGCATTGGCGCCGCTTTGGTGACGCTGACCGCCGCAACGCGGTTCAGCGCCCCCCGCAGCGCCTGAGTACAGCCGACCTTCCTCCCACAGACAAAAAACACATATCTCTCCTCCCTGTACCTGAGACGCCCGGCGAAAGCCGGGCGTTTCGGCTTTGTGGCTGTCCATTCGGGATTGAGCGTGTTGCGGCTCTTTGACGGAGCGCGGAAAGACGGGTGCGCGCCAGTCTGGAAAATACGTGGGCACTACCGATGCGCCGAAGCGCGGGCCGGGCGAGGATCGGTGGATTCGTCCAAGCGCACCGACGCGCACCGAGCCATCGGGAGGCCCCATGTCGAAAGTCATCGTCCACCTGCGCGCCCAGTGGATCGGCGTGCTCGCACTGCTGATCGCGCTCGGAACCGGCAGCGCCTACGCGGCCGACACCGTCTTCTCCACCGACATCGTCGACGGCGAGGTGACGACGGCGGACATCCACAACAACGCCGTCACCACGAACAAGATCCGCGACGGCCACGTCGGCTACTTCGACCTCGGAGCCGACTCGATCGACGGCTCGAAGATCTTCGACGGCACGGTCTTCTCCGCCGATCTCGGGCCCGACTCGGTCCGCTCGCCCGAGATCGCCACCGACGCGGTCACCGCGCCCGAGGTCGCCGTGGGCGCGATCGACTCCGACGAGATCTCCAACAACACGCTGACCGCCGACGACCTGGCCACGAGCTCGGTCGGCAGCGCCGAGATCGCGGGCGGAGCCGTCAACAACACGGAGCTGGGTGACAACCAGGTCAACAGCCCGAAGGTCTCCAACAACACCCTGACCGCGTTCGACATCGCCGGGGGCGAGGCCAACGGCACGATCAACCTCAGCGCCGGATTCGTCGCCAACGGCCGCTGTCGCGACTTCGGCATGTCCGTGGGCGGCGCCGAGGTCGGCGACGCCGTGCTCTTCTCGATCAACACCTCGATCCCCGCGGGGATCATGCTCTACGGCGTCCGGGTCTCCTCGGCCGGCGTGGTCGTCGGGAAGGCCTGCAATCTGACCGGGGCGGTGTTCCCGCAACTGAACGGCATTCAGGTGGAGATCGTGACGATCTCGATCACTTGATCTTGACTCCCGAATACGAGAACGCACGGATGCGGTCGTCGATGATGCAAACACCGAAATCAACCTGCTGGTGATCGACGCGCAGTAGCGCGGGACCGGCGCTCAGCCCGCCGAGCGGATCTTCGAGCGGGCGCCGGCGCAGGTCACCGGCCCGATCTCCTCGCGCTTGACCTTCGCGTACCAGTCGCCGCCGGTCTCCGACGTCTGGATGTTGAAGTGCCCGTTGCGCTTCGTGAGGCCCTTGCCGACCCGGACGTCGGGGCCGGAGGCGCGCACGATCCGGACCTTGCGGTGCTTGATGCACTGGATCACGTCGGAGTGGACGGCGCCGCGGAATTGGCCGACGGCGGGCCCGAGGTGCAGGGAGAGGAAGTTCCCGACCGGCTGGGGGGCACCCGCCGCGACGGCCGCGAACAGCGTCGCCGCCACGATCGAGATCGCCACCAGGCCCTTCATCGCCTCGATCCTAACCCGCTGTCGCCGCTCGATATCCGCGGCGCTTGTGGCGGGCGCGGGACTGTGAGACGGTCCGCTGGTCTTACAAACGAGGAGGGGAATTCGCGTGCCTGCTCTCAGGGATCGACTGACCTATGCCAACGTCGCCTCGACGATCGCGCTCGTCGTGGCGCTCGGCGGGGGTGTGGCGTACGCCGCCGACACCGTCTTCAGCGCTGACATCGTCGATGGGGAGGTGAAGACCCAGGACATCGCGACCAGCGCGGTCCGCAGCGTCGACGTCCGTGACGACACGCTCACGGGCGGCGGGCTGGCGGGTGAGGACATCGCCGACGGTGCGTTGAGCGGCTCCGACGTCGCCGACGACTCGCTGAGCGGATCGGACATCGCCGCCGCTTCGTTGAGCGGAGCGGACGTGACCGACAATTCACTGAGCGGGCCGGACATCGACGAGACGCAGCTCGACGGCATCGGGATCGGCACCCAGGCCGCCAGCAGCAGTAGCTGCGACCCGTCGAGCACGGCGCTCGTCGTCTGCGCCACAAAGGTGCTGACCTTCGACCACGGCGGCATCGACACATCCAGCGCGCTCGTCGTCGCGACGCTCGACTGGCGAGGAAACACCGGCGGAGCGGCGGGCGTGTGCCAGCTGCAGTCGGGCACCTCCACGCCTGCCGACTCGGTGGACCTGGGCGAGACGACCAACACCACCGACGCCGCCCATCAGTCGACGGCGACCCTGGTCGCCGCGTTCGGCGGGACCCCGGGCGCACCGCTCACCGTGAGCGTGAGGTGCAGTGAGAACGAGTCCGATCTGCGGGTGTTCGACGTAAGGCTGGTGGCGGTCGGCGACATCGTCTGACGGGCCGGTACCGTCACGCCATGTCGAAGCGGCGCATCGACACCCTGCTCGCCGAGCGTGGCCTCGCCGGCTCGCGGACGAGCGCCGCGGAGTCGGTGCGCGCGGGCCGGGTCCGCATCGGCCCCGACGGCCCGATCGCGACCAAGCCCGGGCAGCTGATCCCCGAGGCGGCCGACCTCGTGGTCACCGAGCCGCCGCGCTACGTCTCCCGGGGCGGGCTGAAGCTCGAGCACGCGCTCGACGCGCTCGGCCTCGACGTCGAAGGGCTCGATTGCCTCGACGTGGGGGCGTCCACGGGCGGCTTCACCGACTGCCTGCTGCAGCGCGGCGCCACCCGGGTGATCGCGCTCGACGTCGCCCATGGGCAGTTCGACTGGGGACTGAGAAACGACGAGCGGGTGACGGTGATCGAGCGCAGCAACGCGCGCGCGCTCGGGCCCGCGGCGCTCCCGTTCGTCCCCCGGCTGGCGACGATCGACGTCTCCTTCATCTCCCTGGCCAAGGTGCTTCCCGCGGTCGCGACGTGCGTCGGCGACGACGGCGCGGTCCTGGCGCTGGTCAAGCCCCAGTTCGAGCTCGGCCCCCAGCGGGTCGGCAAGGGTGGGGTGGTCCGCGACCCCGAGGCCCGCCGCGACGCGCTGCGCTCGGCGGCGACAACGGCTGCCGCGGCCGGGCTCGCGGTGCGCGGCTTCGCCTCCTCGGGCCTCCCGGGCCCGAAGGGAAACCGCGAGACCTTCATCCACTGCGCCCGCGACGGCGGCGGGCTCGACGATCTCGAGGCGGCGATCGTGGCGGTCGAGCCGTGAGCACCGCGCTCGTCCTGACACACACCCAGCCGGAGCAGACGGCAGCCGCCCTGCGAGACCTCGTCGCCGCGTCCGAGAGGGCGGGGTGGTCGGTGGTCGCGGAGGAGGAGGAGCTCGAGAAGCACGGCGAGGTGGCCGCCGGCATCGCCGCCTACGAGCCGGGCCGGGCGGTCGACCTCTGCCTCGTGCTCGGCGGCGACGGCACGATCCTCAAGGGCCTGCGCGAGCACGGGACCAGGGGGGTGCCCGTGTTCGGGATCAACTACGGCACCGTCGGCTTCCTCGCGGCGGCCGAGCACGAGGAACTCGCCGCCGCCCTCGAGAGCGCCTTCTCCGCCGACTACGAGGTGATCGAGATGCCGGGGTTGGAGGCCTCGGTCGACGCCGAGCCGCCGCTCGCGCTCAACGACGTCTCGCTGATCCGCCGCCAGCACGGCCGCGTTGCCGATCTCGCCTACAGGCTCGGCGGCAAGGAGGTCGGGCACGTGCGCTGCGATGGCCTCGTCGCCGCCACCCCGGCCGGCTCGACCGGCTACAACCTCGCCAACGGGGGCCCGATCCTCGCCTGGGGCGTGAAGGGATACGTGGTCAGCTTCATCGCCCCGCACACGCTCACCGCACGCCCGCTCGTCGTCGCGCCCCACGACGTGCTCTCGGTCACCAACGCCGCCGGCCGCGACCCGGTCGAGGTCGTGCTCGACGGCGAGCCGGTCGCCGAGCTCGCGAGCGGGGCCGAGATGGAGGTCCGGTTCCGGGACGGGGTCGGGCGCCTCGCGCAGCTACCCGGCGCGAACTTCTACCGGCGCGTGCGCGACAAGTTCGGCCGGCTGGCTCATTAGCAGCCGCTGCAGCGAGCTCACCAGCGCCCGTCGCTCGCCCTCGCTGAGCACCGAGAGCAGCTCCTCCTGGGCCGCCATCAGCGCCCCGCGCTTTTCGGCGATCCACGCCCGCCCGGCATCGGTCGCCTGAAGCGCGTAGGCGCGCCGGTCGTCGGGGTTGCGGCCGCGGTCGACGAACCCGGCTGTCTCGAGGTCGTCGACGACGGCGACCATGGTCGTGCGGTCGACGCGCATCCGGGTGCAGAGGTACTGCTGTGAGAGGGGGCCCTCGTCGGCGATCACGGTCAGGCAGCCGAAATGCTTGATCCCGAGCGTTCCCGGGCCGATCACCTCGGCGGCTCGGTCGTGAAAGACCGCATGAGCCTTGGCGATCAAAAAGCCCGCCATCTCGGCGAGCGCGGGGGGTAGAGACGACTCGGACATCGGCTACCAGATTATGCTACAACGCTGAACGTCAGCAAAGCTGACAATCCTGGGAACTGAGCGTTAGGAGGTTGGCGCGGATGGAACGGAAGTGGTGGACGTTGCTGGCGGTCTGCACGGCGACGTTCATGCTCCTGATCGACATCACGATCGTCAACGTCGCCCTCCCGGACATCCAGAGCGACCTCGACGCCAGCTTCTCGAGCCTGCAGTGGGTGATCGACGCCTACGCGCTCACCCTCGCTTCGTTCCTGCTCGTCGCCGGGTCGATCGGCGACCGGATCGGCCGCCGGCGCGTGTTCAGCTTCGGCTTCGCGCTCTTCACCGTTGCCTCCTTCGCCTGCGGCATCTCCGGCGACGCGACCGTGCTCAACTTCGCCCGCGGCGTCCAGGGTGTGGGCGCAGCGGCGATGTTCGCGACCGCGCTGGCGCTGATCGCGCAGGAGTTCGAAGGTCGCGAACGGGCGAACGCGATCGGCATCTGGGGTGCGACCGTCGGCGGCTCGGTCGCGATCGGGCCGCTGCTGGGCGGGCTGGTCACCGAGCACCTGGGCTGGGAGTGGATCTTCTTCATCAACGTCCCTGTCGGGATCGCGGCGATCGTGCTCACCGAGACGAGGCTTGCGAACGTCAAGGCCACCGACCCGCAGCCGATCGACTGGCCCGGGCTGGCGACGTTCTCCGGCGGGCTCTTCCTGCTCATCTTCGGGCTCATCCGCGGCAACCCGGAGGGCTGGGGCAGCGCCCCGATCGTGCTCTCGCTCGGCGCCGCCGTCCTCTTGCTGGTCGCCTTCCTGGTGATCGAGTCGCGGCGCAAGAACGCGATGCTCGACCTCTCCCTCTTCCGCAGGCCCTCGTTCACCGGCGTCTCGATCGTCGCCTTCGCCCTCTCGGCCGGGATGTTCGCGATGTTCCTCTATCTGACGCTCTACATCCAGGGCGTGCTCGGCTACTCGCCGCTCGAGGCGGGCCTGCGATTCCTGCCGCTGACCGTGCTCTCGTTCATCGTCGCGCCGATCTCGGGCCGGCTGCTGAACCGGGTGCCGGCGCGGGCGATCATGGGCACCGGGCTGATCCTGGTCGCGCTCGGGTTGCTGCTCATGCACGGGATCGACGTCGGAGACGATTGGACGACCATCCTCGCGGGCTCGGTGGTCGCCGGGATCGGCATCGGGCTGGCCAACCCCGGCATCGCCTCGGTCGCGATCGGGGTCGTCAACGCCGCCCGGGCGGGGATGGCCTCCGGGATCAACAGCACCTTCCGCCAGGTCGGGATCGCGACCGGCACCGCGGCCCTGGGCGCGCTCTTCCAGTCGCAGATCAGCTCGAAGCTGAGTGAGTTGCTGCCTCAGGCACCGCCGGCGTTCTCGGAGGCGGTTTCCTCGGGGGCGGCCCAGAGCGCGCTCGCCTCGGTGCCCCCGCAGTTCCGCGAGCGCGCCGCCGAGGCCGCCAATACCGCGTTCATCAGCGGCCTGAACGAGATCCTGCTCGTCGGGGCGGCGATCGCGCTCGTCGGCGGGATCGCCGGCTGGTTGCTCGTCCGCGGGCGCGACATGGTCGCCGTGCCGGGTGCGGAGGCGCCCGCCCCGGGCGACCTCCAGGCCGACCCCGAGCCGGCGCCCGCACGCTAGTACACCTAGGCGGGGCGAATCCGTCGGCGCCCGTCGCTAAAACGGGCGGGTGCTTCTTGAGCTGCGGATCGAGAACCTGCTCCTGATCGAGCGCGCCGAGCTGCGCCTCGATCAGGGCCTGAACGCGATCACGGGCGAGACCGGGGCGGGCAAGACGGTGCTCGCGCATTCACTCGACCTGCTGATGGGCGGCAGGGCCCGGCCGCAGATCGTGCGGCCCGGCGCCGACGAGGCCTGGGTCGAGGGCGTCTTCGAGCTTCCGCCCGGGACGCTCGACGACCCCGAGCTCGCCGAGATCGCCGAGCGGCTGCCCGAGGATGCCGACGAGGTGGTGCTCGGCCGCAGGATCGGCGTCTCGGGCCGGACGAGCGCCTTCGTGGGCGGGCGCTCGGCGTCGGCGGCCGACCTGCGGGCGCTCGGATCGCGGCTGCTCGCCTTCTACGGCCAACACGAGCACCGCCGGCTGACGCTTGCCTCGACCCAGCTCGAGGTCCTCGACGGATTCGCGGGCGAGGACCTGCTCGAGTTGCGCGATCGCTACCGCGCGGCGCATGCGCGTGCGCGTGCGCTCGCCGCGGAGCTCGCCGGGCTCCGCGAGCGTGAGGGCTCGCGCGAGCGCGACCTGGACCTGATGCGGTTCGAGCTCGCCGAGATCGAGGCCGCCGAGCCCGATCCCGACGAGGAGGCGGAGCTCGCCACCGAGAGCGAGCGCCTGCGCCACGCCGACGGCCTGCGCGCGGCCGCGGCCGGGGCAGTGGCGGCGCTCGACGGAGCGGCAGAGGACGGCGACGGCGCCCGGGCGGCGCTCGGGGGCGCCGACGCGGGACTGGGCGCCGTCGACGGATACGACGGCGAGCTCGACGCGCTCGCCGGCCGGCTGCGCGACGCGGCGGTGGAGCTCGAGGACGTGGCGCGCGACCTGCGCGGGTACCTCGACCGGGTCGAGGCGGAGCCCGGGCGCCTCGAGGCGGTCGAGGAGAGGCTCGAGGCGCTCGACCGGCTGAAGCGAAAGCACGGCGGCTCGCTCGAGGCGGTGATCGCCCATGCCGAACGCTGTCGCGAGGAGATCGAGATGCTCGAGAACGCCGGCGAGCTCGAGGCGGGGCTCGAGACCCGGATCGCCGCCGCCGAGCGGGAGCGCGGGGAGCTCGCCGCGGAGCTCACGTCCGGGCGCCGCACCGCGGCGAAGCGGCTCGAGAAGCGGGTGGCCGCGGAGCTCGCCGAGCTGGCGATGGATGGAGCGCGGCTCGAGGTCGCCTTCGAGCCCCATCCCGACGGCTTCGGGCCCGGCGGCGCGGAGAGCGTGGAGCTGCTCATCGCGACCAATCCGGGAATGCCGACCTCGCCGCTTCGCGACGCCGCCTCGGGCGGGGAGCTGTCGCGGATCATGCTCGCGCTGATCGGGCTCGGCGCCCGCACCGGCGACCGGACCCTGGTCTTCGACGAGATCGACGCCGGGATCGGCGGCTTCACCGCGCGCGCGGTCGGCGAGCGGCTGCGGGCGCTCGCGGGCAGGCGCCAGCTGATCTGCATCACCCATCTGCCCCAGGTGGCCGCGCTCGCCGAGGCGCACTTCCGGATCGAGAAGCACGCGGCGGAGGGCGAGGCCCGCGCGACGGTCGAGCGGGTCGCCGGCGACGAGCTCGTGGCCGAGATCGTGCGCATGCTCGGCGCCGAGCGCGACGACACCGCCGCCAGCAGCCACGCCCGCGAGCTGCTCGAGGCCGCCTGACCGATCCGATCACGCGGGGCGGAAGCGCCGCCCGCCCGCGATAATCAGCGGATGGCCCTGCTCAGCCGGGCGCGCGCCCTCCTGCGCGGTCCGGAGATCCAGCTGCAGCCCTCGCGGACCCCGTCGATCGCCGGCAGGGCGAAGCTCGGGCGCCGGACCAAGGACCTGGTCAAGCGCCTCGGGCCGGGCGACATCGCGATCATCGACCACGCCGACCTCGACCGGATCGCGGCGGAGGATCTCGCCGCGAGCGGGGTCGAGGCGGTGATCAACGTCGCCGAGTCGTCGACCGACCGGTACCCGAACCCGGGGCCGCTGGTGCTCGCCCGCGCCGGGGTGACGCTGATCGACGTCCCGGCCGCGCCCCTGTTCGAGGAGCTCGCCGACGGCGACGCGCTCGTGGTCGAGGGTGGCGACGTGCGCGCGAACGGGACCGTGCTCGCCACCGGCCAGGTGATCGACCTCGAGACCGCGACCGAGCTGATCGAGCGCCAGCGCGAACGGATCAACGAGGCGCTCGCCGACTTCGCCATGAACACGATCGAACACGTGCGCGAGGAGGGCGAGCTGCTGGTCGGCAGGATCGAGCTGCCGCCGGTGCGCACGCACTTCCGCGACCGTCACGCGCTGATCGTCGTCCGCGGGACCACCTACCGCCGCGACCTGCGCACCCTGCGCGCGTACATCGAGGACACGCGCCCGGTGCTCGTCGGCGTCGACGGGGGCTCCGACGCGATCCTCGAGGAGGGCTTCACCCCGGACATGATCCTCGGCGACATGGACTCGGCCAGCGACGCGGCCCTCACCTGCGGCGCCGAGGTCGTCGTGCACGCCTACGCCGACGGCCACGCCCCCGGGCGCGAGCGCCTCGAGGCGCTCGGGCTGGACCCGGTGGTCGCGCCCGCGATCGGCACCAGCCAGGACGTGGCGATGCTGCTCGCGCACGAGAACGGCGCCGAGCTGATCGTCTCGGTCGGCGCCCACTTCAACCTGACGGAGTTCCTCGACAAGAACCGGGCCGGGATGTCGTCGACCTTCCTGACCCGGCTGCGGATCGGCGAGACGCTGATCGACGCCAAGGGCGTAAGCCGCCTTTACAACCCGGGCGTCCGCGGCTGGCACATGTGGGCCTTCCTGGCGGTCTCGCTGGCGCTGATCGTGATCGTCGTCCTCAGCTCGCCGGCGCTGGCCGAGTTCTTCGACCTCGTGTGGCTGAAGATCAAGGTCGGGCTAAACCTCTGATGGGCTACTCGGCTCGCTACCACGCGGCCTCGCTCGCCGCCGTCTTCCTCGCGCTCGCGATCGGGATCCTGGTCGGGGTCGGGTTCGGCTCCGACGTCGTCAGCGGCACGGCCGACGACCTCGAGCGCAGCCTGTCGGCCGACCTGGACGAGAAGTCGGCGCAGATCGACTCGCTCGAGAGCGAGCTTGAAGCCGAGCGCGCCTTCGACCAGGCGGTCTACCCGGCAGTGGTCGGCGGCCGGCTTCGCGACCAGCGCGTCGGGCTGATCGCCCTCGGGGGCCTCGACCAGGCGACGGCGAACGCGGTCGAGGCCGCGCTCGAACCCGCCGGCGCCGAGGTTGCCGAGGTCGCCGTGGTTCGCCAGCCGCCGGACCTCGACGCGCTCGCCTCGACGATCGAGGGACGTGACGCGCGCGCCGTCGCGCGCGGCAGCGAGGAGGAGCTGCGCCGGTTCGGGGAGCAGTCGGGCCGCGCCCTCGTTCGCGGCGGCGAGAGCTTCGACCGGCTCCGCGGGACGCTGCTCAGCCGCTACAGCGGCAAGCCCGGCAACATCGATGCCGTCGTGGTCGTCCGCGAGCATCCCGACGACCTCGACCCCGACGAGGACGCGGCGAACGCGCAGCTCGAGGAGGGCCTGATCTCGGGGCTCGCCGACGGCGCGACGACGGTCGGGGCGGAGCGCAGCGACTCCGACCCCTCCTCGATCACCTTCTTCGAGGGCCGGGGGCTGCCGAGCGTCGACAGCATCGATCTCGTCTCGGGCCGGGTCGCCCTGGTCTACGCGCTCGGCGGCGCGGTGAGCGGGAGCTTCGGCATCAAGGACACCGCGGACAGCCTGCTTCCCGACCTGCTGCCGCCCGGCCGGGACACCAATCCGGGCTCAGGCGGGCAGGCCGGCTCCGGCAAGGGCTGAGCGAGCGATGCTCTCCGGGCTGGTCGTCTCCGCGCTGATCGGGGCGCTGCTGCTGCCCTCGTGGCTGCGCGACATGCTGCGCAGCGGCCTCGCCCGCACCAACTACGCCGGCCGGCGGGTCGCGTTCCCGTCCGGAGCGGCGCTCGTCGCCTGCTCGCTGATCGCGCTCGTGCCGCTGGCGGTGGTCAACGACCGCGCCGACCTGCGGCTGCTCGACCCGGAGCTTCGCCGCTGGATCGTCTACGTGCTCGGGGTGGCGATGCTGGGCCTGCTCGACGACGCCCTCGGCCGCGGAGCGGCGGCCGACACGCCCCGCGGCTGGCGCGGACACGCGCGCGCCGTCGCATCCGGCGGCTTCTCGACCGGGGCGATCAAGGCCGTCGGTGCGCTGGCGCTCGCAGCCTACGTCGTCTCCGGCCGCGGGCGGGAGGGGATCGACTACGCGGCCGACCTCGCCCTGTTGCTGCTGGCGACGAACCTCTTCAACCTGATCGACCTGCGGCCGGGCCGGGTCGAGAAGCTGTTCGCCGCGCTGCTCGCCGGCCTCTGCATCGGGGCCTGGACGCCCGTCCCGCTGGAGCTGCTGGGGCTGTTCATCGGGCCGGTCGTGATCGGGGCCGCGTTCACCCTGCGCGAGTGGGCGATGCTCGGCGACACCGGCGCGAACCTGGTCGGAGCGCTGGCGGGGATCTCGCTCCTCGTGACGCTGGGGGAGACCGGCCGCTGGATCGCGCTGGCGCTGATCGCCGCGCTGACGATCTTCGGGGAGTTTCGGTCGATCTCGGCGGCGATCGACTCGATTCCGCCACTGCGCTGGATAGACTCGCTCGGCAGAGTGAAGAACGGGGTGGCGAAGCGATGAAGCCGGGCGAGACGCGCTTCATATTCGTCACCGGAGGGGTCGTCTCCTCGCTCGGCAAGGGGATCGCCGCGGCATCGATCGGGCGCCTGCTCGTCAGCCGCGGGTTCCGCGTGCAGCTGCAGAAGTTCGA
Source organism: uncultured Solirubrobacterales bacterium (assembly GCA_963842795.1). GTDB lineage: Bacteria > Actinomycetota > Thermoleophilia > Solirubrobacterales > 70-9 > WHSW01. The sequence continues at coordinate 16,505 of CAWJHV010000008.1, read as the reverse complement.
CCCCTACATCAACATCGACCCGGGGACGATGAGCCCGTTCCAGCACGGCGAGGTCTTCGTCACCGAGGACGGCGCCGAGACCGACCTCGACCTCGGCCATTACGAGCGGTTCACCGACGAGAACACCACGCGCGCCTCGAACGTCACCGCCGGAGCGGTCTACAACTCGGTCATCCGCCGCGAGCGCCGCGGCGATTACCTCGGCGCGACCGTGCAGGTGATCCCGCACATCACCGACGAGATCAAGCAGCGGATCCTGATCGTCGCCGAGTCGCAGGCGGTCGACTTCGTGATCACCGAGATCGGCGGCACCGTCGGCGACATCGAGTCGCTGCCGTTTCTCGAGGCGATCCGCCAGCTCTACTCCGAGATCGGGCCGAAGCGGTGCATGTTCCTGCACCTCACGCTGGTCCCGTGGATCGGGCATGCGGGCGAGCTGAAGACGAAGCCGACCCAGCACTCGGTCAACGAGCTGCGCCGGATCGGAATCCAGCCGCACGCCCTGCTCTGCCGGTCCGAGCAGGGCCTCGGCGGCGACATCCGCAAGAAGATCGCCCTCTTCGCGAGCGTTCCCGAGGAGGCCGTGATCTCGGCCCGCGACGTCGACAACATCTACAAGGTGCCGCTTGTCTATCGCGCCGAGGGCGTCGACGACCTGGTGCTCGACCACTTCGCGGTCGAGGCCCCGCCGCCCGACCTCGAGGAGTGGGAGAACCTGATGCGCCGCGCCGACGCCTGCGAGGGCACGACCCGGATCGCGCTCGTCGGCAAGTACGTGCAGCTTGCCGACGCCTACAAGTCGGTGATCGAGGCGCTCACCCACGGCGGCTACCACCACGGAACCAACGTCGAGGTGGTGCTGGTCGACTCCGAGGACTTCGACGCGGAGGCGATCGCCGAGTGGGCCGACGGGATCCTGATCCCGGGCGGCTTCGGCGAGCGCGGGATCGAGGGCAAGATCGAGGCGGCGCGCATCGCGCGGGAGCGCGGCATCCCCTATCTCGGGATCTGCCTCGGGATGCAGATCGCGGTCGCCGAGTTCGCGCGCCACGTCGCCGGAATGGGGGGCGCCAACTCGACCGAGTTCGATCCCGAGACGCCGTACCCGGTGGTCGACCTGCTGCCGGAGCAGAAGGAGGTCTCCGACATGGGCGGCACGATGCGCCTCGGGGCCGATCCGGTGAAGCTCCACGAGGGCACCAGGGCGCGTGAGATCTTCGGCGAGGCGGTGATCTACAAGCGCCACCGCCATCGCTACGAGGTCAACAACCAGCTCCGGCGCCGGCTCGAGGACGAGGGCCTGGTCTGCGGCGGGACGTCGCCCGACGAGCGCCTGGTCGAGATCATCGAGCTCCCCGAGCACCCGTTCTTCGTCGCCTCGCAGTTCCACCCCGAGTTCAACTCGCGCCCCACGCGTCCCGAGCCGCTGTTCCGCGAGTTCGTCGGCGCGGCCGCCCGCCGGACGGCTGATCGCGGCGACGGGCCGGCGACCGAGGAGGCCGAGGTCGAGGCCGAGGGCGCCGAGAGCGTCCGCGTCCGCCGCGAGAGCTAGTCGCAGGCCGCGCCCGAGCGCACGAGCCCGTCGACGAACGCGAGCTTCTCGACCGCCGGGCGGGGGAGCACGAACGGGTACAGGTCCGAGCGGCCCATGCTGCGGTTGATCGCGTTCAGCGCGTAGGTCAGCGGCAGCCAGTCGGAGAGCAGCGAGTCGAAGTCGGGACCGGGGGCCTCGTCCGGCGAGGCGCTGAGCTCCGCGGTGGCCGGCGCGTCCGGACCGTCGACGCGCACGCCGTGGGCGGCCGCGGTCTGCAGCGCGTCGCGGATGTGCAGGTAGTGGGCGAAGGTCTCGGCCCAGTCCTCGGAGGGGTGGGTGGTCGCGTAGGCGCTGACGAAGCTCTCGCGCCAGCCGGGCGGCGGGCCGCCGGCGTAGTGGCGGTCGAGCGCGGCCGCGTAGTCGGCGCGCTCGTCGCCGAAGAGCTCGCGGGCCCGTTCGAGAACCGGTTCGTCGCGCGCCAGCAGCGGGAAGTAGTAGTGGCCGATCTCGTGGCGCAGGTGGCCGAGCACCGTCCGGTAGGGCTCGCCCATCTGCTCGCGCATCGCCGCGCGGTGGGCGTCGTCGGACTCGGCCAGGTCGAGGGTGATGACGCCGTCGGCGTGCCCGGTGGTCACCGGCTCGGCCGCGCTCGAGAGCAGGTCGAAGGCGAGCCCGGCCCCGTCCGCGCCGCGGGGGCGGATCGGGAGCCCGAGCTCGCCGAGCTCGAACAAGCAGCCGCCGCTTCGCCGCCTCGGCGACCCGGAGCTCGGCCAGGCCGGGCTCGTTGGCGTCGGCGGGCCGGGTCCTGGTCAACGCGCACGAGAAGCAGAGCTCGCCCTCGGCGTCGACGAGCCAGTTGCAGGCCGCGACGGTCGCGTTGGCGCACCGATACCGACGCTCGGCGAGGGGCTGATCTCCGAGCGGGGTCAGCGCGTCGCCCTCATCCGAGAGCGTGATCAGCTCGCGTGTCGGCCAGTCGAAGCCGAGCGCCGCCCCGCAGTTCAGGCAGGCGTCGTTCTCGAAGAAGACCAGCTGGCCGCAGTTGTGACAGGCGAAGGCGCGCATCGGGGCGCAGCAGGGTAGCGGCGGCGGCGCGCCGTTCAGTGCGCCGCGTCGGCCCGCGCGAGGACGCCCTCGGCGCGCTTGCGGCTTGCCTCGTCGACCATCTCGCCGTCGAGGGCGACGGCTCCCCGATCGCCGCCTTCGAGCGCCGCGAGCACCGCGCGGGCGCGCTCGACCTCGGCGGCGCTGGGGGTGAAGGTCTCCTCCAGCGGCGCGATCTGGCGCGGATGGAGGGCCCACTTGCCGTCGTAGCCGAGCGCCCGTGCCCGCTCGGCCGAGCGCTGCAGGCCGGGCTCGTCGTCGATCCGGAGGTAGGGGCCGTCGACGGCGCCGATCCCGGCGGCGCGGGCGGCGACCAGCAGGGTCGAACGGGCGAACGAGAGCGCCTCGTCGCGGGCCTCCGGATCGCCGTCGGGCAGCCCGAGCGAAGCCGCGAGATCGGCCGGGCCGAGGATCAGCGCCTCCAGGCGCTCGACCGAGGCGGCGATCGAGTCGATCGCGCGCAGTCCCACCGCCGTCTCGATCAACGCCTCGAGTGCGATCGGTCGCGTGCGCCCTGGGGGCTCGAGCTCCTCGACGAGCCGGTCGAGGAGGCGGAGCTGGTCGGGGGTCTCGACCTTGGGGACGACGATCGAGTCGATCGCCGAGCCCGCCCCGGCTACGAGCTCGGAGACGTCCGAGCGAAACCAGGGGGTGTCGATGCCGTTGATCCGAACCGCGATCGACCGCGGGGCCCACTCGCCCGAGCCGAGCGCGTCGACCAGGCCCGCGCGGGCTTCTTCCTTGCCCGCGGCGGGGACCGAGTCCTCGAGGTCGAGCACCACCTCGTCGACGGCGATCGCCCTGCCCTTGTCGGGCATCGACGCGGGGGCGGCGGGAACGGAGAGACAGGCGCGACGGGCCCTCACGGCGAATCGAGGATACGCTCTAGGGCCTTTACGCCGGGCGATGAGGAGGAGCGAAGGCGTGAGAACGCGCGGAGCCGTTGCGGTTTCGGGGCCGTACTTCGAGGATTTCGAGCGCGGCCAGGTGTTTGACGACGCGCCTGCGCTGACCCTGACCTCGGGCCACGCCGCCGTTCACCAGGCGCTCACGGGCGACCGCCTGCGCCTCCCGCTCGACGCGGAGCTCAGCCGGGCGGTGACCGGCGCCGAGCAGCCGCTCGCGCACCCGAACCTCGTCTGCGACACGGCGATCGGCCAATCGACCGGCCCGACCCAGCGGGTGATGGGCAACCTCTTCTACCGCGGGCTGGTCCTGCTCACGCAGGTGTTCGTCGGCGACACCCTGCGGACGCGGACCGAGGTCGTGGCGCTGAAGCAGAACCGGCCCCGCGACGACGGCACCGCCACCGGCCTGGTGGTGCTCAGGATCAAGACCCGCAACCAGCGCGGCGAGCCGGTGCTCGACTTCTGGCGCTGTCCGATGATCCCCCTGCGCGACGGCTCGGCGAGCACCGGCCACGCCGACAGCTTCGACGCGATCCCCGATCGGCTCGAGCTCGCCGAGGTCGTCGACGCGGTCCCGGCGGACTGGCGATTCGACGAGATGAGGGCGATCGTCCCGGGCGAGCGCTTCGGCGACCTGGAGCCCGGGACCGTCTACGAGGTCGAGGGCCGCGACACGATCACCGCCGCCCCCGAGCTCGCGCGGCTCACGCTGAACGTCGCCAAGGCGCATACCGACGCCGGCGGCAGCGTGCACGGGCGGCGGCTGGTCTACGGCGGCCACACGATCTCGGTCGCGGCCGCCCACCTGAGCAGGGCGCTGCCGGCGCTGGCGACGATCGTCGCCTGGCGGGGCTGCGATCACCTCGGGCCCGTGTTCGAGGAAGACGTGCTGAGCACCACGGTGGAGGTCGAGGGGACGCACGAGCTCGACGGGGTCGACGCCGGCCTCGTCGACCTGCGGATGCTCGTCAGCGCCGATCGCGGCACGGACGAGGAGCCGAAGCCGGTGCTCGATTGGCGGGCAATCGCGGTGATCTGCTGAGAGCTCATGGAAGGAGCGGTGGCGTGAACGGAATTCTCGAGGGCATGCGCGTGGTGGAGGGCTCGGCCTACGTCGCCGCGCCGCTGGGCGGTATGACGCTCGCCCAGCTGGGCGCGGACGTGATCCGCTTCGACCCGATCGGTGGCGGCCTCGACCGCACCCGCTGGCCCGTCAACGAGGAGGGGACGAGCCTCTTCTGGGCCGGCCTCAACAAGGGCAAGCGCTCGATCCAGGTCGACCTGCGCTCCGAGCGCGGGCGCGAGGTGCTCACCGAGCTGATCACGGCCCCCGGGCCGGAGGCCGGGATCGTGCTCACCAACTTCCCGGTCCGCGGCTGGCTCGACTACGAGCGACTGGCCGAGCGGCGGCCGGACCTGATCATGGTGAGCATCGTCGGCAACCACGACGGCTCCTCGGCGGTCGACTACACGGTCAACCCGTCGACCGGGTTCCCCTGGGCGACCGGGCCGCGCCATCTGGCGGTCCCCTTCAACCACCTGCTCCCGGCCTGGGACGCGATCACCGGCACGCTCGCGGCCGCCGGGGTGCTCGCCGCCGAGCGCCACCGGGCGCGCACCGGCGAGGGCCAGCTGGTGCGGGTGGCGCTCTCCGACGTCGCGATCGCGATGGTCGGCAACCTCGGCAAGATCGCCGAGGCGCAGGTGCTCGAGCGCGAGCGACGCAAGGACGGCAACTACCTCTACGGTGCCTTCGGCCGCGACTTCCTCACCAGCGAGGGCCGGCGGATCATGATCGTCGCGCTGACCGATCGCCAATGGCAGAGCCTGGTCGAGGCGACGGAGCTGCACGAGGCGTTCGAGACCCTGGAGAAGCTGATGGACGTCGATCTGAACAAGGAGGGCGACCGCTTCCGCGCCCGCGAGGTGATCGGGGCCGTGCTGAAGCCGTGGACGATCAGCCGCAGCTTCGACGAGATCGCGGCGATCTTCGACGCCCACGACGTCTGCTGGGGGCGCTACCAGACCTTCCGCGAGCTGGTCGAGGAGGATCCGCGCTGCTCCACCGACAACCCGATGTTCGACGAGGTCGAGCAGCCGGGGATCGGGACCTACCTGGTCCCGGGGTCGCCGCTCGATTTCGGCAAGGTCGACCGGCTGCGACCGCGGCGCGCGCCGCTCCTAGGCGAGCACACCGACGAGGTGCTCTCGGAGCTGCTCGGCCTCGACGACGCGGAGATCGGGCGGCTCTACGAGCAGGGGGTAGTCGCGGGGCCGGCGGAAGTCGCCGCGGCTTGAGCTGGGTCGTCGACTTCCCGGACGGCTCGCGCGAGATGCGCGAGCTGCTCGGCGGCAAGGGAGCCGGGATCGCCGAGATGACCCGCGTGCTCGGCGCCGAGCGCGTGCCGGCCGGATTCACGATCACGACCGAGGCCTGCGTCGCCTACCTGCGCGACGGCGACCTGCCCGAGGGGCTCGAGGACGAGGTCGACCAGGCGCTCGAGCGCCTCGAGGGCGCGGCGGAGAAGCGCCTCGGCGACAACGAGGACCCGCTCCTGGTCTCGGTTCGCTCGGGAGCGCGGGTGTCGATGCCGGGGATGCTCGACACGGTGCTCAACCTCGGCCTCGGCGACGAGTCCGTCCGCGGCCTCGCCGAGCGCACCGACGACGCGCGCTTTGCCTGGGACTCCTACCGGCGACTGCTGCAGATGTTCGGCAGCGTCGTCCGCGGCCTCGCCTCGAGCGAGTTCGAGGACGCGCTCGGCGAGGCCCGCGACGCCGCCGGGGCCAGCGTCGACACCGAACTCTCCGCCGAGCAGCTGGAGCAGCTCTGCGAGCGCTTCAAGGAGATCATCGCCGAGACCGGGACCCCGTTCCCGCAGGATCCGCGCGAGCAGCTGCGCGAGGCGATCGTCGCGGTGTTCGAGTCCTGGAACGGAGAGCGGGCGCGCTCCTACCGGCGGCTGGAGCGGATCCCCGACGACTGGGGCACCGCCGTCAACGTGCAACGGATGGCGTTTGGCAACCGGGGCGCGACCTCGGGCTCGGGCGTCGCCTTCTCGCGTAACGAGACCACCGGGGAGCCCGGGCCCTCGGGCGACTTCCTCTCCAACTCGCAGGGCGAGGACGTGGTCGCCGGGATCCGCAACACGGAGGGCCTCGACGGCCTCGAGCAGCGCCTGCCCGAGGTCCACGCGGAGCTGATGGACGTCCTCGAAACGCTCGAGCGCCACTACGGCGACATGCAGGACGTCGAGTTCACGGTCGAGGACGGCGACCTCTACCTGCTCCAGACGCGCGCGGCCAAGCGCCCCGCCCAGGCGTCGGTGCGCTTCGCCTGCGACGCGGTCGAGGAGGGGATGCTCGATCGCGAGCAGGCGATCACGACGATCGACGCCGGGGCGCTGGAGGCGCTCATGCATCCGACCTTCGACCCGGAGGGCGACTACGAGGAGGTCGCCCGCGGGGTGGCGGCATCGCCCGGCGCCGCCCAGGGGGCGATCGTGTTCACCGCCAAGGAGGCGGTGCGACGCGCGGCCGACGGCGAGGACGTCATCCTCGTCCGGCGGTTCACCGAGGCCGAGGACGTCGCCGGCTTTCACGCCGCGCGCGGCATCCTCACGGCCGAGGGCGGCAAGTCCTCGCACGCGGCCCTGGTCGCAAGGGGGATGGGACGGCCCTGCGTCGCGGGCGCCTCGACGCTCGAGATCGACGCGACGAACGGCGTCCTGAAGGCCGGGGAGACCGAGCTGCGCGCCGGGGATCGGATTGCGATCGACGGCTCCACGGGGCTGGTCACCGTCGACGAGGTCGAGCTGATCGCCCCGGGGATCGGGCCCGAGTTCGAGCGCGTCCTCGGCTGGGCCGACGAGATCCGCAGGCTCGGGGTGCGGGCGAACGCCGACGCCGCCGAGGACGCCGAGCGGGCGCGCTCGTTCGGTGCCGAGGGGATCGGCCTCTGCCGCACCGAGCACATGTTCTTCGGCGAGGACCGCGAGGAGCTCGTCCGCGAGATGTTTCTCAGCGGGGCGCGCTGGCGTCGCGCCGAGGCACGGGCCGACGACGAGGAGGGCGATCGGTCGAGCGATCGGGCCGAGGCCGCCTTCCACGAGGCCCTCGCCCGCCTCGGGGAGCTGCAGCGGTCGGACTTCGCCGCGATCTTCCGGGCGATGGCCGGGCTGGCGGTGACCGTGCGCCTTCTCGACCCTCCCCTGCACGAGTTCCTGCCGGTGACCCACTTCGAGGCCGCCGCGCGGGAGGCCGGGGAGGAGGGTGAGGAGGCCGAGGAGGCGCGGGCGCGGCTTGCGATCGCCCGCGAGCTCGAGGAGACGAACCCGATGCTGGGGATGAGGGGGATCCGGCTCGGGGTGGTGTTCCCCGAGCTCTACGAGATGCAGGCGAAGGCGATCGTCGAGGCGATGCTCGAGGTCGACGCGGCGGCGGAGCGGACGACCGTTGAGATCATGCTGCCGCTGGTGGCATACGAGACCGAGCTGGCGCTCGTGCGCGGGCAGATCGTCGCGGCCGTCGAGGCGACGCTCGAGTCGGCCGGCGAGCGGGTCGACTACGAGATCGGGACGATGATCGAGCTGCCGCGAGCGTGCCTGGTCGCCGACCGGATCGCCGCCCACACCGACTTCTTCAGCTTTGGCACCAACGACCTCACCCAGACCACCGACGGCCTCTCCCGCGACGACGCCGAGGGCGCCTTCCTCAACGTCTACCTCGAGCGCGGCCTGCTCGACCGCAGCCCGTTCGAGTCACTCGACACTCCGGGGGTCGGACAGCTGATCGAGATCGCCGTCAGGCGCGGGCGCGAGACGCGTCCCGACCTGCGCCTCGGGATCTGCGGCGAGCATGGCGGCGACCCCGAGAGCATCCTCTTCTTCGAGCGGGTCGGGCTCGACTACGTCAGCTGCTCGCCCTACCGGGTGCCGATCGCGCGCGTCGCCGCCGCCCAGGCGGCGATCGCGGGCGAGGACGGGCAATGATCGGCAACCGCGGCGACCCGGACCAGCGGCGCCTGTTCGGCCGCTTCACCCGCCTGTGCGAGATCCCGAGCCCGACCGGCGAGGAGCGGGCGGTCGCCGACGACGTGCTCGGCGAGCTGCGGGCGCTCGGTGTCGAGGTCGCCGAGGACCGGAGCGCCGGGCCGGCCCGGGCCGGATCCGGGAACCTGATCGCACGCGTCCCCGGCACCGGCGACCGATGGGTCTCCTTCTTCGCCCACCTCGACACCGTCCCGGAGGCCGGGCGGATCGAGGTCGAGCTCGCCGACGGCGTCTTTCGCAGCCGCGGGGAGACGATCCTCGGCGCCGACGACAAGGCGGCGGTCGCGGTCCTGGTCGAGCTCGCCGCTCGGCACGCCGGCGCCCCGGCGCCGACCGGGCTCGAGCTCGTGTTCACGGTCGCCGAGGAGGAGGGACTGCGGGGGGCGAAGGAGCTCGAGCTCGGCGCCCTGCGGGCGCCGTTCGGATACGTCCTCGACCACGCGAGCCCGATCGGCGAGCTGATCGCCGCTGCGCCGACCTACCAGCGGCTGGTTGCCGAGTTCGAGGGCCTCGAGGCGCACGCCGGGATCCGCCCGGAGGACGGCCACTCGGCGATCGAGGCGGCCGCCGCGGCGATCGCGGCGATGAGGCTCGGGCGCCTCGACTCCGAGACGACGGCCAACGTCGGCATGGTCTCCGGCGGCACGGCCCCGAACGTCGTCGCCGGGCGCTGTCGGGTCGAGGCCGAGGCGCGCTCGCTGGACGACGCCAAGGTCGCCGGGGCGACGGCGGCGATGCTCGACGCTTGCACCTGGGCGGCGAGCGAGCACGGCTGCGACGTCGACCTCGACCTGACCGAGGTCTGCCGCGGCTATCGCCAGCGCCCCGGCTCGCCGGCGATGAGGCTCGCGCGCGCGGCGATCGAGCGCTGCGGGATCGAGCCCCGCGACGTCGCCACCGGCGGTGGCAGCGACGCGAACGCGCTGCTCGAACGCGGCTACGACTGCGTTCTGCTCGCCAACGGGACGGAGGCCAACCACACCGCGCAGGAGAGCGTCGGCGCCGCGCGACTGACCGAGATGCTCGCCGTGTGCGAAGCGATCGCCGAGCTCGACGGGACCATCGAGGGGTGAGCCGTCGATGCTGAAGCTGCGCCGCGGCGTGGTCGTGGCGGTCGACCCGCTGACCGTCGAGGTCGGGGGCGAGCATCGCCCGGCATGGGCGGATTCGACCCTGGTCGGGGAGGTCGAGGTCGGCGACGAGGTCGTGGTCAACACGCAGGCCCGCGACCTCGGGCTCGGGTCGGGCGGCTTCGACATCGTCCACGTCAACCTCAGCCGGGGGCTCTACGGCGGCGAGGCCGAGCCGATCCACGTGATCAAGCTCAACTACACCTCGCTCCAGCACCCGGTCGACCCGGTCGAGATCGAACATGGCGAGCCCGACCTCGGGCCGAAGCCCCCGACCGTGGTCATCTCGCTGCACGGCCATCTGGCGCCGATCGCCTGGGCGGCGGCCGAGGCGCGCCCCGGGCTGCGGCTCGGGTTCATCCAGGGGGCCGGCGCGGCGCTGCCCGGGACCATGTCGCGTGACATTCGCGAGCTGCGCGACCGCGGCCTGCTCTGCGGCCACGTCACCGCCGGGCCCGCCTACGGTGGCGAGCACGAGGCGATCAGCCTCGTCGGCGGCCTCGACGCGGCGGCACGGCGGCTCGGCTGGGAGGCGATCGTGGTCGGGCCGGGGCCGGGGATCCTCGGCTCGGCGACCCGTCTCGGCCACGGGGGCATGGCGGCGCTCGACGCCGCGCACGCGGCGCTCGCGCTCGGGTTGCCGACGATGCTCTGCCCGCGGATGTCGAGCTCCGACGAGCGCGATCGCCACCGCGGCCTCAGCCACCACACGGCCTCGGTGCTCGAGCTGCTGCTGGCTCCGGTTCGGGTCCCGGTGCCCGAGGCAGAGCTCGAGGGCTGGCCGCTGCTCGGCGCGGGCGAGCCGCCCGCGAGCGGCGTGGTGCAGGCGGCGCTCGAGGAGCTGATCGAGCTGTGCACGGGTCATCACGACCTCGCGGTCGAGCCGATCGACCTCGCCGGCTACGCGGCGAGCGGGCTGCCCGCGAAGACCATGGGCCGGACGATCGACGAGGACCCGCTGTTCTTCGCCGCGCCGCTGGCCGCCGGGCGGGCGTTGGCGGCGGCCGTCGCCGGGTAAGGGGAGCGCCGATGAAGCGACTCGATTCGAAGATCGTTTACGACGGCCGGATCATCGACGTCCACGTCGACGAGTTCGCCTACGACGACGGCGCGACCGCGAAGCGCGAGATCGTCGTCCACCCGGGGGCGGTCGGGATCGTCGCCCACGACGGCGTCACGCTCTACCTCGTGCGCCAACCGCGCGAGGCGGTCGACGAGCCCGCGCTGCTCGAGCTGCCGGCGGGCAAGCTCGACGTCGAGGGCGAGTCGCCGCTCGACTGCGCGCAGCGCGAGCTCGGCGAGGAGATCGGCATGCGGGCCGCCGAGTGGACGGAGCTGAAGCGCTTCTACACCTCGCCCGGGTTCGCGCAGGAGGAGGTCACCGTCTTCGTGGCCACCGGGCTCGAGCAGATCCCCGACCACGAGCCCGACCCGGAGGAGCGGATCGAGCTCGTCCGGTGGCCGCTCGCCGACCTCGACGGCGCGATCGACGCCTGCGCCGACTCGAAGACGCTGATCGGCCTCCTGCTCTTGCGCCGGTCGCTGGGCTGACGGCGAGTCGCCGCGCCCGCGCAGGCGTGGTTGCACCGGCAGGGGGCAGGGGCGGCGGCGGGAAGCTGGCGCCATGGCGATCGCCGTTCCACCTTCAGCGGCCGGGGGCACGACCGCGCGCTTCGAGGCCCTGGTGCTCGACTTCCTCGCCTACCTCGAGTTCGAACGCGGGCTGGCGCGTAACACCCTCGACGCCTACCGCACCGACCTGCTCCAGTACGGCGCCTTCCTCGCGATCCGCGACCGCGACGCGACCAAGGCGGTGCGCGCCGACGTCGCCGACTTCCTCGCCGATCTGGCGACCGGCGCCCCGGCCGACGAGGACGGCAACGGAGGGCGCCCTGCGTGCTCGCCCTCGACGATCAACCGCAAGACGGCCTGCCTGCGGTCGTTCTACCGGCACCTGCGCCGCGAGGAGCTGATCGTCGACGACCCGACCGCGACCCTGAGCCCGCCCACCAAGAGCCGCAAGCTCCCGCACGTGCTCAGCCAGGCGGAGGTGACGAAGCTGCTCGAGAGCGCCACCCAGGCCGACCCGATCAGCCTCCGCGACCGGGCGCTGCTCGAGGTCATGTACGGGTGCGGCCTGCGTGCGTCCGAGGCGATCGGGCTGGAGATCGGCGACGTCGACCTGCGCCGCGGCTTCGTCCGCCCGCACGGCAAGGGCTCCAAGGAGCGGATCGTGCCGCTCGGGCGCGAGGCCGCCCGTGCGATCGAGCGCTACCTGCGCGCGTCGCGCCCGGACCTGGTCGGCACCGGGATCGAGCGCAAGCTGTTCGTCAACTTCCGCGGCGGCGGGCTCACCCGCCAGGGCCTCTACAAGATCATCCAGCGCCACGCGAAGGCGGCCGGGCTCGAGGGCAAGATGAGCCCGCACACCCTGCGCCACACGTTCGCCACCCACCTGCTCTCCGGCGGCTGCGACCTGCGCTCGGTGCAGGAGATGCTCGGCCACGCCGACGTCGCCACGACTCAGCTCTACACCCACCTCTCGCGGGAGAAGATCAAGGAGGTCTACTTCAAGGCCCATCCTCGGGCGACGGAGGGGCATTCCTAAGCCGTTGCTCCGACAGTCCGGCGGCTTCGAGGGCCTCCTCGCGCTTGGGAAAGGTCTCGATCGTCAGCACCTTTCCGTCTCGAAGGGTCCAAACATGCGCGATCTTGATCTCGATCTCGGCGCTGCTGCCCTTGGGCTGAGCACGGGACAGAACGAACGCGACCACTCGATCGGATCCGTCGAAGAACTCCTCCGGCTCTGCCGTCCAGGTCCGAAAGGCGCTGATCTGGTCTTCGATGAACTTCCGAGCGCCTTCCGGTCCACGAAAGGAGCCTTGGAGTTGGGTCACGAGGGCGAACTCCGGGTGCGCGTCGCGAAACAGGCCATCCCAATCACGGTCGGCCAGAGCCTCGTAGGCTCGCCGCACGATCTCGACGTTCTGCTGCGACATCGCCTACTCGCGCAGGCCGGCGGCTTCCAGGGCTTCCTCGTGCCCCTGGTAGAAGCACACGCGCGCGAGAGCCCCGCCACGGATCGTCCACACGATGGCCACGCGAGCCTGGAGCTCGATTCCGTCGCGGTGGTAGCTCGTCAGGGGCGTAACCACCTGCTCGCCGAAGTCCTCTGCCTCTCTGCGGACAGACTCCCATGGCTCCTCGAACTCCCTGAACAGGCTGGGCAGCTCGGCACGCCCAAACACGCCGTGCGCCGGACCGACTGCGCGCGAGAAGTCGAACTCGAAGTCCGGAGCAGCGTCTCTTACAAAGGCGTCCAGGTCCCCCGTGTTAAGGGCGTCGATGGCGGCACGAACAATCTGCACGTTCTCGTCCGACATCGCCCCCCACCGTAGCTCTCCCACTACTGCGCGTCGATCACGAGCAGGGTGAAGTGCGTGTCGCCGTCATCCACCGAGCTGTTCGTCGGGTTGCATGCCTTGATCGTCTCAATGCCGGCGACGCAAGTCGGATCGCGGTGGGGCGGTGGCGCCAGGCGCTTCAATGGAGGGGTGCCCGAGCTTCCCGAGGTCGAGACCGTGCGTCGTCAGCTCGAGCCCGAGCTCGTCGGGCGGACCGTGGAGCACGCCGAGGTACTCGACGAGCGCTGGACGCGGCCCGAGCCGCCGTCTGCCACCGAGGAGGCGCTCGCCGGGCGGCGGATCGAGGCCGTCGGCAGACGCGGCAAGTATCTGATCGTGCGCCTCGACGACGGCGCGGCGTTGGTCATGCATCTGCGGATGACCGGCAACCTGCTGCTGCGCGCGCCCGGGACCGACCTGGTCGCCGACCTGATGGAGTCCGATCGGCTCGGCGGGCCGCGGCTCTATGAGTCGCACCCCGACGCCCGCCACCTGCGGGCGCGGATGGTGCTCGACGACGAGAGCGAGCTGTGGTTCACCGACGCTCGGCGCTTCGGCCACGGTGTCGTGCTCGGCGCCGACGAGATCGACGACTACTTCGCGTCCCGGCTCGGGATCGAGCCGCTGGACGGGGCGCTCACCGGCGAGGCGCTATGCGGGCTGGCGGCCGAGCGCCGGGCGCCGCTGAAGTCGTTTCTGCTCAACCAGACGCGGATCTCGGGGATCGGGAACATCTACGCCGACGAGGCGCTGTGGCGTGCCCGACTGCACCCGCTCTCGCCCGCGGGCTCGATGAAGCTCGAGCACTGCGAGGACCTCGCCCAGGGGATCATCGAGGCGCTCGAGGCCGGGCTGGAGCTCGGCGGGTCCTCGATCGACGACTACCGCGACGCGCGCGGCGAGCGCGGCGGGATGCAGGACGAGTTCCTCGTCCACACGCGCGAGGGCCGGGAATGCTTGCGCTGCGACGGGATCATGCGCCGCATCGTGGTCACTGGCCGCTCGACCTACTTCTGCCCCGGGTGTCAGAGGCGGCTGCGGGCGCGCCCGCGGCGGCGTCGCAAGGCGAGCGCGTGAGCGAGCCGACCGCGCCACCCGAGGGCTTTCTGATCGGCCACTGGACCGATTCGGAGGGCGTCACCGGCTGCACCGCGGTGATCGCGCCGTCCGGCAGCCGGGCCGGCGTCGACGTGCGCGGCGGCGGGCCCGGAACCCGCGAGACCGACATCATCGGGCCGCTCTCGGGCGGGGCGGAGGTCAGCGGCGTGATGCTCACGGGCGGCAGCGCCTTCGGACTCGGGACCGCCGACGGCGCGATGCGGTGGCTGGAGGAGCATGGTCGCGGCTACGCGACCCCCGGCGGGCTCGTTCCGATCGTGCCCGCCGCCGTGATCTACGACCTGGTCGAGGGAGACCCGCGGGCCCGCCCGGACGCCGCCGCCGGCTACGCGGCCTGCGAGGCCGCCTCCGCCGGGGTCCCCGAGCGCGGCCGGGTCGGCGCCGGCACGGGCGCGGCCGTGGGCAAGATCCTCGGCCGCGAGCGCGCCACCCCGGCGGGCGTCGGGTACGCGGCGGCGCGGTCGGCGAGGGGCGAGACCGTCGCCGCGATCGCGGTCGTGAACGCGTTCGGCGACGTGATCGGCGAGGACGGCGCGGTGCTCGCCGGCGCGCGCGGCGACGACGGGGAGACGGTCCCGACGGCCGCGGCCCTGACCTCGATGACCGAGGCGCCCGACTGGAGCAGGGTCGAGGAGCTCAACACCACGCTGGTCTGCGTGATCACGGACGCCGCGCTCGACAAGCCGGCTTGCACGCGGGTGGCGCGGATGGCGAGCGGCGGGGTCGCCCGGGCCGTCGACCCGGTGTTCTCGAGCGTCGACGGCGACGTCGCCTTCTGCCTCGCCTCGGGGGAGCTCAGCGGACCTCCGAACCGCTTCGTCTCGATCGCGACCGGGGCGCTCGCCGCGACGGTGACCGCGGCGGCGATCCGCGACGCCGCGCGCGCCGGCGCGCTCGGGACGTAGGCTGGCGCGATGGCGATCGAGGAGTTCATCCTGCGCCGGTTCGAGAGTCCCGACGAGGTGCGCGAGTTCCCGCTCGGGCGCTTCGAGCTGATCGAGGTCGGCGGGATGACTCTGGGGCGGGCGACCTACGAGCCCGGCTGGCGCTGGAGCGAGCACGTCGGCTCGGGGCCCGAAGACCGGTGCCAGGTCGAGCACCTCGGGATCGTGATCTCCGGCCGGGCCGCCGTCTCCGGGCCCGACTACGAGGACGTGATGGGGCCCGGCGACCTCTTCGCCGTCCCGCCCGACCACGACAGCTGGGTCGTCGGCGACGAGCCCTACGTCTCCCTGCACTTCCTCGGCGCGGACACCTACGCCTCGTAGCTCGGCGACGATTGTCGTCCGGCCGGTACGGCAGGCTTGCCGGGTGCCGGGGAAGTTCAGGACCGAGGCGATCGTGCTGCGGAGCATCCGCTACGGCGAGGCCGATCGCGTGCTGCACCTCTACAGCGCGACGCGCGGGCGGATCGGCGCGATCGCGAAGGGCGTGCGCCGGCCGCGCTCGCGCTTCGGCGGCCGGCTGGAGCCGTTCTTCCGCCTCGACCTCATCCTCCACCAGGGGAGGGGCGATCTCTCGACCGTAACCGCCGCCCACACGCTCGCCGCCTACCCCAACCTGCGCTCCGACGGCGCCGCCCTCAACGCCGCCGCCCGCGCCTGCGACGCGGTCCTGCGCCTCTGCGACACCGAGGAGCCGAACCCGGCCGCCTACAACCTGCTCTGCCGCTATCTCGCGATCCTGGACGGCTCGGAGTCGGTGGGCGGCGACGGGGCCGGCGACGGCGCCGCCGGGCTCGCGACGGCGGTCGCCTTCCGGCTCAAGCTGGCGCTGACCACGGGGTTCGCGCCCGAGCTCGGCTCGTGTGCGCGCTGCGGCGAGGGCGACGGGCTCGCCGGCTTCTCCGGCGCCGCCGGCGGAGTCGTCTGCGACGCCTGTGGCGGCTTCTCGCTCTCGGGCGAGGCCCACGGGTTCATGGTCGAAGCGCTCGGGCGGCCGCTGGCCCAGGCGCCGGCGGCCAGCGACCGGGCGCTGCGCCAGGCCGAGCGCGCGATCGGCGAGACGCTCGAGCACCACGCCCAGGTCCAGCTGCGCGCCGCGGCCTGAGGCGGGACGCACCCGCCACCTCGGCCGCCGAGTGACATCTCGACCACCGTAGAGGTGGCTCAGATGACTCTCGGCGGGGTGGAGCGGCCACCGGCTCCTACGTGACTCAAACGCCCAACGCCGCGTGAACCCCGCTCGCCGGGCCGGTAGGGGAAGATCGGGGGGTGAACGGCGAGCGGAGTGAGCGCCCCGGACATCCTCGAGGC
>CAWJHV010000007.1:0-92165 GCA_963842795.1 uncultured Solirubrobacterales bacterium | reverse complement strand
CGGTCGCCACCCTCCTGATCCGCCGCTGGCGCTCGGCCTCAACCGCGGCCCGCCGCGCGTTCACCCCGGTCCTGGTGGCCGGCACGCTCGCTGCCTTCTTTCTCGGGCTGAGCCTCATTTCCGACATCGTTGGCTTCCCCACCGACGCCCAGGAGGACGTCATCGACGTGCTGGGAGCCGCATCGATCGCCGCGGTTCCGTTCGGGTTCCTCTTCGGCCTGTTGCGCTCCCGCCTGTCGCGCGCGGACGCTGTCAGCGAGCTCGTCGCCGGACTCGGCGAGGTCGACCGCCGGCACGGGCTGCGCGACGCGATCGCCCAGGCGCTCGGCGACCCATCCCTGTCGCTCGCCTATTGGGTCTCTGAACAGGGCCGCTACGTCGACGAGTCCGGGCTCCCGGTTGAGCTCCCGGACCGCGGCGACACCACCTGCACGCCGGTCGAGCACGACGGCCGTCCCGTGGCGATGATCTGTCACGACGCGCGCCTCGACACCGAGCCCGAGCTGGTTCAGACGGTGGCCGCCGCCGCCAGCCTCGCGTTGGAGAACGAGCGGCTCAACGTCGAGCTGCGCGCCCGGGTCGAGGAGCTCCGCGCCTCGCGGGCGCGGATCGTCCAGGCCGCCGACGACGAGCGCCGGCGGCTCGAGCGCGACCTCCACGACGGCGCCCAGCAACGGCTCGTCTCACTGGCGCTCAACCTGCGGCTCGCGTCCACCAAGCTCGACACCGACCCGGCCGCTGCCAAGACCCTGCTGGAGGAGACCGCCGCGGAGCTCGCCGACGCGACCGGCGAGCTGCGCGAGCTCGCCCGCGGCCTCCACCCCGCCGTGCTCAGCGACCGCGGCCTGCGGCCGGCGCTCGAGGCGCTCGCGGGCCGGGCGCCGCTGCCGGTCGAGCTGGAGGCGCCGTCGCCGGAGCGCCTGCCGCCCGCGGTCGAGTCGGCCTCCTACTTCGTGGTCGCCGAGGCGCTCACCAACGTGGCTCGCTACGCGAACGCCTCCCGAGCCGAGGTATCGGTGAACCGCGTCAACGGCCGGCTCGAGGTCGAGATCCGCGACGACGGCGTCGGCGGCGCCGACCCCGAAGCGGGCTCCGGCTTGCGCGGGCTCGCCGACCGGGTCGCTGCGCTCGACGGGCGGCTCGAGGTGGTCAGCCCGCGAGGGGCCGGGACCGTCGTGCGGGCGGTGATCCCGTGCGCGTAGTCGTCGCCGACGACTCGGTGCTGCTGCGCGAGGGCGTTGTCCGGCTCCTCGAGGACGCCGGCATGGAGGTCGTCGGGCAGGCCGGAGACGCGGAGGATCTGGTGCGCAAGGTCCGGGCTCACAAGCCCGACGTCGCCGTGGTCGACGTGCGGATGCCGCCCACCAACACGGACGACGGCCTGCGCGCCGCCCAGCAGATCCGGGCCGAGCTCCCGGGCACGGCGGTGCTGGTGCTCTCGCAATACGTCGAGGAGGGCTACGCGCTGGAGCTGCTCGCCGATGATGCCGAGGGCGTCGGGTACCTGCTCAAGGACCGCGTCGCCGAGGTCGACCGGTTCATCGACGCCGTGCGCCGGGTCGCCGACGGCGGCTCGGCGCTCGATCCCGAGGTGGTCTCGCAACTCCTCGGCCGGCGCCGGCGCGAGGATCCGCTCGCCGAGCTGACCCCGCGCGAGCGCGAGGTGCTCGGGCTGATGGCCGAGGGGCGCACGAACCAGGCGATCGCCGAACAGCTGGTGGTCTCCGAGCGGGCGGTCGAGAAGCACGTGACCGGCATCTTCTCCAAGCTCGGCCTCGCCACCAGCGCCCAGGACCACCGCCGGGTGCTCGCCGTCCTCACCTACCTGCGCGCCTAGAACGCAAACGAGCGGCGGCGACCCGAGGGCCGCCGCCGCTGCACGAAACCGGAGCTTCAGCCGTCGATTACTGATCGACGCAGAGGATGACGACGCTCCAGTTGTCGGTCCCGCCGTTCTTGTTCACGCGGGCCTGCCAGCCGTTCGTGGTCCCGGGCGCCGGGAAGCTCTCGAGCAGCGTGGTGGTCGCGTTGATGTTCGCGGGGCCCCCGGAGAGCAGCACGTCGCCGGCGTCGCAGGCCTGGGCCTTGACGAAGGTGCCGTCGCCGAGCTGCTGGCCGGCGTCGACCGCGCTCTCGCGCTTGTAGACGGTGCTCGAGAGGAACTGCGTGGCGCTCCTGCCCTGCAGCTGCGCGGCGTCCGGGACCTGACCGAGCGTCGACTCGTCGACGTCGTCGCCGGTGAGGCTGTTGTCGGTGACGTCGCCGCCCGCGAGGCTGTTGTCGGTGACGTCGCCGCCGGTCAGGCTGTTGTCGGCGACCTTCGCCGAGTTGACCGCGTTGTTGGCGAGGTCGGGCGTGTTGACCGTGCCGTCGGCGATGTCGGCGCCGGTGAGCGAGCCGTCGATGACGTCGGAGCTGGCGACGGCGGCGCCGTCCTTCAGGTCGACGCTCTTCAGCTTCTCGTCCTTGACGGTCTTCGAGCCGACGCTGTTGGGAGCCAGCGACGCGGCGAGCGCCGTGCCTCCCGCGAGCACCATGAAGACCGACACGGTCGACATCACGTTCGCGTAGCTGAAGCGCCGACGCGGACGGGGGCCCTGGTCACGATTCTGAGTGGTGTTGAACATTTCCCTGCCTCCTTGTGGGGCGTTTGGATTGACCCGGCAATGGTCCGTCGCCGAGCCCGCCCCGGGTAGGGACCCAAGGGGTGGACGCGACAACACCCTGCGCGCACTCGGGCGGACATAGACTGGTCGCCGCTCGACGCATGGAGGCCGGATGCCGGAGCGTTCGCTCGAAACCGAGATAGTCGTCGTCGGAGCCGGGATCGCCGGGCTCACGGCGGCATCGACCCTCGCCCGCGAGGGCGTCGACGTCGTCGTGCTCGAGGCGCGCGACAGGGTCGGCGGCCGGGTCTGGAACACCGAGATCGGCGGCGAGGCGAACGAGCTCGGCGGTCAATGGGTTGCCCCGTATCAGTCGGCGGTGCACGCGCTGCTCGACGAGCTCGGGATCGAGCTCTTCCCCAGCTTCCGCGAGGGAACGCACGTGTACGTCGACAAGTCCGGGAAGACCCACCGCTACGAGGGCCACGACGCGCCCATGGGCTCCGCGTCGGAACGGGCGTTCGAGGAGGCCGACGCGAAGCTCGACGCGCTCGCCAAGGAGCTCGACCCCGAGGCGCCCTGGGCGCACCCCGACGCCCGCGAGCTCGACTCGATCACCTTCGAGGCCTGGCTACGCGCGGAGGTCGCCGATCAGACGGCCCAGGACCTGCTCCGCTCCTGGCTCGCCGGCGGCTTCCTGGCCAAGCCCGCCAACGCGTTCTCGCTGCTGCAGGGCCTGTGGATGATCGCCGGGGCCGGCGGCACCTACGAGCTCTTCGAGCCCGACCAATGCCTCGCGACGAGGGTCGTCGGCGGCTCGCAGCTGATCCCCATCCGCCTCGCCGAGCGCCTCGGCGACCGCGTGCTCCTCGATGCCCCGGCGCGTGACATCCGCTGGTCGGACGAGGGGGTCGAGGTCGACGCGGAGACCGCGACCGTGAGCGCCCGGGGGGCGATCGTCGCCGTGCCACCGAACCTGACCGAGGCGATCCGCTTCCGCCCGGCGCTTCCGGCGTGGCGCCAGCGGCTGGCGCAGTCGCTCTCGCAGGGCAGCATCAACAAGGTCCTCGCGGTCTACGAGCAGCCGTTCTGGCGCGAGGAGGGACTCTCCGGTCAGGGCTTCGCCCCGTACGAGCTCGTCCGCGAGCTCTACGACAACTCGCCCGTCTCGGCGACGGCCGGCGTCCTGGTCACGTTTCTCGCCGGCGAGAACGCCGAGCGGGCCGGGCGGATGAGCGCCGGCGATCGCCGGGCCGCGGTGCTCGAGGGCATGGCGAAGTACGTCGGCCCGCGGGCGCTCGAAGCGGTCGACCTGATCGAGACCGACTGGTCAGCCGAGGAGTGGACGCGCGGTGCCTACGGGACCAGCTACGGGGTCGGCGGGCTGACCCGCTTCGGCGAGGACCTGCGCCGGCCGATCGGGCCGATCCAATGGGCGTGCACCGACATCGCCGGCGTCGGCCACATCCACATGGAGGGCGCCGTGCGCTCGGGCCAGCACGCCGCCAAGGCCTGCCTCGAGGCGGTCCCTGCGTAGCGGGCGCCGTGCGCGCTCCGGCCCGAACCGCCCCGAAATTCGTCCGGCCCCCGGATGAAAACCGAATCAGTTCGGGCGCCCCGCGTCGCACGCGCAAGCGTGGCGCAGGCGCTACGGGGATCGGCGTCTTCGTCCGCCTCAGACGCCGAGTCGCACTTTTGCCGCCTCGTGGACGGTAAATGTGCGACTCGACGCGGGGGCGCGGGCGTTTGCGCCTGATCGCGCGCGCTATGCGACGTGGGCGGTCCAGGACGCGCAAGCGGACGTGGCGCACGCTTCCCCGCCCTCTAGGTGTGGCATTCCAGTAACGGCAGTCGTTACTGGATCTGCGCGGAACGCGACCACGGCGCTCGCTCAAGAGCGTGCCCGCGCCGTAACGCCCCGGGTTCGGGCGCTACGACCCCGCGTCGCACCCAGCGTTAGATCCCGGTCCGCTCGCGGGCCCCGCGGACGGCGTCGCGGGCGTCGCGCGGCTCGACCCCGATCGCGCCCAGGAGGTCGGCGGCGATCGCCCTGACCTGGCCGGTGATCATGTTCGCCGAGAGGTTGCCGGTGACGTCGAGCGCGGCGGTTGCATGCGCCGACGCCCGCAGCAGCTCCTGCTCGAGCTCGGACGCGCGCGAGGCGTCGGCGAGGTCGAGCGCCAGCTCGGCGACGGCGCTCGCCAGCTCGCGCACCGCCGCGATCGCCGCCTCGGGCACTCGGTCGTCCTGTTCGATCGCCGAGAGGGCACGGCGGGCGAGGACCCGGGTGTTTCGGACCGCGTGGTCGATCGAGGAGACGGCGACGGCGTAGGGCTCGAGCTCGATGCGGGCCCGGCGGCGCGTCGGCGCCCAGACGGTCGTCTCGTGGCCGATGTCGAGGGCCTCGCGGAGGCGATCGGTGCGCTCGTCGAGCGCCCGCGCGCGTCGCAGCGCGCCCTGCACGTCGTCGATGTCGTGCTCCTCGAGTCCGACCGCCACCTCCTCGAGGGTCGTGGCGAGCTCACTCAGAAGCGGTTCGGCCTCGCGACGGACGATCCGCAGCGGATCGATCGGAACCAGGGCGTTGGCGAGCAGGGCGACCGCCGAGCCGATCAGCGCGTCGATGAACCGGGCGCCCGAGACGCCGCCGCCGGCCGACTGCAGCGTGACCACGAGGACGGCCGAGATCGCCGCCTGGTTGACCAGCATCACCCCGCCGCCGACGAGCACCGCGGTGACCATCGCCAGGCCGACCACCACCGCGAGCTGCCAGGCGCCGGTCCCGATCCCGATCACCAGCAGGTCGGCGACGGCGATCCCGAGCGCGACCCCGATCCCGATCTCCAGGGCCCGGCGGCCCCGCTGTCCCACGGTCAGCCCGAGGGTCAGGATCGCCGCCACCGGGGCGAAGAACGCCTGGCGGTGGCCGAGCAGCTCGCGGGCGATCAGCCAGGCGACCGCCGCGGCGAGCGCCGCGAGCAGCAGGCTGAGCCAGTTCGCGCGCAGCTCCTCGACCCGCTCCTCGAGCTTCGCGCGCGAGCGGGTGCGCGTAGCCGTGAGCAGCTCGGCCGGCCGGCGTCGAAGCTCGAACATGACCCGATCTTCCTAGCAGGGCTGGGAATCCCGCTCCTGCGCCCGGCAGGTCGGATAGATTCTCGGCGCTTGGGCCCCGCCGCCGAAATCTCGCGCTCCCGGTCGGCCGGCGCAGGCGCATCGCCGCACGGAGAGCGGAACTTTGAGCGCTGGAGGTGGTTCGGGTGACCGTGCACTCCGTTCGATCATGGTCGCGGGGGCTGCTTGCCTGCGCTCTCTGCCTCGCGCTCGGCGTCCTCGCCGCGCCCGCCGATGCCGCGATCCGCATCCAGGCGCCGACCCTCTCGCCGGCATTCCGCCAGTCGGCCAACGATTACGTGGTCAACTGCGACCAGCCGGTGAGCCTGAGCCTGCAGCTCACCCGCGGGGCGACCGCCCGCGTCGCCAAGGGCAAGTGGGGCGGCCGCTCCCGCACCGTGACGGTCCCGCTCTCGCCCGGCCAGGCGGTGAGGGTCCACGCCCGCCGCCCGCGACCCGGACGCAGCACCTACGTGATCCGCTGCCTTCCCGACGACTTCCCCCAGTTCACCTACGCGCGGTACGGCAACCCGGCCGCGCCGCTCTACCTCTTCACCCCGGGCTCGACCGGAGCCGCAGCGCTGCAGGGCGGCTACGCCGTCGTGCTCACCGACCGGGGCACACCGATCTGGTGGGAGGCCGACCACGCGAGCCCGTTCGACGCCAAGGTGCTCCCCGACGGGACCTTCGCCTGGACACACTTCCAGGGCGGTCTCGGCTCCGACCCCGACGAGTCCTTCCAGATCCGCCGTCCCGACGGCGGGATCGTCGGCCAGGTGCGCACGGTCGGCTCACCGACCGACGTCCACGAGCTGCAGCAGACCGAGGACGGGAACTTCATCCTGCTCAGCTACCGGCCTCGCCAGCACGTCGACACGAGCGCCTTCAACGGCGACTCCGACGCGACGGTCTACGACGCCGTCGTCCAGGAGGTGACCCCGGCCGGGGACCTTGTCCGCGAGTGGTCGAGCGAGACGCACGTCGGCCTCGAGGAGACGCCCGCCTACCGCTGGGAGGGTCTCGGCAGCGAGCCCTACGACATCGTCCACGCCAACTCGGTCGACCCGCTCCCCAACGGCGACTTCATCATCTCCATGCGCCACACCGACTCCGTCTACCGCGTCGACGGAGCCACCGGGGCGATCGAGTGGAAGCTCGGCGGCACGCCGACGGCGCAGTCGCTCACCGTCCAGGGCGACCCGGTCGCCTACCCGCTCGCCGGCCAGCACGACGCCCGCTGGCTCGGCCACGGCCTGATCAGCATCCACGACAACGGCAACGGTGACAGCGGCGGGCCCCGAGTGGTCGTCTACCGGATCAGCGCCGGGGTGGCGACGCTCGTCGACAGCTTCGGCGATCTCGACGCGAAGCTCTCGTTCTGCTGCGGCTCGGCGCGCTCGGTCGGCGATCACTGGCTGGTCTCGTGGGGCGGAATTCCGCTGGTGGCCGAGTACAACGACAAGCACAACCGCGTGTTCACGATCGGCCTCACGGGCACCGGGACCAGCTATCGCGCCGTCGCGATCGACGGCGAGTTGACCCCGCGGCAGCTGCGCCGCGGCATGGACGCCCAGGCCCGCGCCGCAACCGGCGGCTGAGCCCGAGACGCGAGCAGCCGCGTCCGCGGCCCCAGCTCGGGTCGCGGCTCCGCCGTCTCAGTCCCCGAGCTCCGCCAACCGCCGCTCGAGCAGGCTGCGCTCCGCGTCGGAGTGAACGAGCTCGAGCGCCCGCGAGTAGGCCGAGCGCGCGTCCTCGGTGCGGTCGAGCCGGCGCAGGAGCTCGGCCCGAGTCGCGTGCAGGTAGTGGTAGCGATCGAGGTCCAGCCGGTCGACGACCGCGAGCGCGGCCTCGACCTCGCCCGCCTCGGCGATCGCGACGGCCCGGTTGAGCTCGACCACCGAGGAACCGGTGAGCCGGCCGAGCTCGCCGTAGAGGGCCGCGATCTGAGGCCAATCCTGGGGCTCCTCCGAGTGCAGGATCGCCAGCGCCGCCTGGACCACGTAGGGACCGCGGCCACCGAGCGCCAGGGCCCGATCGAGCTCGGCGCGTCCCGCGGCGATCGCCTCGTCGTCCCACAGCGATCGATCCTGATCGTCGAGCGGGACGACGGCGCCGTCGGCGAACCGGGCGTCGCGGCGGGCCTCGTTGACGAGCATGAGAGCCAGCAACCCGCGGACCTCGGGCTCGTCGGGCATCAGCTCGGCGAGCGCCCGGCCGAGCCGGATCGCCTCGGAGGCGAGCTGCGTCCGGCCGCCATAGCCCTCGTTGAAGATCAGGTAGACGACCGCGAGCACCGCCGCCAGGCGGTCGGGGAGCAGATGGGCGGCCGGGACCCGGAACGGGATTCCCGCGGCCCTGATCTTCGCCTTCGCGCGGACGAGCCGCTTCGCCATCGTCGGCTCCGCGACCAGGAACGCGCGGGCGATGTCCTCGGTGCTCAGACCACCCAGCGTCCGCAGCGTCAGGGCCACCTGGGCGTCGAGCGCCAGGGCCGGATGGCAACAGGTGAACACCAGCTCCAGTCGCTCATCGGGGATCGCGGTCTCGTCCAAGTCTTCCTCCACCGGTTCGGGCTGGTCGAGCAGCCGGGTCTTGGCGGCGAGCGTGCGGTCGCGGCGCAGACGGTCGACGGCGCGGTTGCGCGCCGTGGTCAGCAGCCAGGCACGCGGGCTGGCGGGCGCGCCGTCGCGCGGCCAGCGCTCGGCGGCGATCGCGAAGGCCTCCTGGGCGGCCTCCTCGGCGAGATCGAAGTCGCCGAGGAAGCCGATCAGGTTGGCGAGGACGAATCCCCAGTCGTCGCGAAACGCCTGCTCGAGCGCTGCTACCACTCGACCACCGGGCGCACCTCGATCGCTCCGCCCATTCGCGCCGCCGGGATCCGCGAGGCGAGCTCGATCGCCGCGTCGAGATCGTCGGCCTCGAGCACGAGGTAGCCGCCGAGGGCCTCCTTGATCGCGACGAACGGGCCGTCGGTGGTCAGCGTCTGGCCGTCGGAGACCCGCACGGTGGTCGCGGTCTCCGGCGAGGCGAGCTGGAGGCCGGGGCTGACGCCCGGGGTCTCGTTGATCGCCTTGTAGTCGCCGTAGATGGCCTGCTTGTCGTCCTCGGGGACGCTCTCCCAGTCGTCTGAGTACGGGGTCGGGGCGGAGCCCTGATGGATCAGCAGCAAGTACTTCATCGTTCCTCCTTCGGGGTTGGTCCTCTCTGAGACGAACGGCGGACACCGAAAAGGACAGCCGCCCGGAGATTGCCGAAGAAGTTCAGGGCCGGCTCTGCGGCGGCCCTGCTATCCCAATGTGTATGGCCGAAGTCGAATACGCAGGGACGTCGGGCGACGGCGGCGCGACAAGCGAGCTCCCGACCGGGTTCGACGACCGCACCCTGCTCCGGCGCGCGATCCAGGCCGGGCTCCTGTTCGGGGTCGTGATCGCGATCGCCGTGCTGGCGCCCGGCCTCGACCAGGTCCGTGACCTCCTCGCGGGCGCCGACCCGGCATGGCTGGCGCTCGGCGTTGCCTTCGAGGCGCTCTCGTTCGCCTCCTACGTGGTCATGGTCAGGCCGGTCTTCTGCCGCGGGATGAGCTGGCGTCGCTCCTGGCAGATCGGGGGCTCGGAGCTGGCGATGGGCTCGCTCGTGCCGGCGAGCGGCATCGGCGGGCTCGCGCTGGGCGCCTGGATCCTGCACGGCGCCGGGATGGGCTCGCGCCGGATCGCGCGCCGCTCGGTCGCCTTCTTCATGATCAAGAGCAGCGTCAACTTCGTCGCCGTCGCGGTCATCGGCACGGCGATGGCGCTCGGCCTCGGGCCGCACCAATCCCTGTGGCTCACCGCCGTCCCGGCACTTGCCGCCGTCGCGGTCATCGCGCTGGTCGTGATCGTCGGCCGCCTGGACCCCGGCGAGGGCGGCGAGGGCGAGTCGGGCGCGCGCAGATGGTGGAGCGAGACCCGCGTCGCGCTCGTCGGCGGCACCGAGGAGGCCGCCACGATCCTCCGCGGGAAGGACCTGGCGGTGATCGGCGGGGCGATCGGCTACTGGGCGTTCGACAACGCTGTGCTCTGGGCGGCGTTCCACGCCTTCGGCCTCTCGCCGCCGCTGACCGTCGTCCTGATGGGCTACCTGATCGGCCAGCTCGGCGGCCTGCTTCCGCTTCCCGGCGGCATCGGCGGCATCGACGGTGGCCTGATCGGGACGCTGATCGTCTACGGGGTTCCCGCCGCCGGCGCCGCCGCGGCCGTGATCGCCTACCGGGTGATCCTCTTCTGGCTGCCGCTGCTCGTCGGCGCGATCGCCTTCGCCGACCTCCGCCGCGACATGCCGGCGCCCGGCGAGCTCGCCTCCTGCGCGCCCGCGTACGGGGGCTAGGCGGGCCGGGCGGCGGCGGTGCCTCCGTCGAGCAGCCGGTCGCCGAGCTCGGTGCGCGCGTAGAGCACGCTGCGCCCCTGACGCCGGCCGGCGACCAGCCCCGCACCGCTCAATGCCGAGAGCTGCTGGGAAACGCCCCCCGCCGTCAGCTCGAGCCGGCCCGCGAGCTGCGTAGTCGATGCCGGCGCGTCGAGCGCGGCGAGCAACGACGCACGGGTTCGCCCGAGCACGGTCGCCAGCCCGTCGGCCGGCTCCGGGGCACCGGGCTCCCAGAGCAGGCCGAGCCCGCGTGCGGGGTAGACGACGGTCGGCTGCCATGGCGCCTCGGTCATCGAGGCGGGCCATTCCCAGCGAAACGCCGACGGCACCAGCAACAGGCCCTGGTCGCGCAGCGGGATCGTCGCCTCGAGTGCCTGGTCGACCTCGACCCGCCCGCCCGCCCATCGCACCGCCGGGTTCAGATCGGTGAACAGGAGCGCGGGCCCGCCCTGGGTGAGGCGCCGCGAGCGATAGGCGAGGTCGGCCTCGAGCAGCGAACGGATCCGCGGCCAATGCGGCTCGATCGCGAGCCTCCAGAAGCGCTCGAGGCTGCGCGCGAGGCGGTCGAGGGCCCGGCGCGGGCGCTCGAGCAGCGGTCGCAGCGACTCGGGGGCCCGACGGCGCCCGAGCAGCCGACCGATGTCGTCGCGGACCCGCGCCGCCGGCGTGGTGCGGACCTGTTCGAGCTCCTCATCGAAGGAGACGACCGGGGTACCCGGCGGCGGGGTGAGGAAGTCGGGCAGGTAGCCCGCGGTGGTCGGCACGAGGGCGAACGCGGTCGCCAGATCCAGGCCGCGGGCGATCGGCAGCGCCTCGCGGACCCAGGGCAGATGAAGGGCCGCCTCGTCGGGCGCTCGAAGCATCCTGAGGCCGGCGACGAGCTCGTACATCGGCGAGATCGCAAACCGCGTCCGCGCCAGGTCCTCGATGCTGAAGGTGAAGGAGATCATTTAGCACAGGCTAAATCGATTTGCCTTCGACCACGCCCTCGCCAAGGTGATCGCCGACCAGCGAAACCGAACAGGAGGCGACCGGAATGCTTTTCCTTCACCCGAACCAGATCAGGATCGCGAGCCGTGCCGAGGAACTGCGCAGCACGGCCGAGCGGCGGCGGATGCGCCTTGGGCCGAGTCGGCGCGACGGCCTGCGCCCCGCGCCGGTCAGATGGCGATCGAGCCCGGGAGCCGGCCGGGCTCCCCGGACGCCGTCTCGAGGCAGACATAGCGCGAGCTGGCTTCGGCGGCTCGAACCTCCTCGACGAAGGCCTCGTAATGAACCTGGATCGAGCGCTCCGTGAGCCGATCCAGCGTGACCTCGATCCGCAGCTCGTCGTCGGAGCGCACCGGGGCGAGATACCGAACGCTCACCGCTGCGACCGTCAGCCTCAGGTCGGGCCCCAGGCTCGCATCCAGCGGGCCGAAGCGGTCGCGCCAGCACTCGATGAACGCGGCCTCGAAGAACTCCAGGAAGCGAGGGTGGCCGAGCATGCTGCTGGCGGCGCACTCCTGCGGGCGCACGCGTTGGGTGTGGACGAACGGCGCCGGGCGAGTCGCCGCCCAGGCTCGATCGAAGCGCTCCTGATCGAGCGGCACGAGCCATGCCTCGGCGATCCTGCCGCCGGCGACGCGGTAGACGCCGGCCGTGCGCCAGCCGACCTCCCGGCCGCCGAGCCGGGCGCGACCGTCGGCGAGCTGCACGAGCGCCTCCTCGTGGTGGGCCTCCCCGCGCTTGGCGATCCCGATCGCGCCTCCGGCGAGCTCCCGCCGGCGGCGGAAGTACCCGGTGACCGCCTCGCGTCCGCGGTAGTCCCCGGCGATCGGACTGGTCCCCGGCACGTGCCAGACGATGTCCTCGGCGAGCAGCTCCTCTGTCGCCTCGAGATCCCCGCCTGCGTACATCTCGCGCTGGCGCCGGAGGAACTCCTCGACGACCGCCTCGACCTCCGAAGCCTCAGCCATCGCCCGTCCGCGCCGCGCGATCGCTGTCCAGCCCGAGAACCCCCGCGGCCACGCGGGCGGCGAGCACCTCGTCGTGGGGCGCCTGCGCGGCGAGCGCGATCACGGTTCCCTCGAGCGCTCCGACGAGCGCCAGCGCAACCGCCCGGGCGGGCGGGCCGGGTGGAATCGACCCGTCCGCGCGCCCGGCCTTGATCAGGCGGGCGCAGCGCCTCACGAGGGACTCCGAGATCCGCGCGACCTCGCGCCCGACCGGATGGTCCTGATCGCTGAACTCGAGCCTCAGCGCCATCGCTACGCGGGCGATGTCTCGCCGGCAGAAGACGGCGTGTCCGCGCGCCAGCGCGATCAGCGCAGCGACCGGATCCTGCTCCCTGGCCACCAGCGCGCCCACCTCGCCCCTCCACGTCTCGTCGACCCACTCGAGCACCGCGAGGGCCAGGTCCTCCTTGTCCTTGAACTGGTGGTAGAGGGCGCCGCGCGTGTAGCCCGCCTCACGCGCCACCTGCTCGAGCACCAGGTTGCCGTAGCCGTGGCGGGAGAGGCCCCTCGCGGCCGCCTCGAGCAACGCGCCGCGCGTGCGGGCGCTGCGCTCCGCCTGGGTCGAGCGCCGGGGACCTGCCCGCGGGCGCGCCGCCGGGCGGCTCACCGGGGACGACGGGTTACGTACATGCACGTATGCATGTTACCATCGCCGAGGAGGTCGCCCATGCTCACGCCCACCGCCCCGCCCTCGTGAACGCAGGCGCCGCACAGGCGTGGTTCGTGGCAGGGACGATCCCGCTCATGGTCGGCGGCGGGCTGCACACGCTGGCGGCGCTGCTCGACACGGTCCGCCCCACGTTCTTCGCCCCGATCGAGAGCTCGGTCACGCCGGTTCTGGAAGGCACCGGTATCCGGCTGCGGCGCATGTTCGGCGGCACCGGCGCGACACCTTCGATGTGGAGGGTGTGGCTCGGGATCCACATCAGCCACGGGCTCGGCGTCTTCACCTTCGGGCTGCTCTGCCTGCTGATCGCCACCCACGACTTCGCGCTGGTCGAGAGCATCGACGCCATCCGACCGCTCACGATCGCCTTCTCCGCCGCCTACCTCGCCCTCTCGCTGCGCTTCTGGTTCTACGGGCCGGCGATCATCACCGGCATCGCCACGGCCTGCTTCACCGTCGCCGCCGTGCTCTCGGCATGACGCTTCCGAACAGCGCCCACACGTCGCGGCCCTGGCGAATCCACGAGCTCACCCGCGACTTCCGGCTCGAGGACGTGTGGGCGCTGCCGACGCCGGGCGGCCCCGACGACTTCCCCAGGCTGGTGTCACTGATGGCCTCGTTCGACCCGGCGCGGAGCTCCTCCGGCGCCGTCCGCGCCCTGTTCGCGATCCGGTGGAAGGTCGGGGAGCTGCTCGGCTGGGACGACGACGGGGACGGCGACCGGGTCTCGGAGGGGCCGACGCTCCGCGACCGGTTGCCGGCGGACCTGCGCGAGACCGCGTTCGGCCCACAGCACGACGCGCTGCCGTTCAGCACCCTCTATCTGATCGACGACGAGTGGGCGGCGGAGATCGCCAACCGGACCGTTCACGGCGTCCTGCACGTCGGCTGGGTCCCGGACGAGACGGGGGGCTACCGCGGCCAGATGGCCGTGTACGTGAAGCGAAACGGGCTGCTCGGGACCGCCTACATGGCGGCGATCACGCCGTTTCGGCACCTGGTCGTCTACCCGCGGATGATGCGGGAGATCGGGCGGGAGTGGCAGGCGCGCGCCGGACGGTCGGGTGCCCGTTAACGCGCCACGGGCACGCGCGCGTCATCGTCTCGCGCCAACAGCGCGATCAGCGCCCGTTGGACGAAGGCCGGCGGCGAGACGAACACGGTCTCGTCGCGATATCGCTTCAGGAAGCCCGCCGCCCACCGTGCGCCGCGCAGCCCCTTGGGCATCCCGCGCGGGGTGAACAGGCCCTCGCGGGCGGCCGCGGCGCTCTCCTCGAGAAAGGCCTGCAGGCGGAGGGGCGGCGTCACCACGCAGCGCAACCGGGCGTCGCGGTCGCTGACGCTGGCGAGCCCGTGTACCGACCCGGGGCGAACCACGACCTCACCGTCGTCGGGGCCGATCACCCGCTCCTCGTCGCCGTGGCGGAAGCGGACGGTCCCCTCGACCACGGACCAGCGCTCCTCCTGCCTGGGGTGCAGGTGTGCCGGGAGCCCGCCCCCCGGCTCCAGCCAGAGGGTGACGACCAGGCTCTCGCCCTGTGGCTCGAAGCTCATCCGCACGCGGCTGACCGGGTCGCGGACTGGCTCGCTCATCGGATCCTCCCGGTCACGCTTGCGTGCTCGATCACCCCGCGGAGGGTAGGGATCGAAGGCCCGCCGGGAGGACGCCCCGCGGGATCACGTGGATCAGTCGCTCGCGTGCTCGCGAGGCGCGCCGGCGCCACCCGCCGGTCTATCGGTCTCGAGCCGGCTCGAACCAGCCACCGGGTCCGACCGGCGTCTGATTCGTCAATCGCGGCGCGTAGTGCTCGAAGAACAGCTGCGCCACCAGCTCGCCACGGGTGCCGACCCCGACCTTGTCGAAGATCGACTTCAGATGGTCCTGCACCGTGTACGGCGAGAGATGGAGCTCGCTCGCGATCTCGCTCGTCGGCCGTCCCTGCGCGACAAGCTGGGTAACGCGCCGCTCGCGCTCGGTGAGCCCGTAGGCATCGGCGATGAGCGGCGCGAGCTCGGGCGCGCGCGCCGGTTCGAGGATCACCGCGGCTCGCGAGTCGGTCGGGTCGCCGATCATCGATCCGCGCACGAGCAGCCACCGGCCCGACGGGGTCTGGACCCGCGCGCGGGCGAGCGAGTCGTCGCTGCGATCGTCGGCCGCGCACCTTCGAGCGCGGACGGCGACCGACTGGACCACCACCGGCAGCCGGCCCTGCTCGCCGAACTCGTCGAGCCACATCTGCGCGGCCGGGTTCGCGCTCTCGATCGAGTTGTCCTCGGCGAGCAGCATCAGGCCGACGGCGGCGTCGTCGGCGGCGTCGCCCGCGACGGCGGTGTGCAGGATCGCGCGCCGCAGGCCCTCGGCCAGGTATGGGGACAGCGAGGCCAGCAGGCTCGTGTCGGCCGCCGCGAAGGGCTCGCTCCCCACCTCGCGCAGCAGCGTGATCGCCCCCCAGGTTCCCGACTCGTCCACGAGCACCGCCCGGAGCTCGTCGTCGAAGCCGCTGGGGCGCTTGAGCTCCCGGTGGCGGAGGCTCCGATCGAGCACCCGGTCGGTCGCCTGGCTGAGGCTCGCCGCCGGCGTCCCGGCGTGCGCCAGCGCGGTGAACTTGTTGAAGTCCGGCTCACTGATCTCGATCTCGGCGAGGCGCTCCGAGGCCTCGGCCGAGAGGCCGTTCTCGACCACCTCCCCGGTCGGCAGCAGGGTCGCCGGATCCATCGTCAGCACGCAGAAGCCGTCGTAGGGCACCCCGCGGCGCAACGCCCTCGCCGCGCCGAGCGCAAAGTCGCGCACGCCGAGGCCACGGTGGCTGAGGCTGACGATGTCGGTACGTATGCGCTGCGGTGAGGCGACCGCCACGAACCGATTGTGGCAAACGGCCATCCACACCCCGATCACCCAGGAATCTGGGATGGACGCGGCCGCGCGCGTGCCGCACCGTTGGCTATACCGGATGTCAACGACCGATCAGAGGAGACGAGCGATGCCCGCAACCAAGCCAGAGGAGATCCACACGCTGCTCGCCGCCGCGTTCAACGCCGGCGACCTCGATGCCTTCATCGACCTCCACGAGCCCGACGCGGCCTCGCTCGTCCCACCCGACGGGGATCTGGCCAGCGGCACGGCCGAGATCCGCAAGGCGGTGGAGCCGATCTTCGCCCTTGCGCCGCGGTTCGAGACCGAGGTCGTCGGGAAGCTGGAGGGAGACGGGCTCGCGTTGCTCCACGCCCGCTGGACGCTGGAGGGCCTCGACCCCGACGGCCGGGCGGTCGAGCTCGCGGGACGCGGCACGATCGTCTCGCGCCGCCAGCCGGACGGAAGCTGGCGGGTCGTTCTCGACAACCCGCTGAGCCCCGCATGAGCGCGAGGATCGCTCGCGGGGTCGTCGCGTGCGCGTTGCTCGTGATCGCCCTCGCGGCCCTGGGCGCCGGTCGGGCATCCGCGCAGGAGACCGGGTTGCGCTACTTCGGATACTTCGCCGCGCGGATCACCGCGAGCGGGGGCAACCACCTGGCCGAGGTGAGCTCGCGGAGCAATCTCAACTGGGTCCAGATCAGCGACCCGGACCGGTACGCACCGGAGGTGCTCGACGGCTGCGCGCCCCGTGGCTGCATCATCTCCACCGGGCACGAGTTCTTTCGCGGCTGCGATTCCGTCCACAGCCCGTCGTGCGAGCTGTATCCCGACTTCGTCGCGCGCTGGGGCCGGCTCGCCGAAGCGGTCCGCTCGCGGATCGGCAAGGTGGGCGCCTTCTATCTCATGGACGAGCCGCAATACCGCGGGGCCTCGGTGGCCGAGCTCGAGCGAGCCGCGGCAACGATCAAGGCCACCTACCCGGGGATTCCGGTGATGATGGTCGAGGCCGGGCCGCAGGTGACGAGCGCGCTGCAGGTGCCGGCGTCGGTCGACTGGGTCGGCTTCGACTGGTACTGCCGGCCCTTCGCCGACGTCGAGCGCACGCTCGCGACCCTGGGAGGACGCCTCCACGCCGGTCAATCGATGTTCCTGGTGCCCGAGGCAGCGCCGCTGCAGGCATGCGGCGGCGCCACCGGCCATGCCACCGACGCCGAGATTGCCAGCCTCCAGTACGACTACCTGCGCCTCGCGCAGAGCGACCCGCGGGTGATCGGCCTGCTCGCGTTCGGGTTCTGGACCAGCGGATACGGCTCGGCACAGCTGCCGTTGACGGTGGCCGCGCACGAGGACATCTTCTCCCGGATCCCGCCACCGCCGGCCACCGTCGGCGACGCGCCGGTGAGGATCAAGGGCAGGCGGGTGCACGTCAACGCCAGGGGGGTCGTCCGCGTACACCTGCGCTGTCCCCCGGCAAACACAGGATCCTGCTCAGGCGAGCTGTCGCTTCGCCGCCGCAAGGGGCGCGGACGCGCGCTTGGATCGCGCGCCTTCGAGCTCGCGCCAAAGGCCCACGCAACGGTTCGCGTCCGCATCGCGCGGCGCGCCCGTCACAGGCTGCTCAGGCAGTCGAGACGCCGCCACGGGGTGAAGATCCGCGCCTCCGCGACGACGGCCGCCGGGACCCGGGCGAAGACCGTGATCGCGCATGGTTAGCCGGCGGATGAGGTTCTCGATCAACATCCCCAACTTCGGAGACTTCGCCGATGCGGAGACCGTCTCCAGGGTCGCCGCGGCGGCGGAGGCCGCCGGGTGGGACGGGCTGTTCATCTGGGATCACGTCGTCCACTACAAGCGCGAGGGTCGGAGCTTCGGCGACCCCTGGATGCTGCTGACCTCAGCGGCGCTCGCGACGACGCGGATCCGGTTGGGCACGCTGGTCACGCCGGTCGCACGGCGACGCCCGCAGCAGCTCGCGCGCCAGGTCTCGACGCTCGACAACCTGAGCGGCGGGCGCGTCGTCTTCGGCGCCGGGCTGGGCGGCCCGATCGAGGACGAGTACGGCAGCTTCGGCGAGCCGACCGACCCGAGGCTGCTCGCCGAGCGTCTCGACGAGGGCCTTGCCCTGCTGGACCGGTACTGGTCGGGCGAAGCGGTGACGCACGACGGCCGCCACTACCAGGCACGCGACGTCGCCCTCCTGCCCCCGCCGGTCCAGCGGCCGCGGGTGCCGGTCTGGATCGGCGGGTTCTGGCCGGCTCGCCCGCCGATGCGGCGCGCCGCCCGCTGGGACGGCGCCGTCCCGCTGTTCGAGTCCGCAGGGCACGGCCACCCGCCGCCCGTCGAGGAGGTACGCGACCTGGTCGCATACGTCCAGGCTCATCGCGAGGGCGACCGGGAGCGTCCGTTCGAGCTCGTCCTCGGCGGGGCAAGCCCGACCGACGCCGCCGACGCGCGCGATCTGCTCGGCCCACTGATCGAGGCCGGCGCCACCTGGTGGGACGAGCGACGGCCGATCGACGAGGAGATCAACCGGCTCGACCTGGTGCTTCGTCGGATCGAGGCAGGCCCACCGGAGGTCTAGGGCGCGCGCATCGCCGGCCGCTGTGGCGCGAAGCCCCTCAGGCGCAGGGAGTTGCTGACCACGAAGAGGCTCGAGGCCATCATCGCGGCGCCCGCGACGACAGGGTTCAGGTAGCCGGTCATCGCGAGCGGCAGCGCCGCGATGTTGTAGGCGAAGGCCCAGAAGAGGTTGGCCTTGATCGTACGAAGCGTCCGGCGGGCGAGCCGGATCGCGTCGGCCGCCGTGCGGAGGTCGCCGGAGACGAGCGTCAGGTCCGAGGCCTCGATCGCGACATCGGTCCCGGTGCCGATCGCGAGCCCGAGATCGGCCTGGGCGAGGGCCGGAGCGTCGTTGACCCCGTCGCCGACCATCGCCACCACGCGGCCCTCGTGCTGAAGCCGCCTGACGACGTCGGCCTTGTCGGCGGGGAGGACCTCGGCGATCACCTCGTCGACCCCGGCCTCCGCGGCGACCGCCTCCGCGGCGGCGCGGTTGTCGCCGGTGAGCAGGACCGGGCGGAGGCCGAGCTCCCGGAGGCCGGCGACGGCCTCCGCCGAGCTCGGCTTGATCGAGTCGGCCACGACGAAGATCGCCTTCACGTCGCCATCCCACCCGGCGGCGATCGCGGTCCGTCCCCCCTCCTCGGCCGCCGCGATCGCGGCTTCCAACTCCGATGGGAGCCGGTAGCGCCAATCGGCGAGCAGGCTAGGCCGGCCGGCGACCGCG
Organism: uncultured Solirubrobacterales bacterium; assembly: GCA_963842795.1. Lineage (GTDB taxonomy): Bacteria > Actinomycetota > Thermoleophilia > Solirubrobacterales > 70-9 > WHSW01. Next base: position 73,243 of record CAWJHV010000007.1, on the reverse strand, counting down.
AGGTGGCCCTCGACCATGCCCTCCACGCCGAGGCCCTCGCTGTTCTGGAACCCGTCGGGCGGCGGCAGCGCACCGACCCGGTCGCGTGCCGCGTCGGCGATCGCGCGAGCGATCGGGTGCTCCGAGGCGTCCTCGAGGGCCCCGATGACCCGCAGCGCCTCGTCCTCATCGATCCCGTCCGCGACCGCGATCCGCTGCAGGCTCATCCTGCCCGTGGTCACGGTCCCGGTCTTGTCGAGGACGATCGTGTCGATCCGGCGCGTCGACTCGAGCACCTCGGGGCCCCTGATCAGGAGCCCGAGCTGGGCGCCGCGGCCGGTGCCGACGAGAAGCGCCGTGGGCGTCGCGAGGCCGAGCGCGCACGGGCAGGCGATGATCAGGACGGCGACCGCCGCGGTGAACGCGTAGGCGGTGCTGACGTCCGCCGCGAGCCAGAAGCCCAGCGTCGCGGTCGCGAGGGCGATCACGATCGGGACGAAGATCCCCGAGACCCGGTCGGCAAGGCGCTGGACGTCCGCCTTGCCGGTCTGCGCCTCGGTGACCAGGCGCGCGATCTGCGCCAGCGCCGTATCGGAGCCGACCCGGGTCGCGCGCACGACGAGGCGGCCACCCGCGTTGATCGTCGCTCCGGTGACCGCGCTGCCGGGCCCGACCTCGACCGGGACCGACTCGCCGGTGAGCAGCGACTCATCGACGGCCGAGTGGCCCTCGACGACCTCGCCGTCGGTGGCGACCTTCTCGCCCGGCCGGACGACGAAGCTCTGGCCGGCCTCGAGCTCGGTGGCGTCGATCCGCCGCTCCGAGCCGTCCTCCTCGAGCACCGAGACCTCCTTCGCGCCGAGCTCCAGCAGGGCCTCGAGCGCGGCGCCTGAGCGCCGCTTCGCGCGCGCCTCGAAGTAGCGGCCGGCGAGGACGAAGGTGACGACGACGGCCGCGACCTCGAAGTAGACCTCCTCCGTGCCGGCGCCCTGCTCGGGGATCAGCTGGAAGCTCATCCGCATGTCGGGCTCGCCGGCGCCGAGGAAGAAGAGGGCGATCACCGACCAGCCGAGCGCGGTCAGCGTGCCGAGCGAGATCAGGGTGTCCATCGTCGCGGCGCCGTGCTTGAGGTTCTGCCAAGCGGCGCGGTGAAACGGCCACCCGGCCCAGAGCACGACCGGGGCGGCGAGCTGGAGGCTCAGCCACTGCCAGTAGTCGAACTGGAGCGCCGGGATCATCGCGAGCAGGAAGATCGGCACCGAGACGAGCGCGGCGACGATCAACCGGCGGCGCAGCGCGAGCAGCTCGCCCCCGGCCTCGTCGTCCTCGACGGAGCCCGCGCCGCCGGAATCCCGATCCGGCGGCGACGGCAGCTTCGCCGCGTACCCGGCGGCCGCGACCGCGTCCACGAGCTGCGTGGGCTCGACCATGGCGGGATCGAAGGTGACCGCGGCCCGCTCGGTTGCGAAGTTGACCGTCGCCTCGACGCCATCGAGCTTGTTGAGATTGCTCTCGATCCGGTTCGCGCACGACGCGCAGGTCATCCCCTGCACGGGGAGGTCGAGTCGGCTGGTGTCAGCGACCGCCATCGTCGGCCTCCTCGGCGCCCGCGTCGGGGCCGGGCACTTCCTCGGTGAAGACGGCCGTGCGGACCTCGCCCCGGTGCCTGAACTGGAGGAAGAGCCGGTAGCGGCCCGGGCTCGGGTACTCGACCTGGAACGAGATCGGCCCGGAGCCACCCGGCTCGCCCTCGGGGTGGGTATGGAGGAACGCCTGATCGTGCTCCCGCAGCGCGACCAAGTGGCCGTCGGCGCCGAGATACGGCTCTACCGCGTCGAGCTCCCTACCGCGGCGGCTGATGGTGAACCTCGCTGGGCTCGCTCCGCCGCTCACCGGCGACGCCGAGTCGAGCGACACCTCGTAGCCGTCGCCGAGGACGTCGGTGTCCGCGGGCTCCGGCAGGGTCGCCGGGTCGAACTCTCCCGCGACGAACAGGTCGGTGGCCAGGGTCAATGACTCGCCGCCGGTGGCGAAGTCGGCGAAGACGCGATAGACGCCGCCCTCAATGGTGTCGGCCTCCGCCACCCAGCTTCCGTCCTCGAGCTGTCGGGGGTGGAGGTGCTGGAAGTTCGCGAAATCACGGCGGACGACGATGAGGTGCATGCGCCGCTCGTGCTCGACATCGAACCGGCGCACGGTCTCACCGCGGGCGTCGACGATCCGGAATCGATACGGCGTGCTCGGGCCGGAAGCGAGCGTGGTCTGCGCCGGCACCAGGCGGTAGCCGTCGGACTCGACCGCAAGCCCGGGCAGGGCGCCCGAGGCGGCCAGGTCGCCACCGTGCTCCGAGGTCGCAGCCGTGCCGTGGTCGCTCATCGCCTCCTGCCCTTCCTCATGGGCGGATTCGTCATCGACGCTCGGGTCGAGCGCCGCGCCGGCGATGCTCGCGGCGGCGAAGACCACCGCCAAGAGCGCCGCGAACGCGCCGATTCGAGCCAGGGGGCTCATTCTGAGGTCTCCTTCGATACTCCAGGGGGGTACATCCCCGTTGACCGTAGCATACCCTTGGGGGGTATGATTCGTGCGACTCCCGCAGGAGAGCCGCCGGGGGCGAAGCGCTCAGCGCGTCAGCTGAGCTCCGCGATCACCCTGTCGAGCATCGCCAGCGAAGGACGCCACTCGACGCGGGCGCGTGCGGCCGCGAGCTCGTCGAGGTCGAGCAGCCCCTTGCGGCGGGCTGCTGAGAAGTAGTCGCGAAGCTCATCCTCGCCGACGACCTCGGCCAGATCGATCAGCGTGCGGGCAACGGAGGTGACCCGGATACCGTCGACCACCGCGATGTCGTCAGGGTGAAGCGGCGGCCCGTAGTGGAGGGTGACCCCGTCGGGAGGATTCCGCAGCTCGCGCGGATCGGCCTGATCGCCGGGGATGTAGACGTCGATCGAGTCGGGTTTGCGCATGACCGAATCGTGACGGGACTCCGGTCACCGAACAATGCCTGGTTGAAACGAACGCGCGACGGATGTCACGTAAACGGCGCGCTAGCCGTCCTCGGGCGAGGACCTCGCGCAGCGTGGCCGCGAACGCCTCCAGTGTGTGGGCGTCGGCTCGGTCTGAGCGTCCGCGTCGGTCATGGTCGGTCAGCTCAGCTTCACCGACCCGGAGGTGCGGCCGAGGCAGGTCGAGGAGCCGCTCAGTTTCGTCTGCTTGATCTTGGCGTAGTACTTGCCGTTCTTCGGCGGCCCGCTGCCGAGGTCGATCACGAACTTGCCCTTGCCGTTGGTGTGGTCGCCGCCGACCTTGGTGGTGTTGCCGCTCTTCTGCCGGTAGAGCTTCACGGGGCGGCCCTTGACGCATCCGCCCTTGGACGAGGCGATCTGACCCTTGAACGTGGCGGTCCCGGCGTCGAGCTTGTACTTGAACTTCGTGAACGCGGTCGGATACTCGGTCCCGCCTGCGAACGCGGGGCCGGCCCCGAGCGCGACGATCGCACTCACAGCGATTGCACCGAGCCAGTGTGCTGGTCTCATTTCTCCTCCTCGGATCGGACGCGCAGCGGAAGCCGAGATCCCCGCCGAGCATCAGCACAGTACTGCGCGAACACCGGAGCTCGAGCACGGACCGCTGAGCTCGTCGGAGAGGTCGCGGAACATCGCCAGCCAGGCTTCGTTTCCGCGCCCCCAATCGCTGCCGAGACGCACGATGACGACGCCCGCGTCCGGCGCGACGTAGACGTACTGGCCGTAGTTGCCGAATGCGTAGAAGCGCTGTGGCCGGCTGCCGTCCACCCACCACATGTATCCGTACGGGTTCGGGTAATCGGTATCGATCCGGCCGGCGGTCGCCGCTCGCACCCACCGACGGGAGACGATCCGGCGGCCGTTCCAGCGTCCGCCGTGCAGGAACAGGAGCCCGAAGCGCGCGTAATCGAGGGCCGTGGCATTGACGCCGCTCTCCAGCTTCTCGAAGCCGGACTCGTCGGAGTCCAGGCTCCAGCTCGCGTCGCTCGCGGCCCCGAGCGGACGCCAGAGCCGGCGCGACATCTGCTCGGAGACCGATTCCCCGGTCGCCCGCTCGAGCACCAGCCCGAGCAGCAGCGGGTTGTAGTTGTTGTAGTGCCACCGCTCTCCCGGCGGGCCCTCGACCTCGGTCCGGTCGAGCGCCTCGGAGCGGAGGTCGGTGCCGTAGTAGGTGTAGGTGTCGTCGCCCCACGGGAACGGAAACGACGACTCCTCGTAGCGCAGGCCCGACGCCATCGTGAGCAGGTCGGCGATCGTGATCCGTGTGAACCGCGGATCGCGATCCACGAGCTCCGGGACGTACTCCGTGACGGGGTCGGTGACGCTGCCGATGTCGCCGTCGTCGATCGCGATTCCGATCAGGGTGGAGACGAACGACTTCGCGACCGAGAACGAGGTCTCGAGCGACTCCGAGGCCGAGCCGTCTTCGTAGCGCTGGTAGACGACGCGGTCGTGGGCGACGACGATGAAAGCGCGCGTGTCGGTGTCGTCGAGCGCCTGGTCCAGCGGGACGCCACCGCCGCCGGGCGCGCCCACGGAGAGATCCGACCGTGGCAGTTGTCCCAGCCGGCTGGGCCGGGCGCTCGTCGGGATCGAGCGCGACGGAAAGCGACCCTGGTCGCCGGCATCGGCCTCCATCCAGATCAACGCCCGGGCGAGAGTCGACGAATCAGTCGAGAGCCAGGCCCAGGCGAACACGGCGACCACCACCGCGGCGAAGGCGGCGAGCCCGAGTCCCAGCCGGCGAAGCCGGCGTCTCGATCGCGGCCGTTCGCTCGGGGCCTCACCCACGGCCCGGAGCCTCAGCCCTGGCCGACGGCCGTCGCGGTGAAGCTCAGGATCGCCGCCTGCATTCGCTCGCCCTTGCGCCCTGAGAGCAGGTCGACGCCGTGGGCGGCTCCGGGTACCAGCAGCAGCCGGTTCAGCGGCGCGGGAGTCGCCTCGTGAAGCTGGACGGTCTCCTTGCCGAACAACGTGTAGCCGTCCCTGCGCGAGCTCGCGTAGAGAATCGGCAGCTCGACTCGGCGCGCGTCGGGGAGGATGTCCGGGTAGGAGGGGCCGATCTCCCGCTCCCCGGAGAGGCTGACGACCGCGTCGACGCCGGGCGAGCTCTTGGCCGCCAGCTCGACGACGGCGCGCCCGCCGACCGAGGCGCCGACCGCGACCACCCTCTCGGCCCCCGCCGCCCGGAGCGCCATCGCCGTTGCGCGCAGCTCGCCCGGGTTGCCGACCGAGGCATACCTGAAGACGGCGACCCGATCGCCGCGTTCGGCCAGGGATTCGGCGAACGGCAGCCACTTGCAGGGGTCGTTGCCGCTGTCGTTCGCGAGGACGAAACCGATGCGACCGCGCCCGAGCATCGCCGCCTGAAGGTCCTCGGAGCCGACGTTGACGGCGAGCCGTCGCCAGCCGGCTCCCGTATTGCAGATTGAGACTGCGTCGGGAGCGCTGCGGTCCTGCGCCGCGGCGGCCGTGGTCGTCGATGCGGTCGCGCGGGTGGTGGTCGACGAGGTCGCCGCCGTCGGGGCCCCGTCCTCGTCACCGCCGCCTCCACAGCCACTGAGGAGAACCGCGCCCGTGGCGAGGATCGCCACGAGTGATCGGGTCGGCCTGCCCGCATCGAGGCCCATGGCGTTCAGTTACCCATCGGCGCCCCGTTCCGTACCGCTTTGCACGGAACGTGAAAACGATTGCCGCGGGGCGACATGAACCAGAGCGGACCGCGGCGAGCCGGCGAGCTACGGTCCCAGGCAGGTCCAATTCGACCGGGCGTGTTTCTCGGGTCGTCAGCCCGTGCGCCGGTACGTGAGGAACAACGTGCCCGCCTCGCTGCGATCGACGGCCTCGAGCTCGAGTCCCTCGGGACCGTCGCGGTCGATGAACAGTCGCCGGCCGCGGCCTGCAAGCGTCGGAGCGATCACGAGCCGGAGCTCGTCGATCAGGCCGGCGGCGAGCAGCGACTGCGCGAGCGAGATGCTGCCGTGGATCCCGATGTCCCCGCCGGACCCGGCCTTCAGGCGCTCGACGTAGTCGACGACGGGCTCGCCGACCAGGGTCGAGTTCGCCCAGCTCTCGCCAGGCTCCGACGACGTGACCACGTGCTTGCGCACGCCGTTGATGAAGCTTGCGAACGGCTCCGTCTCCGACGTCGGCCAGTAGTCGACCCAGTAGTCATAGGTGCCGCGGCCGAGCAGGACGTCGTCCTGCGTCTCGATGACTCCGCCGAGGTTGTCGAACACCTCCCGGCCGCCGTCGGAGAGCCAGTCTCCCGGCTCCTCGGCAACGCCGTCGAGCGAGAGCAGGGAATAGAGAACGACCTTGCGTGAGGCGGGGGCGGCGGCCATGGGCAGCTCCTATCGGTGTGTGGCGATCCATCCCTGTAGACCGCCGTGCACGTCGGATCTCATCGCGTTACGCCTCAGGACCGCGGTACGTCGCTGCTCGCCCTCTACACCGAGTAGCCGCGAGAATTCCAACCCTAGGTGCGTGAGCCCACCGCGACCAGGTACTCCTGCTCGAACCGCGCCGCTTCCTGGGTGCCGCGATTCCACTCATCGCAGAAGCCGCTCACCGCCTGATCGAACTCCTCGGCTCGCCCGTCGCGTTCCGCGTTCGCCCGGGCGACGATCGTCGGACCGTAATAGTCCTTGAAGTGCTCGCCGTAGTCGCCGGGACGCTCGAAGGCGATGACCTCGAGGTTGTCGCGCTCCATGGTCCGGAAGTCGACGCGGTCGCCGAACAGCTCTCGCACGTGCTCCTCGCTGCCCCAGAGCGGCGGTGGCTGGGCGCCCGGCGGTGGCGGCGGAGCGAACGGACCCATCGTCTTGAACAGCGCCCCGATCATCCCTTCCGGGGTCCAGCTCAAGAGGCCGATCGTGCCGCCCTTTCGGCAGACCCGGACCAGCTCGTCGGCGACCTCCTGGTGATGGGGGGCGAACATCGCGCCGATGGATGACATGACGACGTCGTAGGACCCGTCGTCGAACGGCAGGTTCTCGGCGTCCGCCTCGACCCACTCCAGCTCGACTCCGGCGGCCTCGGCGCGGGCGCGGCCGGCGTCGAACATCTCGGGAGTCAGATCGCTCGCCGTCACGCTCGCTCCGGCCTGCGCCGCGGGGATCGAGGCGTTGCCCGTGCCGGCTGCGACGTCGAGCACGCGCATCCCGGGACCGATGCCGCAGGCCGCGACGAGCCGTGGCCCGAGCGGCAGGAGAAACGTCTCGACCATGGCCGGGTAGTCGCCCGACGCCCACATCTTGCGGTGGCGCGCCTTCAGCTCTGAGTCGGATGCGGTTGACGACAAGGTGCCCTCCCGTCTGTCGTGGACCACCCGACCATATCCCCCGGCGGGCCTCCCGGGTCAAGGACGTCGGCCCCACTACCCCCCCGGGGTATGTTACGGTGCCGCCATGGTTATACCCCCTATGGGTACTACGGCGAGAAGGGAGCGAGCAATGCAACCGAGTTCGACAGTCCTGGCGAACCACAGCGTTAGGGCCACGGCGGGCTACCGGCGCCGGAGCTCCACCGGCCGTCCTGGCAAGCGCGCGTTCGTCCGCCATTTCGTAGAGATGGTCGTGGTGATGCTGGTCGGGATGGGCCTGCTCAGCGGCCTGGCGCAGCTCGCGTTCGCGGCCGCCGGCAGCGACCTCTCGGATCAATCGGGCGCGTTCAGGGTGATGCTGATGGGCTTCAACATGGCCGTTCCGATGGCGATCTGGATGGCCTACCGGGGGCACTCGTGGGGCCGCAACGCAGAGATGGCGACGTCGATGCTGGTGCCAAGCTTCGGCGCAGCGGCGCTTGCCGCAGCCGGCGTCCTTGATGCGGGACCGGCACTCGGCGTCCAGCACGCGGTGATGGTCCCCGCGATGCTCGGGGCGATGCTCTGGCGTTACGACGAGTACTCGCGCCCCCACGCGTGAGCGGGTTCGATCCGACCATGAAGGCAGCGACGATCCCAGGATCGCTAGGCGCCGGTCTTCCGGTGGTAGTAGGCCCGGGCCTTCTCTTGAGCACCGCAGATCTGCATCGCGCACCAACGCGCGCTGTGGTTTCTGGACCGGTCGTAGAAGACCCACCCGCAACGGCGCCCGGGGCAAGCCTTGAGGCGGTCCCAGGAGCCGTCCGCCATCGCCCGGGCAACGATTCCGTAAAGGGCGCCGATCGCGCCGTCGAGACCCGCGTCGGTGTTGACGAGAAATCGCGCACCGTCCGCCTCGATGCCGATTCGAAGGCTCGCCGCCCCCGAGGCGCGCCGCATGGCTTCGATCGCGCCCTCGTCGACGGTGTGGCCGATGTTCGTGAAGGCGATCGCCCGCAGGCCCTCACGCACGGCGAGGGCGCGAGCGAGGTCGTCGTCGGTGAGGGGCAGCCCTCGCGGGAGCAGCCCGCGGGCGGAGAGCCATGTCGACAGGGCGTCGCCGCTGACCAGGACCTCCGCCCGATCACGGCCGAGGTCCCAGCGCGAGTTGAGAAAGCCCTGGACGAGCGCGAGCTCACCCGGCGCCGGCTCTCGCCCTTTCGGCTGCGGCTCGGCTGCCCAGTGTTTCTTACCAGTCATATGGGTATTACTGGTGATAGCACGCAAGCACGTCGGAGCCCAGCGATCCGACACCCGAAGACCGAGGAGGACCGAACATGAACACGCCGCCGACCGTCGCTCAAGTGAGCGAGGCCGAGCTGATCGAGGCCGCGCGCGGCGGCGACGGCGATGCCTTCGCGGCCTTGCTCGAGCCTCACCGCGGCGAGCTCTACGCCCACTGTCGTCGCATCCTGCGCTCCGACCACGACGCCGAGGACGCCCTTCAGGAGGTGATGCTGCGCGCCTGGCGGGCGCTCGGGCGCTTCGAGGCCCGCTCCTCGCTGCGCTCGTGGCTTCATTCGATCGCGACCAACGCCTGCCTCAACGAGGTCGACCGGCGCAAGCGCCGGCCGGTCGCCAGCGACCAAGAGCCGCCCGACCAGGGCCACGGCGCCCCCGACGGCGACGACTCGCTCGCCGAGGCGCTCACCGCCGCGCATGAGCGCCTGCCGGCCCGCCAGCGCGCGGCGCTGCTGTTGCGCGACGGGCTCGGCTTCACGGCGCGCGAGAGCGCATGCCTGCTCGGCACGAGCACGGTCTCGGTCAACAGCGCCCTGCAGCGCGCCCGGGTCTCGATCGTAAAGCCAGGCGCCGAGCGCGAGCCCGACGCGCGCATGGCCGAGACCGTGCGCCTTTACCTGGAGGCGGTCGAGCACGACGACATCGACGGGTTCATCGAGATGCTGCGCCATGAAGCACGTGACACACATACCGCAAAGGAGAAACGAGATGGGAAGGCTGATCGCGACAACGCAGGCCACCGTCGACGGAGTCATAGACCCGGTCGGCGAGTGGGTGCAGCCGGACGGAGACCACGGCGACTACTCGTTCGAGCGTCAGGCGAAATCCAGCGGCCTGGTGCTGGGCCGCAAGACCTACGAGGGGCTGGCGGGATATTGGCCGAATGAGTCGGGCAAGTGGGCGGACATGGTCAACCCGCTGCCGAAGTACGTCGGATCCAACAGCCTGTCCGGCGATCTCGAGTGGAACGCGACCCTGCTCGAGGGGGACCTCGAGGACTCGATCCCGAAGCTGAAGGACGAGGTCGACGGTGACCTGTTCATGCACGGAAGCGGCGAGTTCGCCTACGCCCTCGCCGAGAGGGGCCTGATCGACGAGTACGAGGTCTACCTGAACCCGCTCGTCTGGGGCGAGGGAAACGTCCACGTGCTCGGCGACAGGGGAACCGTCCGGATGGAGCTCGACGACGTGAAGCGGTTCGACTCCGGAGTCGTCCTCCTCACCTACCTCCCGGCGTCTTGACGGCGGCTGCGGTCGCGAGGCGGCGGTTGTAGCGTCGGCCCGGCAAAGACCCATCGGCCGACCCGGGAGCGGGCCGGCCGATGGGCTGGGCTGTTGGACCTTTGGACTACCCGCTCAGTTGGCCGGGCCCAGCGAACTGGGGATGAAGACGTCCGGCGAGCAGCCGCTCGTGCCGTCGGCGGCGACATCGTCGATGTCGACTACCCGCCCGTCGGCGCAGAGGATCCGCTGACCATCTTCCGAGACCACCTGCGGGCCGTCGTTGAACATCACCTCGGACGCCTCTACATCGGCCGGAGTCCGGCCGATGTAGAGGTCGAGCGTCCGGCCCGAGAGGTCGGAGATGACGCTGCGGCGGATGCGCAGGATGTCGTTGTCCCAAGTCACGTTCCAGGGCGCCGGCTGGCCGTTGGCGGCGGCCTCGAGGTCGGGCCCGAGCGGGCCGGGGATCGCCCCCAGCCACTCGTGGACGAGGTTGGGCTCGGTCGGGACCAGATGAACGTCAGCGTCGAGACCGGCGGCCTGCAGCTCGTCGCTCATCTGCTGCTCGTCGGCCGAGGTATCGAGAATCTGCACCTCGACCCAGGGGCCCTCGGTCTCGACGGCCAATGCCTGGGCTGGGCTGCCGGAGAGCCCGCCGTCACCGAAGGTCAGCACTCCAACCAGGACCCCGGCGGTACCGACGGCGGCCGCGCCGGCGGCGATCCGCCCGACCCGCCGACGATGGTGGCGCCGAGCGATATCGGCTCCGACCGCCTCGCCGAAGGCGTCCCTCATTCGGGCCAGCTGGGGGTCCAGTGTTTCCTCACTTGCCATTTGCTTCTCCTTCGATCGTGGTCTTGAGCTCACCGAGGCCGCGAGAGACTCGCTGGCGAACGGCTTGCTCGGTGCAACGCAGCCGCTCGGCGCACTCCTCATAGGAAAGGCCGAGGACGACGCGCATCTCGACTGCCTCCCGGGTGGCCCTCGAGAGCGACGACATCGCCGCGCTCAGCTCGGGCGCGGCCAGCTCGGCGCTGACTCGGGCGTCGACGTCGGCCAGGGCATCAGCGCCACTTGAATCGACGAGCTCGAGGCGCAGGCGCGCTCGGGCCCGGGTGCGAACTCGCTCGTGGCGTTGCCAGTGGCGAAGCTGATTGTTGGCGATGCCCTGCAGCCAGGCGCCGAGCGAGGCATTGCGACGCCGCGGATTGAACCGGCCGAGCGACTTCCAAGCCTGGGCAAAGGTCTCGGCGGTCAGATCGGCCGCCACCTCCTGGTTTCCGGTGCGTTGGCGAAACCAGCGACGAAGCGGAGGGGCGTGGCGCTCGAAGATCTCTGTGAACGCGGTGGCATCGTCTCGAGCCGCCCGAGCCAGAGTCAGATCCCGCAGGCGGGCCTGCTCGTTTTCGTTCTCGGCCGCCGGATTGGCCGGCGCGGCGCCGGGAGGAGTCCGCTCGCCGCCGGGGCCCCGCGTGCTGGGCACGGCGGCGCGGCGGGCGATCATCAGCTCGGAGGATTGGTTGGGTCTCATCACATGGTTCTTGACCGGACCCTCCCAAGTTGTGACAGCGGCGCCCTACCGAACCCCGCCTGGGCCTGACAGTCCCAGCCTGGACCGTCGGCGAAGACGAGCCGCCGCGTTCACGGCTTCCTCCTCGTCGAGGTGCCGACCAGCAGCGCCCACAGGGCCGTGTGCCCGACGGTGTTTGGCGTCTCGCGTGCGAACGCCTCCAGCCACTCGTCGGCGGCCGCGGCGGTGGTCAGCCCGAACTTGATCGCGGTGGGCAGGACGCTGCGGTAGACGCCCTCGAACATCGGCGCCAACTCAGGCAGCGCAGCGACCCGGGTACCGATCTCGAATCCGTCCGGAGCGCCGATTCCGGCCTCGAGCTGCAGCGAGGCCAGGCGAAGCCCAAGCCGCAGGTCGGAGCCGGCGGCGGCGAAGGTGCCGCGTGCGACCCGAAAGAATTCCTCGGTCAGGCTCAGCTCCGGGACCACCGCGCCACTCGTCAAGTCGTAGTCCTGGACGACGAGGCAGCCGCCCGGAACCACCAGGTCCCAGAGTCGTTTCAGCACCGCGACCGGGTTTTCGACGTGCAGCAGCACCAGCCTCGCGTAGACGAGATCGAAGGGAGCGCTCGGCAGCCACGCGTCGTGTTCGATGTCGATCGCCTCGAAGCGGCACTGCCGGTGGCCTGCGAGGCGCAGGGCCTCGATCGCCTGACCGCCGAGCGGCGCGTCGACGTCGATCCCTGTCACCTGGCCGCTCGGGCCAACCCGCTCGGCCATCAACCGCATCACCTCGCCCGGCCCACAGCCGACGTCGAGGCAGCTTGCACCCGGGCCGATCCCTGCGCGGTCGAGCAGCCGTGCCGTCTCCGGCTCCCACATCCGCGCCTGGTCCCGCAGCCGGTCGTACTCGGCCGCCGTGCGTTCGAGCACATAGGTGTCGTCGGTTGTTGCGCCGCTGCTCATCGTTCTCCTTTCCGCAACGTCGATCGTCACGGTGCCGTCTCGACGGCTCATCCACAAGCCCGCAGGACGAGGGTCGTCAGCGCAGGCGCTCCCCCCGATCGAGGGGTTGGAATCGCAGGAGTTCTTGTCATCCTGAGGGGGTGGCGATGCTCGATCGAAAGCTCTCCGCAACCGTGATCGACCGTGCCGCCGACGCGAGCGAGACCGGTGGCGCCTTCGCGGCCGCCTCGTCTCGCCTGCGCCGGCTGATTCCCTTCGACGCCTCGGTCTGGATGGCGACCGACCCCGCGTCCGGGCTCCCGACTACGCCGACGCGGGCCGAGAACATGGACGAGCGTTGCCGCTTTTCCGCCGAGGACTGTCTACGGATCTGGGAGACCGAGTTCCTGACCGCCGACGTGAACCTCTACTCCGACCTCGCGCGGGCGGAGGCACCCGCCGGCGGCCTGCGGCTGGCCACCGGCGGACGTCCGACGCGCAGCCCGCGCTACCGGGAGGTCCTGGGCGAGAAGGGGTTCGGCGATGAGCTGCGGGCGGTGCTGCGTGTCGACGGACGCCCGTGGGGCATCGTCGCCCTCTTCCGCGACCAGGACCGACCGGCGTTCGACGGCGACGAGGTGGCGATGGTCGCCGAGCTGTCACGACCGCTTGCGGAACTGCTTCGCGAGCTCTCGCGCCCGCCGGCAGCGGTTCCAGCGATCGAGCGCGGCCCGGGGTTGATGGTGTTCGCCAAGGGCGGCGAGCTGATCGCCGTCAACGACGACGCGCGCGCCTGGCTCGACGAGCTGCCACGTGACTTCGCCGACGCGGTCGACCTCGAGGCGAGTTTGCCGATCTTCATCATGGCCGCGCTGTCCCGAGCGCGGGCGGTCGCCGAGGAGCGCGCCGGCGGCGTCGTGCGCGCGCGGATGCGCTCACGTGCGGGCCGCTGGATCGTCTGCCACGCGTCATGCCTGCGCAACGCCGACGGCACGATCGGCAACACGGCGCTCGTGATCGAGCCGGCGAAGGCCTCGGAGGTGGCGCCGATCATCGTCCAGGCGTACGAGCTCACCCCTCGCGAGGAGGAGATCACGCAGCTGATCGCGCGGGGCCTCGGGACTGCGGAGATGGCCAGCCGGCTGTATCTCTCACCGCACACCGTCCGCGATTACGTCAAGGCGGTCTTCGAGAAGGTCGGAGTCTCGAGCCGGGGTGAGCTGGTCGCGAAGCTGTTCGCCGAGCACTACGCGCCGATTCACCTCGACCCCGCCGGCCATCACGTCGTCAGCGACGCCTAGCGGCAGACTCTCCACCAGGTTTCTTAGCGAGCCATTAGCATCGGATCAATGGCGGTTGAGGAGACGCGGCGTTGGCTGGCCCTCTACGTCCTCTGCGTCGGGATGCTGATGATCGTTCTCGACGCGACGATCGTGAACGTCGCGCTGCCCTCGATCCAGGAGGACCTCGGCTTCTCCCAGAACGACCTCGCGTGGGTCGTGAACGCCTACCTGATCGCCTTCGGCGGTCTGCTGCTGCTCTCGGGGCGCATCGGAGACCTGATCGGCCAGCGGCGCATCTTCCTCGTCGGACTCGCTGTGTTCACCGGCGCTTCGCTGCTCTGCGCGCTCGCCCAGAGCCAGGGGCTGCTGATCGGCGCCCGCTTCGTCCAGGGGGTCGGCGGCGCGCTTACGTCGGCCGTGATCCTGGGGATGATCGTGACCATGTTCCCGGAGCCGCGAGACCAGGCGAAGGCGATCGGGATCTACACCTTCGTCGCCGTTGCCGGCGGCTCGATCGGGCTCCTGGCTGGCGGGGTCCTCACCCAGGCGATCAACTGGCACTGGATCTTCTTTGTCAACCTCCCGATCGGGCTGGCGACGGCGCTGTTCGCGATCAGGCTGGTCCCTGATCGCCAGGGGCTCGGCCTCACCGCGGGCGCCGACCTCCCGGGCGCCGCGCTGCTCACGGGCGGCCTGATGCTGGGCGTCTACACCATCCTCGGAGTCGTGGAGGAGGGCTGGGGCTCGACGCAGACGCTCGTCCTCGGCGCGATCTCGCTCGCGCTGCTGGCGGCGTTCGTGATCCGCCAGGACCGCGTTGCCACCCCGCTGATGCCGTTGCGGCTGTTTCGCTCTCGCAACGTCGCCGGCGCGAACCTCGTCCAGGCGCTGCTCGTCGTCGGGATGTTCGGGATGTTCTTCCTCGGAGCCCTCTACATGCAGCGGATCCTCGGCTATGACGCGCTCCAGGTCGGCCTCGCCTACCTGCCGTTGACGGTGGTCATGGGGACGATGTCGTTTCGCTTCACCGCGCAGCTCAACCTCCGCTTTGGCCCTCAGGCGACGCTCATCCCCGCGATGGTCTGCATCGTCGCCGGGCTGCTGCTGCTTGCGCGCACGCCCGTCGACGCCAACTACGTCATCGACCTGCTGCCGGCGATGATCCTGATCGGGCTCGGGTCGGGGCTTGGCTTCCCGTCGCTGATGACCCTGGCGATGTCGGGCGCGACGGCGAGCGACTCCGGGTTGGCCTCGGGCCTGGTCAACACCAGCGTGCAGGTCGGCGGCGCGATCGGTCTCGCCGTGCTGGCGACGCTGGCGACCGAGCGCACCGAGCGGCTGCTCGCCGACGGCGAGTCCGCAGCCCAGGCGCTCAACTCCGGCTATCACCTCGCGTACGTGATCGGCGCCGGGTTGGTCTTGGTCGCGATCGCCGTAGCTTTGAGCTTCCTACGCGCGCCTGCACCCGAGGTCGCTGTCGAGCCCGTCGGTGAGCCGGTCCCCGACCGGGGCCCGGCGCCCCGCATCACGGCCCGTCCACTGCCGGCCGGCGCGGTCCCGGGCGGTGGCTGCGTGGAAACCGGCATAGGCGTCGAGATCGGCTGCGGGGGGTGTACCGGCTCGGCGCCGTAGAGCTGCACGGCAGGAAGAATCAAGCGGGCCGCCAATTTCGCGGTTGCAGCGCCCCACGTACGCTCCTGGAGATGCCCCGCTCGGTCTCACCGCTTCCGAACTCCGCCGACGTGGTCATCGTCGGTGGCGGCGTGATCGGCGCCAGTGCGGCCTTCCACCTGGCCGAGGCGGGGGTCGACGTCGCGCTCGTCGAGCGGGCGCAACTCGGGAGCGGCTCCACGTGCCGAGCGGCCGGCGGGGTGCGCACCCAGTTCTCTGACGCGCTGAACGTCGAGATTGCCAAGCGCAGCCTGGACGCGTTCCGCGACTTCGGCCGGCGGCCCGGGTGGGAGATCGACCTCAAGCAGGTCGGCTACCTGTTCGTCCTCAGCCGTGAGCCCGACGTCGAGAAGTTCGAGCGCAGCGTCGCGCTTCAGAACGAATACGGACTGGATTCCCGGATGCTTACGGCCGGCGAAGCTCGCGAGCTATGTCCACTGGTGCAGGGGGACGACATCCTCGCCGGCGCGTTCTCACCGGGCGACGGCCACGCAACCCCCGAGGGCGTGGTCCAGGGATACGCGTTCGCCGCCCGTGCCCACGGTGCTGAGATCCGCCTCAACTGCGAGGTGCTCGACATCAACCGAAGCGGCGCCGAGATCACCGAGGTCGTCACTGACCACGGCTCGATCCAAACGAGCACCGTGATCTGCGCCGCCGGCGCCTGGTCACGAGGCTGCGGCGCCATGGTCGGCTTGGATCTGCCGGTCACGCCGTTGCGGCGCCAGATCCTGTTCACCGAGGCGATGGACGGACTCCCCGCTCAGATCCCCATGACGATCGACTTCGAGTCGAGCTTCTACTTTCACCGCGAGGGCCCCGGCCTCTTGATGGGGATGTCCGATCCGCATGAGAAGCCGGGCTTCAGCGTCGAGACAACCGACGACTGGATCGGAGGCCTGATGGAGGTGGTCCGGCGGCGGGCTCCTCGGATCGCCGACGCCGGTATCCGCGGCGGGTGGGCCGGGCTCTACGAGATGACGCCAGACCACAACGCGATCATCGGAGAGGCGACGGGCGTCTCGCGCTTCCTCTACGCGACCGGGTTCTCCGGGCACGGATTCCTCCAGGGCCCCGCCGTCGGCGAGATCCTCCGCGACCTGGTTCTGCGTCGCCCGCCGTTCGTCGACATAGAACCGTTGAGCCTCGACCGCTTCGACGCGTCCGCCCTTCGCCCCGAGTACAACGTTGTATAAGCGATCTTCGTCTTCCGCCCAGAACTCACCGAGGAGCCAATGACAACAACCCAGCCCCAGCACGAGCTGTCCGTCTCATCGACCGACGAACTTCGTTCGCGAGCCCGTGGGGCCCTCGAGAACTGCGGCGTCGATCTGTCCTCGGCCGGGACCGGGCCGGTCGTGAGCGCGCGCTCGCCGATCACTGGCGAGGCGTTGTTCGATGTACCCGCCGCAGGCCAGGCGGAGGTGGAGGCGGCGATCGCCGAGGCCAAGCATGCCTTCCGTGAGTGGCGTGCCGTACCCGCGCCCGTCCGGGGCGCGTTCGTCAAGCGTCTGGGCGAACTGCTGGGCGAACACAAGGCGGATGTCGCCGAGCTGGTCACGATCGAGGCCGGGAAGATCCGCTCGGAGTCCCTCGGCGAGGTGCAGGAGGCCATCGACATCTGCGACTTCGCGGTCGGGTTGTCGCGCCAGCTCGATGGGCGCACGATGCCGTCCGAGCGGCCAGGCCACCGGTTGATGGAGACGTGGCACCCGCTGGGCGTGGTCGGCGTCATCACCGCGTTCAACTTCCCGGCGGCGGTGTGGTCCTGGAACGCCGCGGTCGCCTTTGTCTGCGGGGACACCATCGTGTGGAAGCCGTCGTCAATGACCCCGCTCACCTCGATGGCGTGCTCGGCCCTGGTGGATCGCGCCGCATCGGAGTGCGGCGCGCCGGCCGCGGTGCAGCGGCTCGTGATCGCCGGCGCTCGCGAGGGCCAAGCGCTGGTGGACAGCCCCGATGTCGCGCTGGTGAGCGCCACCGGTTCGGAGCGCATGGGAACGGAGATCGCGCCACGCGTCGCGGCGCGCATGGGGCGAGCGTTGCTCGAGCTCGGCGGGAACAACGCGGCGGTCGTGGCACCCTCGGCGGATCTCGAGCTCGCCCAGCGGGGAATCGTCTTCGCCGCAGCGGGAACCGCCGGCCAGCGCTGCACGACATTGCGTCGGGTGATCGCACACGACGACGTGGCCGACGAGCTCGTCGGCGCGCTGCGCGACGTGTTCGGCCGCCTGGAGATCGGCGACCCGAGTGAGCCCGGGACGCTGGTGGGTCCGCTGATCAATGAGAAGGCGTACCGGGAGATGGTTGAAGCGCTCGAGGAGGCACAGGCCGACGGAGGCGAGCTGATCGCAGGCGGCGGCCGACGCGAGGCTGCGGGCCTGCCCGATGCCTACTACGTCGAGCCTGCGATCGTCCGCATGCCCGCCCAGACGGAGCTGGTGCGGCGCGAGACGTTCGCCCCGCTCCTCTACCTCATGACCTACCGGGACCTCGAGGACGCGATCGCGCTCCACAACGGTGTTCCCCAAGGGCTGTCGTCCAGCATCTTCACCAGCGATCAACGAGAGGCCGAACGCTTCCTTTCCTCCGAGGGCTCCGACTGCGGGATCGTCAACGTGAACATCGGAACCTCCGGCGCTGAGATCGGCGGCGCGTTCGGCGGTGAGAAGTCCACCGGAGGGGGCCGTGAGTCCGGCTCGGATGCCTGGCGCGCCTATATGCGCCGGGCAACGAACACCATCAATTACTCAGACGAGCTTCCGCTGGCCCAGGGCGTCGAGTTTGGGTGAGACCCAGGAGCAAGCGCTAGAGCGTCACTTCCGCGAGCGCGTGACTGCGCTCGGAAGCGGAGGCGCCGGCGACGTCGAGCTCGATGAGCCGGTCCGCGACAGCACCCGGCTCACCGGACGAATGGCCCTCGCGTTGTTCGACGCGATGGTGGCAAGCAGGAACCTCGACCTGGCCGCGCGCTATCTGCGGAAGGAGGGGCCCGGCGTCTACACGATCGGATCCGCGGGCCACGAGTCAAACGCCGCGATCGCAGCGGCGCTCAGACCCACAGATCCAGCGCTCCTCCATTACCGATCAGGCGGTTTTTACTGCGCGCGGGCTCAGCAGGTCCCGGGCTCCACCCCGCTGCGGGACATCCTCCTCGGCCTGGTCGCCGCCGCGGATGAGCCGATTTCGGGCGGGCGACACAAGGTGTTCGGCAACCACGCGCTCGCGGTGATCCCTCAGACCTCGACGATCGCGTCTCATCTGCCCCGTGCGATGGGGGTCGGGTTCGCGATCGAACGCGCGCAGCGAATCGGTGTCGACCCTGCGTGGCCCGCCGACGCGCTCGCGGTCTGCTCATTCGGCGATGCTTCGCTCAACCACTCGACCGCCCTGGGAGCGTTGAACGCCGCTGAGTACACCGTGCACCAGGGGCTGCGGATGCCGGTGCTGTTCTGCTGCGAGGACAACGGCTTCGGCATCAGCGTCCGCACGCCTCGTGACTGGGTGACCGAAGCTTGGTCGAATCGGCCGCATCTGCGCTATTTCAGCGCCGAGGGGACAGACCTCGCAGGCGCCTATGACGCGGCTCTGGCGGCGGCCGAATACGTGCGCGGCTCGCGCCACCCCGCGTTTCTGCACCTGCGGTGCGTTCGCTTCCTCGGGCATGCGGGCAGCGACGCCGAGATCGGTTATCGAAGCCGTGCAGAGATCGGCGAGGACCTCGAGCGCGATCCCCTCGTCCACGCCGCGCGCCTGCTCGCGGAGTGCGGGATCGCCGAGCCGAGGGAGCTGCTCGCCAGGTACGACGAAATTGCGACGGACGTGCGGCGCCTGGCGGACGACGCCGCCGATCAACGCCGGCTGTCGAGCGCATCGGAGGTGATGGACCCGATCGCGCGACGGCGGCCGGAAACGATCGCCTCGGACTCAAGCCGGGCCGCGAGCCCGGACGCGAGGTCGAGCGCGTTCGGAGGGAAGCTTCCAGAAGAAGCGGGCCCGTTGACATTGGCCGAGTCGATCAACGCGACGTTGACCGACGCACTGGCGGCCCGGCCGGAGCTGCTTGTGTTCGGCGAGGACGTCGGTCATAAGGGAGGCGTCTACGGCGTCACCCGTGGACTGCAGCGCCGTTTCGGCATCACTCGCGTGTTCGACACGCTTCTCGACGAACAGACGATCCTCGGTGTCGCGCTCGGTTGCGGCGTCTCCGGCCTGCTTCCGGTTCCCGAGATCCAGTACCTGGCCTACCTGCACAACGCCGAGGATCAGCTCCGAGGCGAGGCCGCCACCTTGCCGTTCTTCTCGAATGGGCAGTACCACAACCCGATGGTGCTGCGGATCGCCGGATACGGCTACCAGAAGGGCTTCGGCGGGCATTTCCACAACGACGACGCCGTGGCGGGCCTCCGGGACATCCCGGGGATCGTCGTGGCGTCTCCGGCACGACCGGACGACGCGGCGGCCATGCTCCGCGCCTGCCTGGCGGCAGCGTCCGCTGACGGATCGACGTGCGTTTTTCTGGAGCCGATCGCGCTCTACCACACCCGTGATCTGCTCAGCCCGGATGATGGTGGCTGGGTCGCGCCGTATCCCCCACCCGGCGAGTGGTCGGCTTGTCACGCCCCAATTGGCTCGGCACGAGTACACGGTGACGGCGGCGACCTGACAATCGTCACGTTCGCAAACGGCACCTACATGTCGCTGCGCGTCGCGCGGCGACTCGCCGACGATGGGATCGATGTGCGCGTGGTGGACCTACGCTGGCTCGTCCCACTGCCGGTTGCCGACATCCTCCGCGAGGCCGAAGCGACCGGACGCGTGCTGATCGTGGATGAGACGCGCCGGAGCGGCGGGGTCTCCGAGGGCGTCGTGGGCGCGCTAGTCGACGCGAACTTCGAGGGGACGATCTCGCGGGTGACGAGCCAGGACTCCTTCATCCCGCTGGGGGAAGCCGCTGACCACGTCTTACTGCAGGAAGCGGAGATCGAGGCGGCCGCGCGTGCGCTCGTAGACCCGAGCGTTCAAGTGAGCGGCAGCAGGACCTCGTCGCCCACCTCCGCGGAGGGCTCGCGCGCGAGCATCTGACCTGCCGAGGTGGCGAGGAACGCGTCGAGCGACACGTCCTCCTGGCGGACGAAGCCCGAGTCCGGCAGCGAGCCCTCGGCAAGCAACTCGACCATCCCGACCGCCCCCGCGGCCGTCGTCCATGCGATTGCCGTCCGGGTGGCGCCGGCGACGATCCGCGGGCGGTACACGCGGACGAACTCCTCGCGGGCCCGCCGCCCCCCGCCCTTTCCATCGGCCGCCGCGTGGACGATCACCAGATCGTCCCGGACCGGCGGGTAGGCGTCCTCGAGGAGCCGCATCGCCTCCTCTCGCTGCCGGGCAAGGCCGAGCTCCTGCAGCATGAACCGCATGAGCCGGCAGTGACCGGGATACCGGATCGTCTTGTAGTCGAGGCGGTCGACGCGTCCGGCGAACGTTTCGCACATCGTCCCGAGGCCGCCCGAGGTGGTGAACGCCTCGTAGGGCGCCCCGTCGATTACGATCGTCTCCGGATCCGAGAGCGACGGCACGCTCACGAGCTCGCCGCCGCGCAGCTGCTCGCTGTCGTTCAGATACTCGTTGACGAGCCCGGCAGAAGACCAGTTGCACGCATAGCCGGCCGCGTTGTTCGGGCTACGCGGAAGGGCGCCGACGCGTAGCTCGATCCGGTCGACGGCCTCGAGGCTGGCCGCAAGCGCACCGCCGACGATGCAGATGAACCCCGGGGCGAGACCGCAGCACGGCATCCAGACCGTGTTCGAGCTCTTTGCGAGCTGCCTGATGGTGCGCGAGGTAGGGACGTCTTCGGACAGGTCCACGTAGTGCACCCCGGCAGAATGCGCCGCCGTGACAACCACGCTGTTCAGGTAGTAGGGCAGGCATGAGATGACCGCGTCGACGCCCGCGAAGAGCTCCTCGAGCGCCGCAGCATCCGTGACGTCCATAGCCGACGCGTGCTCACCGTCCGCCCTGCTCTCGTCGGCGTCGACCCCCCGCACCTCGAAGCCACGTTCCACAAGCATGTCGGCGATCAGCCGCCCGACATTGCCAAGACCGAGGACTGCGATCCGATCGACGCGGGAGTGGACGGCGGGTGGCGGATCCATGCCTCGGCGTGACTTCTAGCAGGGCGCGAGGTCCGACTGCCGTCCCGGCGCCAAGCGACCTCACTAGCCCGCCCGTGGCCACCGCGGTGGGGATGGCCCTATGCGGCTGCCGTCAGTTCTCGCACCCAACCAGGGTGTCCGCTCCCGCGCCTCCTTCGCAGGCGTCGATCTGGGTCCCGCCGTTGAGGAGGTCCGCGCCGTCGTTGCCGAACAGCCGGTCGGGACCTTGCTCACCGAAGATTCGGTCGTTGCCGTCCCGGCCCACGAAGGTGTCCCTGCTCAAACCACCGAAGAACACGTTCCTGACCGCGGTGCCCTTCAGGACGTCGATGAAGTCCGACCCGATCGCGTTCTCGATCGTTGACACCGAGTCCGTGCCCTCGCCGACAGCGGTGCCGGCGGCCAAGTCGACCTTCACCCCCGCCGGCGAGTTTTCGAAGACCACCACGTCGATGTCCGGACCGCCCTCGAACGAGTCGTTTCCGTCACGACCGACCAGCGTGTCGTCGCCCGGGCCACCGCCCACCGTGTCGGGGCCGCCCTGTCCGTTGACGCTGTCGTTGCCCGGACCACCGGCTACGGTGTCAACGCCTGCCAGTCCGTTGAGTGCGTCGTTGCCCTCCCCACCGATGAACACGTTCGGGCCGGCGCTCCCGTCGAAGCGGTCCACAAACGCGGACCCGGTCAGGTTCTCGACCAGCACGAAGGTGTCGCTGCCCTCACCTGTCGCCGTGTTGGCGGTCAGGTCCGCCGTCACACCGGCGGCCGAACCGGCGTAGGAGACCACGTCGACACCGGCCTCGCCCCTCAGCTGGTCGTCGCCAAGTCCACCGACGAGCACGTCGTCACCGACCCACCCGTCGAGGAAGTCGTTTCCCGTGCCGCCCACGATCGTGTCACCGACGTCGTTCGTATCACCACCACCGGCGTTGCCGACGAGGGTGTCGTTATCTCCCTGGCCACGAACCGTGTCCGCGTCCGGACCGGCGAGGACGAAGTCGCTGCCGTTCCCGGTATTGACCTCATCGGCCCCGGCCTCTGAGCAGACCCGGTCGTCTCCGTCGCCGGTGTTGATGGTGTCGTTACCGGCCCCCGACACGACCACGTCGTTGCCGGCCGTGCCATTGATGACGTCCCCGCTGACGCCGCCGACGAGGGTGGCCGTCACTCCCCCACACGTCGGCGCAGGACCGTTCTCGAGGTGCAGGTTGAGCAACCCGTTCGCCGCCGCGAACCCGTCGACCTTGATCCGGTAGGTCGTACCACCCTGGACCGGAACCACGACGAGGCTCCTCACACCGGTGCCCGCATCGTCGTCGAACGCATGGAGCTGGAGGCTTCCCAGCGTGTTGCCGGTGTAGACAGCCAACGTCGTGTCGAAGGTGGTGACGTTGCCACCGTTGTCCTCGGTCGAGATCGTCGCGGTGCCGGTTACCGCAGGCGTCCAGCTGTACCAGATGCCGTTGTCGATGCTGAACGGCCCGGGCTCACCTGGCTCGGTGTCCGAGCACACGGTGAAGTCGAAGTCGTTGAACCCCCCCGCCGCCGGGCTGGCCGGGAGGGTCTCCGGGGAGGCGAAGTCGTTGTTGTTCACGTTCTGCGTCGCGGCGTCGAGGACGTTGATGCGTGGGCGGGTCACGCCGTCGTGGGTGATCGCCACACCCGTCGTAGACAGGTCCGAAGCCGCGGCAGCGACCGTCTGCGGAACCCCGTTGCCGTCCACGCACTCACGCAGGAGCGCCATCGCGCCCACGACATGCGGCGTGGCCATCGACGTACCCGACTTCGACCCGTGGGCGTCCGGCCCGCTGGTGACAGGCGCATCGATGCCGACGCCGGGCGCCCACCAGTCGGTGATGGCGTTGTTGTTGCTGAACCCTGCCGGGATGTCGCTGTCGTCCGTTGCCGCCACGGTGAACGTGCTCGGCAGGCAGCCCGGATAGCTCACGCTGGTTCCGGAACCGTCGTTGCCTGCAGCCGCGACGACCGCGACGCCGGCAGCCTGCAGGTTGGACGCCAAGGTCTGCGTGTTCGGGAAGGCAGAGCCGCAGTTGGCCTCCGTGGTGTGCAGCGGGCCACCCAGACTCAGGTTGATCGCGGCGATGTTGCGCCCTCCGTTGCGGAGGTCGAGGACGTGCTGGAGGGCGAGGTCGAGGTCGCTGAAGAAGTAACGCCAGCAGGGGTTTGCCTCCCCGGCACCACACGAGGTCGACTGGTGCCCGATCTGGACGGCCACGAGCCGCGCGCCCCGGGCGACGCCCTCGTGCCCGCCCGTGAAGCTCGAACCGGCGGCGATGCCGCCGACGTGCGTGCCGTGGTCGCACTGCGTCGAGTACGTGCAGTTGTCGCCTGCAGCGCCCCCGATCTGCGACGTACCGCCGTTAGGGCAGAAGGACGTGGCCGAGAAGCAGGCCTGCGCCACGATCCGACCCGTGAAGGCGTTGTGCTGGTTGTCGACGCCCGAGTCCAGGATCGCTACCTCGTAGGGCCCGGTGGTGCTGCCCTCGAAGTTGTTGCCAAGGTCGCCGGCGGTGTTGAGCAGGTCCGAGTCGATGATGCCCGTCGACACGTCGAGGGCCATGGGCGCCTCCCGGTCGAGCGTCAGCGCCGCCACCGTCGGGGCGGCCAACAGTGACTCGAGGCCTTCGGCGTCTACGACGGCCACAGCCGCCGGGACGACGGTGAACTCGGTGACGACTCTCGAGGTCGTGCCCGCGAGGATCCGGTCGAGGGAGTCCAACCGGGCCGCGATCGCGGCCCGTTGCCGCCTGACCTGCCGACTGGTCAGGTCGGCCTCGACGGCCACATCCTGCTTCATGGTGACGATGACCCGTGCGGACCCGTGGTTCTGAACGACAGCACGCAGACGGGCGGGGGAGTCACCCACCGGCGCAGGGCTCTCCTCGAGGCTCGACGAACCGGGCTCGTCCTCGACGGGCTCACCCGGGACGTCGGGGGTCTCCGACGTACGCTCCCCGACCGGGCCGAGGCCCTCGGCCTTGCGGTCACCCACGCGGTCCCTGGCCGGGGCGGCCAGGCTCATGCCCGGCTCGGCTAGTCCGATGTAGCCCGAGAAGTCATCGACGGAGGGTCCGTCCTGCGTGCTGCTCGGGTCGCCGTAGGCGGTGCCCCCAGCCAGTGCGACAAGGAGCACCGTGGCCGAGACGACACTCGCGAACGTCAGCCGGTCCTTGAGTCTGCGGACCATATCTCTCCCCTTTACGAGACCAGGTTCTGCGTCGGACCCAACCTATACGCAAACCGGGGCGGCGCCAAACGCCTCGCCGATGGCCGCTCATGTCGCAGTGCCGGCTGCGATTCGCTCGAGCAACTGCACCGACTCGTCGACCGGCGGCAGGGCACGCATGGAAGCCGCGATCCGGCCCGCCTCGCGTCGATAGGTCGCATCGCCGATCACCGATTCGACGGCGCCGGCGAGCTCGCCCACCGTCTCGGTGGCGGGCAGCTCGAGGACGTTGCGGGCGGTTCGGTCGTCGGCGACCATGATGCCGGCGCCGACACGGGCAACTGCGTCGCCGTTCAGCCATTGATCGCCGCTGAACAGCGGCAATACGACGAGCGGCGTGCTGTGCGCAAGCGCGCCCAGCGTGCTCCCGAAGCCGCCGTGGCAGACGATCACGTCCGCGCTTCGCGCCATGTCGTCATGGCTCACCCAGGTCTCCACGTGGACGTTGGGCGGTACCTCCCCCAGCTCCTCGAGCGCGCGCTCGGCGTCACCGACCGTGACGAGAAGTCGAACCGCAAGCGGCGCGAGCGCTTCGATCGCCGAGCGGTAGAGCGCCGGGTAGTAGGGCAGATGCGCGCCGGCGGCGACCGAGCCGAAGGTCAGATAGACGAGCGGATCCTCGTTGCCCCGCCACCACTCCGGTAGCTCCTCCGCACCGGCACCGACCTCGAACCGGAAGCGGCTGGTTCGCCCCGGCGGCCTCACCGCCGGGTCTTCGAGCTCCTGAGGGATCGTTGTCAGGATCGGCGCGGCGGCAAGCCGCTCGCCGGCCGGGTCGCGCGGCAGGTCCAGGTGCGCGCGAGCCTTGTCGACCTCCGGCGCGGCCAGCTTGATCGTCAGCTCCTCCATCTCGGCGAGCCCCAGCGCGACGCGGACAATGGGAATCCCGTAGAGCTCGGCGACGAGGGTCGACCCGAACTCCCAGCTCTCTCGGACAATCACATCGGGGCGCCGGGACTCGATGATCTCGCGCAGCGCGGGCAGCTCGGCGCGGAGATCCAGGCCGGCGAAGAACTCGCTGATCATCACCCCGTTCGCGGTGTCGATGTCCAGCGCGGCGAACTGCTCCATCAAGGGCATCCACTCGTCGCGCGCGGGTTCATCGACCGGCGCGAACGGAAGCCCGGCGCGTTCGATGTTCGGCTCGAACTGGCGCTGCGCCGCGACGAGGACATCGTGTCCGGCGCGCAGGCAGGCGTGCGCGAAAGGAGCCAGCGGTCCGACGTGGCCGGAGCTTCCGCGAGTGGTGAAGAGGACGCGCATGCTCGGAACCGGCCCATAGCTTCGCAGCGCTCGAGGCAGGTCGTCGACGCCGGGGCTGGGGGTACTCTGGCCGCGCCCGGAGCGGTTGTCGTCGATCAGGGGAGAGTGCTCGATGCACCAGCACGAAGGGGGCGGCAGTCGTCGCCGGTTCAACTATTCGAACGTGATGTCCACGCTCGCCGTGTTTCTCGTCGTCGCGGGCGGCACCGCGCTGGCGGCGCGGGCGCCCGTCGTCCAGGGCTCCAAGGACATCGCCAAGCAGGCGATCAAGAACCGCAACATCAAGCAGGCCAACCTGAAGGGCGATCGCTTCCGCGGCGACACCATCACGGGCGCCCAGATCAACGAGTCGACGCTCGACGTCGGCCGGCCGGGCGGACCGCCGACCGGCCCCGCCGCCGGCGATCTCGCCGGCAGCTACCCGAATCCGCTGATCGCGGACGGTGCCGTGTCCACGCCGAAGATCGCCGGCGGGGCTGTCGGGACGGCGCAACTCGGGACGGTGACCCGGCGCCTCAGCGCATCCACCACCACCGTAAACCCGGGCGCCGCCGGTTCCGCGTTCGCGGCGTGCCTCCCCGGCGAGCGCGCGATCTCCGGCGGGGGGAACTGGGGCATCGTGAGCGGTACCGCGCAGAACCTCTGGCTCAAGGCCTCGTTCCCGACCGTCGGCGCAACCGACGAGCCGATCGGCTGGGCCGTCGAAGGCGAGAACGGTGGCGCCGCCGCCCAGAGCCTGAACGCGTTCGTGCTCTGCCTCGCGCCGTAGCCGCCGGCTCGCTGTGACCTGCGGCTATGCGGTCGTCAGTCGGTCAAGGGCGGGCTGCCACAGCCGTTCGGCGCGGGCGTGCCCGCGAAGCGGTCCGCCAGGTAGTCGACCGCAAGCGGTGCTCCCACAGCCAGATAGGCGATGTGCTCGCCGACAGGCTCGACGTGGACGTCCACGGTTGAGCCACGCCGACACCAGCGTCTCATCGTCGTGAGCGCGGGGCCGAGCGGCGCGAACTCGTCGGTCGCGTCGTGGTAGTGAAAGACGGGAACCTCAGGGTGGCCGCGCATGTAGCGCGGGCTGATGGACCGCAGGAAGCCGGCGAGCTTCGGCTCGTCGAGGATGCCCGGCCGCGCCTGCAAGTCCTCGATTGAGAGGAACGGGTGGCGTTGCGCGGCCTCGACGAGACAGTCGTGTGCGCTGGCCGCGACCGCGGCCCGCCCGGCGTCGCTCAGGTACCGGCCCAGCCGCACCTCCGGGTAGGCGCGCTTGAGCGCGGCGATGCCCATCGCGATCGCGCCGCCGGCGAAGGTGCCGCTGAACGCGTCGATCTCCGCTCGCACGCTCACGGCGGGCGCGCCCATGGCGGCGCCGACAATGTTGAGCTCCGGCGCGTACGTGGGCTGAAAGAGCGCCGCCACGCCCGTCGCGTAGCCGCCGCCCGAGTAGCCCCACATGCCGATCGGCGTCCTGCGGGTGAAGCCCGCCGGCTTGAACGCGACCGCGGCTTTGAGGCTGTCCAGCACGCCATGCGCCTCCTCGGGCGCCGCCAGGAAGGCCGAGTGCGGGCCCTGGTAGTCCGGGGCAACGACGGCCCAGCCACGGCTCAGCGGCAGCTCCAGGTTCGGCGTCTCGGTCGCCGCGTTCGATTGCGTCCGCAACGCGTCGATGCCGCCGCTCAGCGCATAGGAGACCGCGCACTTCGAGTCGGCCGAGTCCTCGGCGACCTGGTAGGAGACGATCGGCCTCTGCCCCGGCCCGGTCCACGGCAGGTCGGGGACGAGGACGGTCGTGACCATGGCCGTCGGTCGGTCGTGGGCATCCAGCGACTTGAACTGCAGCTGCCACGCGCTCGCCTGCAGCGGCACCACTCCCGCCGCCGACGCGTCGATCGGCCGCGACCTGAGGATCTTGCCGTTCGGCACCTGCCCGAGCTTCGGCGGAACGTCATAGAACGGATCCTGGCCGGGCGGCGGCATCGCCGCGTGCGCCGCGGCACTGGAGGTCAGCGCGAACACGAAGGCGAGCGCGGCCGCCCTCCCCCAACGATCGGTCCTCATCGCTCCCACCGAGCGCATACTCGCAGCCGCTCCCAGGCAGCGCGCAGGTTCGCATCACCTTCGAATCGGGAATGGACCCACAGCCGTTGCACCGCCATCGACGACCAGGCTCTGGCCGGAGATATACGACGAAAGCGGAGAGGCGAGGAATACCGCTGCGTCGGCGACCTCGCGCGATTCACCCGAGCGACCCATCGGGATCCAATCCGGTCCCCCACCGGTCTGCACTGTGCCCAGGGCTGGAGTCGCAATCGGGCCGCAGGTGACGAGGTTCATGCGGATGTCCTGTCGGCTGTACTCGGCAGCGACGGATCGGGCCAAACTGGCCAGGCCGGCCTTGGCCGCGCCGTAGGCCGCCTGCGTCGGACTGGCCGTCCCGCCGGCGATCGAGCCGACGCTCACGATCGTCCCGCCACGGGCCTGCGCCAAGAACACGCGCAGCGCGGCTCGGACCGCCCAAGCCACATAGCGAAGGTTGAGGTCGAACATCAGATCCCAGTCTTCATCGGTCGTCTCGTGCAGCGGAGTCGCCGGAACGAAGACCACCTGCCCGCCGACGACGGTCACAAGGACGTCAAGGCCGCCAAGCCCCTCGGCTGCATCAGTCACGAAGGCGTCGATCTCCTCCCGCGATCTCACGTCACCCGTGAGGCCGAGAGCCCTTGTACCCGTTGCAGCGACTTCGGCAGCCGCTTCGGCTGCACGTTCCTGATCGACGTCACCAACCGCAACGGCGGCGCCGGCGGCGGCGAGCGCCCGGGTGATCGCGCGGCCGATGCCTTCGCCACCACCGCCGATCACCAAGGCGTTCCTGCCCTCTAGTGCCCTCGAAGATTCATCCACTGCATTTCACGCCTTCACCTCTGGTGATAAATAGCGCTGACAGGAGTCGCCCAAACCTGGCCCCGACGGTATCGGGCGACGAGGCGCCCCGGGTCGGGGCGGACTCCGAGGCGCGTCAGGCGGATACGGAAACGGGCCCGCCTCACGTTGCGAGATACTGCTCGCATGTCGCGTCAGGGGTGAAGGCTCTGTAGCGCGTGTAAAGCTATGGCGCGAGGCCTCCACGATGCCAAGGTGCTCAAGGACGGGGCGTTCAGCTTCCGCGCGAAGCAGCACATGCTCGAGTCGACCCTGAGGCCGTCGTGAGTGAGGCCAGCACGAAGGCGACCGGAATCGTCCTGCTGACGCTCGCCGCGGGGCAGTTCGTCATGGCCCTGGACACGACCGTGATGAACACGGCGATCGCGACGGTCGCCGACGACGTCGGGACCACCGTCACCGGGATCCAGACCGCGATCACCCTCTACACGCTGGTGATGGCCTCGCTGATGATCACCGGTGGCAAGATCGGCGAGATCATCGGTCGAAAGCGAGCGTTCGCGATCGGCTGTGTGATCTATGCCTGCGGCTCGTTTACGACCTCGCTCGCCCCGAACCTGACCGTGCTGATGATCGGCTGGTCGTTTCTCGAGGGCGTCGGCGCGGTGCTGATCATGCCGGCGATCGTGGCGCTGGTCGCGTCGAATTTCGGCAAACCGGATCGCCCGCGCGCCTACGGGCTGGTCGCGGCGGCGGGCGCGATCGCGGCCGCCCTCGGGCCGCTGATCGGCGGCTTCTTCACCACCTACGCGTCATGGCGCTGGGTGTTCGCAGGCGAGGTGCTGATCGTGCTGGTGATCCTTCTCCTGACCCGGCGGATGAAGGACACCCCCGCCGAGAAGGGGGTCAGGCTCGACCTCGTCGGCACCGGTCTCTCCGCGGCGGGCCTCGGACTGATCGTGCTCGGGATCCTGCGCTCGGGCAGCTGGGGCTTCGTCAACCCGAAGCCGGGAGCTCCGGAATGGCTCGGGCTCTCACCGGTGATCTGGATGATCTTCGCCGGCGGCGCGGTGCTGGCGCTGTTCGTCGTCTGGGAGAACCGGCGCATCGCTCGCGGCGACGGCGCCCTGTTCGATCCCTCGATGCTGCGCAACATCCAGCTGCGCGGCGGCATCGCCTCGTTCTTCTTCTGGTTCCTGATCCAGGCCGGGCTCTTCTTCGCGATCCCGCTCTTCCTGTCGATCGCGCTCGGCCTCTCGGCGATCGAGACCGGCGTGCGGCTGCTTCCCCTGTCGCTCTCGCTGCTGGCCTTCGCGGCCGGGATCCCCAGGCTGCGCCCGAATGCCTCGCCCCGGCGGGTCGTCCGCCTCGGCTTCGTCAGCCTGTTCGCCGGCCTCGTTCTCCTGGTCGCCCTGCTGGACGCCGGCGCCGGGCCCGAGATCGTGACATGGCCCCTGCTGCTCGCGGGCGCCGGGCTAGGCGCGATGGCGTCGCAGCTCGGCGCGGCCACCGTGTCGTCGGTCCCCGACGAGCAGAGTGGCGAGGTGGGCGGGCTTCAGAACACGGGCACCCAACTTGGCGCGTCGATCGGCACCGCACTCGCGGGGGCGTTGCTGATCTCGGCCCTGACCGCCTCCTTCTTCACGGGAATCCAGAACAACCCCGACGTCCCCGACTCCGTGGTTGCGCAGGCGCAGACCGAGCTCGCGGGTGGTGTCCCGTTCGTCTCCGACGACGATCTCCAGGTCGCCCTGTCGGACGCCGGGGTCCCCGCGGCGACCGCGGACGAAATCGAGGAGACGAACGCCGACAGCCGGATTGACGGCCTGCGCGCCGCGATCGCAGCCCTGGCGGTGCTCGCCCTGCTCGCGATCCCGTTCACCCGTGGGATCCCGACGACGCAGCCCGGCGCTGCCGAGGCGAAGGCCGAGCCGGCACCGCGTGGGGCGCCGGCGTAAGGCGGGGGCGAGGCGAACCGAACCGCTGAGCCCGGCCAGGTAGGAGGCCCGCCAGCCTTGTGAGGAGCGAGACCTCGCCCGCCGGCAATTCCGCCGGGGCGTGCGACGCGCTCGCCTCGTTCACCGCCCAAGTCACGGCCTCTCGTCGTCTCGCGACGCGCTGAGTAGCACGGTGGACGACGAGTGCTCCGTCTCAGTCTGTCCGAGAGGCGACCTAGAATCGAACACATGTTCGACCACGATCGGACCTACGCCTGCCGCTCAGACCTGAGCGAGGACGCTCAAACGGTTCCGCGGAACCGCGTTGTGTGACGGCGGATCACAGATAGCGGTTCCGCGGAACCGCGTTGCGGCCGGCGCACTACCGGATCTTTCCGTCTTTGCACTTCCATGCGAAGTAGCCAATTGGTAGCCACCGAGCGATCGCGGGCAAAGTCGCGGCAAGCGAAAGGCCCGCCTGAGCGGGCCTTTCGTACATAGCGGGGGTGGGATTTGAACCCACGACCTCCGGGTTATGAGCCCGGCGAGCTACCTGACTGCTCCACCCCGCGGCGGAGCCATTGAACTTAGCAAGTTCCGCTAGCTTGGCGGCGATGGATGGCGGGGCCTGGGCGCTCGAGAACGCGGCCTTGTTCGAGTCGATCGGGGTCGAGACGGCGGCCGAGCGGATCGAGCTCTGGCGCGCCGCGGCCGCCGAGGCGACCGGGGTCGACGGGGTCGAGCTCGCGGGTCCCTTCCAGCGCCACTTCACTGCCCGGGGAACGGGTGTGCCGTCCAACTTCAGCCTCGTGCTGACGCCCGACGAGGTGCAGGCCTTCAAGTTCGACCCGAAGCACGTGAACCACCCGCTGTACGTCGGCGCCGACCAGTTCTCCGGGCACGAGGCGAGCTGGCCGCGGGGGTCGGTGCGCGCGACCGCGGTCGAGCCCGGGCGCCTCGCGTGGGGCGTCACCTTCGAAGTCGACGGCGCGAAGCCGATCCCCTGCCGCACGCCGAAGCTCGAGGGTAACCCGGCGGCGGCGGCCGTGATCGCGGCGCTCGGCGGCGGGCTGCCCGCCGCCGCAGCCTGAGGGTCGCCCGCGAGCGGCGATAGATTCCCGCCGATGGCGGGGCGAACGTTCATCTTCTTCCCCGAGGGCGCCTACGGGCCGACCAACAACTGCGTCGGGATCGGCGACGTTCTCCGCCGGCGCGGACACCGGGTCGTCTTCATCGCCGAGGAGTCGTTCGAGGGGACGCTCGCCGCGAAGGGATTCGAGGAGCGGCTGATGCGGCTCAACCCTCCGTCGGAGGCCGGTGAGGACCCGGGCCAGTTCTGGAAGGACTTCATCCGCGACACCGCGCCGGTGTTCCGCACGCCGACGATCGAGCAGCTCGAGGGCTTCATCGGCCCCACATTCGGGGCGCTCTGCGACGGCGCTCGCTACGTCGACGAGCGTCTGGTCGAGATCATCGGCGAGGTCGAGCCGGACGTGATCGTCGAGGACAACGTCGTCTCCTTCCCCGCGCTGCCCGCCTCGGGCCGCCCCTGGGTGCGGATCGTGTCCTGCAACCCGGCCGAGGTCAAGGACCCCGACGTGCCCCCGCCCTTCTCCGGCTACCCGGTCGCCGACCGCTCGGACTGGCACGCCTACCGCGACGAGTACGCTCGCGCGCTCGGCCCGTTGCAGGCCGAGTTCAGCGAGTTCTGCGAGCAGCGCGGGGCGCCGCCGCTCGGCTACCTCGAGTTCATCCACACCTCCCCCGACCTCAACCTCTGGCTCTATCCGAGCGAGGTGGATTACGCTCGCTCGCAGCCGCTCGGCGACGGTTGGCGCAACCTCGAGTCGAGCGTTCGCGCCACCGACGCCGCCTGGGAGCTGCCGGAGCGCCTCGCCTCCCGGTCGGGCCCACTCGTGTACCTCAGCCTCGGCTCGCTCGGCTCGGCCGACGTCGAGCTCATGCGCACCCTGATCGCCGCGCTCGCCGACTCGCCCTACCGGGTGATCGTCTCCAAGGGCCCTCAGCACGACCAGCTCGAGCTCGCCGAGAACATGACCGGCGCCGAGTTCCTGCCGCAGACCTCGGTCCTGCCTCAGGTCGACCTGGTGATCACCCACGGCGGCAACAACACGGTCACCGAGTGCCTGCACTTCGGCAAGCCGATGGTGCTGCTGCCGCTGTTCTGGGACCAGTACGACAACGCGCAGCGGATCGCCGAGACCGGGTTCGGCGCCCGCCTGCCGACATACGCGCACGAGCCCGCCGAGCTGCGGGCGGCGATCGATCGCCTGCTGGCCGACGAGGCGCTCGCGGCCCACCTCGATGCGGTTTCCAGGCGGCTGCGCTCCCGGCGCGGGACCGAACGCGCCGCCGACCTGATCGAGTCGGTCGCGGACTAGGGGCCTCCCCGCCCTTGACCGCGGCGTCGGCCGACGCTTAGGATCGGCGTGGCGGCGCGCTCGGCGACGCCGGCATCGATCGGGAGGACGGATGCGCATGACTCGTTCGAATGGCGGATCCTGGCGAGGTCGTCGGCGGCGTCTGGTCGGAGCCGGCCTGCTCACCGCGATGGTGATCACCGGCACGGCGCTGGCAGCGACCGGGGATCTGACGGTCCGCCCCTGCCTCGATGACAACGATTCCGGGCCCGACGTCTGCCCGCAAAGCACGGACGGATTGGGCGGGAGCAACGACCTCGCCGTCAGCCCGGACGGCAAGTCTGTCTACGTCGTCAGCAGCGTGGACCACGCCATCGTCCGCTTCAACCGCAACACGACCACGGGGGCGCTGACGCCACAGGGCTGCATCGACGACAACGACTCGATCGGCGAGCCGTGCGCGCAGACGGTCGACGGGCTCAACGGGCCGGCCGGCGTCGTGGTGAGCTCCGACGGCAAGTCCGTCTACGTCGCCGGCGAGGGCGACGACGCGCTGGTGCGGTTCAACCGCAACACGACCTCGGGGGCGCTGACTCCCGCCGGCTGCATCGTCGACAACGACTCCCTCACCGACGCCTGCGCGCAGAGGACGAACGCGCTCGAAGACATCCGCGATGTCGCGGTCTCGCCCGACGGGCTCTCCGTGTACGCCGTCGCCGGGGTCCAATCGAACGCGATCGTGCGCTTCGACCGCAACCCCGCAACCGGGGCCCTGACGCCGCGCAACTGCATCGAGGACGACAACCCCGGGATCGGCACCGATACCTGCGCGACGAACACGAGCGGGCTCGAGATTCCGACCGCCGTGACCGTGAGCCCGGACAACAAGTCGGTCTACACGGCGGCGCCCGGCAACCACGCGATCGCGATCTTCGCCCGCAACACGTCGACCGGCGCGCTCGGGCAGCGCGGGTGTCTCGAGGACAACGACAGCGGCGACGGCGACTGCGCGAAGGACGCCGACGGGCTCCAGGGGATCTTTGCGATCGCCCTCAGCCCGGACAGCAAGTCGCTCTACGCCGGTTCGATCACCGATAACGCAGTCGCCCGCTTTTCCCGCAACACGACCAGCGGCGGCCTCGTCTCGCGCGGCTGCGTGGACGACAACGACATCGTCGGCGACGCCTGCGTCGATACCACCGAGGGCCTCGAGGGAGTGTCCGACCTCGCGGTCAGCCCGGACGGTGAATCCCTGTACGTGGCCGCCGCGACCGACAACGCCCTTACGGCCTTCGGCCGCAACCCGGTCAACGGGGCGCTGCAGGCGCAGGGTTGCATCGAGGATGGCGACGGGAGTCCCACCGAGGAGTGCGCCAAATCTGCCCTGGGGCTCTTCAGTGTGAATGCGGTCGCGCTGAGCGCGAACGGACTCTCGGTCTACACCACGTCGGGCCAGGACACCCTGGATCGCTTCGACCGGGAGCCGGCTCCCTGAGCGAGATCGACCCGGGCTAGGTCACTCCCCGCGCCACACCGGCTCGCGGCCCTCCGCGAACGCGCGCGGACCCTCCTCGGCATCCGCCGACGCCATCGCGCGGTCGTAGGCCGGAATGCTGCCGTCGCGCAGCGCGGCGAAGGCTCGCTCGACGCTCATCTCCTCGCACGCCGCGAGGATCGCCTTCACCGCCCGGGTGGCCAGCGGCGCCGTTGCCTCGACCTCGCCCGCCAGCTCGCGGGCGCTCTCCAGCAGCCGCTCCGGCTCGACCACGCGATTGACGAGCCCCCACCGGGCCGCCTCGGTCGCGTCGATCGCCTTGCCGGTGAGCAGCAGCTCCCTCGCCACCGCATCGGGGAGCCGGCGCGCCAAGCGGAAGATCCCTCCCGAGTCGGCGAGCAGGCCGAGCTTCACCTCCGGCAGCGAGAAGCGCGCACCGGATACGGCGACGATCATGTCGCAGGCGAGCGCGAGCTCGAACCCGCCGCCCGCGGCATAGCCGTTGACGGCCGCGATCACCGGCTTGTCGAGGTCGAAGAGCTCGGTCAGCCCGCCGAGCCCTCCCCGCCCGAACGCCTCCGGATCGCCGGGCTCGCCGCCTGCGAGGGCCTTCAGGTCCCAGCCGGCGGAGAAGAAGCGATCGCCGGCCCCGGTGACGATCGCAACACGGAGGTCCGGGTCGTCGCGAAAACCGATGAACGCCTCGCCCATCGCCTTGCTGGTCGCCGAGTCGATCGCGTTCGCCTTCGGCCGGTCGATCGTCAGCTCGAGCGTCGCGCCGCGCCGCTCGATCCTCAGCCCGTCCATGCTTCAGGCGGCCGAGCGCAGCCGGCGCCGGCGCACCGTGCGCGACTCGAGGAGCTCCTCCCAGTCCGCGGCGTCGAGCGTGCAGGGCTCGGTCGTCGCAAGGAAGTCCTCGAGCACCGCGGCGAGGCCCTCGGGGTCCTCCAGATGCGGGAAATGAGCCGCGCGCGGCAGGGTCTCGAAACGGCTGTGAGGGATCGCCTCGTGCGCGGCGCGGCCGTGCTCCAGCGGGATCGTCCGGTCGCGCTCGCCCCAGACGACCAGCGTCGGCACCGCGCCGAGCAGGTAGAGCCGGTCGACCGCGCTCACCCGCTGCCCGCGGGCGTCGATCACGCCGCGCAGCGTCTGCAGGAAGGCGCGTCGTGAGCCCTCGCCCTGGAGCGGGCGCAGAGCCCTGGCGACGGCGTCGAGGTAGACGGCCTTCTCCGAGCCGCGGCGCTCGAGCTCGTTCGCGAGCGCCGAGATCGCGCCCACCACCCGGGGGCGGGCGGCGAGCGCCAGCGCCGGCGAGGCTCCCGGCAGCGCCGCGATCCGCAGCAGCGGGCTCACCCGCGGACCCAGTCCGCCGCTCGAGATCAGCACCAGGCGCTCGACCCGCTCGGGGAACTGCCAGAAGAACTGCATCGCCACGCCGCCGCCGAGCGAGTGGCCGACGATCGTCGCGCTGCGCACCCCGAGCGCCGCGAGCAGGTCGCGGATCGCCGCGGCGTGGGCGCCGATCGAGTAGTCGCCGCGGGGCGTGGCCGAGTCCCCGTGGCCGATCAGGTCGGGGGCGATCACGGTGTGGTCGACCGCGAGCCGCTCGGCGACCGTCCGCCAGTGGCGCGAGGAGTTGATCATCCCGTGGATCAGGACCACGGGCGGGCCGCTGCCTGCCATCCGGTAGATGACCTCGTGGCCGTGCAGCTCGGCCGACCACTCCTCGAATCCTGCGGTGCCGCTCTCGGTCACGGCGGTCACCTTAGTCCTCTCGACGGCGCCCGCGGCCGCTTGGGGGCGCCGGTGTGACAGGCTGCCGCCGATGACGATCCACCACCTCAACTGCGGCACCCTCTGCCCTTACGGCGGGCGGCTGCTTGGCGGCGACGAAGGCTTCGGCGAGGCCGAGATGTGCTGCCACTGCCTGCTGATCGAGACCGCCGAGTCGCTGGTGCTGGTCGACACCGGGTTCGGGGCCGACGACGTCGCCCACCCCTACCGCCGCCTGGGCGTCCCGTTCACCGCGGCCTTTCGCCCGCGCGCCGAGCTCGGCGAGACGGCGATCTCGCGGATCCGCACGCTCGGCCTCGATCCAGCCGACGTCCGCCACATCGCGGTCACACACCTCGACCTCGACCACGCGGGCGGGCTGCCCGACTTCCCCGCCGCCGAGGTGCACCTGTTCGCTCCCGAGCGCGCCGCCGCCGAGCACCCGAGCCTGCGCGACCGCGCCCGCTACCCGAAGTCTCACATCGCTCACGGCCCCCGCTGGGTCGAGCACGCCGTCGACGGCGACACCTGGTTCGGGTTCGAGAGCGTCCGGGTCCTGCCCGGGACCGACCCCGAGATCCTCCTGATCCCGCTGGTCGGTCACTCGCGGGGCCACAGCGCGATCGGGGTTCGCGACGGCAACGGCTGGATCCTGCACTGCGGTGACGCCTATTTCTTCCGGGAGGAGGTCTTGACGCCGCCGAACTGCCCGCGGGCGCTGCGGATGTTCCAGACCGCGGTGGCGGCCGACAACGGCGCCCGGACGGCCAACCAGGCCCGCCTGCGAGAGCTGACCCGCGACCACGGCGACGAGGTGCGCATCTTCTGCGCGCACGACCCGGTCGAGCTCGCCCGGGAACGGGGATGAGCGCCGCCGCCGGCCGGGGCGCGGTGGTGATCACCGGCAGCTCGACCGGGATCGGCCGCGCCTGCGCCCTGCGGCTCGATCGCGCCGGGTTTCAGGTCTTCGCCGGCGTTCGCAAGACCGAGGACGGAGAGTCGCTGCGGGCCGAGGCCTCGGAGCGGCTCGAGCCGCTGATCTGCGACGTCGTCGACGCCGACCAGGTCGCCGCCGCGGCCGACCGGGTGCGCGAGCAGACCGGCGGGCGGCTGGCAGGGCTGGTCAACAACGCCGGCATCGTCGTCCCCGGACCGGTGGAGGGCATCGACCTGGACGAGCTCCGGCACCAGCTCGAGGTGAACGTGGTCGGCCAGGTCGCGGTCACCCAGGCGCTGCTGGCGATGATCCGCACCGCCCGCGGCCGGGTCGTGCTCATGTCGTCGGTCGGCGGTCGTGGCGGGCTCCCCTACCTCGCCGCCTACAACGCCTCGAAGGCCGCGATCAGCGCCGTCGGCGACTCGTTGCGCCAGGAGATGCGCCCGTTCGGGGTCAAGGTCTCGATCATCGAGCCCGGTGCGATCGCGACCCCGTTCTGGGGCAAGGGCGAGGCGCAGGCGCCCCGGATCCGGGAGTCGATGGGCGCCGAGCTCATGGAGCTCTACGGCGAGCGGCTCGATCGGGTGCAGACGCTATCGGCGAAGATCGGCGCCCGAGGCGCGTCGCCCGACACCGTCGCCGAGGCGGTCGAGCGCGCGCTCACCGCGGCGAAGCCGAAGGCGCGCTACCTGGTGGGCCTCGACGCCAAGGTCCAGGGGACGGCGATGAACCTGCTGCCGAGCCGTGTGTTCGATCGGGTGGTCGAGCGCGAGCTCGACCGCGCCTAGCGTCCTCCGCGGCGGGCGCACGCCGCCGGTCGAGTGACATCTGAACCACCTCTACGGTGGTTGAGATGACTCTCGGCGAATGAGGGGGGAATAGGCTCGGGCCGATGGTCGCGCTGGTCACCGGAGCCTCGAGCGGGATCGGTGCCGCAACCGCGCGGCGGCTCGCGCGCGAGCCCGGCGCCAGGCTGGTGCTCGTCGCCCGCCGCGAGCAGCGGCTGCGCGAGCTCGCCGCGGAGCTCGGTGGGGCAACGGTGATCGCCGCCGACCTCACCGACCCGGAGGCGCCGGCCCGGGTCGCCGAGACGGTCGAGGCCGAGCACGGCCGGCTCGACCTCCTGGTCAACAACGCGGGCGCCGCCTGGCGCGGGACGTTCGCGGAGAGCGGCTGGGAGAACGTGCGTCGCCATATGGAGCTCAACTTCGACGCGGTCGTCCGGCTCACCGAGGCGCTGCTGCCGATCGTGCGCCGGTCGGCCCCGAGCGCGATCGTCAACGTCGCCAGCACCGCCGGCCGGGTCTCGCGGCCGAACTCGGGCAGCTACTCGGCGAGCAAGTTCGCGCTCGCGGGCTGGACCGACGCGCTCTGCCTCGAGGAGCGCGACAACGGCGTCCACGTCGGGCTCGTGCTCCCGGGCTTCGTCGCCACGGAGGGCTTTCCCCAGCGGGAGCTGCGCGACCGGGCCGCGACGCGATGGCTGGTCTCGACCCCTGAGCGGGTCGCCGAGGCGATCGTCGAGGCCGGGCCCGGCGGCAAGGCCGAGCGTTACGTGCCCCGCGTCTACGCGCTCGCCGCCGCAGCGCGCGCGCTCACCCCGCGCCTCGTGCGCCGCGCAACCGGCGGTGGGTCGCCGGCGCTGACGCCGGCGACCGGGGACCGGGAGTAGGCCTCCCGGCTACGCCTCGCGCTCGATCTTCACCTCGCACAGGTCCACCGAAGCGCGGGTTCCGGGCGTGTCCGAGGAGTCCATCTGATCGAAGACGGCGCTCGCCTCGCGCATCTTCTCCTCCGTCTCGAAGAAGCCGACGAAGATCGCGGACCCCTGCGACTCGTCGACCAGGAGCTTCATCCCGCTGGCATCCACCCCGGGCGGCGGCCCGTCCTGTTCCTCGATCCGGGCGACGATCTCGGCGATGCGGTCGGGACTCACATCGGTGAACCTGACGACACGAGCGTGCATGGCACTCTCCTCTTTCGTTTGCGTCGATCCTAACCCCGTTTCTTATGCCGCTTTGCGATTCCCGCCGTAGCTTCGATAGGCACCCGAAGAAGGAGAATCGCTGAATGAACCCGGACCGCCGTCACCGGCTCACCCGCCGCCAGACTCTCGGCGCCGCCGCTGGACTCGCCGGTGCCGCGTTGGTCGTCAAGCTGGGCCTGGCCGGGGGCGCCGCGGAGCCGGACGGGGCCGCCGCCGCGTCCTGCGTGCTCACCCCGGAGAAGACCGAGGGCCCGTTCTTCGTCGAGGAGCTGCTGAACCGCTCCGACATCCGCTCGAACTCGAACGGATCGAGCACGCGCCCAGGCGTGCCGCTGGACCTCGAGATCACCGTGTTGCGGATCGACGACGACTGCGCTCCGGCGACCGGCGCCGTGGTCGATGTGTGGCACTGCGACGCCGGCGGGCTGTACTCGGACGTGAGCGCTAACGGGACCACGGGCCAGGACTTCCTCCGCGGACTCCAGGCGACCGACTCCAACGGCAAGGTGGGGTTCACGACCATCTTCCCCGGCTGGTACCCGGGCCGGGCGGTGCACGTTCACTTCAAGGTCCGCAGCTTCGAGGACGACCAGCAGACCTACGAGTTCACCTCGCAGCTGTTCTTCGACCAGGCGACCGTCGACGCGGTGGAGGCGACTCCGGCCTACACCGGCGCAGGCACGACCCAGAACAGCCAGGACGGCATCTACGCCAACGACTCCGAGGTGCTCGTCCCGCTCAGGGGCAGCGTCAACAACGGCTACAGCGGGGCGATCACGGTGGGACTCAGCGGGCTGCCCTCGCAGGGGGACGTCCCCGGCGACGACGCGGTTGACGCCAAGCTGCTGTCGACCGAGTTCTCCAAGCGCGACAGCACGCGGACGCTGAAGCTCACGCTCACCAGCGACGAGCGGGTCGACGCGGAGGCGAGGCTCGTGCGCGGCGGACGCACGCTCGCCAAACGGCGGCGGACGGTACGGCCCGGCAGGTCCAGGCTGCGGCTCGAGCTCCCCGAGAGCCTCGAGGGCGGCCCCGCCCGCCTGCGCCTCGAGCTCGCCGACTCGGCCAAGAACCGCAAGACGATCAGGCGGACCGTGGACGTCCCCGACTGAGGCCGGAAGGCCCGGGGCCAGCGCTTAGGATGCTGCCCCCTTGCGAGTTGGCGTCGTCGACATGGGCACGAACTCGACCCGGCTGCTCGTCGCCGAGGTCGCGGAGGGCCGCGTGCGCGAGATCGAGCGGCGCTCGACCGTGACCCGGCTCGGGCGCGGCGTCGACACCTCGGGGCAGCTGTCCAACGAAGCGATCGAGGACGTCTGCGCGACCGTCGCCGACTACAAGGCCACCTACGAGGAGCTGGGCGTCGACCGGGTGAGCGCGATCGCGACCAGCGCCGTGCGCGACGCGGGCAACGGCTCGATGTTCCTCGCCGAGCTGCGGGAGCGCTTCGCGCTCGACGCCGAGATCCTCGACGGAGCCGAGGAGGCGCGGCTGACGTACATCGGAGCCAGCGCCGAACGCCCGCCGACACCGAAGACGCTGGTCGTCGACATCGGCGGCGGCTCGACCGAGCTCGTGATCGGCGACGGACCGGACGTCGGCTTCTACGCCTCGCTGCAGGCGGGCACGGTCCGCCACACCGAGCGCTACATCAGCCACGACCCGCCGGAGGCGGCCGAGCTCGAACGGCTGGCCAAGGACGTCGAGACCCTGATCGGCGCCTCGCTCGAGGGGGAGGCGCTGGCGCAGGCCAACCTCGGGATCGGCGTCGCGGGGACGCCGACCTCGCTGGCCGCGATCGACCAGCGCCTCGACCCCTACGACCCCGACCTCGTCCACGGCTCGCACCTCTCGCTCGAGTCGATCCAGCGGATGTGCTCGCTGCTGGCGAGCATGCCGCTCGCCGATCGGCTCGAGGTCGTCGGCCTGCATCGCGGCCGCGCGCCGACGATCGTCGCCGGGGTCGTGATCCTGATCCAGGTGATGCGCGCCTTCGGGCTCTCGGAGATCGAGGTCTCCGAGCACGACATCCTCTGGGGCGCGGCACTCGGCGCCGCCGCGGCCGCCTAGCAGCCGGGCGGCTCGGCGCCGCGCAGCCGGGCGAGGTCGCAGAAGGCGGGCTTGGGGTCCAGGCCCTTGCTGAGCACGCCGAAGCCTCCCTCGCGCCCCGCGAGGCTCGGGTTCTCGACGAACCGATGGACGACCGCCAGCCGGATGCCCTCGATACGCCGGAACATCTCGTAGAGCTCGGTCAGGGCGCGACCCTGGGCGGCGGGATCGAAGGCGACCGGTCCGGTGGTCGAGACGCCGAACTCGGTCGCCCACAGCGGCTTCGCCGCGTCGCCGTAGCGCTCGATCACGTTCCTGACCTTCCCGAGGTAGACCCTGACGTCGCCGAGGTAGTCCTCCGAAGGCCCCACCCCGGGATACGGATGGACGCCGATCGCGTCGGCCGCCTGCGCGGCGCCCTGCTCGTAGAGCTCGATCAGGAAGTCGCGGAAGCCGATCGATCCGCTCGTGTCCGAGTCGGCGTGCGGAGAGAGCCCGGCGCTGACCACGGTCATCCCCGGTACCTCGGAGTGAAGTGCGGCGGCCACCGTCTTCAGCATCCGCGCGTAGTCGTCGGGCTGCGGAGGCCCGCCCCAGAACTTCGGGTAGTTGGGCTCGTTCCAGACCTCGATCCCGATCGATGCGGGATATCGCCTCGCCACCGAGACCGCGAACCGCGCGAACTCGTCGTAGTGCTGCGGCGACGGATGGAGCTGATCATCGCCACGGGCGCAGGCGCCGGGGTCGTCCTGGGCGTAGCACGGGGCGCCGATCAGCACCCACAGGGGCCGGATCCCGCGCGCGAGCATGCGCTCGTAGGCGACGTCGGAGCCGTACCAGTTGAACGAGCCGGGGTTCGGCTCGACCCCGGCCCAGGGGAGGCTCGAGCGCGCGACCTCGGCGTCGCTCGCCTCGAGCAGGTCGAACGCCGTGGGCGGCGCGAAGATCCAGTCCTCGTTGAAGCCGAAGGTGGGCGGGGGGTTGGGCGTGTCGAGCAGCGGCGCCATCGGCTGCAAGCGGTTTTCGCAGCGGTCGACGCGCCAGCGCTTTCGGTGCCGGCGCCAGACCGCCTTCCCGGCGCACGCGTACGGCACAGCCCCCGGGTAGGCGCCCTCGGCGCGCCACTCGCAGATCCAGGTGCCGTAGTCGACCTTGCCCCGGCGCCGCTTCGGGCCGCAGCGGCTGATGCGGGTCACCTCGATCCCGTTGCGCGCCTCGACCGTGCGCTCGGCCTTCGCGGCGAGCCTCGCCCGATTGACGCCGTGCTCGGTGTCGCCCGGCC
This sequence comes from uncultured Solirubrobacterales bacterium, assembly GCA_963842795.1. Taxonomy (GTDB): domain Bacteria; phylum Actinomycetota; class Thermoleophilia; order Solirubrobacterales; family 70-9; genus WHSW01. The sequence goes on along the minus strand of CAWJHV010000007.1, from coordinate 30,633 downwards.
GGCTCGCCCCCGCCGCGCCCGCGAGCGCGAGTGCGCCGACGACCGAGAGCGAGATCGACGATGTCACGAGCGCGCGGCGCATGCTGGGTCACTTATCGGCCGCCCGCGGCGGACGCTGAACGAATCGGAGCGCGCGGTAGGCTGGAGCCGCGTGCCCTCGGAGACCGTCCACTACCGCACCTGTCCGTTCTGCGAAGCGACCTGCGGGCTCGAGGTGACGATGCGCGGCGACGAGGTCGTCTCCGTTCGCGGGGATGCCGACGACGTCTTCAGCCGGGGCTTCCTCTGCCCCAAGTCACAGGGGCTGAAGCAGCTGCACACCGACGGTGACCGGCTGACGACGCCGCTGGTCCGCCGCGACGGCGAGCTCGTCGAGGCGACTTGGGAGGAGGCGTTCGCGGCGGTGGACGAGGGGCTCTCCGCCGCGCTCGCCGGAGGCGGACGGGACGCGGTCGCCGTCTACATCGGCAACCCGGGCGCCCACAGCCTCGGCCCCACGCTCTACGGCGCGCCCCTGCTGAAGGCCCTGGGGACGAAGAACATCTACACGGCCTCGACGGTCGACCAGATGCCGAAGCAGGTCTCCTCGGGGCTGATGTTCGGCGGTGGGCTCAGCGTCCCGATCCCCGACGTCGACCGCACCGACCACCTCCTGATCCTGGGCGCCAACCCGCTGGTCTCCAACGGGTCGCTGCTGACGGCGCCCGACATGCGCGGACGGCTGCGCGCGATCCGCGAGCGCGGCGGCAAGGTGGTGGTCGTCGACCCGCGCCGCAGCCGGACGGCGAAGGAGGCCTCCGAGCACCACTTCATCCGCCCGGGAACCGACGCGCACCTGCTGTTCGCGATCGCCAACGTGCTCATCGGAGAAGGCCTCTCCGACCCCGGCCGGCTCGCCGAGCACACCAGCGGCGCCGCCGGGATCGCGATGCTCGCCGAGCCCTTCGAGCCCGAGGCCGTGGCGCCGGTGTGCGGGATCGAGGCGGGCGAGATCCGGCGGATGGCGCACGAGCTGGCGGGCGCCGAGCGGGCCGCGGTCTACGCCCGGATCGGGACCACCACGCAGCGCTTCGGGACGCTCGCGAGCTGGCTCGTCGACGTGCTCAACTACCTCACCGGCAACCTCGATCGCGAGGGCGGGGCGATGTTCCCGCTCGCCGCGGCCGGCCAGCGGAACTCCGCCGGGAACGGCGGACAGGGCAAGGGCTTTCGCATGGGCCGGTGGACGAGCAGGGTCAGCGGCCGGCCTGAGGTCTTCGGCGAGCTCCCGGTCGTCGGCCTCGCGGAGGAGATCTCGACCCCGGGCGAGGGACAGGTGCGGGCGCTGGTGACGATCGCCGGCAACCCGCTGGTCTCGACCCCGGACTCGGCGGCGCTCGAGGCGGCGGTCGAGACGCTCGACTTCATGGTCTCGCTCGACATCTACGTCAACGAGACCACCCGCCACGCCGACGTCGTCCTCCCGGCCCCCGAGCCGCTGGCGAAGGCCCACTACGACGCCGCGCTCTACCAGCTCGCCGTCCGCAGCGTCGCCAACTGGTCGCCGGCGATCGTCGACGCACCGCCCGAGCAGCCAGCCGAGTGGGAGATCATGCTGCGGCTGGCGGCGATCGCGGCCGGCCAGGGCGCCGACGCGGACATCGAGGCCTGGGACGAGCTCGTGATCGGAACCCTGGTCGCGCGCGAGGTGGCCCTCCCCGGGTCGCCGATCGAGGGCCGCTCGCCGGAGGAGATCGTCGCCGCGCTCGGTGAGCGCCGCGGCCCCGAGCGCCTGGTCGACTTCATGCTCCGCGTGGGGCCGTTCGGCGACGGCTTCGGCGCCGACCCCGACGGGCTCACCCTCGAGCGGCTGGAGGCGCACCCGCACGGGCTCGACTTCGGCCCGATGCGCCCGCGGATCCCCGAGGTCCTGCGGACCGCCTCGGGGAAGATCGAGCTCGCCCCGGCGGAGATCGTCGCCGACGTGCCGAGGCTCGAGGCCGAGCTCGGAGCCCACGTCAACGGCGACATGGTCCTCATCGGCCGCCGGCAGCTGCGCTCGAACAACTCCTGGATGCACAACCTCCCGGCGCTGGTCAAGGGCAAGGACCGGTGCACGGTCCAGGTCAACCCGGCGGACGCCGCGCGCCTCGGGCTCACCGACGGCGGCCACGCCCGCATCTCGTCCGCGTCCGGCGAGCTCGTCGCGCCGGTCGAGGTCACCGACGAGATCATGCCCGGAGTGGTCTCGATCCCCCACGGCTGGGGCCACGACGCCCCCGGCGTCCGCCTCGGCGTCGCCTCCGAGCACGCCGGGGTGAACTCCAACCTGCTCGCCCCGGTCGACGTCGACGTGCCCTCGGGCAACGCGGTCCTCAACGGGATCCCGGTCGAGGTCGTCGCCGCCGATCGCGAGCCGAGCGGCGCCCCGGCCTAGGCGGAGCGTCGGCGGGCGTGGCCCAGCTCGAGTTCGACGAGTCGACCGCGAAGCGGCTCGAGGTCGTCTACGGCACCCGCGACGTGCAGCGTCGCCGCGCGCTCGTGCTCGAGGCGCTCGCCCCCCGGGCCGGCGAGCGGATCCTCGACGTCGGCTGCGGCCCGGGCTTCTACGTCGCCGAGTTGCTCGACCGAGTCGGCGGCGAGGGCTCGGTGGTCGGGGTCGACTCGAGCCCGCCGATGCTGTCGATCGCCGGCCGGCGCTGCGAGGGGCGCGAGAACGTCGAGCTGCTCGAAGGCGAAGCGACCGCGCTGCCCGTGGCCGACGGCGGTTTCGACGCGGCGCTCAGCGTCCAGGTGCTCGAATACGTCGAGGACATCCCGGCGGCGCTGGCTGAGATCCGCAGGGCGCTGCGGCCGGGCGGCCGCGTGGTCCTCTGGGACGTCGACTGGACGACGATCTCGCTCCGCACCGCCGACGAGGACCGGATGAGCCGGATGCTCGCGGCCTGGGACGAGCATCTCGCCGACCCCTCGCTGCCTCGAAGGCTGACCGCTGAGCTCCGCGCCGCCGGCTTCGAGGACCCCGGGCTCGAGGCCCATCCCTTCGCCACCAACGATCTCATCGACGACACCTACGGCGGCTTCGTCGTCCCCTTCCTCGAGCGGTTCGTGATCGACGCCGGCACCGCCCCCGAGGCCGAGGCGCACGCCTGGGCCGACGAGCAGCGCGAGCTCGCCGAGCGCGGCGAGTTCTACTTCGCCGTCACCCAGGTCTGCTTCACGGCGACCCGGGCGTAGGGTTCGCCACCGGCCCGTCGGTCTGCCTCGCGAGATCCGGATACAGCGTCGCGAGCCCGTCGCGATCGAGCTCCAGCTCGGCCTCGAAGCCGGCGAACTCGCCGTCGAGGCTCTGGAAGCGCACCACGCCGGGGCGCACGTGCGTGTAGCGCTGCCGCGCGGCGTGCACGGTGAGCTCGGGTACCGAGATCCACGCGACCGCAATCTCGCTGGAGCCCGGCCGCGCGTGCAGGTCGTCGCGGCGGATCGGCATCACGTTCGTTAGCGGCGAAAGGCCGAGATCGCAGTCGAGGGCATCGCCGAGATCCGCCCGCGTCACATGCAGCGAATGGCTCCATCCGTGGCCCTCGACCTCGAGCGCGAGCGACCGGGTCACGAACCCTGCGCCGGTCTCGAGCTCGTACTCGAGCCGGTACGGCCGTGGCTGGCCGACGAACTGGACCCCGCGTGCGCTCAGCGCCTCGCCGTCGAACCGCACCCGCACGACCTCGATCCGCCAGTCGTCGAGTCCCTGCCAGACAACGAATCGCTCCATGGCGGTCGGTCGCCCGGGGACGCCCGCCGTTACGGACTAGAGCTCGAGCTCGTACTCGAGCAGCGTCTCGGCCGTGCCGCCGAGGCGGTCGTATACGGCGTGGGCGCGTTTGTTGTCGGGCATCGTGAACCAGCTGATGATCGGTGCGCCATGGTCGCGGGCGACGTCGGCCACCGCCTCGATCAGGGCGTCGGCGTGGCCGGCGCCGCGAGCCGGCTCGGCGACGAACAGGTCGTCCATGACGACCGCCCGGGCGCCGCGCAGGCTCGACCACTTCCACTGGTTGAGGGCGAAGCCGACCACCTCGTCGTCCTCGCCGGTGGCGACGAGCAGGAACGCCCGGTCCTCCGGCGCGGCGATCACGTCGCGCGCCATCGCCTCGAGGCCCTCGTCGGTCGGGCTTGCCTCGTAGAAGTCGGCGTACCCGCGGAGCAGCGGCGCGAGCGCCGCGAGATCCGCCTCGGTCGCCTCACGGATCGCCATTCCGGCCTCAGCCGCGGTGGTCCTCGGTCCGCTTGCCGGAGAGGAAGTCCCAGGCGCGCTTCAGCTTGCCCTCGAGCTCGTCGTCCCACTCGCGCTCGACGAAGTCCTCGCCGGTCACCTCCATCGCCCCCGGGCTCTTGCCGGGCTCCGGCAGCCCCTCGGCACCGGCGACGTCGACCGTGAGCACGACGCCGCGCTCGTAGATCTCGTCCACCTGAGTCGAGTCCGCGAACCGGTGCCCGCCGGGAAGCACGCTGCGATCGATCACCAGGCCGTCGAAGATGTCGGCGTCGGTGTCGGAGAGGACGTGCTCGATCTCGCCCAGGCGCTCGCCGTCGCTGGAATACACCGCGGTTCCCTTCGCGAGGGTCAGGTACGAGCCTGGCGCGCCGAGGTCCTCCACGGCGCGGAGCCTAGTGGGTCAGCGCAGCCGAGAAGATCCGGTGCAGCTTGCGCAGATCGGCTTCGCTGAGCGCCGCGATCTCGGGCGGCGGCTCGGTCCGGCGCCGGATCAGCTCCTCGCGGATCGCCCGCCCCTCATCGGTCAGCGCGACGATCTTCACCCGCCGATCGCCCTCGGCGGCCCGTCGCTCGACCAGGCCACGCTCGGTCAGCCGGTCGACGATCCCGGTGATGTTGGAGTTGTCGCAGTGCATCTGGTGCGCGAGCTCGCCCATCGGCTTCGGCTCGTCGAGCAGCCCGAGCACCATCTGCTGGGGAGGCATCAGGTCGAACTCGCGCCACAGCTCGAGCATTCGCGGCCGCCCCTTGGCGAAGAAGAAATCGAGCACCGAGGTCCACGCTTCTCGGGCCAGATCGCCGCGGTTCGGGGAGGAGACACTCATTGGAAGCTGATGATAGTCTCTCACATCGATAGTTGAGGGGGTCAACTACATTAAGAGGATGGTAAGCATGCGTGAGAGCGGAAACGGGATCGAGGTCGAGGGGCTCGTCAAGCAGTTCAAGAAGGGGCCGCTGGCCGTCGACGGGATCGACCTCGTCGTCGCGCCGGGTGAGATCTACGGCTTCCTCGGCCCGAACGGCGCCGGCAAGTCGACCACGGTCCACATGCTCACCACGCTGCTGCCCCCCACCGCGGGGACCGCGAGGGTCGCCGGCCACGACATCGTCAAGGAGGGCCCCGAGGTGCGCGACGCGATCGGCGTCGCCCTCCAAGAGGCGGCGCTCGACCAGTTCCTCACGGCCCGCGAGCACATGCGCCTGCAGGCGGGCATGCACGGGATCCCGAAGGCCGAGGCGCTTCGCCGCGGCGACGAGCTGATCGAGCGCGTCGGGCTCACCGACGCAGCCAATCGCAAGGTCGGCGGCTACTCCGGCGGCATGCGGCGCCGTCTCGACCTCGCGCTCGCGCTCGTCCACGGACCCCGGCTGCTGTTCCTCGACGAGCCGACCACCGGGCTCGACGTGCAGAGCCGGACGGCGCTGTGGGACGAGGTCGCGCGGCTGGCCAACGACGAGGGGGTGACCGTCTTCCTCACCACCCAGTATCTGGAGGAGGCCGACGCGCTCGCCGACCGGGTCGGAATCATCGACACGGGCAAGATCGTCGCCGAGGGCACGCCCGACTCGCTCAAGGACGAGATCGGCCGCCCAACGGTGGAGGCCGCACCCCAGAACGAGGGCGAGCTCGAGCGCATGCGCGACGTGCTGCTGGGCTTCGGCTCGCCGCAACGCGCGGATCGCGGCCGCGCGGCGGTGCGCCTCGACGAGGGCAGCATCGAGCTGGCCGACGTCGTTCGCGCGCTCGACGCCGAGGGCGTGGCGATCCAGGACCTCGAGATCCACGCCCCGACCCTCGACGACGTCTTCCTCGCCAAGACCGGCCGGCGCCTCGAGGGCGCCGCAACCGAGGCCGAGCGCACCGAGCCCGGGACCGGTGAGCTCGAGGCGGTAGGCGCGGTATGAGGTGCTTTAGCACCGAAACGAGCGTGTCAGGCGGCGAAGCCGCCGCAGGTGATTCGTGAGCGCAGCCACCCTGCGCGCGGGCGGGCTCGCCCGCGCCCACACCGGGGCCCTGACCCAGGTCGGCTACCTGGCGCGGCGCTCGATCACGCGCACCGTGCGCCAGCCGATCATGTTCGTGCCCGCCCTCGTCTTCCCGCTCTTCCTGCTCGCCGTGAACTCGAGCGGGCTCGAGGCCGCGACCGCGCTGCCGGGCTTCCCGACCGACACCTACCTCGACTTCGCGCTCGGGCTCACCTTCATGCAGGGAGCGCTGTTCGCGACGATGGGCGCCGGGCAGTCGATCGCCGGCGACATCCAGCACGGCTTCTTCAACCGCCTGCAGCTCACCCCGCTGCGCGGCTCGGCGCTGATCGCCGGCCAGCTCGCCGGGGTGACCGTCCAGGGGCTGATCCAAGGGGTCGCGTATCTGATCATCGCGCTCGCCTTCGGCGCCCACCTGGAGGCCGGGCCGGCGGGCGTCCTGGTTCTCTTCGCGCTCTCGGCGGCGGTCGGAGTCGCGTTCGGCTCGCTCGGGCTCGCGATCGGGCTGCGCACCGGCAACGGCGAGTCGGTGCAGGGCGTATTCCCGCTGCTGTTCGTGCTGCTCTTCCTCAGCTCCGGCGCCCTGCCGCGGGATCTGATCGAGAACGACTGGTTCCAGACGGTAGCCACGATCAACCCGGTCAGCTATCTGATCGAGGGCTTCCGCAGCCTGTTCATCTCCGGCTGGGACGGCGAGGCCCTGGCGCTGGCGTTCGGAGTCTCGTTCGTGATCCTCGCGCTCGGGATCTGGGCGGCGACCGCGGCCCTGCGAACGAGGATCGAGCGCACGTGAACCCACTGACGACCAGATTCGGCCGGGCGGCGCTCGCGATCGCCTGGCGCCAGCTGCACGTGATGTTCAGCAAGCCGTCGCTGTTCCTGCCCTCGCTGATCTTCCCGCTGTTCTTCTTCGCCGCCTTCGCGGGCGGGCTCTCGGCGGTCGACTCGGCGCCGAACTTCGACTACCCCAGCTACACGACCTTCCAGTACATCTTCGTGCTCATGCAGTCGGCGATCTTCGGCGGCGTGTTCACCGGCTTCGCGATCGCCGCCGATTTCGAGTTCGGCTTCGCGCGGCGGATGCTGCTCGCGACCCGCAACCGCTCGGCGCTGATCGCCGGCTACTCGACGGCCGCCCTGGTCCGGGCGCTGCTCGTCTGGGCGGTGGTGACCGTGGTCGCGATCGCCACCGGCGCCCAGATCAGCGGCGGCGTCGGCGACCTGCTCGAGATCCTGGTGATCGCGGTGATGCTGAACTTCGCAGCGACGCTGTTCGCATCCGGACTGGCGATGCGCTTCCGCACCCTCCAGGCGGCGCCGCTGATTCAGCTGCCCGCCTTCCTGATCATCATGACCGCGCCCGTCTACGTCCCCCGCGACCTGATCCAGGGCTGGGTCGCGACGGTCGCCGACGTCAACCCGATGACCGCGGTGCTCGAGGCGGGCCGCAACCTGGTCATCGGCGCTCCGGCCGAGACCCTGCTCGCGGTCGGCGTCGCCGCCGGCCTGATCACCGTGATGATCAACTGGGCCCGCACCGGCCTCCGCCGCGCGGAGGCCGCGGGCTGATCCTCTAGTACCCTTTTCGCGCTCGGAGGTCGATGGCGCTTCGGCCGGCAAGGGGGTCGCGGCGTCGAAGCCGATCCGTGGCTCAGAGAAGACAGATGGGGTTCACCGCAGTGCGCATCCGCTCATTCCCTGCCGCAGGGCTCATGGTCGCGCTCGGCGTCCTCGGCCTCTCCGCGGCCGCTCCCGCGAGCGCCGCGATCACACCGAGCCGGGACGCGCCGACCGTGTCCGCCGCGCTCGCCGACTCGCTGACGTTCGGGCAGCTCTCCGGCTCGAGCCTCCCGGTGATCCCGGCGGCGCCGGCCGCGCCCGCCGCGACGGCGAACTCGCCGCTGACGGGCTTTCCGACCAGCGGCTCGACCTTCTCCATCCTCAGCTCCGGCGACACGAGGTTCGCCGACGACGCCAACGGATCCGGCTCCACGGGGGCGAACAACGGCGGCGGCAACGGGGGGCACGGAGCCGACGTCCACGACCTGGTCACGCTCCGCCTGGCCCTCAACGTCCCGGCGCCCGCGAACTGCCTCTCGTTCGACTTCCGCTTCCTCTCCGAGGAGTTCCCCGAGTTCGTCGGCGGCTCGGTGAACGACGCGTTCGTCGCCGAGCTCGACGGCTCCGACTTCACCATCGGCCCCACCAACGAGGTGATCGCTCCCCGCAACTTCGCCTTCGACGAGGGCGGCAACGTGATCAGCGTCAACACGGCGGGTTCGTCCGTGGCCAACGCCTTCGGCACCACCTACGACGGCGCCACGTCGCTGCTGCGTGCCTCGACCCCGGTCACCCCGGGAGCCCATACCGTCTTCCTGTCGATCTTCGACCAGGGCGACTTCGCCTACGACTCGGCCGCCTTCCTCGATCACGCCCAGCTGCGCAGCCTGCCGCCCGGCGCCTGCAACACGGGCGCGACCAACGACATCACGCCGCCCGAGACCACGATCACCGAGGGCCCGGCAAACGGGTCGACGGTCGGCGGCGACGATCCAACGTTCGGGTTTGCCTCCTCGGAGCCGGGATCGGCCTTCGAGTGCAGCCTCGACGGCGGGGCGTTCGAGACCTGCGCGAGCCCGAGGCAGTACCTCGATCTCGCCGCGGGCAGCCACGCGTTCTCGGTCCGCGCCTTCGACCTCGCCGGCAACGCCGACCCGACGCCTGCCTCGCGTTCGTTCGTGGTCGGATCCTCGGGCCCGCTGCCGCCGCCGATCGCCGGCGTCTCGGTCAACCTGGAGCCGCGGGGCGGCACCGTGGAGGCGAAGTGCAAGGGCGACGACGGCTTCCGCGAGGTCACCGACCCCGAGCAGGTGGCTGTCGGCTGCACCCTCGACGCGACCAGGGGACGGGTGCGACTGACCTCGGGGACCGACGACGCCGGCCAGACCCAGTCCGCCGACTTCTTCCTCGGCGTGTTCAAGATCAAGCAGGACACCGGCGAGACCGACGTGACCCTGAAGCTCGCCGGCAAGCTCGACTGCGGCGGCGCCAACAGGCGCGAGGCGCTCGCCAAGCGCGGGCGCCGGCGCGGCGGTCGCGGGCTCTGGGGCGACGGCGATGGGCGCTTCACGACGCGGGGCAACCGCGGCGCCGGCAGCGTCCGCGGCACCAGGTGGTTCGTCGGCGACCGCTGCGACGGCGCCACCGAGGTCAGGGTCAACCGGGGCGAGGTCAGCTTCCGCGACTTCGTCGCCGACCGGACGGTCGAGGTGGGCCCCGGCGAGCGGTACGCGACCGCAGCGAAGCGCGACTAGCGTCGTGCGATCCCGGGCCGGCACGCGCGTCGCGGCGCTGGTGATCGGGCTGGTCGCGGCGCTCGTCGCGGTCGTCGCCTTCGACACCGACGCCTTCGAGAACACCGAGAACGACAGCGTCGACGCCCGCTTCGACATCCGCGGCGAGCGCTACGAGCCGGGCATTGCCGTGGTCGCGATCGACGGGCAGAGCTTCAGCGAGCTCGGGGTCGCGTGGCCGTTCCCGCGCCGGCTGCACGCGCGCATGATCAAGCGGCTGAGCGCAGCCGGGGCAAGCGCGATCGCCTACGACGTCCAGTTCACCGAGCGGACCACGGTGCGCGACGACAACGCGCTGATCCTGGCAGCGCGTCACGCCGGCAACGTCGTCCTGTCGACCACCGAGGTCGACCAGGGTGATACCGGCGTCCTCGGCGGCGGAGAGGCGCTGCGCGTCGCGCGCGCCCGCGTCGGCAACACCGCAATCGCCCCCGATCGCGACGGGGTCTGGCGACGCTTCGAATACGCGGTCCAGCGCCTGCCGAGCTTCTCGGTGGTCGCGGCCGAGGTCGCCACCGGCGAGCCGGTCGATCCCTCGGAGTTCGAGCCCGACGGGACCCGGATCGACTACCACGGCCCGCCGAGGACCATCTCGACCTACTCGTTCTGGAAGGTGCTGGCCGGGGAGGTCGACCCATCGGTGTTCGAGGACAAGGTGGTCGTCGTCGGCGTCTCCGCACCGACGCTCCAGGACGTCCACCCGACCTCGGGCGGCGACGGGCTGATGCCCGGGGCCGAGATCCAGGCGAACGCGATCGCCACGGTGCTCGATGGGCTCCCGCTGCGCTCGAGCGCCCCCGCGATCTCGATCCTGCTGATCACGGCGCTCGCCTTCCTCGCCCCGCTCGTCGGCCTGCGCGTGCGCCCGCTCGCCACCCTCGCGATCGCGATCGCCGCCGCCGCGATGTACCTGGTCGCCGCGCAACTCGCCTTCGACGGAGGCGTCGTGCTGCCGGTCGTCTATCCCCTGCTGGCGCTGCTGATCGGGGGCGTCGGCACCCTCGCGATGAACTACCTCGTCGCCGCCTTCGAGCGCCAGCGGGCCCGCGACACGTTCTCGCGCTTCGTCCCCGCCGACGTCGTCGATCAGCTGCTCGCCGATTCCGGCGGCGAGGTGCGGCTCGGCGGGGTGCGCCGCGAGTGCACGATGCTCTTCAGCGACATTCGCGGCTTCACCACGTACGCCGAGACGACGCCCGCCGAGCGCGTGGTCGAGGTCCTCAACCGCTATCTCGGCGAGATGACCGATGCGGTGATGGACAACGGCGGCACCCTCGTGAGCTACATCGGCGACGGGATCGTCGCCGTCTTCGGGGCCCCGGTCGAACAGGCGGACCACGCCGACCGGGCGATCGCCGCCGCCCGCGAGATGCTCGACGTCCGGCTGCCCCGCTTCAACGACTGGATGGCCGAGAGCGGCCACGGGGAGGGCTTTCGGATCGGCATCGGCCTCAACAGCGGCGAGGTGATGTCCGGCCAGGTGGGGTCCGAGCGGCGGATGGAGTACACGACGATCGGCGACACGGCAAACACCGCGGCCCGGCTCGAGGGGATGACGAAGGGCACCGAGCACCAGGCGTTCATCTCCGATTCCACCCGCGCCGCGCTCCAGCGGCCGCTGGACGACCTGGTGCTCGTCGGGGACCTGGCGGTGCGCGGGCGGGCGGGCGTGATCCGCGTCTGGTCGCTCGGCGACGAGCCCGAGCGGGCCGCCGGGCACGAGGACGGCGAGCCGGTTCCGCATAGACTCGCCCGATGAGCGGTGAGGCGGTGAAGCTCGATGTCGCGGCGGGCGCGGCGCGGATCACCCTCAACCGTCCCGAGACCCTCAACGCCTGGAACGCGGAGTTCGGCGGGGAGCTCGGCGACGCGCTCGCGGCCGTCCGCGAGGACGACTCGGTGCGCGCCGTGATGATCACCGGCGCCGGGCGTGCGTTCTCGTCCGGCGCCGACCTGGGCGAACAGCGCTCCGGCGTCGACGGCGAGCCGCCCGACCTCAGCGCCCGCCTGCGCGAGCTCTACAACCCGATCATCCTCTCGGTCCGCGAGATGCCGAAGCCGGTGATCGCCGCGGTCAACGGGCCCGCCGCCGGGATCGGCTGCTCGCTGGCGCTCGCCTGCGACCTGATCGTCGCCGCGGAGTCCTCGTTCTTCCTGCTCGCGTTCGTGAACATCGGTCTCGTCCCCGACGGCGGCGTGACCACCGTGCTCCCGGCCCGCGCCGGCGCGGCGCGGGCGGCGGAGATGGCGCTGCTCGGCGAGCGGGTGCCGGCGCCGAAGGCACTCGAATGGGGGCTGATCAACCGCGTGGTGGCAGACGACGAGCTCGAGGACGCCGCGTCCGAGCTGCTGGGCCGGCTCGCCGGCGGCCCGACCCGCGCCTACGCGAACATCAAGCGATTGCTCAACCGCACTCTCTACTCCGAGCTCCGCCACCAGCTCGAGGCGGAGGCCGAGGCGCAGCGCGAGCAGGGCCGCACCGGCGACTTCGTCGAGGGCGTGCTCGCCTTCGCCGAGAAGCGCCCGCCCGAGTTCAGCGGCAGCTGACCGCCGTCATTCGTCGTCGGCATGGCCGGGCGGGACGCCGCCGGACTGGCCCGGGGGCGTCGGCTTGCCGGGCTTCGGCTCCTTCGGCTCCTTCGGCGGCTTGCTCTCCTCGGTCTCGCCCGCGCCGGCGAGGGCCTCGTCGAGCTTCGCCTGCACGGTGTCGATCTGGTCCGGGTAGCTCAGCCGCTCCTGGAGCACCGGAATCGCCTCGTCGTAGCGGCCCGCGCCGACGTAGGCGGTGCCGAGGTTGTAGAGGGTGTAGTTGTAGGTCTGCTCGTCGCCGGAGTCGCGCAGCTGGTCGGCCGCGCGCTCGAGGATCGGGATCGCCTGCTCGTACTGACCCTCGCCGACGAGCGCGAACCCCTGGTCGTTGAGCGCGACGCCGTCGGTGCTCGCCGGCGGCTCGGTCGTCGCGGGCCCATCCGTGGTCGAGGGCTCCGCGGTGGTCGAGGGCTCCGCGGCCACCGAGGTCGATCCGCTCGCGTCGCCGGAGCCGCCGTCACCGCCGCCGGATCGCTCCTTCTTCGCCGAGCCGCCGGCGCCCTTCGAAGCGGCCGGGCTCGGATCGTCGCCACCGCCGCCCACCACGACGATCACCACGAGGGCCGCGAGTGCGGCCGCGGCGAGGATCACGAGCACGGGCAGCCATCTGCGGCGGGCCGCGGCCCGGGTGCCCAGGGAGCTGGGCTCGAAGGGGCTCCGTACGCTCGCGGGGGACGGCGGGGGCGGCTCGGCAGGGACGTCGAAGGGCTGGGTTGCGTCGCCCGGCGGCGGCGCCGAGCGCTCGAGCTCGGCCAGGGCCGCGGCAGCCGACGCGGGGCGCAGTTCGGGATCGCGCTCGCGCAGCCGGTCGGTGAGCGACCACAGCGAAGCGCCGGCGCCCTCACGGGCGAGGTCGGCGAGCAGCACCCCGAGCGCGTAGAGGTCCGAGCGCTCGCTCGCGGGCTCGCCGGCCATCACCTCCGGGGCGATGAAGGCCTCGGTGCCGATCACCTGGCCGGTGCGCGTGAGCGAGGCGGCGTCGCGGGGCTGGGCGATGCCGAAGTCGGTCAGGCGGGCGTGGCCGTGGTGGTCGATGAGGACGTTCTGCGGCTTGATGTCGCGGTGCAGGACGCCGGCTCGGTGGATGTGGCGCAGAGCGGCGAGCAGCTCCCGGGCGAGCTGCTCGGGGCTCGGCGCGTCGCCGCCGTCGATCCGGGTCGCGAGGTCGCCGCCCTCGATGTACTCCATCACCAGGTAGGGGCGCTCGCCCGCGTCGAAGTCGTAGACCGAGACCAGGTTCGGGTGCTGGACGCCGGCCGCGACCCGGGCCTCGCGCCTGAAGCGGCCGATGTACTCGGCGTCGGCGGTCAGCGTGTCGGAGAGGATCTTCACCGCCACGGGGCGCCCGAGCCGCTCGTCGGTCGCCAGCCAGACGACGGCCATCCCGCCGTGGCCGAGGCGGCGTTCGAGCACGTAGCGCTCGCCCAGTCGTCGCCCGGAGGCGATCAGGGTCGGCTCGGCGACCGCGGTCTTGGCGGTGCCGGCATCCGGACCGAGCTCGTCCGTGGGTCGTTCATCGTCCCGCACCACGTATTCGTTCCCGATTGCCGCGGCGGCTAACCACCGGCGCTGGGGAGCCCGGGGCGAGCTCCGAGCACGCGGGGGTCCCTGAGGACGGAAAGCGCCCGCCGTGCGGCGACTGGCGGAAAACGACGGACTATCCGTCGAAATGCGCCAGTCGGCGCCGGGGCAACCGAGGACGCTGATCCTGTAGCGCCCGCGCCACACCAGCACGCGGATCGAGGCACATGCGCCCGCGTCGCGCCACACTCCCACCCCTCACTGCCAAGCCAGGGCCGGAGCCCTGGCCCAACGCCGGCGGTCAGGCGCCCGGGGTCAGGTCATATGCGTAGTCGGTCAGCGTCTCGGCGCCGTCGTCGGTGACCAGGAGCAGGTCCTCGAAGCGGACGCCGCCGAGGTCGCGCTCCCACAGGCCGGGCTCGATCGCGACCACGTCGCCGGCGACCAGGGGCGCTCGACCGAGCCGGCCGAGGCCGGGCTCCTCGTGGACCTCGAGCCCGACCCCGTGCCCGAGCCCGAACTGAAAGCCCTCGTTGGGATCGTCCTCGGCCGGGCCGGTGCGCTGCGTGCGGTGGCCCGCGGCCTCGAAGATGTCGCAGGTGATCCCGTGCAGCTCGCGCCCGCTGATCCCGGGGCGGGTCGCCTCGCGCACGGCCTCGAGCGCCTCGCGCACGAGGCTCTCCTGGGCGCGGGTCGGGTCGGAGACCTCGCCGACGACGAAGGTTCGGGTCATGTCGGCCCAGCAGCCGGTGCGCTCGTCGCGGGGCCAGAGGTCGATCTGAACCGGCAGCCGGGCGGGCAGCGGACCGGACCCGGGCTCGTGCCCGAACCCCTGCCACACGGAGGCGACGATGATGTCGGGCGGCGCCGGCGCGCCCCGGGCCGCACAGGCGTCCCGGATCGCCGCGCGAACCGTCTCGGCGATCAGCGGCTCGCCGTCGAGGCGCAGCCCGTCGCCGTCGATCTCGGCCCGCGCGAACGTCGCCTCGGCGGCGGCCATCCCGGCCTCCGCGGCGTGCTGGGCCCGGCGGATACCGTCGAGCTCGGCCGGTGACTTGACCCGCCTGCGGGCGCCGAAGGTCTCGCCGTCGGGGGTCAGGCGCAGCCCGTCGGCGCGCAGCCGGTCGGCGACCGCGAGCGGGAAGTCGGGGTCGACGAACGCCTCGCTCACGTCCATCGCCGCGGCCGCGCGGCTTGCCAGCTCCAGCGTCACCTCCTCGCGCGAGAGCTCGCCGTCGAGCAGCTCGTAGAAGCCGAGGTCGCGGATGTCGTGCAGCTCGGCCTCGGGTAGCGCCGCGGCGATCCGCTCGCGCTCGAGCGAGCTCGCCATCACGTGCGGGCGGCCGTCGACGAGCCCGAACAAAAACGGGTCGCCGATCGCGATCGGCAGCTCGTGGCGAAGCGCGGCGCTCCTCTCGGTGTCGCCGTAGATCAGCAGTGCCGGTTCCATCTGTGCCTCCTCTCCCCCGGACTTGCGGCGCGAGTGTATTCGGGTGGGTACTCTGGCCCGCGATGACGACCCTCCAGGCCTCGGGGCGGGCGCTGACCGAGAGCTCGGCGCTCGAGCTGGCGGCGGCGATCCGCTCCGGTGAGGTGCGCGCCCGGCAGGTCGTCGACGAGCACATCGCGCTGATCGAGGCCGTGAACGGGCGCGTCAACGCGATCGTCGCGACGCGCTTCGACGAGGCCCGCGCCGAGGCCGACGCCGCCGACGAGCTCGTCGCCGCGGGCGGCGAGCGGGAGCTGCCGCCTCTGCTCGGCGTCCCGTGCACGATCAAGGAGTCGTTCGCGGTCGCCGGGATGCCGAACACGTCGGGCTCGGTCGCCCGCGCCGAGGTTGTCGCCGAGCGCTCGGCGACCGCCGTCCAGCGGCTCGTCGACGCCGGAGCGATTCCGCTCGGGGTCACCAACACCTCGCAGCTGACGCTGTGGATCGAGTCCGACAACCCGGTCTGGGGCCGCACCGACAACGCCTACGACCCGCGCCGCACGGCCGGCGGCTCGTCGGGGGGCGAGGGCGCCGCCGTCGGGTCGGGATTCGCGCCGATCGGCCTCGGCACCGACATCGGCGGCTCGATCCGCCTGCCGGCGTTCTTCAACGGCGTCTTCGGCCACAAGCCGACCGGGGGACTCGTCCCCCACACCGGCCACTACCCCTTCCCGAACGAGCGCGGCTCGGCGCTGCTCGGCTGCGGCCCGCTCGCCCGCCGCGCCGAGGACCTGATGCCGTTCCTGCGCGCGGTGGCCGGGCCGGACGGCCTCGATCAGACGGTGCACGAGCCCAACCTCGGCGACCCCGGGGAGGTCTCGATCGAGGGCCTGCGGGTGGTGATCTCCGACGACGCGACGATGCTCCCGGTCTCGCTCGAGCTCCGCAACGCGCGCGTCCACGCCGCCCGCGCGCTGCGCGACGCCGGGGCCGAGGTCGTGCGCGTCTCGCTCCCCGGGGTGAAGACCGTGCTCCAGCCCTACCTGAACGCGATGCGGGAGTCGGGAGGCCTGCGGGAGATCCTCACCGAGGGCGGCGCCCAGGTGCCGAGCTTCGGGCGGCTGGTGGCCGACGCTGTCCGGGGGCGCAGCCCCTACACCGCCCCGCTGCTGATGGCGCTCGCCTCCGAGAACCTCTCCGCCTATATCCCCGAGCGCCTCGAGCGCCGGGCGCTGGCGGCCGAGAAGGAGCTCGGCGAGCGGGTCGCCGAGGCGATCGGCGACGGTGTCCTGCTGCACCCGCCGTTCGCGCGCGTCGCCCCTCGCCACGGCCGCACCGTGGGCCGGCCCTGGGTGCTCGCCCCGACCGCGCTCTTCAACCTGCTCGGGATGCCGGTGACCGAGGTTCCGCTCGGCCTCAACGAGGCCGGGCTACCGCTGGGCGTTCAGGTCGCCGCCGGGCGCGATCGCGATCACGTCGCGATCGCGGTGGCGATGGCGCTCGAGCGCGCCTTCGGCGGCTGGGTGCCGCCGAAGGCGGCCTCGGACCGCCCCGGGGAGGTCTCCGGGACGGTCCGGGCACCTTCGGCCGGCGGCTCCGCCCTGGCAGCTACTGGACGGTGAGCTCGCCCTCCATGCCGAGGTCCTTGTGGCCGTCGATGGCGCAGTAGATCTCGTACGTCCCCGCCTCGAGATCGACTGCGAGCTTTGCGGTCCCGCCCGGGTCGATGTCGTCGCTGACCTCCTCGACCCCGTTGCCCTCGACCTCGAGGTTGTGCACCTGCTCACCGTCGTTTGAGAGGTTGAAAGTCACCGTCCCGGCGCCCGTGGTCGGATCCGACGGGTCGAGCTTGTACTCGGTCTCGGAGATGTCGATCGTCCCGCTTCCGGAGGACTCCACGGTCGTCGACGTCTCGGTCGAGCTCGTGTCGCTCGACGCGCTGGTGGAATCGCTGTCGTCGTCGCCGCAGGCGACAAGCACGAGCGGGATCAGGATCGCGAACAGGGCGAGGAGCTTGCGGGCCACGGATAACCTCCTGGGAGAGCTTGCCTTCACCCCCTCGATACGGGCGAGGCGGCCGCCGGGATTGGAAACGGCGGCAATCCTGAACGGCTCGCGGGCCGTACAACCTGACGTGTGATCTGGTCGCCCTCCGATGAAGCCCTGGTCGCCGGCCTCGCCGCCGGGGACTCGAAGGCCGCAACCGCCTTCGTGCGCCGGTTCCAGGCGCGCGTCTTCGGGCTTGCGGTGAGCATGATCGGCGACGCCGCGGTCGCCGAGGAGATCGCCCAGGAGGCGTTCATGCGCGCCTGGCGCCACGCGGGCGCCTACGACGCGCGTCGCGGGCGGGTGGCGACGTGGCTGCTCTCGATCACCCGCAACCTGGCGATCGACCACCTGCGGGCGAAGCGCACCGAGCCGCTGGACCCGGATTCGATCCGCGACGCCGAGAGCGCCATGTGGGCGACCTCCGCGCATTCGATCGGGGCCGACACGAGCACCCGTGAGCTCCGCGACTCGCTCGGCGAGCTGCCCGCCGACCAGCGCCGGGCGCTCCTGCTCGCGGCGCTCTTCGGCTTCACCGCGCGTGAGATCGGGCAGATCGAGGCGATCCCGGTGGGCACCGCGAAGACGCGGATCAGGACGGCGACCCAGAAGCTGGTCGCGGCCGAGCGCTCCAACGGCGAGGACTCGTCCGCCGGGCGCGGCGAGGAGGGTGGGCGGTGAGCACCGCCGACTGCGACCACCTGCGCGAGATCGCGGCCGAGGTCGCGCTCGGGATCGCCGACGGCGAGGACCGCGCCTGGGCGCTCGACCACCTCGACGGCTGTCCCGCGTGCCGCGCCCGGATCGAGCGCCTCTCGACGCTTGCCGACGAGCTTCTGCTGCTGGCGCCCGCCCACGAGCCCCCGGCCGGGTTCGACGGCCGCGTCGGCGAGGCGATCGCGGCCCCGCCGGCCGGCAACCGCCCGCGCCTGCGCAGGCGCCTGGCGCTGCCGGTCGCCGCGGCGGTCGCCGCCGCCGCCTGCGCCGCCGCCGCGGTCTGGTTCGCCCTCTCCGACGACCGCGACCTCGCGGACTCGTACCGGGCGACGCTCGCAGTCGCAAACGGCGAGTACTTCGACGCGGCGCCGATGAAGCTTGCCGGCGGCAAGCAGATCGGCTACGTCTACGGCTACCAGGGCCGCTCCTCGTGGGTTCTGGCCCTCGTTTACGACGGCGTCCCCGACGGCGCCTACGAGCTCGAAGTGGTGACCGACTCCGGCAAGCGACTGCCGCTGCGCGAGATGTCGATCGCCCACGGCGACGGCAGCGCCGGCGGGGAGACCGCGGTCCCCTACGACCGGGTCGCGCAGGTGCGGCTGCTGGACGAGCGGGGTCGCGAGGTGGCCGACTCGGACATCCACGGCTAGTCGTTTGGGCCATCCCGGCGGGGTTGGACCTCCCCCGCAACGGGTAGCTCGACGCCAATGTCGGTTGTGCTCATCGTCGTGATCGTGATCGCCGTGCTGTTGGTCGCCGGGCTGCTGGTCGCGATGGCCAGGCGCCGGGCGGCGGAGCGCGAGATCGAAGCCGAGCGGCTCTCGGGCGAGGCGCTGGCGCACCGCGACCAGGCCGACTCGAACGTCGCCAGGGCGCGCGAGCGCGGGCGCGACGCCGAGCGCCACCGCCGTCAGGCCGAGGAACACGCCGTCAGGGCCGAGGAGCACGCCGCCGCCGCCAGCGAGCATGCCGAGAAGGCCTCGGCGCTCGACCGGCAGGTGCACACCGCGGGCAAGGCGGCCGCCTTCCACGACGAGCAAGCTGCAGAGCGCGAAGAGAAGCTCGAACGCCCGTAGAGCCCGGGCCTGGAGCGACTCCGACGAGTTCCCCTCTCGATCCGAGGGGAGCTCGTCGCGCCGGCGCTCGACCGGCGCCGTGCGTCGCGGGCGTCTCTAGGCTGGCGGGCGTGTCGCCAGGCAGGCTCGCCGCACTTGCCCTCGTGCTGCTCGCGGCGAGCGCGATCGGCGCGCCCTCGGCCGCTGCGCGACCGAAGCTCCAGGCCGGCGTCGGCCGCGCCGAGATCACCCCGCCCACCGGCTACGCCCTCGGCGGCTGGACGCGGGCCGACCGCATCGGCACCGGCGTCCAGACGCGGCTGCAGGCGTCGGCCCTGGTCCTGCGCAGCGGCGGGCGCAAGCTCGCGCTGGTCTCGGTCGACCTGTTCGCGGCGCCCGGGGGGCTGATCGCCGAGGCGGCCGCGCGCGCCGGCCACGGCTTCAGCGAGCGCAACGTGCTCGTCGGAGCGACCCACACGCACAGCGGCCCGTCGCAGTTCGCCAACTTCGCGACCCTGAACACCCTCGCGCCGAGCCCCGAGACGATCACCAACCCCGCCACCTTCGTCGACTTCCTGCAGCCGAAGCCGGCCGAGCCGCAGATCTACACGTTCCTGGTCAAGCGGATCGCAACCGCCCTGCGGCGCGCCAACCGCGACCTCGGGCCGGCGGCGGCCGGCTGGGGAACGACGCAGCTGCTGCACGTGACCGAGAACCGCAGCATCGAGGCCCACCTGGCCGACCACGGGCTGATCCGCGAGTACGGCCAGGGGTCGCTCGAGGAGGACCCGCAGGGCTACCGGCACACGATCGATCCGCTGGTCAGCGTGCTGCGCGTCGATCGCGTCGGAGCCGACGGGCAGCGCACCCCGATCGGCGCCTGGTCGACCTTCGCCAACCACGGCACCGTGAACTCGGCGAGCTATCAGGTCTATACCCAGGATCACCAGGGCGCCGCGACGCGCACGTTCGAGGCACGCATGCGGCGCGCCGGAAACGTGCCGAAGCGCGACCCGGTGATCAACGTGTTCGTGAACTCGAACGAGGGCGATCAATCGGCGGGCCTGCACGGCCAGGGGCCCTCGATCGCCGAGCGGGTCGGCCGCCGCGAGGGCAGGGCGATGTTCAAGGCGTGGCGCAGGGCCGGGCGGCGGATGGCCGTTCGGCCGCCGGTGGAGCTGCGCTGGACCCGGACCTGCTTCTGCGGCCAGATGACCTCCGACGGCCGGGTGGCCGACGAGCCGCTCCCCGGCCTGCCGTTCCTGACCGGCTCGGAGGAGAACCGCGGTCCGCTGTTCGACCTCACCGGGCAGCCGTTCGAGGGCAGACGGGCGCCGACCGAGGGCTTCGAGTCACAGGGCCACAAGATCGGGATCCCGTTCGCCGCGACCAGGGACAGCTACCCGTACGCCGTGCCGCTCTTCGTCGTCCGCCTCGGCCGGCGGCTGATCATCACCATGCCCGGCGAGGCGACGGTCGAGGTCGGGCGCCGGGCGCGGGCGCGCGTGCTCGCCGCCGCGAAGGGCCTCGGCGTCCGCGGGGCGACGGTGATGGGTCTGACGAACGAGTTCATCCAGTACATCACCACGCCCGAGGAATACGACCGCCAGCACTACGAGGGCGGCTCGACCATCTACGGCCCGGCGGAGGGCGCCGCGATCACCGACTCCCTGGTCGAGCTCGCGCGCCGGATGCGAGCCGGAAAGCCGGCCCCGGAGCCGTACGCGTTCGACCCCCGCCACGGCGTCGTCGCCGACGGGGCGCCGTTCGGGACGGGGGCAGGCGCCGCGGCGCCGACCTCCCAGCCGGTCGACGTCCCGCCCGGCGCCCAGGCGGTGTTCAAGTGGCAGGGCGGTCCCTCGGGCCTCGACAAGCCGCTCGACAAGCGCTTCATCTCGATCCAGCGGCGCTCCGGCAAGCGCTGGCGCCGCGTCGCCGACGACCTCGGCCTGGCGATCGTCTGGACCGTCGACGCCGACGGCGTCTACGACGCCCACTGGCAGGTGCCGCGCAAGGCGAGGCCGGGCAGCTACCGCGTCGCCGTCACCGCCAACCACTACCGCCTGCGCTCGGCGAGCTTCCGCGTCGACCCGGCCGCGCCGGCCACCGACACCGATCCCACACACCCGGCCGCGATCTTCGCCCCGATCACGAACCGGTAGGTGAGCCCGAGCGCGGCCGTGGTGGCTTGCCGTCGGCGTGCGTGGCGACGCAGGCCGTGCTTGGCAGTGAGGGAGGGAGTTGGTGCGGGCCCGGGCCGGTGTGGCTGATTCCGCGCGCCGTGTGACGCGGGCCGCGCGGGGCGAGCGCGGGGCGGTGCCCTGTTCGCCGCCCAAAGCGCGACGGGTGCAAAACGTCCTCAGGGAGGACGGAAAGCGCCCGTCGCGGCGGACGGTGCGGCCAGAGCGCGCAAGAGGCGACACAAACGTCACGCAAGGCGCATCGCTCTCACCTCCCTCACTGCCAAGCCACGGCCCGCGTCGCACGTCCGCCCCAGGTCCGGGCGCCGAGGCCGACCGCCCACCGGCTACGGTGGGGGCATGAACGTTCTCGTCGCCGGCGGGCATGGACAGATCGGGCTGCGGCTGTTGCGGCTGCTCGCCGACCGCGGCGACACGGCCAGGGGCCTGATTCGCAATCCCGACCATGTCGCCGACCTCGAGGAGATCGGCGCCGTGGCCGTGGTCTGCGACCTCGAGCGGGCCGGCGACGACGAGGTCGCCGCCGCGGTCGAGGGCTCCGACGCGGTCGTCTTCGCCGCCGGGGCCGGGCCGGGCAGCGGCGCGGAGCGCAAGCGGACGGTCGACCTCGGCGGCGCCGAGAAGCTGATCGCGGCGTGTGAGCGAACCGGGGTCGAGCGCTACGTGATGGTGAGCGCCATGGGCGTCGACCGCGAGCCGTACGGCGACCAGATGCGCCCGTACTACGAGGCCAAGCGCGATGCCGACGCCGCCCTGCGCGCCTCGGCCCTCGCCTACACGATCGCCCGCCCGGGCGGGCTCACCGACGAGCCCGGCACCGGCAGCATCGAGGTCGGCACGCCGCTCGAGCGCTCTGGCCAGGTGACCCGCGACGACGTCGCCGCGACGCTCGCGGCGGTGCTCGCCGAGCCGCGGACGATCGGGCTCACCTTCGACTTGCTCAACGGCGATTCGCCGATCGCAGAGGCGCTCGCTTCGATCGCCTCCAAGCAGGACACCTGAGCCGCGACGGCGCGCCGAGCGCCGGGCCTGCGTAAATTGCGGACGGTGACCGTCCCGCCGGTCCCGCACCGGCCGCTGCGCGCTCCGCGCACGGCAGGCCTCTACGACCCCGCCTTCGAGCACGATGGCTGCGGGGTGGCCTGCGTTGGCCGCCTCGACGGCGACCCGCGCCACGACGTGGTCGAGCTCGCTCTCGCGGCGCTCGACCACCTCGAGCACCGCGGCGCCGCGGGCGCCGACCCGAGCACCGGCGACGGCGCCGGCATCCTGATCTCGCTCCCCCACGGCTTCCTGCGCAGCCGGGTGAACGAGTTCGGGCTGCGGCGCGACCAGCTGCCCGATCCGGGGCGGGTCGCGGTCGCGAACGTCTTCCTGTCGCGCAACCCGGCCCACTGGGCGGCCCAGGAGCAGCTGCTCGAGCAGGCTGTGCTCACCGCCGGCCAGCGGCCGCTGGGATGGCGCGAGGTCCCCCACGACCTCGTCGCCTGCGGGCGGACCGCGCGCGACGTCGCCCCCGAGTTCCGCCAGCTGCTCGTCGGCGCCGGCGACGAGGTCGCCGACCAGGACGAGTTCGAGCGCCGGCTGTTCGTCGCCCGCCGCATCGCCGAGCTCGAGGCCGGGGCCGGGCTGTCGATCCCGAGCTTCTCCTCGCGGACGATCGTCTACAAGGGCATGCTCACCGCGCGCCAGCTCTCGCGCTTCTACGCCGACCTGCGCGACCCCGAGCTCCAGAGCCCGCTCGCCGTCGTCCACTCGCGCTTCTCGACCAACACCTTCCCGAGCTGGGAGCTGGCGCAGCCGCTGCGGCTCCTCGGCCACAACGGGGAGATCAACACGCTCGCCGGCAACGTCAACTGGATGCGCGCCCGCGAGGCGGCTCTGCACTCCAATCTCTTCGGTGACGACCTGCAGCGCTGCCTGCCGCTGATCCCCGAGGGGAGCTCCGACTCGGCCGCGTTCGATCGCGTCCTGGAGCTGCTGATGCACGCCGGCCGCCCGCTGCCGCAGGCGATGATGATGATGATCCCGGCCGCCTATCGCTCGCGCGACGACATGCCGCCGGAGCTCGAGGCCTTCTACCGCTACAGCGGCTCGGTGATCGAGCCCTGGGACGGGCCCGCGGCGATGGTCTTCTCCGACGGCCGCGTGCTCGGCGCCTGCCTGGACCGCAACGGACTGCGCCCCGGGCGCTGGCTGGTGACCAAGGAGGGCGTGGTAGTCCTCGGCTCCGAGGCCGGGGTGCTGCCGGTCGACCCGGCGACGGTGATCCGGCGCGGGCGCCTGCACCCGGGCCGGCTGTTCATCGTCGATCTCGAGCGCGGCCTGCTGCAGGCCGACGGCGAGGCCGAGCTCGAGGTCGCCCGCCAGAAGCACTACGGGAACTGGTGCGCCGACGGCGAGATCCGCCTCGACCAGCTCGCCGACCGCACCCCCGTGCGCACCCACGAGCCCCTGCGCACCCGCCAGCTCGCCTTCGGCTACAGCCAGGAGGACCTGCGAGTGCTGATCTCCCCGGCCGCCGAGGCCGGGATCGAGCCCACGGGGTCGATGGGCAACGATCTCGCGCTCGCGGCGCTCTCCGCGCAGGAGCCGTCGCTGTTCAGCTACTTCAAGCAGCGCTTCGCCCAGGTCACCAACCCGCCGATCGACTCGGTCCGCGAGTCGATCGTGATGAGCCTCGAGACGCGGATCGGCTCCGAGGGCAACATGCTCTCCGAGGGGCCCGAGCACGCGATCCAGCTCGTCCTCGACCACCCCGTGCTCACCAACGACGAGCTCGAGCGCGTCGCCCGCGCCTCGCACCCGGCCCTGCGGGCGACGACCCTCGACGCCACCTGGCCCCTGGAGGCCGGCGAGCGCGGGCTCGAGGCGGCGCTCGATCGCATCGCCCGCGAGGCCGGGGCCGCGATCACCGGCGAGGCGAACCTGATCGTGATCTCCGACCGCGGCCTCGCCGCCGACCGCGTGCCGATCCCGTCGATGCTGGCGCTCGGCTCCGTGCATCAGCACCTGGTCGCCGAGGGCACCAGGCTGCAGACCAGCCTCGTGGTCGAGACCGGCGAGGCGCGCGAGATCCACCACATCGCCGCCCTGATCGGCTACGGCGCGGCGGCCGTCAACCCGTACCTGCTGCTCGACTCGCTCGCCGACCTGCACGGCCGCGCCGAGCTGCCGCCCGACCTCTCCGCCGCCGAGGCCCACGAGCGGCTGATGACGGCGCTGCGCAAGGGCCTGCTGAAGGTGATGTCGAAGATGGGGATCGCCACGATCACCTCCTACTGCGGCGCGCAGGTCTTCGAGGCCGTCGGCCTCGACCGGGACCTGGTCGAGCGCTACTTCGGCGGCACGCCCTCGGCCGTCGGCGGCGTCGGGCTGCACCAGCTCGCCACCGAGGCGCTCGAGCGCCACGCCCGCGCCTACCCCGAGCGCCACGACCGCAGCCTGCCCGAGCACGTCGAGGACTCGTCGCTGCCCGCCGCGCACGCCGGCCTGCTGCCGCAGGGCGGCGTCTACGCCTGGCGGCGCGACGGCGAGCGCCACGCCTGGGACCCGCAGACGATCGCCGCGCTTCAGCTGGCGGTGCGCGCGAACGGCGACGGCACTCAGGTGGCCGAGCGCTACGAGGAGTTCCGCGACCGCGTCGATGTCGAGAACGGCGCCCTGGCGCTGCTCCGCGGGCTGCTCGAGCTGCGGCCGGCCGGCGATTCGATCCCGATCGAGGAGGTCGAGCCGACGACCGAGATCCTGAAGCGCTTCACCACCGGAGGGATGAGCCTCGGCGCCCTCGGCCCCGAGGCGCACGAGACGCTGGCCGTGGCGATGAACCGGATCGGCGGGATGTCGAACTCGGGTGAGGGCGGCGAGGACATCCGCCGCTACACCCCGGACCCGAACGGCGACGAGCGGCGCTCGCGGATCAAGCAGGTCGCCTCCGGGCGCTTCGGGGTGACCGTCCACTACCTCTCCTCCGCCGACCAGATCCAGATCAAGATCTCCCAGGGCGCGAAGCCCGGCGAGGGCGGCCAGCTCCCCGGGCACAAGGTCGATCCCTATATCGCCCAGCTTCGCTTCGCCACCCCGGCCGTCGGCCTGATCTCCCCCCCGCCCCACCACGACATCTACTCGATCGAGGATTTGAAGCAGCTGATCTACGACCTCCGCGCCGCCAACCCGGCGGCGACGGTCTCGGTCAAGCTCGCGGCCGAGGCCGGCGTCGGCACGGTCGCCGCCGGGGTTGCCAAGGCGGGCGCCGACCACGTCGTGATCGCCGGCCACGACGGCGGCACCGGGGCCTCGCCGCTGTCGTCGATCCAGCAGGCGGGCGTCCCCTGGGAGATCGGCCTCGCCGAGACCCAGCAGACGCTGCTGCGAAACGACCTCCGCTCGCGGATCACGGTCCAGGTCGACGGCGGCATGCGCACCGGCCGCGACGTGCTCGTCGGGGCGATGCTCGGCGCCGACGAGTTCGGCTTCTCGACCGCGCCCCTGATCGCGACGGGCTGCATCATGATGCGCGTCTGCCACCTGAACACCTGCCCGGTGGGGGTCGCGACCCAGGACCCCGAGCTGCGAGAGCGCTTCGCCGGGCGCCCCGAGCACGTCGTCAACTACCTCTTCCTCGTCGCCGAGGACGTCCGCGCCCACCTCGCGCGGCTCGGGATCGCCCGGGTCGCGGACGCGATCGGCCACGTCGAGCTGCTCGCCCAGGCGACCGAGCCCGAGGGCCACAAGCGCCAGCTGATCGACCTCTCCGACCTGATCGCGTTCCCGGCCACGGTCGATCGCGACGCCCCGCGCCACCGCAACCGCGATCCCGAGCCGCCCGACGAGCACTTCGACGCGCGCGAGCTGCTCGCCGAGGCCGAGCCCGCGATCGCCACCGGCCGGCCGCAGCGGATCGAGCGCCGGGTGACCAACGTCGACCGCGCCGTCGGCGGCCGGCTCGCGCACGCGGTCGTCGCGCGCCACGGGCCCGAAGGGTTGCCCGACGACACGCTCGGGGTCCGACTTGTGGGCTCGGCCGGGCAGAGCTTCGGCGCCTGGCTGGCGCCCGGGATCACGCTCGAGCTCGAGGGCGAGGCGAACGACTACGTCGGCAAGGGCCTCTCCGGCGGGGTGCTGGCGATCTACCCGCCGGCCGAGTCGCCCTACGTCGCCGAGGACAACGTCGTGATCGGCAACGTCGCGCTCTACGGGGCGACCAGCGGGCGGGCCTTCTTCCGCGGCCTCGCCGGGGAGCGGTTCGCGGTGCGCAACTCCGGCGCCCTGTGCGTGGTGGAGGGCGTCGGCGACCACGGGTGCGAGTACATGACCGGCGGCCGGGCGGCGATCATCGGGCCGACCGGCCACAACTTCGCCGCCGGGATGAGCGGCGGGATCGCCTGGGTCCACGACCCCGACGGGCACCTGCCGGTGCGCGCGAACACCGAGCTCGTCGACCTCGAGCCGGTGGTCGGCGAGGAGGCGGTCGAGCTCGAGGCGCTGATCACCGAGCACCTCGCGCGCACCGGCTCGGAGGTCGCCGCGCGCCTACTCGACGACTGGGCGGCGGCGCTGGACGACTTCGTGCGCGTGATCCCCCGCGAGTACGCCCTCGCCCTCGCCCGCCGCGACGAGGCCGGCGACCCGAAGACCGCGGAGTTCAGGACGCTCGCAGCGTGAGCGAAGCGAAGGCGCCATTGTCGTGAGCCGTAACCCCCGGGCCTTCATGGAGATCCACCGGGTCGGCGACCCGGAGCGCGATCCGGCCGAGCGCGTCGGCGACTACGGCGAGATCTTCGGCGTCCTGCCCGCCGACGAGCTCCGCCTCCAGGGCGCGCGCTGCATGGACTGCGGGGTGCCGTTCTGCAACTCGGCCTGCCCGCTGGGCAACCTGATCCCCGACTGGAACGACCTCGTGCGCCGCAACGACTGGGAGGTCGCCTGCGAGCAGCTGCACGCGACCAACAACTTCCCCGAGTTCACCGGCCTGATCTGCCCGGCGCCGTGCGAGTCGGCGTGCGTGCTCGCGATCGACGACGACCCCGTGATGATCAAGCAGATCGAGTACGCGATCGTCCACCGCGGCTTCGAGGAGGGCTGGATCAAGCCCCGCCCGCCGGAGCGGCGCAGCGGCCGCTCGGTCGCCGTCGTCGGCTCGGGCCCGGCCGGGCTCGCCGCGGCGGCGGAGCTGAACCAGGTCGGCCATCTGGTGACCGTGTACGAGCGCGACGAGGCGCCCGGCGGGCTGATGCGCTTCGGCGTACCCGACGCGAAGCTCGAGAAGTGGATGATCGACCGCCGGGTCGAGCTGCTCGAGGCCGAGGGGATCCGGTTCGAGTACGGGGCCGAGGTCGGCGGCTCGGTCGACGCCGCGGAGCTCGCCGAGGCCAACGACGCTGTCGTGATCGCGATCGGCTCCCGGGTCGAGCGCGACTTCGACGCCCCGGGTCGCGAGCTCGGCGGGGTCCACTTCGCGATGGACTACCTCTACCAGCGCAACCGCTGGGTCGCCCGCGCGGGCGGCGGCGAGGCGCCGGAGCCTGCGGCGGGCGAGGAGATCACCGCGGCCGGCAAGCACGTGGTCGTGATCGGCGGCGGCGACACGGGGATGGACTGCATCTCGAACGCCAACCGCGAGGGAGCGCTGTCGGCGACCCTGCTCGACGTCTACCCCGAGCTGCCGGCGAACGGCCGCTACGCCGACAGCCCCTGGCCGCTGGCGCCGAAGCGCTCGGCGACCACCTACGCGCTCGACGAGGGCGGCGAGCGCCGCTTCGGCCACCAGGTGGTCGGGCTGGAGGGCAACGGGCGGGTGGCGGCGCTGCGCGGCCGCCGCGTGACCGGGAGCTCCTCGCTCACGCTCGAGCCGGTGCCCGGAAGCGAGTTCGAGCTCCCGGCCGACCTGGTGCTGATCGCGATCGGCTTCACCCACCCGGCCCACGACGACGTCGTCGCCGCGCTCGGGCTCGAGCTCGACCGCCGCGGCAACGTCGCGGCGCGCGCCTTCCAGAGCTCGCGGCCGGGCGTCTACGCGGCCGGCGACGCCCGCGTCGGGCAGTCGCTGATCGTCACCGCGATCGCCGAGGGCCGCCGCTGCGCCCGGGCGATCGACCGGCGGCTGCGCTCGGACGGGGATTGAGGCCCTGCCCGGCGCCTGTCGCCGGGTCGAAAAGTCCGCAACTTGCGGGCTTCGTCGGGGCCTTCCACCCGGGCGAATCGATCGTGGCTAGATTTGGACGCTCGGACAGAGGGAGCGCGGACGGTGAGCCCTACGCTTGCCGCCCACACATCCCCGGCCCGAAGGACCCCGGGTCCCGCTGCGCGCGGGACCGAACCCGCGTAGGAGGCGAAAGAGCTAGATGAGCACGAGGATCCGGCAGCAGAACGTGACCGCGGCCAAGTGGAGCGCCAACGGCGAGGCCCTCGGCACGGTCGATCTCACGGAGGAGAAGAACAACCCGTTCGGCGTCAACGTCTTCTCCCCGACGGTGCAGAAGGACCGGCTCGCCAGAGACACCTACAAGGAGCTGCAGTCGACCCTCGAGACCGGCGAGGCGCTCGATCCGGCGCTTGCCGACGAGATCGCCGACGCGATGAAGGAGTGGGCGCTGGAGCGCGGCGCGACCCACTACACCCACGTCTTCCAGCCGCTTACCGGCCTGACCGCCGAGAAGCACGACTCGTTCTTCGAGCCCGACGGCTCCGGCGGCGCGGTCGCGGACTTCTCCGGCAAGGAGCTGGTCCAGGGCGAGCCCGATGCCTCCTCGTTCCCGACCGGCGGCGTGCGGGCGACCTTCGAGGCTCGCGGCTACACCGCCTGGGACCCGACAAGCCCCGCGTTCATCCTCGAGAACCCCAACGGCGCCTTGCTCTGCATCCCGACGGCGTTCGCCTCCTGGACCGGCGAGGCTCTCGACGCGAAGATCCCGCTGCTGCGCTCGATGGACGCGCTCTCGCGCTCGGCGATCGGCGCCCTGCGGATCCTCGGCGACCAGGAGTCCAACCGCGTCTTCACCACCGTCGGCCCCGAGCAGGAGTACTTCCTGATCGACGAGCAGTACTTCTTCGAGCGGCCCGACCTGGTGACCACCGGCCGGACGCTCTTCGGCGCCAAGCCGCCGAAGGGCCACGAGCTCGACGACCACTACTTCGGCTCCATCCCGGAGCGGATCCTCGCCTACATGCTGGACACCGAGACCGAGCTGCGCAAGCTCGGCGTGCCGGTGAAGACCCGGCACAACGAGGTCGCCCCGGGCCAGTACGAGATCGCGCCGATCTTCGAGAACTCGAACGTCGGCTCCGACCACCAGCAGCTGACGATGCAGCTGATGCAGAACGTCGCCCGCAAGTACGGGCTCGTCTGCCTGCTACACGAGAAGCCGTTTGCCGGCGTCAACGGCTCCGGCAAGCACAACAACTGGTCGATGGGCACCGACACCGGGACCAACCTGATGGACCCGGGCGAGACTCCGGCGGACAACCTCAGCTTCCTGTTCTTCTGCACCGCCGTGATCCAGGCGGTGAACAAGCACCAGGGGCTGCTTCGGGCGTCGATCGCCAGCATCGGCCAGGACCATCGACTGGGCGCCAACGAGGCGCCGCCGGCGATCATCTCGGTGTTCCTCGGCGCCGAGCTCGACCGGGTGTTCGAGGCGATCGCCTCGGGGGAAGGCGACCCGCATACGCCCGGGTCGTTCCTGGAGCTGGGCGCCTCGGTGCTCCCGCGCCTGCCGATGCACGGCGGCGACCGCAACCGGACCTCGCCGTTCGCCTTCACCGGCAACAAGTTCGAGTTCCGAGCCGTGGGCTCGAGCGCCTCGCTGGCGTTCCCGAACACGGTCCTGAACACGATCGTCGCCGAGGCGATCGACGAGCTGGCCGGCAAGCTCGAGGCGAAGATCGCGGGCGGCGCCGACGTCGCCGAGGCCGTCACCGAGGTGGTCCGCGACAGCTACGTCGCCAACAAGCAGATCATCTTCGGCGGCGACAACTACGACGAGGCGTGGCACGCCGAGGCCGAGCAGCGCGGGCTGAAGAACCTGCGCACGACGCCCGACGCGCTGCCCGAGGTGATCTCACCGCAGACCGTGGAGACGTTCGGCAAGTACGAGGTGCTCTCCGAGCGCGAGCTCGAGTCGCGCTACGAGGTCTGGATCGAGCAGTACATCGCCAACGCGAACATCGAGTCGGAGACCGCGCACGACATCGCCAAGACGATGATCCTGCCGGCGACCCTGCGCCACCTCGCGCTCGGCGACGGGATCAACATCAGCGGGCTCAACGCGGACGCTCGGCAGCTGGCGACCGAGCTGATCGCGGCGATCGATGACCTGGAGCAGGCGAACTCCTACCCCGACGGAGTCGAGGGCCTGGACTTGGCCGTGTACGCGCGGGACAACCAGGTCGCGGCGATGGCGGCGGTCCGCGAGGTCGCCGACAAGCTCGAGAAGATGATCGCCGACGACCTCTGGCCGCTGCCGAAGTACTCGGAGATCCT
>CAWJHV010000006.1:0-186931 GCA_963842795.1 uncultured Solirubrobacterales bacterium | reverse complement strand
CGCCGGCCTCGAGCTGCACCCTTCGCTGGCCCCGGCCAAGAGGCCCGACCGTCCGACCGTGCTCGCGTTCGACCTCGACCCGGGCGAGCCGGCGACCGCGGTCGAGTGCGCCCAGATCGCGCTGCGGCTGCGCGAGCTGTTCGCGGGCCTCGGCCTCGAGTGCTTCGCGAAGCACTCGGGCTCGAAGGGGATCCAGGTCTACGTGCCGCTGAACACTGCCGTGACCTACGAGCGGACGAAGAGCTACGCCCGCGCCGTCGCCCAGGCCCTGGAGCGCGCCGAGCCCGACCTGGTGGTGTCGAAGCAGGACCGCAAGCTGCGCAAGGGCAAGGTGCTCGTCGACTGGAGCCAGAACGACTACTCGAAGACGACGGTCGCCGTCTACTCCCTGCGCTGCCGCCCGCGCCCCTGGGTCTCGGTGCCGCTGACCTGGGACGAGGTCAGCGAGCTGGCCGACGACGGCGACCCCGAATCGGTGCGTTTCGAGGCGCCGCAGGCGCTCGAGCGGGTTGCCGAGCACGGCGACCTGTTCGCACCGGTGCTCGAGCTCAAGCAGAAGCTGCCCAAGGTCCCGGGATCTGAATAGGATCGCTGCGTGACCGAAGCTCAGGATCGAGCGCGGGCCACATGGTCCGCCGGTGACTTCGACGCGATCGCCCACCGCATCTGGGAGGTCGGCGACACCCTCGTCGAGAAGGTGCGCGTGAACGAGGGCGAGCGGGTGCTCGACGTCGCCACCGGGACCGGCAACGCCGCGATCCCCGCCGCCGTCAAGGGCGGTGTCACCACCGGCCTCGACATCACCGCCAAGCTGCTCGAGGACGCGCGCGGCAACGCCGCCGCGGCCGGGGTCGAGGTGGAGTGGGTCGAGGGCGACGCCCAGGACCTGCCCTTCGAGGACGGCTCGTTCGACGTCGTGCTCTCCACCTTCGGCTGCATGTTCGCCCCCGACCACAGGCGCACCGCGGGCGAGATCGCCCGGGTGCTCGCCCCTGGAGGCCGCTTCGGGATCGTCTCCTGGAGGCCGGAGGGCAACATCGGCCAGTTCTTTTTGACGATCTCCAAGTACGCGCCGCCGCCCCCCGAGGGCTTCCAGCCCCCGCCGCTGTGGGGCGTGCGCGACCACGTCAGCGAGATCTTCGACGGCACCGGTGTCGATCTGCGATTCGAGGACGGCGCGGCGCACTGGCACTTCGACTCCTACGAGGAGACGGTCGAGGAGTACGCGACCAAGTTCGGGCCGATCGTCATGCTGCGGCCGGGGCTCGAGGCGGACGGGCGCTGGGACGACCTGCTCGCCGACCTCCGCGCCATGTACGAGAAGGTCGCGGTGGCCGACGACGGCGGCATCGCCTTCGACGGCGAGTACCTGATCGCGTTCGGCGAAAAGCGCTGACCCGCGTTTTGCCTCCAGCCTCGGCGGCTAGGGAACCCCTGTGTCCGCACTCGAGCTGATTGGCCTCAGCAAGCGCTACGGCGACACCGTCGCCGTCGACGATCTCTCCTTCGCGGTTGCCGAGGGGCAGGTGTTCGGCTTCGTCGGCCCGAACGGCGCCGGGAAGACGACGACGATGCGGATCGCGATCGGCGTCCTCGCCCCCGATTCCGGCGAGGTCCGCTGGCACGGGCAGCCGGCCGACGTCGAGTGCCGGCGGCGCTTCGGCTACATGCCCGAGGAACGCGGCCTGTATCCGAAGATGCGCGTCGGCGACCAGCTCGCCTACCTCGCCGAGCTCCACGGACTCGACGAGGCCGAGGCCGCGGAGGCGACCGCCCGCTGGAGCGAGCGGCTCGGGATCGGCGACCGCCTCGACGACGAGGTCGAGAAGCTCTCGCTGGGCAACCAGCAACGGGTTCAGCTCGCCGCGGCGCTCGTCCACGAGCCCGACCTGCTGATCCTCGACGAGCCGTTCAGCGGCCTCGACCCGGTCGGGGTCGACGTGCTGAGCGAGGTGCTGATCACCCACGCGCGCGAACGCGGGGTTCCGGTGATCTTCTCCTCCCATCAGCTCGACCTGGTCGAGCGGCTCTGCGACGCGGTGGCGATCGTCGATCACGGGCGCCTGGTCGCCGCCGGCGAAGTCGAGGAGCTGCGCAGCAAGCGCGCCGGGCGGCGCTGGCGGGCCGAGGTCCGCGGCGCCGACGGTGAATGGGCGACGGCGCTCGCCGGCGTCCGCGCGGTCGGCGACAACACCTACGAGCTCGACCCGGCGACCGACTCCGAGGCG
The DNA here is from genome assembly GCA_963842795.1 of uncultured Solirubrobacterales bacterium. GTDB lineage: Bacteria > Actinomycetota > Thermoleophilia > Solirubrobacterales > 70-9 > WHSW01. The sequence continues at coordinate 184,703 of CAWJHV010000006.1, read as the reverse complement.
CTGCTCGACGCCGCCCGGGCGGCGGGATCGGTGATCCGCTTCGGGCCCGAGGTGCCGACCCTGGCCGAGCTCTTCCGCGACGTGGTCGGCCGCGACGGCTCGGGGGATCGCCGATGACCAACCGGCGAGCGGTCTTCCTCACCGCGCGGCGCGAGGTCCGCGAGCTCCTCCGCAGCCGCGCGTTCCGGATCTCGACCGCGATCCAGCTCGTGATCGTGGTCGCGATCGTGGTCATCTCCGGGCTCACCGCGGGCGACGACACGGACAAGTTCGACGTCGGCTACGTCGGCGCGGAGGCGCACCGGGTGGTCGACCTGTCGCAGAAGCGCCAGGCGGCGTTCGACGCCGAGGTGACCGAGCACGAGTACGCCGCCGAGGCGACGGCGCGGTCCGCGGTGGCCGACGACGATCTGGACGCCGCCGTCCTGCCCGCCAGCCTGGTCGCCCGCTCGGACCCGTCGACGACTCTCGTCTCGCTCTTGCAGAGCTCCTCGGGCACGGTCCGCGGGACGGAGGCGCTGCTGCGCGCGGGCGTCGATCGAGCCGAGATCTCCGCGGCGCTCGAGCCCGCGCCGCTGCCGGTGAGCGAGGTCGGCGAGCCGGCGTCGGGCAGCGGGCTCGCCCTGATCGGCAGCCTGCTGCTCTACATCGCCATCCTCAGCTTCGGGATCGTGGTCGCGACCGCCGTGGTGGTCGAGAAGTCCTCCCGGGTGGTCGAGGTCGTGCTCTCGGCGATCAGGCCGGTCCAGCTGCTGACCGGCAAGGTGCTCGGGATCGGCCTGCTCGGCCTGCTCCAGGTCCTGGCCGTCACCGGCGTCGGGCTCGTGATCGCGATCGCGATCGGCTCCATCGACCTGCCGAGCTCGACCGCCGAGACGGCGATCCTCGTCGGGGTCTACTTCGTCCTCGGCTACCTCGTCTACGCCTGCGCGTTCGCGGTCGCGGGCTCGATCGTCTCCCGTCAGGAGGACCTGCAGTCGAGCTCGGCCCCGCTCTCGATCCTGCTCGTCGGCGGGTATCTGGCGGGGATCGCGACGCTCGACGCGCCCGACGGCAGCCTGGCGACGATCTGCACCTTCCTGCCGCCGGTTGCGCCGATGGTCGTCCCCGGGCGCGCCGCCCAGGACGCGCTGCCCGCCTGGGAGCTGGTGGTCTCGATCGCGCTGATGCTGGCGGCGATCGTCGTCCTGATCTGGCTCGCCGCCCGGATCTACGATCGCGTCGTGCTCCGCATGGGCGCCCCGCTCAAGCTCCGCCAGGCCCTGCGCCTGGCGCGCTGACATGAGGAGGGGCGAGCCATGCCGCTGATCGACCTCTCGGCGCCGATCCGCCCGGACCCGCCGGAGCTGCCGGAGCCGCTTCGCACCGAGATCGAGTTCGAGGACCATGCCGCCGGCGCGACGACGATCGAGACCCTGCTCGGGGTCGGCCCGGAGCTCCTGCGAGACGGCGAGGGCTGGGCGACGGAGACGTTCATCCGCTTCGGCACCCACAACTCGACCCACGTCGACGCTCCGTGGCACTACAACTCGCGGGTCGCCGGAGAGCGCGCGCAGACGATCGACGAGCTCCCGCTGGAGTGGTTCTTCGCCCCCGGCGTCGTCATCGATGCCACGGACCGCGCAGATGGCGAGGCGCTGACGCCGCGGACGTCGAGCGGCGCCTTCCCCGCCCGCTCGCCGAGCGTGACATCGTCCTCGTCCACACCGGCCGCGACGCGTTCTATGACGACCTCGACTACATCGCCCGCGGGCCCGGCGTCAGCGCCGCGGCCACCCGCTGGTTCTACGAACAGGGCGTGCGGGTGATGGGCATCGACGCGTGGGGCTGGGACGCACCGCTGCACCTGCAGGCCGAGCGCGCCAAGGCGAGCGGCGAGCGGGGGGTCTTCTGGGCGGCTCACCAGGCCGACCTGCCCTACTCCCAGATCGAGCGCCTGGTCAACCTCGCCGCCCTGCCCCCGCACGGGTTCCGGGTCGCCTGCTTCCCGCTCCGGATCGTGGGCGCCGGCGCCGCCCCGGCGCGGGTGGTGGCGATCGTGCCCGAACCCGAGGATGTCGCATGAGTCCGGGCTCGAGCGACGAGCCGGCCGAGCGCTCGCCGCTCGGCGCCGCCTTTGCGAGGGGCACTCGCGGCCAAGGACTTCGATGGAGTGGCCGAGCTCCTGCACCCGGAGATCGAGTTCCGCGCCGTGACCCCCAGCCGCAGCTGGAGCGCCGACCGCAGCCGCGAGGTGATCGACGGGATCCTCCGCCAGTGGCTCGAGGACTCCGACCGGGTCGACGAGCTGGTCGAGCTCGAGACGGATTCGTTCGCGGATCGCGAGCGGGTCGGTTACCGGCTGCGCGGCCACAATCCCGACGGCCCGTTCGTGGTCGAGCAGCAGGCGTACCTCGCCGTCCGCGATGGGCGCATCGGCTGGATGCGCGTGGTCTGCTCGGGGTTCAGGCCGCCCTGACCGAGCGCTGAGATCGGCCGCGGCCGGCCGCTCGCAATTGGGTTGCACGACTGCCCCGCCGGGCGGATAATGCGCGCGTGTCACGTTCCGCGCTCGCGATCGCCGTCGTCGTCGTCGCCCTCGCGGTGCCCGCCGCCGTCATCGGCCTGGCAGTACACGTTCCACGACTTCTTCCAGTACCAGGGCGGGTCGCTCGCCGCGGGCCGGATCACGGCGAAGAAGTGCAACGGCGGCAAGCTGGGCACGTACGACTACCGCTCCTTCACCAGCTCCGACTCCGGCTCCGGAACCGAGCTCGAGGTCGAGATCACGGCCGAGCTCTCGGTCCGGGAGGACTTCAGGCGGATGAAGCACGTCGAGGTCACCACCAACGCCTCCCCGAACTTCCCCCCTGAGATCGTCGACGAGGTCAGGAACGGGCTGCTCGACTTCCACGAGACCGTGTTCACCAAGTTCAAGCCGGAGCACACGCTGAAGTTCCGCCACGGCTCGCTCGAGCTGTTCGGCGACGAGGTGGTCGAGCCCGGAGACGGGTCCACCAAGTTCAAGCCCAAGCCGGGCTGCTGACGGGCGCTCGCTAGCCGATCGGCTGGCGCAGGATCGGCCGGCGGCTGGCCGCCGCCTCGTCCAGGCGGCGAACCGGCGTCGTGTACGGGGCGTCGACGAGGATCTGCGGGTCCTCCTCGGCCTCGGCGAGGATGCTCTGGAAGGCGTCGGCGAGCGCGTCGAGCGACTCCCGGGTCTCGGTCTCGGTCGGCTCGACCATGAGCGCCTCGTCGACGAGCAGCGGGAAGTAGATCGTCGGCGGGTGGAAGCCGTAGTCGAGCAGCCGCTTGGCGACGTCGAGGGTCTTGACCCCGAGCTCGCGCTTGGCCGGCGCCCCGGACAGGACGAACTCGTGCATGCAGCGGCGGTCGAAGGCGAGCGGCAGGTATTTGCCGGCGCGGCCCTCGCTCATCCGCGCGAGCAGGTAGTTGGCGTTCAGGACCGCCGTCTCGGAGGCCTCCCGCAGTCCGTCGCCCCCGAGGCTGGCGATATAGGCGTAGGTGCGGACGAAGACGCCGAAGTTGCCCTGGAAGCCGCGCAGCCGGCCGATCGACTTCGGCAGGTCGCTGACCAGGTCGAAGCTCGGGCCGGAGCCGTTCGAGCTCTCGCGCCGGACGACTCTCGGCTGCGGCAGGAAGGGCGCGATCCGGTCCGAGACCGCGATCGGCCCGGCGCCGGGGCCGCCCCCTCCGTGCGGCTGGCTGAACGACTTGTGAAGGTTGAGATGGACGATGTCGAAGCCCATGTCGCCGGGCCTCGTCCAGCCCATGATCGCGTTCAGGTTCGCGCCGTCGTAGTAGAGCGTGCCGCCGACGCCGTGGACGATCGAGGCGATCTCGTCGATGTTCTCGTCGAAGAGGCCGAGCGTGTTCGGATTGGTGAGCATGAGCGAGGCGACGTCATCGGAGGCCTTCTCGCGCAGGTCGTCGAGATCGACCCCGCCGCGCTCGTCGGTCGCGACCTTGACCACCTCGTACCCCGCCATCGTCACCGTCGCCGGGTTGGTGCCGTGGGCGGTGTCGGGGGTGAGCACCTTGTGCCGCTGCTCGCCCCGATCGGTGTGGTAGGCCCGGGTCAGCAGCAGCCCGGCGAGCTCGCCGTGCGAGCCCGCCGAGGGCTGCAGCGAGACGTGTGGCAGGCCGCAGATCTCCGCCAGGGCGCGCTCCAGGCGCCACATCAGCTCGAGCGCGCCCTGGGCACGCTTCGGATTCTGGGCGGGATGGAGGCGGGCGTAGCCGGGGAGCGCGGCGACCTTCTCGTTGAGCCGCGGGTTGTGCTTCATCGTGCAGGACCCGAGCGGGTAGGGGCCGGTGTCGAGGTCGAAGTTGCGGCGCGAGAGGCGGTTGTAGTGGCGGACGATCTCGGGCTCGGAGACCTCCGGCAGGGCGGGCGGGCGCTCGCGCAGCAGGCGCGCCGGGATCAGCGTGTCGAGCGGCGGCTCCGGGACGCCGGCCGGCGGCAGCGTCGCGGCGCGGCGGCCCTCCACCGAGCGCTCGTAGATCGTCACCGCCGCCTCACGCTGCTGCGGGGTCGAGGTCCGATGCCGGCGAGTCGGCGGCGAGGCCGTGGTCTCCGGGCTCATCGGCCGACCTCCTCGGCGGCCGGCGCCTCGGTGGTCCGGCCGGCGATGTGCGCGCCGTTCGTCCGCGCGATCGCCTCGGCGAGCGTGTCGGCGAGCCGGTCGATGTCCTCGCGCGAGCGCCGCTCGGTGATCGCGACCAGGAGGCCGTCCTCGTACTCGGGGTAGTCGCCGCCGAGCGCGTAACCCGCGGCGATGCCCTCGTCGCTTGCCCGGTCGAGGATCTCGGCCACCGGGGCGTCGATGCGGAGCGCGAGCTCGCGGGCCACCGGCGCGTCGTGGAGCAGCTCGATGCCGTCGACGGCCGCCAGTCGCTCACGCGCGTAGGCGGTGCGGCGGACCAGCAGCTCGCCGAGCTCGACGATCCCGGCGCGCCCGAGCCAGGCGAGGTAGATGGTCCCCGCGAGGGCGTTCAGCGCCTGGGAGGTGCAGATGTTGTGGGTCGCCTTCTCGCGCCGGATGTGCTGCTCTCGGGTCTGGAGCGCGAGCACGAACCCGCGCCGGCCGTCGACGTCGGTGGTCTCGCCCGCGATCCGCCCCGGCATCCGCCGCAGGTGCTCGTCGGTGGAGGCGAAGAAGCCGAAAGAGGGCCCGCCGAAGTCGAGCCGGTTGCCGAGCGGCTGGCCCTCGCCGAGCGCGACGTCGACGTCGCACTCGCCCGGCGGGCGCAGGACCCCGAGCGTGATCGGGTCGACCGAGGCGACGCAGAGGGCGCCCGCCTCGTGAGCGGCGTCGGCGAGCGCCTCGAGGTCCTCGATCGCGCCGAGGAAGTTCGGGCTCTGGACGAAGATCGCGGCGGTCCTGTCGTCGAGCGCCGCGGCGAGCTCGCCGGCGTCGGTTAGCCCGCCCTCGAGGCCGACCTCGACCACCTCGGCGTCGAAGCCCCGCGAGTAGGTCTCGAGCGTCGTCCGCGCGTGCGGGTGAAGCCCGCGCGAGACGACGAAGCGCCGGCGCCCCTTGCGCGCCCCGAGTGCCAGGTAGGCGGCCGAGGCGACCGACGACGGCCCCTCGTACAGGGACGCGTTGGCGACGGGCAGGCCGGTGAGCTCGGAGATCGCCGTCTGGAACTCGAACATCACCTGCAGCCCGCCCTGGGAGACCTCGGGTTGGTAGGGCGTGTACGGGGTGAGGAACTCCGAGCGCGAGGTGATCGCCTCGACCAGGCCGGGGACGTAGTGGTCGTACATCCCGGCGCCGATGAAGCACGTCTCCGTGTCGGCGTCCGCGTTGCGCGCCGCAAGCGCCGCGAGCTCGTCGAAGACCTCGGTCTCCGAACGCCCGTCGGCGAGCTCGAGCGGGCGGTCGAGGCGCAGATCCGCGGGGATGTCGGCGAACAGCTCCTCGACGCTCTCGAGGCCGATCGCCTCGAGCATCGCCGCACGATCGGCGTCCGTTGCGGAGGTGTACCGGCTCACGCCAATGAGGCTAGCGAGCAGGGCGGAGCCGACGTCGAGGCCGCGCCCGGTCGGCCCTGGGATCAGGCGCCTTGATCTGTGTCAGACGCGGGGGCGGTGCCGGCCTCGTCCGGCGGAGCGCCCGTTTGTCCCTGTCGAGTCGTCGCAGCGCCTGCGGCCTCGGGACTCTGATCACCTGCACCGGCACCGCGTCCCTGCTCGACGTCCCCCCGGCCTGTGTCCGAATTGCTGCCGTTCCGGCCCGTGGAGCCGGCATCAGGCGACTCGTGGTTGGTGTCGGTCGACTCCCGGCTGGCCGGCGGGCGTTCCGAATCGCGCTGCGCGGGCCGAGGTTGACCCGATCCGCCTCCATGGTTCTGCTCCCGGTTGGAAGGCTCCGATTGCTCGGTTGACTCGTGATCCCCTCGCGCCGGGTTTTCGGCGGCCTCGGTTCGGAGATCCGAGCTCTCCGAGATCTCCGGTGCCGCCGGGTCCGCGACGGCTGGGGTGTCGCCCTGATCCTGGTCTCCGCAACCGGCCAGGATCGCAGCCGCCGCAAACATGGCTCCCAGCGCCGAGGCAGCGACGATGAGGGGGGCCACAAGGCCCCCCTCATCACTGGCTTTCTTGCTCGCCGTCAGCTGGCGTTCCGATCTAGTTGTAGAACCAGATGAAGAACGAGTGGGCGGCGAATTCGCTGTCGACGTTCGTCGCGACCTCCAGCTGCTCTCCGTCGGGGTCGCAGTCGTCGATGAAGCCGACATCCGGCGGGATGGAAGCCTCGACGCTCACATCGGCGTCGAAGCCAACGTAGACCGGAGTGGTCTGCACGGTCTTGAACTCGAACCCGAGGCCGCGGAAACAGTACGCGGACGTCGCCTCGAGCGTGACGTTGCCGTCCGCCACTCCCCGCGAACGCGCCTCGATCACGTCTCCGGTGGCGTCCACCGTCGCGTAGGCGACCGGGCTCAGGCCGATGCCGGCCGTTGTGGCGTTGGTCGCGTTGGTTGCGTTGGTCGCTTGGTCCGCAGTGTCGGCGTGAGCGACCGACAGATTTGGCGCGGCCTTGTTGATCTGCTTCTTGGCGATCTTCTTCACCTTCGACTTGGTGATCTTGCTGCTTAGGCCGTCGGTCCCCGCAACCGCCGAGCCTGCCATCGCGAAGACGAGCGCGACCACCGCCAGCACAATTGCCGGCGATGGCCGGGCGCTGAACAACTTCATACATCCCTCCTGAGGATTGGACCGGGAGAGCGCGCGGAAGGCACTCCCCCCGGAGCGCGTTATGCGACCTACCCTCTAGCCCTGCGGCGGGCTTGTCAAGTCCCGGCGTCGGCTCGAGGCCGACCTCGACCACCTCGGCGTCGAAGCCCCGCGTAGCGACCCATACGGCAACGGCCGCCCGGCGAAACCGGGCGGCCGTTGCTTTCAACGCATGTGCTGCCGGGGCCCTCGCGGGCCCGGCCTACGGACGGACTAGCCGACGTTCACGAAACCCGAGTAGAAGCACTGGGCGTCACCCAGCGCCGGGGAATCGCGCATGAAGTAGTCCACCTGGACCGAGAACGACTTGTCGGACGCCACGGCCCCGGCCGTGCCGACGCTGCCGAAGTTCGGCGTCGCGCTGATGTTGCTCGTCGTCCCGGCCGCGATGTTCGCGTTGCCGAACTGGGACGCGGTCGAGCCGTCGAAGACGAGGTCGTTGACATCCTTCGAGAACGAAGCGCGAAGGGTCGGGTTCCCGGCCGCGTCGCAGCTCCCCTTCAGCGTGATCGGACCGAAGGTCGCGATGTTCGCGTCGGCCGTGTTCGGCGGCACCTGGGCGAAGAAGCGATTGACGGCGACGTTGTTCACCGCTGCCGCGTTGGTCGCATTCGTCGCGTTGGCCGCGTTGGCCGCGTTCGTCGCGTTGTCGGCATTGGTCGCCTTGTCAGCGGTCTTCGCGCTCTTGACATCGAGGCCGGGCGCCGCCTTGTTGATCTGCTTCTTGGCGATCTTCTTCACCTTCGACTTGGTGATCTTGTTGCTCAGGGCGTCAGTCCCCGCAACCGCCGAGCCTGCCATCGCGAAGACGAGTGCGATGACGGCCAGGACGATCGCCGGCGACGGCCGCCCGCGAGTGAACTCCATCCGATCCCTCCTTCAGGCGGGGACGCACGCCCCCCCGGCGCCCGCTCCCCTTATTGATTGCTCGCGCCTACCCTCTTCGCCCGGACGGCGATTGTCAAGGCCACGTGAGGAAGCTCACTCTCCCGCGAGCAGCTCCCGGTACGCCGCGGCGTCGAGCAGGCCGTCGACCTCGCCCGGCTCGGTGAGCCGGACCTTCACCAGCCACCCGTCGCCGTAGGGGTCCTCGTTGATCCGCTCCGGCGAGTCGGAGAGCTCTTCGTTCACCGCCGTGATCTCACCCGAGAGCGGCGCGATCACGTCGGAGACGGCCTTCACCGACTCGACCTCGGCGTAGGCGGCGTCCTTGGCGATCTCGGCGCCGACCTCGGGCGGCTCGTAGAAGACGACCTCTCCGAGCGCGTCCTGGGCGTACCACGTGACGCCGAAGGTGGCCTCGTCGCCGTCGATCCGGGCCCAGTCGTGCTCCGGGTGGTACTTGAGCTCGTCGGGATACGTCTCCTCGGCCAAAGTTCATCGCTCCTGTGATCGGGGGTCGTACAGGGGCCTGGACTCTATGCGCGCCGCCCGCCGCCGCCCCCGCACGTCGATCTCGACCTCGGTCCCGGGCTCGTCGATCTCAGAGCGCACGTAGGCCATCCCGATCCCGCGCTCGAGCGAGGGTGAGAACGTGCCGCTGGTCACCTCCCCGGCCACCTCGCCGCCGGCGAGGACCGGGTTGCCCTGTCGGGGGATGCCGCGCTCGGTGAGCGCGAACGGCGCCAGGCGCTCGGCGGTGCCCGCGGCGCGGGCCTCCGCGACCGCCCCGGAGCCGATGAAGCCCGTGTCCTCCACACAGCACCAGCCGAGGCCGGCCTCGATCGGGTTGCGATCGGTGCTCAGGTCGTTGCCGTAGAGGTGGAAGCAGACCTCGAGCCGCAGGGTGTCGCGGGCGCCGAGGCCGGCCGGTGTCGCGCCGGCGGCGAGCAGGTCGCCCCAGAGCTCGCCCGCGTGCTGTGGTGCGAGCAGGATCTCGACCCCGTCCTCACCGGTGTAGCCGGTGCCGCAGACGAGGGTCGCGGCGCCGCGGCCCGTGCTCAGGCTCGCGGTCCGCATCCGATGCGGCAGCTCCCCCTCGACCAGCGAGCTCGCGATCGCGCGCGCCTCCGGGCCCTGGACGGCGAGCATCGCGTAGTCGTCGAGCCGGTCGGCGATGTCGGCGTCGTGGTCCGGAGCGTGCTCGCGAAACCAGGCCAGGTCGCCGGCGTGGTTGGCGGCGTTGGTCACCGTCAGGTAGCGATCGTCGCCGAGCCGGTAGGTGAACAGGTCGTCGAGCACCCCGCCGTCGGGCCGGCAGAGGACCGAATACTGGGCGCCGCCGACCTCGAGCTTCGCGACGTCGTTCGAGAGCAGCCGCTGGAGCAGCCCGAGCGCGCCCGGGCCCGAGGTCTCGATCTCGCCCATGTGCGAGACGTCGAAGACGCCACAGCCGGAGCGCACGGCGAGGTGCTCGGCGCGCACCCCCTCATAGGAGACCGGCATCTCCCAGCCCGCGAACTCGACGAGCTTCCCGCCCGCCGCCCGGTGACGGTCATGGAGCGGCGTGTGCCTGAGCGCAGTTGCCTCCACCGCGCTCAGGCTATCGCCGCCAAACGCCGGCCCTCAGCCGGACTGAGTCATGTGCCCGAAGACGGCGCAGCCGCTGCCGATCTCGTAGGCCGGGTCGTTGTCGTAGCTGATCACGCCGGAGACCACGGGGCCATCGGACCTCGAGACCGCGAACGACGCATTCCCGCGCTGGTTGTTGTTGGTCCCGTCGGAGTCGAGGCGGATCCCGCTGCCCCCGCCGTAGCTGAACACGGGCCCTGCGTCGCCGTTCCCGCTCGCCGAGAGGTTGGTCGCGGGGCTGTCAGGCGGCACGATGAGCAGCCGCTCGAGGTCGCCGCCGGCCGTGCAAGAGGCCGTCATCGTGAAGCCGTGGAACGTCGCGATCGTCGCGTCGGTCGAGCCGACCGGGATCTTGGCGAGGATCTTGACCACCTTCTGCCCGTTGACCGCGTCGGCGTTCGCCGCCGTCGCGGCCGAGCCGGCGGTCTCGGCGTTGGCCACCGAGAGCCCCGGCGCCGCCTTGTTGATCTGCTTCTTCGCGATCTTCTTGACCTTCGACTTGCTGATCTTGCTCGAGATCGCGTCGGGCCCGGCGATCGCCGTCCCAACAACCGCAAAGACCAGGGCGACCGCGGCGACTGCCAGAGCGGCCGTGGTTCCCGCACCACGTTTGAGCATCATGCTTCGGAGCTCCCTCCTGTCGGTTTCGGGCACCGGTTGAGGCAGCGCTCAGCCGCGCTTCCCCGCCTGCCCGCGTCGGCGGACCCTACCGGCCTCGCCCAGTGAGGACGAAGGCGGCGGTGCTCAGCCCCGCAGGAAGGGCGGGACGTCGATGTCGTCGTCGGAGACCTCGAGCTCGCGCCGCTCGCGGTCGGCGAGCGCGCCGACCTGGCGGCGGCGGCTGCGCTCGCGCACCTGCATCGGCTTGCGGGCGAGCGTCTCGCGGCCCTCGAAACCGGTGGCGATCACGGTCACCCGGACCTCGTCGCCCATCGCGGGGTCGATCACGGTCCCGAAGATGATGTTGGCGCCCTTGTCCGCAGTCGAGACGACGATGTCGGCGGCCTCGTTGACCTCGAACAGGTTGAGGTCGTCGGAGCCGGTGAAATTGAGCAGCATCCCGGTCGCGCCCTCGATCGACTCCTCCATCAGCGGCGAGTTGACCGCCATCTTCGCCGCCTCCTGGGCCCGGTTCTCGCCAGCGGCGGTGCCGACGCCCATCATCGCCGAGCCCGCGTCCGCCATCACGGTGCGGACGTCGGCGAAGTCGAGGTTGATCTGCCCCGGCGTGGTGATCAGGTCGGTGATCCCCTGGACGCCCTGGCGGAGGATGTCGTCGGCCATCCGGAACGCCTCCTGGACGGAGGTCCGGCGCTCGACGACCTCGAGCAGCTTCTGGTTGGGGACGATGATCAGCGTGTCGACCTTGGCGCGCAGCTTGTCGATGCCGTCGAGCGCCTGCTGCATGCGCCGGTTGCCCTCGAACTCGAACGGCTTCGTGACCACGCCGACGGTGAGCGCGCCGATCTCCTCCTTGGCGATCTCCGCGATCACCGGAGCGGCGCCGGTGCCGGTGCCGCCGCCCTCGCCGGCGGTGACGAAGACCATGTCGGCGCCCTTGAGCGCCTCCTTGATGTCGTCGCGCGACTCGGCCGCGGCCCCCGCCCCGACGTCGGGGTTGGCGCCGGCGCCGAGGCCGTGGGTGAGGTTGTGCCCGGCGGCGAGCTTGATGTCCGCCTCGCAGGACTGCAGCGCCTGCACGTCGGTGTTGATGGCGATGAACTCGACTCCCTTGAGCCCGGCGTCGACCATGCGACTGACGGCGTTCGTGCCTCCACCGCCGGCTCCGACGACCTTGATCACCGCGAGATAGGACGACTCGACCATTTCTCCCGTCCTCAGTTTGACCCGTTTGGTTCCGTCCGAGACTCAAGGCAAGCTTGAGCGTTTTCCGCTCTATGCAGCCTAGACGTCAGCGCGACGGTAGGGCATCGTGGCACGGGTGTCAATATCGGCGCCCCGCCCCGGCATGGAATCGTGCACGGCCCCAACCCTCGACCGGGAATCGAGGGTTTCCATATTTCCTAAAGTCTCGACCTAGGCTGGAGGCTCGGTCGTCTCCGTGGGCGGCGCCGCACCTCCGGCCGCCGGCCGCTGGGGCACCCGGACGTCGACGTACGTGAGCCCGTCGAGCTTCGGGTCGGCGAGCACGGCCGCGGCCGCAGCCCATTTCTCCGCCGCGCCGGAGGCGCTGCCGAAGCGCACCGGGATGCCGCCGCGAAGGATGATCACGATCCCGTAGTCGTCGTTGGTGTCGATCTTCTCGATCAGGGGCCGCAGCGGCCCGGGGACGGCGCCGAGGACGAGCGCCTGCTCGAGCGCCCCGTCCTCGAGGCTTCCGGCGGGCGGGACCTCGCCCACCTCGAGCAGCGGAAGATGGTCGTCCTCGGTGACCGGGACGCCGGCGAGCAGGGTCCCGTCGGCCGCTACCGGGACCGGCTCGCCGCCGGCGGTCACCAGCAGGGCCGGCGGGCGCTCGGTGATCTCGATCCGCATCCCGTGCGGGAAGTTCGGGTCGACGCTGACCGCGGCGACGGTCGGGAACGACTTCGCCGCCTGCTCGAGCTTGTCCGTGTCGGCGTGCAGGGTCGTCATCCCCTCGGCCATCTGCGTGAGATCGGTGACGATCGCCTCGCGGTCGCCGCTCGTCACCCCGACGACCTCGACGTCGTCGACCGCGACCAGCGAGGAATCGCGAAGCCAGAACAGATAGCCGGCGGCGAGGGTCGCGCCGAGGATCGCCACCAGGCCCAGCCGGTAGCGCCAGGAGACCCGGCCGAAGCCGGCGCGGACGGCGCGGATCGGCCGCGGGCGGCCGATCGGCCAGCGGCGCCCGGTCGAGCGGGTCGAGCGGGTCGAGCGCCGGCGGCGGATCGACAGGCGCGGGGCGGTCCGGGCGCGGGCCGGACGCCGGGCAGCCGCGGCCCGCGGCTTCACGCGCCTGCTCGGCGCGCGACGGGCGCCGCGCTTGGTCGTCTTCTCAGCGCCTTCCCTGCCCCTGTGGCCGGTCGAGCGTGCGCGCGTCGCCCTCGATGCCGTCCGCTTGGGCGCCGGCTTCTCCTTCTTCGCGCGGCTGGCCGCCGGCGGACGCGGTGCGCCGGCGCGGCCCGCGGAGGCCGAGCCACGCGCCGTCGAGCGGCGCCTGCCGGCTTCGGTCGAGGCCCGGGGGCGGCTCATCGGTTGAAGATTCCCCCCGCGGGCGCCGCCTCCTGCCGCTCAATCGGCCTGATCGAGCTCCCAGCCTTCGGGCCAGTCGACGTCCCCGAGGACCTGGACCTCGGGGACGAGCTCGATCCCGAAGCGCTCGTGGACGCGGCGGCGTCCCGCGGCCATCACCGCGAGCACGTCCGCGGTCGTCGCCGAGCCGCTGTTCTCGACGAAGTTCGCGTGCTTCGGCGAGAAGCGCGCCCCGCCGACACCGAGCCCCTGGCAGCCGGCCGCCTCGAGCAGCTGGCCGGCCGTCCGGCCGGCCGCGCGCGGGTCGTCCGGGTCCGGGTTCTTGAAGGTCGAGCCGAAGGTCTTGATCCCCGACGGCTGCGCCTCGCGCCGCATCGCGCGCATTTCGGCAAGGATCGCCTTCACCTCGGCGGGCTCGGCGGGGGTGAGCCCGAACGCCGCCCGCGAGACGACCTCGCCCGGGCGCAGGGCCGAGCGGCGGTAGGCGAACCCGAGCTGGTCCGGTCGCCGGCGGTCGACCCCGGACGCCGTGCAGACGTCGACCCACTCGAGCACCCTGGCGAGCTCGCCGCCGTACGCGTTCGCGTTCATCCGCACCGCGCCGCCGACGGTCCCCGGGATGTTGATCCCGAACTCGAGCCCTCCCAGCCCCCAGCCCGCGACCTTGGCCGCCGCCGACGGGAGGCGCATGCCGCCGCCGCACACGACGCGCGCGCCCTCGCGTTCGATCGCGGTCAGCTCGCCGGCGAGCTTGATCACGAGCCCGCGCACGCCGTCGTCGGCGACGAGCAGGTTCGAGCCCGAGCCGATCACCTCGACCGCTATCGACTCGCCGGCCGCCCAGCGCAGGAGCGCGGTCAGCTCCGAGTCGGACTCGGGGCGCGCGAACAGCTCCGCGTCCCCCCCGGCCCGGACCGTGGTCAGGCGCGCCAGCGGGTAGTCGCGCTCGACCCCTGCGGGCGTGCTCACGGCCCCTCCACCAGGGCGTCGGCGAGCAGGAAGACGTCCCCGGCGCCGATCGTCACCAGCAGGTCGCCCTCGCCGAGGCGCGGGCCGAGCGCCCGTTCGGCGCCGGCGACGTCGCGCAGCCACCAAACCGGCCTCCCGCCGGCGCGATCGGCGGCCGCGCGGGCGACCGCGAGCCCGCTGACGCCCGCGAGCTCGCCGACCGGCTCCTCGCGGGCCGGGTAGACGTCGAGCACCCCGACCTCGTCGGCCGCCGCCAGGGCGGCGCCGAAGCGAGTCGCGAGCGCCTTCGTCCGCGAGTACAGGTGCGGCTGGAAGACGGCGATCAACCGCCGCGGGGCGAGCTCGCGCATCGCCTCCAGGGTGGCCGCGACCTCCGTCGGATGATGCGCGTAGTCGTCGTAGATCTCGGCCCCGCCGCGGCTGCCCTTGCGTTGCTGGCGGCGCAGCATGCCCGGGAAGCGCTCCAGGCCTGCCGCCAACTCGTCCGCGGTCCCGAGCCCGGTGAGCTCCGCCGCGGCGAGCGCGGCCCTGGCGTTGAGGACGTTGTGGGCGCCCGGGATCGCCAGCGTCAGCGGCGGTCCGGGGAGGTCGGCGTCGAAGCGCACGGTTCGCTGCCCGGAGACGATCGGGTCCAACGCCGCGTCGGCGGAGAGGACCAGATCCGAGGCGGGCTCGGCGAAGCGCTTGAACGCCGCCGTCAACTCCGCCAGAGACGACCAGCGCGAGTGATGGTCGAGCTCGACGTTGGTGATCACCGCGATCTCCGGCCGCAGCTGGAGGAAGCTCGCGTCCGACTCGTCGGCCTCGGCGACCACCCACTCGGCCTCCGCCTCCCAGCCGGAGCTCACGGCCCCGCCCTCTGTGCCCAGTCCGGGGAGCTCGCCGCCGAGGAGGAACCCGCTGCGCCCGGCCAACAGCCAGGCGAGCATCCCGGCCGTGGTCGTCTTGCCGTGGGCGCCGGCGACGGCGATCAGGCGCTTCTGCGCGCAGATCTCGGCCAGCAGCTCGCCCCGGTGGATGATTCGCTGACCGCGCTCGCGGGCGCGGACCAGCTCCGGGTTCTGATCGCCGATCGCACTCGAGACGACCACGTCCGCGCCCTCGGGGACGGCATCGGGATTGTGGCCGATCCGAGCATCGATTCCAGCCTCCAGAACGCGCCGGAAGTACGAGCTCTCGGCGCGGTCGCTGCCGCTCACCCGGGCGCCGAGGCGGTGGCAGACCAGGGCCAGGCCGCTCATCCCGGCGCCGCCGATGGCGATGAAGTGCAGCTCGCGGTCGCTCCAGGCGGGCTCGCTCATGGGACTACGAAGGTTCGCCGATCGCGGCGATCAGCTCGTTGGCGACCCGGTCGGCGGCATCCGGGCGGGCGAGGATCGCGGAGGCCGCCGCCATCGCCGCCAGCCGCTCGGGGTCGGCGAGCAGGCCGGTGGCGAGCTCGCGCAGGGGCGCCGGCGCGAGCTCGGCGTCCTCGATCACGGTCGCCGCCCCGCCGGCGGCCATCCACTCGGCGTTCGCGTGCTGATGGCGACCCGAGGCGTGCGGATACGGGACCAGGATCGCCGGTCGCCCGGCCGCCGCGATCTCGAAGATCGAGCCACCGGCGCGGGCGAGCACCAGGTCGGCGGCGGCGAGCGAATCGGCGAGGCCGGGCTCGTAGCGCAGCAGCGTGTAGCGCTCGGCGTGCGGGGCCGCCTCGAGCTTCGCCGACACCTCCGCGTGGTCGCGGCCGCCGCTGATGTGGAGGACGTGGAAGTCGCGCCCGCCCGAGCCGGGGCCTGCGAACGCCTCGACGGCGCAGGCGTTGATCGATCTCGCTCCCTGGCTGCCGCCGAAGACGAGCAGGCAGCGATCGTCGGCGGCGATCCCGAAGCGCTCCCGGGCCGCCCCGCGGTCCGCGTGGCCGACCTCGGCCGGAACCGGACGGCCGGTGAGCAGGTAGCGCGGCCCGTCCCGGCCCGCGATCGGGAACGCGAGGCAGACGCGGCGCGCGTGGCCGGCGAGCAGCCGGTTGGTCAGCCCGAGGCGCCGGTCGGCCTCGGTGAGCACCAGCGGCAGGCGAAGCGAGAGCGCCGCCAGTCCGGCCGGGGCGGCGACGTAGCCGCCGCCCCCGAGCACCGCCCCGGCGCCGCGGGCGCGCAGCACGCGGCGGGCGTCGGGTACGGCCGCGGCCGCCAGCCGCAGGGCGCCGGCCGCTTCGACGGGGTTGGTGCGCGAGAGGCCACGCACGCGCAGCAGATCGATCTCGTAGCCGGCGGCCGGCACCGCCTCCGCCTCGGCGCGATCGGCAGCGCCGAGGAAGGAGACCTCAGCGCCCCGGGCTCGAAGCGCGTCGGCGACGGCGAGCGCCGGCACCACGTGCCCCGCCGTTCCGCCCGCTGCTATGACGACCCTTGGCACCGTTGGCTGAGCTCCTCGCCGGCGCGGGGCGGCCTTCTCGCTCGCCCCGGCGGCCTCCGTCGACGACGCGCAGTGTCCCATCGCGGCTCGACGTCTTGGCGGCCGACCCGGCGCTGCCCCCCCGGGCGACGTTGAGCAACAGGCCTACGCCCGCGAGCATCACCAACATGCTCGCGTTGCCGTAGGAGACGAACGGCAACGGCACCCCCGTGAGCGGCGCAAGGCCGAAGACCGCGAGCAGGTTGACGAGCGCCTGGACGAGGACCAGGGCCGTGAGCCCGGCGGCGAGCAGCTTGCCGTAGCGATCGCGGGCGCTCTGGGCGATCCGGAAGCCGGCGTAGCCGAAGAGGGAGTAGAGGCCGACCAGGGCGCCGATCCCGGCCATCCCGAGCTCCTCGCCGATCACCGCGGCGATCATGTCGGTGTGGGCCTCCGGGAGGTAGAAGGCCTTCTGCAGGCTCTCCCCCAGCCCGACGCCGAAGAGCCCTCCGGAGCCGAGCGCGATCTTCGCCTGCATGAGCTGGAAGCCGGCGCCGCCCGGGTCGTCTCCCGGATTCAAGAACGAGGTGATCCGCGCCATCCGGTAGGGCTCGGCCAGGACGGCGAGCAGGACGATGCCGCCGGCGATCGCCGCCAGCATGCCGATGTCGCGCATCCGGGCGCCCGCCGCGATCAGCAGTGCGGTGACCGCCAGGCAGGTCACCAGCGCGGTGCCCAGATCGCCGACGCCGACGATCACGACGCAGACGCCGGTCACTCCGAGCACCGGCATCATCGGCCCAATGCCCCCCTTCAGCACGGACGGCCTGGTCGCGAGCAGCTGGGCGCAGAACAGGATCAGCGCCACCTTCATCAGCTCCGAGGGCTGAATCTGCAGCGGCCCCAGCGCCAGCCACGCCCGCGAGCCGTTGATCTCGACCCCGAAGCCCGGCAGCATCGCGAGCAGGCAGAGGAAGATCGCCCCGCCGAGCATCAGCGGCGTCAGCGGTCGGAGCAGCTTCACCCCGCGCCGGGCCAGCAGGTGCATGACCAGGAGCCCGAGGGCGCCGAAGATCAGGGTGCGCTTGAGGTAGAAGGCGCCGTCGCCCGACTCGCCGAGCAGGGATGTGGTGGAGCTGGCGCTGAACACCATCACGACGCCGAAGGCGAGGAGGCAGAGCGTCGCGGTGAGCAGCAGCGAGTACTCGATCGGCGGCGACTTGCCCGACTTGCTCACCGCAGCTCCCCGACCAGCGCGCGGAAGTGCTCACCGCGCTGCTCGTAGTCGCGGTAGTGGTCGAAGCTCGCGCAGGCCGGCGCCAGCAGGACCACCTCACCCGGCCCGGCATCGGCCGCCGCGGCGGTCACCGCCTCGGCCAGCCCCGAGCAGCGGCGGCGCTCGATCCCGGCGGCCCAGGCCGGCTCGAGATCGCGCTCGAGCCGGTCGGCGGCGGCGCCGATCAGATAGCACGCGGTGCAGCGCTCGGCGACCGCCGGGGCGAGCTCTTCGAAGCCGCCGCCCTTGAGCGAGCCTCCGAGGATCGCCCGCACGCCGCCCTCGAACGAGCGCAGGGCGGCTATTGCGGCGGCGACGTTGGTCGCCTTCGAGTCGTTGACGTAGAGCACTCCCCCGACCTCGGCGACCCGCTCGAGCCGGTGCGGGACGCCGTCGAAGCTCCGCAGGCCCGCGGCGATCGCCTCGCGCTCGATCCCGAGCGAGGCGGCCGCCGCCGCGGCGGCGGCGGCATTTGCGGCGTTGTGGGGGCCCAGCAGCCGCAGCTCGGAGAGCTCCAGCAGCGGCTCGCCCCAGAGCTCGAGCAGCCCGTGGCCGACGACGGCGGCACAATCGTCGCCGGGCTCGTCGCAGAACGCGACCCGCCGCCCGCAGCCGCCGAGGTCGAGCCCGTGCAGGGCCGGCTCGGAGCCGTTGTAGACGCAGACGTCGTCGTTGCCCTGGTTCGCGAACACCCGCAGCTTCGCCGCCAGGTACTCGTCCAGGGTCCGGTGGCGATCGAGGTGGTCGGCGGCGACGTTCAGCAGCACCCCGCACTCGGGGGCGAAGGCGTCGGAGTCCTCGAGCTGGAAGCTGGACGCCTCGCAGATCACGGTCGCGTCGGCCGGGATCTCGCCGACCAGTGAGGCGAGTGGCGTGCCGACGTTGCCGGCCACGCCCACCGGCTCGCCCGCGGTCCGCCAGACGTGTCCGAGGAGCTCGGCGACGGTCGTCTTGCCGTTGGTCCCAGTGACGGCACAGACACGGTTCGGAAGCAGGCGCCAGGAGAGCTCGAGCTCACCGATCACCGTCAGGCCCCGCCGGCGCGCCGCTGCGATCGGGGGAGCCTCGGCGGGCACGCCGGGGCTCTTGACGACGCAGCGGACGCGCTCGAGCTCCGCTCCTCCACCACCATCCAGTAGGACTTCGACGCCCAACCCCTCAAGCCCTGCCGCGCCCTCCGGCGAACCCGCGTCGACGCCGATCACGCTTTCGCCCCGCGCGGCCAGCAGCCGGGCGGCCGCCTGGCCCGAGCGGGCCAGGCCGACGACCAGGTACGGGCCCTCGGGCAGGGGCGGGCGAGGCTTGTCGGGACGCACGTGGCCTAGTTTCGCCCCCTCGAACCCCGCTACCTTCCCTCCATGGAGGATCACGGCGATTCGAGGCTCAAGCGCGCCGGTGGGGTCACCGGGCGCTTCGTGCTCGAGATCGTCGCCGCGATCGTGATCGGCGCCGGGGTGCCGCTGTTCTGGATCTGGGTCGGCTCGGTGATCCAGGGCTCGCGCGGCGCCCAGCACGTCGAGGGCAGCACCGCCGCGATCCTGATCATCGGCATCCTCGTCAGCTACACCCTGATCCTGATCATCGCCGGGGCGATCCAGGGCCGCGGCGGCGACACGCATGAGCGCGCCCCGGCCCGGTATCCGTGGAACCGCAGCATGCGCGACGAGCCGTACCGGCCCGGGACCACGAAGCTGACCCCGGTGGAGGCGGTGTTCGTCGGCACCGCGGTCGTCGCGTCGATCGCGATGGTGGTCTGGTTCTTCGCCCTCGCCGGCTCGCCCCTGCCGACCTAGTCCCCCGGCCCTGTTCGAGGCGACCCACAGCGAGAGCACCCGGGCGCTGGCGGAAGCGATCTGGGAGCTGTGGGCCGATCCAGCTCGGTGGCCGGAGTGGGACCTGCGGGTCGAGCGCGCCGAGGGCGACGGCGAGCTCGAGCTGGGCTCCGAGGTGCGGGTGAAGATGCGCAAGGGCGGCACCGTGCACCACCGGGTCACGGAGCTCGAGCGCGGGCGCCTGCTGGCCACCGAGGCGCCGCTGCCGAGCGCCCGCCTCGGCTACCGGCACCGGTTGGAGCCCAAGGGCGAGGGCTCGGTGATCACGCACTCGATCACCGTGGCCGGCCCGCTGTGGGTCCTCTGGGCGCTGATGCTCGGCCGGGGGCGCCTGCGCAGGGCCGCCGCCGCCTTCGTCGAGCGCGAGCGCGAGCTCGCCGAGCCCGAGCGGCAGCCCCGGTCGAGGCGCAAGCGACGCAAGCGGCGGCACTAGGTGGCCCGGCGCCGGTATGAGAGGGTCGTGCGCATGCAGACCGCCGGCGAGCGTCCGGCCGATCGTGCGACTTCGGAGCCTGGGGGCGGCGCCGGGGAGCTCACGGCGCCCGCGTACCGCACGCTTCCGGGGCGCTCGGACCTCGTCAACTGGGCCTTCGAGGGCGCCGGGTACCAGTTCATCACCCTGACCGTCGACGCGGTCCTGCTCGCGATCGCGCTGGTCGTCGCCGATGCGATCAACCCGGCCGACTCCTACCTGCCGGCACTGCTGGTGAGCCCGCTCGCGGTGATCATGCTCGCGACGCGCCGCCAGTACGACCCGCACGCGCAGATCGGCCGGCTCGACCGCGCCGCTGCGGTCATCGGCTCGACCGCGGTCGCGGCGCTCCTCGTCGCCGCCCTGGTCCAGCTCACGCACCCGACGGCGACGGCCTCGGGCCTGATCGCACTCCAGTTCGCCTTCGCGACCACGCTGCTCTTGATCTGGCGGATCGGCTGGGCGACGGCCCGTCGCACGGCGCGCAGGCGCCGACTGTGCGGGAGGCGGACGGTGATCATCGGCGCCGGCGAGGTCGGCGCCAGGCTCGAGGCTCATCTGGATCGGCTGCCCGAACTGGGATTGATCGGCATCGGCTTCGTCGACGACAGTCCGGCCTCGACCGAGGAGGCCGGTCGTCGCGAGCTGCCGGTGCTCGGGACGACGGCCGCGTTCGACGCGGTCGTCGACGAAACCGGGGCCGAGCACGCGATCTTCGCCTTCGAGATCGAGCCCGACCTCACACTGCGCCGGCTGGTGCAGCGCTGCCGCGACCGCGGGATGACGATGGCGATCGTCCCGCGGATGTTCGACGACGCGACCAACCGGATGCGGCTCGAGCACGTCGGCGGGATTCCCGTCTTCGAACTCCGCCAGGTCGACCCCAAGGGCTGGGAGTTCGCGATCAAGCACGGGTTCGACCGTACGGTGGCGGCGGTGATGCTCATCCTGCTCTCGCCCGTGATCGGCGCGACCGCCCTCGCCGTGCGCCTCACCTCGCCGGGCCCGGTGCTGTTCCGCCAGCGCCGCGTCGGGCGTGACGGCAAGGCCTTCGACGTGCTCAAGTTCCGCTCGATGCGGGCGGCGCCGCCGGGAGCGGACCTGCCGAAGCTCTCCGGCGACGCGGCGCCCGGCGGGGTCGAGGGCGAGGATCGGCGCACCCCGGTCGGCCGCTTCATCCGCGCCTGGTCGCTGGACGAGCTTCCGCAGCTCCTCAACGTCCTGCGCGGCGACATGAGCCTCGTCGGCCCCCGCCCGGAGCGCCCCGAGCTCGCCGGCCGCTTCGCCGAGCGCATCCGCCGCTACGACGAGCGCCACCGGGTCAAGTCCGGGATCACCGGCTGGGCGCAGGTCAACCGCCTCGGCCCCGGGACCTCGCTCGCCGACCGCGCCGAGTGGGACAACTACTACATCCAGAACTGGTCCCTGTGGCTGGACGCGAAGATCCTGCTGATGACGATCCCCACCGTGTTGCACCGCTCCGAGTGACCGGGCGACAGCTCGCGGTGATAGCCGCGGCCCTCGCGCTCGCGGCGGGGATCGCGGCGGCGGCGCAGGCGTTCGCCGGCCAGGTCCGGATCGGAGACGGCCGGAGCCTCCACATGGAGTGCAAGGGCAGGGCGAAGGGCTCGCCCACCGTGCTGCTCGAGGCCGGCTTGCGCAGCCGCGGCGATTACTGGAGCGTGAAGCTCGAGCCCACCCAGCCCGTGACCGTCTTCGCCGAGCTCTCCAAGCTGACCCGCGTGTGCGAGTACGACCGCCCGGGGACCACCCTCGGCACCACCGAGCTCAGCCGCAGCACTCCGGTCGAGCAGCCGCGCACCGCGGCCGATGCGGTCGACGACCTGCGCGCACTGCTGAAGAACGGGCCGATCGAAGGGCCCGTGGTGCTGGTCGGCCACTCGACCGGCGGGCTGATCGTGCGCCTGTACGCGAGCGAGCACCCCCGCCGGGTCGCCGGGCTGGTCCAGGTCGAGGCACTCAACGAGTGGATCAAGCCGCGGATGACGCCCGCCGACTGGGCCGCCTTCGATTCCCTGAACGTGGTCCCACCCGCGGGGCTCGAGGGCTACGCCGACCTGGAGACGATCGACTTCAACCGCAGCTTCGAGCAGATGCGACGGAGCAAGCGACGCGCTCCGCTGCACCGGCGGCTGCCCTACGCGGTCGTCTCGCGCGGCGTGCCCACCGCCTACCCGCCCGAGCTCGGGACCGGGTTCGCGCTCGACGCCGAGGGCGCCTGGAGCTTCGGGCAGTACAAGCTCGCCGGGCTCTTGCCGGGCACCCCGCACCTGCTCGCCCAGCACAGCGGCCACTACGTGATGTTCGACCAGCCCCGGGTCGCGATCAAGGCGATCCGGCGGGTCTTGGCGAAGTCGTCCTGAGCGCTCGCGTTCAGCTGCCGATCGAGTTCTGGTACAGCACGTAGCCGATTCCGGAGCAGACGGCGGCGACGATCCAGAAGCGGAGCATGATCTTCGTCTCCGACCAGGCGAGGAGCTCGAAGTGGTGGTGTACCGGGGCCATCAGCAGCACCCGGCGGCGGAACATCTTGAAGCTGATCACCTGGACGGCGACCGAGAGCGCCTCGATCACGAAGATCCCGCCGAGGATGATCAGCAGCACCTCGGTCCGGGTCATCACCGCGAACGCGCCGATCGCGCCCCCCAATCCGAGCGAGCCGGTGTCGCCCATGAAGATCGAGGCCGGGAAGGCGTTGAACCAGAGGAAGCCGATCGAGGCGCCGACGAAGCAGCCGGCCAGCAGCGCCAAGTCGGCCTGGCCGTTGGTGATGGTGATCGCCATGTAGGCGAGCAGGACGATCCCGCAGGAGCCGGCAGCGAGGCCGTCGAGGCCGTCGGTGAGGTTGACGGCGTTCGAGGCACCGGCGATGACCAGGAACACGAACAGCAGGTAGAGGACCGGGCCCAGGTAGATGCTGGCGTCGAAGATGTGCAACTGGAGCGCCGCCGGGAGGTCGAGCTGGTCGTAGGCGACCCACCAAAGCGCCAGCGCGATCGCGATCTGGCCGAGCAGCTTGTAGCGGGCCGGGAGCCCGAGCGAGCGCCGCTTGGAGATCTTGATGAAGTCGTCGGCGAAGCCGAGCGCCGCGCAGCCGACCGCCACCCCGAAGACGGCGAGGCTCGCGGTGTCGCGCTTCGAGAGCACCAGGTACGGGACCGCGATCGCGAGGAAGACGATCAGCCCGCCCATCGTCGGGGTGCCGGCCTTCGCGTGGTGCTCCTGCGGGCCCTCCTCGCGGATCTGCTGGCCGAACTCGCGGACCCGCAGCCACCCGATGAACTTCGGCCCGAGGAAGATCGTGATCAGCATCGCCGCCATCCCGGCGATCAGCACCTCGCCACGGTCGATCGCCCCCGCGGCGACGTCCCCGATGTCGGCGACGATCACCCTCGATCTCCGCCGGGCCCGCCGGTCGCGGCCAGCAGCGCGTCGGAGAAGGCCTCGAGCCCGACCGACCGCGAGCCCTTGACGAGCACCGCATCGCCCTCGCCGAGCAGCTCCGCGACGAGCTCCGCCGCAGCCCGGGGGTCGGGGGCCCATTCGTCGGCGGCGTAGGCGCGCGCCAGCTCGCCGACCGCGACGATCGGCCCGATCCCGAGCCCGCGGGCATGCGCGCCTGCGTCGCGGTGGTAGGCGGCCGCCGCCGGACCCAGCTCCCCCATGCCGCCGAGGACGGCGATCCTGCGGCCGCTGACCTCGAGCGAGGCGAGGTTGTCGAGCGCCGCCTGCATCGAGATCGGGTTGGCGTTGTAGCAGTCGTTGATCAGCACGGAGCCTCCGGGGAGCTCGAGCCGCTCGCCCCGCAGCCGCGAGAAGGATATGCGCGCCGTCCGACGGGCCATCTCGGCGACCGGGACGTCGAGCGCGACGCCGATCGCGACCGCGACGACCGCGTTGGCGAGGTTGTGCGCCTCGTCGAAGGGGAGCTCGAACCCGGCCTCGCCGGCCGGGGTGACGATCGTCGCCCGCAGCCCCGCCCCGGCGCGCGCCGAGTCGCGCGCGAAGACGTCGCCGCCGGGGCCGAAGGTGAGCGTCCCGATGTCGGCGGAGAGGTGCGGCTCGAGCGCCTCGGCGTCGGCGGGGAGCACCGCGCGGCCGCCCTCGGCAAGTCCCGCGAGGATCTCAGCCTTGGCCTCGGCGATCGCCTCGATCGTCCCCAGGAGCTCGAGGTGCACCGGCCCGACGTTGGTGATCGCCCCGACGTCCGGCTCGGCGATCTCGCAGAGCTCGGCGATCTGGCCGAGCCCCCGCATCGCCATCTCGCAGATCAGGACCTCGGTCTCGGCCGGGGCGGCCAGGATCGCCAGCGGCAGGCCGACCTCGGTGTTGAAGTTCTCCGGGCTGGCATGGACGCGGAAGGGGAGCAACGCCCGCGTGATGTCCTTGACCGAGGTCTTGCCGGTCGAGCCGGTGATCCCGACCACCGGGCAGCCGAGCTCCCGGCGCCAGGCGCGGGCGAGCGTCTGCATCGCGAGCAGGGGATCAGGCGATGCGAACACCCAACCGGCCTTCGTCGCGGCCAGCGCCTTCGCCCTCGAGGGGTCGACGACGACTCCCCAGGCGCCCGCGGCGAGCGCCCTCTCGGCGTGCGCGCCGCCGTCGGTGCGCTCCCCGCGGAGGCCGAAGAAGAGATCCCCGTCATCCGCCTCGCGCGAGTCGATCGTCGCCCGCTCCGGCCGCCCCTCAGAGCCTCGCGCCGCGATCTCGGCCCCGGTCTCGGCGGCGATCCGCTCCGCCGCGAGCTCGATCACGCCCGCGCCGCGGACGCCGCGAGCGCCCGGAGCTCGTCCCCGGCCACCTCGCGGTCGTCGAACGGGATCTTGCGCCCGTGCTCGAACTCCTGGCCCTGCTCGTGCCCCTTGCCGGCGATCACCACGGTGTCCCCGGGCCGCGCGGCGGCGAGCGCGAGCGCGATCGCCGCCCGCCGGTCGGGCTCGACGGCGACCTCGGCGCGCGGGCGCTGGCCGATCCCGGCGCGGATCTCGTCGATGATCGCGACCGGCTCCTCGGAGCGCGGGTTGTCGGAGGTGACCACGGCGAGGTCGGCCAGCCGCGCCGCGATCTCCCCCATCAGCGGCCGCTTGTCGCGATCGCGATCCCCCCCGCACCCGAAGACGCAGATCACCCGCGCGTCGGCCGCGGTTATCTGGCGCGCCGAGACGAGCACGTTCTCGAGCGAGTCCGGCGTGTGCGCGTAGTCGACGAGGACGGCGAACGGCTGTCCCGCGTCGACGGGCTCGAACCGGCCCGGGACCCGGTCGGCGTCGGCCAGCGCGCCGGCCGCCCGCTCCAGATCGACGCCGAGGGCTCCGGCGACCCCGATCGCACAGAGCGCGTTCTCGACGTTGAAGCGGCCCGGAAGCGGCAGCCTGACCTCCGCCGAGCCGTCGGGCCCGAGGCAGCGGAAGCGCGCCGCCGAGGCGTCGAGGACGAGGTCGGTCGCGCGCAGGTCGGCGCGCTCGTCGCCGGAGGCCGAGAAGGTGGTCGCCTCGAACTCGGCGGCGAGCTTGTCGCCGTAGGCGTCGTCGATGTTGACCACCGCGCGCTCGGCCCGCCCGCCGGCGAACAGGCTGCGCTTGGCTAGGAAGTAGTCCTCCATGTCGGTATGGAAGTCGAGGTGGTCCTGGGTCAGGTTGGTGAACGCCGCAACCGCGAACCGGGTCCCGTCGGTGCGGTTCAGGGCGAGCGCGTGCGACGAGACCTCCATCGCGCAGGCGCGATCGCCCGCGTCGGCCATGCGCCGGAAGGTCGCCTGCAGCTCGATCGCCTCCGGGGTCGTGCGCTCGACCGGCTCGTCCGCGCCGCCGACGATCCGCTTTACGGTCCCCAGGAGGCCGGTCTGCACGCCGGAGCGCTCGAGGATGTGGCGGATGAGGAAGGCGGTCGTCGTCTTCCCGTTGGTGCCGGTGACGCCGGCGACGCGCAGATCGAAGGTCGGGTCCTCGTAGAAGCGAACCGCGGCGTGGGCCATCGCCGCGCGCACGTCGCCGACCACGGCCTGGACCACGAACGGCTCGAGCTCGAGCCGGCGCTCGACCACGACCGCGCTCGCCCCGGCCTGGACCGCAAGCGGCGCGAACTGGTGGCCGTCGACGGCATGCCCGGGCACGCAGAAGAAGAGGTAGCCGGGGCCGACCCGCCGGCTGTCAAAGGCGAGGCCCGAGATCTCGACCCCCGCGTCCCCGGCGACCTCGATCACGTCGGCGCCGGCGAGCAACTCCCGAAGCTCCATCTCCCCCAGTCTAGGAATCCCGTGCGCGGATTCGCGGCGGCGTAGGATCGGGCCCTGCACCGCAGGACGACAATCGAGACCGCGGAGCACGAGCGCGGCGGCTGGATCCGCGCCGCGCGCCCCGCCGAGGCACGCCTCCGAGGCCTGCTCGACCGCGATCCCGTCGGCTTCGCCGACCACGGGACCGCGCCCCTGTCGTGGGTCGACATGCCCTCGACCTCGGTGACGCTGATCCTGACCTGCGGCGATCCGTATCCGGGCCTGCCGCCCGCGTTCGCGGCCGGCCTGACCGAGACGTGGTCGGTGGTCGACCTCGGCGCCTGCCGATCGAGCATCGACCTGAAGCTGACCCCGCTCGGCGCCTACCGGCTCCTCGGAGTGCCGATGGACGAGCTCGCCGGCCGGACCGTCGACCTCCGCGAGCTGCTCGGGCCTGCGGTCGATCGCCTGCTCACGCAGCTCGCCGAGACCGACGACTGGAGTGCCCGGCTCGACCTCGCCGAGGGCCTGCTCGCCGCTCGTGCCGCGAACGCCGTCCCGGTGTCGGCCGAGGTCGCGCGGAGCTGGCGCCGGCTGGTCGAGAGCCGCGGCGCGGTGCGGATCGCCGAGCTCGCGCGCGAGGCCGGTTGCAGTCACCGCCACCTGATCTCGCGGTTCAGGCGCCAGGTCGGGATCGCCCCGAAGGCGGCCGCGCGGGTGATCCGCTTCCGGGCCATGCTCGCGGCGCTCGGCGCCGGCGGAAGCGGGCTCGCCGAGCTCGCCTACGAGCACGGCTACAGCGACCAGGCACATCTCAACCGCGACTTCCGCCAGTTCGCGGGGACGACGCCGACGGCGTACCTGGAGCGGGTCAATTTCGTCCAAGACGGCGCCACCGGGCCCGGCTAGCCTCGCTCGCGACCCTCGACGGAAGGAGCTCCGATGAGCGACGACGCCCAACAGTCGATATTCCCCGCGCTTCGCTACCGCGACGCGAACGCCGCGATCGAGTGGCTCGGCGCCGCCTTTGGCGTCGAGCCCGCGGAGGTGCATCGTGGGGACGACGGCTCGGTCCAGCACGCTGAGCTGCGGCTCGGCACCAACCTCGTGATGCTCGGCGAGGCGCGCGACGACGCCTGGATGGGCGGCAGGGCGCCCGATCCGCTGGCCTCGACGATCAGCCTCTACGTCGTCGTCGCGGATCCCGACGCGCTGCACCGGCGCGCGGTTGCCGCCGGGGCGAAGGTCGTCCGCGAGCTCGAGGACATGGACTACGGGTCGCGCGAGTTCAGCGCGCGCGACCTCGAGGGGAACCTGTGGTCGTTCGGGACCTACGACCCGGGAGGGATCCCCAGATAGGGGAGGGCGAACTCGGCGATCTCCCCGAACGCGGGCGCGGCGACGGTGCCGCCGTAGATGTCGCCCTTGGGGTTGTCGACGACCACGGCGACCAGCAGCTGCGGGTCGTCGGCCGGGGCGAAGCCGACGAACGAGGCGACGAACTCGGTGTCGGAGTAGACGCCGTCGACGACCTTCTGCGCGGTACCGGTCTTGCCGGCGAGCTTGTAGCCGGGGACGCTGACCTCCTGGGCGGTGCCGCCCGGCGCCAGCACGCCCTCGAGCATCTTGCGGATCTTCGCCGCGTTGTCGCGGCTGATCACCCGCTTGCCGGGATCGCGCGGCAGCTTCTCCCCGTTCTCGGAGAGCACCAGCCGCGGCGGGCGCAACACGCCCCCGTCGGCGATCGCCGAGTAGGCGGCGGCCATCTGCATCGGGGTCACCGAGAGCCCCTGGCCGATCGGCAGGTTGCCCATCGTCGAGCCGGAGTACTCGTCGACCGGGATCACGATCCCGCGCTCCTCGCCCGGAAACTGGACGCCGGTCGGGCGCCCGAAGCCGAAGCTGTGGATCCAGTGGCCGAAGTCCTCGCCGCCGAGCTCGAGCCCGATCGAGACCGCTCCCACGTTGGACGAGTACTTGAGGATGTCGGCGACCGAGTAGCTGACGTAGCCGCGCGCGTGCGACTCCTCGATCACCCGGTCGGCGACCTGGATCGTCGGCGGCAGGTCGAACATCGTGTTCGGCGTCACCAGCCCCTGCTGCAGCGCGCCGGCCACGGTGAACGCCTTGAAGGTCGAGCCCGGCTCGTAGTTGAAGCCGGTCGCCATGTTGCCGAGCGCCCCCGGATCCAGCCCGTCGGGATCGGAGGGATCGAAGCCGGGCCAGTTCGCCATCGCCAGGATCTCGGAGCTGCGCGGGTCCATGACGATCGCGGTCGCCCCGTCGGGGTGGTAGGTCTGGCCGATACCGGCGAGCGCGCGCTCGGTCTCGGCCTGGAGGCTGGCGTCGAGCGTCAGCTCGAGGTCGGCGCCGGTCTGCGCCCCCTCGATGGTGTTGCGCTCGAGCTCGTCGCCGAGCCCGTCGCGGACGACCTCGCGCTCGCCGTCGGTGCCGTGCAGAAGCTGGTCCTCGGAGGCCTCGAGCCCGGTGAGCCCCTGGTTGTCGATCCCGACCGTGCCGATCACCTGCCCGGCGAGCTCCCCCTGGGGATAGATGCGGCGGCTGTCTGGGAGCATGCCGATGCCCGGCAGGTCGAGATCGCTCACCTTCTCGGCCTCCGACAGGGTGGCCTTGCGCTCGATGTAGGCGAAGCCCGACTCGCGGTCGGCGATGCTCGCGAGCACGTCGTGCTCGGAGACGTCGAGCACCTTGGCGAGCTTGTGCGCGGTCTCCTCCGGGTCGGTGACCTGGTACGGGGTGGCGAAGATGCTCGCCGCGTCCTCGGAGACCGCGAGCGCCTTGCCGTTGCGGTCGTAGATCGTCCCCCGCGAGCCCGGGACCTCGACCGTCTCCACCTGCTGGCTCTGGGCCTCGGCGCTCAGGCTGCCGCCGTTGATCCCCTGAACCCAGGCCGCGCGGACGAGGACCAGCGCCAGGAGGACGATGAAGGCCGCGAACAGCAGCCCGAGGCGCCGATCGATCAGGTTCACGGCGCGCCTACGCCGCCGCCCGCCGCCGCGGTCGCGGTCTCGGCCGGCGGGACGGTCGTCTCCGTCTCGGCCGGGACGACCTCGGTCGGCGCGACCTCGGGCTCGACCGGGACCTCCGGGGTGACCGGCGTGGTCGTCGCCGGCTCGACCGGGTCGGTGGCGGTGTCGGTCGCGATCACCGGCGCCTCCTCGGCCGGCACGACCGGCGGCGGCACGTAGGTGGACGGATCGAGGTCGCCGGAGCGCAGCCGCTCGGCGGCCTTGGCGGCGTCGCCGGGCGAGGTGTGCAGGTATCGGATCGAGCCCGGGGGCGCGAAGACGAGGCCGAGCGTCTCCGCTGCGGCCTGCACCTGCTCGCTCGAGAGCTTGCTCGCGAGCTGCGTCTGCAGGGCCGAGTTCTGGCGCTTGAGCTCGTCGGCCTGCTGGCCGGCGGAGCTCGAGGAGGCGCTGAAGCTGAGCGCCATCACGTTGAGGCCGACGATTCCCACCAGCAGGGCTCCGAGGAGCCCGATCCACAGGCGCCCCCTGGTGAGCCAGAGGAAGATCCCGGAGTCGGCGATCCCGCCCACCGCTCCGACCGTGCGCACGGCCGCGACGGGGACGAAGCCCGTCATCGGGGTCGTCCCGCGACGCCGCCGCGGAGCGGACGAGCGCTTCGCCCTAGAAGGGCGGGTCACTCGCGCCGGAGCCGTCCGGGTGGCCGGAGCGCGTCGTGCCGGTGCCGTGGATCTCGCTGTCGCCGTCGTCGCCATCGCTCTCACCTGGGCGCCCTTTCGGCCCCGCCACGGCCGGTTCCTGCGTCGCCGAGCTTGCGCGCCACCCGCAGCCGGGCCGAGCGCGAGCGCGGGTTGCGCGAGATCTCCTCCTCCGAGGGCTTGACCGCGCGCCGCGCGAGCAGCTCGGCCTCGGGCTCGTGGCCGCAGCGGCAGACCGGGAGCTCGGGCGGGCAGATGCAGCCGCGGGCGAGGTCGGCGAACAGCCTCTTGACGCGCCGGTCCTCGAGCGAGTGGAAGGCGATCACCGCCAGCCGGCCGCCGTCGCCGAGCATCTCCCAGGCGCTCGCCAGCCCCCGGTCGAGCGACTCGAGCTCCGCGTTGACGGCGATTCTGATCGCCTGGAAGGTGCGCTTCGCTGGGTGGCCGCGGCCGAAGCGGTAGGCGGGCGGGACGGCGGCGCGGATCGCCTCGACGAGCTCCCCGGTGGTCCGCAGCGGCCGGCGGCGGGCGATCTCGGCGGCGATCGAGCGGGCGTGGCGCTCCTCGCCGAGCTCGCGGATCGTTCCCTCGAGCCGCTTCGCCGGCCACTCGTTGACGACCTCGAGCGCGCTCAGCGGCTGGGAGGTGTCCATGCGCATGTCGAGCGGCGCGTCGTAGGAGTAGGAGAACCCGCGCTCGGCGGCGTCGAGCTGCAGCGACGAGACCCCGAGGTCCATGATCACGACGTCGGGCTGCTCCCCGTCGGCGGCGAGCCGCTCGAGCACGTCGGCGAAGTTGCCGGGCTCGAAGCTCGCCCGGGAGGCGAGCTCGGGCTCGAGCGCCTCGAAGCGCTCGGCGGCCGTCGGATCGCGGTCGACCGCGATCAGGTTCCCCGTCGGTCCGATGCGCTCGGCGGCGAGCCGGGCG
Source organism: uncultured Solirubrobacterales bacterium (assembly GCA_963842795.1). Lineage (GTDB taxonomy): Bacteria > Actinomycetota > Thermoleophilia > Solirubrobacterales > 70-9 > WHSW01. Next base: position 154,000 of record CAWJHV010000006.1, on the reverse strand, counting down.
TGGCCGCCGCTGCCGAAGGTGCAGTCGACCACCAGCTCGCCGGGCTGCGGGTCGGTGAGCGCGATCAGCTCCGAGGCGAGGACTGGCAGGTGCTCGGTCGCCATGTAGGTCAGTGTGGCCATCGTGCTCAGCCGGAGGACGCGGCGAGCTCCTCGGCCAGGGCGTTGGCCTGGTCGGCGAGCTCGTCGGAGTGCGCGGCCCAGCGCTCGGCGTTCCAGATCTCGATGTGGTCGCCGACCCCGATCACCTTGCAGGGGCCGCGCAGGTCGGCGTGGTCGATCAGGTGCTTGGCGAGCCGCACGCGCCCGGCCGAGTCGAGCGCCTCGTCGGCCGCCGAGGCGTTGAAGCGCCGGTACATCATCCGCCCCTTCTCGCTGAGGCGGTTGAGGTTGGCGAGGAAGCGCTGGGTCCAGTCTTCATAACCCTGCGGCGTGTAGAGCTCGACGCAGGGGTCGAGGCCGGCGACGAGAACGATCCCGTCAGAGAGCGGCCCGCGCCAGCGGGCCGGGACCGTGAGCCGGTCCTTGGAGTCGAGGTTGTGGTCGTGCTGACCGCGAAAGGCCATCTGTCGGGACGTTGGAGCGACGAAAGATCTGGGCCGGAGTGGCGAGGTGGGAGGAACCTCACCACCCCGGCCCCTGGGTCAACTGCTTGGGCCACGCTAACCCACTGTGTCCCACTTTGCAACACAACGATGGTCCGGGATTTGACCCGATCCGTCGGACGGACTTGCTACCCACCCGCCCAGGTCCGGTTTTTCCGCATTGCGAAGCGCCTCCGGCGCCCCGTCGGCCGCGGCTCGAGGGGCCCGGGCGGGCGCCCGGATGCAACGGCGCTTGCAGGTAGGCTGCCGCCGTGAACGCGAGCGAGCCGCCCCCGGGCGCCGAGCCGACCCTGACAGACGCGCCCGAGCCGACCCCGGTCCCCGACGACGCCGGCGACACCCGCGGCATGCACCTGCGGCGTCTGATCGCGCACCCGGTGACCCTGATCGGCGGCGGCATCCTGATCGCCGTCGCCCTGATCGTCGGCACCAGCCAGGGCAGCATCGCGATCGGCGGCGCGGCTGCCGGCGCGGTCGTCCTCCTCGTGTTGCTGATCGTCTGGCTGCTCGCCAGCTCTCGCGCGAGCCAGGACTTCTTCAACGCCTACGCCAACGGGCGCGGCCTCAGCCGCATCGACGGGCGCTCGAACCTGCCCCCGGTGACCCCGCTGCTCTCGAAGGGCGACAAGCGCTACGCCGAGCAGCGCTTCAACGGCGTCCTCCCCGGGGGCATGGACGGCAGCCTCTGCCTCTACACCTACGAGGAGACCACCCGCGACTCCGACGGCGACCGCCAGACGACCTACATCCACTACACGATCGCGATGACCCAGCTGCCCGCGACCGCCCACCTGCTCCAGGAGCTCTACTGCCAGCGGCGGGTCGGCTTCCGGTTCATGGACTCGGCCGAGGACGTCTTCCGCCGGCGCCAGCGGGTCGAGCAGGAGTCGGAGGCCGTCGACAAGCGCTACGAGATCTTCATCGGCGCCAAGGACGACATGAACCGCGCCCTCCAGGTCCTCTCGCCCACCTTCCTAGTCTGGCTCGACGCCCACTCCCCCGAGGCCTATGCGTTCGAGCTCTGCGCCGGGGCCCTGGTATGCAACGTCAAGGGCCACAAAAAGACGGCGGCCGATCTCGACGCGCTCTGCAACGCCTCGGCGGCCGTCGCCCGCCGGCTCGCCGAGGAGGCCGACGAGCTGATCGACGTGCCCGGCCCGCCGCCGCAGGCCTGAGCGGCGGACCGCTCCGCCCGGCTGGTGCTCGGGTTCCTGGGCGAAGCCTGACTCAGCCGCTCAGACGCACCGCCGTGATCTGCATGCCGTGCACCGCGAAGTCGCCGTTGGTCCCGGCGCATGTCAGCGCATAGTTGTGCGCTCCGGGCGGGACGTTGGTGTCGATCGCCGTGCGCGAGAACCCGTCGCCGTAGAACTCGTGCTCGTTGCCGCCCTGACCCAGGGTGACTGTCGCGCCGAAACCAACGCTGGTCGTGGCGTTGTCGCGGCGCAGCTTGCACTGCCCGGTGTCGGCGCCGATCCCCCCTCCGGTCCAGGCGCCGCTCGCCGTCACCAGGACGCTCGAGTTCCCGGGGCCCGGCAGAGTGAGGCCGGTGACGATGCAGTTGGTGAAACTCGCGGGCGGGCTGCAGACGGAGCTCGAGTTCGAACCGTAGGAACCCTGGTTCTGCAGCCTCGGCAGGTCGACCCCGTCGAGCTTGTCGGCGTCCGGGACCTTGGCCAGCGTGGATTCGCTGATGTCCGTGCCGGTGAGCGAGTCGTTGGCGATGTCGGCCGTGCCGAGCGCCGCGTCGACGATGTTCGCCCCGGTCAGGGTGCCATCGACCTCGAGGGACCCCACGGCGTCGGTGGCGATGTCGCTCGCGGCGATCGAGTTGTCGTTGAAGAGATTGCCCTCGCTGATCTCCGCTGTCCCCAGAGTGCTCGTATCGGCCACCTCCGTCGCGCTGATCGAGTTGTTCTGGACCTCGAACGCCGCGACCGCGCCCTCGGCGATGGACGGGTTCGGGTAGGTGCCGGCCAGAGCGCCGCCGGCGGCCCCCGAGGGCGGGCCCCCGAGAGTGACGCACGTTGGGGTCCCACCGGCATCGACGTCGGCCACGGCCTGGCCCCCCGGGCAGCCGCTCTGCAGGCGCCGCTGCAGGACGCTCGAATCGAGGCCGGCCTCGTCGATCTCGGCTCCGCCGAGCGAGTCGTTGTCGGCGACGTCTGCGCCGGTCAGCGAGTCGGCCGCGACGTCGGTGCCGGTGAGCGCCGCTGGACCCGTGTCGTCGGCGACGTCGACGCTTCGCACCTGGCCGGTGCCGATGTCGGCAGTCTTCACCTGCCCGTCGACGATGTCGTCAGTGAACACCGTGTCGCTGCCGTCGAGCGCCGCTGCACTGCCGCTCATCGCAAACAGGAACAGCGCCAGGTACCCGACGACGTTGCCGCGAATGTGATCGCGGATCTGACCGCCCATGAGAGCTCCCCTCCAAGTGGATGCGAGACCCGCCGAATGCGAGGCCCACGCCCACCCTATCCCGCGTCGCCGCTCAGAAGGGAAAGGTCTGGCTACGGCGCCGCGACCATGGCGGTGCCGCCGCCACGGCGCTCGGGCTCCGCGGCCGCGAGCAGATCGCCGCCGGCGAGGAACTCGATCCCGGTGGCCGCGCCGATCTCGGGGGGGTCGGCGTCGACCGGGACGAGGCGGTGCCCGTACAGGGCCCTCAGGGCGCCGCCCTCGGGCGAGCGGCGGAAGGCCGCCTCGGCCGTGGTCACCTCGGAGTTCTGCTGCGACGCGCGCGGCGCGGCGATCGCCTCGGGCAGCGTCCTGCCGAGGTCGAGCCGCTCGAGCAGGATCTGCAGGACCGTGGTGATGATCGTCGAGCCGCCCGGCGAGCCGAGCGCGAGCACCGGCTCTCCGGCGCGGGTGACGATCGTCGGCGCCATCGAGCTGCGCGGCCGCTTGCCGCCGGCGGGAGCGTTCGGGTGCCGCGGATCGTCGTAGTTGAAGTCCGTGAGCTCGTTGTTGAGCAAGAAGCCCCAGCGCGGGACGACGATGGCGTTCCCGCCCGTCGACTCGATCGTGAACGTGTAGGCGACGGTCGTGCCGTCGCGGTCGACGACGGTGAGGTGGGTGGTCGACTTGCCCTCGCGGTCGATCCCGATCCGGCCGGCCGCCGCGTTGTCGTCCGGCTGGCCCGGGTCGACGGGTCCGGCATCGGCGGCCTGGTCGGTGATCAGCGCCCGGCGCTCGGCGGCGAACGAGTCCGAGAGGAGCCCGTCGAGCGGGACGTCGAAGTAGGCCGGGTCGGCGACATAGGCGTTGCGATCGGCGAACGCGTACCGCGAGGCCTCGAGGAAGCGGTGCAGCGCCTGGGCGCGGTCGAGGCCGAGCGGCGAGTAGCCCTCGAGGATGTTGAGCGCCTCGCCGACCGTCGAGCCCCCGCTCGAGGGCGGCGGCATCCCCCAGATGTCGTAGCCGCGGTAGCCGACGCGGGTCGGCTCGCGGACCAGCGCTTCGTAGCCCTTCAGGTCGCGCTTGCCCAGGAGCCCCGCGAGCCACTCGTGGTCGGCGTCCGGGGCGACCGGCGGGCGACGGGCCGCCCTCGCCATCCCGGCGGCGATCGGGCCGCGGTAGAAGCCGCGGGCGCCGAGACGCCCGATCCGCTCGTAGGCGCGGGCCATGTCCGGATTGCGGAGCGTGGTGCCGACGTCGCGCGGAGTGCCGTCGCTGTCGAGGTAGATGGCGGCCGTGGAGGGCACGTCGTCGAAGAAGTCCCGGTTGAGCTCGATCTGGCCGAAGAACGTCCGGTCGACGCGGAAGCCGTGCTCGGCCACCGCGATCCCCGGCTGCAGCGCGCGCCCGAGCGAGCGGGTCCCGTAGCGGTCTAGCGCCAGCTCCCAGGTCGCGACCGTGCCCGGCACGCCGGCCGAGAGGCCGCTGTAGCGGGCCGCTTCGAAGTCCAGGGGTTGGCCGCCGGCGAAGAACGAGCGCGGCGTCATCGCCGCCGGGGCCGTCTCGCGTCCGTCGATGGCCGCCACGCGGCCGTCGGGCGTGCGCACGAGCATGAAGCCGCCGCCGCCGATCCCCGACGAGAACGGCTCGGTGACCCCCAGGACGCCGGCCGCGGCGACCGCCGCGTCGACCGCGTTCCCGCCGTCGCGGAGGGTCTCGATCGCGGCCTTCGTCGCCAGCCGGTCGACGGTCGCGGCGGCGCCTCCGGTGCCGGTCGCGGTGGGCTCGGCGCCCGCCGGAGCGGGTCGCGACGACCGCGACGATTGCGGCCACGACGGCGATCAGTCCCCTGCCTCTCACGCCTCTCCCCTACCCACGGCGGCCGCGGGCACGCCTCGACCTCCTAACCTCATCGGCCCATGGCCTCCGAGTACATCTTCACCATGCACGCGGTCTCGCGGACGCACCCGCCGGACAAGACGGTGCTGTCCGACATCTCGCTGAGCTTCTTCCATGGCGCCAAGATCGGCGTCCTGGGGCTCAACGGGTCGGGCAAGTCGACCCTGCTGCGGATCATGGCCGGGGTCGACGACGGCTACCGCGGCGACGCGCAGCTGAAGCCCGGCGCCACCGTCGGCCTGCTGGAGCAGGAGCCGCAGCTGGACGAGTCCAAGGACGTGCGCGGCAACGTCGAGGACGGGGTCCGCGAGCTCCGTGACCTCGTCGACCGCTACAACGAGGTCGCGGCCAACTACTCCGATGAGACCGCCGACGAGTTCGCGCGGCTGCAGGACCAGATCGACGCCGCCGACGCCTGGAACCTCGACACGATGCTCGACACGGCGATGGACGCCCTGCGGCTGCCGCCGGGCGACGCGGACGTCGCCACGCTCTCAGGCGGCGAGCGGCGCCGGGTCGCGCTCTGCCGGCTGCTGCTCCGCGCGCCCGACCTCCTCCTGCTCGACGAGCCCACCAACCACCTCGACGCCGAGTCCGTCGCCTGGCTGGAGAAGCACCTCGAGGAGTACAAGGGCGCGGTCGTCGCGGTGACGCACGATCGCTACTTCCTCGACAACGTCGCCGGCTGGATCCTCGAGCTCGACCGCGGCCGCGGGATCCCGTTCCAGGGCAACTACTCGTCCTGGCTCGAGCAGAAGACCCAGCGGCTGGAGCAGGAGCAGCGGGGGGACAAGGCGCGGGCCAAGACCCTCGCCGCGGAGCTCGAGTGGGTGCGCGAGAACCCCAAGGGCCGGCGCAAGAAGTCCAAGGCGCGCCTGGCGCGGTACGACGCCCTGCTCGCCGAGGACCGCAACGTCAAGCTCGACGACGTCCAGATCCACATCCCCGCCGGCCCGCGGCTCGGCAGCAAGGTGATCGAGGTCGCCGGGCTGACGAAGGGCTTCGGCGACCGGCTGCTGATCGAGGACCTGTCCTTCTCGCTGCCGCCCGCCGGGATCGTCGGCGTGATCGGGGCCAACGGCGCCGGCAAGACGACGCTGTTCCGGATGATCGTGGGCGACGAGGCGCCCGACGCCGGGACGCTGGAGCTCGGCGAGTCGGTCGAGCTGGCATACGTCGACCAGTCGCGCGACGCGCTCGACCCCGAGAAGTCGGTGTGGGAGGAGATCTCCGACGGCCACGACCAGATCGAGGTGGGTGACCAGGAGATGAACTCCCGCGCCTACACGTCGGGCTTCAACTTCAAGGGCTCCGACCAGCAGCGCAAGGTCGGCACCCTCTCCGGCGGCGAGCGCAACCGCGTCCACCTGGCGAAGCTCCTGCGGACCGGCGGCAACCTGCTGCTGCTCGACGAGCCGACCAACGACCTCGACGTCGACACGCTCAGGGCGCTCGAGGAGGCGCTGCTCGCGTTCGCGGGCTGCGCGGTGATCATCTCGCACGACCGGTGGTTCCTCGACCGCATCGCCACCCACGTGCTCGCCTTCGAGGGCGACTCCGAGGTGGCCTGGTTCGAGGGCAACTTCGAGGCCTACGAGGAGAACCGCCGCGAGCGACTCGGCGCGGCGGCCGACCGCCCGCACCGGATCACGTACAAGAAGCTCGTCGCGCGTTAGCGCCCGGGCGGCGGGCAGCGGAAGTAGAGCGCCCTAGAAAAGGTCGCCGATCGCATTGATCGCCGCCTTGCCGAGGAAGATCTCGAGCAGAACCCCCGCCGCCAGCACCACCAGGCCGACCACGAGGAAGATCACGTCCTCGAGCAGGACCGCGAGCGAGATCAGGACGGCGCCGAGCGCCGGGAGCGTGTCGAGGCCGGTGAACGGCGGCGCCAGGAACGCGGCCACCGAGGCCGCGATCACCACCAGGCCGAAGACCGAGTTGCTCAGCCGGGAGCCGAACAGGAAGGTAAAGCGGGGCTTGGAGAGGCGCTCGAGCCTGCCGATCAGCTTCATCAGGCCGGCGATGAACTTCTGCTGCTTGTCGCCGGCGAGTTCGAGGCGGCACCACCTCCGCGGGAGCCAGATCGCGTCGCGGCCGACGACCAGCTGCGCCGCGAGCAGGACCGCGATCACCTCGAAGACGTGGGTCACGCCGCCGGTGGGCAGCGGCAGCGCCGGGACCCCGAGCAGGATCACGAACAGGATCGCGAAGCTCTTCTCCTCGAAGAGCTCGATCAGGCTGCCGACGGTGTGCTCGCCCGGCCGCGCCAGCCAGTCGCGCAGGGAGTCAGAAAGGGAGGTTGCCGGCGCTGAGATCGGCCACCACCCAGTCTCCTGAGGCCTCGCGCAGCTGCTGCACCGAGTACTCGCCCGTCGCCACGCTGAGCACCCGGATCCCCGCGTCGTGGCCGGCCTCGACGTCGAGCGGGGTGTCGCCGATCGCGATCGAGCCCTCGCGGTCGAAGCTCCCGCCGGCGATCCGGGCGGCGCGGTCGAGCGCCTTGCGACAGACGTCGGCGCGGACGTTGGCGTCCGAGCCGTAGCCGCCGAAGGCGAAATAGCGGTTGAGGTCGGCGCGGGCGAGCTTCGTGTGCGCCGCGGGCTCGGTGTTGCCGGTGATCAGGCCCGACCAGGCGACCCTCGCCCGTGAGCCGCTCGAGCAGCTCGACCACCCCCGGCATCACCCGGTAGCCGGGCGAGCTCTCCACCTCCTCGCCGAGGTAGCGCTGGCGCAGCGCCATCAGCTTCGCCATCTCCTCGCCCTCGGGCTCGCGGCCGAGCGCGCCGCGGAAGCACTCGAGGCCGACCTCGGGATCGGGCACGCCCTTGCCGGTGTAGTCGGGCACGTTGACCGAGACGTCGTGGAGCTCACAGGAAGGCGCGATGCCAGGCGCGGTCGGAGGCACCGCCGGTCGCGATCAGCGTGCCGTCGATGTCGAACAGGGCAGCCGCCTTGGCCAGTCCGGCGCTAGCCACCGGAGCGGTTCTCGCGGTAGCGGCGGATGAGCTCGTTGGTCGAGCTGTCGTGGTCGAGCTCGCCGTCGCCCTGGAGCTCGGGGATGATCCGCTTCGCCAGCACCTTGCCCAGCTCGACTCCCCACTGGTCGAAGGAGTCGATACCCCAGACCGTGCCCTGGGTGAAGACGGAGTGCTCGTAGAGCGCAACCAGGCTGCCGAGCGTGCTCGGGTCCAGCCGCCGGGCGAGGATCGTGTTGGTCGGCCGGTTGCCCTCGAACACCCGGTGCGGGACGAGCGCCTCCGGCGTGCCCTCGGCGCGCACCTCGTCGGGCGTCTTGCCGAAGGCGAGCGCCTCCGCCTGGGCGAACACGTTCGAGAGCAGCAGGTCGTGGTGGTCGCCGAGCGGGTTGAGCGGCTCGTAGAAGCCGATGAAATCGCAGGGGATCAGCTTCGTTCCCTGGTGGATCAGCTGGTAGAAGGAGTGCTGGCCGTTGGTCCCCGGCTCGCCCCAGTAGACGGCGCCGGTCTCGTAGTCGACCGGCTCGCCGTCGAGCGTCACGTGCTTGCCGTTCGACTCCATCGTCAGCTGCTGCAGGTAGGCGGGGAAGCGCTTCAGGTACTGCTCGTAGGGCAGCACGGCGACCGTCTGGGCGCCGAAGAAGTCGCCGTACCAGACCGCGAGCAGGCCCATCAGCGCCGGCAGGTTCTCGCCCGTGGGCGCCTCGCGGAAGTGCTCGTCGACGGCGTGGAAGCCGGCGAGCATCTCGCCGAATGCCTCGGGACCGATCGCGAGCATGGTCGAGAGGCCGATCGCCGAGTCCATCGAGTAGCGGCCCCCGACCCATTCCCAGAAGCCGAACATGTTCTCGGTGTCGATGCCGAACTCGGCGACGCCCTCGGCGTTGGTGGAGACGGCGACGAAGTGCTTGGCGATCGCCGCCTCGTCGCCGCCGAGCCCGGCGAGCGCCCAGTCGCGCGCCGTGTGCGCGTTGGTCATCGTCTCCAGGGTCGTGAACGTCTTCGAGGAGACGATGAACAGGGTCTCGGCGGGGTCGAGGTCGCGGGTCGCCTCGGCGAAGTCGGTGCCGTCGACGTTGGAGACGAAGCGGAAGGTCATGTCGCGGCGCGAGTAGTGGCGCAGCGCCTCGTAGGCCATCACCGGCCCCAGGTCCGAGCCGCCGATGCCGATGTTGATCACGTTGCGGATCGGCTCACCGGTGTGGCCGGTCCACTCGCCGCCGCGAACCCGGTCGCAGAAGGCTGCCCATCCGGTCGAGGACCTCGTGCACCTCCTTGACCACGTCGACGCCGTCGACGACCAGCGAGCGTTCGCGCGGCATCCGCAGCGCCACGTGCAGCACCGCTCCGGTCCTCGGAGACGTTGATGTGCTCGCCGCGGAACATCGCCTCGCGGCGCTCGGCGAGCCCGCACTCCTCGGCGAGCGCGACCAGGAGCGCGATGGTCTCGTCGGTGACCCGGTTCTTCGAGTAGTCGAGGTAGAGGCCGGCCGCCTCGGCGGTCAGCCGGGTGCCGCGGTCCGGGTCGTCGGCGAACAGTTCGCGCAGGTGACGCCCGGCGAGCTCGCGGTGGTGGGCCTCGAGCCGCCGCCAGCCCTGGCGTTCGCGGAGCGCGCTCATCCGCCCCTGCGGGCGGCGACGCGCTCCTCGAAGAACGCGGTGATGTCCTCGAGGCGCTTGCCCTTGGTCTCCGGCACGAGCGCCTTGCAGAAGAAGAACGTGACCACGCAGACCGCAGCGTAGAAGAGGAAGGCACCGCTGCGCCCGAGCGCATCGATCAGCAGCAGGAAGGTGAGCGAGACGATGAAGTTGAACAGCCAGTTCGCCATCGTCCCGACCGCGGCCGCCTTGCTGCGCACCTCGAGCGGGTAGATCTCGGCGTTCAGCAGCCAGAAGATCGGCCCGAGGCTGATCGCGAAGGCGGCGACGTACAGCATCAGGCTGCCGATCGCGACCACCGAGCCGAGCGTGCTCCCAGCGCCGGCGGCGAAGACGAGGGCGAGCGAGCTCAGCGCCATCGCCATCACCGCGCTGCCGAACAAGAGCAGCGGCCGGCGGCCGGTGCGGTCGAGCAGCCGGATCGCGACCAGGGTCATGCCGACGTTGACGATCCCGACCGCGACCGAGGCGAGGATCGCCGCCGCCGACGACTCGACGCCGGTGAACTGGACGATCGTCGGCGCGTAGTAGATCACCGTGTTGATCCCCGAGACCTGCTGCAGGATCGCGAGCCCGACACCGACCACGAGGGCGGCCTTGACCAGCGGCTGCGCGCAGATCGTGCCAGGTCCCGGGCTTGGCGCTGACCTCGCCCTTGATGTCGACGATCTCCTGCTCGATCGTGTCGGGGTCGCCGGAGCGGATCCGCGCCAGCACCGCCCGGGCCTCGAAGTCGCGCCCGGCCATCACCAGCCAGCGCGGGCTCTGCGGCATCTTCAGCATCCCGCCGAACAGGAAGAACGCGGGCACGGCGCCGAGGCCCGAGCATCCAGCGCCACTCCTCGCTCGAGTCGAAGGCGAGCCCGACGACGTAGGCGACGACGATCCCGATCGTGACCGCGAGCTGGAAGAAGGTCACCAGGCGCCCGCGGATGTCCGGCGGCGCGACCTCGGAGATGTAGACGGGCGCCGTCGCCGACGCGAGCCCGATCGCGACGCCGAGGATCACGCGCGCGATCACCAGCACCGCGGTGCCCGGCGCGGCAGCGCAGATCAGCGAGCCGACGACGAAGACGATCGACGAGGCGATGATCAGGATCCGCCGGCCGTAGGCGTCGGAGAGCCGGCCGGCGAAGGCGGCGCCGAGCACGGCGCCGATCGGGACCGCGCCGACCACCAGTCCCGACTCGAAGCTGGTCAGGTCGAAGTCCGGGGTGATGAACAGCAGCGCCCCGGCGATGACCCCGGTGTCGTAGCCGAACAGCAGACCGCCGAGCCCGGCGATCGCCGCGGTCATGACTACGTTGCGACCGACCTGGCGCGGATCGATCCGCTCACCTTCCATGGCCGCGCCAGCCTATCCCTGAGAACGGGCTGACTTGCAGGAACTATGCCGCCGGCGCGCGCGATTCGGCGACCGCGCCGAGCAGCCGCAGGGCGATCGGCGGGACCCGGCCCTCCGGATCCGCCTCGGGCTCGTAGGCGGTCAGTGAGACGGCACCCACGCGCTCGTCTGCCAGCAGGGCCCGGACCGACGCTTCCAGCTCCGCGGCCGAGATCCCATCCGCCGCCGCGTAGCGGTTCACGCGCGCCACCGAGGAGTCGAGCACGTCGAGGTCGACGTGAAGGTAGATGCCGCTCGGGTTCGGTTCCATCGCGGCCACGGCCCCGACGACGGTCGCCGGATCGGCGAGCGAGGCCGCCGGAAGGTGGTTGATCGCCGAGGCCTCGAGCCGGGGCGCTCGGGCTCGTCGAGCGCGCGGGCCCCGGCGAGCACCACGGCCGACTCGGGAAGCGCGCTCAGGCCCGGGACCTGCGCCGCGAGGCCCTGCCAGGCGTCGCCGACCAGAATCGCCACGCCCATACCGTCGAGGTAGCCGGAGACGGAGCTCCGGGGCTCGTTGAAATCGCCGTGGGCGTCGAACCAGACAACGCCCGGCGCGGCCTCGCCGAGCCCCGCGACGACGCCGACGGCCGCCAGACAGCTGCCTGACAGGACGACCGCGAACTCGCCCGTCTCTCGGGCGGCGCGGACCGCCTCGGCCAGCCGCCCGATGACCGCGAAGCTGGTGTCGACCTCGTTGTCCTCGGGCTGTAGAGCTCGATCAACTCGGTCTCGACCGTGGCACCCTGCGCGGCCAGCGCCTCAGCGGCGCCCTGCTCGAGCAGCAGCTCCGGGCCGAGGCCCACCCCGTCACGCAGCCGGCCCAGCTCGTAGGGGACCGCGATCAGGCGGATGTCGGCCATCGGCCTAGGCGGCCGAGGGCGTCTGCGCGGCGATCGTTCCGAGCAGCTCGTCCCAGGACTTCACGAACGCGTCCGCCCCGTCGTCCTGGAGCTTGGTGGCGAGCGCGTCGGTGTCGATGCCCGCGTCGTTGAACGCCTTCAGGACCTCCTCGGCGTCGCCGCCGTCGATCGGCAGCGTCTCGCCGGCCGTGCCGTGGTCGGCGAACGCCTTCATCGTCTTCTCCGGCATCGTGTTGACCGTGAACGGCGCCGCGAGGCCCTCGATGTAGAGGACGTCGGAGGCGTCGGGGTCCTTGGTGCCCGTGCTCGCCCACAGCAGCCGCTGGGCCTTCGCGCCCTCGTTGCGCAGCCGCATCGCGCGGTCGGAGTCGAGCAGCTCGCGGTAGGCGGCGTAGGTGCGCTTGCCGATCGCGAGGCCGAGCTTGTCGCGCAGCTCGTCCGGGACGGTGTCGGTGACGGCCGCGTCCCACCGGCTCACGAACACCGAGGCGACCGACGCGACGTCGGGGTTGAGGCCCGCCTCGACCCGCCGCTCGAGCCCGCGCATGTACGCGTCGGCGGCGCCGAGGTACTGCTCACGGTCGAACAGCAGCGTCACGTTGACGGGGATGCCGGCGAAGATCGTCTCCTCGATCGCCGTGCGTCCCGCCTCCGTGCCGGGGATCTTGATGAAGAAGTTTTCCTCGGCGCGACCGTAGAGCTCGGCGGCCTGCTTGATCGTCGCCTGGGCGTCGTCGGCGAGCTTCGGCGAGACCTCGAGCGAGACGCGCCCGTCGATCGTCGTGCGGTCGTGGACCTCCTTGAACAGGCCCGCCGCCCGGCGCAGGTCGGTGAGCGCGAGCTCGAAGAACAGCTCCTCGCCCTCCAGGCCCTGCTCGGTGAGCTCGGCGACCTGCTCGTCGTAGGCGCTGCCGCCGCCGATCGCCTTGTCGAAGATCGTCGGGTTCGAGGTCAGGCCGGTGACCGAGTAGTCGGAGATGTAGGAGGCCAGGGTGCCGTCGTCGAGCATCGTCCGGGTGATGTTGTCGACCCAGAGGCTCTGGCCCAGATCGTGAAGTTGCTGCGTTGGCTTCATTGCGTCTCCTTACCGTCGAGCAGGTTTCGGGCCGCCTCGACCACCTTCTCGGGCGTGAACCCGAACTCGTCGAGCACGTCCTTCAGTGGCGCCGAGGAGCCGAAGGTGTGCATGCCGATCTTCGTCCCCTCAGGGCCGACGTAGCGGTCCCATCCGAGGGTAGAGGCCTCCTCGATCGAGATCCGGGCGGTGACGGAGGGCGGCAGGACGCTGTCGCGGTAGGCCTGATCCTGACGGTCGAAGAGGTTGAACGAGGGCAGGCTGACAACCCGCGAGGCGACCCCGTCGGCGGCGAGCTTCTCGTGTGCGGAGACCGCGAGCGCGACCTCGCTGCCGGTTGCGATCAGGATCAGCTCAGGGTCGCCGTCGGCGGCGTCGGCGAGCACGTAGCCGCCGCGGCGCAGGCCCTCGGCGGGCGCGTACTTCGAGCGGTCGAGCACCGGCACGTTCTGGCGGGTGAGCACCAGCGCCACCGGGCCGTGGGTGCGGTCGATCGCCTCCCGCCAGGCCTCGGCGACCTCGTTCGCGTCGCACGGGCGGATCACGATCAGGCCCGGGATCGCGCGCAGCGAGGCGAGCTGCTCGACCGGCTGGTGGGTTGGCCCGTCCTCGCCGAGCCCGATCGAGTCGTGGGTGAAGATGTGGATCACCGGCAGCTCCATCAGCGCCGAGAGCCGGATCGCCGGCCGCGCGTAGTCGGAGAAGGTCAGGTAGGTCGACCACGACGACGCGCAGCTTCGACAGCGAGAGCCCGTTGCACGACCGCCGCCGACTCGTGCTCGCGGATCCCGAAGTGCAGCTGGCGCCCGGCGCGGTTCTCGGGCTGGAAGTCGCCGCCGCTGGTCTTCTCGTCGAGGCGCACCGAGGTCGAGTCGGTGAGGTCGGCCGAGCCGCTGAGCAGCCAGGGCATGTTCGCGGCGATCGCGTTCTGGACCTGGTTCGACGCCTTGCGGGTCGCGATCCCCTTCGCGTCGGGCTCGAAGGAGGGGATGTCGCGGTCCCAGCCGTCGGGCAGCTCGCGCCGCTGCATCGCGCCGATCTGGCGCTCGAGCGACTGGTGCTCGCGCTCGTAGCTGACCAGCAGCCGCTCCCACTCGCTCGAGAGCTCGGCGCCGCGGGCGCCGACGCCCTCGGCGAAGCGCTCGCGGACCCCGTCGGGAACCAGGAACTGGGCGTCCTCGGGCCAGCCGTAGAAGCGCTTGGTCTCGCGCACCTCCTCGTCGCCGAGCGGCTCGCCGTGGGCGGCGGCCGTGTCCTGCTTGTGGGGCGAGCCGTAGCCGATGTGGCTGTCGACGATGATCAGCGTCGGCCGGTCCTCCGTCGCCTTGAACGCGTCCAGCGCGCGGGTGATCTCGTTGAAGTCGTTCGCGTCGGGGATCCGGGTCGACGTTCCAGCCGTAGGCCTCGAACCGCTTCTCGACGTCGTCGCTGAAGGTGATCTGCGGTCTCGCCGTCGATCGAGATGTGGTTGTTGTCGTAGATCCAGCAGAGGTTGTCGAGCTGCTGGTGGCCGGCGAACGAGGCGGCCTCGTGCGAGACCCCCTCCATCATGTCGCCGTCGCCGCAGATCACGTAGGTGTCGAAGTCGAACATGCTCGAAGCCCGGGCGGTTGAAGTGCGCCGCCTGCCACTTCGAGGCCACCGCCATCCCGACCGAGGTCGCGACGCCCTGGCCGAGCGGGCCGGTCGTCGTCTCGACCCCCGAGGCCCAGCGGTACTCGGGATGGCCCGGCCGCCTTCGAGTCGCGCTGGCGAAAGCTCTCGATGTCATCGAGCGTGATCGAGAGCCGGCCCTCGACCTCGTAGTCGGGATCGACGGCCCGCACGCCGGCGAGGTGGAGCAGCGCGTAGAGCAGCATCGAGGCGTGGCCCGCCGAGAGCACGAAGCGGTCGCGGTTGGGCCAGATCGGCTTCTCGGGGTCGAAGCGCAGGAAGCGCTGCCAGAGCACGTAGGCGAGCGGGGCGAGCGCCATCGGCGTCCCGGGATGGCCCGAGTTCGCCTTCTGGATCGCGTCGATGGAGAGCGTGCGGATCGTGTTGACCGCGAGCTCGTCGACCTCGTCGAAGGGCTGCTCTCGGGTGGCCACGGGCTCAGCCTAACGAGCCGGTGCCCGGGCTATGGTTACGCGCCTGACACCGGACCTCGACAACGAGAAGCGGCTCGCCGCCGAGGCCGCCGCGGAGCTGGTCGAGGACGGGATGCTCGTCGGGCTCGGGACCGGTTCGACCGTCGCCCATCTGCTCCCGGCGCTCGCCGCCCGCGAGCTCGAGATCCGCTGCGTCGCGACCTCGGTGGCGACCGAGGAGCGGGGACGCGAGCTCGGCCTCGCGGTCGAGCCGTTCGAGGGCATCGAGCGCCTCGACATCGCGATCGACGGCGCCGATCAGATCGCCCCCGACGGCTGGCTGGTGAAGGGCGGCGGCGGCGCCCACACGCGGGAGAAGATCGTCGCCGCGGCGGCCGAGCGGTTCGTCGTGATCGCGGACTCCTCGAAGCCCGTGGAGCGCGCTCTCCGCCCCGATCCCGCTCGAGCTGCACCGCTTCGGGCTCGCCGCGACCCTGCACGAGCTCGGCGAGGTGGCGATCCGCGAGGGCGCGCCGGCGTCGCCCGACGGCGGCGTCATCGCCGACTACTCGGGCGAGGTCGGCGACCCGATCCTGCTCGCGGCGCGGCTCTCGGCGACCCCCGGGGTCGTCGACCACGGCCTCTTCCCGCCCGGCCTGGTCGCCGACGTGATCGTCGCCCGCGGCGACGAGGTCGAGCACCGCTCGCTCTAGCTCGTCGGCTCGATCGCCTCGGCGCTGGCGATCAGCGGTCGCCTTGCGCGCCCGCACCCGCCCGGCCGGGATCGACGCGATCGCCGGCGCGCAGCTTCGCCAGCCCCTCGGGCTTGTCGGCGCCGGTGACCAGCCAGAGCACCTCGCCGCGCGGCCTCGATCGCCGGATAGGTGAGCGTCATCCGCCGTCGGCCCTGGTACTCGCCGGTGACCGCGACCAGCCGGTCGGCTGACCTCGAGCACCGGGTCGCCCGGGATCAGCGAGGCCGTGTGGCCGTCGGGGCCGAGGCCGAGGTGGACGAGGTCGAGCGCGCCGGGAGCTCGTCGGCGTAGCGGGCCGCGGCGGCATCGAGGTCGTCGTCGTTGACCGGCATCGGCCGCACCCGCGCGACGCCGGCGGGCGGCAGGCTCTCGACCAGGTGGGTGAGGTTGCGGTCGGGATCGCCGGCGGGAGCGATCCGCTCGTCGACCTGGAAGAGGTCGATCCGCTCCCAGTCGAGGTCGTGCTCGCCGAGCAGCTCGAACATCCGCCACGGTGCGTGGCCGCCGCTGACCGCGAGCGAGAACGAGCCCCGCGCGGCGATCGCCGCCGCGCCGCCTCGGCGATCAGCTCGGCGCCGCGCAGCCGCAGCCGCCTCGGCGTCGGCGACGACCTCCTCGGTCACGCTCGGAGGCCGCGCCCTACTTCTTCTCGTCGTGGCCGCCGAACTGCTTGCGCATCGCCGACAGCACCTTGTCGGCGAAGTCGTCGAGCTCCGCGGGAGGCGAAGCGCGAGTAGAGCGCCGAGCTGAGCACGGGCGCCGGCACCCCCTCCTCGATCGCCGCGATCGAGGTCCAGCGGCCCTCGCCGGAGTCCGAGACCCGGCCCTCGAAGTCGTCGAGTGTCGGCGACTCGACCAGCGCCGCCGCGGTCAGGTCGAGCAGCCAGGAGCCGACCACGCTGCCGCGGCGCCAGACCTCGGCGACCTCGGGGAGGTCGAGCTCGTACTGGTAGTACTCGCGGGTCGGTGAGCGGCGCGGTCTCGGCGTCGGCCTCGCGCTCGTGCTTGCCGGCGTCGGCGTTCTTGAGGATGTTGAGGCCCTCGGCGTAGGCGGCCATGATCCCGTACTCGATCCCGTTGTGGACCATCTTCACGAAGTGGCCCGGCGCCGCTCGGGCCGCAGTGCAGGTAGCCGTTCTCGGCGGTCGAGGCGTCGCCCTCGCGGCCGGGCGTGCGCTCGGCCGAGTCGACGCCGGGGGCGATCGTGGCGAAGATCGGGTCGAGGCGCTGCGACCGCCTCGTCGGGGCCGCCGATCATCAGGCAGTAGCCGCGGTCGAGGCCGAAGACGCCGCCGCTGGTGCCGCAGTCGATGTAGTCGATCCCGCGCTCGGCGAGCGGCCGCCGAGCGGCGGATGTCGTCGCGGTAGTAGGAGTTGCCGCCGTCGATGATCGCGTCGCCGCGACTCGAGCTTCGACGGCGAGCTCGTTGACGGTGCTCTCGGTGATCTCGCCGGCCGGGACCATGACCCAGACGGCGCGCGGGCTTTTCGAGCTTGGCGACGAAGTCGTCGAGCGAGTCGCCGCCGGTCGCGCCCTCGCCGGCGAGCGTCGCGACCGCGTCGGGGTTGACGTCGAAGACGACGCACTCGTGGCCGTCGCGCATCAGGCGGCGAACCAGGTTCGCGCCCATCCGCCCGAGTCCGACCATGCCCAGTTGCATGGGCTGGATACTAAGCGCGGAGCGCCTGCCAATAGTCTCCGGGTCGATGGCGACCGAGGCCGACATCCTCGTGATCTTCGGGATCACCGGCGACCTGGCGAAGAAGATGACCTTCGAGGCGCTCTACCGGCTCGAGTGCCGGGGCGAGCTCAACTGCCGCCGGATACTCGGGATCGCGCGCAACAAGTGGGACCGCGACGAGCTCGACGGCAAGGCGCGGGAGGCGATCCAGGCCAAGGTCTCCGACCCCGACGAGGAGGCGATCAAGCGGCTCGACGAGCGGCTCGACTACGTCCAGGGCGAGTTCGACGAGCCCGAGCTCTACAAGCGGCTGGCCGAGGAGATGGGCGAGTACGAGCAGGCCGTCTTCTACCTCGAGGTCCCGCCGTCGCTGTTCGGGATCGTGGTCAAGGGCCTCCACGGCGCCGGGATCACCAAGGACGCGCGGGTGGTGTTCGAGAAGCCGTTCGGCCACGACCGCGCCTCGGCGCAGGCGCTCAACGCGGAGCTCTGCGAGGTCCTGACCGAGGATCAGATCTACAGGATCGACCACTTCCTCGGCAAGGAGCCGGTGATGGACATCCTCTACCTGCGGTTCGCGAACACGATCCTGGAGCCGGTCTGGAACCGCCAGTTCGTCGACTCGCGTGCGGATCACGATGGTCGAGGACTTCGGGGTCGACGACCGCGGCAGCTTCTACGACCCGGTCGGCGCGCTGCGCGACGTGGTCCAGAACCACCTGCTGCAGATCCTCGCGCCTCGTGGCGATGGAGCCGCCCTCCGCCGGGCCCGCCGACGCCGACGCGATCCGCGACCGCCGCACCGACCTGTTCCGCGCGATGCCCGCGGCCGACCCGAACCGCTACTTCCGCGGCCAGTACCGCGGCTACCAGCAGGTCGACGGGGTCGAGCTCGGCTCCGACACCGAGACGTTCGTCGCGCTGAAGCTCGAGGTCGACAACTGGCGCTGGACCGGGGTGCCGTTCTACATCCGCGCCGGCAAGGCGATGCCGGTCGAGGCGACCGAGATCAGGGTCGTCTTCAAGCGCCCGCCGCGGCTCGGGATCGGCGGTCGCATGGTCCCCGACCCCGACGAGCTGATCATCCGGGTGAAGCCCGAACCCGGCGCCGAGATCTGCCTGATGGCGAAGAAGGCGGGCGAGGACGCGCTGCACCGGGTCCACCTCGACCTGCTCTTCGACCAGCAGGACTCCGAGCAGCCCGAGCCGTACGAGCGCCTGCTCCGCGACGCGCTGCGCGGCGACCCGCAGCTGTTCCCGAACTTCGACGCGATCGACCAGACCTGGCGCATCGTCCAGCCGCTGCTCGACAACCCGCCGCAGGTCGAGCCCTACGACCCGGGATCCTGGGGCCCCGAGTCAGCGAGCCACCTGCTCGCCGGCCACGGCGCGCTGGCGCAAGCCGTGGCTGCCTGACGAACGACTCGCGCCAGCGGCCGCCGCCTCGCTCGGACGCACGTCCGCGGCGTAGCCGCGGACCTTGCTCGAGCGTGCCGGGCGTGGCGCGAGTTACTCGTCGAAGAGCAGGCAGGCGCCGATCGCGCCGCCGAGGTCGCCGAGCGCGGCGACGTGCATCGCCGGCGGGCGTTCGTCGACGAACAGGTGCGGGTGCATCGTGCTTGGCGATCTTCTCGACGTAGGGGTCGCCGAAGCGGACCCCGAGGCCGCCGCCGATGATCACCGCCTCGACGTCGAGCAGGTTGACGGCCGAGGCGACGCCGGCGCCGAGCGCCTCGAGCGCCTCGCTCGATCAGCTCCTCGGCGAGCGTCGTCGTGATGGTCGAGCGCCCGCTCCCAGATCCCGCTCGTGAGCCGGTCGCGGCCGCGCTCCTCCATGATCTCGAACAGCTTCGTCTTCGCCCCTCGTCGTGGAGCTTGCGGGCCCGGTGCCTCCATCGCGCCGCGCCCCGCGTAGGCCTCCATGCAGCCCCGGCGCCCGCAGGGACAGCGCCGCGCCGCCGTCCTTGACGACCATGTGGCCGATCTCGCCCGCGGCGCCGCGCCCGGTCCAGCGCTTGCCGTCGAGGATCAGGCCGCCGCCGACCCCGGTGCCCCAGAAGACGCCGAGGATCGAGTCGTAGGGCTTGCCGGCGCCGAGCTTGAACTCGGCGTTGGTGGCGACGTCGACGTCGTTGCCGATCCGCACCTCCGTCGCCGAGCGCCTCGGCGAGCGTCGGGCCGAGCGGGAAGCTGCCCTCCCAGCCGGGGAGGTTGCGGGCCTCCGAGACGTCGCCGGTCTCCTCGTTGGTGTCGCCGGGCGAGCCGACGCCGACCCCGGCGAGCGAGTCGGTCTGCACGCCGGCCGCGTCCGCCGCCTCGACCAGCGCCTTCGCCATCTCGGCGGCGACGTCCGCCGGCCCGCCCTCGGTCGGCGTCGGGCGGCGCGCCTCGCCGCTACCTCGCCGGCGGGGCTGACGATCGCCGCCTGGATCTTGGTCCCGCCGAGGTCGATGCCCCCGCGCAAGGCTTCCTTTCCCGCGCTGGCATGCATCGCGGCGAGTCTATTACGCCGTCGGGCGGATCAGCCTCTGCGCAAGCGCGACCCGCACCGGCGCGGCAAGGCGCTCGGGCGGACCTCGTGTCGCTCCGACCGAGGTCCTCGCGGCCGGGCAGATCGCCGGTCGCGGTGGGGTCGCCGGTCGTCTCCTCCGCACGGGCCGAGTCTATTCGCGAGGCGGGTCCGCGTGACGTGAAGCCCTCGGTCAGAGGTTGCCGAGCAGGGCGTCGGAGTGGGCGACGATCGCCGCGAGGATCGTCAGCAGCACCGAGGGCACGAGGACGAGCGCGACGACGAGCTGGATCTTCGGCGCCGCGCGCGCGGCGCTGCTCCTCGAGCCGGCGGCGGGCGTCGCGGCGCAGCGCCGTCGCCTGCAGGTGAAGCTGCTCGGCGAGCGGCGAGCCGTAGGTGCGCGAGCGCTCGAGCGCCGCGGCCAGCGCGCCGACCTCGGCGCCGCGACCCGCGCCGCGCAGCTCGTCGATCGCGTCGCGCAGCGGCCTGCCGCACTCGACCTCGGCCACCGCGCGCCCGAGCTCGAGCGCCAGCGGCCCGCTGGTCCCGGCGGCGATCTCGCCGAGGCCGGTCGCCGGGTCGCGGCCGGAGGCGGCGCCGACGGCGAGCATGTCGAGCGCGTCCGGCAGCGCGGCGACGAACCGGCGCCGGCGCAGCCGCGCCTGGCGCTCGAGCAGCGCGTCGGGGGCGAGGAAGCCGGCGGCGACGAACCCGAGCGCGACCGGCGAGTCGCGAGCCGCGCCGGGACGGCCGGGGCGGCGGCGAGCGCGACCAGCGCCGCCGACCGCCGCGCCGCCGAGCTTCGCGGCGACGACCGCGCGCGGCTCGACCCGGCCGGCGAGCCCGGCGCGCTCGAGCCGCGCGCGGCAGCCCGAGCCGCTCGCCGGCCTCGGCCAGCGAGCCCGCGCGCCCGCCGGAGACCGAGGCGAGCGCCGCGCGGGCGCCGGCCGCAGCCGCTCGCCGGCGGCGCCGGCGAGCTCCCACGCCGCGCCGAAGGCGAGCAGGACCGCGATCGCCGCCAGCGCCGCGCGTCACCCGGCGTCCACCCGGCTCAGGCGCCTGATCGCCGCGAACCCGGCGAGCTGCAGCGCGGCGCGCGCGGCGAGCAGGCGCGCCGACGCCGGATTGGCGAGCAGGCCGCCGACGAAGCCCGGCGAGAGCAGCTCGGCGAGCAGCGCCGCGCCGGCCGGCATCGCGACGACCAGCAGGCCGGTGAACCGCGCCTGCGCGGTCGCCGACCGCGCGTCGGCCTCGGTACGGTCGCGGTCGGCCGCAGCGGCGGCGAAGCGGCGCAGCAGCGTCGCGAGGTCGCCGCCGGCGAGCTGCTGGGAGAGCAGCGCGGCCGCGAACGAGTCGACCCGCGGCGAGTCGAGCCGGCGGCGCAGGCCCTCGAGCGCCTCCGCGGTCGAGGCGCCGAGCGCGAGCTCGGCGCGCAGCCGCTCCATCTCGCGCGCCGGCGGCCCCTCGAGCGAGGCCGCGGCGGCGGCGAGCGCGGCCCGCGCCGAGCGCCCGACCGAGAGCGCGTCGGCCACCGCGGTCGCGACCTCGGGCAGGCCGCGATCGACCGCCCGGCGGTAGGCGGCCCGGCGGCGGGAGACCGCCCAGGCGGCCGCGGCCGGGCCCGGCCGCGGCGAGCGACCGCCGCCGGCCCCGGTCCGAGCGACGACCAGCGCCGCGGCGCCCGATCGCCAGCGTGCCGAGCGCCGCCAGCCGCCGCCGCTCGAGCTCGGTGGGCACGTGGCCCTCGCGGCCGGCGCGCCGCAGCGGCTCGAGCGCCTCGCCGAGCCAGCGCGCGGCGCCCGGCGCCGCCAGCGCCGCCTCGCGCAGCGGCAACGGCGGCGAGCCCGCCCGCGCCGGCGGCGAGCGCGACCCCGATCGCCTCGCCGGCGCTCACTCGCGCCGCCAGACCTCGCGCACCGCGACCCCGGCCGCGGCCCGCAGCACCTCGGCGACCTCGGTCACCCGGCGGCCGCCATCGTGGTCGCGGGCCATGTGCACGATCAGGTCGAGCCCGCGCGCGAGCTGCTCGCGGATCGCCTCGTGCGGGAGCCCGACCCCGGCCATCAGCGCCAGCGTCTCGACCCGGCGCAGCGCATCGTCGGGCGAGTTCGCGTGCACGGTCGAGAGCGCGCCGTCGTGGCCGGTGTTGAGCGCGGTGAGCAGGTCGAGCGCCTCGGCGCCGCGCACCTCGCCGATCACGATCCGGTCGGGGCGCATCCGCAGCGCGTTGCGCAGCAGGTCGCGGATCGTCACCTCGCCGCGCCCCTCGATCGACGCCGGCCGGCTCTCCAGCCGGACGACGTGCGGCTGGCGCAGCCGAAGCTCCGCCGCGTCCTCGATCGTCACCACGCGCTCGCCGGGATCGATCCAGGCCGAGAGCGCGTTCAGCAGCGTCGTCTTGCCCGAGCCGGTGCCGCCCGAGACGAGCACGCTGCGCCGCGCGGCGACCGCCTCGGCGAGCAGGTCGCGGACCTCGGCGGTGAGCGTCCCGGCGGCGACCAGCTCCTCGGGTCCCGGGCGGCGGGCCGAGAAGCGGCGCACCGAGAGCGCCGGCCCGTCGACCGCGAGCGGCGGGATCACGACGTTGACGCGCGAGCCGTCGGCCAGCCGCGCGTCGGCCATCGGGCTGAGCTCGTCGACCCGCCGGCCGACCGGGGCGAGGATGCGCTCGATCGCGTCGCGCAGCGCCTGCTCGGACTCGAACCGGACCTCGGTCGGCTCGATCCGCCCGCCGCGCTCGACGTAGACCGACTCGTGGCCGTTGACCATCACCTCCTCGACCTCGTCGTCGGCGAGCAGCTCCTCGAGCGGCCCGAGCCCGACGGTGTCGCGCAGGATCAGGTCGACGAGCTGCTCGCGGCGGGCCGGCGAGAGGATCGCCGCGGCCTCGTCGACCAGCTCGCGCACCGCCGGCTCGAGCTCGCCGCCCGGCTCGCCGGCCGACGCCTCGGCGCGGCGGCGATCGACAAGCCGCAGCCGCAGCTCGGCGGCGAAGGCGACGGCGTGGTCGTCGGCGGTGGCGATGCCTGGTTGAGGCGCGGGCGGGGCCGTTCTCGCCCCTGATCAAGCTCCCCGTCAGTTCTCGCACGAAATCAGGGTGTTCGCTCCCGCACCTCCGTCGCAGATATCGACCTGTGTCCCGCCGTCGAGGAGGTCCTCGCCGTCGTTGCCGAACAGCCGGTCGGGACCTTGCTCACCGAACATCCGGTCGTTGCCGTCCCGGCCCACCAAGGTGTCCTTGCCCAAACCACCGAAGAACTCGTTCCTGGCCCCGGTGCCCCGCAGGACGTCGACGAAGTCCGACCCGACGGCGTTCTCGATCGTCGTCACCGAGTCCGTGCCTTCACCGACAGCTGTACCGGCGGCCAGGTCGACCACCACCCCCGTCTCCGATTTTTCGAAGACCAACTCGTCGATCTCCGGACCCCCGTCGATCGAGTCGTCTCCGTCACGACCGACCAAGCTGTCGTCCCCCGGGCCACCACTCACCGTGTCGTCGCCCCCTTGTCCGTTGAGACTGTCGTCGCCCAGGCCACCAGCCACCGTGTCGTCGCCGACCCCTCCGTTGAGACGTCGTTCCCCGCCCAACCCCCGAGCACGTTCGGCGGCGCCCCCGTCCAAGCGGTCCGCAAAGGCGGACCCGTTCAGGTTCTCGACCCCACGAAGGTGTCGCTGCCCTCGCCTGTCGCCGTGTTAGCGTCAAGTCCGCCGTCACACCCGCAGCCGAAGAGGCGTACGAGACCAGGTCGACACCGGCCTCGCCCCTCAGCTGGTCGTCGCCAGGTCCACCGACGAGCACGTCGTCACCGACCCACCCGTCGAGGAAGTCGTTTCCCGGGCCGCCCTACGATCGTGTCACCGACGTCGTTCGTGTCACCACCACCGGCGTTGCCGACGAGGGTGTCGTTATCGGCCTCTCCGCGAACCGTGTCCGCGTCCGGACCGCCGAGGACGAAGTCGTCGCCGTTTCCGGTATTGATCTCATCGATCCCGGCCTCCGAACAGACCCGGTCGTCTCCGTCGCCGGTGTCGATGGTGTCGTCACCGCCCCCTGACACGACCACGTCGTTGCCGGCCGTGCCGTTGATGGCGTCGCCGCTGACGCCGCCGACAAGGGTGGCCGCCACTCCCCCACACGTCGGCGGAGGACCGTTCTCGAGGTGCAGGTTGAGCAATCCGTTCGCCGCTGCGAAGCCGTCGACCTTGATCCGGTAGGTCGTACCGCCCTGGACCGGGACCACGATGAGGCTCCGATTACCGGTGCCCGCGTCGTCGTCGAACGCGTGGACCTGGAGGCTGCCCAGCGTGTTGCCGGTGTAGACCGCCAACGTCGTGTCGAAGGTGGTGACGTTGCTGCCGTCGTCCTCGGTCGAGATCGTCGCGGTGCCGGTGACCGCAGGCGTCCAGCTGTACCAGATGCCGTTGTCGATGCTGAACGGCCCCGGCTCACCCGGCTCGGTGTCCGAGCACACGGTGAAGTCGAAGTCGTTGAACCCCCCTGCCGCCGGGCTGGCCGGGAGGGTCTCCGGAGACGCGAAGTCGTTGTTGTTCACGTTCCGGGTCGCGGCGTCCAGGACGTTGATGCGCGGTCGGGTCACGCCGTCGGGGTGATCGCCACACCCGTGGCGGACAGGTCCGCGGCGGCTGCAGCGGCCGTCTGCGGAACGCCGTTGCCGTCGACGCACTCGCGCAGGAGCGCCATCGCGCCCACGACATGCGGGGTGGCCATGGACGTGCCCGACTTCGTCCCGTGGGCGTCCGGCCCGCTGGTGACAGGCGCATCGATGCTGACGCCGGGCGCCCACCAGTCGGTGATCGCGTTGTTGTTGCTGAACCCCGCCGGGATGTCGCTGTCGTCCGTCGCCGCCACCGTGAAGGTGCTCGGCAGGCAGCCCGGATAGCTCACGCTGGTTGCCGGAGCCGTCGTTGCCTGCCGCCGCGACGACCGCGACGCCGGCAGCCTGCAGGTTGGCCGCCAGGTTCTGCGTGTTCGGGAAGGCAGCGCCGCAGTTGGCCTCCGTGGTGTGCAGCGGGCCGCCCAGACTCAGGTTGATCGCGGCGATGTTGCGCCCTCCGTTGCGGAGGTCGAGGACGTGCTGGAGGGCGAGGTCGAGGTCGCTGAAGAAGTAACGCCAGCAGGGGTTTGCCTCCCCGGCATTACACGAGGTCGACCGGTGCCCGACCTGGACGGCCACGAGCCGCGCGCCCCGGGCGACGCCCTCGTGCCCGCCCGTGTAGCCGAGCCGGCGGCGATGCCGCCGACGTGCGTGCCGTGGTCGCACTGCGTGGAGTAGGTGCAGTTGTCGCCGCGGCGCCCCCGATCTGCGACGTACCGCCGTTGGGGCAGAAGGACGTGGCCGAGAAGCAGGCCTGCGCCACGATCCGACCGGCGAACGCGTTGTGCTGGTTGTCGACGCCCGAGTCCAGGATCGCCACCTCGTAGGGCCCGCCGGTGCTGCCCTCGAAGTTGTTGCCAAGGACGCCGGCGGTGTTGAGCAGGTCCGAGTCGATGATGCCCGTCGACACGTCGAGGGCCATAGGCGCCTCCCGGTCGAGCGTCAGCGCCGCCACCGTCGGGTCGGCCAACAGGGCCTCGAGGCCTTCGGCGTCCACGATGGCCACAGCCGCCGGGACGACGGTGAACTCGGTGACGACTCGCGAGGCCGTGCCGGCGAGGATCCGGTCGAGAGAGTCCAACCGGGTCGCGATCGCGGCCCGTTGCTGCCTGACCTGCCGGCTGGTCAGGTCCGCCTCGACGGCCACATCCTGCTTCATGGTGATGATGACCCGTGCGGACCCGTGGTTCGCCGCGGCAGCGCGCAGACGAGCGGGGGAATCACCCACCGGCGCAGGGCTCTCCCCTAGGACCGACGAACTGGGCTCGTCCTCAACGGGCTCACCCGGGACGTCGGGGGTATCCGACGTACGCACCCCGACCGGGCCGAGACCCTCCGCCTTGCGGTCGCCGACGCGGTCCGTGCCGAGGGCCGGCCATGCTCGTGGCGGGGTCGCTGCTCGGGTCGCCGTAAGCCGTGCCGCCGGCCAGAGCGACAAGGAGCGCCGTGACCGAGACGACGCCTGCGAACGTGAGCCGGTCCCTGAGTGTGCGGACCATATTTTCTCCCCTTTACGAGACCACGATTCTGCGTAGGACCAAACCTATACGCAAACCGGGTCGGCTCCAAACGGCCTCTAACCGACGACGAACTCGGCGATCAGGACGGCGGCGCCGAACACGAACGCGAGCACGGCGATCGCGCCGACGACCCGCATCGGAGGCCCGCCGTGGATCCCCGTCTCGTGCACCGCGGCGTGACCCTTGCCGCGGGCGAGCAGCCAGCGGTTGAGGGGCACGGTGAGCACGCCGGCGACGGCGAGGGCGAAGGCGAGGGCGCCCCAGAAGAGCAGCGAGTCCAGCCCGGCGTCGATCGCACCCGGCAGGGCGACGATGATCGCGTTGTCGATGATCTCCATCGTCGCGATGCTGAGCGTGTCGGAGGCGAAGGCGACGCCGACGACCTGCTGGATCGGCAGCCCGGCCCGCAGGAGCGGCAGGCTGGTGAGCCCGTAGCCGAAGACGAAGGCGAGCACGACCGAGAGCAAGACCGTGGTGCCGTTGGCGAATCCGGCAGCGGTGCCGATGGCCATCCCGGCGATCTCGCCGATCGCGCAACCCGTGAGGCAGTGCAGGGTCGCGCTCACCGCCAATGCGGTCAGCTCCGAGCCCCCCGTCGGCATCGCATGGTCGTGACGACCGCGCGGCGCGCTCGCTTGTCGCCACCTCCATCCTCGGTCCAGTTTGCCGGTTCGCGAGTCCATATCCTCGCCCGGTGACCGGGCTCGACGTACTCGTCTTGGTCGCGGTCCTGATCGGGATGTCCGTCCAGGCGGCGATCGGCTTCGGCTTTGCCTTCTTCGTCGCCCCGGCCGCCTTCGCCGCCTTCGATCCGGAGCAGGCGGTGACCCTGGTGCTGCTGCTCGGCGTGGTCATCAACGTCCTCGTGCTCGGCACCGAGCGCCGGCGGACCGACGTCGCCGGGCGCGCGGTCGCGATCATGCTCGCCGCCTCGATCCCGGGCATGGTCGCCGGCGCCTGGATCGTGACCCAGGCCGACCAGCGGCTGCTGCAGCTGCTGGTGGGCGTGATCGTCCTCGCCGGCGCCGCGGTGCAGGCCATCGTCGGCGCCGACCGCCCCGATCGCTCGCACGCCCGGGGGGACGGGCGGGCGATGGAGGTCGGGGGCGGGTTCGCCGCCGGGGCGCTGACGACCTCGGTGACGGTCAACGGCCCGGCGCTGCTGCTCGTCTTCGGCTGGCTCGGGCTGCGCGGCGCTCGGCTGCGCGACTCGCTGGCGGCGGCGCTGCTCGGGCTGAGCGTCCTCGCGCTGCCCGTCGTCCTGATCGCCTCCGACGGCGGGCACGCCCTGCCCGAGCTCGGCGTCACCCTCGCGTGCATCCCGGTGCTGCTGATCGGCCACCGCTTCGGCGCCGCGGTCTTCCGCCGCCTCGACGACTCCTCCCACCATCGCGCTGCGCTCGTGGCCGCGGCGATCGCCGGCGCGCTCAGCATCCTCGCCGCCCTGGTCGAGTGAGGCTCCTCTAGCTCTCGATGCGTGGCGACGATCGAGGTGCTCGACGGCGACATCACCAAGCTCGAGGTCGACGCGATCGCCAACGCGGCCAACACCGAGCTGCGACACGGCGGCGGCGTCGCGGGCGCGATCTCGCGGGCGGGCGGGCCAGAGGTCCAGCGCGAGAGCGACGAGCGCGCTCCGATCGAGCTCGGCGCCGCCGTCGCGACCGGCGCCGGCGAGCTGCCCGCGCGCTGGGTGATCCACGCGGCGACCATGCGCCTCGGCGGGCCAACCTCGGCGGAGATCATCGGCGAGGCGACGGCGAGCACCCTGCGCGTCGCCGACGAGCTCGGCGCCCGCTCGCTCGCCCTGGTCGCCTTCGGCACCGGCGTCGGCGGCTTCCCGCTCACGGACGCGGCCCGGATCGAGGTCGAGCAGGTGCGCCGGCACCTGGCGGGCGAGAGCGGGCTCGAGCGGATCGTCTTCTGCGTCCGCGGCGACGACGCGAGGGCCGCGTTCGAGGCGGCCCTCGCCGACGAGGCCTGACGCTGGCGCGGTCTACGGCCGCCTACGGCATCTTCAGCGCGATGGTCGCGACCCCGGCATCCTCGAGCGCCGCCGGAAGCAGGCGCGCGAACGGGTGCTCGTCGGCGGTGAGCCCCTCGGGGTTGGCGATCACGTAGCCGACCCGGCCGGGGCTGCGCTGGACGCTGTAGTCGGCGCCGAAGCCGCTGAGCACGTCCTCCGCCGCAGGCGCCGTCGTGGGCGAGACGGCGAGCCGGATCGCCTCGGTGTCGCCGACCAGCCCGCGCGCGGCGTCCCGCGCCCGCCGCTCGACCGCCGCCCGCGCCGCGGAGCCCGCCGCTGCGGACCGCCCGCGCGCGGACGCGGGCTCGGCGCCGAGCAGCGCGTTGCGCAGGATCTGCTGGAACCCGGTGGTGAAGGCGCGATAGTTCGGCTCGACCGAGAACACGGTCGCCCGGCCCCTGCCCACCGGCTCATCGATCACGGCGGCGGTCCCGCCGAGCTCCTCGGCGCGCTGGGCGAAGCCGGAGACGAACCAGTCTCCGGAGGCGGCGGGCGGGAACTCGACCGCGACCTGCTCCGGCGCCGACGCGGTCATCACGCTGTCGTACTCGTAGAAGGCGTAGGCCTCGTCGCCGACCCCGGAGTGCAGCGGGCTGTCGCGGTCGACCCTGACCCGGAACAAGGTGCCGGGGGCATCGGAGGTCGGGTCCTCGAGCGTGGCCGTGCTCACCCCGAGCCGGGCCGCGAACTCGGTGCCTCCACGCCAGGCGACCAGATGGCCGCCGCGATTGACCCAGCGGCGAATCGCCTGGCGCCCGGCGGCGCCGAGATCGGCGAGGCCCTCGTCCGCGGGCCCGTTGGGCACCACGAGGACGTCGCGGCGGTCGAGGGCGCCGCCGGCGATCCGGGCGGCGGTGACGTCCTGGTAGTCGACCTTCCAGACCCGGTCGAGCAGGTAGCGCAGCCAGCCGCTCGACTCGATCGCCGAGGTCGAGTCCTCGGAGAGCTGGAACAGGGCGATCCGCGGCTGCTCCGCCGGCGCTTCGGCCTGCGGCTGCTCGAGCTCGGCGACGCGCCGCGCGTTGACGTCGAGGGGCCTGCCGGAGTAGCCGCCGTGAACGTTGAACAGCAGCGGCTGGCTCCACGCGGTGACGTCGTAGAAGTAGGGGAACGGGGTGTAGGTGTCCTCGTGCAGCATCGCCTGCACCCAGTGCTTCTGCATCTGCGCCATCGGCACGTACCAGGTGCCCGGCGGCATCCACTCGCGGCCGGTCGGGCGGCCGTAGGGCGTGAAGTCGGGCACGAACAGCCCCTCTCGCAGCCTGTAGACGTCGACGTCCATCCGCTGCAGCCGGCGGATCATCTCCTGCGACCTCATCCTGCTTGCCGGCGCTGCGCTCGGTGATGAAGTAGTGGCGCACTCGCATGTCGGGGACCTCGGTGACGAGGTCGCCCGGGTTGACCAGCTCGTTCGGCTCCAGCACCCCGCGCTCCCCCTGCGAGTAGGCCTGCCGCCAGGCGCCCGCCCACTCGGTGAGGATCTCCTCCTTGTAGGTCGCCGCCTGCGACAGCGACACCCACTGGGTCAGGTACTGCTCGTAGGAGCGGTCGGAGATCGGGCTCTCGCTGCCCTTCTCGTAGGTCATCCCGGCGGAGCCAAACCCGGTCGCGGGCACGGTGTCGCCGTAGCCCATGTAGAAGAGGTCGTAGACGTCGCGGTTGAAGTAGTCGATGCCCTGGCGGTCGAACTCCTCGGCCATCGCGGCGCCGTAGACGTTGTTGATCCAGTTGATCGCCTCGCCGGTGATCTCGTGATAGACGGGATCGGCGTTCGGCGGGAAGAAGAAGCTCGTGCCACCCATCTCGTGCGCGTCGATGAACAGCGGGCCGGGGTACTCGCGCAGCAGCTCGAGCTTGGCGTCGGTCTCGGGCTGGGTGCGGGCGAACCAGTCGCGGTTGAGGTCGAAGCCGTAGGCGTTGCGGCGCGTGTCGGCCTCGCGCCCGTCGGGGTTCTGGATCGGGAGCAGGACGACGATCGCGTTGGCGAGGATCCGCTGCGCGGCGCAGTCCCGGCGGTCGGCGAGCTCGTAGAGCACCCGCAGCGAGCCCTCGGTCCCCGACTCCTCGCCGCCGTGGACGTTGGAGGCGACCCAGAGGATCTCCGGATAGCGCCGCGCGAGCGAACGGGCTTCGGCCGCGGAGGTCTGCGGGTCGCGCAGCGTCTGGGCCGCCGCCTTGATCTCCCTCAGGGCGGCCGGCTCGAGCCGGCCGGGGTTGCCGACGATCGCGTAGCGCAGCTCACGGCTGCGCCACGAGCGCTGGCCGAGCGCGCCGGTGATCACCCGATCGCTGGCGCGGTCGACCGCCTCCATGTAGGCGTACGCCTGGTCGGTGGTCACCTCGCCCCCCTCGCCGCCCGGGAACGGGATCACGTCGGCGAGCTCCGGGACCTCGCCGCGGAACTGCGGCGGCGTCTGCGTCGGATCGCAGGGCGTCTGCCCCGCGGCCGGCGCGGCGACGGCGAGTGCCGCCATCAGAGTGGTCACGAAGACGGCGGCCCTTATGTGCATGCGGCTCCTCCCGTGGCGCCCGACAAAGCTTATGGAGCATCCATACCCCCGTGCCTCGGCTCCACACACGCACGGCGACGACTAGGCGGCCTCCTCGACAGCGAGCCACACCGGGCGTGCGCCCAGCGCCAAGGCGCCGGCGAACGCCGCGGCAGCGACGGCGGCGGCGTACCCATACTGCGCATGCCCGCCTCCCACCACGGCGCCCGCGATCGCGCTGCCCGCGGCAACTCCGGTGATGATCGCGGTGGACACCCAGCTGGTGCTTTCGGTCGCGCCACCGGGCGGCGCCAGCTCGTCGATCAGCATGAAGACCACCGCCGCCCGAGGGGGCAAACGCAAACCCGCTCAGGGCCATCAAGGGGAACGCGGTCGCGGTCGAGCTCATCAACAGCAGCGGCGCGAAGGCCACCGCGATGAAGACCAGGAGCCCGGGATAGCGCTCTGCGGCGCTCGAGCGATGCGCGCGCGCTCCGTACCACAGGCCGCCCACCAAGCTCGCTGCGGCCTGCACGGCGATCAGGGCGCCGGCGACCCCCGGGGTGCCCTCCTCCGTGGCGAAGGCGACCGTCGCCACCTCCATCGCGCCGATCGCCACTCCCAGCGGGACCTGCACCGCGACCAGCAGGGCGAGGCGGCCGGACGCGAGCGGGCCGGCCCAGCCGCCCTGATGCGGCGCGCCGCGCCACCGGCCGGGAGGCCCTGGACAGGAGGAACGTGAGGGCGCCCGCGAGGGTCAGGCCGGCGTTGACGAGGACGGCGAGTGCCGGGGAGGCGGCCGAGACCACCACGGCCGTGAGCAGCGGCCCGGTGATGAACGCTGTCTCGACCAACACCGCGTCGAGCGCAAAGGCGCTCTGCCGCAGGGTCGCATCCGGGATCAGGTTCCCCCACAACGTCCGCATGCACGCGCCGAGCGCGGGGACGGTCGCCCCGCAAACGACGCCGATCGCGGCCAGTGCCGGCGGGCTTGCCCCCGCTTTCGCCGCCAGCACCAAGGCCGTCATGGCGGGCGGGTTCAGCGCGGCCACCGGCAGCAGCACCCGCGTCTGTCCGTAGCGGTCGATGAGCCTTCCCTGAAGCGGAAGCGACGCGGCGGTGGCGATCGCGATGCAGGCCTCCACGGCGCCGGCAACCGCGAACGATCCGGTCTCGTGACGGAGCAGGAGTACGGTCGCCAGCGACATCGCCGCGATCGGCAGGCGGCCGACGACCACCCCGGCGAGCGGAACGCGCGCGGGTCGGATGGCGAGGATGCGCCGATACGGTTGTGGGAGCACGGGGTCTAGGTAATCAGGGAACACGCCGGGTCCCTGCCGAGACGTCGCGGGGTTACGAGCGTGGCCGACGGGCGCGCGCTCAGCGCCCGATCAGGCGCACCTCGCGGGCGAAGCTCTGGGCGTGGATCAGGCGCAGCGCCTCGGGCCGGGTGAGCGCCAGGGTCGCGACCCAGGTGTCGGTCGCGCGCCGGCTCGACCGCCGCGGCGTCGCCGGTCGCCGGGCGGAGATCGAGCAGGCCGACGGCCCGCGCGGCGACGAAGGTGCGCCCGGCGCCGGCGCCGGCCGTCGGCTCCGTGGTCACGACCACGTCCACGCGCCTACCCGGACCGCCGCGCTCGCCGGCGAGCGCCCCGGCGCCGGCGACCGTGATCTCGACCGGCCGGCGGCCGCCGCTCAGCTGTGGCCCGCGGGCGTCGCGGCCTGAGCGCGGCGGCTCGAACTGGGAGGCGACGAGGTAGCCGCCGGCCGGGATCGGGGCCGCCGGACGGCGACCGACCGCCTGCGCCGGATCGGCGAGCGCGTCGGGGGCCAGGAAGCGCTCCGGCAGCCGCCGGAGCTCGAGCGCGTCGGCGAGCGCCTCTCGACGGAGCGGCCGGTGCGCGGGCAGGGTCCGGGTCGTGACCAGGACCGGTCGCAACTCGCCGAGCTCGGTCTCGGACCGATCGCCGCCGGTGGCAGCGGCGGCGAGCCCGGCGCAGACCGCCGCCGCGCAGGCGAACCCCGCGGCCCGTCCGCGCCGGCTCACCGCCGCGCGGCGTGCGGGGCGGCGAGCGGCAGCTCGAGCACCGCGCGCGCGCCCGCTGCGTGCGCGCAGGCCGCGAACCGCCCCCCGTGGGCGGCGGCGACGTCGGCCACGATCCGCAGCCCGTGACCCCGCCGCGGGCCCGAGCGCCTGGTGCCGTTCGATACCGGCGCCGGCGGGGTGAGGCCGCCCGGGTCGGCGCCGTCGGTGACGACGATCCGCAGCTTGCCCCGGCGTTCGCTGCCCTCGACGCGGATCGCGCCACGGCCGTGCTCGAGCGCGTTGGCGATCAGGTTGTCGATCGCGCGCGACACGGCGCCCGGATCGCACGTGAGACGGACACGGCCGGCGTGCCAGGCGAGCTCGATCCGCCGCCCGGCGAGCACCGCCGAAGCGCGCCAGCGGCCGACGGCATCCCGCGCCAGGGCCTCCGCGTCGACGAGCTCGGACCGCGGCTCGCAGGGGCCGCCGTTGACCTGACGGTCGAGGCCGGCGAGGGCGTCGAGGGCGAGCTCGAGCTGACCGCGCCGGTGCGCGCCGATCCCCGGTGCGCTTCGCGCCTGCAGGACGAGTGCCTGCAGCGGCCGGCGGAGCTCGTGCAGCGAGCGGTTGAGCAGCTCGCGCCGGCGCCTGGTGCGCACGCGCTCGGCGACGACCACGGTCGCACACGAGATCGCCACCGGGCAGGCGAGCACGGCGGCCTCAGCGATCGAGTCCAGCATCCTCGTCGGCCGGGGCGTCGATCAGCCGGTAGCCGATCCCCCAGCAGTTGACGACATAGCGACCGGACTCCGGGTCGAGCTTGCGCCGCAGGCGGCTCGCGTGCGAATCGAGCGTCCGCGTCCGCCCCATCGACCGGAATCCCCACACGTCGCGGAGGAGCTCGTCCTTGGTGAACACGCGGTGGGGCTCGGCGGCCAGCGTGCGCAGAAGGCTGAACTCCTTGTTCGCGAGCCGCACCGGCTCGCCGCGGACGGTGACCTCGCGCCGCGAGGGGTCGACGAAGACCTCGCCGACGCGCAGCGGACCGCCCCGGCGACCCTCGCGCCTGCGGAGGACCACCCGGATCCTGGCGACTACCTCCTGGATCGCGAACGGCTTGATCACGTAGTCGTCGGCCCCGCAGCCGAGGCCGCGGATCCGGTCGGCCTCGGTGCTGCGGCCGCTGAGCACGATCACCGGCAGCTCCGGGTCGTAGCTCCCGGTGGCGCCGTCGGTGGCGCGGATCTCCCGCAGCACCTCGAGCCCGGAGGCATCGGGCAGGTTGAGGTCCAGGAGCAGCAGGTCGGGGTGGTTGTAGTGGCAGAGGCGCAGCGCGTCGGCGGCGCTCGGCGCCGGCAGGGCGCAGAAGCGATCGGCCTCGAGGTGGTCGCAGAGGAGCTCGAGCGTCGCCGCGTCGTCCTCGCAGACGACGACCGTCGGCCCGGGCTCGGACCGCGGGAGGCTCACGCTCCGGCTCCCCGGGCGGGCAGCTCGAGCACCGCGGCGGCGGCCCGGTCGGCGACCACGCGGTTCCGCGGAACCGCCCTGCGGACGGCGATCGGCGCCTGCGCCCGGTCGAGGAAGACGACGTCCAGCGGAAACCGCATCCCGAAGGTGTGCACGCTGCGACAGCGCGGGATCAGCAGTCCCTCACCCGCCCGCCCGGGACTGAGCAGAGCCAGCCCGAGCAGGCGGGAGAGGAGGGTGACCGCCACCGGGATCCGCCGGGAAGCGACCTCCGCGGTGGGGAGCCGGCGGAAGCGGTGCGGATGGGCGGTGGCGGTCACGCGCCGTACAACCCCGGGCCCTGCGCGAGTGCCCCCCCGAGGGCGCTACGGGAGGCTCAGAGCTCGAACCGCGACCGCTCGGACTCCGGCACCAGATCGAGGTACTCGGAGTGATCGCGGATGTACGCGCGGACGAAGGGGCACAGCGGGAGCACCTCGATCCCGCGCGAGCGCAGGTCGTCGAGGGTGCCGGCGACGAGCGTCGAGCCGACGCCGCGACCCTTGAAGTCGTCGAACACCTGGGTGTGGGTGAGGGAGATCCGGCGCTCCCCGCGATCCCGGTAGAGCGTGAAGCCGGCCAGCGTGCCGTCGACGTGGATCTCGTAGCGCCCGTAGTCGGGGTTGTCCCCGACCCGCGTCTCCATCAAGCCCATCCTATGAGCCCCGGGGGCCCAAGCCCGCTATCGGCGGCGGTGGCGGCCCCCGCTACAACTACCGGCGTGTCGACCGAGCTCTCGCTGCTCTGCATCCTCGCCGCGGTCACGGCGCTGCTGATCGTCGCCCAGTGGGCGCGGGTGCCGTACCCGATCCTGCTGGTGATCGGCGGCCTCGGGCTCGCCGTGGCTCCGGGGATGCCCGACGTCACGCTCGAGCCCGAGATCGTGCTGCTGGTCATCCTGCCGCCGCTGCTATACGCGGCGGCGTACTTCACTCCGCTGCGCGAGCTGCGGCGCAACGTCGGCCAGATCTCGCTGCTCGCGATCGGGCTCGTGCTCGCGACCGCGATCGTGGTCGCCGTGGTCGCCCACGAGGCGCTCGACTTCGACTGGGCGCCGGCGTTCGTGCTCGGTGCGATCGTCTCCCCCACCGACCCGATCGCCGCGACCGCGATCGCGCGCCGGCTCGGCGCCCCGCCTCGGATCGTGGCCGTGGTCGAGGGCGAGAGCCTGATCAACGACGGCACGGCGCTGGTCGCCTACAAGTTCGCCGTCGCCGCCGTCGTCACCGGCAGTTTCAGCGCCCTGGACGCCGGCGCCGACTTCGTCGTCAGCGTGGTCGGCGGGGTCGCCGTCGGGATCGCGATCGGCGCGCTGATCGCCACCGTCCGCCGCCGGCTCGACAACCCGCCGGTCGAGGTCACGATCGCCCTGCTGTCCGCCTACTTCGCCTACCTGCCGGCGGAGGCGATCGGGGTCTCGGGGGTGCTCGCCGCGGTCACCGTCGGCATCTACATGGGCCGGCTCACCTCGACGCTGACGACGCCGACGACCCGGATCCAGGGCCACGCGGTCTGGGAGATCGTCTCCTTCCTGCTCAACTCGGCCCTCTTCGTGCTCGTCGGGCTGCAGCTGCCGACGGTGATCGACGGCCTCGGCGGTCTCGACTCCGGCCCCCTGATCCGCGACGGCGCCCTGGTCGCGGCGACGGTGATCGCCGTCCGGCTGGCCTGGGTCTTCCCGCTCGCCTACCTCCCGCGGATGCTCTCGCGCCGGATCCGGGAGCGCGAGCCGCGCCCACCCTGGCAGCAGACGCTGGTCATCGCCTGGACCGGGATGCGCGGCGCGGTCTCGCTCGCGGCGGCTCTCGCGCTGCCGTTCGCGACCGATGCCGGCGGCGCCGTTCCCCGAGCGCGAGCTGATCATCTTCCTCACCTTCTCGGTCATCCTCGCGACCCTGCTGCTCCAGGGACTGAGCCTGCGGGCCGCTGATCCGCTGGCTCGGCGTCGAGGACGACGAGCGCGGTCGAGCACGAGGAGATCGAGGCCCGGCTGCGGGCCGCGGAGGCGGCGCTCGATCGTCTCGACGAGCTCGCGGCCGAGGAGTGGGCGCTCGACGACACGGTCGAGCGCGTCCGCGGCGCCTACGTCTACCGCCAGCGCCGGTTCACCGCCCGCTCGCGCGACGGCGAGTTCGACGGCGGCATCGGCGGCGACGGGATCGACTACGAGACCCGGTCGGAGGCCTACCAGCGGCTCGTCCGCGACCTGCTCGAGACCCAGCGCTCGACGGTGATCGAGCTCCGCGACCGGGGCGAGATCAACGACGAGGTCCTGCGCCGGATCGAGCGCGAGCTCGACCTCGAGGACTCGCGGCTGGAGATCTGAGCCCGGCCATCGGGCTCCCGACACGGAGGCGAACCGGTCTTCTTCGACCCCGCGGGTGCAAACCCTCGTTCAGCCCGCGAGCGGTTCTCGCGCGCCGGTCGATCGCATCGGCAAAGATGCACGCACCTGGGAAGCGGGCGGAGAGAAGAACTGGTGGAGAAGGCAACGCGCAGAGGCAATTACGAGTCGGGATCCGACTACGTGCTCGAGTACGGCGAGCTGCGCTTCTCCTTCAACGAGCAGGACTTCGGCCAGCGGGTCGAGCAGGCCGCGGTGAAGCTCGACTTCGTCGACGGGGGGCTCGAGGGCGACGAGCTGCACGACCTGCTGGAGCTCGCCGTCAACGGCGAGATCCGCGAGCCGAGCTCGCCGCTCGGCGAGCACATCAACGAGCACTGGACCGAGCTCGTCGGCCCCGCGAACCGCAGCCTCGTGCACTGGATCCGCCGCCTCGTCTTCCGCGGCGCCTGGCTCGACCAGCGGGTCAAGGAGGGCGAGCTCGACATCGTCTTCGACGGCGAGTCGAACAGCTTCGGCTACGTGCAGCCGGATCGCGACGCCGAGCCGATCGAGCTCTCGCGCGAGCCCAGCTGGGCCGGGCTCGCCTACCGGCGCTAGCCCGACCTAGAGCGCGGCGAGCAGCTCGGCGTTCGTCGGCGGTCGCCTCGATCCGCTCGCGCAGCAGGTCCGCCGCCTCGCGCGGCGTCGAGGTCGGCGAGCAGCGAGCGCAGCTTGCGGGCGGCCTCGAGCTCGGCGGGCTCGCGGATCTGATCCTCGTTCGAGACCCGGCACTCCGGCGCGCGGATCGCGGGCGTGATCCCGGCCGCGGCGAGCTCGGGGTCGAGGACGACGAGCGCGCTCTCGGTCGTGGCCACCGCGCGCTCGGCATCCGCGTCGTCGCCGTCGGCGAACGCGGTCGCGATCACGGTCAGCGAGCCGCCGCCGGCGAGGTTGCGGCCGGAGCCGAACAGGCGCTTGACCTCGGTCGACGTCGCCGGCGGCGATCGCGAGCCGGGTGAGCGAGTCGCAGACGAGGACCGTGTCGATCCCGCCCTCGGCGAGCCGGCGGGCGCGCTCGAGCGCCAGCTCGGCCGTCCGCACCTGCTCGACCGGCGCCAGCTCGGCGGTCGCGATCGCGAACTCGGCGACCGGCACCGCCTCGCGCCACGCGGTCGCCTCCTCGGGCCGCTCGTCGATCAGCACCACGATCACCCTCGCCGTGTCCTCGCTCGCCGCGGCGCGGGCGATCGAGCGCAGCAGGGTCGTCCGGCCCGAGCGCGGCGCGGCGCGGACCAGGACCCGCTGGCCGAACGCGAGCGGGGCGAGCAGGTCGACGGCGCGGAGGAGGACGTCGTCGCCGAGCGCCGTCGAGCGGGATCCGGCGCTCGGGCAGGACCGGGGCGAGGTCGTCGAACTCCGGGCGGACCTCGGTCGAGCGGCTCCTCGCCGTTGACCGTGTCGACGTGGACCAGCGCCGGATGGCGCTCGCCGCGCCGGGGCTCCCGGGCGGGGCCGGCGACCTCGTCGCCGTTGCGCAGCTCGCAGCGGCGCACCTGGGCCGCGGAGACGTAGACGTCGCCGTCGGCCGGGGCGAGGCCGCTGACCCGGAGGAAGCCGTAGCGCTGGCGGGTGAGCTCGAGCACGCCGCGGACGGCCTCCGTGGGCACGGTCGTCGTCGCGCTCGTCGCCGCCCTCGGCGCCGAGCGGGCCGACCTCGACCGGCTCGTCCTCGGCGTCGTCGAGCACCGTCGCCTCGACCACCACGAGCTCGTCGGTGTCCGCCTCGCTCGCCGGCGCCTCCGGCGCCTCCTCTTCCTCTGATGCTTCCTCTTCCGCGGACGCTTCCTCCTGCTCCGGCGCCTCCTCCTCCTCCCAGGCCTCGTCTTCCTCGGAGAGCCGCTCGATCAGCTGCTCGCGGCGCAGCAGCCGGTAGCCCTCGATCCCGGCCGCGGCCGCGCGCTCGTGCAGGTCGGCGAGGTGCAGGTCCTTGAGCTCGGTGGCCATCGGCCGCGCAGGCTAACGGAGCGGCGCGTCCGGCGGCGCGCGGTCGAGCGCTCGGCCGTCGCCGCCGGGTCGATCCCCTCGGCCGCGGCGTCGGCGACCCAGCGCTCGGCCTCCGCATCCACGCGCGCCGCGTCCCAGCCGAGCTCCCCGCCCATCGCCTCCGCGACCGCGCCGCACCGAGTCGGCGGTCGCGCAGCTGCGGCGCCGCGAGCAGGCCGAGCCGGGTGCGGCGCAGGAGCACGTCGGCGACCGAGCGCGCCTGCTCGAGCCGGGCGGCGATCACGGCCTCGGCGAGCAGGTCGGGCTGCCCCTCGACGATCGGCGCCGCGAGCTCCGGGCGCTCGCCGGCGAGCCGGAGCACGTTGCGGGCGAAGTGGCCGTAGCGGAAGCCGAGCAGCTCGCGGTAGCCCGGCGGGCAGGTCGGACTCGGCGAGGCCCTCGGGCGGGTCGAGCTCGTGCTCGACCGCCGCCATGCCCGAGCGGGATGTCGTCGGTGCGGCAGGGCGCCACGCCGGCCCTCGCGCTCGACCATCCGGTCGACGACCTGCTTGGCCATCCGCCGCCAGGTGGTGAGCTTGCCGCCGGTGATCGTCAGCATCCCCGAGGAGGTCTCGTACAGCTCGGCCTTGCGCGAGATGTCGACCGACTTGCGCGGGTCGCCGGTGGAGATCAGCGGGCGGACGCCGGCGTAGGCGCCGGTGAGGTCGCTGCGCGGCCGAGCTCGAGCCCGAAGAAGGCGTTGGCGGCGTCGAGGATGTAGTCGATGTCCTCGTCGCCGGGCCGCACGTGGGCGATGTCGCCGGAGTAGTCGTTGTCGGTGGTCCCCATCAGCGTGCGCCCGTACCAGGGCAGGGCGAAGATCGTCCGGTCCGCGCCCGCCGGGACGATGCAGGCCGCCTTGCCGACCGGGAGCAGGTCCATCGACACGGTCACGTGCGTGCCGCGGCTGGGCGCGATCGTCGGCACCTCGGCCTCGTCGTGGATCTCCTCCGGGCGGATCCGGTCGGCCCAGACGCCGGTTGCGTTGATCACGTTGTCGGCCTCGACCTCGAACCGCTCGCCGCTGGAGGCGTCGACGCAGGCGACGCCGCCGGCGCGGCCCGTCGCGGTCGAGCAGGCCGGTGACCTCGGCGCCGTTGATGCAGACGGCGCCGTAGCGCTCGGCCTCGCCGAGGATCGTGAGCACGAGGCGCACGTCGTCGGTCTGGCAGTCGTAGAACAGGTAGGCCTCGCGCGGGTCGCGCGACGGCGAGCGCCGGGACCATCTCGGCCACCTCCTCGCCGGAGATCGTGCGGTGGCGGTTGGGCGCCCAGTAGTCCTCGCCGGCGACCCGCTCGGCGCGCTCGCGCCGCGACATGCCGACCCGGGTGGTCGCCATGACGTCGTACATGTTCAGGCCGATGCCGATCGACCGGCTGCGCTTGCTCGTCGCCCAGCGTCGGGACCAGGAAGGGCGTCGGGTAGACGAGGTGCGGCGCCAGCTGGACCATCAGCTGGCGCTCGAGCAGCGCCTCGCGGACGAGCCCGAGGTCGAAGTTCTGCAGGTAGCGCAGGCCGCCGTGGACCATCTTCGACGAGCGGCTGGAGGTCCCGATCGCGTAGTCGTCGCGCTCGACCAGGGCGACCGTGTAGCCGCGGGAGGCGGCGTCGAGCGCGACGCCGGCGCCGGTGATGCCGCCGCCGATCACGACGACGTCGAAGCGCTCGCCGGTGACCGCCCGCAGAGCGTCGGCGCGCGAGAGCATCTGAGCTCATCAGTCGAGGTAGGCGACCACGGAGGCGGCGGGCTCGCGCTCGGGCGCGGGGCGCTCCTGCACGGGGCGACCGAGATGGATCAGGGCGACGAAGCGCTCGTCGTCGCCCGATCCCGACGGCCTCGCGGCCGGCCACGGTCCGCAGCACGCCGGGCGTGCGCCAGTAGCCGGCGAGGCCGCGCGCGTGCGCGGCGAGCAGGACGATGAAGGCGGCGATGCCGGTCGCGTGCAGGTCCTCCTCGTCCTGGACCTCCTCGCCGGTGAGCGCGCACGAGCAGACGACCAGGGTCGGCGCCCGGTCGAGCTTGGAGGCGGCCTCGGGGCCGGCGGCGCTCCTTCAGCCGCTCCAGCGCCGCAGGGCCGAGGACGCGAAAGCGCCACGGGTTGGTCAGGTTGTGGTTGGGCGCCCAGCGGGCGAGCTCGAAGAGCTCGTCGAGCGTGGCGCGGTCGACCGGCTCGGGCCGGTAGGCCTTGTGCGTGCGGCGGGTCCGGATCGCGGCCTCGACGTCCATCGCCCAGGCACGCTAGCGGGTGGCCAAATGCGGATCAGTACCCGCCGCTGCTGCTGCCCGACGCGATCAGCGCGACCGCGATCGCGAGCACGACCACGATCGCCAGCCCGATCCAGATCCTCGTCCGGTTAGCGGCCATCCCAGCTCCACCTCCTTGCGCACGTCCGTGACCCCCGTGGGTTCATACGGGCGAGGCGCCGACGTGGATTGGCTCAGGGCGTCCGCCGCCGGTACCAGAGCGAACCCCGCGGCGGCCGCGATCGCGAGCAGCCGCCGACGGCCGCGACCACGTAGCCGGTCGCATCGCTCTCCGACGACTCCTCCGGATAGGCGACGCTGACCGCGACCGGCTCGCCGTCCGCGACCTGCTCGCCCTCGACCTGCTCGGCCGCGGCCGCGCCGCTCGCGCCTCGACCCCCGCGACCGGCGGTGCCTCCTCGGCCCCGCCGCCCGAGCCGGCCCGACGGAGGACTCGGCGCCGCTCCACCTCCACCGCCCTGGCCACCGCCCCCGCCACTCCCGCCGCCCCCGGACCCCGCCGCCGGCGCGCTCGGCGCTCGCCGCCGCCCGCCGGGGCCGGCTCCGTCCCCGGGGTCTCCGCCGCGGCGCCGGAGCTCGCCCCTCCCCCATCCCCGGCGTCCGAGCCCGCGCCCCCGCCGCGGTTGCTGCGCGCCGTCCGCGGCACCGCGGCGAGCGGGAAGGGCTTGCGCTCGATCGCGAGCAGGACCTGGGCGGTGACCCAGATGGGCGTCTGGTCGCTGGAAGCGGAGTAGCGGTAGTGGCCGTCGGGGGCGCGGAGCCGCGAGAGGTAGGCGACGGCGCGCGTCGATCGTGCCCGCCTCCCCGCCCACGGCCGCGAGGCCCTGCACCGCCCAGGCGGTCGACTGGGAGTTGACGACGCCGCTTCCGCCGAGGGCGTAGCCGCCGCCGGAGCGCTGGGCGCGGCGCAGCCAGCGGGCCCCGCTCGTCGGTCGCGGCTCCTCGCGCGCCGGCGGCGACCAGGGCCTGGAGCGCGGCGCCGCTGGAGTCCGCCTCGCTCGGGGCCTGCGGTTGGATCCCCCAGCCGCCGTCGCTGTTCTGCGCGCCGCGAAGCCAGGCCGCCGAGCGGCGCAGCGAGCGCGTCTGCGCTCCGGCGGCGCGCATCGCCAGCGCGTAGAACGCGGTCAGGTTGACCTGGCCGTCGACCGAGCCGTCGCCGTCGCGGCGCCGGCGCAGGTCGGCGACGAGGTCCTCGCCGCCGAACCTGCGCGGGTCGATTCCGGCCGCCGACAGGGCGAGGATCGTGCGCTCGAGGTCGCCGACCGACCGCAGCCGGTCGACCTCCGAGCGCAGGTAGGAGACCGGTGTCCGGCCGCCCCTGGCGACGTCGAGCGGGTTGGTCTGCGACGCCTCGAGGCCGAGCATCGCCCAGCCGGTCATCGCCGGGCTCGAGGGCTGACCCTCGGTCGCGGCGAAGCCGCCGTCGTCGCCCTGGGCGCGGATCAGCCACGCCTCTCCCGAGGCCCTCGCCTCGGCGCCGATCGAGACCCGCCGCCACCGTCCCGCCGACCAGCGTCGCCACCAGCAGCAGCGGCAGCGCGCCCGCGCGGGCGCCAGGTGAACTCGAGCCGGGTGCGAAAGCGCGAGATCATCCGCACCAGCGCCGGGCCGGCGGCGAGCGCGATCGCGAAGTTGCCCGGCGCGTGGGCGACGTTGAACGGGATCGCCGCGGGCCGAGAGCGCGAGGTAGCGGTCGAGTGACTGCTCGCCGCCGTAGGTGACCATCACCGAGAGGTCGAGCAGCGCCCCGTAGGCGAACCCGGCGACCGCGCACGCGATCGCCAGCCCGAGCCGGCCGAGGCGGCGCCCGCTGAGCGTCGCCAGCCAGGCGCCGCCGAGCCCGACCAGCCCCCACCCCGCCATCTGCCAGGCGGTCCACGGCCCCTGGCCGAGCCAGAGGTTGGAGATCGGCGCCGCCAGCGCGCCGACGGCGAACCCGGGCCCGCCGCCGAGCGCGTAGCCGGTGAGGAGCGCGATGTCCGTGGTCGCGACGACGTTGGGGATCGGCGCGAGCACCAGCCGCCCCGCGACCGCCAGCGCGGCGAGCGCCGCGACCAGGGCGACCAGGCGGGCGGTCGGGCGCGAGCGCTCGTACCACCAGAAGCCGCCGACGAGCACCAGCGCCAGGCCGGTGAAGGTCGACAACCTGCCAGCTCACGCGCTCGCCACCCCCTCCCGGGCTCCGCGCCAGCAGGACCTCGGCGCCCTGCTCGGGCGTGATCGCCCCCGTCGCGCCGAGGATGCGGGCGACCTCGGTGGCGAAGTACCAGCCGCCGGAGAGGATCTCGTCCGCCGGGCCGTCGGCGATCAGCTCGCCGTCGCCGAGCAGCACGACCCGCGAGGCGAACCGGGCGGCGAACTCGACGTCGTGCGTGGCGACGAGCGCCGCCGAGCCGCGCTCGCCGAGCTCGCCGATCCAGCCGCAGAGCTCGAGCTTGCGGGCCGCGTCCATGCCGCGGGTCGGCTCGTCGAGACAGACGAG
Source organism: uncultured Solirubrobacterales bacterium (assembly GCA_963842795.1). Classification (GTDB taxonomy): domain Bacteria; phylum Actinomycetota; class Thermoleophilia; order Solirubrobacterales; family 70-9; genus WHSW01. The sequence goes on along the minus strand of CAWJHV010000006.1, from coordinate 110,831 downwards.
GCCCGGCAGCCGCGCTCGGTATCGCGGCCGCCCATCACCAGCGCCAGCGCGAGGCGCTCGCGCTCGCCGCCGGAGAGGTCGCGCGGGTCGCTCTCCGCCGCCCACTCGAGCCCGACGGCCTCCAGCGCCCGGCGTCCCGCCTCGCCCGGAAGCTCGTCGGCGACCCGCTCGCGGATCAGCAGGTCGGTGGGGCTCTGCGGCAGCAGCGCGCACCCGGAGGGCGCCCGGATCGATCCGCGGCCGGCGCCACGAGCCCCGCGGCGGCGCGCAGCAGGGTGCTCTTGCCGGCTCCGTTTCGGCCCATGAGCGCCACCCGCTCGCCCGGCTCGAGCGCGAGCTCGAGCCACCGCAGCACCTCCCGCGGCCCGAGCCCCGCGTCGAGCTCGACCCACAGGTCGCGCGACCTCCAGCGCGCCGCCCTCGTCGCGCGATCGCCGCCGCAGCCGGCGTGACGGGCGCTTCGCCGGTGCGAGCCGGCGGCGCCGGAGCGGCCGCCGCGAGGCGATCCGCGCAGCGCGGCCCGGGCCTCCTTCACCGAGACGGGCGGTGGCGCGAGCCCGGCGAGCGAGAACAGGCGCGCACCGGGGGGCGCCAGCTCCGGATCGGCGGCGAGCGCCCACTCGCAGTAGCCGCGGGGCGAGCCGTCGAAGCACGACCCGCCCGGAGTCCAGGGCGATCACCCGGTCGGCTGCGGCGAGGCAGCGCTCGAGCCGGTGCTCGGCGAGCAGCACGCCCATCCCCCACTCCTCGTTCAGCCTCCTCAGCAGACCGATCAGCTCGTCGCCGGCGACCGGATCGAGCTGCGACGTGGGCTCGTCGAGCAGCACCAGCCGCGGGCGGAGGACGAGCGCGGCGGCGAGGGCGACCCGCTGCAGCTCGCCGCCCGAGAGCGTGTCGGTCGGCCGCTCGGCGAGGTCCTCGATGCCCAGCGCCAGCGTCACCTCCTCGATCGCCCGGGCCCGGGCGCCGGGCGGCTCGCCGCGGAGCTCGAGCGGCAGCTCGAGCTCGGCGCGCACCGTGGCCGAGACGACCTGCGTCTCGGGGTCCTGGCCGACGAAGCCCGACCAGCCCGCCGAGCTCGGCCGGGCCATGGTCACGCACGTCGAGGCCGCAGACCTCGAGCGTCCCCGCCACCTCGCCGCCGTGGTAGTGCGGGACGAGCCCGCAGCAGGCCCGCAGCAGGCTCGACTTCCCGCATCCGGAGCGACCGGCGAGGATCGCCAGCTCGCCGGCGTCGAGCGCGAGCTCGACCTCGCGCAGGGCCGGCGCGCGCGCGTCGGGGTAGGCGTAGGAGAAGGCGCCCATGCGCACCAGCGGCTCAGCCACGGCCGCGATACCTGCGGTCGAGCCCCGCGTACGGGGCGGCTGCCAGCAGCGGCAGGGCGGCGGCGAGCGCCAGGGTCGCCGCGTCGGCGTCGAGGGCGATCGTCGGGTAGGCCTCGAAGCTCCCGACGCCGGCGATCCTGGCGCCGACGGCGAGCGCGGTGATCGCCGCTCCGGCGGCCGCGAACCGCCACCCGTGGCGGGAGGCGCGGCGCGCCGGGGCCCGGCGCGGGACGCCGCGCGCGTAGCCGCGCAGCTCGAGGGTCGCGGCGATGTCGACGGCGCGGTCGAGCGAGCCGGCGACCAGCCGCCGGATGAGCGCCGCGCGGCCGGCGGGCGCCGCGGCGGGCCCCCGCAGCGACTGCACCTCGCGCAGCCGCGCGCTGTCGGCCGCCGCGAGCGGCACCATGCGCGTGATCAGGGTCGCGGTGAGCGCCGAGTGACGCGCGACCGGCCGCAGCAGGCGCAGCATCCGGTCGGGGTCCACGCAGGCCGTGTGCACCGCGAAGGCGCACAGCACGACGCCGATCCGCAGGCCGAGCACCGCGCCCTCCACGAGCGCCTCGGCGCTGACGTCGATCCGCCCGAGCACGGGGAGCTCGCCGCCGCGGATGAGGATCGTGTCGCCGCGCTGGGACGCGATCACGTTCACGATCACGATCAGGACCGCGAGCGTCAGCGCCCAGCGGGTCGCCGCGGCGAGCGCCCCGCGGGCTCCCGCCGCCAGCCCGGCGACGGCGACGGCGGCCGCGGTGCCGCCGAGCACGATCGGGTTCGAGTAGACGAACGCGACCACCGCGATCGACCCGAGGTAGACGGTCGCCGAGGCCGCGCTGGCGCCCGCCAGCGGCCCGGGCCGCGGCCGGTAGGCGAGCGCCGACCTCATCCGTCCCCGTCACCGGCGCCGGGATCGAGTCGCGTGCCGCGCCGGTCGCGACCGCGTAGCGATCGGAGAGGTCGTCGGCGCCGAGCAGCTCCGCGGCGCGCTCGACCCCCGCCGGGTCGGTGCCGGTGACCAGCCAGGTCGCGGGCTCGGAGCGACGGCGCACCCCGGCCACGAGGCCGCTGCCGCCGCCGAGCGTGCGCGCCGTCTCGCCGCGCCGGGTCGAGCAGCTCCAGGCGCCAGCCGCCACCGCCGGAGGCGAACCGCGCGAACACGCCGCTGGTCGCCGGGCCGTCGTCGAGCTCGGCGGCGAGCGGGTCCGCCCGCACTCGGGCCCACGGGCCCACCAGCAGCCGGGGGCCCGCCGCCTCGCCGGCGCCGGGGCCGCGGCTCACCTGGACGCCGGCGTCGTCGAGGCGCTCGGCGACCTCGTCGCAGGGCGCCGGCGTCCCCAGGCACTCGACCGCGACCTCGAGCCGCTCGGCGTCGGGGGTCGACGCCTGGAGGAAGGGCTCGGGCCATGACCCCACCACCGCCGGCGTCGAGATCGCGTTCGTCCAGTCGCGGTAGTCCCACCAGATCCGGTCGCCGCCCCGGACGCCGACCTCGGCGCTGCCGCGCGGGCTCTCGATCCCGTTGACGAAGAAGAACCAGTCGAGCGAGCGACCGCCGGCGATGCTCACCGGCGGTGCCGTCGATCGAGTGCACGAAGCCGCCGCCGAAGCGGGTCGTGATCTCGGCCTCGCGGTCGAGGAAGCGGATCACGGTCTCGGACTCCGACGGGTCGGTCTCGGTGGCCTCGAGAACCGGCTCGGAGCCGTAGTCGCGGGTGACCGTCAGCGTCGCCTCCCCGGGGCTCGACTCCCCTGGCCCGAGGCCGCAGCCGGTGGTCGCGACGGCGAGCACCGCCGCGACCCGACCGCGCTGCGGCGCGACGGCTCACTTCCTCTCTGACCTTCTCGCAGCTGCCCTTGACGTCGGTCTGCGCCACCGCGCTCCGCTTGATCTTGACCTTGTCGCGGCCCTTGCCGCAGTTGATCGTGTCGGCGCCGCCCTGGCGCGCGTCGATCCGGTCGTCGCCGCCGCGCGAGCGGATCGAGTCGTCGCCCTTGGTGCCCTTGATCCGGTCGCCCTCCGGGCTGCCGACGAGCCGCTCGCCGCGGACCGCCGGGCAGTCGTCGAGCTGCTCGCCGACGCACGTGGCGAGGACCTCCGAGGGGATGTCGGTGCCGCGGCCGGCGCCGATCTGGGCGTCGCCGGGCGAGCCGACCACCAGCTGCGCGGTGCCGTCGGCCCCGGTGACCGCCGGCGCGTCGCCGCCGCCGACCGTGACCCCGGCGGCCGGCCCGCTCGTGCACGTGGTCTCGAACGTGTCCTGGTCGGTCACGCACTTGTGCTCGACCACCGTGACCGTGAACGGCTGGCCCGCCTGCGCGCGCGCCGGCGCCTGCAGCTCGAGCTCGGCCGGGTTCGGGTTCGGGAAGTCGTCCGGTGCCAGGTAGAAGAGGACCTGGTCGCCGTCGTGTGACCTCGAGCTGGTCGGCGCCAACCGAGGCCTCGAGGTGGTTGGCCTTGAAGTACCAGAAGCTCTCGCCCGAGACGGCCTTCGCCCCGCCGATCCCGCAGATGCCGAGGCCGAAGCCGAACTGGTCGGTGAGCGAGAGCGGCGCGACGCTCTTCGTCGTCCGCCCGGCGGTCGCCAGCAGCGTGAGCGCGTTGGGCTTCTCGTAGCCGAACTCGGTCCCGGAGCCGCCCGGAGGCCCGAAGCAGTCGGCGTCGGGCCGGGTCGGGACGGTGACGTCGTCGGCGACGATGTAGGTGGTGCCCGGATCGAGCACGCGGTCCGGGGTGAGCACGCGGAGCTTGGCGGTGACCGCCGCGGAGGCAGACGCCGGGATCAGCGCCAGTGCGCAGATCGCGACCAGGGTCACGAGCGCGCCTGGCGCGAGGGGGATACGTGTGGTCATTGAAGAGCCACCCTTTCCTCGAGGGACGTGATTGGCTGGCCGGAGGCAGGTCTCCTGGCTTCCGGGCCGGCTATCGCGCCTTCCCGAGGCGACGGTGCGCCTCAGTGGCTGACTCGGTGTCTCGCGAGGCCGTCTTGCCCGGTCACAGTGGCGGGACCGCGCCGGTTTCGCACCGGACTTCCCTTGGCCACCGGCCGTATGTACGAGCGGCAGTCTAGTCCGCGTCGCGGCGCCGGGCGGCGCTGGGAGAATGCCCCGCATGGCGACCGAGATCCGCGACCTCGCCCCGGGTCTCTGGATCTGGCGAACCGAGCACCCGGCTTGGAACGAGGACTCCGACTGGGAGCCGACGGTGACCTCTACCTGCGTCCACTCCGGCGACGAGGTGGCCGTGCTCGACCCGCTTGCGCCGCGCGATGAGGGTGGCGCGCTCTGGGAGCGGCTCGCCGAAGCTCCGCCGACCATGGCGGTCGTGCTCAAGCCCGACCACGTCCGCGACGTCGACCTGTTCAGCGCCCGCTACGGGGCGCGTGCCTTCGGCCCGTGGCTCTACTGGCGCGATGACGTCCCGGCGACCGAACTCGAGCCGATCGAGCCCGGCAGCGAGCTCCCCGGCGGCCTGCTCGCGCTCTACGACGGCCGCGGGCGCATGGAGACCCCGCTGTGGCTGCCGGACCAGCGCGCGCTGGTGTTCGCCGACGCCTTCGCCGCCCCCGGCGGCGAGCTCCGCGTCTGGGACTCTCCGGCGCACTCCGATCGGGCGCTGCCTGCCCTGCGAGCCCTGCTCGAGCTGCCGTTCGAGCTCGTGATCCTCGCCCACGGCGAGCCCGTACACGACCGCGACGCCTTACGAGCGGGCGCTCGGGCTGGCGCCTACAGCGGCTGAGCGGCGCACGACCGCGCCGCCGCGCGAGCCTCAGTCCGCCCGCTCCTCGACCTTCTGGCGGAGCTGCTCGACCACGTCGGGCATCGCCTGCTTCATCCGCGAGAGCTCCCAATGCTCGATCTTGATCAGCCGCACCGGCGAGGTCGCGGTCACCGTCGCCGAGCGCTCCTGCTTCTCCAGCAGGCCCTGCTCGCCGAAGACGTCGCCGGGGCCGAGGTCGGCGAGGTGCTCGCCCTCGCGCTCGACCTTCACCGTGCCGTCCTCGATGATGTAGAAGTCGTTCGAGAAGCCGCCCTCGCGGATGATCGTCTTGCCCTCGACCGCCGACTCGAGGGTTGCGAACGTCGCCACCTTGGTCAGCGCCTCGTCGGGCACGTCGGCGAACAGGGGCGTGTTCTTGAGCGAGCTTACGTCCACGGGTCTCCTCCGCTCGGTGTCGCTCGCCGGGAACCTAACCGATCGCCTGTGCAGGTGCGCCGACTGCGCGCCCGGCCCTGACGGTCGCCAGGAAGCGCTCGATCGCCTCCACGACCCGCGCCGTGCGCACCGACGGGCACGATGTCGAAGGCGTGCTCGGCACCGGCGAGCTCGGCGTAGAGGACCGGGCTGTCCGACACGGCGCGCAGCTCGCGCGACGAACCGCCGCGCGTCGGCGACCGGGACCAGCGTGTCGTGCTCGCCGTGCAGGACCAGGAACGGCGGCGCGCCCGGCGTGGACGCGGTGGGTCGGCGAGGCGTCGCGGAAGCGCTGCGGGTCGTCCTCGAGCCGCGCCTTGAACACGTGGCGCTCGAGCACCCACTCGAGCAGCTCCGGGTAGTAGACGCCCTCGGCGTTCGGTGAGGTCGTAGACGCCGTAGAACGGGACCGCGGCGGCGACCGACGTGTCGGCGTCCTCGAACCCGGGCTGGAAGGCGGGATCGTCGGCGGTGAGCGCCGCGAGCGCGCACAGGTGCCCGCCGGCCGAGCCGCCGGTGAGGCAGACGAAGTCGGGGTCGGCGCCGTACTCGGCGGCGTGCTCGCGCACCCAGGCGATCGCCCGCTTGACGTCGACGAGGTGGTCGGGGAAGGTCGCGCCGGGGCTCAGCCGGTAGTCGATGTTGAAGCCGACCCAGCCGTGGCGCGGCGAGGTGGTTGAGCAGCGGGATGCCCTGCTCGGAGCGGCTGCCGGCGATCCAGCCGCCGCCGTGGACCTGGACGATCGCCGGGCGCGGCGCCGTCGGCGGCGGCTCGTCGGGCTCGTAGACGTCGAGGCGCAGCGGCCGGCCGCCGTCGCGCGCGTACTCGACCCCGCGCCGGTGGCGGACGCCCGCGCGGCCAGAGCATCAGCGGCGGCACGATCAGGTGGCTGCGCGGGAAGCGCGAGCGGCGCTCGTCGTCGGGCGGCTCGAGCTCGGCGAGCTGCTCGCGCACCGCCTGGGCGCTGCGCAGGCTCTGCCAGCGCGAGCCGCGCGAGCGCCAGCTCGGCGAGCGCGAGCGGGGCCGCGATCGCGATCCCCGAGCGCCGCGCAGCGGCCGCGCGAGCGCGACCAGCGCGGCGATCGCGACCGCGACCAGGGCGCCGAGCGCCCACGGGAACTCGCGGCGATCGAGCCCGCCGACCCAGCGCAGGAGGCGCAGGCGCAGCGTCGCGCGGCGGGCGCAGCGCGAACGCCTTGCGCAGCAGCTCGAGCACGGGCGCGAACCTAGCGGCGCGGCGCGCTCGACCGCGGCCGACGCCGCTCGACGAACAGCTCCCGCGCGCGCGCGCAGCGCCGGGCGTCTCGCCGCGCTCGAGGCGCTCGAGCGACAGCCCCTCGAGCCCGGCGACGAGGAAGACCGCGATCCCGTCGATGTCTCGCGCGGCCGGCGGCCGCGTCGAGGCCGCGCAGCAGCTCGCGCAGGATCGCCCGGTGGCCCTGCTTCATCTCGGCCAGGATCTCGCCGACCTCGGGATCGACGACCGACTGCGAGGCGAGGTCGAAGTAGACGCGCTGGATGCCCTCGTCGCGGTCGATCACCCGCCAGACGCCGTCGGCGAGCCCGCGGACGAGCGTCGCCGGCGTCGCCGCGGGCTCGCCGAGCCCGCCGAGGACCTCGTCGTGATCGTCTCCGAGACCCGGCGCGCAACCGCGGCCACCAGGCCCTGCTTGGAGCCGAAGTAGTAGGAGATCAGCGCCTTGTTCTGGCCCGACGCGGCGGCGACCTTGGCCGTCGTCAGGCCCGGCGTAGCCGTCGCGCTTGAGCACCTCGAAGCGCGGCCTCGAGGATGCGCTCCGGCGCGTCGGACGCGGGCCGCCCCGGCCCGCGCGCCGGCGCGCGGCTCGGCGGCGCTCGCTCAAGCCGGCGCCCCCGCGGCGCCCGGCGCCATCCCCATCGCCGCGAGCTTCTTCGACAGCGACTTCATCGCGTACTCGAACACCTCCTTGGAGTGGTAGAAGGGCGTCTCGAAGTCGTAGCGGTCCTCGACCCAGTCGGGCGAGAACGCGAGCACGCCGACCGGGAGCGTCTCCTGCAGCGTCTCCTGGACGACCTGCTTGTAGCGCTCGTCCGCCTTGATCGCGTCGGCGAGGAACTTGACCCCGAAGCCGACGTGGCGCGACTCGTCGCGGTTGACGTGGGTGAAGCCGTCGCGGAAGCCCGGCAGCCGGTCCATCTCCTTCAGCGAGCGGAGGATGAAGCGCGCGCCGGTCAGCGCCAGGGTGCCCTCGATCACGATCATGTAGACGGTGATCCCGCGGACCAGCGCCTCCATGTCGGAGGGGTCCTTGCGCAGCGTCTCGGCGCAGTCGTGCAGGATCCCGTCGAAGAGCTCCTTGAACTCGTCGTTGGTGTTCTGCGCGCTGCGCGGCGAGGTTGTCGGCGATCGTCTGCGTGTCGGCGCCGAGCACCTCGCGGAAGAAGCGGTCGAAGAAGACGCAGTGGCGCGCCTCGTCGGCGATCTGCGAGGCGAGGAAGATCCGCTGGTCGTCGGTCGGCGCCGCGATCGCGAACGGCAGCAGCTCGGTCGTCACCCGCTCCTCGCCGATGAAGAACTGCGAGAGGCCGAAGAGCATGAACCGCCGCTCCTCCTCGCTCCAGGTCGTGCCGTCGTTCCACTCCTCGGCGTCGCGCGGTGAAGTCGAAGCTCTCGGAGTTCCAGCCCTGGTTCTCCCAGCGCGAGATCAGCTTCTTGTAGGAGGGGGCGGCCTCGACGATCCGGTCGAGGTTCGCCATCACCTTGTCGATGTCGCCGTCGAGCAGCACGTCGAGCGCGCTCAGGTCGTCCGAGACCTCGTACTCGCCGTCGCCGTTTCGGTTCGTCTGGGTGGTCGCCATCGTCGCTCCTCGGGCTCGCCGTCGCGGGTCGCGCGCAATTATTATCCAACCGGTTAATTAATGTCAAGCGGCCGCGCGCGAGCGGCTCGCGCCGGCGCCCAGCGGGCCGCGCGCGATCGCCTCGCGGCGCCGGCGCAGGTACTCCGGGCCGACGTTGCGCAGCCGCGCCGGCAGCACCGGGCGTCAGCGCCCGCGATGCCGCGCCGAGCGCCCGCAGCTCGGCCTGCTGCGCGTCGCGTCCACCGCACCCCGAAACGCTCGCGCAGCAGCGGCGGCAGCAGCCCGAGCGTCGCGGTCTCGCAGCGCCCGCGAGGGCGCGACCCGCAACAGCGGCCAGAGCTGGTCGATCACCGGCACGCCCGGCGGCGCCGGGCTGCTCGAGCAGGTCGATCAGCAGGTCGACCGTCTCGTGGCGGACGAGGCGCTCGGCGATCATCGTGTCGACGTAGTCGCGGAACTCGGCCAGGGTCTCCGGCAGGTCGCCGGGGCGCACCCCGACCAGCCGCCCGAGCGGCATGTACTCGGCGTAGAGGCGCTCGCGGTCGGCCGCGCTGATCCCGCCGACGAAGCGCTCGCCGGTGACGAACGTGGCCTCGATCAGGGTCGCGTGCACCCAGGCGTAGGCCTCCGGCTCGAGCGCGTGGTAGCGGCTGCCGTCCGGGTTGACGCCCTTGATCGACTTGTGCAGCTCGCGCAGCCGCCGGCCCATCGGCGGCCGGCCGCGCCCGCCGTAGACGAGCAGGTAGAGGTAGTCCGTGGTCCGCATCAGCCGCCCCCAGGGGTCCGCCTGGAAGTTCGAGTGGTCGCGCACGCCCGAGCCGACGGTCGGATGGGCGACCTGGAGCAGCAGCGCGTAGCCGGCGCCGAAGAAGTAGCGGGGGTCGCCGAGGCCCGCCAGGCGAGCGACTCGGGGCCGAGGATGATCTCGGCGACCTCCTCGTCGGTGGGCAGGACCGGGATCTCGGGCGCTCACCTGCCTCCTCGACTCGCGGCACCACCTCTCGGTCGAGCGCCAGCAGCCCGCCGACCAGCAGCTCGCGCAGCTGCTCGCGCGAGAGGGCCCGCCGCGCAGCCAGTCGAAGGTCGCGGCCTCGACGAAGCCGGCGTAGGCGCGAACCGCGGCGCGCAGCTCGGCGGACGCCGCCGCGGGCGGGCGCCCGGGCGCAGGATCTCGATCACCTGGTCGGCGGTGCGCTCGCGCGCCGCGTCGAAGATCGCCTCGATCTCGGGGTCGCGGCCGAAGCCCTGCGCGCCGTGGTGGCGAGCAGCATCCCGCGGCTGCGCTCGGCGACGTCGAGCCACCGGTCGACCGCCGCCCCGAGCGCCGCCTCGGGGTCGCCGGTGGCGATCTCGGCGGCGAACATGCCCGGCGGCAGCCGCAGGATCGAGCGCACGACCTCGAGGTACAGCTCCCGCTTGCCGCCGAAGTAGTGATGGACGAGGCCGCGGGTCACCCCGGCCTCGGCGGCGATGTCGGCGGTCGAGACGGCGCCGTAGTGGCGTTCGAGAACAGCCGCCGCGCGGCCGAGAGGATCTGCCGCCGGCGCTCGGCCGTGTCGAGCCGCGACCAGCGCGGGGCGGGGTGCCCGCGCCGCGGTGGGCGCTCGCCCCCGTGGCTGTCCGTGGCCTCGTCACGCGCCCAGGATAGCGCCTTATTGGCATATTGCCAACAACCGGGCTAGCATTCGCCGCCATGGCCGAGCGCGACCTGCCCACCGGTACGCGTCCAGCGGCTGGCGTGGATCGGCCGCACCGCCGCCGGCGCTGCCGTGCGCCAAGCGGGGACCCTGTCCGCGAACGTGGTCCGCTCCGACCAGCGCTCCCAGGTGGCGCTCGAGCGTCGCCAGCTCGAGACCGCAAAGCAGATCGTCGACGTGCTCGGCGCGATGAAGGGCGCCGCGATCAAGGTCGGCCAGATGCTCTCCTTCGTCGACTTCGGCCTCGTCCCGAGGCGCACCGCGACGAGTTCCAGGTCGAGCTCGCCAAGCTCCGCGACGCCGCGCCGACGGTCTCCTTCGAGCGCATGCGGCGGTGATCGAGTCCGACCTCGGACCGCTCGACGAGATCTTCGCCGAGCTTCGACCCGGAGCCGATCGCCGCCGCCTCGATCGGCCAGGTCTACCGGGCGACGCTGCTCGACGGGCGCCGACGTCGCGGTCAAGGTGCAGTACCCGGGCATCGCCGACGCCGTCCGCGCCGACATGCAGAACCTCGGCGTGCTCCTCCGGCTCGCGCGCGGATGACGCCGCAGCTCGACATCAAGGCGCTCGGCGAGGAGATCCGCGAGCGGATCGTCGACGAGCTCGACTACGAGCTCGAGGCCTCCAACCACCGGACGATGGCGCGGATCTACCGCGGCCACCCGTTCATCGTGCGTCCCCGACGTCGTCACCTACCTCTGCCGCGAGCACGTCCTCGTCACCGAGCTCGTCTCCGGCGACGGGCTTCGAGGCCCTGCGCTCCGAGCCGCAGGCCGAGCGCAACCGCATCGGCGAGATCGTCTTCCGCTTCTACTACGAGTCGATGCACCGCCACCGCCGCTTCTCGGGCGACCCGCACCCCGGCAACATGATGCTGCTCGCCGACGGCCGGGTCGCGTTCCTCGACTTCGGCCTCTTCAAGCGCATGGACCGCGAGTCGATCGAGCTCGAGCTCGCCTGCCAGCGCGCCGTCAGCGAGGTCGACGCGCCGCAGCTGCACCGGCTGCTTCGCCCGCGCCGGCTTCATCCCCGAGCCCGAGCGGCTCGATCCCGACGACCTGCTGGCGTTCGTCCTCGAGGGCGTCTGGTGGTACGCACGGCCGACGAGGTGGTCGAGATCACGCCCGACCTGGTCTCGCGCGCGGCGATCGAGACCGGCGACCCGCGCTCCTCGCACTTCGAGACCATGCGCCACCAGGCATCAACGTCGAGCACCTCTTCGGCCGCCGCCTCGAGCTGCTCACGCTCGCCGTCCTCGGCCAGCTCCACTCCGCAGACAACTGGCACCGGATCGCCCGCGAGTGGATCTACGACGAGCCGCCGGTCACCCAGCTCGGCCGCGAAGAGGCGGAGTTCCTCGGCCTGCCATTCCCCTAGGCGGCGGGGGCTTCGAACGCATGCGTTCTCGGGGAGCCGGGCGCCCCCCCCCCCCCCCCCCCCCCCCCCCCCCAAAAAAAAAAAAAAAAAAAAAAAAAAAAAAAAAAAAAAAAAAAAAAAAAAAAAAAGATTCGACGGAGCGAGCGACGCGCCGCGTACTTCTTCGGCGGCGGCCGTCGTATGGCTTCAGGCGCGGGTAGGTGCCCGGCTCGTAGGGCTCGGGGTCGAGCGCGTCGCCGGGCTCGGGGTAGGCGTTGTGGCAGACGCCGGTGTTCAGCGCGCACGTCGTCCTCCGGATAGCAGCTCGCCGCGGCGGCTGGTCGGCACCTCGCCCGGCTCGAACATGATCGCGAACCGCGCCCAGGCGCCGTCGGCGTCGCCGTGGGAGGTGAGCCCGGCGAAGTTGGAGAAGAACGAGACGATCCCCTTGTGCGCGGCGCCGCGTAGCGCAGCAGCGGCACGAGGTTGCGAACCGAGGCCTCGAGCCCGGGCACCGCCGGGCCGCCGAGGACGACCACGCTGCAGCAGCTTGCGCAGCGACGGCAGCCCGGAGACGTCCTTGACGATCTCGATGGTGTCGGCGGCCAGCGGGCCGATGTCGGCGAGCGCCGGCGCGAGGTCGGGCGCCGCCTCGCGCACCTCGGCGACCAGCGGCCGCGCCTCGCGCAGCAGCGGCCGGCCCGGCGCAGCGCCTCGGCGCCCGAGGCGAGCACCGCCGGCAGCTCCGCCACCCCCTGCTCGAGCGAGTCGGTGTTGGACGCCAGCGCGGCGAGCGCCGCGCGGCCCGAGGCGACGACCCGGCGCAGCGCCTCCTCGCGGCGCCCGAGCTCGCTGACGACGATCGCGGTGTCGCCGACGAAGCCCGGCGATCTCGTCCTCCTGGCCGCGCAGGGCGTCGGTGAGGTCGCGCACCTCGGCCGACCGTGCGCGCGAGCTCGCCGACGGTCACGTTGAGCTCGCGTTCCCGACTCCGGCGCCGGTCGCCCGGTCGAGCGTGTCGATCATCGAGCTCGAGGTGGCGGCGCCCGTCGCGTCGAGGAAGTCGAACGCCTCGTCGAAGTCGACGCTCGGCAGCGCCCGCACGCTCGGCGCCCGACTCGAGCTCGGGCCGCCCTCGCGTGCCCGGGTCGAGGTTGAGGTACGGATCGCCGAGCAGCGTGCGCTCGCCGATCGTCACCGAGGCGTCGCCGTGGACCGGCCGAGCTCGTCGTCGACCGTGAAGGTCACGGTCGCCTTCGAGGTCCTCGTGGTCGAAGTCGACCTCGGTCACCTTGCCGACCTGGACGCCGCGGACGAGCACCGGCTGCTTGGTCGGCAGCGCCTCGGTGTCGTCGAACGTCGCCGTCAGCTGGTACGGCTCGCCGCCGATCACGCTCGACGGGCTCGGGCCCTCGAACGCCTCGTTGAGCGCGATGAACGTGATCACGCGCGAGCGCCGCGCAGACGAGGCGAAGACCAGTCCGACCTCGGGATCCGATGGTCCATCAGCCGTGCCCTCCGCCGCGCGCTCAGCGGCTCGTCCGGCAGGCCCGGGGACCGAAGCGCAGGATGCAGGCGACCGGGTTGTCGCTCGCAGGTGCGCTCGAGCGCCAGCGCCAGCTTGCGCTCGAGCTCCGACGGGCCGCCGTCGCGGCTGCGCGCGGCCGACGCGGGCAGGCCGAGGTTCTCCGGCTTCGGGTCCTCGATCTCGAGCACGTCGACCTGGCCGTAGGTGCCGCCGTTGTCGTTGACCGAGGTCGCGCCGCTCAGCGTGTCGGCGAGCTGCGCGCCGCCGTTGCGGTACTCGTCCATGACCCGCGCCAGGCGGACGAGGTCCTCGGCCGTCGGGATCAGCCGCTCGACCTTCGCCGGTCAGCCCGCGGTCCCCTCGAGCAGCAGCTGCGAGCGGCTCGGCGCCGCGCCGGTGAGCCCGTCGAACTGGCCGACCAGCTCGCCGGCGCGCGGCAGCAGGCCGCGCAGCTTGGCGCTCGCCTCGCCGAGGCCGCCGGCCGCGGGGACGAGCCGGTCGAGCGCCGGAACGAGGATCTCGGCCAGGTCGGCCGCTCGCGTCGAGCGAGCGGTCGGCCTCCTCGAGCGTCGGCGCGAGCAGCCGCGTCGCCTGCGGCCAGCTCGCGCTCGCGCGCCGCGGTGACCGCGAGCGTGTCGCTGCCGGCGGCGACCGCGTTGCCGAGCTCGACCGAGCGCTCGGCGAGCGTCGTCGTGACCGAGTCGAGGTCGTCGACGAGCCGCGTCAGCAGCCGCCGCCGGGTCGCCGAGCGAGCGCGCGATCGGCGTCGCGTCGTCGGTGACGTCGGCGAGCTCGCTCGAGCGCCGCCGCGCAGCTCGCCCGTCGCGCCCGCGCAGCGCCGCGCTCGAGCTCGCCGATCAGGATCTGCGCGTAGGCGCGGGTGTCGGCGTCGAGCACGCCGGTGAGCTCGTCGATCGCGACGAACGCCGTCGTCCGCCCGGCGGGATCGGCTCGCCGTCGGGCAGCGGCCCGCGCGCGGCGTCGCCCGGGTCGATGTTGACGATCAGGTTCTGGATCGCGCTCGCCGGGCGCAGCTCGGCGCTCGCGTCGGCGAACATCTTGCCCCGGACGTCGGGCTCCAGGCTCAGCGTGGCGACCGCCTGGCCGTCCTCGTACCGCGTCCCGGTGACCCGGCCGACCAGCGCCCCGGCGACCGCGGCGCCCGGCTCGTCGACGCGGTCGAGCCCCTTGGCGTCGGTGAACTCGACCTCGACCTCGTACGGCGCGCTCGAGCCCGGGCAGGCGGATCGACTTCTTGGTCAGCGTGTAGCCGAGGAAGGCGAGCGCGGCGATGATCTGCAGCGCGATCGCCAGGCGCCCGAGCGGGACCTGGCCGACCTTGCGCCGCGGGTTGATGAACTCGAGCGTGCGCCGGCGGATCACGCTGCAGTACCCCAGGGTCGCGCAGCGCTCGCGACCAGGCGTCGGGGTCGAGCTGGCCGATCGAGTCGCAGGGCAGGACGCCGCCGGCGCCGCTCGAGCCCGCCGGATCGAAGTAGGCGCCGAGGCGGATCATGTGCCCGGCCCCGAGCGGGCCCTGGGCAGCGGTCTGGTACGGGCTCAGCGCCGCGTCGCCGCCGGCGAAGGCCGAGATCAGCTGCAGGTAGGCGGGCATGCCCGAGCCGCGAGTCGCGCTGCATCGCCGGCAGCACGTTCTCGTCGAGGAGGCGCGGCCCGGGCGCAGGATCGTCGAGCAGCCGCTCGAACGCCGGGGCCGCGCGCGGTCGCGCGCCGCAGGACGGTGCCGATCGCGTGCACGAGCGGCACCGCGCGCCGCATGGCCGGGGTCGCGCCGCGAGCAGCGGCTGCAGCTCGTCGAGCGCCGGTGCCAGCTCGACCAGGGCCGGGCGCAGCTCGACCGCGAGCTCGCCGGTGCGGTCGATCAGCGCGGCGAGCACCGGCGCCGCGGTCGCGCAGCGTCTCGAGCGGGCCCGGCAGCGCGGCCAGGGCGCGGTCGAGCGGCCCGGCGCCGTCGACGTCGAGCGCCGCCAGGGTCCGGTTGGCGCGCTCGGCGAGCGGCGACCAGCGAGTCCTCGCGCCGGGCGAGCTCGCTCGACCGTCGCCGGCGCGCCGCGCGATCGCGCCGCGCGAGCTCGTCGCCGCTCGGGCCCTGCAGCGCGCGCGCCGTCGGCCCCAGGTCGCGGGTCAGCTCGGGCGCCGCTCGCAGCGTCCGCTGCAGGCCCTCGATCGCCCCGTCCGCGAGCGCCTCGGCGCCGTCCGCACCAGCTCGCGCAGCGCTCGCGGCGCCGGCTCGCGCAGCACCCGCAGCGCCTCGTCGAAGGAGACGTAGACGCGGTCTGGCGCGCGGGATCGTCGCGCCCTCGTCGATCAGCGGCGCGCTCGGGCTGCCGGGGTGCAGGTCGACGAAGGCGCTGCCCTCGAACAGCGTGTGCGGGCGCAGCGCGACCTGCGCGTCGGCGTGGACCAGGATCTCGGCGTCGACCTCGAGCTCGACGCAGCGCGTCGTCGCCGATGCGCGTCACCTCGCCGATCTCGCCCTCGTTGACGCCGGCGACGCGGATGTCGCGGTCGATCGAGCCGAGGCCGTTGACGTTGTCGAACTCGGCCCAGATCGTCTGGCGGTCGGCGAACGGGTTCGGCCGCACGCCGCGACGATCAGCCCGACCGCGACGACCAGCGAATCGCGATCCCGAGCAGGCGACGCCGCAGGCGACGGTTTCGCGCGCTCAGCATGGCTCCGAGTGCTCCAGCGTCTCGCCGGGCTCCGGGTACGGGTCGCGGGCGCGGTGGCAGGTGAGCACCGGCGCGAAGCGCAGCGCCGGGTTGCCCGAGGCGGTCTGGCCGTCGGGGATCGAGTTGTCGGTCGCCGAGACGATCCCCTCGCCGGCCAGGCGGATGTCGCGGGCGTACGGCGCGACGCCGTCGACGAGCGCGCGCAGCGGACCGAGCAGGGGCTTGATCGAGGCGACCGTCGGGCGCAGGTCGCGGAGCGACCGGCGCCGCCGCCGCGAGCACCGGGTTGATCGCCCGCGTGAGCCGCGCGGTCTCGGTCCGGATCTCGTCGCCGAGCGCCAGCACCTCGTTGACCTCGGGCAGCGCCGCGGCCAGCGCCCGCGCCGCCGGGGTGAGCTCGCGGGCGCCGCGGCGGCGTCGTCGAGCAGCGGGTCGGCGAGCGGCGCCGTGCCAGCGAGCTCGTCCTCGAACGGGCGCAGCAGCTCGATCGCGTCGCCGAGCTCGGCCTCGTGCGGCGGCGACCGCGCCGACCACGGAGCTGCCGCGACCGACCAGCCCGCCGACGTCGTCGGGCCGCTCGCCGCGCAGGCCGCGGACGGTCCGCGCCGCGCCGCGCGACGATCGCGGCGATCGCGCCCGGCTGCGGCGATCGCCGCCTGCAGCTGCGACGGTCAGGTCGCGCGGTCGCGGCGCCGAGGTCGGCGAGCGCCGCGTTGACGTCCTCGCCGCGCCCGGCGAAGCCCGGCGCCGGCGCTGCTCACCGCGTCCGGAGAGCGCCGCGCGCGCCTTGCTGGTCGAACATCTGCACGACCTCGAGCAGGTCGACGCCCGAGCCGCTGCGAGCGAGCGGAATCGTGCCGCCCTCGGGCATCGGGTCGCCGACGTTGCCCGGGAACAGCTCCAGGTAGGTGAGGTAGACGATCGAGCGCACCTTGACGTTGGCGCGCGCGTCGTTGCCGATCGGGGCGAACTCGGGCCGCAGCTCGGCGGTCACCAGCACGTGCCCGTCGTCGGGCTCGACGTCGGTGATCAAGCCCGGCGAAGCGCCCGGCGACCCGGACCGTGTCGCCCTTCTTCAGGATCGGGGAGTCGGCCGCGACCTCGACCTTGACCTCGTAGCGGTTCTGGAACGGCACGCCGTTGACCGACTCCCACGCGACCCACGCCATCAGGAGCCCGATCGCGGCGACGATCAGGCCGAGCAGCAGCTCGCGGCCCTCGAACCGGCGCGCCGTCCCGCGCACCGCCCTGGCTGAACGCCCGGGGGCCTCGCTCCGCGCAGCTCATGGCCCGGCAGGAAGTCGAGGAGGTCTTCGGCGGCGTCGAGTCGGGCCGTCGCGCCTCGTTGTCGCCGTTATCGCCGCCGCCGCCCCTGGCCATCGAGCGCGCCGCCGACGACCCCGCCGACCTGGTCGAGGATCTCGCCGACGTCGCCGCCGCCTCGTCCAGCGTCTCGCCGAGCGGGTCGCCGTCGCCGCCGTCGCCGCCGCGCCGCCTGGCTGCGGCTCGCCCGCCGGCGGCACGCGCGTCGCCGCCGGCCGCCGCCGGCGGGCCCGTCGCCGCCGCTGGCCACGCCGCCGCGCCGGTCGGCCGCGCGCTCGGCGCCGCGGCCGTGCGATCACGCCGTCGAGGCACCCGCGCCGATCGGCAGGCCGAAGCTCTCGCAGGTGAGCACCGTCTCGGCGCGCAGGAACCGGCGGTCGGGGTCGTTGCCCTCGTAGCCCGCCTGGGTGCCCTGCTCGACCCCGATGGCGCCGAGCCCGACGTCGTCCTCCGCCTTCGGGCCGTGGCCGTAGCCGTCGGCCGAGAACAGCGCCTCCTGCAGCTCGCGCTCGCCGAGCAGCGCGTCGAGCACGGCGCCGGCGGCCGCGGCGATGTCGAGCGGCGCGGTCAGCACGCGCGCCGGGGCCTCGCGCAGGGTCGGCAGGCTCGCCGTCAGCAGGTTGTCGACCAGCGCCAGCGTCGGCCCGACCGCGTCCATCGTCGCCCGGGCGTCGTCGAGGAACGGCCCGAGGCGGCGGAAGGTCGTCGCCAGGTCGGGAGCGGACGTCGGCGAGCGTCCGCGCCAGCGGCCGCGCCTCGACGGCCAGGCCGTCAGCTTGGCCGAGGGTCGCGCCGCGCTCGATCGGTCGTCGCGGCAGGCGCTCGAGCGCCGCGTCGAGCGCCGGCCCGCGCTCGGCGGTCGTCCGCAGCGTCGCCGAGAGCGACTCGACCAGGCTGCCCGAGCTCGCGCGAGCGCGCGGCCGCCTGGCCGGTGACCGCCTCGGCGTCGGCGATCAGGCTGCGCAGAGCCGCGTTCTGCGAGCGCACCTCGGCGAGCGCCTCGTCGGCCGCCTCGAGCCCCGGCCGCAGCGCGAGCACCGCCCCGTTGAGGTCGTCGCCGCGGCGCTCGAGGCCCTTGCCGAGCTCGACCAGGATCAGCTTCAGGCCCTGGCGCACCGGCTCGTCGAAGCTGTTGAGCAGGTCGTCGAAGCGCGGCGCGACCAGCGTCCGCTGCGCTCGCGATCACGCTCGTCGCCGAGCGGCTCGCGTCGTCGCCGGGCTCGAGCGCGACGTAGCTGTCGCCGGTGATGTCCTGCTGGCGGATCGCCGCGGTCGCGTCGGCGCGCGGCGGGGTCGTGCCCTCGAACGAGCTGCATCGTCACCAGCGCGGTGCCCTCGTCGGTGATCTCGATGTCGCCGACCGAGCCGGCGATCGCGCCGTCGACGCGCACGTGCATGCCCGGGAGCAGCGGGTAGACGTCGTCGAACTCGGCCTTCACCGTGGTCCCGCTGACGCCGCGGGTGCGACGTGATGTAGACGGCGGCCAGGGTCGCGACGAGCAGCAGTGCGGTGAACGACCGCGACCAGGCGAGCCATCAGGTCGGTCACGGTCCGCCCCCGTCTCCGCGCGTCGAGGTAGCTGCGCGGCGGCTTGCCCCCGCCGATGAAGCTGCGCCAGTAGTTGCGCCACGGCTCGCCCTCGGCGGTCCCCGGGATGCGGTCGTACGGCCGGACGACCGGCCCGGCCGCGTCGCTGGAGGCGCCGATCAGGTTCGGGTGGCGGTTCTGCTGGATCAGCAGCGCCGAGACGCGGACCAGGTTGCCGTTGACGTCGTAGTTCGACGCTCGCGTCGCCGCCGAGGGTGAAGAAGCTGATGATCTCCGGGGCGCGGGCGCGAAGGTGGTCGAGCAGCGGCGTGAGCCCGTCGAGCACGCCCGGCAGCCGCTGCGCGACCGGCAGCGCCGCGTCGATCACGGGCCGCAGCGCGCGCAGCTGCTCGTCGCAGCGGCGCCGCCAGCCGGCGGGCCTCGGCGGTGAGCGGGCGCAGCGCCGCGATCGCCGGGCGCAGCGCCGCGCGCGGTCGGCGCCAGCTCGTCGACCGCCGGGCCGCGCGGCGTCGACCAGCTCGCGCAGGTCCGGCATCGCCGCCGCGAGCCGCTCGAGCGTCGCGTGCGGCGGTCGCCGAGCGCCGGGGCCGAGCGCGCGGCCGTCCGCGCGAGCTCGGCCTGGCGCGCGGCCGCGGCGTCGAGCATGGTCGCCAGCCGCTCGGCGCGTCTCGCCGAGGTCCTCGGGGTCGCGGCGAGCGCGCCGACGACCATCGCGGCCCTGGGTCGACGAGCTGCGCGAGCGCGCGCTGGTCGGCGGTCACCTCGGCGAGCAGGTTCGCCGTCTCGCCCAGCGCCTCGGCGCTGTGGCGCAGCGGTCGCGGTCGATGTCCGGGCCGCGCCCGCGAGTCGCCGCGTCGACGTTCGGCCAGCAGCTCGCCCGCCTGCTCGCGCGCGTCCGCGGGTCGAGGGTCGAGACCGCGAGGTCGAGGTCGACCGGCTGGTCGGTGCTGCTCGGGCCCGAGCGTCGCGCCGTCGGCGCAGCTCCGGCCCCGTCGCCCTGGGTCAGGTCGACGTAGCGGTTGATCGCGCCGACGTTCGAGGCCAGGCGGATGTTCGCGAACGCGCCCTGGCGCAGCCGGAAGTCGTCGTCGATCGCCATCGGCACCTCGGGCATGCCCGTCGTCGGTGAAGCTCGATCTCCGTGACCTTGCCGACCTCGACGCCGCCGGCCTTCACCTCGCCGCCGGCGATCAGGCCGCGGACGTCGTCGAAGACGGCGCGTCACCTCGTAGCGTGCCCGTCCGAGCGCAGGGCCGATCAGGCACCGCGAGCGCGGCGACGACGACGGCCACCGAACGAGCCGGCCGCCGAGCACGGTCAGCGGCCGCCGGGCCGCTCACGCGATCGGCAGGTTCGGGTCGAAGCCCCAGAAGATGAACGTCATGACCATGTTGAGGACGGTCACCACGATCAGGTTGACCGCCATCGACTGCGCGGTCGCCACCCCGACCTCGACCGGGCCCCCCCGCACCCGGTAGCCGTAGTAGAGCGCGATGATGATCACGCGCGAACGAGATCACCATCCCCTTGATCACCGAGTAGACGATGTCGATGGGGTCGAGCGCGGTGTAGAAGGCGAACTCCCAGGTGCCCTGCGAGACGTCGCCGAAGCGCACGAACGAGGCCAGCCAGGCGGCGCCCTGGGCCGCGCCGAGCGAGACCAGGTAGGCGATCGGCAGCATCACCGCGGCCGCCAGCATCCGGGTCGAGACCAGGTAGGTGATCGACGGGACGCCCATCACCTCCATCGCGTCGACCTCCTCGTTGACCCGCATCGCGCCGAGCTCGGCGACGATCCCGCCGCCGATCTTGGCGGCGACGATGAAGCCGAAGATGAACGGGACGATCTCGCGGGTGGTGCAGAAGGCGCTGAAGATCGGCGCCGCGATCCCGGCGCCGAGCGCGCGCGAGATCGCCGAGCCCTCGATCCCGCAGGTGGCGCCGGCGAGGAACGAGATCCGAAGACGATCACGAGCACGCTGCCGGCGGCGATCAGCGCCGCCTGGCGCAGCACCTCGCCGGCGTACTCGCCGACCCGGCGCATGCCGCGCGAGCCCGCTGAGCGCGAAGCCCGCGTACTCGCCCGCCGCGTCGATCAGCGGCACGTGCTCGGGGCGCTCGATCGCCTCGGCGACCCGTCCGCGCTTGCGGGCCTCGGCGGCTCATCCGCCGAAGTTCACCTCGGGGTAGAGCGCCAGGAAGAGCTGCGTGTAGACGACGCTGATCATGAAGATCACGACCAGGCAGGCGACCACCGACTCGTTGACCGCGCGGCCGACGCCCTCGGCGCCGCCGCCGACCGCGAGGCCCTTGTAGGAGGCGATGACGCCGATGATCACCCCGAACAGGGCGACCTTGAACACGCTCGACCAGAGGTCGATGAAGTTCGTCAGCAGCAGCAGGTTGTCGAAGAACGCGCTCGGCGTCGACGCCGTAGAGGACGGTCGCGGCGATGAACGTGCCGGCGACCCCGGCCCAGAAGGTGAGCAGGTCGAGCACCGGCATCATCAGCGCGAGCGCGACCACGCGCGGCAGGACGAGGTTGCGGACCGGGTTGATCCCGAGCACCTCGAGCGCGTCGAGCTCCTCGCGGATCTTGCGCGCGCCGATCTCGGCGGTGATCGTCGAGCCGAGCGTGCCGGCGACGATCGCCGTCGTCAGCACCGGGCCGAGCTCGCGCAGGAACGCGACCGGCGCGACGGCCGAGATCCGGTCGATGGCGCCGAACGCCGAGGCGAGCGAGCCGCCCTGGATGCCGATCGTCGAGAAGCCGATCACGAAGGCGACGACCGCCGCCGGGCCGAGCGTCACCCGGAGCGAGAAGATGAACTGGCGCACGAACTCGCTGCCGCCAGGAGAGCCCCGGGCTGACGAGCTCGCCGCGAGCCGCAGCGCGAGCGACGCCATCCCGCCCGCGTTCAGGAGCCAGAGCTTCGGCGGCACGTCGGGGCGGCGCGGCCGCGCGCGCGGCGGCGAAGACGCACGGTGCCGCGGTCCGCGGCCCCCTTGACCCTCGAAGCCTCCATCCCAAACCCTCCGGCGGGCGAAACTAGCCGTCGACCGGCGCCGATGCGCCGGCTCCCCGTTATCCTACGGGACGTAGGTTTCGGCGGGCGCAGGAGGACGGGAGATGACGGAGCTGGACGGCGGACCCAGAGGGAGATCGGCGAGCCGATCGCGGGCAGCGACTCGAGCCGGCGGCGCTGGCGCAGATCGTCGCCGAGACCCCGGAGGAGACCCTGCGCGAGCTGCTCACCGGCGAGATCCTCGCGGCAGCGGTCGAGCAGGTGATCCTCCGCTTCCCCGAGTACGTCGACGCCGAGCGCACGGCGGGTGTCGACGCCGCGGTCGGGTGGGAGATCACCGACGGCGGCGACGTCGAGCGCTTCCTGGTCGCCTTCGACCGCGGCCGGGTGAGCGCCGGGCGCGAGCTCGAGGTCGAGCCGCGGGTGACGCTGAGCCTCGACGCCGTCGACTTCCTGCGCCTGGCGACCGGCAACGCCGACCCGGCGACGCTCTTCCTCAGCGGCCGTCTCGCCTCTCCGGCGACGAGCTGTTCGCGATCGAGATGGCCTCGTTCCTGCGCATCCCTGGCGCCGAGGGCGAGACCGCGGCCGAGCGGGCGCTCGACCCGAGCGCGGTCGACGCGACCCGGATCGCCGCCGTGGTCCGCGACGCGCCCGACGACGCCCTGCGGCGGGGGATGGGCGGCCCGATCCGCGAGCTGATCCTCGATGAGATCTTCCGCCGCTTTCCCGAGTACTTCAAGCGCGGCCCCGGGCGCTCGGGACGCCGCGATCGGGTTCAAGATCACCGGCCGCGCCGACGGCGACGCCGACCGCTACCGGGTGCTGATCCGCGGCGACGAGGTGAGCGCCGGCCGCGACCTCGACGTCGATCCCCGGGTGACGATCGTGATCGACGGCGTCGAGCTTCCTGAAGCTGGTCACCGGCAACTCGAACCCGGTGATGAGCTTCATCACCGGCAAGCTCAAGGTCAGGGGCGACCTCGGCTTTGCGGCGCAGATCCCCGGCCTGTTCAGGATCCCGTCGGCGGCGTCCTGACGCGGCACGACCCGCAAGCGGCCCTACGCGCCGCGGCTGCCCCCGGCGGAGCGGCGCGAGCAGCTGCTCGACGCGGCGCTGGAGGTGATCGACGAACGGCGGCTACGCGGGCGTCTCGATGGAGGCGGTCGCTCGCGCCGCCGGGGTGACCAAGCCGGTCGTCTACGACCTCTTCGCCAACCTCGGCGAGCTGCTGCGGCGCTGCTCGAGCGCGAGGAGGAGCGCGCGCTCGCCCAGCTCGCCGAGGTGATGCCGGCCCGGCCGTCAGTCGATCCCGACGAGCTCGTCGTCGACGGCTTCGTCGCCTTCCTGCGCTCGGTGGCCGCCAACCCGACCCCTGGCGGCTGATCCTGATGCCGGCCGAGGGCACCCCCGAGGTGGTCCGCGACCACGTCGAGGCGGGGCGCGAGAGATCCGCGTGCGGCTCGAGGAGCTGCTCGCCTGGGGCGTCGAGGCGCGCGGCGGCCCGCGGGGCTCGACGTCGAGCTCGCCGCCCAGAGCCTGATCGCCGTCGGCGAGCACCTCGGCCGGCTCGACCCTCACCCGGCCGCGGGAGTTCACTCCCGAGCGCGCGGGCGCTTCGTCCACACCCTCTTGGCGCGCTCGACTAGCGCTACCCTGGTGTGGGTCCCCGCTCGGCGCGCCGCCGCGGGCGGAGCTCACGCACCAGACGGATGAACGCTCCAGTTCACGACGTGGGCGGCACGGGCATCACGAGGAAGGAGGCTCGATGGCGAGCCCACACGGGGCCGGCCACCGGCCCAGAGCTGTCCGCGATCACGGTCGCGATGGTCAAGCTCCACCGCCGCTACTACGGCAAGGGGCCGACGGAGGCGAAGACCTACGCGATCAACGACACGATCCTCTGCATGCTGCACGGCGGATTCACCACCGTCGAGCGGACGCTCATGGCGGACGGCAAGCGCGAGGACGTCGAGCGGATCCGGCGCAGCTTTCAGGACACGATGCGAGAGCGCTTCATCGAGGTGATCGAGGGCACGCTCGAACGGCACGTGATCGGCTACATGAGCCAGATCCACGCGGACCCCGACGTCGCGATCGAGCTGTTCTTGCTCGAGCCCCACGGGGAGAAGCTGCTCGGCGAGCACGAGTTGCAGCTGCTGCGGGGAAGGGCGGAGCTCTCGACGAGGCGCCGCCGCAGCGCCGATCCGGCTTGGAGGCGCCTCATATGTCTGGTACGTTCGGCGCGCTCGGGCGCGCGGGGACGCAAGGGCGGCAACCGCGCCGGCGCCCAGCTCTCAGTCGCCTGCACCGGCGGCCACCGGCCGAGGCGTTTGCGGCTCTCCCTTGCGGGCAGAGGGAGGCCCCTATGACTAACACGGAGCCAGCGACCGACCGGGCCTCGATATGCGGCCCACGCGACCGGGGTGTCTTCGTGATCGAGCTCGCGGGCGAGCTCGATCTGACCAGCCGCGATGAGTTCGATCGCGCCCTCGCCGGGCCGAGGCGAGCGACAAGCGGCGGATCCTGATCGACCTCGACCGGCTGCGGTTCATCGACTCCACCGGGCTGCAGGGCATCCTCGCGGCCAAGAGCCGCTCGGCCATGCGGCCCGGATCGCCTGAGGATCACCCGCGGGACCGGCTTCGTCGCCGACATGTTCCGGCGGACCCCCTCGACAAGACGCTGCCGTTCGCCTAGCCGGCCGCGGGGCTGCCGCTGCGGCTCGAGCCGGAAGAACTCGATCGAGTACATCCCGTCCCCGCTCATCGAGCTCATAAAGCTCCGCACCCGCCGACCGGTCGCCCGCTCGACGATCGCGGTGAAGGTCGGCTCGATCGCATCCTGAAAGGCCTCCCGGGTGGCCTTCACGGCCTCGTTGCTGCCCGGCCGCCGATCACGTGCGCTCGGCCGCGGTGAGCACGACGTCGATGACGATCAGCACCGTGTCCCCGCTCAGCTGGACGTCCATTCGCTCGCCCCCGTTCCGTAGGACTCCTCGTGCACCCGCAGGATCTCGCGGGAGATCTCCTCGGCGCACCTGCTCCGCACTCGGCGCGGTCTCGTCCGGGGGCATCAGGGCCCCCTCCGCCGCCGTTGGAGCTGGGACCGGACGGTGGTCTGCCCCCTCCCGGCGCGAACAGGAAGAGCTCGATCACGGAATCCCGCTCTCCAGGTGCACCTGGCTGATCAGGGCCCTGACGCCCCGGCCGGTCGATCCCATCCTCGATGATTGGCGACGAACTCGGCCTGCACGGCCTCCTGGAACCGTCCGTGTCGTCTGAACGTGCTCGCCCTTGCCGGCCGCGATCAGCGTCCGTTCGGCCGGGGTGAAGATCTCCTCGAGGACCGGCAGCGCGTAGTCGCCCGTGACGTAGGTCTTGGCGCGGGTCGGGCCGCGGCCGTACAGGCGCGCGTGGAACTGGACGATCTGGCTCGAATCTGTGAGGAGACTGGCCCAGGTCGCGCGCGGCTGGATGTCAGCTGGGTGCACGTTCGGCTCCTTGTGGACGCAAAGGGGGCGACGGTGGGACCGAGGCCGCGGCCGTCGCGCGCGCGCCCGTCCCTACCGTCAGGAGCCGCTTGCCTCGGTGTCGCTTGGTTGCGGATACTAGCCCCGCTCCTCACGGGGTCTTTTAAAAAAACATCGTCTCTCGTGAACGCCGCCAAAGGACTCAGGCCGCGGCGATCATAGCTCCTGCCCAAGGGCCTCGGCCTGCTCGAGCGGCTCGAGCACGAAGACCTCGCTGGCGAGCTCCGGGTCCGCGTTGACCACTGGCTCAAAAAGGCGCGCACCCGGCGCCCGGTCACGGCCTCGACCCGCCGCGCGCAGGAGCGGCTCGACCTCGTCCTTGAAGACGCGGTCCGCAGCGAGCGCACCTGGTCGAATCGGCCCGCCTTGGATCCAGATGCGCTCGGCGGGGGTGTAGACCTCCTCGAGTAGACAGACGATTACGTCCCGCTGCCAGATGGTCTTCGCCCGATCCGGGCCGCGACCGTAGTGCTCGGCGTGGATCTTGACCACGGCGCGCGAGATTTCGGACAGCCGCGATCCGACTTCCGTCGGTCGATCGCTCGGCGCTTCGTACATCGCTCCTCCTCCGAGGGGGTGCTTGAGCGCGCCGCAGCTGGTGAGTTGGATCTGCCGCTGCCTCGCGGAATGCTTCTGGCACCAGCGAGCGCAGGCTGACCGCCTCCCGCAGGGTCCGCCACGACTGTAGCGCGATCTCAGCCCGCCCGGGCGCGAACTCGGTCCAGACGCCGCTGGACTGCCGGCGGCGATCCAGGCCCCAGGCCTTGATCGGCTCATCCGCCTCCCGGCGCACGAGTTCGTCCCAGAACTCGGCGTCCAGGGTCTCGGGATCGGAGTGCACGTCAACCCTCAGCGTTCCCTCGCCGAGCGCGACCTCGCCGACCAACATCCGATGAGAGGGGCCGTGGAGGCCAATCCATTGCGCGGCGAGGCGACCGACGGCGAGCCGGACAAGGCGACTGTCCTGCGGGTCAAGGCCCTCGAGTTGCGGCTCGATCGCGAGCACCTGGTCGCGGAACCCCTGCGCCTGCAGGGGCATCTGGCACGAGGCGACCGTGGGTATGCGTCGCTCCTGCTCTGCTGCCGGGTCCATCGGGGGCATCGTGCCTTCGACCGTAGCGATTGATCCTTGTTTCCCGCTCTTAGCGCCCCCAAACCCGCTGCCTTGCGGGGACGGTAGGGTTGCCCACTTGGCTTCGGGCGGCGACGCCGAACAGCGCACGATCGCGGACGGACCGCTCACGGTCCAGGTCGGCCCCAGAGGCGAGTTCTGCGTTGTCCGCGTGATCGGCGAGCTCGACAGCCAGAACGCCGGCACCCTGACGACCGAGCTCTACCGGCTGTTCGCCAGCGAGCTCGACACCGTCGTCCTGGACCTCGAGGGCCTCGAGTTCATCGATTCCGCCGGGCTGCGGTGCCTGCTGGTCCACGCTCGCGCGAACCCGGGCCGGCTGCGAATCGTCTCCGTCAACGGCCAGGTCGACCGCGTCCTGCGCCTGACCGGGATCCGCGAGGCCCTGCCGTTCATCGGGTCCTGAGCGCCCGGTTCGAGTCCACCGGCCGATGATTTCGCCGCTCGACGTCCTCTCCCCCGAGGCCGTCGCCCAACTGAAAAGCAAACGCGCCAGGGCGACCTGGAGGCGATGAAGGCCAAGCTCACCGATCGGCGCTTCTCCGACCCCGAGTGGTTCTTCGAGCGCAAGCTCGACGGGGTCCGCTGCCTGGCCTTCGGTGGCGACCACGGCGTGAAGCTCCGCTCCCGCACCGATCCACGTCCTCAACAGCCTCCTACCCGGAGATCGCCGAGGCCCTCGAGGACCAGGGCACCGGCCAGTTCGTCGCCGACGGGGAGATCGTCGCCTGCTCGGGCGGGATCACGAGCTTCTCGCGACTTCAGGCCCGGATGCACATCTCCGACCCCGAACGCGCCCGGCGCACCGGCGTCGCGGTCTACCTCTACCTCTTCGACCTCGTCTACGTCGACGGACACGACCTGCGCCCGCTGGCCAACCGGGCGCGCAAGCGCGTGCTGCGCCGAGCGTTCTCGTTCGGGGGCCCGATCCGCTTCCTGACCCATCGCAATCGCGAGGGCGAGGCGATGTACGCAGAGGCGTGTCGGCGCGGCCTTGAGGGCGTGATCGCCAAGCGCGCCGCCGGCACCTACACCGGCAAGCGTTCGGGTGACTGGCTGAAGTTCAAGTGCGGCCACGAACAGGAGCTGGTCATCGGTGGGTTCACCTCGCCGCACGGCTCGCGGACCGATTTCGGCGCTCTGCTGGTCGGCTACTACGAGGGCGGGCGTCTGATTTACGCCGGCAAGGTTGGACGGGGTTCACCGCAAGACGCTGGCGCCCTTGGCCGACGGCTCCGCGAACACGAGATCGACGACTCGCCGTTCGAGGACGTCGATCCGGTGCCGAGGGGCACACACTGGGTTCGCCCCGAGCTCGTGGGGAGTTCGGCTTCGCCGAATGGACCCGCGACGGGCGCCTGCGCCACCCGCACTACCTGGGGCTGCGAGACGACAAGCCGGCGCGTGAGGTCGTTCGCGAACGGCCCACCGATTAGTCGCCTCGCACGCGGGTACGGCCACTCGGGGGTCAGACGAAGGGATCGGATGCCCGGGAGCGGAAGGGAGCGGACGTGGAGGGAGGCCGGCTGGCTCGCGCGTTCGCGGGCGTGGTCGTCGCGCTTCGGCCTCTGATCCCGATCGCCTGGGTGGCCGCTGCCGTCGCCGCGACGATCGCCCTGCCGGAGCTCGGCGCCGACGCCGGCGCCCGATCGGCGACATCGTCCCCGAGCACAGCGACGCCGAGCAGGCGACGCAGACGGCGACCGAGCGTTCGGCTTTCCGCTGGCCACCGACACCGCCGTCGTGCAGCAGAACGACGCCGGCCTCTCGCCGGCGGAGCTCAAGCGCACGCTTCCCGGCCGCGCTCGCGACGACCCGCGGCGGTGGCCCGGCGCCGGGCGAGCTGCGCGGCGCGATCCCGATCACCAATGCGTCCGGCCACCCGCTCGCCGCCGGTGCGGAGGCGACGACGGTGCTGACCTACCTCGTCTTCGAGCAGGCGCTCGGGGGCGCGACCGGACCGATCTCGCCGAGCAGTACGCCGATCAGGAGCTCGGGGCGCCTCGGGCGACGTCGTCGGGGTTACCGGCGCGGCGCCGGCGCGCCAGGCCCAGTTCGAGGCCATCGAGACTCCCTGCCGCTGATCGAGGGCGCGAGCGTCATCGCCGTCCTGCTGATCGTCGCCATCGCCTTTCGCGCGATCGGCGCGGCTTTGGTCACCCTGTTCACCGGCGCTGTCGCCTACCTGCTGATGGTCCGGCTCGTCCCCTGGGCAGGCGACCAGCTCGACATCGCCATCCCGACGGAAGTCGAGCCGGTCCTGATCGTCCTCCTGCTCGGCCTGGTGACCGACTACTCGGTCTTCTACCTGTCGGCGATGCGGCGCCGCCTCGAGCGCGGCGACGAGCGACTGCCGGCGGCGCGCGGCGCGGTCGGCGAGACGGCGCCGCTGGTCTTCGCCGCCGGCCTGATCGTCGCGGCCGGCACCGCCGCTCTTCTGGTCGGCGAGCTCGACTTCTTTCGCGCCTTCGGACCCGGACTGGCGCTGACGACGCTGATCAGCCTCGTGGTCGCGGGCACGCTGGTCCCGGCGCTGATGGCGATCTTCGGCGGACGGCTGTTCGGCCGCCGCCTGCGCCGCCAACTCGCCGAGGACCAGGAGCCGCGCCCGTCGACGACCCGGCCGCCTTCGAGGACGTCCGGCGCGATCTGAAGCTCGATCAGCCGGGGGCAGACGGCGCCGGCGGGCCGATCAAGCGCGGCGCCGGGCGCTGGCCCGGCCGCTTCTCGCAATGCGGCGGGCGCCGCAGCTGGGGCGGGCCAGCCAGACTTCGCCATGGCGGGTCTTCGTTGCTCGCGTCGCCTCGGCCCGTCCGGTCGCGCTGGCGATCGGGCTGGTGACGATCGCAGCCCTGCTTGCCGCGGCCAGCGGCCTGCGTTCGACCCAGCTCGGGCTGACCTTCATCAGCGGCCTGCCCAGCGACAGCGAGGCCAAGCAGGCCGCCGATGCCGCGGCTGCGGGCTTCGCCCCCGGGATCCTGGCCCCGACCGAGGTCGACCTCGTGGCTCCGGGGATCTCCGACGCGCTCCCGAGCTGGCCCGCCTCGAGGACGCTCGTCGACCAGCAGCCGGGAGTCGCGGCGGTCGTCGGCCCGCGCGAGCAACCGCCCTCCCCCGCTCCAGCGGTGATGGTCTCCGACGACGGGTGCGGCGCCCGCCTGGCCGTTGTCTTCGACAGCGACCCGCTGGGAGCCCCGGCGATCGACAGCCTCGACTCGCTCGAGCGCCGGATGCCGTCGCTGATCGCCGAGGCCGGCCTCGATCCGCCGCCGCAGGTCGAGCTTCGCCGGTCAAACGGCGCTGGCCGGCGAGACCGTCGATGCCGTCCTCGACGACTTGAAGCTGATCGGCGTCGTCGCGCTGCTGGCCAACCTCGTCCTGCTGATGATCTTCCTGCGGGCCGTGATCGCGCCGCTGTATCTGGTCGCCTCGAGCGTCCTCGGCCTCGCCGCCACCCTCGGGCTGACGACCTTCTTCTTCCAGGACCTGCTCGGCCGCGACGAGCTGACCTACTACGTGCCCTTCGCCGCTGCGGTGCTGCTGGTCGCCCTGGGATCGGACTACAACGTCTTCGTCGCCGGGCGGATCTGGAAGGAGGCACGCTGGCATCGGCTGGCGGAGGCGATCGCTGTCGCCACCCATCGGCGGCGAAGGCGATCACCGTCGCCGGCTTGGCCTTGGCGGCCAGCTTCGCTCTGCTGGCGATCGTTCCCCTCGACGCCTTCCAGGAGTTCGCCTTCGTGATGGTGGTCGGTGTCCTCGTCGACACCTTCATCGTCCGCTCGCTGCTGATCCCGGCCCTGACGGCGCTGGTCGGCGAGCGGGCCTGGTGGCCGGGGCGGAGGGTGCGGAGGCTCTCGTCCGAGGCGTTCGAGGAGCGGGTCGCCGAGCAGGCCGGAATCACGGTCGGGGCCGCTGGACGCGCCAGCGAGGCGGCCCTGACGACGCTCGGCGAGCGCCTCGACGAACGCGAGCGCGACGAGCTCGCGCGGCACCTGCCCGACACCTGACTGACCGCCTGCTCGAGGCCGACTCGGGGCCGGAGCGGTTCCCGGCGAGCGAGTTCATCGCGCGCATGCGCGAGCGCGAGGGCGGCGACTCCGAAGCAACGCCGAGCGCGACGCCCGGGCGGTGCTGAGGACGCTGGAGGAGACCATGCCCGGCGGCCTCGACTACGTCCGCGTCCAGCTCTCCGAGGACTACGACCCGCTGTTCGAGTACCGCTACCGGGATTCGAACCCGGGTTTCCGCCGTGAGAGGGCGGCGTCCTAGTCCCCTAGACGATAGCGGCGCGCGGCCGCGATTCTAGCGGCCCCGAGCAGGTCTCCTCGGCTCTCCAGCCCTCCGGCTGCCCGCTCCGAACCGTGACCTCGCAACCGTTTCCCGCGGCAGTCGCGCAGCTCATCGAGCGCGGCGCTCGAGCGCTCGCTTGCTTGTCGGCGTAGCCGCGGCTCGCCGGCGACGCGAACGCAGCTGGTCGGGGTCGCGGGCCAGGTTGTAGAGCTCCTCGTCGCCGTTCTCGTAGGCGACGTAGAGGAAGTGCCCGCTGCGGATCGCGGCGTAGGGATAGCCGTAGTACGTGGAGCCGTCGCGGACCAGCGACTCGAGCAGCAGCGCCCGATCGGTCGATCGCTCGGGGTTGCGCGCGAGCGTCAGCACCGGGTGGCCGTCGGCCTCGACCGTGGGCCGGGCGCCGGCGATCAGCGCGATCGTCGGCGCGAGGTCGACGTTGCCGACCAGCGCGTCCGAGGTCTCGCCCGACGGGATCCCGGGGCCGCGGATCAGCAGCGGCACCTGGCTCGCCGGCTCGTATGCGAGCAGCCTGCCGAGCTCGATCCGGTGCTCGCCGTCGAGATAGCCGTTGTCGGAGGTGAAGAGGATGTAGGTGTTGCCGAGCTCGCCCTTGTCGCGCAGCGCCTCGACGATGCTCGCCACCTGGCGGTCGACCTCGGCGAGCGACTCGAGCGCCCGCTGGTTGCGCGAGTCGATCCGGGCGATCGCGTCTCGTCGAGCGGCGGGCGGTCGCGGAGGAAGCTCGGCTTGTCGGAGACGTCCCGCTCGTTGAACGCGGGGCCGCGCGGCGCCGCGACCCCGGCGAGCGAGCCGGCGTCGGCGGGCGCCGGAGTGCTCGGCGCGTGCGGGGCGTTGAAGCCGACGTAGAGGAACAGCGGCCGGTTGCCGCGCGCCGCGTGGCGCACCGCATCGACCGCGAGATGGCCGAGCACCCGGGTCTTGTAGTCCTCCGGCGCGCTGCCGTAGTGGACGATCTCGCCGTCCTGGTTGAGGTCGTAGTCGAAGTAGCTCTGGGTGGTCGGCTCCACCATCGCCTTCCATTCGCTCCATCCCGGCGGCACCCGCTCGGGGTCGTCGAGGCCGTAGCCGTTCAGGTACCTGCCGACGAACGCGGTCCGGTAGCCGGCCTGCTGGAGCCAGACCGCCGAGCGTGTCCTGCTCGCGCAGCGCGTCGAGCGCGTTCGGGCCGCCGTCGGAGATCACGCCGGTGTTGTGCGCGTACTGGCCGGTGAGGAAGGTCGCCCGCGAAGGGCAGCAGAGCGGGTCGGTGACGTAGAAGCGCTTGAACTTCACCCCCTGGCGGCCGATCAGTTTTCGCGTCTGCGGGAGCGCGCTCATCTGCTCGAGCGTCTGGTCGTCGGTCATCACGACGACGACGTTCGCGTCGCGCCGCCGCCTCGGCGGCCGCGATGCGCGGCGCGGCGCGCTGTGGCGGGCCATGGCGGAGCGCGACCCCGGCCGCCAGCCCGGCGAGCAGGAAGAGCAGGAAGCCCGCGACCCCGAGCCGGCCGAGCGATCGCTCCCCAGGTGGTCCGGCCCCGGACATCCGCGGCACGATAGCCGCCGCGTTGTGCCCCGACGCTACCCCGACGCTACGCTCGGACCATGGCTGCGAGCGGCCGAGCCGGCCTGATCCTGCAACACGGCGACGACGGCCCGCCGGCGATCCTCGGCGAGTGGCTCGACGAACGCGGGATCGAGCACGAGGTCCACAGCACCTGGCGCGAGCCGCTGCCGGCGAGCCCGGGCGACTACGGCTGGATCGCCAGCCTCGGCTCCGAGCACACGCCGGGCGCCGAAGGCGCGCCGTCCTGGGTCGACGCCGAGATCGAGTTCCTGCGGCGCAGCCTCGCGCTCGAGGTTCCGGTGCTCGGCCTCTGCTTCGGCGGCCAGGCCCTGGCCCTCGCCGCCGGCGGCGCGGTGGCGCGCTCGGAGCCACCGGAGATCGGCTGGATCGAGGTCGAGACGAGCGATCCCGAGCTGATCCCGCCGGGGCCCTGGCTGCATTTCCACTACGACCTGATCGCCCCGCCGCCGGACTCCGAGGTGGTCGCCTGGTCGCCGGCCGGGCCGGCGGCGTTCGTCCTCGGCGAGCTCGCTCGGGCTCCAGTTCCATCCCGAGTCGACCCCGGAGATCGGCGTCGAGTGGGCGCGGCTCGACTCCGCGCAGCTCGATCGGCTCGGGATCGACGGCACCGGCTTGCTGGGCGTCGACGCGAACGGCGCCCGGGCGGCCTCGATCAGCGCTCTTCGACGCCTGGTGGGAGCTGGCCGCATCCCGCCGCCGAGCAGGAATGGGTACATTATCCAAGATTGGGGAGGCCGAGCTGAGCAACCAATCGGACCGGAGGAGGAGCACGTGAACCCGCAAGCCGCCGCGTCGACCGAGAGCGACGCCGCAACCGCCCGCGAGACCCTCTCGCCCGCGGTCGGCACCGTCAGGATCACCTACCCCGACCTGCACGGGATCCAGCGGGGCAAGGACGTCCCGGTCGACCAGCTGGCCCGGGCGTCGAGCGGCGGGCTCGCCTTCTGCTGGGCCGTGATGGGCACCGACCTCAGCCACACCCCGGTGGTCGGCGGCGAGGACGGCTACCCGGACATGGTCGCCAAGCCCGACCTCGCGACCCTGCGCGAGCTGCCCTGGGAGCCGGACGTCGCCGCCTGCCTCGCCGACCTCGAGCGCGACGGCGCACCCGAGCCGACCGACATGCGCGGCCTGGTGCGCCGCGCGACCGAGCAGCTGGCCGACCTCGACCTCGCCGCCAAGGTCGGCCCTGAGCTCGAGTTCTTCCTCCTCGAGCCCGACGGCGAGGGCGGCTGGCGGCGCCACGTCGACACGCTGAGCATGGTCTACACCGTCGGCCCGCAGGCCGATCCGCAGGGCGTGGTCAAGGCGCTGCTCGAGGGCTGCGCGGCGCTCGGCCTCGGCGCGATCGCCTCCAACCACGAGTTCATGAACAGCCAGTACGAGATCAACCTGCGCGAGGGCGACCCGCTCGACGCGGCCGACCGCGCCTTCCGGTTCAAGGCCGCGGTCAAGGACTACGCCGCCCAGCGCGGGCTGCTGGCGACGTTCATGGGCAAGCCGTTCAACGACCAGGGCGGATCCGGGAGTCACCTGCACATCTCGCTCGAGCGCGAGGGCTCGAACTGCTCCGGCGACGACGACCACGCGACCGGGCTCTCGGCCGAGATGCGCCAGTTCGTCGGCGGGGTGCTCGACCACGCCCCGGCGCTGATGGCGTTCCTCAACCCGACCGTGAACGCCTACCGCCGGATCCTCCCCGACAGCCTCGCCCCCACCCACGTCAACTGGGGCCTCGACAACCGGACCACGTTCGTCCGCGTTCCGCCTGAGGGCGGCGACGCCTGCCGGATCGAGCTCCGGATCGGCGACGGGGCGGCGAACCAGCACCTGGTGATCGCCGCGGCGCTGTTCGCCGGCATCGACGGCATCCGGCGCGAGCTCGACCCGGGCGAGCCGCTCTCCGGCGACACCTACACCCTGCCCGAGGACGAGCAGGGCGCGCCGCTGCCGATGTCGCTCTCGCGAGGCGCTCGACGCGCTCGAGGCCGACGCCGCGATCCGCGACGCGGTCGGCCCCGAGATCGTCGACACGTTCCTCGCGATGAAGCGGTTCGAGCTCGAGCGGTACCGCCAGCACGTCTCCGACTGGGACCTCTCCGAGTACATGCGCCACCTCTGATGAAGCTCGCCGAGATGCAGCTCGCGGACGTCGACCTCACCGATCACACCCGCTTCGCCGAGCGCGTCCCGCACGAGATGTTCGAGGTCCTCCGGCGCGAGGACCCGGTGCACTGGCAGGACGAGCGCGACGGCCGCGGCTTCTGGGCGATCACCACGCACGCCGACATCACCGCCGTGGCCAAGGACTGGCGCACGTTCTCCTCCGAGCGCGGCGGCACCTCGCTCGAGGACCTCGAGCCCGAGGAGCTCGAGGCGCGCAAGTCGATGCTCGACATGGACCCCCCGCCGCACAACGCGCTGCGGGCGATCGTCAACCGCGACTTCACCCCGCGCGCCGTGCGCGTGTTCACCGAGCGCATCCGCGAGCTCTTCGACGGCGTGCTCGACGAGGCGCTGGAGAAGGGCGAGGTCGAGTTCGTCGAGGACGTGGCGGCGAAGCTGCCGATGCGGGTCTTCGCCGAGATGCTCGGCGCGCCGGAAGGCGACCACCGCTACCTGGTCGAGCTCGGCGACCGGATGCTGGGCCAGGACGACCCCGAGTTCGCGATCGACCCGGAGGTCGCCGAGGCCAACCGCCACCTCCCGTTCTCGAACCCGGCGGCGCCAGAAGATGTTCGAGTACGGCCGCAAGCTCGCCGGCGAGCGCCGCGAGTGCCCGCGCGACGACATCGTCACGAAGCTGGTCGAGGCCGAGATCGACGGCCGGCCGCTGACCGAGCACGAGTACGACGTCTACTTCCTGCTGCTCGCCGTCGCCGGCAACGAGACCACCCGCCACTCGATCTCCCAGGGCGTGCTGGCGCTGATCGAGTACCCCGAGCAGCTGCAGCGCCTGCGCGACGATCCCGAGCTGCTGCCCGCCGCAGTCGAACGAGATCCTGCGCTGGGCGACGCCCGTGCACCACTTCCGCCGCACCGCGACCTGCGACACCGAGCTCGGCGGCAAGACGATTCGCGAGAACGACAAGCTCGCCACCTGGTACATCTCGGGCAACTTCGACGAGGAGGTCTTCGACTCCCCGTACGAGTTCGACGTCGGCCGCGACCCGAACCCGCAGATGACGTTCGGGCCCGGCGGCCCCCACTTCTGCACCGGCGCGCACCTCGCGCGGCTCGAGATCGAGATCGTGTTCACCGAGATGGTCAAGCGGGTGGCGAGCTTCGAGCTCGCCGGCACGCCCGAGCGCCTGCAGTCGAACTTCTTCAACGGCATCAAGCGGATGCCGCTGCGGCTCACTCCCGCCTGAGCCCCAGCCCGAGCTCGCGCAGGGTCTCCAGTGCGAAGTCGACGTCCTCGGCGCGGGTGCGGAAGTTGACGAAGCAGACGCGCAGGCAGACGCGATCGTCGACGGTGGCCGCGGCGAGGTAGACGCGCCCGTCGCGCTGCGCCGCGGCCGCGAGCGCGGCGTTGTGAGCATCGAGGTCGACCTCGCCGCCCGGGAGGTGGCGGAAGCAGACCGTCGAGAGCGTCGGCTCGCAGAGAAGCTCGAACGAATCGTCGGCCTCGACCGCGGCCGCGAGGCGCTGCGCGAGCGTCAGCGTCTGCTCGATCCAGGCGCGGAACGCGGCGGCGCCGTGAGTGCGGAAGGCGAGCCACAGCTTCAGCGACCGCAGCGGGCGCGAGTACTCGAGCGTCTTCTCGACCGCGTTGCGAACCGAGTCGGCCCGGTGCATGTAGGTCTCCTCGTGGCCGAAGGTGCGCTCGAGCTCGCCGAGGTGGCGGACGAGCACCAGGCTGCAGCTCTTCTGCAGCCCGAGCCACTTGTGGGCGTCGAGGGTCACCGAGTCGGCCCGGTCGAGCCCGCTGAACAGCGGCCCGGCGGTCTCGGTCGCCGCCGCCGGCAGCCCGTAGGCGCCGTCGACGTGCATCCACACGCCGTGGCGTTCGCAGACGTCGGCGATCGGCTCGAGCGGGTCGACGGCACCGGTGAGCGTGGTGCCTCCGTTGGCGACCACCGCGACCGGGTGCACCCCGTCCTCGCGATCGGCGGCCAGCGCCCGGTCGAGCTCGTCGACCCGCAACCGCCGGCGCTCGTCGATGTCGAGCAGGCGGACGAAGGCCGAGCCGATCCCGGCCGCCTCGGCGGCGCGGACGACCGAGTGGTGCGATTCCGAGGAGCAGTAGATGGCGCCCTGGCGCCCGGCGAAGCCGTCGACCCGGCAGCCGGGCAGAGCGCGCTCGCGGGCGACGAGCAGCCCGGTGAGGTTGGAGATCATGCCGCCGCTCGTGAACGCGCCCTCGGCGCAGTCGAAGCCGATGAACTCGGCGACCCAGTCGACCGCCTGGGCCTCGACCAGGTCGGCGGCGCGGGCCGTGACCGCGAGGTTGACGTCGTAGGTTGCGGCGAGCGCCTCGGCCAGCACCCCGACCTCGAGCCCGGTCGAGCCGACGTAGCCGAGGTAGAGCGGGCGCGAGGGGGAGTTCGACTCGTCGAGCACGCGCGCGGCGTCGGCGAGCACCGTCGCCGGGTTGTTCGGCTCCTCCGGCAGCGGCGCCGCGAGCCGCTCGAGCACCCCCGCGTCGATCGCCGGCTCCTCCGGACGCGGGTGCTCGAACGAGTCCCAGGCGTCGGCTGATCAGCGCCGTGAGCGCGGCGAGCACCGCCTCGCGGTCGGCGAGCGCCGAGTAGCCCCTTCCCCGTCCTGCGCGAGCGTCTAACCGCACCCGTCCACCGTACTCAGGCGAGCCGGACCCGGAGCTCGCGGGGAGCGCGGAACTCCCAGCCCGACACGGGCGGCTCGGCGGCGAGCTCGAGCTGCGCCATAGCGCTCCAGCAGGGCGCGCAGCGCGATCCGCTCCTGCGCGCGGGCGAAGGCGTGGCCGCTGCAGAAGTGGCGGCCGAAGCCGAACGTCGCGAGGCGGCCGCGCTCGCGGTGCAGGTCGAAGCGGTCGGGCTCGGCGAAGCGCTCGGGATCGCGGTTGGCCGAGGAGATAACGGCGGCGACCGGGGCGTCGGCGGGCACCGTCGCGCCGTCGAGCTCGAGCTCGGCCGTCGCCCGCCGGCCCAGGGTCCCGATCGGAGAGATCCAGCGCATGCCCTCGTCGATCGCCGGCGGCGAGCAGGCCGTCGAGGTCGGCCCGCACCTCGGCCAGCTGCTCGGGATGGGCGAGCAGTGCGTAGAGCACCGAGCCGGCGCCGTGGCCGGGCTCCTGCATGCCGCCGAGCAGGATCACCTTGAGGCTCGGCAGGTAGCGGTCGCGCGGACGGGGCCTGCCGTCGTCGGTTCCTGACCAGATCATGTGCGAGATCGTCGATTCGTCGGGCTCGCGCTCCAGCCGGTCGAGCAGTGGCCCGAGCCGCTCGTCGATCTCGGCGCAGGCGGCATCGGAGCGCGCCTGCTTGCCGGGGTCGCGTTCGAAGTTGGTGCCGCCGTCGGCGAGCGCCGCGAACCAGCGCCGCAGGATGTCGGCGTCCACGTCGCCCAGACCGAGGACCGCGCCGAGGCTGAGCACGGACACCGGCTCGAAGAACTCCGCCATCAGCTCGGCCTCTGCGCGTCCCTCGAGCGCCGCCAGCCGGGCATCGACGATCGGCCCGGCGAGCTCGTCGATGTAGCCCTCCACCTCGTGCGGGCGGTACTTGGGGTCGATCGACCGGCGCAGCTCGCGGTGGCGGTCGCCGTCGCACGTGAGGATCGTCGGGCTGCCGAAGCTGCGATCGATCGGCGAGCCGGGCATGTCGGCGGCGAACGACTCGGGCTCGGTCGCGACCCGCATCGCGGCGTCCCAGGTGGTGGCCAGCCACATCTCGACCGCCGGCACCCAGGCGACCGGCGCCTCCTCGCGCAGACGCGCGTAGATCGGGTACGGGTCGTGGTCGAGCTCGGCGACCGTGATCCGGTCGGCGAACGAGCTCAACCGCCGCTCACCCCGATCGCGCGGGCGCGTCGATCTCCTCCTCGCCCATCTCGCCGATCCGGGCGTAGACGTCGGGCCGACTCGATTTGATGATCAGCCCGACGATCATGCCGAGGATCCCGCCGCCGATCAGGATCGCCGGGAGGATGATCGTCCGATCGTCGGTGGGCGCATCCGGGAGCCCGGTGATCAGCTGGTTGAAGTTCGACAGGACGAGGATGAACAGGGCCGTCAACAGAACGCCCGCCAGCGCCGGCGCGATCGTCGACGTCCACGACGTCTCCGAGTGCTGGATCTTGCGGAAGTAGCCGACGATCGAGAACGAGGCCAGGGCGAGGAGCAGGATCACCCCCAGGGCCCCGAGGTTGGTGAGCCAGGTGAACAGCTGCAGCACCGGGTCGTTGTCGGACTGCCAGAAGGTGAAGATGATCACGACCGCGATCAGGCTCTGAGCGAGCGAGCCGATGAACGGCGCCCCCTGGCGGTTGGTGCGGGCGAACGCTTTCGGGAGCACACCCGCCCTGCCGAGGGCGAAGAAGTAGCGGGCGACCGCGTTATGGAACGACAGCGACGCCGCGAACAGGCTGGTGCAGAAGAACAGCGTCGCGATGTCCGCGATCGTCTTCGACACCTGCACGTTCAGCGTGATGAACAGGATCGAGGTCGGATCCGGCGCCGCCCCGTCGGGAGTCGTGAACCCACCCTCGACCAGCGCCTTGGCGTTGATCACTGTGTCGGTGCCGGCCGCGCTCGCGAGCATCCAGGCCGAGAGCGCGTAGAAGATCGAGGTGATGCCGAGCGCGATGTAGGTCGCCCTGGCGACCGTGCGGCGCGGGTTCTTGCACTCCTCGCCATAGATCGCCGCCGACTCGAAGCCGACGAAGGCGGCCATCGTGAAGCAGAGCGCCGCACCGGCGCCCGCGCCGAACGCGATCGACGGGTCCCACTGGTCGGCGCTGATCCCCTGCGGCCCGGGATCGGCCGCGACGACGAGATCGAAGAAGAGGACGACGAGGATCTCGCAGGTGAGGAAGATCGCGAGGACCTTGGCGTTGAGGTCGACTCGCAGCCAACCGAGGATGCCGATCACGCCGATCGCGACGAAGACCCACGTGTACCACTGCCAGTCGAGGCTGGTGTGCTCGGCCATGAACCCCGCGAACACCGCGCCGAAGAGGCCGAGGATCCCGACCTGCATCGTGTTGTAGGCGATCAGGGCGACGAAGGCCGTACCGACGCCGAGGACCTTGCCGATGCCCTTCGAGACGTAGGCGTAAAACGCGCCGGCGTTGGTGATGTGGTGGCTCATCGCCGCGTACCCGGTCACGAACAGCGCCAGGATCGCGCCGAGCACCAGGAAGAGCAGCGGGACGCCGGCGTTGCCGGTGACCAGGTACGTCGAGGCGACGCCCCCGGCGATCACCGTCAGCGGTGCCGATGCGGCGACGATGAAGAAGACGATGTCGGGGACGCCGAGCGCTGTCTTGCGCAGCTTCTCGCCGCTGTCGAGGGGCTGGTCCGCGGTGGCCGCTTCCATCTCGCTCCTCCTCCGTGTCGTCAGCGAAAACTGCGGGATGTATACATTATGTGTTCAGGGTGAGTCAACCCCGGAGTCCCTGCTGGGCCTCGAGCTGCTCGCACCTCCGCCTCGATCGACGCCGCGTCGAACGCGAAGTACGAGCGCGGCGGCAGGATCCCCCAGGCGTTGGAGCCGTGCGGGTCGTCGGCGAAGACGCGGGGCTCGTGGTCGGGCTCGAGCCGCTCCATGTCGCAGAACAGCTCCACGAACACCTCCTCCTCGACCATGCGGCAGTACGCGAACAGGTTCTGGGCCATCGTGTGGCGGCCCGGGCCCCAGGCGATCGGGCGCCGGTGCTGGGCGAGGTGGTCGAGCGCGACCCGCATCTCGCCCCAGTCGACGAGCTCGAAGGCGAGGTGGTGGATGTGGGAGTAGCCCTTGTCGAGGAAGGCGACGACGTGGTGGTCGCGGTCGGCGTGCATCCAGCACCGCGCCGTCGCCGATCCAGTCGCTGATCCGCAGGCCGAGCGCGCGCTCGTACCAGTCGGCCATCCGCGGCGCGTCGGCGGTCAGGTAGTTGAAGTGCTGCAGGCGCCGCGGGTGGAAGGCGGGCAGCTCGTCGGTGTAGCGGGCGACCGGCGGGATCCGCTCCGTCGCTCGATCACCCGCTCGACGAGCACGATCGCGTTGCCGTCCGGGTCGGCGACGCGCAGGCCGCGCCCGCGGACCGGGACGTCGACCTCCTCGGGCTCCGAGCCCGCCTCGCGCAGCCGCTCCGCGGCGTCGGCGAGCGAGACGCCCGAGCGCAGCTCGTAGCCGACGTGCTCGACCCGCCCGCCGTCGTCGGAGGGTCGCAGCTCGAGGCAGAAGTCCTCGTAGGCGCAGCGCAGCAGCGTCGCGCCGTCCGCGTCGGCGCGGGTGAGCCCGTAGAGGCGCGACCAGCGCTCGGACGCCTCGTCCAGGTCGGCGACCCGCCGTGTGGCGGCCCGGGCCCCAGGCGATCGGGCGCCGGTGCTGGGCCAGGTGGTCGAGCGCGACCCGCATCTCGCCCCAGTCGACGAGCTCGAAGGCGAGATGGTGGATGTGGGAGTAGCCCTTGTCGAGGAAGGCGACCACGTGGTGATCGCGGTCGGCGTGCATCCAGACCGCGCCGTCGCCGATCCAGTCGCTGATCCGCAGGCCGAGGGCGCGCTCGTACCAGTCGGCCATCCGCGGGGTGTCGGCGGTCAGGTAGTTGAAGTGCTGCAGGCGCTGTGGGTGAAAGGCGGGCAGCTCGTCGGTGTAGCGCGCGACCGGCGGGATCCGTTCCGGCTCGATCACCCGCTCGACGAGCACGATCCGGTTGCCGTCCGGGTCAGCGACCCGCAGGCCACGCCCGCGGACCGGGACGTCGACCTCCTCGGGCTCCGAGCCCGCCTCGCGCAGCCGCTCCGCGGCATCGCCGAGCGAGACGCCCGAGCGCAGCTCGTAGCCGACGTGCTCGACCCGCCCGCCGTCGTCGGAGGGTCGCAGCTCGAGGCAGAAGTCCTCGTAGGCGCAGCGCAGGAGCGTCGCGCCGTCCGCGTCGGCGCGGGTGAGCCCGTAGAGGCGCGACCAGCGCTCGGACGCGTCGGCGAGGTCGGCGACCCGCAGGGTCGCGTGGTGGACCTGGAGAATCATCCGCCCGTACGGTATTTGCCGCTCGCCACCTCGCGCTCGGCCTCGTCCTCCGGCATCGCCAGGGCGACGTGGAGGGTCTGGGCACTGACCTCGGGCGGCGCGCCGACGTCCTCGAGCTCGCGGTCGAGCTCGACGATCCGGTTGCGGAGGCGCCCGATCCCCTCGACCTCGACCTCGACCACGTCGCCGGGCTCCACCGGGCGCGAGTTCGCCGGCGTGCCGGTGAGCAGCACGTCCCCGGGCTCGAGCGTGACCAGCCGCGACACGTCGGCGATCTGGTAGTCGAACCCGAAGAGCAGGTCGTCGCCGGTGTCGCCCTCCTGAACCTGCTCGCCGTTGACGAAGGTCCGGACGACCAGGGCGCGAGGGTCGACGTCGGCGGCGTCGACGAGCGTTGGGCCCAGCGGGCAGAAGCCGTCCTGGCCCTTGACCCGCAGCATCGAGCCGCGGTCGATGTGGCGGAAGTCGTGGACGCCGAAGTCGTTGGCGACCGTGTAGCCGGCGACGTATTCGAGGGCCTCGGCGCGAGAGACACCGTGACAGCGACTGCCGATGACGACGGCGATCTCGCCCTCGTAGTTGAGGAAGCGACAGCCGCGCGGCCGGGCGACGTCCGCCTCGTGGCCGGAGACCGAGGTCGGCGGCTTGAGGAAGTACGAGGGGAACTCCGGGGGCGCGGCCATCGCGTACTCGTCGCAGCGCGAGCGGTAGCTGAGGTGGGTGGCGATGATCTTCGACGGCGCGAGGTCGAACGGCTCCCCGTTGCGCTGTAGGCGCACGCTGCTCACGCCGCGACCTGCGAGGAGCGACTCGCCGCGGCGGCCGCGATCAGCGAGTCGTAGAGGCGCTGCCCTCCCGCCCCGAGGTCCTCCTCGGGGTGCCAGAGGACGGCGAGGCAGTACGGGCCGGCCGTGCTCTCGGCCGCCTCGACGAGCCCGTCGGGCGCGTGGGCCGAAGGGCTCAGCGACTCCGCGAGCGGACCCACCCCCTGGTGGTGATGGGAGCGCACGGTCGCCTCACGCCCGCCGAGGATCGTCTCCAGGCGGGTGCCCGGAACGACCTCGATCGCGTGCCTGGTGAAGGCTCCGGGCTCGCCGCGATGGACCTCGCCGGGGTCGTTGAGGTGCTGGTCGATGCCGCCGCCGAGCGCGACGTTGAGCACCTGCATGCCCCGGCAGACGCCGAGCAGCGGCGTGCGGCGCTCGATCGCCTCCCGGGCGAGCGCGAGCTCAACCCGGTCGCGAAGCGGGTCGGACGGGTCGTTCGCGGGGTCGGGGTCGGCGCCGTAGGAGCCCGCGTCGAGATCGCGCCCGCCGGTCAGCAGCAGCCCGTCGACGAGCTCGAGCGCCAGCTCCGGCGACTCGGCGTAGGCCTCGACCACGGGGAAGATCACCGGCGCCGCGCCGCCGCGATCGAGCGCCTGGATGTAGTGCGACCAGACGGCGCTGAGACTGACGTCCGCCCAGGGCCCGAAGCTGGCGTCGCGGGTATCGGCGACCATCCCGATCCGCGCTCGCCCTCCGTCGACCATGTGAATAATGTATCCGATCAACGTGGCCTCCTCCCTGCGTGATACGAGCCAGTTCCAGGTCCAGAGCGTCGCCGACCAGGTCTACGAGGTCCTGCGCGAGCGCATCGCCAGCGGCGAGATCGAGCGCGGATCGCGCATGCACCAGGAGGACCTGGCGAAGGAGTTCGGGGTGTCGCGGACGCCGGTTCGCGAGGCGCTGCGGCGGCTGGCGGCGGAGGGCCTCGTCGACCTGTTCGCAAACCGCGGCGCCAGAGTGGCGACCTCGACCGACGAGCAGCTGCGCTCGAGCTACGAGACCCGCCTGGTGGTCGAGCCCGGCGCGGCCCGGATGGCGGCCGAGCGCGCGCTCGCCGACCCGATGAAGCTGATGCGGGCGGCGATCGCCGAGGAGGAGCGCGCCGGCCGCTCCCCGGCCAAGCACTTCAAGGCCAACCGCGCCTTCCACCTCGCACTGGTCAAGGCGACCGGCAACCCGCAGCTGGTCCAGTTCATGGAGCACGTCTGGATCGGGCGCATCGGCGCGACCCTGTACGAGGACCGCCTCGACCCCGCCGGGCTGACGGCCGACCACGACGCCCACCGCTCGATCGCCGACGCGATCGAGGCCGGCGATGGCGAGCTGGCCGAGGACCTCAGCCGCGGCCACCTCGAGCGGGCGATGGAGCTCCTGTTCGTCGACTGAAGCGCGCCCGCGGTCAGTCGCGCGGCGTGGTCTGCTCGGCGATCTGCAGCGTCTTCAGCTCGGAGTAGAAGTCGAGCGCGTAGTCGCCGCCCTCGCGGCCGATGCCGCTGATGCCCATGCCGCCGAAGGGCGCGGTCAGGTCGCGGACGAGGAAGGCGTTGACCCAGGTCGTCCCTGCGCGCACGGCACGTCCGACCCGCTCGGCCCGCGAGGCCGACTCGGTCAGGATCACCCCGGAGAGGCCGTACTCGGTCGAGTTCGCGAGCGCGATCGCCTCCTCCTCGGTGGCGAAGGTCTGAAGCGTCAGGACCGGGCCGAAGACCTCGCGCTGGACGACCTCGGAGTCGTTGGAGGCGGGCTCGATCAGCGTCTGCTCGTACCAGAGCCCCGACGGCCCGCCGATCTCTGCCCGGCGCCCGCCGAAGACGATGCGGTCGCCGGCGGCGCGGGCACGTTCGACGAAGCCCTCGACCCGGGCGAGGTGGTCCGGATGGATCAGGGGCGAGATCGTGGTCTCGGGGTCGCGCGGGTCGCCGAGCACCTGCGCCTCGACCGCGGCGCGGAAGCGCTCCATGAACTCGTCGACCACCTCGCGGTCGACCAGCAGCCGGGTGCCGGCGAGGCAGACCTGGCCGGCGTCGTCGTACATCCGCGCCGCCTTCGCCGCCGCGTCGGCGAGGTCGGCGTCGGCGAACACCAGCAACGGCCCCTTGCCGCCGAGCTCGCCCGTGAACGGGACCAGGTTCGACGCCGCGGCGCGACCGATCGCGCGCGCCGTCTCCGGCGAGCCCGTGAACGAGATCCGGCTCGCGTCCGGACTCGAGGTGAGCGCGGCGCCGGCGCTCTCGCCGATCCCCTGGACGACGTTGAAGACCCCCGGCGGCATGCCGGCCTCGGCGGTGAGGTCGGCGAGCAGCGAGCAGGAGAGCGGCGACCACTCGGCCGGCTTCAGCACCACCGTGCACCCCGCGGCGA
The DNA here is from genome assembly GCA_963842795.1 of uncultured Solirubrobacterales bacterium. GTDB lineage: Bacteria > Actinomycetota > Thermoleophilia > Solirubrobacterales > 70-9 > WHSW01. The sequence continues at coordinate 66,406 of CAWJHV010000006.1, read as the reverse complement.
GCGCCGGCGCCGTCTTCCAGGTCGAGAGCATGAACGGGGCGTTCCAGGGCGTGATCACGACCGCCGGCCCGGCCGGCATCCGGATCACCCGGTTGAGGGTCCCGTTCGAGCTCCAGGTCCGCTCCTCGTAGGCGGCGGCGAGCTCGGCGTAGGCGCGGTAGTTGCGGGCGCCGCGCGCGATCACCCGGGCGCGCAGCGACGCGAGCAGCATCGCCATGTCCTCGCACTCGACCGCGGCGATCCGGTCGACGTTGGCGTCGATCAGCTCGGCGAGGCGGTCGAGGTAGGGCCGGCGGCCGTCGGGGCCGAGCGCGGCCCAACCCTCGAACGCATCGCGCGCGGCCGCGATCGCCGCGGCGGCCTCCTCGGGACCGCCGGCGGAGACCCGGGCGAGGACCCGGCCGTCGATCGGGCTCAGGTCGTCGAAGCGCTCGGCCGAGGCGATCCGCTCACCGCCGATGAAGTGGTCCGTGCTGACCGTGACGCCGGCGACCTCGGCGACCGACTCGCTCGTCGCCGCTGTGCTCACAGCTCCACCAGCGTCTCGAGGTCGTCGACCGAGTAGCCGAGGGTGAACCGGAAGCCCTTGCCGACCCGCACCGGGGCGAGCGCCGTGTGCTCCTCGTTCGGCGCCTCGAACAGCTCCAGGGTCGCCTCGCCCTCCCAGACCTCCGAGCGCGAGCGATCGCGGCCGAGCGAGCGGACGAGCTCGTGCACCGCGGGCTCGTCGTGGCTGCCCTTGCCCAGGCGGGGCAGGTGGCGGACGTTGACGATCGGCGGGTCGTTGTGGGTCGGGCCCTCGGCGCTCGGCCGTTCGAGCGTGACCGTGCCCTCGGCGAGGCGGCGGTCGTTGGCCGCGCAGGTCCCGGCGAAGCGCGAGCCGGCCCGCAGGCCCGGGTCGGCGGCGGTGTCGAGGCCGAAGGTGCGGGTGATCCAGACCGAGCCGAGCTTCTTCGGAAAGCCCTGGATCCAGCCGCGGGCGAGGGCGAAGTCGCGGTCGACCCAGATGTACGGGCAGTAGGCGACCTCCTCCCCATCGTGAAGCGCGTTGACCGTGATGAAGAACTCCTTGTACTGCGAGCGCGCGGGGTCGAGCAGCTCGGCGCCGCCGTCGGTGCACGACTGCCAGTCGATGAACATCGCCGCCGCCCGCCCGCCGTCCGGGTGCGGCTCGAGCGGCTCCGGCAGCACCGCGGCCGCGGCGGCGGGATCGGCCCAGAACTCGATCACCAGCATGTCGCCGACGTAGTGCCACGGCGGCGCCGGCACCAGGCTCGACCGCCCCTCCGGCGACCGGGGCGCGGAATATCCCTTGAGCGCCATCGCCCGAATAAATGTATCCAGCGCTCGCCAGAACACGCGAGCGCCGGCCCGCGGCGCTTGCATTCGCTCGGTCGATAGGAGAGGGTCCCGGCAGTCGCTGCCACCGGGGAACAGGAGTCGCCATGCGTGCAATCGCCAGCCGTCTGACCTACGCCAACGTCGTCGCCACGCTTGCCCTTGTGCTCGCCGTCGGCGGCGGGGTCGCGTATGCCGCCGACACCGTGTTCAGCGACGACATCGTCGACGGCGAGGTGAAGGCCCAGGACATCGCCACCAACGCCGTCCGCAGCGCCAAGATCGGCGCCGGCCAGGTGCGCGGCGTCGACGTGGCGGCCAACGGTTTGACCGGCGACAACATCGACGAGTCGACGCTCGACAACTCCGTCTTCTCGAAGGCCGTCTCGGCCATCGGCAGCTGCACTGCCGACGTCCACGGCAGCTACCAGACCTGCGCGAGCACGACGATCACCCTCTCCAAGCTCGGGAGGATCGTCGTGAACGGCACGGGTTACTGGAGCACGATCGCGCTCGATGACGCGTTCGGCGACGGCAGCGGCACCGACGACCCGAACCGCGCAACGGGAGCCTGCCGGGTCACCGTCGACACTCTCCAGATCGGCAGGGCTACGCAGGCGGGCGAGGCCCAGGGGGCCGGGAGTCCCCCCACGCACCCGTCTGGCGCCGGAGCGCCGATTGCGATCACGGCGCTCAGCGACCTCAAGGGCGCGGGCCCGCACACGGTCGAGCTGCAGTGTCAGGAGATCGACGGTGACCTCGACTGGAGCGACATCAACCTGACCGCCCTGCAGGTCGGCCCCTGAGGCTCGATAACTGGTCTAGACCAGTGTGATAACGTCGCGCGCTTCGAGGCGAGGAAGGAGAGCGCAGATGTTCGAGCGCGGGGCGTGGAGATGGGGGATGTTGGCGGTTGCTGCGGCGGCGGCTCTGGTGCTCGCCGGCTGTGGAGACGACGACTCGTCGGACGACGGTGGCGGCGGGGGCGCGCAGGTTGCCCTCCTGCTGCCGGAGACGAAGACCACCCGATACGAGGAGCAGGACCGCCCGAACTTCGAACGGCGGGTCGAGGAGCTGTGCCCCGACTGCGACGTCTACTACGCGAACGCCGACCAGGACACCGCCAAGCAGCAGCAGCAGGCGGAGGCGGCGATCACCGACGGCTCGCAGGTGCTGGTGCTCGACGCGGTCGATGTCGAGGCGGCGAGCGGAATCGTCGAGCGCGCGAAGCAGGCCGGGATCCCGGTGGTCTCCTACGGCCGCCTGGTCGCGGACAGCGATCTCGACTACTACGTCTCGATCGACCCGTTCAAGGTCGGCCAGCAGCAGGCGCAGTACCTGATGGACACGCTGGAGGCGAACGACGTCTCGGAGCCGCGCGTCGTGATGGTCAACGGCTCGCCTACCGACAGCAACTCGAAGCCGTACAAGGACGGCGCGCTGGACGTATTCGACAAGCAGGGAGCGGAGGTCGTCAAGAGCTATGACACCCCGGACTGGAGTCCCGAGGAGGCCCAGCGGGAGACCGAGCAGGCGATCACCAGTCTCGGCTCCGACGGCTTCGATGCCGTCTACGTCGCCAACGACGGCATGGCGGGCGGCGCGATCGCGGCCCTCAAGGGTGCGGGAATCGACCCGGCGACCCGGCCGGTGACCGGCCAGGACGCGGAGCTCAGCGGCGTACAACGGGTGCTCGCGGGCGAGCAGCTGATGACCGTCTATCAGCCGATCCAGGACATCGCCGAGACGGCGGCGGAGCTCGCGGTGCCGTTGGCCCAGGGCGAACAGCCGCCGGCCGACCTGGCCCCCGACGAGGTCGACAACGGCGCCGAGCAGGTCCCGTCGGCGCTGCTCGACACGATCGCCATCGACAAGGAAAACGTCGACGTGCTCGTCGACGACGGGTTCCTCGACCTGAACGAGATCTGCACCGGGCAGTACCAGGAGGCATGCCGGGACGCCGGCCTGGAGTGATCTGATGGCAAAGCGGCGCGGCTCTTCACCGCGGCTGCCGCGGCAACTGGCCGGCGGGCGCCCGAAGGGAGAGCAGCTGCGGCAGATCCTCGAGGACCACGCGGCCTCGCTGCCGCCCGGCAGCGCGCTGCCCTCCGAGCGCGAGCTCGCCGAGCGTTACGGCGTCGCCCGGATGACCGTACGCGGTGAGATCGAGCGGCTGACCAACGACGGGATCACCTACCGCGCGCACGGCCGCGGGACGTTCGTCGCCGAGCCGCGGGTCGCGCAGGCGATGGCGTTGACGTCGTTCACGGAGGACATGCGCGGGCGCGGCATGGAGCCGAGCTCCCGGGTGCTCGCCCAGCGGACGATCGAGGCCGGGGAGGCGCTCGCGGCGAGGCTCGAGCTTCATCCCGAGGCCGCGATCGTGCGCCTGGATCGGGTGCGCCTGGCCGACGGCGTGGCGATGGCGTTCGAGCAGGCCTACCTGCCGACCGCCCGGCTTCCCGGCATCGACGAGACCGATTTCTCCGGCGAGTCGCTGTTCGGCCTGCTGGCCGGCCGCTGGGGCGTCGAGCTGCACGACGCCGATCAGCGGGTGGTGGCGACGGCGATCGACGGCGACACGGCCGCCCTGCTCGGAGTTCGGACCGGGCTGCCGGGCCTCCGCTTCGAAACGGTCGCGCGCGATCGCGGGCGGATCCCGATCTACTACGCGATCAGCCTCTTCCGGGGCGATCGTTACGAGATCGACCTCCGCCAGGTGCGCCCCGGCCTCGGCGAACCGTGATCGGCCGATCTCCAACCCGCATGGCCGCTGAGATCGCGGCACAGCCCGCGACCTTGGCGGGGTTGATCGACCGCCGCGACGAGATCGTGCGAGCGCTGCGCGCGGCGCTGCCGAGCGCACCGGCGGGGGTCGTGATCGGCGCCCGCGGCTCCTCGGACTACGCCGCGGTCTTCGGCCGCTACGCGCTCGAGCCGGCGATCCGACGGCCGGTGGCGCTCGCGGCTCCGAGCCTGACGACGCTCTACGACGTCGACCTCGACCTGCGCGGCTGGATCGCGGTCGGCGTCAGCCAGTCCGGGCGCACGCCCGAGATCCGCTCCGTCCTCTCGCGCTACGCACGGGCCGGCGCCTGCGCGGTCGCGATCAGCAACGAAGCCGACAGCCCGCTCGCCGAGGTCGCCGACGTCGTGATCGAGCTCGGGACCGGGCCCGAGTCGTCGGTTCCGGCGACGAAGACGTTCACCGCCGAGCTGATCGCCTTCGGCCTGCTCGCCGAAGCGCTCGGCGCGCCGCCGTTCAGCGGCGCGCAATGGAGCGCCGTGCCGGCGGCGGTGGCGGCGGTGGTCGCCGATCCCGGGCCGGCCGAACGCGCCGGCGCCAGTCTCGACGGCGCCGGCGGAATCGTGTGCGTAGCGCGCGGATATCTCCTGTGCGTCGCCCTCGAGGCCGCGCTGAAGGCTCGGGAGGCGGCCCGAGTGCGCGCCGAGGCCTGGTCCGCCGCCGACTTCCGTCACGGTCCGGTGACGCTCGCCGGGCCCGATCTGCCGCTGCTCGCCATCAGCGCCCCGGGACCGGCGGCCGCCGACGTCGCCGAGCTCGCGGAGCGTCTCGGGCGCCGCGGCACGCCCGTCGTGCGCCTCGGAGCGATGCCCGGCGCCGAGCTCCCGCTTCCGGGTGGGCTGCCGGAGCCGCTGGCGACCGTGCCGGCGGCGGTCCGCGCTCAGCAGCTCGCCCTTGCCCTGGCGCTCCGCCGGGGCATCGACCCCGACAGCCCGCCCGGGCTCGCCAAGGTCACGCGCACGGTCTAGCGAGGACGGGCGGGATCAGGCGGCGGCGAACGCCTCCTCACCGCCGATCAGAGTCCGCGTCACCCGGAGCTCGTCGTCGAGCACCACGAGGTGCGCCGGCGCGCCCGGTGCGATCGTGCCCAGGTCGGGGCGACCGAGCAGGCGTGCCGGTGCGCTCGCCGCGGCGGCCAGCGCCTGCTCCGGTTGCGCCCCACTCGCGACCAGGTTGCGGACGGCGGCGTCCATCGTCAGCACGCTGCCGGCGAGCGTCCCGTCGGGCAGCCGGACGGCACCGTCGGCGGCCTCGACCGTGCGACCTGCGAGCCGGTAGCTGCCCGGTCCGATCATCGCCGCTTCGATCGCGTCGGTGACCAGGCAATAGCGGTCGCGCGCGGCGAGGAAGGTCCCGAACGCCGCCTCGGGCGCCAGGTGCACGCCGTCGGCGATCGCCGCGATGAACACATCCGGGCGGACGATCGCCGCTCCCGCGAGACCGGGATCGCGCGGGCGCCACCGCCGGTGGGCGTTGTAGATGTGAGTGATCGCGCGCGCACCGCGGTCGAACGCGGCGTTTGCGGTGGGCGCGTCGGCGTCCGAGTGGCCGCACGAGACCACGACCCCGGCCGCCACCATGCGGTCGACGAGCTCCAACCCGCGCGGGAGCTCGGGGGCGAGGGTGATCATGGTCACCGGCCCGTGGTCGAGCAGGCGCGCGGCCTGGTCGGGATCCGGGGCCAGCAGGTAAGCCGGGTCGTGCGCGCCCGGCCACAGCGGCGAGAGGAACGGCCCCTCGAGGTGGACGCCGACCAGAGCGGGAAGCGCGGCGGCCGCGAGCTCGGCCCGAGCGGCGGAGGCCGTCGTCAGCGCCGGCCGGTAGGCCTCGAGCGGCGCCGAGATGAACGTCGGCTGGAAGGCGACGACCCCGGTGCTCGCCAGGGCTTCGGCGGCGCGCCGATAGCCGGGCGCGTCGGCGGCCATGAAGTCGACGCCGGCGACGCCGTTGATGTGCAGGTCGACGAACCCCGGAGCGGCGATGCCGCTGCCGCCTGCGGGCATCACCCCGACCTCGCGCACCTCGCCGTCGTGGATCCGCAGGTCGCCCGCGACCAGGGAGCCCTGGACAAGGGCCGCGCTCACGCCCAGCCGCACCGGAAGACACCTCCTCGCCCCTCGATCATCAGTCGGACGCCATCGCGAGGAATGTATCCAGCCGCGCGTGGGATGCCTGTGCACGCGCCGATGCCCCGGTCGAGGGTTGCATCGGCGCGCTCGATGCGAGAGGGTCCGCCGCTCAGGTCACCACCAGGGAGGGAGTCCCCATGCGAGCGATCGCGAACCATCTGACCTACGCCAACGTCGCCGCGACACTCGCGCTCGCGATCGGCGTCGGCGGCGGAGTTGCCTATGCGGCCGACACGGTCTTCAGCTCAGACATCGTCGACGGCGAGGTCAAGACCGCGGACATCGCAACGGCGGCGGTGAGGAGTCCCCAGATCGCCAACAGGCAGATCCGTACCGGCGACGTGCGCGAGCTCGACGGCTTCTTCGAGGCGTCCTCCGACACCGGTAGCTGCTCGAGCGACGACCACATGCCGGAAAGCTGCGCCGACTCGACCATCACTCTGGATCGACCGGGCAAGCTGCTGCTCAACGCCACCGGCGAGTGGCACACGTTCAGGCTCGACGACCTGGCGGGACCCGGCTCCGAGTCCGATAACGACACCCGGGCGCGCGGAATCTGCCAGCTTCGCGTCGACGGCATCGGCCTGGGCGCCGCCCAGGTCAACGCGGAGGAATCCACGACGGTCGCGAATCACCCGGCCGGCGCGACGATGGCCCTGACCGGACTCAGCCAGCCGCTCGCTCCCGGCCCGCATACCGCCCAGCTGATCTGCACGGAGGAGGACGGCGACCTGGACTGGGGCCCGATCAACATGACGGTGGCGCTCGTGGCCGGCTAGCGCCACGGAGAGTGCGGCTGGAGGGAGTCGAACCCCCACGTCCTTGCGGACACGGCGACCTGAACGCCGCGCGTCTACCAGTTCCGCCACAGCCGCGTAGCGGATTCAAAATCTAGCGGGGGATCACTCTTCGTTGGGGTCAGCGCCCAACCTGAGTGCGATCGCGGTCGATCGGGGGTAGTGTCGAACCAGGCCCGACGAGGAGGAGAGGCGATGGCGACGACGGCAGGCGAACCCGCGATCGAGTCCTACGAGCAGGCGTGCGCCGAGCACGAGTGGAATGTGCCCGAGCGCTACAACATCGCCGCCGACGTCTGCGACAAGCACCCGCGCGACAAGGCCGCGATGGTCTGGGAGCGCTACGACGGCGCCACCCGCGAGCTCGATTGGGGCGAGCTGCAGGACCTCTCCAACCAGGCCGCCCACATGCTCCGCGAACACGGGATCGGCAAGGGCGACCGGGTCGCCGTCGTCCTGCCGCCGACGCCGGAGACCGCGGCGATCTTCTTCGGGACCTGGAAGCTCGGCGGGATCCTCCTCTCGATGTCGGTGCTCTACGGCGACGACGGCATCCGCCACCGGCTCACCGACTCGACCCCGAAGGTCCTGGTCACCGACTCGGCGAACGCCGGTCGCTTCGATGCCTCGCTCGTCGACGGGCTGCTCGTCCTCGACGAGGGCCTGCTCGACGGCCACCCCACCGACCACGTCTGCGAGGACACCTCGGCCGACGACCCGGCTCAGCTCTACTACACGTCCGGCACCACGGGCAAGGCGAAGGGGATCGTCCACGCCCACCGCTACATCCTCGCCCACGAGGAGTTCGTCTACTGCCATCAGATCCGCGACGGCGAGAGCTTCCACGGCATGGGCGAATGGGCCTGGGCTGCCGGCATCTCCCCCCTGCTCGGCCCATGGCGCCTGGGCGCGGTGCAGTACGTGCTCCAGCGCGAGGCGGGCTTCGTCCCGGCCGACCAGCTCGACTTCCTCTCCCGCCACCGGGTCTCCAACGTCTTCACGACGCCGACCGCGATGCGGGCGATGATGGCGATCGCAGACGCCGGCGAGCGCTACCCGCAGGAGTTCCGGATCGTCTGCTCGGCGGGCGAGCCGCTCAACCCCGAGGCGATCCGCTGGTTTCGCGAGCAGTACGGGCTCACGGTGCTGGACTACTACGGGCTCACCGAGTCCTACCCGCTGTGCGCGAACTTCCCCTTCATGGAGGTCCGCGAAGGCTCGATGGGGCGCCCGATGCCGGGCTGGGACGTGCACATCCTCGATGAGGATTCGAACCCGGTCGCCCAGGGCGAGCGCGGGGAGATCTGCCTGCGCGCGCGCTCGAACCCGCACTACCCGCTCGAGTACTGGAACCTGCCCGAGGCGACCGAGGAGGCCTTCGGCGGCGAGTGGTTCCACACCAAGGACGCCGCGACAATGGACCCCGACGGCTACGTCTGGTACGCCGGGCGCGCCGACGACGTGATCATCGCCGCCGGCTACCGGATCGGCCCGTTCGAGGTCGAGTCGGCCTGCATCGAGCACCCCGCGGTCCGCGAGGCGGCCGCCGTCGCCTCGCCCGACGAGGTCAAGGGCAACGTGGTCAAGGCGTTCATCGTCCTCGCCGACGGCCACGAGCCTTCGGACGAGCTGGCGAAGGAGATCCAGGTCTTCGTCCGCGAGCGCCTGAGCGCCTATGCCTATCCACGCCGGGTCGAGTTCACGGACGAGCTGCCGAAGACGCTCACGGGCAAGATCCGGCGGATCGAATTGCGCGAGGCCGAGCGCGAGCGCGCCGGGGCCTGATCAGCCCATAGGCTGGCGGCGTGCCGACGACGCCGCAAGAGGCGATGGAGACGATCCACGGCCGGTTCGGCTCGCACGCGGGCCATCGCGCCCTGCACGCGAAGGGCGTCATCTGCCGCGCCACGTTCACCGCCACTCCCGCCGCCTCCGCCCTCACCCGCGCCGCCCACATGAGCGGCCAGACCGTGCCGGCGACCGTCCGCTTCTCCAACGGCGGCGGCGACCCGACGGTGCCCGACTACGCCCCCGACGTCCGCGGGCTCGCGGTGAGCTTCGAGCTGCCCGACGGCTCGCGGACCGACATCTCCTCGCAGACCCTCCCCCGCTACCCGTTCCGCGACCAGGAGGGCTTCCTGGCCTCGATCAAGGTCTCGAAGCCCTCGCTCTCGGCGCTCGCCGCGCTTCCGGGCTTCCTCGTCCGCCACCACGCGGCCCTCGGCACCGCCAGGGAGGCGAACCGGATCATGGCCGAGCGAGGGTCGTTCGCGGCCCGCTCCTACTACGCCTTTCACGCCTTCAAGTGGGTCGACGCCGGCGGCGGCGAGCGCTACGTTCGCTATACCTGGCGGCGGACGGTGGATGAGCCCGGGCCCTCGCGCGAAGAGGCGAAGCGGCGCGGGGCCGACTACCTCTTCGACGATCTCGCCCAGCGCCTCGAGCGGGAGCCGGTGCGGATGCGCCTCGAGCTCCAGATCGCGGGCGACGGCGACGACCCGGACGATCCGTCGGACGAGTGGCCCGAGGGCCGCGAGCGGGTCGACGCCGGAACGCTCGAGGTCGCGGCGATCGACGAGGGCGCCGACGACGGGATCGTGTTCGACCCGACCCGGGTCACGGACGGGATCGAGCCGTCAGCCGACCCGGTTCTCCAGTACCGCCCGAGCGTCTACGACATCTCCCACCGGGACCGGACCGCGGGCTGAGTGGCCGTTCGACGCGGCCGCCGCCGCGAGCCGCGGCATCACGCGGTCTGCGAACACGTCGACCAGCCACGGGTCGAACTGGCTGCCGGCGCAGCGGCGAAGCTCGTCGATCGCCTCGTCGGGGCTGAGCGGATCGCGGTAGGAGCGCAGCTCGGTCATCGCCTCGTAGGCGTCACAGACGAAGACGATCCGCGAGCCGAGCGGGATCTCCTCGCCCACGATCCCGTCCGGGTAGCCGTCGCCGTCCCAGCGCTCGTGGCTGTGCCGGACGAGGGCGGCGACGTGGTTCATCGCCGGCGCCGCTGAGAGGATCCGCTCGCCGATCGTGGTGTGGGTCCGCATCAGCTCCCACTCGTCCTGATCGAGCGGGCCGGGCTTGTGCAGGACGCGGTCGGGGATCGCGATCTTGCCGATGTCATGGAGCTCGGCGGCGCGGATCACCACGTCGAGGGTCTCGGCGTCGAGGCCGGCGGCGCGGCCGATCTCCGCCGCCAGCCTGGCCACCCCCTGGAGGTGCTGGCTGAGCTCGGGCTCGCGTTCGCGCAGGATCCGCACCAGCACGTCGTGGGTCTGGCGCTGGGCCGAGCTCGAGCGGGTCCCCTTGGCCGCGTACATGCGGGCGTCGGCCGCGCCCAGCGCCGCGGTGGGATCGTCGACCTCGGTCGGCAGCACCACGGCCCCGGTCGAGGCGCCGATCCGAAAGCCCTCGCCCTGCTCGCTGAGCGCCTCGCGGGCCAGCGAGAGCACGCTCGGAACCCGCTCGGGGCCGCCGGGGACGAGGACGCAGAACTCGTCGCCCCCGAGCCGGAACGCCCGTCCGTCCGGGTCCACGGCTGCGGCCAGGGCTGTGCCCAGGCGCCGGAGGAGGATGTCCCCGGCGGGGTGGCCGAAGCTGTCGTTGTAGGCCTTGAACCCGTCGAGGTCGAAGATCGCGAACACGACCTCGTCCGACCCGTCGACAGCGTCTTCGAGCGCTCTGATCAACGAGCGCCGGTTGTCGAGCCCGGTGAGCGCATCGGTGCAGACCTCGCGGCGAACGGTGCGCAGCAGGGCGCGGTTCTCGCGGAAGCTCAGCATCAGGCGGAGGACCACCGCCGCCAGTGTCGCGACCGCAAACCAGATCGAGACGTCGCCGCGGGTGTCGTAATGGTCCCAGGCGAGCACCCCGATCGCGATCGCGCTGAACACCGCCGGGAAGAGGACGGACTGGTTCTCGCGCCGCTCGCGCTCGGCCACGGGCTTCGAGGGCAGGGCGGCCGCGGCCGCGATCGCGATCCCGCCGATGAGCCAGAGCGAGTCGAGGTAGCCGCCGTCGTAGGTCGAGGTCGCCTGCTGGTAGAGGTAGACCGCGTCGGCGACTCCCCAGGTGGCGATCCCGAGCCCGATCAGCACCCAGCTGCCGCCGGCGCGCAGGCTGGCACGCAGCCCGGCGACCGCTACCCCGGCGATCAGGAAGGAGAGCAGGATCACGTCGCCGAGCGGGTAGGCGAGGTTGGTGGCGACGACCGCCGGGTCGCCCTTGGTGAGGCCGATCAGCGCCGGGCTGAGGATCGTGGTCGCGAGCGCGGCGGCGGCGAGGCCCCCGATCGCGCCGTCGAGCCAGGCGCCGTTGGAGAACCGCACCCGGCGGCGCACCAGCAGCAGCACGGCGACGTACATGAACGGGTAGACGAGGAGGTAGCCGGCGTCGGCCAAGGACGGGTAGGGCGGGTGCTTCACGTCGATCAGGGCGACGGTCCAGTAGATGTCGCCGGCGGTCCAGGCGCCGACCCCGAGCCCGAAGCAGATCCAGATCCAGCGCTCATCGGGGGTGACCAGGCCCTTGAGCACGCAGACGGCGGCGGCGAGCACGAGAACCGCGTTGTAGACCCACTCGTCGATCAGCACGTCGGCCTCGCCCTGGCCGACGCCCGAGACCCAGAGCGCGTGCGCGGCGACGCCCAGGCAGGCGAGCCCCAGCAGGGACCAGAGAACGGGATTGATGTGTCGCTGCAGAGCGGTCACGAGGGTGGACGCCTCCAGGCCGCTATCGACAAGTTCGCCGGCACCACAGAGCGCGGCGGACGCATGGCCTAGTGGCACGGGAAGCCGCGATCGCAGCCGACGCCGAGCGCCCGGGTAGCCTGAATGGGTGAGGATCGGTCTCGTCCTCGGCGCGGGAGGGGTACAGGGCGGTGCCTGGCTCACCGGTGCGCTCGACGCGCTCGCCACCGAGACCCGCTGGGATCCGGCGAGCGCGGAGACGATCGTCGGCACCTCCGCAGGCGCCATGCTCGCCGCCCTGCTTGCCGGCGGCGTGCCGCCCTGGTTCATGGTCGCCCACTCGGCCGGCGAGAGCTTCGAGGCGATCACCGACGCCGGCGGGCGCCCGGCGGCCGAGGCCGACCGCACCGGCGGCGCCGTGTTCAAGCTCGACCCGTGGCCGCCGCCGATCGGCCCCGGCTCCTGGAGCCTGGCGCTGCGCACGCTTTCCCGGCCGCACCGCTTCACCCCCACGAGCGTGGTCAGCGGCTGGCTCCCGCGCGGGGTCGTCTCGACGGCGCCGCTTCGAGATCAGGTGCGACGCGTGGTGCCGAGCGGCTGGGCGGGCCACCCCGGCCTCTGGATCGTCGCCTGCGACTACGCCACCGGCGTCCGGGTCGCCTTCGGGCGCGAAGGCTCCCCGCCGGCGGAGCTCGGCGACGCGGTCGCCGCCTCCTGCGCGATCCCGGGCTTCTACCGGCCGGTCGAGATCGCCGGGCGCCGCTACGTCGACGGCGGCATGTACTCGACCTCGAACCTCGATCTGCTCCGTGCCGCGAGCCTCGACCTGGTCATCTGCCTCAACCCGACCTCCTCCCTGCACCCGATCCAGGCCCTCGACCCCCGCGAGTGGAGCAGCCTGGTGTTCCGCCGCGCCTCCGGTCGCCGGCTCGGCAGCGAGGCGAGGAAGCTGCGGGACGCGGGCACCCCGGCGGTCCTCGTGCAGCCGCTGGAGCGCGACCTGCAGACGATGAGCCGCAATCTGATGAGCACCCGCAACCGCAACCGGGTGATCGAGGTCGCCCGGGCCACGGTGACCGAGCAGTTGCGCGAGCCCGGGGTCGCCGAGCTGCTCTCGCGACTGCCCGAGGGAAGGCCCGAGAAGGTGATGCGGCCCGACCTGCCGCCCTCCCAGTGGCCGCCGCTGAGCGAGCTTCAGGCGCGACCGGCGACCTGAATCGAGGCGTGCACGGCCGCCTCGGCGCTCTCGATCCAGAGCGCGGCACCGTCGCCGACCACGTAAGCGGAGCCGGCCAGGGCCGGGTCGCGGTGCTCGATCTCGGCGTCGATCCGCTCCGGCTCGGTCCCCGCCAGACGCTCCTCGAGTAGCTCCCAGTAGTGGGAGTTGTTGACATGCCCGGCGACGTCGACGTCCGCAGCCCGAAACACCCAGGGCTCGCGCGCGGCGTCCGCCGGCGGCTCAGGATGCCGTAGGCGCACCGGCGCCCCGCGGTCGCCCGCGCTCTCGCCGTAGAGGTCGAGGAAGCGCGCCGGGAACCTCGCCGGGCGCCCGGACTCGTCGATCCAGATCCAGAGCGCGACCGCCTCGACCGCCGCGGAGCCACCCGCGATCGTCGTCCGGCGCTCGGCCGAAAAGCGCCCGAGGCCGCTGCAGAAGGTGCGCAGGGCGACCGGCTCTCCAAAGCGCGGGAACGAGTCGACCCGCAGCCGCAGCCGGCGCACGATCCACACCCCGCCCTCGTCGAAGCCCGCGTCGAGCAGGTCGGCGTAGGCGACGTCCTGGAGCCAGCGCGCAATCGCGTCCAGGCGCACGCGGCCGCCGCCGATCGCGTCGGCGATCCCGGGCATCAGGGAGCGCTCGAACACCCGGCCGGAGCCGGGCTCGGCGACCAGCTCAGCCGGCTCCACGGGCGTTGTCGTCGATCTCCTCGGCGAACTGCTCGTAGAGGGCCGCCGGAAGGTCGTGGCCCATGCCGGGGATCACCCGCAGCTTGGCGCCGGGGATCGCGCGAGCTGTCTGCCGGCCGGCAGCCGGGCGGACGAGCAGGTCCTTCTCGCCGTGGATGACCAGCGCCGGCAGGTCCAGGCGCCGCAGCAGGCCCGTCCGGTTGCCCGAGACGTTGATCGCGTGCAGCTGGCGGGCGACGCCGGCGGGCCGGAAGCTGCGGTCGTAGGCGCGCCCGACGAGCTCGCGAAAGCGTGCCTCGTCCATCGGATAGTCGGGCGAGCCGATCAGCTCGAAGGTCTTCACCGCCGCCTCGATCGCCGCCTCGCGTTCCCTCGGCGGCTTCGCCATCAGCGTCGCGAACGCGCGCCAGCGGGGGAACCGATGCAGCCGGTTGCCGGTCGACGACATGATCGAGCACAACGAGCGGGTTCGCTCCGGATAGCGGATCGCCATCTGCTGGGCGATCATCCCGCCCATCGAGGCGCCCACCAGGTGCGCGCGCTCGATCTCCAGGTGGTCGAGCAGGCCGACGGTGTCGGCGGCCATGTCGCGGATCCGGTAGGCGGGCCGGCCGTAGCCGAGCACCATCTGCGCGTTGGTGGGGATGCCGGCCGAGTCGATCATCGTCGAGTGGCCGATGTCGCGGTTGTCGAAGCGGATCACCCGGTAGCCGCGCTCGGCGAGCAGCTCGCAGAGCTCCTCCGGCCAGAAGATCATCTGGGCCGCCAGGCCCATGATCAGCACCATCGGGGCACCGGCGGGATCGCCGAACTCCTCGTAGGCGAGCTCGATCCCGTTCGCCGGCGCGATGCGCTCCCGGCTCGCGAGCGGATCAGCGGCTGCCGGGGCCGGGGCCGGCGCCTGCTCGCCGCGGATCAGCTGGGCCATGGCGCTGACTCTAAATGGTCGGGAGATCCCGGCCGAGCCAGCCCCGGTAGAAGCCCTCGATGTCGGGGAGGAAGTCGTGGACGACCGGGTACCCGTGCGTCACCGCCTCGACCTCGAGCAGGCGCCCCGAGAGCGGGCAGTAGAACTCGCGCAGCTCCATCCAGTCCGGGTCGCAATGGGCGAGCTTCGGGTAGATCTCGCCGAGCAGCTCCTCGGAATCGCGGATGAACACCGGCGCGTGCATCTTCCAGTTCTCGGCGAAGCCGCAGAAGTCGTGCCCGGCGTCGGTGCGGATCACGAGCTCGCCGTCGGAGCGGCGGCGCACGATGTTCAGCGCCTCGCCCATCGGGAGCACGATCGGGTCGTCCCACTCGACCCGCGCCTGGAGCACCGCGACCCACTTTTCGAACCGGTCGGGGTCCTTGTAGCCGGACTGGATGTCCTTCACCTCGCGGCGCGAGAGGCGCTCGTCGAGCAGCGCCTCGAGCGTCTCGGGCTCGAGCGGCCTGCCCGCCAGCGCGGGCGGCTCGACCCGCGCGACCTCCGAGCCGGCGAGAAAGGCGGCGGCGGAGTCCTCAGGCGTGACCTTGCCGGGCTGCGTGGGGCGGCTCGCGGGGACCGTCGGCGTCTCGATCTCGAAGGCGAAGTCGGCGGGCAGGTCCCAGAAGCCGCGGAACTCCGCCGCCCAGCGCGGCGAGAGCTTCATCGACTCCGCGTAGCCGACCTTGATCGGGTCGATGAGCTCACCGGCGAGCACCCGCTCACGCTCGGCGGCCCACCACTCCGCCGCCGGCCGCGCGCGCTCGAGCCGTCCGGCGCGCGCCGCCTCGCGGTCGCCGACCGCGTACACGGTCTCCGCGAACCCGGGCTCGATGTGACCCTCGGCGACGTCCCGCTCGACCGATTCGGCTGGGCGCTCGAGCGGGTCTCCCAGCCCCGCGGCGCCCTTCATGACCGAGTGATAGAGGTCGCCGGAGCGAAACGGCGCCAGCATCGTGAAGTTGTCGGTGCGCAGCTCGCGCTCGCCCTCGATCGCGAGCAGAGCCGGGTACGAGAACGGGCCGTCGGCAACCGGGTAGGCCTCGCCGGCCGCGGCGAGCTCCGCGAGGTTGTTGTCGCGGATGTTGTGCAGGTAGGCGACCGAGCCCGGGTAGCCGCCGAAGATCCCCTGCGAGGTGAACAGCCGGGTCGTGCCCAGGTTCTGCAGCTCCCAGAACGGCGTGTTCCAGACCATCTGCAACGACTCGAACGACGAGCCGCCGCGATGCCGGCCCGGGCCGCCCGTGTTCGGCTTGATCCGGCGGGAGAGGTAGACCATCGGGCAGATCAGCTCCCACATCTCGACGTCGCCGGCGTCGCCCTCGGGGTTGAACATCGCCGCGCAGGTGTCGGTGCCGTCGAGCACGTACTTGGCGCCCATCCCCTGAGCGGCGATCTCGAAGTTCATGATCGCCGAGGAGTTGCCGTACTGGTCCACCCCACCCCCCTGGATCACGTTGCCGCTGACCGAGTACGCGCCGATGATCTCCTCGATGAAGCCGCGCGACTGCAGCGCCCTGGAGAGCGTGCGCGGGTAGCCCGTGAACGCCGGCTGCAGGAACGCCCAGGCGATCCCGGTCGAGCCCTCGGCCTCCCCGAGATTGGCCACGGAGCCCTCCGGGAAGTTCGTCTCGACCGCGAAGTAGGCGCCGTCGTTGACCTTGTCGTTGCAGATCAGAGTCTGGGTGAACATCACCCAGATCGCCCCCTGCATGCCCGACGGGGTGCAGTTCATCGAATGCCAGCCCCAGGCCGAGGAACCGTCGAGGTCGAGCGCGTAGTCGCCGTCGCCGCCGATCCGCACCTCGAACGGGGCGTGCATGACGAAGTCGCGCCGGGCCCGGGCCGGCAGCTGGACTTTGTCGGCGTACGTGACGTCCTGGAACGAGGCGGCGCGGTAACGCCCGGGAACGGTCATCTCGCGGATCCGCGACTTGAACGAGCGCCGGCCCTCCTCGATCACCTCGCGGCTGAACTGCTTGAACCGGTCCACCCCCTCCTCGAGCAGCACCCGCTCGACCGCCTCGCGCACCATGTGGCAGCCGGCGAGCCGGGTGCGCTCGTCGAGCAGGTAGTACATCGGCGCCCGGGTCTGCTTCGCGCAGCGCTCCAGGTGCCAGCGGGCGATCTCGTCGCGCTCGCCGATCTTCATGCAGGGCAGGTCGATGCCGTCGTCGAGCCGGTTGGTCGGCCCCACCGGCACCCCGCCCGGGGTCGAGGCGCCGATGTCGAGCACGTGGGTGACGCCTCCGGCCCAGGCAACGAGCTCGGGGCGGGCTGGGTCGGAGAGGTCGAAGATCGGGACGAAGGTCTGCACGTCGGCGTTGTGGACGTCGCCGATCGTCGGGTCGTTGTTGGCGAAGATGTCGCCGGGGCGGATCTCGGGGTTGTCCTCGTAGCCCTGGCGGACCATCCACTTGATCGCGTCGGACATCGTGTGGACGTGGACGATGATCCCGGTCGAGAGCGCGATCGAGTCGCCCTCGGGCGTGTAGAGCGCGAAGCAGAGCTCGCCGAGCTCGCGCACGATCGGCGAGGCGGAGATGTTGAGCGCCGTCTCGCGCGCCGAGACGAGGCCTCCGCGCAGGCGGCTGAAGAGCTTCTCGTAGCCGATCGGGTCGGAGCCCATGAGCTCCAGATCGCCGTCCAGCCCGGCGTACGAGCCCGTCTCGGCGAACAGCCGATCGGACTCCGCGAGCATCTCGTCGAGGCGCCTCCCGTCCCAGCCGATCGGCGCGGGCTCGCGCGGCTCCAGCTCCCGGGTCGCGTCGACGATCGTCACGGGCCCCAAACCTATAGCGAGCGGGCCAGGTCCCGCGCCCTTGCCGCTCCGGCGACGTTTCCCTTTCGCTCGTACAGGTCCACGGCCTCCGCTGTGGTGGCCTCGGCTTCGTCCGATCGACCGGCCAGACGCAGCACCTCCGCCAGGTCGAGAAGGACGTCCGCGTGCAGGCCGACGTACTCGCTGTCAGCCGCTAGCGCCACCCCCTCGCGCGCCAAGCGCTCCGCCTCGTCCAGCCGTCCGCGCCCGGCGAACAACCGCGCCGGGACGCCGGTGCGCTTGATCTGCCACTCGCGATCGGTCGGCGCCGGGTGCTTGTCGATGTCTGCGAGCAGCGCGAACGCGTCGTCGTAGCGTCCCTGCTCGTAGACCGCGCGCGGTAGGTCGACCGCGACGGTGGACAGGAACCAACCCTCGCCGATCTCGCGAAACACGTCCGCGGCCGCCCGCATGTCGCGCTCGGCGGCGGCTGGATCGCCGGCGAGCAGCTCGACGTAGCCGCTGAGCAGCTCTTGGACGCCGGCCTGCCAGATCAGACCCAGGTCTCGCGCCAGGGCGCGACTCTCCTTGATGTGCCGGCGGGCCTCGTCGAATCCGCCGCTCATCGCCTCCAGCAGGGTGACGAAGCCGGAGAGGTTCGCGTCCAACGTGCGATTTTCCGGCTCTCCTCGGAGCAACAGCTCGAGCCACTCCAGGCCCTCGGCGACCGGCATCGGGCCGTGGATCGCGCCAAGGGCCGTCTGCCCGAGCGCCCAGCCGACCTCGCGGCGATTGCCGGCCCGGCGGGCATGGTCGGCCGCCCGGGTCGCCGCTTCGATCGTCTCGGTGAGCCTCCCCCGACTCCACAGGAGATCCGAGAGGACCATGTACGCACGCGCCAGTCCCGCCTCGTCGCCGAGCTCGCCGAGTATCTCGATCGCGGTTTCGGCCTCCAGCGAGAGAGCCTCGAGGTCGATGCCCTCGGGATCTCGATACATCTCGATGCGCAGTCGTGTGATTGTGACCCGCCACTCCACCCCGCGATCGCCGTCGGCGCGCGCCCGCTCGCGAGCCCCGGCGAGCACGGCGCTCGCCTCGTCGACCGCGCCTGTCTCGAACAGCGCGTATCCCAACTCCGGCAGCGCCGCGAGGCCGGCCCCGCCCCTCGGCGTCGGCAGGGCCGCCGCGCGACGCAGCAGGTTGACCGTCGCCGGCATGTCGCCGCGCGTGAACGCCTGTTGGCCGGCGGAGGCGAGATGCTCGCCGGCCCGATGCGCGACGTCCAGCTCCGGGGGACCGACGGGGCCGAGCTCGGCGCGGTAGTGGAACGCCTGCTCGAGGTGATAGCCGACGACCTCCGAGTGCCCCGCGGGTCCGTTCCGGGCGGGATCGTCGACCCAGCCCGCGAAGCGCTCGTGAAGCTCTGCCCTCAAGACCTTGGGAGTTGCTCGGTAGGCGGCCTGCTGGATGAGGATGTGACGGAACCGCATGCTGGCACCGGGACCTCCCGGCGGAGCAGAACCGATGAACTCCTTCCGAACCAGAGTCTGGAGGTGACGGCGACCGAACGCGCGGGCATCTTCGGGCAGCAGATCGACCGTACCCTCGGCGGAGAACTCCTTGCCGACGATCGCGGCCCGGGAGATCACCGCCCGCTCGCCGGGTCCGAGCCGGTCCAGGCGCGCGGACAGCAGCGCATCGATCGTTGGCGGGATCGGACGCTCTGCGTTGTCGCGACCTCCCTCCGTGAGCATGGCGAGGAGCTGCTCGATGAACAGCGGATTGCCCTCGGCGGTCTCGAGCACCCGGCCCGTCGTCGTCTGCGCGAGGCCTCGCGCGAGATTGTGGATCAGGGTCTCGCAGTCCGCGTCCGAAAGGGGGGCGAGCCGAAGCGAGCTTGCGTTTGCCCGCTCGCGGGTCCAGTCGGGTCGTTGCTCGAGGAGCTCCGGGCGGGAGATGCAGACGAGGAGGATCGCCGCACCCCGCGTCCGCTCCGTCAGATACTCGACCAGGTCGAGGAACGTGGGCTCCGCCCAGTGGACGTCCTCGAAGAAAACGACCAGCGGACGCCGGGCCGCAAGCGCCGCAAACAGCCGCCGTGTCGCCCAGAAGATCTCCTCACCCTCGACCGAGGTCTCCGAACCGCCGATCGCCTCGAGGAGACTCTCGGCGAGCGGCCTCGCCGCGTCACCTTCGGGGAGCGACTCTCCCGCCGCGTCCTCGGCGATGAGCTGAGCGACGATCTCGCGCAGCGACCAGAAGGTGATGCCCTCCCCGTACGGCACGCAGCGGCCGACGACGACCGCGGCCTTCTCCGCAGCATCCGCGGCGAATTCCTGCGCCAGCCTCGACTTGCCGATTCCTGCCGTGCCCAGAATCGTGAACTGGTGAAGCGCTTGCTCGCGTTCGACGCGCGCGAACGCTTCGCGCAGGCGAGTGAGCTCCGACCTGCGGCCAACCAGCGGCGCCTTCAGGGAGCCGACGGCCGGGCGTCCGCCCACGAGCTCGATGACGCGCCAGGCGCGCCCGGCTTCGGTGTCGACCGATGTCCCCCTTGCGGTCCCTCGGATCAGCCGTTCCGTCTCCTCGCCGAGGAGGATCTCACCGGCAGCCGCCGCGTCCTCGAGCTCCCCCGCTGCGGCCACGGGCTCGCCGACGACGGAGAGCGCGCCGGCGCCGGAACCGCTCGCCAGGACCTCCCCGGTGGCGATCCCGACCCGCGGCGCGATGCCCGAGGCGATCGCATCCCCGACGGGCGCATCGCGGATCTCGAACGCCGCCGAAACCGCACGGGAGGCATCGTCCTCGTGGGCGTGCGGGACCCCGAAGACCGCCATCACGGCATCGCCGAGACTGCTTGCGACCGCTCCCCCGTAACGCTCAACCGTGCGCGTGAGGTGGTCGCGATAGAGCTTGTTCTGCTGGCTGAGCGCCTCGGGGTCCACGCCGCGGGCGGTCGGCCGCCGAGCGATCAGGACGGTGACCGTCTTTCGCACCGCGGGTGCGACCGTGTCGGTCGCCGCCGCCGGCCGCTCTGGCCGCGTCGGGGCCTCGATCGAGACCTCGAGGGCAGGCTCCTGCCGGAGGATCGCTGTCTGCAAACGCTGCAGCGGCGGGCTCGGTGCAAGGCCGAGCTCGTGGTCGAGAGTCCGCCGCGTCTGGTTGTAGACCTCGAGCGCCTCGGCCTGGCGGCCGGCGCGGTAGAGCGCCAGCATCAGCTGCCCACGCAGCCGCTCGCGAAGCGGGTTGTCGCCGATCAGCGCCTCGAGCTCGCCCACCAGCTCGGCCGCGCCGCCCATTGCGAGGTCGGCCTCGATGCGGTCCTCGATCGCGTCCAGCCGTAGCTCCTCCAGCCTTGCGATCTCGGCCTGAGCGAACGGGTCATAGGCGAAATCGACAAGCGCCGGCCCTCGCCACAGTCCGAGCGCCTGCCGAAGCACCCGAGCTGCGGTCGCCGGGTCCCGAGCCTCGGCCGCCACCCGGCCCTCACCCAGCAGACGTTCGAACCGATCGGCGTCGAGCTGATCTGGCCCGACGCTAAGGAGGTATCCGGGGGGCCTCGTGATCAGGAGCTCGCCGGGCGCCCTGCGCGTCCGGCCCGGCTCGAGCGCCTTGCGGAGCCGTCCAACGTAGACCTGGAGCGTGTTTGCCGCCGTCTGGGGCGGGTCCGGCCACAGCTCCTCGATCAGGCGATCGCTGGCAACGAGCTCGTTGGCGCGCACCAACAGGATCGCAAGTAGGGCTCTCTGCTTCGCCGGGCCGAGCTCCACCTGGCTCTCTTCGCGGCGGACCTCGAGCGGCCCGAGGACCTGGAAATCCATTCCAACTCTCCCTGCCGCGGACGCTACCACCGCCGACCCGGGCAACCAAGCACTTCAGAGGGATTTCAGCGGTCGCGCGCACGCTTCGCCCAAGGTCAGCTCACGGGACAGGAGAACGAGATGCACAGAACGATCGTGATCAGATGGGTGACGGCGATCCTGCTCGGCGCGGCGATCGCTCCGGTCACGCCCGCGATGGCACAGGTCGGCGGCGCGACGACTCAGGATCGCGGCGGCGCCCAGGCGCGGGCTGCGGATCACGATCAGATCGTGCTGCGACGGGACGGCGACCGCGCGGTGCCGTTCGAGGTCGGCACTCCCGCAGCTCGGGCCGACGAGGGCTTCCACTGGGGCGACGCGCTGATCGGCGCCGCGGGCGGGTACGCGCTCGTCGTTCTCGCCTCGGGCGCACTCGTGCTGATCCGGCGAAGGCGTCCACCTCGGCATCTGGCCGAGCGGCCGGCTTAGGGAGTCACGATGGCTCGTGGAGCACAACGCTGGGCGACCGTGTTGGTGTTCGCGCTCTTCTTCGCCCTCACGGGCAGCGCCGTCGCCCTCGACGGCAGCGACACCGTCTTCAGTGACGACATCGTCGACGGTGAGGTAAAGACCGCCGATCTCGACACGAACGCCGTGACGCGGCCGAAGCTTGCAGCCAACGCCGTCAACACCAACAAGATCCTCGACGGACAGGTGGGCGTCGCCGACATCGGCAACTCGGCCGTCGGGATCGCCGAACTGGTGGCTGCGGCGGTGACCACCAACAAGATCGCGGACGGAGCTGTGACCTCGAGCAAGATCGCCAACGGCTCGATCCTCGGGCTCGACGTCGCCAACAACACGCTCACGGGCAGTCAGGTCGACGAGAGCACCCTGTTCAACGACAACTCCCTCACCGGCGCCGACATCGACGAGTCGACGCTCTCGGGGATCACGGTCGCGAACGTCTGGAGCCTGGGCGGCAACGCCGGCACCACCGGCACCGACTTCCTCGGCACGACCGACAACCAGCCGCTCGACCTGCGTGTGAACGACGCCCGCGCCCTGCGCCTCGAGCCCGCATCCGACGCCGGCGCCAACCCAAGCCCGAACGTGATCGGCGGGAGTCCGGACAACCAGGTCAGCGCCGGAGTGCATTCGGCGACGATCGGCGGCGGGGGTCGTCGCGATCCCGGCGAGCCGGCGAGCGCCAACCAGGTGACCGACGACCAGGGCACGGTCGGCGGAGGGGCCGGCAACGTGGCCGGGAACGGCGGGGGGCCCTCGGATGTGCCGGGGGCCACCGTGGGCGGTGGGGTCTTCAACGTCGCCGGTGACCAGGGCACCACGGTGAGCGGCGGCCTGTTCAACAGGGGGATCGGACTGTCGGCGACGGTCGGCGGCGGCCAATCCAACCGCGCGGCCGGGGTCTGGTCCACCGTGCCCGGCGGGGCGGAAAACACGGCCCAGGGGCTCCTCAGCTTCGCCGCAGGGTCGAGCGCAAAGGCCAATCACGACGGCGCCTTCGTGTGGGCCGACTCGCACGACCTCGACTTCCCCTCCACCGCCCAGGACCAGTTCAGCGTCCGCGCCACGGGTGGCGCCCGTCTCGTCTCCGGAATCGACGGCTCGGGCACAACCACCTCGGGACTCGAGCTCCCCGCGAATACGAGCGGCTGGGCGACGCTCGTCAACGGTCAACCCTTCGACATCAGGGTGAACGGTGCCCGCGGGCTACGGATCGATCCCGCCTCGGACGGGAACAACCAGAGCCCGAACGTGATCGCCGGGATCGCCGACAACTCGGTGACCGCGGGCGTGCACTCGGCGACGATCGCCGGCGGGGGCCGGGGCACGACAGCGAACCCGGCCAGCGCGAACAAGGTCACCGACGACCGGGGCACCGTCGGCGGGGGCGCCAACAACCAGGCCGGTGACGGCGCCGGCAGTACCAGCGACCGCTCGGCGGCCACGGTGGCCGGCGGACTCAACAACACGGCCGCCGGTAACGCAGCCGCCGTCGGCGGCGGCCTCACAAACACGGCGGGCGGGGCCCAGGCCACGGTGGCCGGCGGCGAGGGCAACAGCGCCAACGGCTCGCGCGCCGCGATCGGTGGCGGGCTCTCCAACAGCGCCGCGGGTCTCCGGGCAACCGTCGGCGGCGGTCAGGGCAACCAGGCCACCAACACCGAGGCGACCGTAGGCGGCGGCGCCAACAGCTTCGCCACGGGGCTCTCGGCCACGGTGCCCGGCGGCAGTGGGAACGAGGCCCGGGGCGACTACAGCCTCGCCGCCGGTCGGCGGGCGCTGGCGCAGGCCGCCCACAGCGGCTCCTTCGTCTGGGCGGACTCGAACAATCTCCAGTTCCCCTCCACCGCCCCGAACCAGTTCAGCGTGCGCGCAACCGGGGGCACTCGGTTGGTGTCCGGGGTCGACGGCTCGGGCAACGTCACCTCGGGACTCGAGCTTCCGGCCAGCACCAGTGCCCTGTCCACGCTCGCAAGCGGCCAGCCGTTCGACGTGCGGGTCAACGGCGCCCGCGGCCTTCGCATCGAGCCGGCTTCGGACGGCACGAACCAGAGTCCCAACGTGGTCGGCGGCATCGCCGACAACACGGTTACTCCAGGCGTCCACGCGGCGACGATCGGCGGTGGGGGCCGCTTCGTGGTCTCGAACCCAGCTTCCGCGAATCGGGTCACCGACAACGCCGGAACTGTCGGCGGCGGCGCGAGCAACCAGGCCGGTAACGGCGGCGGTACCGTGGACGATCGCTCGCACGCCACCGTGGGCGGCGGCCGCTCAAACAGGGCCGGAGGGTTCGCCGCCACCGTGGCTGGGGGGCGCGCTAACACGGCCGATGGGAGCCAGGCGACGATCGGGGGTGGCGAGAACAACTTCGCCAGCGGCGCAAACGCGACCGTGGGCGGGGGAGGCTTCAACTCCGCCGGTGGAGCCGACTCCACCGTGGTCGGCGGACGCGCCAACGTTGCGTTGGGAACCAGCAGCCTCGCCGCCGGGCGCCGGGCGCAGGCTGCCCACAACGGCGCGTTCGTGTGGGCGGACGGGAGCGACTTCGACTTCCCCTCCACCGCCGCGAACCAGTTCAGTGTCCGCGCGACGGGCGGCTCTCGGTTCGTCTCGTCGGTCGACGGTTCGGGCAGCCCCATCGCCGGTGTCGAACTCGCCCCCGGCGGCGGCTCGTGGTCCTCCCTGTCCGACGAGGCCTCCAAGCGTGCGATCGACCCTGTCTCCGGGCGCTCGGTGCTGCGCGAGCTCGCCTCCATCCCGATCTCCACCTGGAGCTATCGCGCCCAGGACGAGTCGATCCGTCACATCGGCCCGATGGCTCAGGACTTCTACCGCGCGTTCGGCGTCGGCGAGAGTCGCCGCCGGATCTCTTCCGTCGACGCCGATGGCGTCGCGCTGGCAGCGATCAAGGGCCTCAGCGCAAGGCTGCGGGTCGAGCGCCGCCGCCGGCACGAGCAGGAGCGGCGCCTCGACCGGCTCGAGGCGCGCCTCGCGGCGCTCGAGGGCCGATGAGCCGGTCTCAGCGAACGGCCGCGGCCCGCGCGAAGTTGCGCTCGAGCGCCTCGGCGACCTGCTCGAGCAGCGCCCGCG
The DNA here is from genome assembly GCA_963842795.1 of uncultured Solirubrobacterales bacterium. Lineage (GTDB taxonomy): Bacteria > Actinomycetota > Thermoleophilia > Solirubrobacterales > 70-9 > WHSW01. Next base: position 41,591 of record CAWJHV010000006.1, on the reverse strand, counting down.
GCAGGTCGTGGCCCATGCCCTCGATGACCAGGAGCTCGGAGCCCGGGATCGCCGCCGCCGTCGCCCGGCCGCCGGAGACGCCGATCAGCGGGTCGTCGGCGCCGTGGATGACCACGGTCGGCGCCGTGACGCCGGCGAGCTCGGGCGTGCGATCCGGCGAGGCGAGGATCGCAGCGAGCTGGCGCGCCGTGCCCTCGGGGAAGAAGCCGCGGTCGTAGGCCCGCTCGGCGAGCTCGCGGATCGGCTCCTCGTCGAAGAGCGCCCCGTGCGAGCCGATCACCCGGCGGGCGGCCAGGAACCCGGTGACGTACTCGGCCCGCTCGGTCGCCGGGCGGGTCATCAGCACCGCGGAGGCCTCCGGGCTCGCCCTGCCGACCGCTCGGTCGCCGGTCGTCGACATGATCGAGGCGAGCGAGAGCACGCGCTCGGGGTGGTCGATCGCGACACGCTGGGCGATCATCCCGCCGAGCGAGGCGCCGACGACGTGGGCGCGCCCGATCCCGAGCTCGTCGAGGAGGCCGACCGAGTCCGCGGCCATGTCCTCGAGCCGGTACGGCGGCTCGACGCCCGCGCCGCGCAGTGCAGCCCCGATGTCCGGGACCCCGAGCCCGTCGAGCTTGGTCGATCGGCCGCAGTCGCGGTTGTCGAAGCGGATCACGCGATGGCCCGCGGCCGCGAGCAGCTCGCAGAGGCGCTCCGGCCAGTAGATCAGCTGGGCGCCGAGGCCCATGATCAGCAGCACGGCGGGATCGGCGGGGTCGCCGACGGTCTCGTAGGCGAGCTCCACCTCCCCCACGCGGGCGAACTGCTCCGCTGACTCGGCCACCGCCATACCGTTCGCCGGTGAACGCTATCGGACGCCTCTCGAGGGTCTGGATTCCGTCCGAAGCCCCGCTTACTCTACGAACGTATGTTCGCCTCTGAGCCTCCCTCCCACGCTGGATCGGCCGAGCTCGCCGACCTCCCGCTGGAGCTGATCGAGAGGGAGATCGAGAGCCTGGCGGCCCGGATCAAAGCCGGTTCCGCCCGCTGGCTCGAGCTGATCGCCGAGTTCGACCGGCGCGAGGGCTGGGGGATGACCGGCTGTCGCTCGACGGCGGAGTGGGTCGCCTGGCGGTGCGCGCTCACGCCCCGCGCCGCCCGAGAGCACGTGCGGGTCGCCCGGGCGCTGCCCGCTCTGCCGGTGATCCGCGAGGCGTTTGGCGACGGGGCGCTGAGCTACTCGAAGGTGAGGGCGCTGACCCGAGTCGCCGACCGTGAGAGCGAGGCCGAGCTGTTGGAGCTCGCCCGCCACGCGACCGCCGCTCAGCTCGACCGGATGGTCAGGGCCGCGCGGAGGGTCACGACGGCCGAGACCGAAGAGGCCGCGGAGGACCCGGACGGTTCCGCGGGACCGCTCGCAGCCCCTGAGCCGAGCGGTTCCGCGGAACCGCCCCTGCCTCCCCTCTCCCCCTGGGACTCGCGTACGAGGCGTCCGGCAGCGCCGACGAACGCAGAGTCGCTCGCGGCGCTCTCCGAGGCGGCGCTCGCGCGCCCACCAACCGGTTCCTGGGATCGAGCAGCCGGCGAGCGCTACCAGGTGCTCGTCCACGTGGATTCCTCGACCCTCGCCACCGACTCTCCCGGCGCGGCGATGCCCGGCCGTGGCGGCAGCTGCGCGATCGCCGACGGTCCCGGGATCGCACCGGAGACCGCGCGCCGCCTGGCGTGCGACTGCGCGCTGGTCGCGCTGGTCGAGCGCGACGGCAAGCCCCTGAGCGTCGGGCGAAGAACCCGCTCGATCCCGCCGTCGATCCGCCGCGCGCTCCTCGTCCGGGACGGCCGCTGTCAGTTCCCCGGCTGCGAGCGCCACCGGTTCGTCGACGCCCATCACATCGTGCACTGGGCTCGTGGCGGCGCGACGAGCCTCGACAACCTCGTCCTGCTCTGCCGCCACCATCATCGGCTCGTCCACGAGGGCGGCTTCGCGGTCTCGGTCGATCCCGACGCGCGGCGGCGCTTTCGCGACCCGTCCGGGGCCGACGTCGTCCCCGCTCCTACCCCGCCTTCCGGCCTGACCGGCCTATCGCCTGCGCGGGCCAGGACCCTGACCGGCACCGGCGAGGGAGCGAACCTCGGGTACTGCGTGGACGCGGTCCTCACCGCCACCGGCGCCCTGTGAGATCGCACTGTTCTCCAACGGTCGGGTCATGGTAGGTTCGGACATTGGGGGCGCCCGGCGGTCGGAGCCCGGGCGCAGGGAGTCCGGCGCGAACCCGGGAGGGTCAAGATGAAGCACCGTCTGTCGATCGGAGCAGCGCTGGTGGCTTTGCTCGCCGCCGCCGCTGTTGGGGCCACCTCGGCGTCCGCTGAGAACCCCAACGCCGAGGCGATCTCAATGGCTGCCGAGGCGTACTCGCTCAGCGTGCCGGTTCGCGATCTGCAGGACGGATCGAAGCCGGCGACGGCTCCGGCGCCCTCGCGCACCAACCCGCTCGCGGGCGCAACCGGCAGCGCGGGCTCCTCAAGCTCCGGCGCTCTCCAGCTCGACCCCCTGATCCGCGACGCCGCTCCCGGTCGCACCCCGGCCAGGGACCTGATCTTCAACGGCACCTCCAACCCGTCCGCCTGCGGCGGCTGCAGTCCGCCGGACACGATCGGGGACGTCGGGCCCACCCACTACATCCAGATGGTCAACGCGACCAAGGTCGCGATCCACGACAAGGCCGGCGCTCTGCTGACGCCACGGTTCGACCTCGGCACCCTCTGGCCGAGCGGCCCCTGCACGTCCAACACCGGCGATCCGGTCGTCCTCTACGACGAGCTCGCCAACCGCTGGCTGCTGAGCCAGTTCGCGACGCCGAATCACCTCTGCTTCGCGATCTCGGAGACCGGGAATCCGCTTGGCAGCTTCCATCTCTACACGTTCAACGTCGGATCGTTCCCCGACTACTTCAAGGTCGGCGTCTGGCCGAACGGCTACTACGTCTCCGCCAACGAGTCGACCTACACGGCCTACGCGTTCAACCGCACGAAGATGCTCTCCGGTAACCCGACCGCGAACTTCGTCAAGTTCACCGGGGAGACCAACTTCCTGCTCCCGGCCGATGTCGACGGGTCGACCGCGCCGCCGGCCGGAGGCGGGCTGTTCTACACGTTCAAGGACAACACGTTCCACGGCGGTGTCGACCGGATCGAGCTCTTCAGGCTGACGCCACGATTCGCCGCCCCGGGGAGCAGCACGTTCACGCTCGTGAAGACGTTCCCGATCGCGCCGTTCACCTATACGGTCTGCGGTTTCTTCAGCTTCAACTGCATCCGCCAGCAGGGCACCACCCAGCGCGTCGACGCGGTCAGCGAGTGGCCGATGCATCGGCTCGCCTACCGGCGCTTCCCCGACCGCCAGAGCCTGGTCGGCAACTTCACCGTCGGCGGGGGCAACGGCGAGGTCGGCGCCGCGATCCGCTGGTTCGAGCTGCGCAATCTCGGCACCGGGGTCGCCGGCTGGACCCTGTTCCAGCAGGGTACGCAGGATCAGGGGGGAGTCCACGACCGGTTCATGGGCAGCATCGCGATGGACGAGGACGGCAACATCGCGCTCGGCTACTCGATCTCGAGCAGCACGATGTTCCCCTCGATCCGCTATGCGACCCGGCAGCCCGGCGATCCGCCGGGGACGCTGGAGCCGGAGCGGACGCTGAAGGCCGGGAGCGGCTCGCAGACGGCCTCCAACCGGTGGGGCGACTACAGCGCGATGTCGGTGGATCCGGTGACCGACTGCCAGTTCTGGTACACGAACGAGTTCTACAGCCCGAGCTCGGGATCTAACTGGAGGACCGCCGTCGGGGCGTTCACGATGCCGGGCTGCACGTAGGCGGACAGCTCGGGCGCTATGTCGTTGAGGCGGTGGCACGGGACGCGTGGCGGGCGGCAGCTCCGCGCGATCAGCTGGCTGAGCGCGCTGGCGCTGCTCGCCGTCGTCGCCCCCGGTGCGCATGCAGCGTGGACGGCGCCGATCAACGTGTCGGCGCCGGGGCAAGGCGCACTGCAGCCACAGGTCGCAGCCGGCGAGACGGGCGCTGTGTTCGCGTGGCAGCTCGCCGGGCAACAGGGCACAGCACAGACCCGGGCGCGCTCCTGGCCCGGCGCCCTGTCGTCGATTCAAGAGCTATCGGTCTACGGTGGCGGGCTCCGTCAGGTGAGCTTCGAGCCCGACGTAGCCGTGGACGATTCAGGCGCCGCCGTCTACGGGTGGGCGCAGTACACGGAGGCGGGCGGCGGGCAGCCGCAGGTCCAAGGTCGCGCCCGCTCGGCCGCCGGGGTCCTGGGCCCGATCCTCGACCTTTCGCCGATCCTGGGCGGTGTCGACAACGTCCACGTCGACGTCGACTCCGAGGGCGACGCCGTCGCCGTCTGGGAGGTCGACATGGGCAGCTTCCATCAGGTCCAGGCGCGGGCCTGGACCGCGGCCGGGGTCTTGGGGCCGCTCCTGGAGCTGTCGCCGCCGGGCCAGGACGCCACACGACCCCAGGTTGCCGTGGGCGCGGGGGGCGAGGCTCTCTTTGCCTGGCAGCGGCTCGATGGCACGAGCTACCGCGCCGAGGCGCGAGCGCTCACCGCCGCCGGCGTCCTCGAGCCGACCGTGGTGCTCTCGTCGACGCGCTGGACCTCGGTCACCCCTCAGGTCGCGGTCGACCCGTCCGGGAACGCCCTGTTCGTCTGGCGCAGCTCCGACCCCGGCGGCGCCGGGTCGGGCCGCATCGAGACCAGAGCCCGGCTGACGGACGGTACGTTCACCCGCCGACAGACGGTGGCCGATGCCCCGGGCGACGCCGACAACCCGCAGGTCGCCGTCGCGGCCCACGGCGCCGGTCTGTTCGCGTGGCGGCGGTCCCGGGGGCCACGCATGTGGCTCAAGGTCCGCCCGCGCTCCGCGCTCGGCGGGCTCGGGAGCGAGCGGACGGTCGCGGTCGTCGCCTCGCCGCAGTTCCTGACGCCACCGCAGCTGTCGCTGGACTCCGAGGGCGACGCGGTGATCGCCTGGGGGCTCTACGACGCCACCGGGACCATGCCGGCCTGCTGCAACCTGGCCCAGGCACGGACCCTGTCGCCCGCAGGCCACTTCCAGCCGGTGGAGACGCTGTCGGGGCCTGGAGCGACGTCGGTCGGGGTCGCGAGCGACGCGAGCGGCGACGCGGTGGTGGTCTGGACGCGGGCCAACGGCAGCGCCGGCCGCATTCAGGCGGCGGCCGGGCCCTGACTCGAGCCGGACGCCGACGCTCGAGCCCGAACGGTCGCTATCCAGGGCCGAGGTGGAAGATCTGGTGGTTGTCGAGCCGCGCGAGCCGCCCCGGCGGGATCGCGAAGGTGGTCGCCGAGTGCTCGACGATCGCCGGGCCTGGGATCTCGTGGCCGGCCTCGACCCGCTCGAGCCGGATGATCGAGGTCTCGGCGTCGCCGCCGGGCCAGCGCACGGTGCGCGTCGCCTCCACCGGCGGCTCGCCGCTGGTCTCGGTGAGCTCGGGCAGCGCCGGCTTCTCGACATCGGCGGAGCCGTGGACGATCGCCTGGGTGATCAGGTAGCCGAGCTCGGGCGAGCGGGCCGAGCGCGCGTAGACCTTCGAGTAGGCGTCCTCGAAGGCGCCGATCAGCTCGTCGACGTGCTCGCCCTCCTCCATCTCCATCCGCGGCGAGTCGATCTCGATGTCGTTGAGCTGGCCGTAGTACTGCATCCGCACCGAGTGGCGGAAGCGGATCTGCTCGCGCTCGACCCCTGACTTGGCGAACTCCGTAGCCACCCGGTCGGAGAGCGCCTGCCATGCGCCGGTGACCATGAACCCGATCCCGGCCTTCTCCATCTCGTCGGCGGTCGGCAGGATCGGCATGTCGACGGTCTGGTCGTAGCGGTACTCGAAGTCGGCGCAGGCGCACCCGTACGCGGAGAAGCCGGCCGCCCAGGCGGGGACGAGGACGTCGCGGTAGGCGACGCCCTCGGTGTAGCCGGCGACGTGCAGCGGGCCGCCGCCGCCGTAGCAGAGCAGGGCGTAGTCCGCGGGCGAGTAGCCCTTGCCGAGGATGCGGCCGACGGCCTCGTTGCGAAGCGTCTGCTCGAAGAGCTCGATCACCCCCGCGGCGGCCTCGGAGACCCCGAGCCCGAGCGGCTCGGCGACCTGGCGGCGGACCTCGGCCCGGGCGCGCTCGGCATCGAGGGTGATGTCGCCGCCGAGGAAGTAGTCGGGGTTCACCCGGCCGAGGACCAGATTGAGGTCGGTGATCGAGACCGTCTCCAGCCCGCCCTCCGGCCAGCTCACCCCGATCCGCGAGCCGGCGGAGTCGGGGCCGAGCTCGGGGCGGTTGGAGTTCGGGTTGACGCGCACGAACGAGCCGGTGCCGGCGCCGATCGAGTCGATCTTGACCAGCGGCATGTTGAGCATGAAGCGCGCGATGTCGGGCGTCGGGGTGATCTCGAAGCGCTCGTCGGTGATCAGCGCGATGTCGAACGAGGTCCCGCCGATGTCGGTGCAGAGCACGTTGCGCAGCCCCATCCGCTGCGCCAGCGCCTGGCCGCCGACAACGCCGCCGATCGGCCCCGAGACCAGCGTCGTCGCCAGCTCCCGCGCCTCGATCGAGATCGTCCCGCCGTGCGAGGCCATCACCCGGAGCTCGAACCCGGCCCCCGCGCGCTTGGTCTCGTCGCGGACCCTCTGCATCGTCCCGCGCGAGGGCTCGGCCGCGTAGGCCTCGACCAGGGTCGAGTTCAGCCGCGGCAGGTCGCGGCGCAGCGGGTAGAGCTCCGAGGCGAGATACACCGGCACCTCGCCGTCGAGACCGCGCTCGCGCTTGGCCTCCTCGAGGATCTCGCCGACCCGGATCTCGTGCTCGGCGTTGCGGTAGCCGAACAGCAGGCAGACGCAGATCCCCTCGACCTCGGCGTCGAGCAGCTCCTCGGCCGCCTCGCGGGCGTCGGCCTCGCGCAGCGGCAGCACCTCGGCCCCGAGCACGTCGATCCGCCCGCGGACCCCCTTGACCAGCTTGCGCTCGACGATCGGCTCGTTGTGGAAGTGGGTCGCCAGGTGCAGGCGGTCGGAGTACGAGAAGCCGAGGTAGGTCTGGATCCCGCGCTCGATCCGCAGGTAGTCCTCCTGGCCCGCGGTGACGATCGCTCCGATCCGCCGCCCGGTGCGCGAGAGCAGCCGGTTGAGCATCGCCGTACCCGAGTAGATCCCTGAGGCGATCGCGCCGAACGACTCCTCGGGGGTCGAGCCCCATTGGGCGAGCGCGTCGTGGGCCGACTCCATGAAGCCGACCGACTCGTCCTCGGGCGTCGTCTGTGCCTTGCCGACCACGAACGAGCCGGCCCGGTCGACGATGAAGGTGTCGGTCATCGTCCCGCCGGCATCGATCGCCAGCACTCTCGGGTCGCGCTCGGCCATCCCGCCGTCAGCCTATAGCGGCTCGGGCCATGGATAGGATCGCGCGATCGCCGCTCCGGAGCGCCCGGAACACCTGAGGCTCAGGCACGTGATCGCCGAGGCGGCGCGGACGCTGCGCGCGCGCCCTGGGGTCTTCTTCGGCGCCGGCCTGCTGGTCTTCATCCCGCTGGGGCTCGTCGACGTTCTCGACGACCACTTCCAGGAGCCGCTCTCGGAGGTCGACGTCGAGCTCAGCGCCGGTCAGCTCGCCGGACTGATCGCCGCCGCGATGGGCCATGCCAGCGTCGCCCTGCTCGGCGACGTCCTCTACACCGGGATCGTCGCCCGCGCCGTTGTCTCGGTCCGCCACGGTGACGAGGAGTCGCTGTGGCACATCGCCCGCTCGCTGCCGTACTGGCGGCTGGCCGGCGCCGACCTGCTGCTCGCGTTGGGGGTCGCGTTCGGCCTCCTGCTGTTCATCGTGCCCGGGCTGCTCGTGCTCGGCTGGTTCGCGCTGATCGCCCCTGCGATCGAGCTCGAGGACCGCCGGATCCTGGCGGGGTTCCGGCGCAGCCGCGAGCTGGTCCGCGGCAACACGCTCCGGGTGCTCGCGCTGGTGGTGCCCCTGCTGCTGCTCGACGACGTGATCTCGGGCGTCGTGCAGTCCAAGGACGTGCTCGGAATCAAGTCGGGCTTCTTCGTCGACTGGGGCGCGGCGGTGGCTGCCGACATGCTGACGACGCCGCTCTACGCGCTCGCCGTCGTCGTCGCGTTCTTCCAGCTACGGGACGGGCCGCGCGGCTAGTCGCCGGACTGCGCCGCCGCGTCGGGGTTGTGGCGCTCGATCTTCGCCAGGTAGACGTCCTCGGGCGACCCGCCGATGGCGTCGCGGATGTTCTCCTTGAAGCGCTCCGTGCGCCGCTCGGTATGGAACCGCGCCTCGGCCTTCGCCTGCTTGCGGGGGTTGCGCTCGCCGTAGTGACGCCTCGCCCACCACGAGCCCGGCTTGGCGATCCGGCACGTGGCGTAGAGCGAGAACGGAAAGAGGAAGAAGCCGACCGCCGCGTGCAGGATCCGGCCCTTGAGCATCGCGATCACCACCCAGCTCAACGCGAGCAGGATGCTGACCACCGAGAGGACCACGGTCAGGGTGCTGTCCGTGTCGATGTCGAAGGGCCGGGTCCCGATCAGCACCAGCCCGAGGAAGCCGACCGCGATCACGGTGGCGTCGATCGAGCTCCGCCCCTGCTTCGCCCAGTAGACGTCGTCGAGGTAGACCCAGAGCGCGAACTCGTCGATCGTCAGGCCGACCCCGACGCCGAAGGCGAAGGCGCAGATCTCGTAGATCGGGCTGACCGCGAAGCCGGCGAAGCTGATCGCCCCGGCGAGCATCATCAGCACGATCCCGAACACGAGGTGGTGGACGTGGACGCCGCTCTCGCTGACCACGCTCCCCGGCCACCAGGGCACCTTCGGGCTTCGCATCAGCCGGGTCGAGAGCCGGATGAAGCCGAACGAGATCACCAGCCCGGCGAGCACCAGGAACAGCCACTGGCGGTCGTGGGCGACGAGCTGGTCGTTCCAGAAGTCGCTGATGAAGTTGGCGGCCGGGATCACGCCGCGTCCACCATCTCCGGGATGGTGACGAACTCATAGCCCTCGGCCGCGTACTTGCGCAGCGTGTCCTCGGTCGCGGCGACCGAGCGCGAGCGGTCCGCGGCGGGCTCGAGGTTGCAGCCGTCGTGGAGCAGGATCACGTCGCCCTCGCTCGCCTTCGCCGCGCGGCGGGCGATCTTGGACTCGGTCGCGGTCCGGCGCCAGTCGTAACACGTGATCGACCAGGTCACCGGCACGTACCCGTCCTCGCGCAGCGTCCGCAGCGTCGCCGGCCGGCGGCTGCCGTAGGGAGGACGCATGAGCGCCGCGCCGTCGACGGTCGAGAACTCGACCCCGGCGGCCTCGACCGCGGCCCGGCATCGGGCGAGCTCGTCGTGGATCTGGGGAATGGTCTTGAACGGCATCCTCGGATGGGTGTAGGTGTGGTTGCCGACCGCGTGCCCGGCGGCCTTCACCTCGCGCAGCAGCTCCGGCTCGCGCTCGGCCCACTGGCCGATCGAGAAGAACGTCGCCTTCGCGTCATAGCGGTCGAGGAGCTCCATCAGCCGCGGCGTGTACTTGGGGTTCGGGCCGTCGTCGTAGGTGAGCGAGATCCGCTTGCGATCCCCTGAGCCGCGGCAGATCGTCGCGCCGAAGACCTGCGCGGTCGGGTACTGGCCGCACCAGATCGCGAACCCGGCCGCGCCCACCCCGGCCGCGCCAAGCCCCGCGGCGGCGCGGTTCACGCCCGCCTCCGGGCCGCGCGGCGCCCGCGGCGGACCGTCTTGCGGTCGGCCCCCGCCGCATCGGTGGCCAGCCGCTCGACCGTCTCGAGGGAGACCGCGTTGCCGTCCTGCTCGTAGCCCGACAGTGCCTGCTCGAACCCGTCGAGCCCGTCGAGGAATCTCTCCACCACTTCGTCGGTCACCTCCTCGGCGCATAGGCCGTATCCATCGCGCTCCAGATAGCGCGCGTTCATCATCTGCTCGAACTGCCCGCGAAGCGGGATCGCCAGCGTCGGCTTGCCCAGGTAGACCGCCTCACTGAGCAGCGAGAAGCCGCCTCCGGTGACGACGCCCATGGCGGTCCGCAGGTCCTCGACGAAGCCGTCGCTCGAGCGCGGGCGATACTCGAGGTTGCCGTCGACCTCGTCGTCCTCCGGCCCGCCACGCATCCCGTACACCCGGCAGGGGACGCCGCTGGCGCGAAGCGCGTCGGTCAGCGCCGGGTCGCCGCCCGAGTAGACGACCAGGTGGTCGCCGCGCTCGCTGGTCGCCGCCTCGATCTCGGGTCGCACGATCGGGGGCACGAGGGTGGTGCACGCCCGCGCGATCGGCGGCTCGAAGAACGTCGTGACCACGTACTCGACGGCGCCGGGGACCATCGAGTGGGTGACCGCCTTGGCGATCATGAAGTCCTCGCGCTCGCCACCGACGATCTCCTCGTCGTGGTGGCAGCGGTCGAGCATGTTGATGTTGTCGACCGCGACCAGCGGCGTGCGGCTGTAGCGCGAGTAGGCGGCGCTCAGCGGCTCGAAGTCCGTGACCACGACCTCCGGGCGCCACTCCTTGGTGCGCGCCACCCACTCGCGCACCGTGTGCGGGAGCTCGTGCCCGAGCGAGCGCAGGTTCTCGACCACGGTCGCCCAGCGCCGGATCTCGCCCTGCTCCATCGCGAAGGCGAGGCCGAAGATCTCGTCGACGTGCGGCAGCGTCTCGGCGAGAAAGGTGTAGGCCCCACCGGAGGAGACCACCCGGACGTCGTGGCGCTCGAGCAGCGAGTCGATCACCACGCGCGAACGCGTCGCGTGGCCCATCCCCTCGCCGTTGACTCCGTAGAGAATCCTCATCTCCGCGCTCTCACCGCCCGTTGGCGGCCTTGATCCTCTCACGGTTGAGCTCGGCGACGGATGGGATCAGGTCCCCGACGTCGTAGTGGTCGACCGCGATCAGGTTCACCGGCAGGCCGCGCTCGCGCGCGCACTCGTGTGCGTGGCCGAGCAGCTCCTTGCGGGTCTGGAAGCTCTCGTTCGCGGCCCGGCGCGGCGGGAACAGGTCGGCCCATTGGTTGAGCATCAGCAACGGACTGTCGGCGTCCCCGCGGTTGCGGTCGCAACTCAGGTCCTCGGGCTTGGTCACCCCGAGGGGGGTGTCCTGCACGAACGAGAACCCGTCCATGTACCAGGGCGGGTCCCCGTCGGCGTCGTGCTCGGTGATCACGACCACCCGCTTGTTGGTCCGCACGAGCTCGCCGAGGGTGGGGAGCGGTTGGTTGCGGTCGAGCACCGCGGCCATGTCCTCGAGCTCGGCGCGCTGGAACACATCCTCGATATCGGCAGGTGAGACGTAGGGCTCGATGAAGATGATCACCACCTCGCCCGGGTTGCGGTCGAGGAACTCCCGCACGTCGTCGAGCGCGTCGACCATCTTCGTCGCCCCGAGCTCGCAGACCGTGTGGCAGAGGAAGACGTCCTTCTCCGCGTCGCCCGCCGACCGGATGCCGACCCGGCCCGCGAGCCGCTCGGCGGCCGCCAGGGTCTCGGGCGGAAGCGCCTTGACGACCTTGTTGCGATCCCGGCCCTCGGCCTCGAAGTCGGTTTGCACGCGGCCGTCGCTGCCCGCGATCCCCCAGTGCGGGTCGATCAGGAACAGGCGGATTCCGTCCTCGAGCTGCTGCGGGATGTCGTGGAGCTGGTTGGCGATGAACCAGCCGGGATCGTCCGCGGCCGAGAACGAGTTGTGGGTACCGGCGAAGACGACCTCATTGAGGCGGTGGTTGCACAGCTGAGGCGAGCCGTTGCACCCGTCCGAGAGGCTGGCCACGGCATGGTCCCGCCCGCTCGGGCCGCTGGTGATCACGACAACCGCGACCACCGCCGCCACGACCCCGGCGACGACCACCGCGACCGTCCGGCCGAGGCTCCGCTTGCGGGCCTGTGCATCGTCGGCCGTCACCGGCCCGCGCCCGAGCAGCAACAGCAGCTCCCCGGCCCCGAAATAGACGAGATAGGCGCCGGCGAGCAGGCCGAGGACGCTGAACGCGAACTGCCAGTCGAGCGCGAATAGGAAGCCGGCGGCGATCGCCGCCACGCCGCGAGCCAGCCGCCCGAGCGTGCTCGCCGGCCGCCGGGTGATCAGCCGCTGCAGGCGCAGGACGGGGTCGGTCGTCCGGTCCGGGTCGAGCGCCGCGGCCGCGCCGGCGATCACCACGCCCGCCAGCGCCATCGCGAGGCCCCAGAAGAACAGGCCACCCACGAACGCATCGAGGATCCCCGCGACCGCGCCGCGGATGTCGTCGTCGGTGAGCTCCTCCTCGCCGATCACCCCGGCGAGGATGCGCGCGCGCAGGATCAGGTAGACGATCGCGAGCACCGCACCGGCGGCGCCGACCGCGAGCGCCGCCCGGAGCACGCCGACCCGCCGGTCGCGCTCCATGAGCACCGAGCCGAGCAGCACCAGAAGCGCGACGATCGGCGCGACGATGCCGAGCCAGCGGATCTGGTCGGCGATCGCGAGGGTGCTGCGGGCGAAGTCGCGCTTCTTCAGCTTCAGCAGGGCCAGATCGATGCTCTGCGGCAGGTCGTCGGCGAGCTTGGGGTTGATCGACTGGAGGGCGAAACGAACGATCTTGAGCCCGTCGGAGACGTCGAAGGCGACGTTGTTGTCGTCCTTTACGAACAGCAGCCGGTTCGACTGCCGGGCCGCCTCGCCGAAGATCTTCTGGAAGGGCTGAGCGTCGAGCACGGTCGAGACCACCTGCTCGAGCAGCGGCCGCCCGGCGACCAGGTCGGCCGAGCCGCGCTCGATCAGCTGGACGACGATCTCGGTCGAGACCACGCTGCGCACCTCGTCGTCCTTGAGCGCCTCGACCGCGTGATCGGCGAAGGCGTCCTCGTCGAGGATCTCGACGCGCGCGTAGAGCAGCAACGCCCCGACCACCGCGAGGATCGCGCCGACGACTGCGAGCGCGATGCTCCCGGTGTTCCGCGCACGCTTCGAGTGGCCCCCCGCGCTCTGGGCCCTTGCCGCTTCCATGCCTGACCTCTCCCTCCGCAGACCGGAGTCCGTTGGCCGAGTGGGACTCGCAAATGTAGTCCACGCGGCGTCCCGGGGCAGGGCGTCTGCCAAGCTTTGGGCGATGGCTCGCTGGGCAAGGATCGCCGCGGGAGGGTTCGTGTTCGTGCTGGTCGCCAGTCAGATCCTGGTGCCCAGCCTCGGCGAGCGCAGGATCGAGGATCGGCTGACGGCGGGCGGCGGGAGCGCCGACGTCACCCTCGGAGCGATCCCGGCGGCACGGATTCTGTTCGGCGACGGCGAGCGCTTCGAGGTCTCCGCACGCGACCTGGCGCTCGACCTCGACCACCCCGAGCCGGCGTTCTCCAAGCTCGACGGGTTCTCGATCGTCGACATCGCGATCGCGAGCTCGAAGGCGGGGCCGTTCGAGATCGAGAGCTTCGAGCTCACCCGCGACGCGCCCGGTCCCTACCACCTCGTATCGAGCGGCGAGACCTCGGCTCAGGAGCTGGTCGACTACGGGCTCGAGGGCGTGGACCTGCCGGGGACCAGCCTGATCGGGGCGCTGTTCGGCGCGGTCGTCCCCCCCGCCGACTCCCCGGTGCCGGTCGACCTCGACATGGAGCTGACCTCGGACCACGGCCGCGTCCGCGTCGTCTCCGGCGGCGGCGACGTCGCCGGCATCCCCACCGGCCCGCTCGCCGAGCTGATCACGACCGCGGTCGTCGTCCGGCTCTAGGGAGCCGGCTTCGCGTCTGGCGCCGGCTTCGCCTCGGGAGCCGGCTTCGCGTCGGCGGCGTCGCGCCGCTCGAAGTACTCCTCGCCCTCGATCCCGAGGCGCGGCATGTGGCGCTCGATCGGCCCGGGCAGGAACCAGGTCGCCTTGCCGACCAGGAGCATCAGCGCGGGCAGCACGAGGGTGACGATGATCGCGTCGACCGCGACCGCGGCCGCCAACCCGACCCCGAACTGCTTCACCGTCGGGTCGCCGCTGATGATGAAGCTGGAGAAGACCAGGATCATGATCGAGGCGGCGGCGATGATCACGCGAATCGCCCGTCCGAGGCCGCTGACGATCGCCTGGCGGTGGTCGCCGCCGAGCTCGTTCTCCTCCGAGACCCGGGTCAGCAGGAAGACCGTGTAGTCGGTCGAGAGGCCGAACAGGATCGCGAACATCATCAGCGGCACGAAGCTGACGATCGGCACAGCGTGGTCGAGGCCGAGCAGCTCCACCCCCCAGCCCTCCTGGAAGATCGCGACGAGGATCCCGTAGGCCGCGGCCACCGCGAGCAGGTTCATGGCCGCGGCGAGCGCCGGGACCACCATCGTCCGGAAGGCGAGCGTGAGCAGCAGGTAGCTGAGCCCGACGATGATCAGGATCACCAGCGGCAGCTCCTCGCCGATCTTCTTGGCGAGGTCGATGTTGCCGGCGGTGGTGCCGCCGATGTAGGCGACCACCTGGGTCCCCTCGAGCGCCTTCGGGACGACCTCGTCGCGCAGGACCTCCACCAGCGCCTGGGTCCGCTCCGCCGAGGGCGCCGAGTCGGGGATCGCGCTGAACGCCGCCGCGGTACCGGCGTTGTTCAGATCCGCCTGCGAGACCGCGTCGACGTCGGGCGCCTTCGAGATCTTCTTCTCCAGCTTCACCAGCCGCGGATCGGACTCGGGTGACTTCAGGAAGGCCTTCTGCTGCTGGGCCTGTTGCTGCTGTTGCTGTTGGTGCTGGGTCGGGGGCTGAGATTCGACCTGCTGCGTCGCCTCCTGCTGGGCCTGCTCCTGGGCCTCGTCCTCCGGGACGCCCTCGGCGACCAGCTGCTGGGTGTACTGCTGGGTCAGCTGGGTGATCTGCTGCTCGGCCTGTTGCTGGGCCTGGTCCTGCTGTTGCTGGATCTGCTGGTTGAGCTGGTTGAGCGACTTCTGGTCGTTGTGCGCCGGCGGCTTCATGTCGACGGCGACCAGCAGCGGGCCGTTGTAGCCGACGCCGAAGCCCTTGGTCAGCGCGTCGTAGGACTGGCGGATCGTGGTCGAGGTCGGCATCTGGCCGTTGTCCTGCGCACCGAGGTTGATCTGGGTCACCGGAAGGGCGAGCACCAGCAGGACGAGGATCCCGGCCACCGCCGCGATCAGCGGGTGCCGGCCGATCCCCTGCGCCCACCGCGCCCAGCCGTTCGGGTGCTCGGGGTCGATCTCGCCCTCCTCGGGGACGTGCTTGCGGACCCGCAGCGCGTTGATGTGCGGCCCGAGCAGGCTGAGGCCGGCGGGGAGCATCGTGAGCGAGGCGACGATCACCACCGCGACCGCGATCGCGGCCGAGTACCCGAGCTCCTGGACCTGCGGGATGCCGCCGAAGAAGAGGCAGAGGAGGGAGATCACGACGGTGGTGCCGGCGAACAGCACGGCGCCTCCGGAGGTCGCAACCGACCGGGCGACCGCCTCCTTGTAGTCCATGCCGCCGTCGAACAGGGCCCGGTAGCGGCTGACGATGAACAGCGAGTAGTCGACCCCGACGCCGAGCCCGAGCATGATCGCGAGCGTCGGCGCGATCGATGGGACGACGAGCGCGGCGCCGAGGACGCCGATCAGCCCGAGGCCGGAGAACACGCCGACGAGCGCGGTGGCGATCGGCATCACCATCGACATCACCGTCCCGAGGACGAAGACGAGGACGATCATCGCGGCGACGATCCCGACGATCTCGCTCAGCCGGGTGCTCGGCGACGAGAGCTGCGACCCGAGGTAGCCGCCCGCCGACACCTCGAGCCCGGCGTCGCTGGCCGGGGCGGTGGCGTCGAACACCGACTCGGCCGCTTCGTCGTCGAGGTCGCCGCTGCCGAGCGTGAGGTTGACGCTGATGATCCCGAGCGTCTGGTGCTCGGCGAGCTGGCTCTTGCCCTCCTTGGACAGCGGGTTGACCAGCGAGCGCACGTACTGGTTGGCCTTCAGCTCCTTGACCGTCGCCTTCACGGCCTTCTGATTGGCGCCCGAGGTGAGCTTGCCGCTGGTCGCCTCGACGACGATCGGCACCGAGCCGTTCGCCTGCGAGGGCAGCTTCGCCTCGAGCAGGTCGGTGGCCCTGGTCGAGTCCGACCCGGGGATCGTCGTGTCGTCGGAGGTCGGCCTGCCGGTCGCGTTCGCGCCCAGCGAGATCCCGATCGCGATGAGGATCCAGACCCCGAAGACGATCAGCGCGTGACGGGCGCAGAAGCCGCCGAGGCGGTAGAGCGGGCCGGTCACCGCGCCTCACCCAGCCAGTCGGCGATCCGGGTGCCGAGCTCTCCGCCCGCGTCCTCCTGGAGGAAGTGCGAGGCGTTGGCGATCTTCTCGGGGGGATCGGCGTTGATCGCCGCCGCGAACCGCTCGCCGACCTTGAACGGGATGATCGGGTCCGAGTCGGCCCACAGGCAGAGCTTCGGGCGCTCGTCGCCGCGCAGCGCCTCGAGCACGCGCCTGCCCTCGGCCGCGCCCGGCATCTCCGGGCTGGTCGGCAGCATCAGCGGGAAGGCCCGCGCGCCGGCCTTGAACTCCGCGCTCGGAAACGGGGCGTCGTAGGCGGCGACCACGTCGTCGTCCATGCCCCGCCCGCAGGCGCCCTTGACCAGCATCGAGATCGGCAGGTCCTCGGTGCGCTCGACGAAGTCGCGGAAAGCCTTCCAGGCGTCGGTCATCGGCTGCTCGCCGGTGAACAGGCCGGTGTCCATCACCACCATGCGCGCGATGCGGTCGGGGTGGTCGACGGCCATCCGCAGGCCGATCGGCCCGCCCCAGTCGTGGACGACGACGGTCGCGTCACGCAGGTCCAGGTCCTCGAGCAGCGTCGCGGTCAGGTCGCAATGGCGCTCGTAGCTGTACCACCCGATGTCGGACGGCTTGTCGGAGCGGCCGAACCCGGCCAGATCGGGAGCGATGCAGCGATGGCCCGCGTCGCGCACCGGGCCGATCACCTTCCGCCACAGGTACGACCAGGTCGGCTCGCCGTGGATGAAGATCACGGGCGAGCCCTCGCCCTCGTCGATGTGGCAGAGCCGCAGGCCGTCGACCTCGCGATAGTGGGGCTCGGCCTCGAAGCCGGGCAGCGACTCGAAGCGGTCGTCGGGGGTGCGGACGATGTCGGGAGGGCTCATCTCTCAGTACCTCGCAAAGCCGTCGAGCCGCACGGACCCGTTCTGGCCGTCGAGCGTGTTGTGGTCGAAAGCGTCGACGGTCCCCTTGATGCCGCGGAAGTCGCCGGTGCCGCCGCTGAACGTCGCCGTCCCGGTGAACGTTATCTCCGAGCCTGCGATCACGTAGGTCATCGCCACCGTCCCGAACGCCGAGCCCCGCGGGGTGACGAGATCGAAGCTGCCCGTCACCGACGACTCGGGGCCGAAGGTGACGAGGATGTCGACCGTCCCGTCGCCAAACGGCTCGCCGGAGATCGTCCCGGCGTCGTGGCTCGTGCCCGGGGCCGGCGAGTCGACGGCCCGCGTCACCCCGGCGACCGCGACGAGGTGCTTGGAGCGTGCCTTGCGCGGCAGCCGCTGGTAGGTGTTCTGGAGCTCGTCCTGGACGATCGTCGCCTCGCCGCCGGCCCGCAGGGTCAGGTCGCGCCGTAGCCGCTTCGTCCGGAACGCCCAGCCCTTCGGCAGCTCGAGCCGTGAGCCGAGCGAGCGCAGGTCGCCGATCGTCTGCGACGGGTCGCGGATCTGGGCGTAGCTCTGCATCACGTAGTCGGAGCCGTCGGGCGCCAGGAGCTCGTAGACGCGCCGCCCGCGCTCCCAGGTCCAGGTGTTGCGGCGCTTCACCGTGCGCTCGGTGTACGTGGACCGGGTGAGGTCGGCCGCGGTCCGGATCGGGATCGTCGCCACCCTGCGCATCTCGATCCCGCCGAGGGTCTGGCGGCGGCCGATCGTCGCCGTCGCCGAGTCCATGAGGAAGTGGCGGGGGCCGTTGAGCACCACCGCCTCGGCGCCGCGCGCCGCCGCCAGCGCGCCGGCGTCGATCGCCTCCCACTTCGCCGCCGGGCAGCCGTTGAGCCCGATCGTGTTCCAGACGGTCACGCTCGCGTCCGGGATCGCGCCCCGGAGCTCGAGCACCTCGCAGTACCGGGCGTCGTGGAGGTCGGATCCCCCCGCGCGCCGCTCGGCGCCCGCGACGCCGACGGCCACCGCGGCCGCAAGCCCGGCGAGGAGGATCCCGATTGCGAGCCGGCCGATCATGGCTTGACGTTGCACGCGTCGCCGCGGCAGTCCGCGAGCTTGGCGAGCTTGCGGGCCAGGCGCCGCTCCACCGCGGCGTAGGCAGGGTCGCCGGCGCGGCTCTGGAGCTGGTACGGATCGACGTTGCGGTCATAGAGCTCGACGTCGCCGGTCTCGGTCCAGACGACGTAGGTGTAGCGGTCGGTGCGCACCCCGGTGTAGGGGCGGTCCCAGGCGTTGATCGGGATCCCGGAATTGCCGAACAGCCCCTCCAGCGCCTCGATCTCCACCGCCCGCTTGGGCCGCCGCTTCGGGTTGCGGATCGTCGGCAGCAGCGAGACGCCGTCCATGGTCCGCCCGGCGGTGGCGTTCGCGAGGTCGACGAGGGTCGGGGCGAAGTCGATGTTCGAGACCTGGCCGTGCACCGTCTGGTCCCTTGGCACGCCGGGGCCGCGGACGACGAGCGGCACCTTCAGCGACTCCTCGTAGGGCAGGAACTTGTCGCCGGGGATCCGGTGCTCGCCCTGCATCCAGCCGTTGTCGGAGAGGAAGACGATCACCGTGTTGTCGAGCTGGTCGGTGCGCCGCAGGGTCTTGACCAGCTTGCCGACGTGGTCGTCGACCGCCAGCATCGAGCCGGCGCGCCCCTCGTAGTCGAGCTGGAGCTGGGCGATCTGCTCCTCGGACAGCTCCGGGGCCGTGTCGACCACGTTCGAGGGCTTGTCGGAGAAGTCGGCCTCGTTGAAGCTCGGCGGCCGCGGCAGCTCGTACCCCTTGCTCGCGTCCTCGTAGCGCGGCGCCGGGCGCGGGTCGGGCCCCGGGCGGCCCATCAGCGTCGTGGCCACGTCCTCGCGGTGCGGCGCCGCCGGCGTCCACCAGATGAAGAACGGCCGCTTGGAGCTGCGCTCGCGCTTGACCAGGTGCTCGGTGATCCGACCGGTCACGTCCGGCGAGTAGGCCTCGGTGGTGTCGGCGCCCCAGTAGTCATAGGGGCGCGGCCCGAAGAGCTCCTCGAGCTTGGCGAAGATCGAGGCGACCGAGTCGGGCTCGTCGTCGACCTCGACGATCGCGAACTCGACCAGCTTGCGGGCGAACTCGTCGTCGCCCCAGGTCCGCAGCTTGCCGTCGGCGTTCATGACGAAGTTCGAGTAGTCGTAGGCCGAGACGTCGAGCAGGCCGCGCCACGTGTCGAAGCCCTTCGGCACCTCGCCGTGGGCGTCGAGCGCTCCGTAGCCGTTCAGCCACTTGCCGATCAGCGCCGTGCGATAGCCGGCGTCCTGGAGCCAGGCCGGAAGGGTGTTGCCGCGCCTCTTCATCCCGTACCAGCCGTGGGGCGCGAAGTTGCCCGCGACACCGTGGTTGTGTGCGTACTGGCCGGTGATGAAGGTCGCCCGGGCGGGACAGCAGAGCGGAAACGAGTCGACGGCGTCGGCGAACGTCGTCCCCTTGGCCGCCAGCAGCCGCTGCACGTTGGGCATCAGCTTCAGGTCGGTGGCGCTCATGTCGTCGGTCATCACGACGAGGATGTTCGGGCGCGAGTCGCTCCCCGCCGACGCCGGGCGCCCCTGGGCCGGAGCCGACGCGATCGCCATCACCGCCAGCCCGGCGAGCGCCGCCGCCACCCTGGTCCGCCTTGCGAGTCCGTCCATGAACCTCACCTTGCTCGCAACTCTACAACGTGTGTCACACTGTGTCAACTATGGCGGCCGATCGGACGACCCGGAGGACCAGAACACGCGAGACCCGCGAACGGAGCCGTGCGCGGATCGTCGAGGCGGCGACCGAGCTCGTCCGCGAGCGCTCCTACGCGGAGCTCAACGTCGGCGAGATCATGGAGCGGGCGGGGATCGGCCGGACACTCTTCTACCGCCACTTCGACGACCTCGGCGACCTGCTGCTGCGGGTCGCCGAGGAAGCGATGGACGAGCTCTTCGAGACCCAGGTCGCGCTCGCCGAGGCGCGGCTGGCCGAGACGCGCGTGGTCCCCGACCCCGGGGCGCTGCGCGAGGCGCTCGAGCTCCCGGTCGACGTCTACGCCCGCCACGGCCCGCTCCTGCGGGCGGTGATCGATGCCGAGTCGAGCGACCCGCTGGTCGCCGGCCGGCTGGAGCCACAGCGCGAGCGCTTCGACAGCCTGGTCGCGGAGCTGCTCCGGCGGGCCGGCCAACAGCTCGGCAACCCGCCGGCGGACCCGGCCGAGTCGGCGCGCGCCCTCAACCGCCTCACCGAGGCCTACCTCGTCGACGCCTTCGGACGCGCGCCCCGGGTCAAGCCCGAGGTCGCAACGCAGACGCTGATGGAGATCTGGCTCGGCTTCGTCACCCGCGGCCTCGCCGTCGGCTGACGGGCTCAGGTCGCCGGGCGCAGCTCGGAGCCGGGAGCCGCCGGCGCGGCCTCCCCGACGGCGCGAAGGTCGAAGTAGAGCAGCGTGCGCGCGACGGCCACGTAGGGGATCAGGAGCGCGAAGACGATCGAGCCGAGCAGGTTGATCGACCAGAGCGGGATGTCCGTGAACACCAGCGCCAACCCCAGAGCGGGGCCCGCGACGACGCTGAGCAGCCACAGGAAGCCGGCGACCCGCAGCGTGTAGAACCAGTGGCCGCGGACGAGTCGGGTGCTGCCACGGAACGCGTCGCGGATGCCCTTGTCCTCGAACAGCACCTGCTGCTGGACGAACTGCCACTCGATGTACTTCCAGATCGCGATCGGCAGCCCGACGATCGTGATCGCCAGGACCACGGTCGTGAGCGCGACCAGGAGCTGGGCGCCGAGCATGCGCCAGAACCGCGGCCAGAGCCCGCGGTACGCGCCGACGGGCCCCGGATCGGCGCCGGTGCGGTCGAGCTCGCGGACGAACACGATCACCGCGCCGGAGACGATCGTGGCGCCGATCGTCCCGGTGCTGAGCAGCGCGCCCTTGAGCTCGAACCGGACCGTGCCCACCCCGACCACGTCGCGGACCGCGCCGCTGATCGCCTCGGAGATGCCCAGCAGCGCCGCGTCGAGCGCCGCGATGATCGCGATCGCGGTCAACCCGAGGGCCACGAGGGTCAGCCAGTTGCGGCCGTACAGCTGGCGCGCCGCGCGGACCATCTGGCCGAAGGTGCGTTCCTCCCGCAGCGGCTCGAGCTCGACCGGCCGCCAGCGGGTCAGCGTCAGCGGGACGATGATGAGGAGCAAGATCCCGAGCACCAGGAGGGCGGCGCCGATCGGGGTGCGGGCGGCGATGTTGATCAGCGTCGAGACCTCGGCGATCGCGCCGCAGAAGACCGAGGTCACCGTCGGTCCCGCGATCGCTTCGCCCGGGAGCACGGCACTCGACTCGCGCAGGCTCTCCTGGGTGATGAGCGGGCTGAGCCACTGCGGCTTCGTGTTCGGGCCGGTCGGGCCGTTGTTGAAACCCGACTCCCGCTGGCCCCAGCGGCCCTCGTACGTCAGCCACTGATTTCGCGAGCCGGGCCACGGATACGTGGGCACGAGCACGGGCCGCGGGACAACACGGCGCAGGGGGTTGCTGGCGTTGTCGCAGCCGACGCCGGACCCACGGCGTCCGTTCTCGATGTAGATCGCCTCGCTGTAGAAGGTCGCGTGCGAGCCCGCGGCCGGGTAGACGACCGGATGCGTGCCGTCCTTCTCCACCTTCTCGTCGTCCCAAGCCGGCCTGCTCGCCCCCGCCATGCTGGAACAGCCCCACCTCCGACGGGCCCTCGTCGAGCGCCTCCGACGCGGTCGTCGCGTCGAAGATCAACTGCATCCCCTCCCAGTCGGACTCGTGCAGGTCGTTGAACTGGTTGAAGTAGTAGAAGAACCAGTACTGGACCACGAGCCGGCCGGCCGCCGGGCGGCGACGGATGTGGGCGTAGGTGAGCGGCGGCGCTTCTTGCGACGTCCGGAGGTTGGCGAAGTCGCGCGCGTACGTGCAGCCCGGCTTCAGCGGGTCCCCGGGGAGATCGAGGTGGTAGCTCCCGTCCAGCCCGGCGATGTCGGCGGCGGTCGGGGCCTCGACCTTGTCCTCGCCGCTGCCGGCGGGCGGCACGAGGATCACCCGCGGGTTGCCGAGCACCGTGTCCACGGTCGTCGGCTCGTACTGCTCGCGATCGTTGTCACACGGAGGGTCGTCCTGCTCGCGGAGCATCGTGATCGGCGAGTAGGCGCGCACGAGCTCGCGCTGCGGGCCCGTGGCCGCCGCCCCGTCGGCACGGGCGCCCGTGCCGACGACCGCGAGCATGACTATCGCGACCGCTCCCCTGAGCCCGATCACAGCCGGGACGCTAGCGGTGTGGCTGCGGGGCGCCGACCGCCCCCTCGATCGCCGCCGCGACCGCGGCCGGGTCCTCGAGCTGCGGGTAGTGGCCGAGACCGGTGAAGCGCTCCACCGGAACCCGCGGCCGCAGCTCGACCAGGGCATCGAGCACGGCCGTCGTCGCGACCGGGTCGAGCAGGCCCCAGGCCAGGCTCAGCCGTCCGGGCCAGTCGCGCACGGCGCCGTGCCAGCGCTCGGCGTAGCGGACCCGCTCGTCGAGGTAGTGGACGAGCCGGTGCCCGAGCGTGCGGCCGCCGTTGTGGCAGACGACGCTCCACTGGTCCTCCGCCTCGGCGGCGGTGAGCGGGTGCGCGGCGGAGAAGACGCCGCCGAGCTGGTGGCGGAAGACGCGCTCGTTGGCGAGGCGGGCGGCCAGGCCGCCGAGCGGGCCGCGCAGCAAGCGCTGCGAGGGGGTCAGGCTGGCCCGCTCGAGCACGATGCTGCCGTTGAAGAGCAGCGCGCCGCCGAGCTCGAACCCGAGGCCGCCGTCGAGGTCGCGGGCGAGCAGCTCGGTGGCGACCGAGGTGCCCATGTCGTGGGCGACGGCGAACACGGGACCGTCGCCGAGGCGCCGGCGGACCAGCTCGGTGACCAGGTCGGCCTGCCAGAGGAGGCTGTAGACGTGGTCGCGCGGCTTCTCGGAGAGCCCGAAGCCGAGGAAGTCGAAGGCCAGCGCCGCCCGTCCCGGCAGCGCCGCGAGCAGCTCGCGCCAGTCGTAGGAGCTCGACGGGAAGCCGTGCAGGAGCACCAAGGGCGGCCCGGCGCCGGGCCGCTGGTGGACCCAGATCTCGCGATCGCGGAAGCGCTCCGCCTCGCCCTCGCGGGCCCAGGCCCGGACCCGGTCGGTGAGGCCCGACCCGGCCACGGTCAGAGCAGGCCGCTCTCGCGGGCGGCCGCGACCGTCTCGGTGAGCGTCTCGGCGCCCGAGCGCCACCCGCCGAGGCCGAGCTCGCGCTCGGCCTTCTGACTGTCCATGAGCACCGGCGTGCGGAACGCGTTGATCCACTCGGCGAACGCCGGGGTCAGCGGCGCGCGGTCGATCGCCGTGGCGACGGCGGCGACCGCAGCCCGGGGGACCGGCACCGTCGCCCAGCCGAGCTCGCGCGCGAGATCGGCGGTGGTGATCTCGTCCGGGGCGGCGAGGTTGTAGACGCCGGAGGCCCCCTCCCCCGCCGCCGCGCCGGCGATCGCCGCGGCGACGTCGTCGTGGTGGACGAGCTGGAACGGGACCCCGGTGTCGGGGAGCACGGGACGCACCAGCGGCAACCGCTCGAGCCCCTTGCGCAGCGGCGCCAGCGCGGCCCCGAGGCGGTTGCCGGTGGTCAGCATCCCGACCAGCGTCGGCGCGTCGGCGCCGGCGACGATCGAGGGTCGGAAGACGTAGGCCTCGGTCTGCGAGCCGGAGAGCGAGTCGGTCAGCAGCAGCTCGAGCTCGGCCTTGTGCGCCGAGTAATAGAAGCCCTTGGTCCCGGCGGCGGGCATGTCCTCGGTGAGCCAGCCGCGGTCGCGCTCGTCGAAGCCGTAGGCGGCGACCGACGAGGTGTAGACGAGCCGCGAGGCGCCGGCGGCCGCGGTCGCCTCGAAGACGTTGCGCGAGCCCTCGAGGTTGACCCGGTGGGCCTCGTCGTGATCGCCGAAGATGATGAACGCGAGGTGGACGACGACGTCGGCCTCGGCGACCAGGGCGGCGACCGAGTCGCGGTCGAGGATGTCGCCGCGGCGGTACTCCGTCCGCTGCCAGCCGTGCTCGGCCGGGTCGAACGGCCGGCGGGCCATGCCGACGATCGTCCCGACCTCGGGCCGCTGCTCCAGCGCGCGCACCGCGGCGCGGCCCACGTCGCCGGTCGGCCCGGTGACCGCGACCGTCAGCTTCCCGTCGGCCCCGTCGCTCACGAGGCGACCCTACGCGGAGGCGATCGCGTGCGCGGTCCGGCGGGCGAGCGCCATGATCGTCGCCATCGGGTTGGTGCCGGAGGCGCTCGGGAACGCGCTCGCGTCGCCGACCCAGACCCCGGGCGTGTCGTGGAGCTCTCCCCACGGGTTGGCGACCGAGGTCTGCGGGTCGCGGCCCATGCGGCAGGTGCCCATCTGGTGGGCGGAGAAGGTGACGTACTCCCGCGGGGACGATCGCGAGGTCGTTGAGCGCGGCCGACGAACGCCTCGAGGTCGTCGCCGCGCGCCCAGTCCGGCGCCCGCATCCCGCTGCCGACGATCTCCCGGGCGCCGGCCGCCTCGTGCACGCGGACCAGCTGCTCGACCGCCAGCCTGACGGTCCGCCGATCGGCCTCGTCGGTGATCGGATAGTGGACCAGCGGGTTGCCGGCGGCGTCGATCTCGACCCGGCCGTGGCCGTGCTCGCGGGTCACGCCCACGAACGGGGCGGCGTGGGCCCACTCGCGCATGCGCCGCTTGTGGTCGGCGCCCGAGCGCCACGGGATCGCCCCCGCGAACAGGCCGGTGGTCGCCTGCGCGCACTCGATCAAGAAGCCGTAGCCGTCGCCCGTGTCGGCGAACTGGTGCGAGAGCGCCGCCTGCGGCGGGCCCCACATCCAGTTCTGCGGCTCGTCGTAGTAGGCCGTCACCGCCACGGTCGGGTGCAGCCGCAGGTAGTCGCCGACCGCCGGGCCGCCGATCGCCGAGCGCAACAGCAGCGCCGGCGACTGGATCGCGCCGGCGGCGACCACGACCACGGGCGCTCGCACGGTCAGCGTCGACGCCGTCGGCGCCGTTGGCGGCCGCCTGCGCCGGGTCGCTCCACAGCGCCTCGACCCCCGCGGCGCGACCGTCCTCGACCAGGACCCTGCCCGCCGCGGCGCCGACGAAGATCTCGGCTCCGGCCGCCTGGGCGTCGACCAGGTACGTCTTCGCCGTCGATCGCTTCGACCCCGAGGCGTCGCCGAACCCCATGAAGGCGGCGCTCTCGGGCGAGTAGAGCTCGCGGTCGGCGTTGCGGGTGATCAGGCTGAAGTCGTAGCCGAGCCGCTCGCAGCCCTCGCGCATCCGCTGGTGCGGGCCGTTTAGGTCGCTGCACTCGTCGTTGACGCCCAGCCGCTCGAAGACCGCGTCGAGGTGGCGGTCGAAGTCGGACTCGGCGAGGTCGGTGAGGCCGTGCTCGCAGGCCCACTCGGCCCGCACGTGGTCGTAGGTGCGCAGGCAGTTGGTCCAGTTGACGACCGTTCCGCCGCCGACCCCGGAGCCGGCGACGATCGAGACCTGGCCGTCGACCGTCGGGAACGGCCCGCCGCCGAGGTAGGAGCGCTGATAGGCGGAGAGCTCGAGGCCGTCGAAGTCGGCGTCGTCGAGGTAGTCGCCCGCCTCCAGCACCACCACGGACCTGCCGGCCTTCGCCAGCTCGCCGGCGATCACGCCGCCGCCGGCCCCGGAGCCGACGATGCAGACGTCCGCCTCGACCACCTCGTCGGCGCCGCCGGGCCGCCGGACGCGAAGCGGGCGCTCGCGCTCGACCGGCGGCCGGCGCCGGGGCCGGATAGCCGATCGGCTCCCAGTTCGGGTTCACCCCGGTGCCGAGCTCGGGCAGGGCATAGAAGAGGGTCCCGGCGAGGCCGCGCAGGGTCGAGATCCCGGCGAGCGCCTCGGGGCTCGCCGCGGAGAGGGCATGCACGATCTGCTCGCGGGTCTCCTGGGGCGCCGAGGCGACCATGCCGTGCTCGGCGAGCGAGTCCAGCAGCGCTCGCAGGCCCGCCGTCTGCACATCGTCCAGGCCGGCGCCGAGGAGCGCGATCTCGACCCCCTCCGGAACGCTCAGGTGCGAGGCCGAGCGCGCCCAGAAGCCGCGCTGGTCCTCGTCGCCCGCGGGCGGGTCGAGCGCCGGGATGAAGGTGTCGCAGAGGGCGATCAGGGTCGCCCGCTGCGAGTCGGAGAAGAGCTCGCTGGTCGCCAGGGCCGCGAACGTCTCGCCGATCAGCTGGCTCGCCTGGGCCGTGTAGGGGAAGTGGTGGGCGTCGCGGGCGGGCGCGTAGCCGGGGGTGATCATCAGCGACTGGCTCCTGCGTGTACTTGCGGATCCCGCCGGGCCCGTGCCGCGAGCCGAGCCCCGATGCCTTCCAGCCGCCCATCGGCAGCTCCAGGGCCGCGTAGTTGAGCTGCGCGTCGTTGACCATCGCGGTGCCGGCCTCGAGCCGGCGCGCGACCTGCTCGCCGCGGACCTCGTCGCGGGTCCAGACCGACGCCTGGAGCCCGTACGGGCCCTCGTTCGCGAGCTCGATCGCCTGCTCGACGTCGGCGACGCTCATCACCGGGAGCGTCGGGCCGAAGGTCTCCTCCACCATGCAGCGCATCGAGTGGTCGACGTCGGCGAGCACCGTCGGCCGGTAGAAGCGCCCCGGCCCGTCGCCGCGCTCGCCGCCGGTGACCAGGCGGGCCCCCTTGTCCACCGCGTCGGCGACGTGGGCCTCGATCAGCTCGATCTGCGGCGGGAAGATGATCGCCCCGATGTCGACCGACCCCGGCTCCCCGGGCGGGCCCTGGCGCAGCGCCTCCACCTTCTCGGTCAGCAGCGCGAGGAACTCGTCGTGCACGGGCTCCTCGACGTAGATGCGCTCGACCGAGATGCAGACCTGGCCGGAGTTGTTGAGCCCGTAGGACGTCGCGGCGTTCGCGGCCCGCTCGAGGTCGGCGTCGGCGAGCACGATCATCGGGTCCTTGCCCCCGAGCTCGAGGCTCACCGGGGTGAGCGTCTGCGCCGCCTGCGCCATGACCTTCTTGCCGGTCGCGACCGAGCCGGTGAACATCACGTAGTCGACCTCGTCGACGAGCGCCGCCCCGGTGGCGCCGCGGCCGGTGGCGACCGAGAACACCGCCTCGGGCAGGCCGGACTCGGCGAGCATCTCGGCCATCAGCAGCGAGGTGAGCGGCGTGATCTCCGACGGCTTGAGCACCACCGCGTTGCCGGCGGCGAGCGCCGGGATGCAGTCGCCGAACGAGTTCGTCAGCGGGTAGTTCCAGGGCCCGATCACGCCGACGACGCCGAGCGGCTCGTAGCGGACGACGAGCTTGCGGCCGCGGACCAGCGGCGATGCGGACTCGATCCGCTCGTCGGCGAGGTACTCGGGCGCCCGCTTGGCCCAGAACTCGAGCGCCATCAGCCCGTAGGAGATCTCGGCGAACTGCGTCTCGTCGGCCGGGCGGCCGGTCTCGGCGCAGATCGTCGTCACCACGCGCTCGGCGTTCGCGACCAGCCAGCGGCGCGCGGCGAGCAGCACCTCGGCCCGGGCGGCGAACCCGGCCTCGGCCCAGGCGGGTTGCGCGGCGCGGGCCGCCTCGACCAGCGCCTCGGACCTCCTCCGCGCCCGAGCTCGGGGACGGTCGCCAGGGTCTCGCCGGTGGCCGGGTTCTCGACCTCGATCACGCCGGGGGCGAGTCTATTCGGCAGGGCGGGCTCGCGAGGCGTACGGCGCCAGCGGGTCGGCCGGGATCACATCCGTGCCGGCGCGGCGGTCCCAGAACCCGCGACGATCGTCGCGGGTGACGAGACCGAGCGCTCCGAGACCGAACGGGATCAGCGCCAGGACCAGCCCGACCAGCCGCCGGCGAGCCCCGCGAAACCCGAGCCGGGGCGATCCGTCGTGGTCCTCGATCCGGATCGACAGCAGGCGCATGCCCGGCGTCTGCCCGGCCGTCGCCCAGAAGGTGAGCAGGTAGAGGGACCCGAAGAGGATCCACGACCCGAGGCCGAAGACGACTCCGAACGTCGAGACGCCCTCAGGGTCGCCCAGCGCCGATGCGACGAAGCCCACGAGCGCCGCGACGGCGAGGAAGATCACGTTCAGGATCAGGCCGTCCAGCAGCATCGCGAGGCTGCGCGTGATGAGGCCGACGTGGTTCGTCGGCTCCCGTCGCGGCCGGCCGATCAGGCGGCGGAAGACGCGCTCGAGGCCGTCGTCGAAACGCATGGCGATGTCTCGCACCTGGCGGCCGATGTCGCGCAGCAGGCCCACGCCCTGGGCGGCGATCGCCGCCCGCAGCTCCGGTGCCTCGGCGATCCGCTCGATCAGCTTCTGGGCCTCGTCGGAGTCGAGCAGATGGTCCCAGACGTGATCGACGAGCTGCGAGTCGAGCACCCTGACCGCCGCCCGCTCGACCGCGGGGCTGGAGAGGGTGCGCTCGAACGCGGCCTGCGCCTCGTCGGACTCGAGCACCCGGACGATCGCTTGTTCGACCGCCGGGCTCTCGAGCGCGCGCACGATCGCCTCCTCGGTCGCGGTCTGCATCGCGTCGTCGATCCCGGTTGCCGAGGCCACCCGCTCGGCGCCCTTGGCGCCGATCCCGAGCAGCCGCGCCGGCAGCGGCGGACGGCGCGGTGGCCTGGCGGAGCCGGACATCGCGACGATGGTCGCGCCTGGGGCGGTCGGAACGGGGGCTGGTCCCGAGCGGCTGCCGGCGCTCAGCAGACGACGGCGAGGTTGAATGCGTCCGTCGGGTTGCTGGTCACCACGTCGACTTCGTTTGGCAAACCCGCGCCCGCCAATCCCGCGGAGACCGGCGCGGGCGGCGTGCCCCCGGTCGTCGCGGCGACGGGCACACAGCCCTCGATGTTGTGGTCGAACGTGACTCGATAGGAGTTGCCGGTTTTCACCACGAACGGCGGCGGCTGGCGGGTGCTGACCTCCACCTTTTCATCCGGGGTCACGGTCACCCCGAGCACGTTCTCGGCGGCGGGGACGGATCCGAGGGTCGATTCGTCGATGTCAGCGCCACGGAGATCGCCGTTCTTGACGTCCACCGAGCGCACGGCGCCCTTCTTGATCGATTTCGAGCTCACCGAGTTCTTCGTCACGGCCTCGACGGCGAGCGCCGCACCTGAGAGGGCGACGAACAGGGCAACTGAGGCGATCACCAGGGCGGGCGACGGCTTGCTGACTGAGCGGCGAAACATGGCTCGGAGTGTGGACCCTACTAGCGGAGGGCCCTGCCGCCCGCGGCTGCGACGATTGCGCGATGCGCACGGCGGTGATCTCCGACCTGCATCTCGGGCTCGGCAGCGGCGCCGACCTGCTGCGCCGCGAGCGCTTCCGGAAACCCCTGCTCGAGGCGCTCGACGGCGTCGACCGCCTGGTGCTGCTCGGCGACGTGCTCGAGCTTCGCGACCGCCCGCTGGCGGAGGTGCTCCAGGTCGCCGCGCCGCCTCTCGCCGCGCTTGCCGAGCCGCTCGCCGGCGGCGAGGTGGTGATCGTCCCCGGCAACCACGACCACCACCTGATCGAGCCCTGGCTCGAGCGCCGCGCCCTGAGCGGGGCCGGCGCGCTCGAGCTCGAGCAGGTCGGGGCGCCGGAGGGGCTCGCCTTCGAGGCGCTCGCCGCGTCCGCGGGCGGGGTCCGCGGTGCGCTTCGCCTATCCCGGGATCTGGCTGCGCGACGACGTCTACGCCACCCACGGCCACTATCTCGACCGCCATCTGACCGTGCCGACGATCGAGCGCCTCGGGGTGGGCATGATCGAGAGGGTCCTCGGGATCGCGGTCACCGGCGCGGATCCGCTCGCCCCGCCGGACTCCCCGCCGCCGACCGAGATCGACGAGTACGAACGCGTGCAGACGCCGGTCTACGCGCTGCTCTACTGGCTCGCGCAGGCGACGGTCGGCGAGCGCGGAGGCGGCGCCAACCCCTCGGCCCGGCTATGGCAGATGATGGGCGGCGGCGAGGGCCGCGGCTCGAAGGTCCGGGGCTGGCTGCTGGGCTCGGTCGCGCTCCCGGGCGCGGTCGGGGTCGCGAACCGGCTCGGGCTCGGCCCGGTGCGCGCCGACCTCTCCTCGGGCGCGATCGGCAGAGCCGGATTCGAGGCGATGGCCGATGTGACCCGCGACCTCCGGATCGAGGCCGAGCACGTGATCTTCGGCCACACCCACCGCCGCGGCGGCCCGGAGCGCGATCGCGGGGCGGCGCTGTGGAACGTCGGCAGCTGGGTCCATTCGCCCGGACTGCTGGGCGAGACCGCGGCGGTGAGCCCCTACTGGCCCGGGACCGTGGGGCTGGTCGAGGACGAGGGCGACCCGGAGCTGCACCACCTGCTCGACGGCCTCACCCGCGAGCAGCTGGCCAGTGACTAGTCTGGCGGCCGGGATGAGCCTGCTCACGCTTCCGTTCGAGATCCCGGCGCGGCTGGCCCGCCGCGCGCTCGACGACGCCGCCGCGATCGCCCGGGTCGCGCGCGAGGTGCCGGAGCGGCTCGACGCGCTCGACGCCCGTGCCGCGGCCGTGCAGGATCAGCTCGACCGGGCGCTCACCCTGGGCGAGTCGATCGAGCGCCACGGCGCCGCGATGGTCGAGCTCGGGGCCCAGATCGACGCTCGGGCCGACGCGCTCATCGAGATCGCCGAGCGCGTGATGGTCCTCGGCGAGACGGCGATGGAGCGCTCGGTGCTGATGGCCGACCGGGCGAAGGAGGTCGCCGACCGCGGCGCCGACGTCGCCGCCGCGCTGCCGACCCTGCAGCGGGCGGTCTCGATCGCCGAGCCGCTCGAGGGCGCGGTCGAGCGCCTGGGCCGGGCGATCGACCGGCTGCCGGGCGGCCGTACGCGGCCCGCGGGGGCGACGCCGGAGGAACCGCCCCCGCCCGGCGACGAGCCGCCCGCGGTCGACGCCACCTAGACAGCCTTCGCCCAGATCGATGTGACATCGGGCGATGCGCCATGAGCGCGCATAGACTGGTGTTGCGATGACCGTGGCAACCGAGGAGCTGACGATCGACGAGCTCGCCCGGCGGACCGGGATGACGGTGCGCAACATCCGCGCCCACCAGTCCCGCGGCCTCCTCCCCGCCCCGCAGGTCCGCGGGCGCACCGGCTTCTACGGACCCGAGCACGAGTCGCGCATCGAGGTGATCCGCGAGCTCCAGGCCGACGGCTTCAAGCTCGAGGCGATCAGCCGGCTGCTCGACAGCGCCGGCGGCTCGAGCGACGAGGTGCTGCGCTTCACCCGCGCGGTCAAGGCTCCGTTCGAGGACGAGACGCCGCAGATCGTGACCGCCGAGGAGCTCGGGGAGCGCTGGGGCGCCGGCGACGCGGCCCCGGGGCTGCTCCGGAAGGCGGAGAAGCTCGGCATCCTGCGACCGCTGCCCGACGGCAACTACGAGGAGCTCAGCCCGCGCCTCGCACGCGCGAGCGCCGAGCTCGCGGCGCTCGGGATCCCGCCCGAGACGGCCCTCGAGGTCGCGTCGGAGCTCCGCAAGCACTCGGCCGCGGTCGCGAAGGTCTTCGTCGAGCTGTTCATCCGCCGGGTCTGGAAGCCCTACGAGGACCAGGGCAGCCCCGAGACCGACCTGCCCGCGGTCCGCGACGCGCTCGAGCGCCTGCGGCCGCTGGCCTCGGACGCGCTGCTGGCGATGTTCCAGCTGGTGATGACCGAGGCCGTCGAGCAGCGCGTCGGGCGAGAGCTCGAGCGGATCGAGAAGCGCCGCCGGTAGCGGCTACGCCGCGAGGGCGCCGGCGAGCAGGCGCTCGCGGATCGTGGTCGTGTCGAGCTCTGCGGGCTCGGTCTCGGCGACGAAGTCGGCGAGCAGAGCCGCGAAGCGGTGCGGCTGCTCGAGCTGGGGAAAGTGGCCGACGCCCTCGAGGATCTCCAGGCGGCTGCCCGGCATCGCCTCGTGCGCGGCCTCGCCGTGGGCTACCGGGATGATCGGGTCGGCCGAGCCCCAGACCAGCAGCGAGGGCACGGACTCGGCGAGGTAGAGGCGGTCCAGCGCGCTCACCCGCTGGCCACCCGGGTCGAGCACCGCGCGCATCGTCTCGATGAACGCCGAGCGAGCCTCGGCCTCGCCCAGCGAGCCGAAACCGCGGGCGACCTCGGCCAGGTCGGTGCCCGCCTCGAGCCTCAGGACGCCAAGCGCGCGGGCGAGCGCCTCGCCGGCGGCGAGCAGCCTCGTGTGGGTGAGCAGCGGTAGCACGTACTCGGAGCCGGGCAGGGTCGCGGCCCGCAGCAGCGGGTGAACCTCGCGGCCGAGCCCGCCGCTCGAGACCAGCACCAGGCGCTCGCAGCGCTCGGGGAACTGGTAGGCGAACTGCATCGCGATGCCGCCGCCGAGCGAGTGACCGACGATCGTCGCCCGGTCGTGGCCGAGGGCGACCATCGTGTCGCGGACCGCGCTCGCGTAGGCGCCGAGCGAGTAGTCGCCGCGGGGCTTCGCCGACTCGCCGTGGCCGAGCAGGTCCGGCGCCAGCAGCGTGTGCTCGCCGCGCAGCTCCTCGATCGCCGGCCCCCACTGCGACGAGCGGCCGGTGATCCCGTGGATGAGGACGACCAGCGGCCCGTCGCCGTCGAGGCGGAAGCAGACGCGGTGGCCGTGGAGCTCGATCTCGCTCGTGCCCGGGGCGTCGCCCGGGCGCACGTGCAGGGTGTCGGTGTCTGTGTCGGTAATCGTCATCGTCGTCATCTAACCACTACCCCTTGCGATGTTACATAACGCGATGTAAGATTTTCGGCTCCGAATTTCGACCCAGGAGCGCTGAACACTTGAACGCCACCACCGCCGAGGGACTCGTCGAGCAGGCCGTCGCCGGATCCGACCAGGACTCCGCGCCCCCCTTCTCGCTCGAGCTGAGCCAGGACCAGAAGGACATCCGCGACTGGGTCCACGGGTTCGCGGCCGACGTCGTCCGCCCCGCCGCCGCCGAGTGGGACGAACGCGAGGAGACGCCGTGGCCGGTGATCGGCGAGGCGGCGAAGATCGGCCTCTACGGCTACGAGGGCCTGGCGCAGTTCTGGTTCGACCAGTCGGGCCTCACGCTGCCGATCGTCAACGAGGAGCTGTTCTGGGGAGACGCCGGGATCGGGATGTCGATCATGGGCACCTCGCTCGCGGTCGCGGCGATCTTCGGCCAGGGCACTCCCGAGCAGATGGCCGAGTGGATCCAGCAGTGCTTCGGCACCGCCGACGACCCCAAGGTCGCCTCCTTCTGCTCCTCCGAGCCCGACGCCGGCTCCGACGTCTCGGCGATCCGCACCAACGCCAAGTACGACGAGGCCACCGACGAGTGGGTGATCAACGGCCAGAAGGCGTGGGCGACGAACGGCGGGATCGCCGACGTGCACGTGGTGATCGCGACCGTCGACCGCGAGCTCGGCTCGCGCGGCCACGCCGCCTTCATCGTCCCGCCCGGCACCAAGGGACTCGAGCAGGGCGCGAAGGTGAAGAAGCACGGGATCCGCGCCTCGCACACCGCCGACGTCCATCTCGACGACTGCCGCGTCCCGGGCTCGTGCCTGCTCGGCGGCAAGGAGAAGCTCGACGAGCGGCTCGCGCGGGTGCGCGAGGGCAAGCGCGGCCAGTCGCAGGCGGCGATGCAGACCTTCGAGGCCAGCCGCCCGACGGTCGCCTCCCAGGCGATCGGGATTGCCCGTGCCGCCTACGAGTACGCGCTCGACTACGCCAAGGAGCGCCGCCAGTTCGGCAAGGCGATCATCGAGAACCAGGCGGTCGCGTTCACGCTCGCCGACATGAAGACCGAGATCGACGCCGCCCGGCTGTTGACCTGGCGCGCGGCGTGGATGGGCCGCAACCAGATCCCGTTCACCAACGCCGAGGGCTCGATGTCGAAGGTGAAGGCCGGCGAGGTCGCCACCTGGGTCACCGAGCGGGCGATCCAGATCCTCGGCGGCAACGGCTACACGCGCGAGTTCCCGGTCGAGCGCATGCACCGCGACGCGAAGATCTACGACATCTTCGAGGGCACCGCGGAGATCCAACGGCTGGTGATCTCGCGAGCGATCTCAGGCGTTCACGTCCAATAGCAACCCGAGGGAGGAACGAGAAATGACCGACGAGGGCGCCGCGACCGAGGCCGCGGCCACCAACGGAGCCGGCGAGCTCGACCCGACCGCCGTCGACGCCGAGGAGCTGGCGAAGAACATGGCGCAGGCCACCGACGAGCAGCTGGCCGAGCTGATGTCGGGGCCGATGCGGAGCCAGATCCTGGCCGAGATCTTCCGCCGGATGAGCGAGCACTTCCGCGCCGACGCGGCCCGCGACACCGAGGCCGTGATCCGCTGGCGGATCAGCGGCGGCCCCGACGACGGCGTCGACGAGTACGAGACCGTGATCAGCA
Organism: uncultured Solirubrobacterales bacterium; assembly: GCA_963842795.1. Taxonomy (GTDB): domain Bacteria; phylum Actinomycetota; class Thermoleophilia; order Solirubrobacterales; family 70-9; genus WHSW01. The sequence goes on along the minus strand of CAWJHV010000006.1, from coordinate 7,056 downwards.
ACGGCGCCTGCGAGGTCCACGAGGGCTTTCAGGCCGACGCGGCTCGGGTCACCTTCTCGGTCGGCGGCGCCGACTTCCTCCGGCTGGTCACCGGCAATGCCGCCGGGCCGATGCTGTTCATGAGCGGCAAGCTGAAGATCGAGGGCGACATGATGTTCGCCGCCTCGGCGGCCTCGCTGTTCACGATTCCCAAGGGCTAACCCGCGCGGGATAATCGGGTCGTGGCCGCCACGACCCGTCCGTACGGAGGAGTCAGCGCCGAGGACCGGCGCGCCGACCGCCGTGCCCGCCTCGTCGAGGCGGGGCTCGAGCTGCTCGGCGAGCACGGCTGGAGCGGGACGACCGTGCGCGGGGTCTGCGCCGAGGCCGGGCTCAGCGAGCGCTACTTCTACGAGAGCTTCGCCGACCGCGAGGCCCTGCTGGCGGCGATCTTCGATCGCGTCGCCGCCGAGACTGCGAGCGCCGTGGTCGCCGCGGTCGAGGCGGCGCCTCACGACGCCGAGGCCAAGGCGCGGGCGGCGGTCGACGCGTTCGTGCGCCTGCTCGACGACGACCCACGCCGCGCCCGGGCGATGCTGGTCGAGTCGCTCGGCAACGAGACCCTCCAGCGGCGGCGCCGGGAGTCGGTCGGGCGCCTTCGCCGAGCTGGTCAGCGAGCGGGCCCGGGATTTCTATGGCGACGACTCGATCGAGCCCGTCGACGCCGAGCTCACCGCGCTGGCGTTGGTCGGCGGCCTCGCGGAGCTCGTCGTCCGCTGGCTCGACGGGTCGCTGGCGGTGTCGCGCGAGCGCCTCGTCGACCACTGCGCGCGGCTGTTCGTGGCCGCGGCCCACGTCTCCTCGCGCCGATGAGCGCCGCGATCGCGACGACCGTGACCGCCGTCGCGCTGGCGCTCGGCGGCGGGGCCCAGGATGCCCGTCTGAGCGAGCGCGCAGCTCGCCGGCCAGCGGCTGATCGCCGGCTTCGAGGGCCAGGAGGTGCCGGCGGAGGTGCGCCGGCGGATCGGCCACGGGAAGCTGGCCGGGGTGATCCTCTTCGACACCAACTTCGACAGCGCTTCCGAGGCCGCGAGCCTGATCGACGAGCTGCAGTCGATCCCTCGCCCGCGGGGCCTGCGGGAGCCGCTGCTGGTGATGGTCGACCAGGAGGGCGGCCTCGTCAAGCGACTGCCGGGCCCGCCCGACCTCTCGGCCGCGGAGATGGGAGCGGCCGGGAAGCGGACCTGCTGGGAGCAGGGCGCGGCGACCGGCTCGTCGCTGCGCGGGATCGGCTTCAACGTCGATCTCGCCCCCGTGCTCGACGTCGGCCGCCCGGGATCGGCCATCGAGTCCGAGGGCAGGTCGTTCGGCACCGACCCGAAGGGGGTGGCGCGGTGCGCCGACGCGTTCGCCACAGCGCTCGAGCGCAAGGGCGTGGCGCCAACCGCCAAGCACTTCCCCGGCATCGGCGCTGCCGCCGTCAACACCGACGATGCAGTCCAGCGGATCGAGCTCTCGGCCCGCGAGCTCCGCCACGTCGACGAGCGGCCGTACCGGCGCTACGCCCGCGGGGGCGGCGCCGGTCGCCTGGTGATGGTGTCGAGCGCCGTCTACCCGGCGTTCTCAGAGCGCCCGGCGGCGCTCGACGCGCGCCCTTGCGACGGCCGAGCTGCGCGACCGACTGGGCTTCCGCGGCGTCTCGATCACCGACGCGCTGGAGACGGCGAGCACCGAAGCCTTCGGCGGCTCGACCAGGGCGGCGATGCGCGCCGCGCGCGCCGGCTCCGACCTGCTGCTCTTTACGAGCGCCGACGCAGCCGCACGCGCCGGGCGCTCGCTGCGCGGATTGCTCCGCCGGCCCGGCTCGCGGAGCCGGTTCGCCGCTTCGGTTGAGCGCGTTCTGGATCTGCGCGCTCGGTTGGGAGGCTGAAGACGGGGCGCATCAGTTGCGGGCGCGGGGGTCGATGTACACGCCGTCGATGAGGGAGGTCGCCGGGCCGAGCGTGGTGAGCTTCACCCGCACCGCCCCGAGGCCGGTCTCCGGGTCGAGGTCGAAGTCGTCCTCGTCGAGTCCGAAGCGCCCGGTCGCGTCCCAGCGCCGGTCGACGCCGAGCAGCGAGGGCAGGCGCCCGACGCGAGCGTTCGAATCGGCCTCCAGGACGTCGACGCGGATCAGGGAGCCGATGCCGCGGAGCGCGCCTGTTGCCTGGCCGAACATGCGCCCGTGCGTGTAGCCGGGCGCGACGCAGATCGGGGGCGAGGTGGCCGAGCCGCCGGCCGGGAGCGACAGCGAGGCGCCCCAGCCCTCGGGCGCCGCGTCGGCTACCACCGCGGCGCCGCGCTGCAGCGTCCAGCCGGCCGCGCTCGTCTCGAAGCCGCCGCCGGGAGCGAGGAAGTAGGAGCCGTCGTCGCCCCACTCGAGGAACGGGTGCTCGGCGCGGCGCCTCGCCGGGGCAGTCGGCGGCCGCGGCCGGGGTGGCGGTAAGCATTGCGACGAGCAGGCTCAATGCCGCGGCGATCGCGAGTCTCAACGGGGGTCTCCTTGCTTGTGGACGAGGGGCCGGCGGGCGCCGACCCAAACCCGTTATCGGTCGCCGGGGGACGAACCGGCAGGAACTCTGGACATCCGTCCATGCCCGTTGGCCGTGGCGGGGCGCGGCGGGCCCGGTCCGTGGGCGTTGCGCAGCGAGGTGACCCGGTGGATCAGGACCTCGACGACCCGGGGGTCGAACTGGGTGCCGGCGTTGGCGCGCAGCTCGGCCAGCGCCTCGGACCGCGAGAGGGCCGGGCGGTAGACGCGGTCCGTGGTCATCGCGTTGTAGGCGTCGCAGCAGAAGATGATCCGCGACTCGATCGGGATCTCCGTCCCGCCGAGGCCGTCGGGATAGCCGCGGCCGTCGTAGCGCTCGTGCGACGAGCGCACGACCTCGCCGACGCGCCGCATCAGGCCGCCGATCCGGTCGAGCATCCGCGCGCCCTCGATCGTGTGGGTCTTGATCACCTCCCACTCGGCGTCGGTCAGCGGCCCCGGCTTCTGGATGATCTCGTTCGGGATCGCGATCTTGCCGACGTCGTGCAGCAGGGCGCCGAACTCGACGAGGCGGCGTTGCTTCGGGCTCAGCTCGAGGTCCGCCGCCACGCCGACCGCGAGCTCGGCGACCCCGCGGATGTGGGCCGCGGTGTAGGCGTCGTCGTGCTCGACCACCTCGCCGAGCACGCGCGCGGTGCCGCGATAGGCCTCGCTGAGCTCCAGCAGCGACGAGAGGCGCTCGTCGCGCTCGCGCGCGAACACTCGCCAGCAGCAGGAACAGCGGCCAGCTGAGCGCGATCGCGGCCGGCTCGATCGTCGCGGCGAGCGCGATGCCGAAGCCCAGCGGCGAGAGCAGCACGTCGACGAAGTAGATCCAGGCGCTCTCGCTGAGCTGCTCGGCGAGCGGGGCGCCGCCGTGAAGCGCCTCCCTCGCCCGGGAGGCGAGCGTGTCGACGACCAGCTGCGACGCGAGCGCGGCGACCAGGACCGCGGGCGCGACGGCGTCGGCCGCGGGGCTGTCGGCGAGGACCAGGACCAGCGCCGGACCGAGCGCGAACCACGAGTCGCCGACGCGCGTTCAGCAGCCGCGACGGTCGGCGGGTGCCCTGGGCGACGTCGATCGAGCGCCCGATGAGCAGCGCCGCGGCGACCACGAGCGGGACCAGTGCCGGCGGGACCACGAACAGCGCCGGGACGAAGGCGAGCTGGAGCGGCATCGTGTAGCAGGAGCCGACCTGGAAGACGACCCGGGAGGCGAGCACGAGCCCGCCGAGGGCGAGCACCAGCTCGCCGGCGTCGAGGCTCATCGGCCCGGGCGCGAGGACCGCGAGCAGCGACGGCGGCGACCACGAACGTCCCGCCGACGATCAGCTCGTTGCGGAGCTCGCGTGACGGCGAGGGCGCGCGCGGGGCGTGCCTGCGACGCGGCGAGTAGCCGCTGGACCTCCGGGGATTGCTCAGGGGCAGGCCTCAGCCACATGGGCGTCCTTGCCCTTGCATCGACGGCCGGAGATGGAGGCTTTAGTGCGGCGGCGGGAGGTGCTTGAGCGGCTTCTCGAACAGCCGCGCCATCGCCGCCGCCCCGTCGAAGGTCAGATGCAGGCCGTCGGGCTGAAACCAGGCCGGATGGCCGGCGCTGTACTTGACCCAGTCGAGGAGCACGGTGCGGTTCTTGTGCTTGCGCGCCTGGCTGCGGACGACGTCGGCGTCGTGGCCGGAGACGCCGCCGGTCTCGCGCGGGGTCACCAGGCCGAGGGTGCGCTTCTTGCCGACGATGTCGAGCGCCTTGCGGATGTCGCCCTTGTTGACGTAGCCGTTCGAGCCCAGGGCGACGACCACCAGCCGCGGCAGGTGGTCCTCGCGCTTGAGCTTGCGGATCAGCGCCAGGCCCTCGGGCCACTGGCGGCAGCCGCGCGCGTTGGCCTTGTAGCCGACCGCGGCGAGGTCGGGCAGCGCGAGCAGCATCGGCGAGTCGCCGATCGCGATCGGCGCCCGGCCCGAGGGTGACGTCCTTGCGCGGCTTTACCTGCTCGACCCCGCCGCAGGCGGCCGGTCGCGACCCCGGCCCCGAGCGCGGCGACGCGCGAGCAGCGCGGCGAGCGCCGCCAGCCGCCGCCTCCGTCACCCCTGCTGACCACCCATCATCTAGCATCGCCGCTCGTTTCCCAGGGGGGAACCTACCTGCTCCGGGCTCCCGACGGCGCGCGTTGACCCGATGCTCTTCCCGACGATCGAGTTCGCGATCTTCTTCCCGGTCGTCCTCGCCCTCTCGTGGCTGCTGATGCCGCGCCAGCCGCTGTGGAAGCCGTTCATCGTCGCTCGCCAGCTACGTCTTCTACGCCGCCGCCGACCCGCGCTTCTGCCTCCTGCTCGCCGGGATCACGGTCGGCAACCAGATCGCGGCGGTCCTGATCGCGCAGGGCCGACGACGAGCGGCGGCGGAAGTGGATCTGCGGCCTCGCGGTCGCTCTCGACCTGCTCGTCCTCGGCGTGTTCAAGTACTACGCCTTCTTCGTCACCGACGTCGGCGACGTGCTCGACTCGATCGCGCTCGGCATGCCGCTGCCGCTGCTGACGATCGCGCTCCCGATCGGGATCAGCTTCTTCACCTTCCAGGCGATCACCTACGTCGTCGACGTCAAGCGCGGCGACGCCGAGCCGGCGTCGCTGATCGACGCGGCGATCTACCTCAGCTTCTTCCCCCACCTGGTCGCGGGGCCGATCGTGCGCGCGAGCGAGTTCCTGCCCCAGCTGCGCGCCCCGCGAGACCCGAGCCGGGTCGCCGTCGGCGCCGGCCTCGTCCTGATCGGGCTCGGGCTGCTGAAGAAGGTGCTGATCGCCGACATGCTCGCGCGCGAGATCGTCGACCCGGTCTTCGGGGTCCCCGAGGCCTACTTCGCCCCGGACGCGATCCTGGCGACGCTCGCCTACGCGGTGCAGATCTACTGCGACTTCTCCGGCTACACGGACATCGCGATCGGCCTCGCGCTGCTGCTCGGGTTCATCTTCCCCCAGAACTTCCGCAGCCCCTACCGGGCGACCGGGCTTCCGCGACTTCTGGCGCCGCTGGCACATGACCCTGTCGCGCTTCCTGCGCGACTACCTCTACATCCCGCTCGGCGGCAGCCGCGGCGGGCCGCCTGTTCACCTATCGCAACCTGATGATCACGATGGTGCTCGGCGGGCTCTGGCACGGCGCCGCCTGGACCTTCGTCCTCTGGGGCGCCTTCCACGGGGCGATGCTGGTCACCGAGCACGCCCTCGACGGGCGCATCGGCCGCCGGACGCCCGGTCTGGCTGCGCTGGTTCGGCACCTTCGCCGCCGTCTGCTTCGGCTGGATCCTCTTCCGCTCCCCGGACCTCGACGTCTTCTGGGCCTTCCTCGGGCGGCTCGTCGACTTCGGGCCCGGCGACCCTGTGGAGCGCGCCGGTGGTGATCGCGGTGCTCGCCGTGATCGGGATCCAGCTGCTGCCGCCGCGCCCGCTCGAGCTGCCTGCAGCTGCGGATCGAGCGCCTGCGCCCGCTGGCGCTGGCGGTGGCGCTCGCGGCCGTGATCCTGGTCGTCGGCGCGACGGTGCCGAGCCAGGGCGTGCCACCCTTCATCTACTTCCAGTTCTGAGCCGGCGGGGATCGTGACCGAGCACCGAGACGACAGCGAGATGAGCCGCTTCGAGCGGCACGGGCAGCGCAGCTACAGCGCCCGCGACGCGGTCGGCGCGGTGGCCGCTGGTGGCGCTGCTGCTGGTGCTCTTCTCCGGCGGCTCGATCCGCGACGCCACGGCGCAGATCGACCCCGGCATCGGTCGCGACATCGTCGAGGCGGTCGGCGAGCCGACCGAGTGGGTCGCCGACCGGCTGCCGCTGCAGAACGCCCAGCACGAGCTCACCGGCGGGCTCTCGCCCGACACCGAGCTCGTCGGCGGCGGCTTCGACCAGGCCGCGGCACGGTCGCGACCGGCGCCGGCGTGCGGGTCCCGCCGGTCACGGCCGACGCCTTCGACCCCGCCGCGATCGGCGCCCAGCCGCCGCCGAAGCAGGAGCTCGGCACGCTCCTCGTCACCGGCGACTCGCTCTCGACCCCGCTCGACACCGAGCTCGCCCGGCGGCTCGCCCCCGAGGGCGTCGAGGTCGCCCGCGAGCCGCACCTCGGCACCGGGATCTCCAACTCGGCCGTCGTCGACTGGGGCCGGCTCTCCGCGAGCGAGGTGGCCGCCGAGCACCCGGACGCCGTGGTCGTCTTCATCGGCGCCAACGAGGGCTACGGGATGCCGGGCCCGGACGGCGAGGAGGTCGAGTGCTGCGGTCCCGACTACGCCGCGGTCTACGCGAACCGGGTCCGCCAGGTGATGGACACCTTCCGCCAGGACGGCGCGGCGAAGGTCTACTGGCTCACCGTGATGACCCCGCGCGACGCCGACGCCGCGCGGGTCAGCAAGGTGGTCAACGCCGCGGTCCAGGTCGCGGCCCAGCCCTGGGCCGACCAGGTGCGGATCGTCGACACGGTGGACGTGTTCACGCCCGGCGAGCGCTACACGGACTCGATCGA
>CAWJHV010000005.1:0-41157 GCA_963842795.1 uncultured Solirubrobacterales bacterium | reverse complement strand
CTGGTGCGCCGTCGCGCTCGAGGTCGGCGAGACAGGCGGCGACGTCCGGCTCCCAGGGCAGCTCGCGCAGGGTGGCCAGGTCGGGCTTGGCGACCATGTCCGGGTAGCCGTCCTCGCCGCCGACCACCGGGGTGTGGCTGAGGTCGGTGCCCATCACGGCCCAGCAGAAGGCGAGCCCGCCGCTCGACGCCCGGGCCAGCTGGTCGACCGGGACGTCCTTGCCCCGCTGGATCCCGTGCAGGTCGGGGTAGGTGATCCTGACGGTTCCGACCGCGGGCGAGAGGGTCTCGCGGGCGGTTGCGGCGTCGCTCTCGGTCGACGCGGCGGCTTGCGGATTCACGTGCTCCTCCTCCGGTCCGATTGGTTGCTCAGCTCGGCCTCCCCAATCTTGGATAATGTACCCATTCCTGCTCGGCGGCGGGATGCGGCCAGCTCCCACCAGGCGTCGAAGAGCCTGATCGAGGCCGCCCGGGCGCCGTTCGCGTCGACGCCCAGCAAGCCGGTGCCGTCGATCCCGAGCCGATCGAGCTGCGCGGAGTCGAGCCGCGCCCACTCGACGCCGATCTCCGGGGTCGACTCCGGATGGAACTGGAGCCCGAGCGAGCTCCCGAGGACGAAGGCCGCCGGCCCGGCCGGCGACCAGGCGACCACCTCGGAGTCCGGCGGCGGGGCGATCAGGTCGTAGTGGAAATGCAGCCAGGGCCCCGGCGGGATCAGCTCGGGATCGCTCGTCTCGACCTCGATCCAGCCGATCTCCGGTGGCTCCGAGCGCGCCACTGCGCCGCCGGCGGCGAGGGCCAGGGCCTGGCCGCCGAAGCAGAGGCCGAGCACCGGAACCTCGAGCGCGAGGCTGCGCCGCAGGAACTCGATCTCGGCGTCGACCCAGGACGGCGCGCCTTCGGCGCCCGGCGTGTGCTCGGAGCCGAGGCTGGCGATCCAGCCGTAGTCGCCGGGGCTCGCCGGCAGCGGCTCGCGCCAGGTGCTGTGCACCTCGTGCTCGATCCCGCGTTCGTCGAGCCACTCGCCGAGGATCGCCGGCGGGCCGTCGTCGCCGTGTTGCAGGATCAGGCCGGCTCGGCCGCTCGCAGCCATGGTCCGAGCGTAGCGTCGGGGTAGCGTCGGGGCACAACGCGGCGGCTATCGTGCCGCGGATGTCCGGGGCCGGACCACCTGGGGAGCGATCGCTCGGCCGGCTCGGGGTCGCGGGCTTCCTGCTCTTCCTGCTCGCCGGGCTGGCGGCCGGGGTCGCGCTCCGCCATGGCCCGCCACAGCGCGCCGCGCCGCGCATCGCGGCCACCGAGGCGGCGGTCCGAGCGAACGTCGTCGTCGTGATGACCGACGACCAGACGCTGGAGCAGATGAGCGCGCTCCCGCAGACGCGAAAACTGATCGGCCGCCAGGGGGTGAAGTTCAAGCGCTTCTACGTCACCGACCCGCTCTGCTGCCCTTCGCGGGCGACCTTCCTCACCGGCCGGTACGCGCACAACACCGGCGTGATCTCCGACGACGGCCCGAACGCGCTCGACGCGCTGCGCGAACAGGACACGCTCGGGGCCTGGCTCCAGCAGGCGGGCTACCGCACCGCGTTCGTCGGCAGGTACCTGAACGGCTACGGCCTCGACGACCCCGAGCGGGTGCCGCCGGGATGGAGCGAATGGAAGGCGATGGTGGAGCCGACCACCCAGAGCTACTTCGACTACGACCTCAACCAGGACGGCGAGATCGTCCACTACGGCAGCGCGCCGGAGGACTACAAGACCCGGGTGCTCGGCCATCTCGCGGTCGATGCGGTGCGCCACGCGGCGCGCGGCAACCGCCCGCTGTTCCTCTACGTCGGCTTCAACGCCCCGCACGCGCCGAGCACTCCGGCGCCCGCCGACGCCGGCTCGCTCGCCGGGGTCCCGGCACCTCGCGGCCCCGCGTTCAACGAGCAGGACGTCTCCGACAAGCCGAGCTTCTTCCGCGACCGCCCGCCGCTCGACCGAGACGCGATCGCCCGGATCGACTCGCGCAACCAGCGGGCGCTCGAGTCGCTCGCCGAGGTCGACCGCCAGGTCGCGAGCATCGTCGAGGCGCTGCGCGACAGGGGGGAGCTCGGCAACACCTACATCCTCTTCACCTCCGACAACGGCTATCTCGACGGCGAGCACCGGATCGAGCTCGCCGAGCAGCTCGCCTACGAGCCCGCGACCCAGGTTCCGCTGCTGATCCGCGGCCCGGGGATCCCGTCGGGCGAGACCTCGGATGCTCTCGTCGGCAACGTCGACCTGGCTCCGACGATCGGCCTGATCGCCGGCGCCCGGCCGACGGTCGAGGTCGACGGCCACCCGGTCCTGACGCTGGCGCGCAATCCCGAGCGCTCCACGGATCGGGCGCTGCTGCTCGAGTCGCTGGTCCGCGACCGCTCCGCGTACTACGGCTATCGGTATGCCGCGATCCGCAGCGGCCACTTCCTCTACGTCGCCTACGAGAACGGCGACGAGGAGCTCTACAACCTGGCCCGCGACCCCGACGAGCTCCGTTCGGTGGCCGGCGAGCCACGCTACGCCGACAAGCAGCGTGCGCTCGAGGCCGCGCTGGATCAGCTTCGCGACTGCCGCGCAAAGGGATGCGAGGTGACGGTCGAGCCGGCGGGGGGTGGGGGCGCAGGTTGAGCCCGAGCGGGTCCGGAGGACGGTCGGCGTCCGCTAGTCCTGCGGGACCGGCGCCCCGAACGGGACGCCGGACGGTGCGGGCATGAGCTCGCCGCAGGCCTCGAGCGCCCGGCCGGTGCCGACGCTCGGCGCCGGCAGCTCGAGCCCGCCCGGCGGCGGGGTCGCGGGCGTGTCGCCGCCGGGGGGCGCCGGGCTCCGGTGACCGGTCGGCGGCTCGGGCAGCTTGGCACCGTGCGCGGAGAGGCACTCGCGGAGGGCCTCCATCCGCTCGGGGTCGAGCCGACCGACGGTTGCGCCGGACTCGTCGTCGGCGCCCGAGCCGCCGGCGACGAGCAGGACTGCGACGATCGCGACCGCCGCGACGACGACGACGCCGGCGATCCAGCGCGTCATCGGACGAGGCGGAGGGCGACCCATCTGCATCCTTCGGCATCGTGCCGGACCATCGAACCCAGGGGTCATTGGACGCGCCGAAGCCGGACCGAAGAGAGCCGAAGAGCCCCGCGGGAGGCCGCTAGACTGGCGCCCTCGCGCCGCTATCGTCTAGGGGACTAGGACGCCGCCCTCTCACGGCGGAAACCCGGGTTCGAATCCCGGTAGCGGTGCCTCTGAACCCGCTTGAGCAAGCGGGTTTCTTCGTGTCTAGAGACAGTGCGGGCCAACTTGCGCGCCCGCTACTACTGCATTGGACCTTCGCCGGGACCCTCCACGCGCCCCTCGATGCGGTCCAAAGCTGCCTGGTCGCCTCGACCGCGCATCTCAGCGCTTTTGGCGGCGTACTGCTCCGCATGTCGCGTTCGCTTGGCGGTACGGCGCTGCCGTCGACGATCCCGCCAGTCTGTGAATGCGCCCATATGAGGCCCCTTTCGGTCCCACCGACCGTATCCGGTGACATGGAGGCGGTCAACTGCACGCCACCAAGACCTGTCGGTCGGCGCACTTAGTCCTGGCGAGCGGTCCCAGGAACGCCCATTTTGCGCCTGAGCCCCACGCTCAGCCACGCTCACACAGAATTCGAATCCCGGTAGCGGTGCCTGCGGGGCTCTCAGAACACGCAGGTCGCGATCCCGGTCAGCTGCCACTGGGGAGTCCCCGAGGTCGCCACAGCGCGGACCAGCCACGTGTGATTATTGACGGCGTAGCTTCGCTGGATGGCGACGTTGGGTACGTTCGACCCGCCCGGCCCGGCGATGACGAAGCCGCCTCCGGTGACCCGGTCCTGAGCGAATTGGCAAGGCACCGTGAGCTCCTTGACCGTGGTCGTGTTGACCGCCGTGCTGACCACGATCGGGGGGAACACCTGACCCGGGATCGCCCCGCCCCCGAGCTCGCCCGCGCCGACCGACCCAAAGCCGAGATCAGCGGCTGTGAGCGACTCATTGGCGATTTCGCCGCCGTCGAGCGACCCGTCATTCACGTCGGCACCGATCAGCGACTCGTTCTGCACGTCGGCGCTGCGGACCTGGTTGTTCTTCAGATCGACGCTCGCGAGCGACTCGTCGATCACGTCCTCGCTCCCGACCGTGTCGGCCGCGTACGCCGCGCCGCCGAGCGCGATAAAGACGGCCAGCGTGGCCATCACGTTGGCGTAGGTAAGGCGGCTACCGAGTATGCGCATGAGTGCTTCCTCCCTGGATTGACTGACTCCGCTTCGAGACCAACGCTAGTCCTGCCTCCTGCCTCTCGGCGCTGGGACGAGGCCCGCCCCTGGCTGGAGCCGCCAATGTAGCTGCTAGGCTGTGTCTCATGACGCTACATTCGGAGGACGATCAGGTCGGGGTCCGCGAGCTTCACGACCGGCTCAGCGAGTACCTCGATCGCGTCGAGCGGGGATCCGACGTGGTCGTGACTCGCCGTGGCCGGCCCATCGCGCGCCTGTCGCCGGTCGCGGGCGATGACGCGCTCGAGGAGCTCGTCCGACGCGGACTGGTCACGGCACCAAAGGCGTCGCGGCGGGCGAAGCGGCCACGGGTCAAGTCGCGCGGCTCGGTCTCGGAGCTCGTCGGCGAGCAGCGGCGCTGAAGCTCTACTTCGACACCTCGGCGCTGATCAAGCTGGTCATCGTCGAGGACGGCTCCGAGCTTGCTGCCGAGCTCTGGGAGACGCGGCACCCGGCCGCGTCGAACATCCTCGCCTACCCAGAGGGACGCGCCGCGCTCGCTGCGGCGGAGCGCGGCGGCCGGCTCACGGCGGCTGCTCACGCCAGGGCCGCCGAAGACTTCGAGGCGATCCAGGGCGAGCTTCTGTTGGTCGGCGTCGACGTCGCGCTCGCGCGCGAGGCGGGCGATCTGGCGGAGCAGCTCGGTCTGCGCGGTTACGACGCCGTCCATCTGGCAAGCGCGCTCGCGCTCGGCGAACCGGCCACCGTGGTCACGTGGGACGACGAGTTGCGTCGGGCCGCCGCCGGCTGCGGTTGCGCGACGGCGCCCGCGGCCTGAGCGCCCAGTCGCCAACGTCGGCCGATGAACCACCTCCCGCGATGCGGATGTTGGTGGCGATGTTGGTGGTCGCCCACGATGCGACCGGCGGCGATGCCTGCGACCGTCGGAGAGCAGGTGGAGCCAGCCGACTCCCGGAGGAGAACAGCATGCGAGGAATTCGTGATCGCCTGACCTACGCGAACGTGATGGCGACGCTCGCGTTCGTGATCGCGGTGGCCGGCGGCACCGCCTACGCGGCCAACACCGTGTTCAGCACCGACATCGTCAATGGGGAGGTGAAGGCTCCCGACATCGCGACCGGAGCGGTCAATGGCGGCAAGCTCGCCGCCAACTCGACCAACGGCGCCAAGGTCGTCAACGAGAGCCTCACCGGCGAGGACATCAACGAGGCGACCCTGCAGGGGCTCGTCCGCGGATCGGGATTTGCAAGGGGGCGCGCGAGGGCGCTTCCGCCGAATAGCTTCGGCACGGTGCTGGGTCCGTTCTCCGGCGACCCGTTGCCGTTCAATCTCTTCTACGACTGCCCTCCGTCTCCGTCGACTCAGAACGGGCAATTGCGCTTTCGGAACGAGACCGGCGACTCGATCAACCTCTTCGCTGACAACGGCTTGACGGGCCCCTCCTTCGCCGGGGAGCTCGGTGGCGGGGCCGAGCATGCAGAGGCGACGGCCTTCGGCGGCGAGTACATCGTCCTTTCCGCCCAGTATCCGGACGGGCGGATCGCGACGATCAATGTGTTCGCGCGCCACCGCGCCGCCGACTGCCACGTCCAGGGCCAGGTGGTGCTCACGGACCCCGCCTAGCCTGCTACATCGGCTCGGCGAGGATGTAGACGTGGACGAGGACCGCCGGGAAGCAGACGTTGAACGTCTGCCCGGCCGTGAACGTGACCGCGTTTGGGTCGATGAAGTTCGCGCGGTTGACGTCGCCGGCACTCGTGCCGCTCACCGGCACGGTCGCGATCGGCGGCGGGAAGTGCTCGCAGAGCCCTGCTCGCACCAGCCGAAGCGGTCCGGTGCCGCCGGGTTGGTTACCCCCGTTGACCAGCCAGACATCGATCAGCCGCATGTCCCGCGGGGCGGTGAACGTCGCCGCCCCGCCGCCGCTGCTGAATTTGAAGAGCAGGGGGACGCCGCCCGCGACCGAATCCGGCCCGATCGCGGCCGGGGCCGTGGCCTCGACCGAGCCTGCGGCGAGCTCACCCTTGCCGATCGCGTTGTCGCCGATATCCGCGCCGGTCAGCCCCCCGCCGCCGAAGGAGTCATCACGCACGTCGGTGCTCTTGATCTGGTTGTTTCGGAGATCGGCGCTGAGGATCTGGCTGGTCCCGATATCCGCGGCCTTCACCTCGCCGTCGACGATGTCGGCGCTGAAGATCGTGTCGGCGGCATAGGCGACGCCGCCGGTGACAACTAAGAACACGGCCACGGTCGAGACGACGTTGGCGTAGGTCAGGCGACTGCGAATGCCTCGCATGCGGTCCTCCTCCGGGGGTCGGTTGGCTCCACCTGCTCTCCGACCGTCGCAGGCGCCGCCACCGGCCGCATCGTGGGCGACCACCAACATCGCCACCAACATCCGGCTGGAGAGCCGGGGGCGTCAGCCGATGAAGGGCAGCGTCTCGCGGATCCCGGTGAGGCGCAGCATGCGGTCGACGTGGTCGTTGACGGAGATGATCCGCAGGCGCCCGGGGTTCGCCTGCGCGTGCACGAGCAGGCACTTGAGGCCGGCGGAGTCGATGAACTCGAGCGCCTCGAGATCGAGGACGACGCTCTGGAGATCGCCGGCGAAGAGCCGGTAGAGCTCGGCCGTCAGCGCCGCGACGTTGCCGGCGTCGAGCTCGCCGACGACGCGCACGAGGCACATCTCGAGCCGCGGCCCGACCTCGATCGTGAGCGGTCCGTCCGTGATCGTGCGCGGCTGCGCGTCGGCTGCGTAAGCCATGCGGCCTCTCCTCCGTAGGTGTGCGAGCCGGCTCACGCCCCCCGTGTGCGCCGTTCTCTCGAGCGGGTGAGACCTCGAACCAGAACGACCCGCGGTCCCGAACGCACCCTACTCCCCGCAACGCTCCAGGGTTTGCCGGGCGTCCTGAGCGGGAACTTCGTTTTCATCGTGAGCGCGGAAGGCACGACGGCCCCGATGGACCGGGGCGCTGAGCATGAGCGGCGGATCCCCAAGATCGCCTCGTGCGAGATGCCCCTGCAAGCGCACGGGTTTCGCGACCAGGTGCTCGCGATCGAGCCCCAGCTCGAGGGCCTCGATCCGAAGGACAGCCGTCTGGTCCGCGTTGCGGTCGGCCGCCTCGCGGCGCAGTGGATCGGTCTCCACGGGCCCTCGCACCGGATCCTGATCGGAGAGGTCGCGCTCGGCGACGAGATCCTGCGCGTCGACGTGCACTCGGACCCCGAGACCGTCGACGCCGAGTTCTGGGACGAGCTCATCCGCCGCGAGGCCGATGAGCCGATCAAGTCCTGGGAGCTCGATCGGCGCCGCCACTACGCCGGCGTCTGGACCGAGCTCGCGCGCACCGCCTGAGCGGCAGGCGCTCCCCGAACCACGCACGGATCCGCGCAACGTCGGCCCGGGATCGCGCTACAGTGGACGCGGACCCTGCGAACGGCGGCGAAGGCCGCGACCGCGGGTGCCTGATTCCTCATCGCGAGGCACCGGCAGATCGAACTCACCGGCTGCGGCGCGCAAGTCAGCTCTCCGAGGAGGAGACGATGCACGACGCGCCCCTCGACCGCACGGCCGGACAGGGCGCCCGGGTGTCCGAGATCTCTCGCGCTGTCGTCCGGATCCACGCGGAGTACTACGGGCGCGGGCCGGAGCGGGCGAGGACGATCTGGGACCGAGACGTGATCGTCTGCCTGCTGGAGGACATCTACACACCGGCTGAGCGCACGCTGATCGCGGCCGGTCGCTTCGACCAGGTGCGCAGCGTCCGAACCGCGCTCCAGGACGAGATCGAGCCGCTGCTCCGCGGCGCTGTCGAGGCGATCACCGGCCGTCCGGTCCGGGCGTTCCTCAGCCAGGTGTCGCGCGAGCCCGCGCTGGCGGCCGAGGTGTTCGTGCTCGAGCCGCAGGAGCAGGAGCTATGATCGCCGGGCCTGAGTGCCTCGGCGGCGTACCAGGCGATCAGGGCTCGGCGCGGTGATCCCGTGAAGGGCAGGGGTCCTATCCGAACACAGACGAAGCCGGGGCAAGCGGCTCCCCGGGGCGGTTTGGACCGGCGAACGCATCGAGCGGTCGCCTCGCACCTGCCGTCACCTCTTCCACGCGAGATGGAGCCGTAGTGCAAGCCGCAGACATCGACCCGCGTTCGGACATCGGCCGCTCGGACATCGGCCAGCTTTCCTCGCTGGTCTCGAGGCAGATCGTCCAGCTGCACGCGCGACTCTACGGCCGCGGCCCGACCCGGGCCAAGACCTACATCACCACCGACTACGCGCTCTCCGTGCTCGAGGAGATCTTCACCCCGGCCGAGCGCACCCTGATCGCGGCCGGCAAGGGCGAGCACGTGCAGACGACGAGGATGGCGTTTCAGGACGCCGTCCAGTCCGAGTTCGTCACGATCGTCGAGGAGACGACCGGCCGGCCCGTCCGGGCCCTCATCAGCCAGGTGCACCTGGAGACCGGGTCGGCGATCGAGCTCTTCCTGTTCGAGCCGCGGTCGAGCGCCTCGGCGACGGACGGCGCTTCCGCCGACGGCGCCGGTCCCGACGGCGCAGGTCCCGACGGCGCAGGTCCCAATGGACGCTGACGATCGCGCCCCGAGCGCGGAGGACGTCCGGGAGGAGATCGCGCGGGAGATCCTGCGCGTGCACCAGGAGTCCTACGGCACCGGCGGCCGGCTCGACGTCCAGCTGAGCGATGACACGGTGCTGATCGTGATCGACGTCGAGCTCACGCCCGCCGAGCAGACGCTGGTCGACGCGGATCAGCACGAGGCGGTGAAGACGACGCGGGAGGCCTACCAGGAAGCGATCGAGCCGACCTTCACCGCGATCGTCGAACGCGCGACCGGGCGCAGGGTGGTCAGCTTCCTCAGCGCGATGAACGTGGGGCCGCTCTACTCGATCGAGTTCTTCCGTCTCGAGCCGCGCCGTTAGGCCCGCTGCCGGGCGCGCCCTAGTCGAAGGGCAGCGTCTTGTCGAGCGCGGTGAGCCTGAACATGTCGGCGACGAAGCCGGTCCCGCGGGTGACCCGCAGCCGGTCCGGGCGCATCGCCGAGCGCCGCTTCGCGGCGAGGATGCCCTGCAGGCCGGTCGAGTCGATGAACCGCAGGCGGTCGAGATCGATCAGGATCCGTGGCGCGTCGCTTGCCTCCGCGCCGTCGAGCGCGCGGTCGAACTCCTCGCGGCTGGTCAGGTCGAGCTCGCCCGAGAGCTCGACCACGTAGGCGCCCTCGGTCTGGTGCACGGCGATCTCCAGGCCGGTTCGCTCACGTTCCTCAGCGTTGGTCACTCGAAGCCTCCTCTGCCCGGACGGAAAGCCGCAAACGCCTCGGCCGGGTGACCGCCGGTGCAGACGACTGGGACAAGTGCCGGAGCGGTGGCCGTTGTCGTCCCCGCGCCCGACCCGCCGAAAGTACCATGCCTCCGGCGCCGCTCCAAGCGGCCGGGCGCCGATTCGCCCGCGCGGTCAGGGCCCGCGACGCTCAGCCGGTCACCCCGTCGCCGTTCACCCCGTCGCCGTTCTCGTCCAGGTGCAGCACGTGCTCGCCGATCAGCTTCTCCTCGTGGGGCTCGAGCAAGAACAGCTCCACGGCCACATCGGGCTCTGCGTGGATCTGACTCATGTAGCCGATGACCCGACGGCTGAGCGTGTCCTCGATCACCTCGATGAACCGCTCCTTCATAGTGTCCTGGAAGCTGCGGCGGATGCGCTCCACATCGTCGCGCTTGCCGTCCGCCATCAACGTCTCCTCGACAGTGGTGAATCCGCCGCGGAGCATGCAGAGGATGGTGTCGTTGATCGCGTAGGTCTTGGCCTCGGTCGGGCCCTTGCCGTAGAAGCGGCGGTGGAGCTTGACCATCGCGACCGTGATCGTCGAGAGCTCGGGCCCGCTCGCCTGGCCGTTGGGTTGGCTCGCCATCGAGCCTCCCTTCCTAATGATGCCCGTCAAGCCCACGGCGTGAGCCGAAGCGGTCATCCATCCCATACGGGAGCCGCCGCCCGGCGCGTGCGCCCTGCGTCGACCCGTACCCAGGGTAGCGCTACTCGAGCGCGCCCAACAGGGTGCGGACAAACTCACCGGCCCGCTCGGGGGTGAACTCGCGCGGGCTCGTGAGCACCAGCCGCCCAAGGTGCTCGCCAACCGCCACCAGGCCGTGGGAGGCGAGCTCGACGTCGAGCCCCGCCGGGCCACCGCGGGCCGCGATCCCCCAGCCGAGCAGCTCATCGATCCGCTCGCGGATCTGCCTCCGGCCCGCCTCGACGTGCTCGCGGACCACGGCCGGGGTGCCCTCGGCCGGCATCAGGATCAGCCGCCATGATTCCGGGCGCGAGGCCACCGCGCCGAGGAAGGCGACGAACGCCTCGACGACGAGCTCGTCGGGGTCGGCGGCCGGTTGCGACGGCAGGACCGCCGCCAGCTGAGCCAGCGCCCGCTCCTCCTCGCGATCGAGCAGCGTCTCGAGCAGGGCGCCGAGGTTGGCGAACGTGCCGTAGACCACCGGCTTCGTCACCCGTGCCTCGCGCGCGATCGCCTCCATCGATACGGCGTCGTAGCCGCCGCGGGCGATGACCTCGAGCGCGGCGTCGAGCAGCTGCTCGCGCCGCTCCGCGGGAGGCAGCCGCGGCGCGTACGGCCTCTTTTCCGACGTGGCGGTCAGGAGGCCGCCGAGGGGATCCGGAACAGGCTCGGGATCTGGGCGGCGTAGGCGAGGTCGCCCCTGATCTTCAGCTTGCCGCTGAGGAAGCTCATCACCGGATTCGCGTTCCCGGTGACCAGCTTCAGGAAGGCGACCCCGTCGATGACGATCGTCACCCTGGGGTCGATGTCGAGATCGCGCCCGGCGCGAATCTCGCCATCGGCGATCAGCACGCGGTAGCGGTCGGCGCCGCCGTCCTCGCGGCCGGTGATCTTGAACCCGATCGCGGCGTCGACGGACCCGGGGCCCGGCTTGAAGTAATCGGGGAAGCGGCGGAAGATCTCGTCGAGGATCAGCGCGCGGATCGGACCCCGCATCCCCCGTCGCAGGGCATCGTCGGGCGCATCGCGGACCACCGCGGCGATCCGGGTGGCGTCGACGGCGCTCGGGTCCAGCGCCTGCTCGCCCCGGGTCTCGCCGTCGGCTCCGGGGATGCGCAGGTAGGAGGCCATCTCGATCGCGAACAGCTCGTCTCCCGTGAGCCCGAGCCTGCCGCTGAGAAACAGGGTGGCCGGGTCGGCGTTGGCGGTCGCGAGGCGCAGGAAGTCGACCGCGTCGAGGCTCAGGGTGACCCGGGGTTCGAGCTCCAGCTCGCGCCCGGCGCTCACCCGGCCGTGGTCGAAGGCGACCAGGAAGCGCTCGACCTCGGCCCCGTCGGCGATCTCCCAGGCCACCGCGGCGTCGACCTCGGCGGTGCGCTCGCTGTCGACGTACTCCGGAAAGCGGCGGATGATCTGGTCGGTGGCGGCGGCGCGGATCTCTCCCGTCAGCAGCTCGCGCAGGGTCTCCTCGGGGGTCTCGGCGACGAGGCGGGCGACCGCCGCCGGCTCGAGCTCGGTCCCGGCGATCTGCTCGCCGATCTCCCTCCGGGTCCCCTCGTCCAGCTCGGACATGTCCCATTCCTCCCTCGTCGGCTAATCCTACGGTGCCGTAGCATAGCGGCGAACCGGCGCATCGGCGCCGGGCGACGGCTAGGTTCGCCGCCGGAGGGTTGAGGGATGGAAGCTTCGAGGATCAAGGGGTCCGCGGACAGCGGCGCGACGCGCGCTCTCGCCGCCGTGCGCGAGGCCGCCAGGCGCCCCGACGTGCCGCCGCGCCTGTGGCTGCTGAACGCGGGCGGGATGGCGGCCCTGGCGCTGAGGCTCGCCGGCGAGCTGGTCAGCCCCGGGCTCTCCTGGCGCCAGGAGCTCGTGCGCCAGTTCATCTTCTCGCTCAGGGTCACGCTCGGCCCGGCGACGGTCGTCGCCTTCGTCATCGGCTTCTCGACGATCGGGATCCAGGGCGGCTCGCTCGCCTCGGCCTTCGGCGCCATCGACCGGATCTCCGCCGTCGCCCCGATTGCCTTCCTGCGCGAGCTCGGGCCCGTGCTGACGACGGCGATCGTCGCGGGCACCCTCGGCTCCACGATCACCGCCGAGATCGGCGCCCGCAAGATCCGCCAGGAGCTCGAGGCCCTCGAGGTGATCGGGATCAACCCGGTCCGCAACCTCGTCCTGCCGCGGGTGGTCGCGCTCGGGCTGATGATGCCGGTGCTCAACCTGCTCACGTTCTGGGCCGGGGTGCTCGGGACGTTCGTCGCCGCAACGGTGCTCTACGACTCGACCGCGTCCGCGTTCTTCGACAACCTGCTCCTGCTCACCACCTACATCGACCTCTGGTCGAGCGTGCTCAAGGTGGCGCTCTTCGGATTGATCATCGGCGTGATCTCCTCCTACAAGGGCCTGCGGGTGGGCGGCGGCGCGGAGGGGGTGGGCCGGGCTGTGAACGAGTCCGTGGTCACCTGCCTGCTGGCGATTTTCGCGATCAGCGTCGTCTACACCTCGCTGTTCCTCGCGCTCTATCCCGAGGCGAACCTCGGCGGATGAGCCGCCCGGACTCCACGCGCAAGCGGGTCGCCGACGCGATCGAGCGTCCCGACCACGTGCCGCTCGTCGACGCGGCCGGCGAGTACGCGAGCTTCGTCCTGCGCGGGCTGCGCGGCCTGCGTCGGGTCGGCGACTACGCCGGCGAGGCGCTGCGCCAGGCGGCGCTGATCGCGGCCGGCAGCGTCCTCGTGCTGGTCGCGATCTCGTTCATGGCCGGGGCCACCTGCGGTCTCGAGGGCTCGGCGATCTCGCGGGCCCTCGGCACGGGGATCGCGGCGCCGATCTTCAGCGCCTTCTGCACCACGCGGGAGGTCGTGCCGTTCATCTTCGGCTTCATGGTCGCGGCCAAGATCGGCGGCGGCATCGTCGCCCAGCTCGGCTCGATGCGGGTCAACGAGGAGGTCGACGCGATGGAGGTGATGGGGATCCCGTCGATCACCTACCTGGTCTCGACCAGGATGCTCGCCGCCGCGGTGATGCTTCCGATCGCCTACCTGATCGGCCTCGCCGCGGCCCAGGGCGCGGCCTGGCTGGCGTCGTTCGTCCGCTTCGGGGACGTCTCCCAGGGGACGTGGGAGTTCGCCTTCTATACGGCGCTCGACCCCGTGGACATCCTCTACTCGGTGATCAAGGGCATGGTGCTCTCGCTCGCCGTCGTGGTCACCGCGCTCTATTACGGCTACCGGGTGCGGGGAGGCCCGGTCGAGGTCGGGGTGGCGACCGCCCAGTCGATGGCGGCCAACCTCGTCCTGGTGACGGTCCTCAACATGCTCATGACCTTCATCTTCTGGGGGTTCGACCCGAACCTTCCGGTCGCGTGAACGCCCGCCTCGCAGTGCTCGGGGCGATCGCGGTGGCCGCCGCCGGGCTGGCCTGGACGGTGCTCCGATCCGAAGGCAGCTATGAGGTGACGGCGGTCTTCGACGACGTCCGCGGCCTGATCGAGGGCGGCGAGGTCAAGGCTGGCGGGGTCGAGGTCGGCGCGGTCGAGGAGATCACGTTCACCGACGACGGCCTGCCGGAGGTGCGGATGGCGATCGACTCCGACTTCCCGCTCCGCCAGGGCGCGTTCGCGAACATCCGGCTGGCCTCGAACATCGGCGCGATCAACCGCTTCGTCGACCTGACCCAGGGCGATGGCCCGGAGCTCGGCGACGGGGCGACGCTCGGTCCCAGCCACACCGACCAGCCGGTCGACCTCGACCTCGCGGTCTCCACGCTCGACCCGCGCACGCGCGAGGAGGCCGGGGAGCTGCTCGCCAACCTCGACGCGGCGACCCGCGGCCGCGGCCCCGACATCGCCCGCACCTTCCGCTACAGCGCCCGGGCCCTGGGCGAGACGGCCAACCTGCTGGCCGCCGTGACCGCCGACCAGCAGGCGCTGGAGCGGATCGTCACCGAGGGCCGGGTGGTGGTCGGGGCGCTCGCCCGCGACCCAGACGACCTCGGCGCGACGGCCGAGCGGCTGGCGACGACGCTCGACGCCGCCGCCCGCCGCCAGACCGAGCTCGGGCGGACCGCGGACGCGATCGGCCCCGGCCTCGCGGCGGCCCACCGGACGCTCGACCGGCTCTCCGGCTCGACCCCGGAGCTGCGGGCGCTGGTCGCCGCCGCGCGGCCCGCGGTCGCCGAGCTCACCCCGACGGCGCGCGAGCTGCGCCCGGCGCTCGCCGCCCTGCGGCCGCTGGTCGCCGAGGCGCGCCGGCTGGCGGCGCCGCTCGACCAGCAGCTGCGGGCGCTGCAGCCGGTGATCGACGCGGCGCTGCCGATCGCCCAGCGCCTTCCGGGGGTGCTCAACGGGCTCACCCCGCTGCTCGACCACATGCGCGCCCGCGGCCCCGAGGTGGTCAACTTCTTCACCCTCTTCGGCGACGCGAGCTCGGACTACGACGTCAACGGCAACCTCGTCCGGGCCTCCACGCTGCTGATCCAGCAGAACCGCCACCCCGACGAGATCGACGCCTCCAGCGATGCCGCGGGCGCTCTCGTCCGGCCCTTCGATCGCAACCCGGGGACCGCCGAGGGCGAGCCGTGGGAGCGCTACTGGGACTCGTTCATCGGCGGCGGCAAGCCGCCGCGCAGCTATCTCGACGGCGAGGGAGCGGGCGAACGGTGACCGATCTGATGGCTCGCCTGGTCGCGGTCTTCAGCGCGCTGCTGCTGGTCGCGGTGTTGGCCACGGTCTGGATCACCTCGCACCCGTCGGTGAGCGGGACCACGGCGAGGGCCGAGTTCGACGACGTCTATCCGCTGCTGCCCGGGATGCACGTGCGCATCGACGGCGCGATCGCCGGCTCGGTGGGTGACATCGAGATCACCGACCGGGGCACCGCGCTGGTCGCGATGGAGCTCAATGAGGGCACCGCCCCGCCGCGCGTCGACGCCACCGCGGCGATCCGCCAGCAGGACATCACCGGCGACAGCTACGTCGCGCTCGACCCGGGCGAGGGCGCCGAGGCGCTCGGCGACGGGGTGATCGACAGCAAGCGGACGCTGGTCGCGCCACGCTTCGACGACCTCCTGAACAGCTTCGACGAGCCGGTGCGCCAGGGGCTGAAGCTGGTCCTGATCGAGCTCGGCAAGGGCCTCGAGCGCCGCGGCGAGGACCTCAACCGCGCGATCCTCGAGTTGCGACCGGGGCTCGCGGCGGCCGACGAGGCGCTGGCCGAGGTCCGCTCGCAGAACGCGGCGCTGCGCAGCCTGATCGCCGACGCCGAGGCGGTCACCGGCGAGGCCGCGTCGCACTCGGGCGAGCTCGGCGGGCTGGTCGACTCGCTGCAGCGGACCCTGCGGGTCACGGCCGAGCGCTCGCCGGCGCTGGATGCGGCCCTCGAGCGTCTGCCGGAGACCGCCGGCCGGGCGAGGACGACGCTGACCAAGCTCGCGGGCCTGGCGATCGAGGCCCGGCCGCTGGCGCACACGATCGCCGAAGCCGCGCCCGACCTGGAGAGAACCTTCGGCCTGCTCGGGCCGTTCCTCGACGACGCCCGGGTGACGATGGGCGCGGTCGGGCCGACCCTGTCGCTGGTCGACAACCTGCTCGCCTCGAGCCTGCCGACGCTTCGCGAGGCTCCGGGGCGGGTGTTGACGGCCCCGCTCGACATCGCCGCGGCGGCGGGCGCGGTGCTCGACTCGCTGCTCGGCGAGCGCGAGCTGCAGCGGGCGCTGTTCAGCGCCGACGGCTACGGCCAGGGGCCGAAGGCGGCCGACGACGTCGGCCTCGGGGCGGTCGGGGTCGAGGAGGGGACCCAGGCCGGGTATCCGGGCAACGACCCCGAGCGGCGCTTCCTGCGCGCCGAGACGGTGATCACCTGCGAGAGCCTCGGCCTGCCGATCGCGCCCGGCTGCCTCGACCGGGCGATCGCCGGCGCGCGGAGCCCGAGCGCCGGGCAGGGCGGCGAGCGCGGCGGCGGCGACGGTCGGCCCGGCGGCGACGGCGACGGGGGCGGGGAGGGCGCTCCGCCGACGCCCGCCGACGAACCGCAGCCGGGCGAGGGCAGCGGCGGTGACGCGCGGGATCCCGTCGGCGATGCGCTCGAGGAGACCCGCAACAACGTCGACGAGGTCCTCGACCAGGTCGGCGGGATCGTCGGCGGTGCCCTCAACGGCGGCGGCGCCAACGGTGACGGCGGCGGTGACGGTGACAACGGTGGCGGCGGCGGCGGTCCGGACCTGGGCGCCGCCGACGATCTCCTCGACTTCCTCGCCGGGCCATGAGCACGCGGATGAAGCCTCCAGGGCGTTTCAGCCGCGCGGTTCGCGGCACCACCCGCCGGCTCGAGGGTCGCGAGCTGCTCCTCGGGCTCGGGGTCGCGGCGGTCGGCCTGCTGATGGCCTGGGTTTCGTGGGCCTCGGTGAACGGGGTCCCGCTCCAGGATCGCTACGAGCTCAAGGTCGAGGTGGCGCCGGACGCGCCGATCCTGAAGAGCGGCGACGCGGTCCGCGTCGCGGGCCGGCTGGCCGGGTTCGTCACCGAGGTCGAGCCCGACCGGGGGCACGTGCTGGTGACCACCGAGCTGCGACCCGAGTTCGCCCCGATCGGGAAGGACGCGAGGGCAAACGTGAAGGTGCGCTCGATCGTCTACCTCACCTACCTGGAGCTGTTCCCTGGCAACGTCGACGACCCGATGCCCGAGGGCGGGACGATCCCGCTCGCCCGCAGCAGCTCGGGTGTGGACCTGCTCGAGGTGGTGCAGCTCTTCGACCACAAGGCGCGGCTGGCGCTCTCCGACACGGTGCGCAGCGCCGGGCTGGGCTTCGCCGGACGCGGCGAGGACCTGAACGCCGGGCTCGCCGACCTCGGCGCGGCCGCCGGGGACCTGACCTCGCAGCTGCGGGCGGCGACCGCTCGGCCCGGGGCGATCGCCGCGCTGATCGAGGGCGCCTCGCGCACCGTCCGGGGCCTGCGCGGGCCCCGTACCGGTGACCTCGGGGAGCTGATCGCCTCCGGCAGCGTCGTCGTCGGCGCGCTCGCGGACCGCGAGGCCGAGCTCGGCGACGCGGTCGAGCTGCTACGCCCCTTCGAGGACGAGCTCGTCGCCACCGCGCCGCTGGCCGACCCGGTGCTCGACGACGCCGCGGCGGCGACCACCGACCTCACGCCGGCGGCTCGCGAGCTCGCCGAAGCGCTGCCTGAGGTCAACCGGGTGCTCGCGCTCGGCGACGAGATCCGCAGCGAGACGGTTCGGCTGACGGGGATGATCAACCCGGTGCTCGCCGCCGCCGCGCCGGTGCTCGAGGACCTGCGTCCGACCGTCGCCTCGATCAAGCCGCTGCTCGGCCCGCTACGCGAGCTCGTCGACGGCGTCTCCCCGTATGCCAGCGACATCCGCCTCGCCGGCGAGGGGATCGTCTCGGCGACCGACAACTCGATTCCCGTCGGCCAGACCGCCCCGGGCAACCCGGCTCTGCGCTTCGCGCCCGTGCTCACCTGCCACCGCGCGCGCGACCCCTACCCCGAGCCCGGGGAGACGCTGGAGCACTCGCAGCCGTGCTGAACCACGCTCCCAGGCTCAGGCGCCGCCTGATCGGGATCGCGACGATCCTCGCCGTCGCCGTGGGACTGGTGATCGCGGCGATCCGCCCGGACCCGTTCACCGATCGCCAGACGGTGTGGGCGAAGTTCGACAACGTCAACGGGCTCGGCGCGATCGACCGCGACATCCGGGTCGCGGGCGTCAACGAGGGAGAGATCGGGACGGTCGAGCGCGTCGGCGACGACGCCCTGGTCGAGCTCGAGGTCAACTCGGAGATCGCGGTCCACGCCGACGCTCAGGTCGCCCTGCGCCCGCACACGCTGTTCGAGGGCAGCGCCTTCGTCGACCTTCACCCGGGGAGCCCGAGCGCGCCGTTGATCGCTGACGGGACGACGATCCCGCTGCGCCAGACGCGGGTCTACGTTTCCTTCGACGAGGCCCTGCGCGTGCTCCGCGAGCCGACCCGGGAGCGGTTGCGCGAGCTCGTGCGGATCGGGGCCGCGGCGACCGCCGACGGCTCGATCGACGGCCTGCAGCGGACCCTCCGGGCGGCGCCCGACCTGACCCGCGACCTGGGCCCGACGGCGCGCGCGCTGCAGGGCTCGAGCCGGTCCGAGCTCGAGGGCGCGATCAGCGGCACCGCCGCGACGGTGAGCGAGCTGGCCCGGCGCGAGAGCTCGCTCACCGAGCTCGCCGGGCGCGCCAACCGGACCCTGGCGGCGCTCGACGTCGACGGCGCCGGGCCGCTCGACCGCGCCCTCGCGGCGCTGCCCGGGCCGCTGGAGACGCTCCGCGACCGCGGCAGCGCCCTCGACGCGTTGATCGCTCGCACCGGCGAGCTCGCGGCCGAGCTGCGTCCGGCGCTCCGCGAGCTCGCACCGGCACTCGACGAGCTGCAGCCGATCCTCGCCGCCGCGACGCCGGCCGCGCGGCGCGCGGTGCCGCTCGTGCACGCGATCGGCACCATCCTGCGCCGGGCGACCGCCGCCGCGCCCGCGTTCGAGCGGCTGCTCACGACGCTGCGGCCCGGCGGGCGGATCCTCGAGGACAACGTGCTCCCCGCCCTACATCGCAAGTCGCGGCTCGGGGTGCCGACGTACATGCAGCTGATCTCGGCCTTCGCGGGCGGCAACGCGGCCCTCCGCCCGTATCAGACCGAGGCGCAGGGGTTGCTGGGAGCCGGCCACATGATCAGACTCGGCGCCTACCTCGATCCCGAGGGAACGAGCAAGACCGGCTTCCTGCCCTGCGACTCGATCGGCCGGCTCGACCCGAACCTGGTCGGGACCCTTCAGGTCCTGGGGTTCTGCAAGTGATCCGCTTCTTCAACCCGCATCGCAAGGTGGGTCAGGTTCCGCTGGGCCGGCTGACGATTGCGCTCCAGATCGTCGCCGCGCTCGCCTTCCTCGGCTACACGCTGACGAAGAAGTCGATCCGGCTGCCGGGCTCGAGCGCGCCGTATGAGATCGAGGTCGAGTTCACCGACGCCAAGGGCCTCGACCGCGTCGACGAGCCCGGGGCGGCGGTCGCCGGGGCGCTCCTCGGCCGGGTCACCGGGACCCGCTACGAGGACGGGCACGCGGTCGCGACCCTGACCATGGACCCCGAGGTCCGGGGCAAGGTGTTCGCCGACGCGACCGCCGAGCTGCGCCCGGCCAGCGCGATCCAGAACCTGATCGTCAACATCGACCCCGGCACGCCCGCGCGCGGGCCACTCCCCGACGGCCGCCCGATCCCCACCGGGCGGACGACCGCCTTCGTCGCCATCGACGAGCTCACCGGCGTCCTCGACGCCGACACCCGCGCCTATGCCCAGGTGCTGATCGGCGAGGCCGAGCGCGGCCTGCGGGGCCGGGAGGGCGACCTGCGCCAGGGACTCGCCGAGCTCGCTGACCTGACCGACCAGGCGGGCCCGATCTCGCGCACGCTCGTCGCCCGCCGGCGGCTGCTGACCCGGCTCGTCGACCAGCTCGGCGTCCTCGCGACGACCCTCGACCGGCGCTCGATCGAGCTCGGCAATGCGGTCGCGGCCGGCAGCGACACGCTCGCGGTGACCGCATCGCGCGAGCGCGAGCTGGCCCGGGCGACGCAGCTGCTCGCGCCCACCCTCGAGCAGGCCGACCGCTCGCTCGACGCGAGCGCCGACCTGGCCGAGATCCTGGTCCCGGCGCTCGACCGGATCGTGCCCGCGGCGGGAGGATTGGGGGAGGCGAGCGCCCAACTGCGGTCGCTGCTTCCGCGCGTCTCCGAGCTCGTCGAGCAGTTCGACGGGCTCACCAGGCGCGGCGCCGAGCCCTCGCAGCTGCTGCTCAAGGGGACCCAGGGGCTGACCGGCAAGGTCGAGCGGCTGATCCCGACCGCGGCGGATCTGGTCCGCCTCGCGCGGGTGATGAACGAGTTCCGCGACGGCGGCGCGCAGCTCGGCGACACGCTCAGCGGCGCGACCTCGGTCAACGACACCGGCGGCACCTACGGCCAGGTCGACGTGCTCGAGTTCGAGGACCCGAAGCCGGAGAACCTCGGCCTGCCGGCGGTCGCCGCGCGCAGCCGCGACGGACGGCCGTCGGTGCTCGACCGCAAGCTCGCGATCGCGCTGGAGCAAACCTGCAAGCGCAACGAGGTCGCCTGCCTCCTGCGCTTCATGGTCCCGGGCCTGCCCGACGAGCCGCTGACCGTCGGCCGGGGGGAGGACTAGTGGACCATCGGATCCCGAGGATCGGCCTCGTCCTGAGCCTCGTGTGCTCGGCGCTCGCCGCGCTGACCTTCGTCGTCTTGAACCAGGCGTTCGACGGGCCGAGCGCGGTGAGCGTGATCGCCGGCGACCCGTATGAGCTGCGGGCGACCTTCCGCGACACCGAGGCGCTGCCGACCAAGCAGCCGGTGCTCGTTCGCGGGGTGCCGGTGGGCAAGGTCACCGACGTCAGCTACGAGGCCGGCACCTCGAAGGCGACCGTGACCTTCACCGTCGACGACGAGCTCGGGCCGGTGAACGCCGACGCCTCGGTGACGATCGGCGAGCGCACCCTGCTCGGCGACCCGTACCTGAACCTGAACCCGGGCACGGACGCCAAGCCCGAGCTCGACTCGGGGGAAAGCGTCGCCGCGCTGCCGAGCGTCGACTTCGACGAGGCGTTCGACTTCCTCGATGCCGACGGGCGTCGCCACCTGGACTCGATCATCGACACCCTCGACCAGGCGACGCGCTCGCCGCAGTCGGGGACCCAGCTCAACCAGACCGTCGGCGAGCTCTCGCGCACGGTCGCGGAGCTCCGCGACCTGACCGACGCCCTGCACGGCCAGGAGCAGCAGATCGCGGGCTTCGTCGGCGACACCTCGGTGGTGGTCACCGAGCTCGGACGCCGCGAGGCGGCGCTGCGCCGGGTGGTCGGCTCGGGCCGGGCGGCGCTCGAGGCTCTGGGCTCGAACACCGACTCGCTCGAGCAGGGGGTCGCCGAGCTCCCGGCGGTACTCGCCTCGGGCGCCGAGGCCCTGCGCCGGGCGCGGCCGCTGCTGCGCGAGGCGCGGCCGCTGATCGCCGAGGTCCGCGAGGCGGCCCCGGACCTGGCGCCGGCCTTCGCCGACATCGGCCCGCTCGCCGCCGACACGACCGAGACGGTGCGCGACGTCTCCGGGCTGCCGTCGCTGCGCAAGCTGCTCCAGGTCGTGGTCCTCGGCGGCCCCGCCGTCCCCGGGCTCGAGCACTCGGTGCGCAACCTGGTGCCGCTGCTGCGCTACGCCGCGCCCCGGGCCAAGGGGATCGCCTCCTTCTTCTCCAACTTCGCCGGAGTCACCGCGCACGGCGACAGCGACGGGGCCTGGGCGCGGTTCGCGATCATGTTCGAGCCCGGCGAGCTCCTCGACAGCCCGACCGAGGCGAGCTGCTACCCGGAGGACGACGTGGCGTCGAACAACCTCGGCCTCTGCCACAACGCCTACCCGGAGCCGGGCGACGCGCTCGACCCCGAGCCGTACGTGCCGGGCTCCTATCCGCGGCTCGAGCCCTTCGACCCGCCGCCTCCGAAATAACTCGCGCCACGTCCTCCGCTCTCGCTCGAATCCATGGTCCGCGGCTACGCCGCGGACATTTTTTTCTGCTTCCGCGTCCGGGCGTGCGCGGTGGTGTCTGGGGCGCCTACGCCAGTGGCAGGCCGAGGAACTCAGCTTCGGCGCGCCCGAGCTCGGTCACCGGCGGCTCGTCGAAGATCCATTCGCGGGCGATCCGGTGCCAGTTGTTGGCGGAGTCGAGCTGGCCGAGGACGGCGAGGGTGAGCAGCTCGAGCCGGCGGCCGAAGAGGTGCTCGACGTTGATCGCCTGGTGGCGCATGGTCTCGAAGTGGGAGGAGCGGGGGTCGCCGGTCTCGATCGCCGCCCGGGTGACCAGCTCCGGGGTGATCTCGAGCACCTCGTCGGCGGTCGCGTACCACCAGACGCCCTCGAGCACGAAGGCCATCAGGTCGTCGGGATCCAGGGCATCGGGGTCCGGGATGAACCCGGCGCCTGCGAACAGGCGGTGCAGCTCGGGGGCGTCGACCTCGGCGACCGCGCGCAGGCAGGCCAGCTCGAGCTCGATCGACTCGCGGTCCATGCGCTTGAAGAGGCCGAAGTCGAGGAACGCGATCCGCCCGTCGGCGAGCCGCATCATGTTCCCGGGGTGGGGGTCGCCGGAGAAGCGGCGGTGGCGGTGCATCGACTCGTAGTAGAAGCGGAAGACGATCTCGCCGATCCGGTTGCGCTCGTCCTGCGGCTCGCCGCGCAGAGCCTCGAACCCGTCGCCGGAGATCAGCTCGGTGACGAGGACGTGCTCACGGCAGAGGTCGGTGACCACGTCGGGGACGCAGATGAACGGGTGCCCGCGGTAGATCCGGGCCATCGTCCGGTGGTTGGAGGCCTCGAGCTCGTAGTCGAGCTCGTCGACGATCCGGGTCCGGATCTCCTCGCCGACCGCCTTGACGTCGAGCTGCGGGGTCATCCGCCGCGCCAGCCGCAGGAGCACGCCGAGGTTCTGCATGTCGGCGCGCACGGCGTCCGCCACGCCCGGGTACTGGACCTTGACCGCCACCTCGCGGCCGTCGCGCAGCGTCGCCCGGTAGACCTGGCCGATCGAGGCGGCGGCGATCGGCTCCGGGTCGAGCTCGGCGAAGCTGTCGTCGAGCGGGCCGAGGTCGGACTCGATCACCGCCCGCATGCGTTCGAACGAGACCGTCGGCGCCGCGTCGCGGAGCTTCGCGAGCTCGACCTGGAACTCGTCGCGGTGGGCCTCGGGCACGAGCCCGAAGTCGACGAAGGAGAGGATCTGGCCGACCTTCATCGCCGCGCCCTTCATCCCGCCGAGGACCTCGACGATCCGTTTCGCGGTCTCCAGCTGGCTGCGCTCGAGCGCAGCCTCCGAGCGCTCGTCGGAGCGGACCACGTTCGCGGTCCGGGTCCCCGCCTGGCGCACGGCGGCCCCGGCGGCGGTGCGGCCGATCCGCGCCAGCCGCTGCACCCGTCCGGTCGGCAGGTCGCGATCGGCCATGGCGGCGAATGCTAGTCCTCGCTGTTGGCACTTTGCCAATAAGGCGATATCCTGGGCCGGGTGGGCAGACCACGGACAGCCGCGGCCGCGAGCGCCGACCGCGTGCGCGGGCACACCGGTCCCCGCTGGTCGAGGCTCGACGGGTCCGAGCGCCGGCGCCAGATCCTCGCCGCCGCCCGGCGGTTGCTCTCGGAGCGCAACTACGGCGCCGTCTCGACCGCCGACGTCGCCGCCGAGGCGGGGGTCACCCGCGGCCTCGTCCACCACTACTTCGGCGCCAAGCGCGACCTCTACCTCGAGGTCGTGCGCTCGATCTTCCGCCTGCCGCCGGGGATGTTCGCCGACGAGATCGCCGCCGGCGACCCCGAGGCGGCCCTCGCCGCCGCGGTCGACCGCTGGCTCGACGTCGCGGAGCGCAGTCGCGGCGTGCTGCTCGCCCTGCACGGCGCCCAGGGGTTCGGGCGCGACGCCGAGATCGAGGCGATCTTCGACCAGGCGCGCGAGCGGACCGCCGACCGGGTGATCGAGATCCTGCGACCGGGCGAGGCGCCGGCGGCGGCGACGCCGGAGCTGCGGGCCGCGGTACGCGCCTACGCCGGCTTCGTCGAGGCGGCGACCTTCGACTGGCTGCGCCGCGGGACGCTCTCGCGCGCCCAGCTGCGCGAGCTGCTCGCCGGCGGCCTGCTGGCGCTCGACCGCGAGGTGCTGCCGAGGGTTGTGGAGGCCGGGCGATGACGGAACAAGGTGCCTCAACAGCGGCGCGGGTCGGCTACGCCTCCCAGCGAATTCCGATCCTGCCGAGCGAGGAGGAGGCTGCCGGGATCGTGCTCGGCCCCGACTCGCTGGCCTGGCGGTCGCTGGGCGATCCCCGGTACTTCTTCGGCGCCGGCTACGCGCTGCTGCTGCAGGTGGCGCACCCGACGGTCGGCTCCGGCGTCCGCGACCACTCGAACTTCCAGGCGGATCCGTGGGGTCGCCTGATGCGGACCACGGACTACCTCTTCCTGCTCGTCTACGGCGGGCCGGCCGCGGCGCCGATGGGGCGCAGGCTGCGCGAGCTGCACAAGTCGATCAAGGGCACGAACCCCGACGGCAGCCGCTACCACGCGCTCGAGCCCGAGGCCTACGCCTGGGTCCACGCGACCCTGATCGAGGCCACCTTCGCGGTCGGCGAGCGCTTCGTCGGCGGCGTCAGCGCCGCCGATCGGGACCGCATCTACGCCGAGTACATGCCGCTCGGGCGGCTGGTCGGCGTGCGCCCGGGCGACCTGCCCGAGACCAGGGCGGAGTTTCGCGACTACGTCGACACGATGATCGCCGAGCGCCTGGTGCGCCACGAGACCGTCGACCTGCTGCTGTCGCTGCTCGGCAACCCCGCGCCACCGGGCCTGCCGGTGATCGACCAGCTCTGGCCGCTGCTGCGGGTCGCGCCGTCGCGAACGTTGCGTACCGCCACCCTGGGCCTGCTGCCGCCGGTGCTGCGCGAACGCTTCGGAGTTCGCTGGACCGAGGGCCAGCAGGCGGAATTGCGGGCGCTCGGGGCGGCCTCCCGGGCGCTCTCGCCGGTGATGCCGGCGCGGCTTCGCAACGTCGGGCCGGAGTACCTGCGCCGGCGCCGCGAGGCGATCGCCGGCGGTCCGCTGGCCGCCGACGAGGAGCCGCTCTCGCGCGCCGCTTGACATTAACTAAACGGTCGGGTAATAATTGTCGCGACAGGCACGACGACGACCGAGGAGCGAAGCAATGGCGAGCACGCAGACGGGACGGAACGGCGACGGCGGGTTCGAGGTCTCCGACGACCTGAGCGCGCTCGACGTGCTGCTCGACGGCGACATCGACAAGGTGATGGCGAACCTCGACCGGATCGTCGAGGCCGCGCCGTCCTACAAGAAGCTGATCTCGCGCTGGGAGAACCAGGGCTGGAGCTCCGAGAGCTTCGACTTCAGCCGCGACGCCGAGGAGTGGAACGACGGCGTGACCTGGAGCGACGAGGAGCGGCGCTTCATGATGTTCGGCCTCTCGCAGTTCTTCGTCGGCGAGGAGCGGGTGACCACGGAGCTGCTGCCGTTCGCGATCGCCGCGCCCACCGACGACCAGCGGATCTTCCTCGCCTCGCAGATCGCCGACGAGGCGCGCCACTGCGTGTTCTTCGACCGCTTCTTCCGCGAGGTGCTCGGCGCCGACACGCAGACGATCCAGGCGAACCTCGCCGAGCAGCGCGAGAACACGAACGACGAGTTCAAGGAGCTCTTCGACGGGATCCTGCACGACTGCGCCGAGACGCTGCGCAAGGACCCCTCGGACATGGAGGCCCTGGTGCGCGGGATCACCGTCTACATGGTCGTGATCGAGGGCACGCTGGCACTGACGGGAGCGCGGTTCATCCTCCGCTCGCTGAAGGAGATGGACCGGCTGCCGGGCTTCCGCGACGGCTTCACCCACGTCAATCGCGACGAGTCGCGCCACGTCGGCTTCGGCGTCAAGTTCCTCGCCGACGCGATCAAGTCTGACGACCGCTACAGGCAGGTCGTGCAGGACACGCTCCAGGAGACCCTCCCGGTCGGCATCCTCGCCTTCTCGCCCGATTGGGTCGAGGACCGCTACGACTTCGAGACGCCCTTCTACCACTCCAAGGAGGTCTTCGAATACGCGATGAAGTCGCTGGCGAAGAAGCTCGCGGCGATGGGGATGGCGCCGAGCGCCGCGGGGGTCACAGCTTGAGCGGCGCCGCCGAGCCGCGCGCGGCTCGGGGCCCGGGGCGGCCCGCGTCCGACGCGCCCGAGCGCATCCTCGATGCAGCGCTCGACGTGCTCAAGCGCGAGGGCTACGCGGGCCTGACGACGGCCAAGGTGGCGGCCGCGTCGGGCCAGAACAAGGCGCTGATCTCGTATTACTTCGGCTCCAAGCGGGGACTGGTGGCCGCGGTTGCGCGCCGGGTCTCGGAGACGATCACGACCGAGGTCCTGGACGGGCTGGGCAACCCGCGGGATGCGACGACGCTCGCCCGCGGGCTGGCCGACGGCGTCCAGCGGGTGCTCGACCGCGACGAGGGCATCCAGCGGGTCTACTTCGACCTCGCCTCGCAGTCAGTCGTGGATCCCGAGGTCGGCGAGATCCTCGCCGAGATGAAGCAGGGCCATCGCGCGATCCTGCGCGAGCTGCTTCGCGGCCTCGACCGCCCGCCGGCGGCCGAGGACATCGACGGGATCGCGATCTTCCTCGTCGCCGGGCTCGAGGGGCTGTCGCTCGAGCGCCTGGAGCGCGGCGAAACGCCCGCGCTAGCGCGCGCCCGGGACCTGTTCGTCGAGGGGTCGGCAGCGGTCATCGCGCCCCGCCGCTAGGTTCGGCCCCCGTGCTCGACCTCTTGCGCAAGACCCTCGCCCTGCGCCCGCCGCGCGCGCTGCGCCTGCGCCTGCTGCGCTGGGTCTCGGGCTCGATCGTGCGCGAGTTCCCGTGGGCGATCGGCGCCCTGGTCGCGGCCGCGATCGCGGTGGTCGCCCGGGCGCGGCCCCGCGGCGCGCTCGGCATCGCGATCGCGGTCCCCCTCGCGCTCGCCGAGATGGCCCTCGCGCGGCTCGGCTGGCAGAGCCTGCGAAGCGCCCAGGCGGTGCGCGAGCAGCTCGCCGAGATCGAGCCGCCCGGCGACGAGCGCCGTTCGCGCTTCCCTCGCAGCCACCTGATCGCGCCGCCGCTGATGCTCTGGCCCGCGGGCGTCCGCCACCGGCGCGGCGTCGAGTACGCGCGCCACGACGGCCGGCCGCTGCGCCTCGACGTCTACGAGCCCGACGAGCCGGCCGGCAAGACGCTGCGCCCGGCGATCGTCCAGGTGCACGGCGGCGGGTGGATCGCAGGCACGCGCAGCGAGCAGGGCATCCCGCTGCTCAACCACCTCGCCCGCCACGGCTGGGTCGGTTTCAACGTCGACTACCGGCTGAGCCCCGCCGCGACCTTTCCCGATCACCTCGTCGACGTCAAGCGGGCGATCGCCTGGGTGCGCGAGCACGGCGCCGATTACGGCGCCGACCCCGAGTTCGTCTGCCTCACGGGCGGCTCGGCCGGCGGGCATCTGTGCGCGCTCGCGGCGCTCACCGACGACGACCCCTCCTTCCAGCCCGGGTTCGAGGACGCCGACACGTCGGTCGCCGCCGCGGTCCCCTTCTACGGCATCTACGACCTCACGGACGCCGAGGGCGTCTACTACCCGGAGCTGCTCGAGTGGGTGCTCGAGCGCCATGTGTTCAAGGCGCGCTTCGAGGACGACCCGCAGCGCTTCCGCGACGCCTCGCCGACCCATCGCGTCCACGCGGGGGCCCCGCCCTTCCTGGTCCTGCATGGCGAGCACGACACGCTGGTGCCGGTCGCCGACGCGCGCCGGTTCGTCGAGGAGCTGCGGGCCGTCTCCGACAACCCCGTTCACTACGCGGAGCTCGCCGGCGCCGAGCACGCCTTCGACATCGGGCCCTCGGTGCGCACCGCCCGGGTCGTGGAGGCGATCGAGCGCTTCCTGGCGACCGTCCGCGCGGGCCACGGAGCTGCCGCGCCCGCCGGAGCGATCGGTTAGGTTGCGGGCGTCGAATTCCGCATGATCCGAGAGGGAGACCCGTGGACGTAAGCGCGCTCAAGAACACGCCACTGTTCGCCGACGTGCCCGAGGAGGCGCTGAGCAAGGTGGCGACGTTCGCAACCCTCGAGTCGGCCGTCGAGGGCAAGACGATCATCCGCGAGGGCGGCTACTCGAACGACTTCTACATCATCGAGGACGGCACGGTGAAGGTCGAGCGCGAGGGCGAGCACCTCGCCGACCTCGGGCCCGGAGACGTCTTCGGCGAGCAGGGCCTGCTCGAGAAGCAGGAGCGCTCGGCGACCGTGGTCGCGACCTCGTCCGTGCGGCTGATCAAGATCGAGCACTGGGAGCTCTCGCGGATGAAGCAGGCGATGCCCGAGGTGGTCGAGCAGCTGCGCAAGAAGGTCGAGGAGCGCACGGACTGAGGCTCGGGCCCGGCGGCGATGAGCCGCCGTAGGATCGCGTCATGGTCAGGCGCGTCCGATGAGGGATCCGAGGCGGCCGCCCGACGGCACCGACTCCGACGGAGGGGATCCGCTGGCGTTGGAGCCGGAGCGGATGCGGGAGATCGCGATGGCGGCCGTCGAGATGTTGATCGCCGACGAGGCGGGCCTTCGGCAGCGGCCGGTCGTCAAGCGCATCACGGCCGCCGAGCTCGGCGAACGCATCGGTGGTGAGGCGCCCGAGCGCGGTCGGCCGTTCGAGGAGGCGCTCGCGGAGCTTCGCGAGCACGTGCTGCCGTTTGGGAGCCGGCTCGGCCACCCGGCCTATTTCGCCTATATCCCCGGCAGCGGCACCTTCCCCGGGGCGCTCGGCGACCTGATCGCCGCCGCGCTGAACATCGAGGCCAGCAACTGGCTCGACTCGCCCGGCCCGAGCCACCTCGAGCTCACGGTGCTGCGCTGGTTCGCCGATTGGATCGGATACCCGGACGAGGCGGAGGGCATCCTGGTCTCCGGAGGCTCGGCGGCCAACCTCACCGCGCTCGCATGCGCGCGCGAGAGCCTCGTCGGGCCGATGCGGGACGACCTCGTCATCTACGCCTCCGACCAGGCCCACTCGTCGGTTGCCCGCGGCGCGCGCACGCTCGGGTTCCGCCCCGACCAGCTGCGGGTCGTCCCGGTCGACGGCGAGTACCGGCTGCGGCCCGATGCCCTGCGGGGAGCGATCGGCGCCGATCGCGACGCGGGCCGCCGCCCCCTGATCGTCTGCGCCGCGGCCGGCTCCACCAACACCGGGGCCATCGACCCCCTCGCCGAGGTGGCCGAGATCTGTCGCGCAAACGACGCGTGGATGCACGTCGATGCGGCGTACGGAGGCTTCGCGGTCCTCAGCGACCGCGGCCGGAGCTGGCTTGCGGGAATCGAGGCCGCCGACTCGGTTACGCTCGACCCGCACAAGTGGCTGCACCAGCCGTTCGAGTGCGGCTGCGTGCTCGTCCGCGACGGCCGGCTGCTCGAGGACGCCTTCCGGATCGCGCCCGACTACATCAAGGACGCGCGCGGGGTCGAGGTCGACTTCGCCGATCGCGGCCTGCAGCTCAGTCGCATGGCGCGCAGCCTCAAGCTCTGGCTCTCGATCTCGACCTTCGGCGTCGGCGGGTTCCGGGCTGCGGTCGACCGCGCACTCGACCTCGCCCGGCTGGCCGAGCGGCTGGTGGCCGACAGCGAGCAGCTCGAGCTCCTGAGCCCAGCTCGCCTGGGGATCATCTGCTTTCGCCGGCGCTTCGACGGCGACCTGTCCGAGGCGCAGATCGAAGCCGGCAACCGCCGCCTGGTCTCGATGCTGGAGCGCAGTGGCGAGGGCCTGGTGTCTTCGACCCGGCTGCATGGCCGCTACGCGATCCGCCTCTGCATCCTCAACCACACGAGCGCCGAGCGCGACGTCCGCCACGTCCTCGGGTGGCTCGAGCGGGCGGAGGTGGAGCTCGAATCGCCCGCCGTGACCGAAGCGCCACGATTCGATCCGCACCTGGCGCTGATCGGCGTCGATCCCACCGGCGCGATCGAGCCCGGAGAGCTGCGGTCGCTCGCCGCGCTCGCGGGCGTCGACTCCGATCAGC
This sequence comes from uncultured Solirubrobacterales bacterium, assembly GCA_963842795.1. Classification (GTDB taxonomy): domain Bacteria; phylum Actinomycetota; class Thermoleophilia; order Solirubrobacterales; family 70-9; genus WHSW01. The sequence goes on along the minus strand of CAWJHV010000005.1, from coordinate 11,204 downwards.
TCGCGCGGCTGGCCCGGTCCGCTCGCATCGTCGAGGTGGAGGAGGGGCGCAGCGTCGTCACGCGCTGGGGCGGCGGCCGCGACTTCTACATCATCCTCGAGGGCGCGATGCGAGTCGAGGTCGACGGCGAGGTCGTGCGCAGGATCGGTCCTGGGGAGTTCTTCGGCGAGCTGGCGGCGCTCGATTGGGGCGCCGGCTACGGCTACTCACGGCTCGCGACCGTGATCGCGACGTCGGCGGCGCGGTTGCTGGCGGTCCCTCCCGACGTCTTCAATCGCCTCCGCGCCGAGTCGCCCGAGTTCGAGCGCCGGATCAACGACGCGGTCGCCGAGCGGCTACCCGCATCCTGAGCGTCCGTCCGCGAGTAGAGTTGCGCGCGTACATACGGCCGGTGGCCAAGGGAAGTCCGGTGCGAATCCGGCGCGGTCCCGCCACTGTGACCGGGCGAAAACGGCGTCGCAAGACACCAGGTCAGCCACTGAGGCGCATCCGGCGCCTCGGGAAGGCGCGACTGCCGGCCCGGAAGCCAGGAGACCTGCCTCCGGCCAGCCAATCACGTCCCTCGAGGAAAGGGTGGCTCTTCAATGACCACACGTATCCGCTTCGCGCCAGGCGCGCTCGCGACCCTGTGCGCGATCGCCGCGCTGGCCCTGATCCCGGCGAGCGCACCGGCCGCCGTCACCACCAAGCTCCGCGTCCTGACGGCCGACCGGGTGCTCGACCCGGGCACGACCTACATCGTCGCCGACGACGTCACCGTGCCGACCCGTCCCGACGCCGACTGCTTCGGGTCTCCCGGCGGCTCCGGAGCCGAGTTCGCCTATGAGACGCCGAACGCGCTCACGCTGCTGGCGACCGCGGGGCGGACGACGAAGCCGGTGGCCCCGCTCTCGCTCACCGACCAGTTCGGCTTCGGTCTCGGCATCTGCGGGATCGGCGGCGTGAAGGCCGTCTCCGGCGAGAGCTTCTGGTACTTCAAGGCCAACCACCTGGAGGCCTCCGTGGGCGCCGACCAGCTCGAGCTCCACGACGGCGACGAGGTTCTCTTCTACCTCGCTCCGGACGACTTCCCGAACCCGAACCCGGCCGAGCTCGAGCTGCAGGCGCCGGCGCGCGCGCAGGCGGGCCAGCCGTTCACGGTCACGGTGGTCGAGCACAAGTGCACGACCCAGTCCGAGCCGCCGTTCGCGACCGAGTGCATCAGCGGGCCGGCGAGCGGGGTGACGGTCGGCGGTGGCGACGCCTCGGCGGTGACCGGGGCGGACGGGACCGCGCAGCTCGTGGTCGGCTCGCCCGGCGAGGCTCCCATCGGCGCGGGCCGCGGCACCGACATCCCCTCCGAGGTGCTCCCCACGTGCGTCGGCGCGCAGCTCGAGGACTGCCCCGCCGTGCGTGGCATCCAGCTCGTCGGCAGCCCCGACGCCAACCGGATCAAGGGCACCAAGGGCGACGACTCGATCCGCTCGCGCGGCGGCGACGACAGGATCGACGCCCGTCAGGGCGGCGCCGACACGATCAACTGCGGCAAGGGCCGCGACAAGGTCAAGGTCAAGCGGAGCGCCCTGAGCGAGACCGTGGTCAAGGGCAGCTGCGAGAAGGTCAAGAAGAAGTGAGGCGTAGCGAAGCGAAGCCGAGCCGCGCCGCTGTTGAGGCGCCTTAAGTGAGGTTCGGCCGCAGCGTGGTGGCCGCGGCGGCAGTGGCCGTTGCGACCACCGGCTGCGGCCTCGGCCCCGGGGAATCGACCCCCGGGGAGGCGACCCTGACGGTGACCCGCGACTACGGTTCCGAGCAGGTGCTCGAGGCCACCGAGACCGACCCGGCGGAGTCCGAGACGGTGATCCGCTTCCTCGACCGTGAGGCGGAGCTCACGACCCGCTTCGGCGGCGGGTTCGTCCACTCGATCGACGGTACCGCCGGCGAGGTCGCCGACGGTCGGTCGCTCGACTGGTTCTTCTTCGTCAACGGGCTCGAGAGCCCGCGCGGGAGCGCCGAGGTCTCGGTCCGCGGTGGAGACCGGATCTGGTGGGACTACCGCGACTGGACGAACGCGATCTCGACCCCGGCCGTGGTCGGCTCGTGGCCCGAACCGTTCCTGCAGGCCTCCACACCCGACGATGAGCGGCTCGCGGTCACGGTCGAGTGCCTGGGTGAGCGCGCGCCGTGCGCCGAGGTTGCCGACCGGCTCGGCGACGAGGGAGTCGAGGCGACGATCGAAACGGGCACCGGTGAGGAGGACGGGCCGAGGCTGATCGTCGGGCCCTGGGCCGAGGTGCGGGCCGACCCGCTCGCCGCCGACCTCGACCGAGGCCCCTCGACCAGCGGCGTCTTCGCCCGCTTCGCGCCGGCCGACGACCGTTGGCGGCTCGACCTGTTCGATCCGGCCGGTGCCGTCGAACGCACCATGGGCGCGGGAGCCGGCCTGGTCGCCGGCGTCCGCCACCGCTCACAGCCGGCGACCTGGCTGGTCACCGGCGCCGACGCAGCCGGGGTGGAGCGCGCCGCCGAGCTGCTCGACGACGACGACCTCGGCCGGCGCTACGCGGTGGCCGCCGACGGCGCCACGACGGTCCCGGTGCCGGCGCCGGAGGGCGGATGAGGTCGCCGATCGCCTACACGCCCCGGCCCGGGCCGCTGGCGAGCGCGAGCGCGATCGCCGCGACCGCCTACCTCGGTGCGCCCGCCGTGGTCGCGTTCGTGTACTCGAGCCCGATCGTGCTCGCGGGAGCCGCGGCGGCCGTCCTCGTCGCCGGCCTCGTCGCGGGGGCGCACGCGGCCCTGGCGGCGGCGGCGCGCTGGGCCGCGATCCTGGGTGTCTTCATCATCGTCGTCAACGTGCTCGCCTCCCAGCGCGGCGACACGATCCTGATTCGCGGCGGTGAGCTCCCGGTTCTCGGGAGGATCGACGTCAGCGCCGAGGCCGTGGTCGAGGGCGCTGTGCTGGCGCTGCGGATAGGTGTCGTGCTCGCTGCGTTCGCGGTTCATTCGGCCTGCGTCGACCCGGATCGGATGCTGCGACTCCTGCGACCGTTCGCCCGCCACTCGGCGCTCACCGCGACCCTGATCACCAGGCTGGTCCCTCTGGCCGCCGCGGATCACGCCCGGCTGCGCGAGGCACAGGCGCTGCGGGGCCCGGCCGCGGCGGCGGCGGGGCGAGCGGCGCTGACCCGGCGGCTGGTCGCCGGGTCGCTCGACCGAGCGGTCGACATCGCCGCGACGCTCGAGCTGCGCGGCTACGCGCGGGGAGTTCCCCGCCGCGCCCCGGCGCGTCGCAGCTCGCGCCACGGGTGGCGCTTCGCCGCCGCGGGTGTTGCGATCGTCGCGCTCGGCGTCGGCGCCCGGATCGCCGGCCTCGGCGGCTTCGAGCCCTACCCGACGATCTCGATCGACCCCGACCCGGCGACGCTGGGCCTCGCGATCTCGCTGCCGTTGTTGATGGCGGCGCCGTATCTGGGACTGACGGGAGGGCGCGCGCGACGTGGCTGAGCCCCTGGTCCGCATGGTCAACTTCTCCTACGCCTACCCGGGGGCCGCGACGCCCGCCCTGCACGAGATCGAGCTCGAGCTGTTCGAGGGCGAGTTCGCGATCCTCGCCGGGCGTTCGGGCTGCGGCAAGTCGACCCTGCTGCGTGCCTGCTGCGGGCTCGTGCCGCACTACCACGGCGGCGAGGTCGCCGGCACGCTGGAGGTCTGCGGCCTCGACGTCCGCGATCACGGGCCCGCGGAGCTCGGGGGGCTGGTCGGGCTCGTGGGCCAGGACCCGGAGTCGCAGGTGGTCTCGGCGACCGTCCGTGGTGAGCTCGAGCTGCCGCTCGAGCTTCGCGGCGAGCCCGCGGCGGCGCGAGCGCGGGCGATCGAGGAGGCGACGCTGGCGCTGGCGATCGACCATCTCGTCGACCGGCCGACCGACACCCTCTCGGGCGGAGAGCTGCAGCGGGTCGCGCTCGCCGCGGCGCTCGTGCTACGTCCTCGGGTGGTCCTGCTCGACGAGCCGACATCGCAGCTCGACCCGGTCGCCGGAGACGAGCTGATCGGGCTCCTGCGGCGCCTGAACGAGGAGTGGGGGATGGGGGTCCTGCTGGCCGAGCACCGGCTCGAGCGCTGCCTCGCAGCCGCCGACCGGGTGCTTGCGCTCGATGCCGGGCGGATGTGCTTCGACGGGTCCCCGCGCGCCTACTGCGAGTGGGCGCTTCGCGCCGACCCCGACCTCGCCCCGCCGGGCGCGCGGCTGTTCTCGCTGGTCGGGATCGCTCCGCCGCCGGTGTCGGTGAAGGAGGCGCGCGGCGCGCTGGCGGAGCGGTCGCTGATCGCACGGCCGCCCGCCGCGGGGGAGGTGCCGCGGCCCAGGCGGAGGCCTTGGCGGCGGGCGACTGGCGACGGGTCGGCGCTCGAGGCGCGGGACCTGTGGATAGAGCTCGATCCCGGGACTGGGCCGCTGGAGGTGCTGCGCGGGCTCGAGCTCGCCGTCGGCCGGGGCGAACGGGTTGCGCTGATGGGCCGAAACGGAGCCGGAAAGACGACCCTCATGCGGGCGGCCGCGGGGCTGGTCGAGCCCGTGCGCGGGTCGGTCCGCGCTCCGGCGGGCTGCGCGGTGCTGCCGCAGAGCCCGGCGGACCTGCTCGTCCGCGAGCGGGTCGCCGAAGAGCTCCCCGGCGAGGCGGGACTGCGGGCACTCGACGCCGTCGGGCTCGGGTGGGCGCTCGAGAGCGACCCGCGCGACCTCTCCGGCGGCGAGCGCGAGCGCCTCGCGCTGGCGGTGGTGATGGCCGGGCGCGAGGACGAGGGCGGCGAGCTCCCGGGCCTGATCTGCCTCGACGAGCCCACCCGGGGCATGGACGGCGCCCGCAAGCGCGAGCTCTGCGGCCGGCTCGAGGGGCTCGCAGGGCGCGGAGCGGCGGTGCTCGTCGCCACCCACGACGTCGAGTTCGCGGCCCGGTTCGCCGCCCGGGTGGTGCTGCTCGGCGACGGCGAGCTGATCGCCGACGGCCCGGCCGACGAGATCCTCTCCGGCGGTTGGTACTTCGCCACCGAGGTCGCCCGGATCCTCGGCGCGGCCGGGGCCGTGACCCCGGAGGACGGCGCGGCGCTGCTGGCCGTGGAAGGGGAAGCGACGATCCCCGGCCCCCCGCCGGCGGTGGCGGAGCCGAGCAGCCGCGGGAGTGGCTGCACATGAGTTGGCAGGTGGCGACCTTCGCCGGACTCGTCCTCGTCCTCGTCGGCGGCTTCTGGTGGTACGAGCGCGCGCGCCCGAGCGCCCGCCTGGTCGCGCTGGTGGCGGCGCTGGCGGCGCTGGCGGTCGCGGGGCGACTCGTGTTGGCGCCGATCCCGAACGTCGTCGCGACGACGGACATCGCTCTGTTCACGGGCTACGCGCTCGGCGGCGGGCCCGGGTTCGCCGTCGGGGCGCTGGCGGCGCCGATCTCCAACATCTGGCTCGGGCAGGGCCCGTGGACCGCATGGCAGATGGCGGGCTGGGGCCTGGTCGGGCTCGGCGGGGCGTGGCTGGCGGTGCTCACCCGGCGACGGCTCGGCCGCCTCGGGCTGGCGCTCGCCTGCGCGGTCGCGGGGCTCGCCTACGGCGCCCTGGTCGACCTCTCGGTGATGGTCACCTACGGCGGCGAGCAGTCGCTCGACCGCTACCTGGCGCTCTCGGCGCGAGGGATCCCGTTCAACATCGCCCACGCCGCGGGCAACTTCGCGATCGCGCTCGTCGCCGGCCCCGCGCTCGTGCGGATGATCTCGCGCTTCCGCACGCGGCTTGCGTTCACCTGGCGACCCGAGGGCGCCCTGCCGCTGCTGTGCGTCGCCGCGCTCGTCGCCGGCGGGGCGCTCGTCGCCGCCGGGGACGATCGGGCGGCGGCGCGGGCCTCCGGCGAGGCGTGGCTGGTGCGGGCACAGGGCGACGACGGCGGCTTCGCGGCCGGCAGGGGCCTGCCCTCGAACCCGGCGATGACCGGCTGGGCGATGCTCGGCCTCGAGGCGTCGGGCACCAACCCACTCGATGTCGCGAGGAGGGGGCGGACGCCGGTCTCCTACCTGCGCTCGGAGATCGATCGGCTGCGCTCGGTCGGCGACCTCGAGCGGACGATCCTCGCCCTGGCGGCGGCGGGCATCGACCCGCGCAGGTTCGGGGGCAGCCACCTGGTGGCGGACCTGCGCCGGCGCCGGGACGGCGACGGCTCGGTCGACGGACAGGTCAACCTGACCGCCTTCTACGCGCTTGCGATGCGCGCCGCGGGCGCCGAGGCCCGCTCGCTGCGCCGCTCCGCCGCCTGGCTGCGCGGGTCCCAGAACGCCGACGGCGGCTGGGGGATCCAGCCGCAGGCGCCGAGCGAGGCCGACTCGACGGGCGCCGCGCTCCAGGCCCTGGTCGCGGCGGGGACGCGGGGCTCCGCGGCCGCGAGCGGGGCGCGCTGGCTGCGGCGGGCGCAGCGCTCGGGCGGTGGCTACGCGCTCGGCGGCACCGGCCTGGTCAACTCGCAGTCGACCGCCTGGGCGGTGCAGGGACTGGCCGCGGTCGGCGGCGAACAGCAGACGATCGACCGCGCCGTCGGCTACCTCTCGCGACTGCAGGCCCCCGACGGCCATTACCGCTACTCGGCCTCCAGCGACCAGACCCCGATCTGGGTCACCGCCCAGGTCCTGACCGCGATCGCGCGCCGCCAGTTCCCGCTGGTCGCGGTGGCGCGGGCCGGCGCTCGCAGCCGCGGCGCCGAGTCCGAGCCGAGCTCCGGCGGTGGCGGCGCGGGCGGCGACGCGGGCGCCGAGGCGTCGTCGCAAGGCGGGGCGCCGGCGAGCGCGACCGGCGGCGGGGAGGCGAGCGCCCCGGCGGCGACGCCGAGCGCCGGCGGAGGCAGCCAGGGCGGAGGCGGCGGCGGCGCCCCGGCCGCGACGGGCTCGGGCAGTGGTGTCGGCGGGACACCGGCGGTGTCCGAGGCGGAGGCTGAGAACGCTCCGGCGGCGGCCGAGCCAGTCGGCGCCGAGTCCGCGGGCGACGGCGAGGCGGTCCCGGTCAGCGTCGCCTATCAGCCGGACTCGTCCGGGAGCGATTCCACGGGCTACCTCGTCGCGGTCGCCGCCGCCCTGGCGATCGTCGGCGCGGCCGGGTTCGTGTGGTACCGCAGGCGAGCGCCCTGATCCGCCGTCTCGCGGAGTGCGGCGATGGTGCGGGCCGGACCCTCGCGCACGCCCCGGGGCACCACGCACCCACAGCCACCCCCAATCCGCCGCCGCGCCTCGCCCGTATGACCGAGCAGACCCGCAGGGAAGCGTGCGACTGGAGGTGAGGCTGAGTGGCGATGAACCGGACGATCTGGATCGGTCTGGCGGTTGTGGTCGTGTTGGTGATCGCGGTCGTGCTGATCGCCTCGGGCAGCGGCGGGAGCGGCGGCAGCGGCGGCTACTGAGCCCGCCGGCGCTCCTTCGAGGACCCGCGCCGTGGCGACGGCCACCCGCTAGCGTCCTCGACCATGGACGCCGAGACCGCGATCCGGACCCGCCGCACCCACAAGGCCTACCGCCCCGACCGGGTCGACCGCACCACCCTTGACGAGCTGTTCGAGCTCGCGCGCTGGGCGCCGAACCACAACCTGACCAACCCGTGGCGCTTCCGGGTGCTCGGCCCGGAGGCGCTCGCGCGGCTGAAGCGGGCCGCCGGGCCCGAGGCGGCGTCGAAGCTCGATCGGGCGCCCACCCTCGTCGTCTGCTCCTGCGCGCTCACCGGCGATGAGATCCAGGACGAGGAGGACCTGCACGCCACGGCGTGCGCCGCGTTCATCGTCCTGCTCGGCGCGCACGCCCGCGGGCTCGCCGGCTACTGGCGCACGCCGGGCGTCCTGCGGACGGAGGCCGGCCGCGAGGCGGTCGAGATCGCCGACGGCGAGCGCTTCGTCGCCCTGATCCATCTCGGGCGCCCGGTGCAGGAGCGCCGGCCGCCCGAGCGCGAGCCCGCCGCCTCGGTGGTCTCCTACCTTCAGTAGATGCTCTCTCGCGCCGACGCCCTCGAGGCGGTCACCGGCGAGCGCTTCGACGTCGTCGTCGTCGGCGGCGGGGTCACGGGAGCCGGCGCCGCGCTCGACGCCGCCTCGCGCGGCTACACCGTCGCCCTCGTCGAGCGCGACGACTACGCGATCGGGACCTCGAGCCGCTCGTCGAAGATGGTCCACGGCGGCCTGCGCTACCTGCAGAACTTCGACCTCGGGCTCGTCCGCGAGGCGCTGCTGGAACGCCAGCTCATGGTCCAGCTGGCGCCGCACCTCGTGTACCCGACCCCGTTCCTGGTCCCGACGCTCGGTGAGCGCAAGCGCAGCCGGGCGATCGGCATCGGCTTGAACATGTACGACGTGATGGCGACCACCCGGGTCGGCATGTCGCGCCGCGAGCGCACCGAGCGGGCCGCCGGCGAGGACTACTGGGCGCCCGACCGCCACCGCACGATCCCCGGTGAGGAGGTCGCGGAGATGGTCCCGGCGCTCGCCGGGCGCGATCCGCGCGAGGCGTACATGTTCTACGACTGCCAGACCGACGACGTGCGGCTGGTGCTCACGATCCTCGGCGAGGCCGAGCGCTACGGGGCCGTCTGCCTGAACGGCGCCGAGGTCACCGGCCTGCTCGACCGCGACGACCGCGCCGCCGGGGTTGCCTGCGTCGATGCCTCCAGCGGCGAGCGGTTCGAGGTCGAGGCCGACAACGTGATCAACGCCACCGGCGTCTGGGCCGACCGGATCCGCCCGGAGGAGATCCACGACGAGGCCGAGTTGCCGACGATCGCCCCCAGCCGCGGGACCCACGTGACCGTGTCGATGGACGTGCTGCCGGTCGGCAAGGCGGCGTGCATCGTCCCGGCGGGCGCGGACCGCACGATCTTCGCCCTCCCCTGGTACGGGCGCACGCTGATGGGGACGACCGACAACGACTACTCCGGCGACATCGCCCACGTGCGGCCGGGCGACGAGGACATCGACTACATCCTCGAGGCGGCGAACGCGTTCTTCGGGACCGAGCTCGGCCGTGGCGACCTGACCGGAGCCTACGCCGGCGTTCGCCCACTGATCTCCACAGGCGACCCGCGCAAGTCGGTCGACATCTCGCGCAAGGCCGAGCTCTACGAGACGTCCTCGGGGATGCTGACGATCACCGGCGGCAAGCTCACCACCTGGCGCCGGATGGCGAAGCAGGTCGTCGACCGCATGGTCGAGCGCGAGGGCCGGGTCGCCCCCTGCCGCACCGACGACATCCCCCTTGGGATGGCCGCGGTCGAGCACGAGCTGGACCCGCCCGAGGGGCTCACGGAGGCCGACCTGCCGGCCGGCTACCGTGAGCTGCTCGCCTTCCGCTACGGCCACTTCGCCCGCAACGTGCTGCGGCTCGCCGGCGAGCGCCCCGAGCTCGCGCGGCCGATCGTCGAGGGCCAGCCCGACCTGCTCGCCGAGGCGGCGATCGCCGCCCGGCTCGAGCAGGCGCGCTCGGTCGCGGACGTGCTGCTGCGCCGCACCCGCCTCGGCCTGGTCGCGGCGCCGCAGTTGCGGACCGCCGACTCGGTGCGCCCGGTCGCGGAGACGATGGGCGCGGAGCTCGGTTGGGACGCAGCGAGGGTGGACGCCGAGGCCGAGCGCTGGGTCACGGATGCCGCGGCCGAAGGCATCGACCCGGCGGCGGACGGCGCCTGACCAGCCCCTCAGGGACCAGTCGAGATCAAGGCGCGGTACCCGCTGCTCGGGGTGGGACGCGTGTAGCCGGCGAGTGCGGTGCCGTCCGCCGCAACGGCCACCGTGAGACGCGGCTGATTGCTGCTCAGCGACTGGGTCTTGGGAAAGACGTTCTGGATCGGTGCAAGTGCTCCGCTCTCCAGGCGCTCCCGGGCATCGCCGTACGATGCCGGGAACCGGCCCTTCCGTCGCCAGACGATCTCCACATCGCCGGACGCATCCACCCCCGTGGCTGCCAGAACAACTCCCTGCGCCTCGGAGGCGATCGTCTCCTGCGGGCCCAGCGGCCCGGCTGCGGACCGCTCACGCGCGAGGATCTCGTCGCCACCGTCTCCCCAGATGATCAGAGCATCGCCGTCGGGGCCCATCTCGACGAGTGGCGACTCCGTCGTCGAGGCCGTGTTGATCGTGTCCGGAGGAGCGACGGTACCGTCCGCGCTCCACGACCGGCTGATGATCCTGCGCTGGCCCCCGGTGTTTCCCGCCCAGGCCACGGTCGCGTCGCCGTCGGGATCGATGGCGACGTCTGGAATGCCCAGGGTCGGGGGCACGCCCAGGGTCTCGGTCGTTCCGATCGCCCCGCCAGCGGTTCGGCGCACGCCGACCATCTCCGAGGACACCGCGCGCCAGGCGATCACCGCATCGCCATCGGCATCGACCGCCAGCGAGCCGGGGGATGACGAGTCCGGCCTCGGCGAGAGGGTCTTCGCCCGCGACAGATTGCCACCCCGCGTGCGCCTGAGCACCTTGATCCTTCCGCCGACCCGCCAATCGATCACCGTGTGTCCCTGCTCATCCGTCGCGATCTGGGGCAGGTCGGCGTCCCGACCCGGCTCGGAGATCAGCTCCGGAGGGCCCAAGGTGCCCGAGCGCGAGAGCGTGCGTGCGTGGATCCGGTAGTAGGAGCCGTCCCAGGCGCGATAGACGATCAGCGCCTGACCGTTCGGCAGCATCGACACCTGCGGGCTGCTCGCGCCCAGCGTCGCGATGTCGACGATCGGGCCAAGGGTTCCGGCCGCCGTCCGGTAGCGGGCCTGGACACGCGTCGACATGGTGTCGTCGAGGTCCACGCAATGACCCCGTCGTGAGCGTCGTCGATCGCGGTCTTGATGTCCTTCACGTCGCGGTCGAACGGCGAGACGTAGACCGGGTTCGTCCAGGCCGCCGAGGCCGAAGCCGGGAGCAAGAACCCTGCGAGCAAGCCCCCTGCGATCAGGAACGCCCTGCGCACGCCCGCACCCTATCTCCATCACCGAGGGCGACGCTCCGTTAGCCTGCGCGGCCGATGGCCACCGAGCTCAAGGACCTGCACCTGGCGGATCTGCACGCACGCGCGGCCGCGGCCGGGATCGACGGATACCGGCTGCTGCGGCGCGAGCAGCTGATCGAGCGGCTCTCCGAGGAAGACGAGGCCTGGGAGGAGGAGGAGGCGCCGGAGCAGGAGGAAGCGTCCGCGGAAGAGGAAGCATCAGAGGAAGAGGAGGCGCCGGAGGCGCCGGC
>CAWJHV010000004.1:0-23157 GCA_963842795.1 uncultured Solirubrobacterales bacterium | reverse complement strand
AGCGCTCGCGCTCGCGCTCCATGAGCTCGGCTATGCGGCCGCGCGCGATCGTCATGACGCGGACGCCATACCGCTCAGAGCCAGCCCTTCTCCCATGGGCCGGTTATGGCGAACGTCTCGCCCGGATACTGGATGTGGAGGAACAGCCACTTGCCGTCCGGGCTGTAGCCGACCCCCGCGGCCTCGCTGTGGCCGACGCCCTCGCCCTTCTCCGGCGGGTGGTCCCAGCGGTCGGGGTTGAACGGGAACAGGTCGGCGGCGATCCCGTCGTGGAGCTGCATCGGCTCGGTGACGACGCCGAAGTCGTTCAGCTTGCCGTTGGGCGAGATGTACTTGAACCGAGAGGGCTGGCCCTTGACATCCTCGCTGGCACCGTCCTCGCAGACGAGGATGCCACCGCGCGGGCTCTGCGTGATCGCATCGGGGCCGGCGAGCACGCGGTGGAAGTGCGACTCGTAGACGAGCTGCAAGGTGCCGCGCTTGAAGTTCCTGTTGTCCGGCGTGTACCTCCAGATCTGCCCCTGGCCGGTGTCGCCGCCGTCGGAAGCCGTGAAGTAACAGCTGCCCTTCGAGAAGGTGCCGCCCTCGAGCCCGAGGAACCTCGCGCCGCCCTCGTGGCGACCCTGCATGTAGACCGCCTGCGGGAAGCGGTCGGCGCCGTTGGGATCGGGGTCCTTGATGTCGACCCAGCGGCACTCGAGCTTCTCACCAACCGTCTGCTTGGCGGCGGTGTTGTACTTCGGCCGCCCATGGATGGCGAGCATCTGCAGCTTGCCGCCGCGGTGGAGCTTGCCCTTGTGGTGGGGCAGGTAGCGGTAGAAGCCGTCGCCGGGGTCGCCGTTGTCCTCGGTCATGTAGACGATCCCGGTCTTCGGGTCGACCGGGCAGGCCTCGTGGACGAAGCGGCCCATCGCCTTGATCGGGCGCGGCTCGATGATCGAGTTGGCGCGCGCGGGGACCTCGAACACGTAACCGTGCTCGGCGCCGTAGCCCTGCTCCTTGCCGACCGTGTTCTCCTCGCCGCTCAGCCAGGTGCCCCACGGGGTCACGCCGCCGTTGCAGTTGTTGTCGGTGCCGTTGAGGACGAGCGCGTTGCCGAGCACCTTGCCCGTCCTCGTGTTGAAGTGCGAGACCGTGACGCCACCCTGGGCGATCGGGTCGTAGGCGTTGATCCGTCCCTGGGCGCGGCCCCGCTGGAAGCCCTCCTGGTTGCGGACGATCCAGACCGTGTCGCGGCGGCCCTTGAAGTAGCCGGTGCCGTCGTGGCAGGTGGGCATCGGCAGGCCGTCCGACATCCTCGACCCGGCGCGGTCAAAGCGGACGAACTTGAAGCCCTTCGGCAGAGCCAGCGGCTCGCCCTTCTTGAACACGGGAGGGCCGTAGCCCTTCTTCGCGAGGGTCGGCTTCATCGCCGCCAACGCCTCGTTCTGGCCGCCGTAGGCCAGCAGTCGCTCGGCGACGGTCAGGCTGGCGACCCCGAGCAGGCCGTTGCGCAGCGCCTCCCTGCGGGTGAACGGTGTCGTGCTCATCTGGAGTCCTTTCCTAGCCGTCTCCGAGCGGCGGAGTTGCGTTCTTGCACGAGCTTCAACCCCTACTGCGACTTGAAGTCTTGGAAGGCCCGGACCCAGGACGGGTAGTCGGCGGGGCGGGTCTCGGGAATCGCCTCGTCGGCGTACGCGACCCCCGACGTCTCCTCGTAGTCCGGCGGCGCCAGATCGACCGCCTTGCGATTGGTGACCAGGTAGCCGTCCTGGGCCCTGATCGCCTGGGCCTCGGCCGAGGCCTGCCAGTTCATCAGCGCGTAGGCGGCGGGGATGTTCTCCGCCTTAGAGGAGAGGGCGAAGCCGCACACCCACGACAGGGTCCCGTCCTTGGCATAGGCCCACTTCGCCGGCACCCCTGCGTCGATGATCCGCTGCGCGAGCTGCGGTCCGGCCGCGGCGACCACGACCTCGCCGGACTTGAACAGATTGACGAGGTCGGAGTCCGAGCCCCACAGGGTCCGGAACTGGTCGGGATGGTCGATCAGGTACTGCTTGGCCTGCTCGAGCTGGTCGGCATCCATGCCCATCGGGTCCTCGATCCCGATCGCGAGCGCCGCCTCGGCGATCGCCGGCAGCGCGTAGGAGCCCTGGATCGTCGAGCGGCCGGCGTACTCGGGCGCCCACAGGTCGGCGAGCTCGTCGATCCCCTGCGGCACCTCCTCGGTGTTGTAGACGAGGCCCTCGAGCCCGGCCGAGAGCGGGACCCCGTACTGCTTGCCGTCGAGCACGATCCCCTCGGCGTTGGTGAACGAGAGGTCGTCCCAGGAGGTGATCCCCTTCGGGTCCAGGGGCCGGATCTGGTTCTGGTCGAGCAGGGGCTGCATCTCGTCGGCGCAGACCTCGACCACATCGGCCTGGAAGCCGCCGGCGATCTTCGCCGCGGCCTCCTCGTTCGAATCGAAGGTCGCGGTCTCGATCTTCAGGTCGGGGTTGGCCTCCAGCACCGGGTCGAGCATCTCCGGGCGGACGCTGTCCTCGTATGCGAACACGCGCAGGGTCCCCGAGACCTCGGCGTCGGGATCGTCCGGCGCCGCCGCCACCTCGGACGTGCCCCCACCCGATCCGCAGCCGGCGACGAGCGCGGCGACGACGAGCGCGATCGTCGCGAGGGCCATGGAGCGGTGCCGGCGTGCGCTGGGCGGGCGGAGCGGGGTCAAGGGCGGACAGTTTGTCACATGAGTCAACAATCTGTCAAACCGCACGAACTAAGCGCGAATGTGTACCTTTGATTGCGAATTTCGTGGCAATACGGCATCGAGCCGACGAATCAGCCTGGAGCAGGAATGACCAGCACCGAGACAGAGACCGACTTCCCGCGCGTGGTGACGAGCTTGCCGGGCCCGCGCAGCGCCGCCCTTATGGCCCGCAACGACGCGGTCATGTACGGCCCCTACCGCGAGCACGACACGATCCCGCTCTACATCGACCACAAGACCGACTGGCTGATCGCCGACGTCGACGGCAACACGTTCGTCGACCACGTCTCGGGATGGGGGTCGAACCCGCTGGGCGCCCTTCCGGAGCCCGCCCTCGACCGGGCGATCGAGGCGATGCACCGCTACGGGTTCGAGATCACCGACTACGTCCGCAGCCCGCCGCCGATCGAGCTCGCCGAGCGCCTGGTCGAGCTGGCCCCGGCGAGCATCACCCGGGCCGCGACCGGGATCACCGGCACCGAGGTGGTCGAGGGCGCGGTGAAGCTCGCCCGCGAGGCGACCGGCCGGCCGATGATCCTCGGCTTCCTCGGCCAGTACCACGGCGAGGCCACGTACCTGACCGCCGCCGGGTCGACCGACCTCTCCGAGGTCACGTCGAACTCGGCCCAGTACGTGTCCGGCCTCGTCTTCGCCCCCTACCCCAACAGCTTCCGCGCCCCGTTCCACAAGGGCCCGGGCCCCTACGACGACACGATCTACGTCGATTACCTGGAGGAGGTGCTGCTGCGGCACCAGGTCGACCCCGAGCAGATCGCCGGGGTGCTGATCGAGCCGGTGCTCGGCGAGGGCGGGATCGTGATCCCCTCGGCCGAGTTCTGGGCTCGGTTGACCGGCCTCTGCGAGCGCTACGGCTGGGTGCTGATCGCCGACGAGGTGCAGACCGGGATCGGCCGCTGCGGGACGATGTTCGCGGTCGAGCGCTGGGATCTCGAGCCGGAGCTGATCCTGCTCGCCAAGGGCTTCGCCGGCGGGGTGATGCCGATCGGCGGGACCCTCGGCTCAGAACGGGTGATGGCGCACGCCACCAACCACGTCGGCGCCACCTTCGGCTGGACCCCGGCGGCGTGCGTGGCGGCGCTCGAGAACATCGAGGCGATCCTGCGCGACGACGTGCTCGCCAACGTCCGGGAGATGGAGCGGGTCGCGCTCGAGGTGCTCGGCCCGCTGGTCGATCGCCACGAGCAGGTCGGCGACGTGCGCGCCGCCGGCGGCCTGATCGGCGTCGAGTTCGTCACCGACATGCAGACGATCATGCCGGCGCCGAACTTCCAGCTCGCCGTCCATCACGCCGCCCTGCGGCGCGGGGTGCTGGGGATCACCCAGGAGGGCAAGTGGGTCTACCGGCTGCAGCCGGCGCTCAACCAGCCGATCGACCTCTTCCGCTGGTCGTGCGAGCAGGTGGCCGAGGCGATCGCAGAGGTCAGCGCCGAGCCCCCGGCCGAGTAGCCGTGCCGGCGGCGACCGACTGGAGCCGGCTGGTCGCGTACGCGGACCGGATCTCGGTTCGGCCGGGCGAGAGCATGAAGGTGATGGTCTCGGCCACCTCGCAGCCGCGGGCGAGCGTGGTCTCGCTGCCCCGCCGCGAGCCGGCGCCGGTCGACGCCCGCGAACTCGATCCCGTCGCGCCGCGCGAGGTCCGGACCGGCTCACACGTCGTCGTCGGACACGACCCGGCGCTGCGCCCGAGCGACGGGCTCAAGCTCTCGACCTGGGTCTGGCTCGCCCCGGGCGCCCCGAGCGGCCGGCGCCGGGGGCTGATCGCGACCTGGGGCGACGACGGCGACGGCTACGCGCTGACCCTCGACGCCGACGGGCGGCCGTGCTTCGAGGTCGGCGCCGCAGGACGGCGCGACCGCGTCGCCGGAGGCGCGCCGGTCGCCGCCGGGGCGTGGGCGCGGATCGAGGCCGAGCTCGATCCGGCAACGGAAACGATCTCGCTCACCCACGGTCGCAGGCGCGGGCGGGCGCTCCAGACGGTCGACTCGGCCCGGGAGCGCGCCGCCCTCGGCGGGCCCGGCCCGTCCCCCGGGCCGCTGCTGCTCGGCGCCGAGCCCGGCGCCGGAGGCGACGCCGGGTCCCACCTCGACGGCAAGCTCGACCGGCCTGCGATCGCCTCCGGCCCGGGCGGCGAGACGACGGTCGCCGCCTGGCAGCTCGGCGAGGGCCGCGGCCGCCGGGTGATCGACGCCGGCCCCAGAGGCCTGCACGGGGCCTGCGTCAACGGCCCGACTCGCGCCGTCACCGGCCGCGACTGGCGCGGCGACGTCCACGACTGGCGCCTCGCTCCCGACCAGTACGGGGCGATGCACTTCCACTCCGACGCCGTCGACGACCTCGGCTGGCCGCCGAGCTTCGAGCTCGGGCTGCCGGAGTCGATGCCGGGAGGGATCTACGGGCTGCTGCTCGAGGCCGACGGGGTCGAGGACGTGGTCGCGTTCGCGGTCCGGCGCGGGCCCGCGGCACCGGCGGCCGCGAACGTCGTCGTCCTCCCCACCTTCACCTACCTCGCCTACTCCTGTGAGCGCGAGGCGCCCGCCGCCGCCGGCTCGCAGCGCCCCGAGGACCGCTGGGTGGCGGACGCCGGGCTGCGCTGCCTGTACGACCGCCACGCCGACGGGGTGGGCGTCTACGAGGCGTCGCTGCTGCGCCCGCTGACGCAGCTCCGCCCGGGGTATCGCTGCTCGCAGCACGGCGGCCCGCACGGCCTCGCCCAGGATCTGATCCTGACCTCGTGGCTGGCGCGCCGCGGGATCGAGTTCGACCTGCTGACCGACCACGACCTGCACCGCGAGGGGGCGGCGGCGCTGGCCGGGCACCGCACGCTGATCACCGGCGCGCACCCCGAGTACGCGAGCGCGGCGCTGCTCGACGCGATCGACGGTCACCTGGAAGCGGGCGGCAGCCTCGCCTACCTGGGCGGCAACGGGCTCAACGGCAGCGTCGCGGTCGACCCCGCCCGCCCGCACGTGATCGAGCTGCGCCGCTGCGAGAGCCAGGCCCTGATGTGGCAGGCGCTGCGCGGCGAGCACCACCTCGCCGCCGGCGAGTACGGAGGCGACTGGCGGCGGCGGGGGCGGCCCGAGCACCGCACGCTCGGGGTCGGGCTGCGCGCGTTCGGCGACGCGCCGGCGGCCGCGTACGACCGGGCGGCCCCCGAGCCGCCCGAGGCCGCGGTCGCGTTCGCGGGTCTGCCCCCGGAAGCGGCGATCGGCGCCCCCGGCGAGGTGCTCGGCGGCGCGGCCGGCTACGAGGTCGACGGCTTCGACCCGCGGCTCGGCTCGCCCGCCGACGCCGTGGTCCTCGCGACCGCGCGGGTCGGGGACGCCTACGAGCCCTGGCCCGACGACGTCGTCGACGATCCGGGCGGCGGCGGCGAGCTGCGCGCCGACCTCACGGTCCACCGGCGCCCCGAAGGCGGCGCGGTGTTCGCGGTCGGCTCGATCGCCTGGACCGGATGCCTGGCGGGAGACGACGACAATCCCGTCTCGCGGGTGACCGAGAACGCGCTCGCCGAGCTCGCGCGCGAGGCGCCGTTCGCGGAGCGCGCCGATGTCTGAACGCAACCGCCGCTACGACGTCGCGATCGTCGGCGCGGGCCACAACGGCCTCGTCGCCGCCGCCTACCTGGCCCGCGCCGGGCTGCGGACGATCGTCGTCGAGCGCCGCGACATCGTCGGCGGGGCGTGCACGACCGAGGAGTTCGCGCCCGGCTTCCTGGCATCGCCGGGCGCCTACGTGCTCAGCCTCCTGCGGCCCGCGGTCTGGCGCGACCTGCGCCTGCGCGAGCGCGGGCTCGAGGTCCTCGAGGCGGCGCCGACCCTGAACGTCTTCCGCGACGGCGCCCGGCTCACCCTCCACGACGACGACGCCGAGACCGCCCGCGAGCTGTCCCGCTTCGACCGCAGCGACGCCTCGGCCTACCCGCGCTTTCGCGCCGAGCTGGTCGAGATCGCCGACCTGCTCGGGCCGTGGTTCGACCGCCCGCCCCCCGGGGCCCCGGGCTGGCTGGGGCGCGGCTCGCTGCGGGCGGTGGGCCGCACGATGGCCGCCGGCCGCCGCCACGGGCTGGCGGCGACGAAGCTGTTCGCGACCTCCGCCCGCGACCATCTCGAGCAGCGCTTCCGCTCGGAGCACAGCTGCGCGGCGCTGGGCTGGGACTCGATCTCGAACACGCTCGCCGGCCCGTCGACGCCCGGCACCGCCTACTCGCTGTTGCACGAGCACGCCGCCGCCTCGCTGGGCGGGTCGACCTGGGGCTTCGTGCGCGGCGGCATGGGGACCGTCACCCGGCTGCTCGCCGAGGCCGCCGTCGAGGCGGGCGCCGAGATCGTCACCGGGGCGCCCGTCGAACGGATCGCGGTCGAGGACGGGCGCGCGGCAGGGCTGCTGCTCGCCGACGGCGCCGAGATCGCCGCGGCGACGGTGCTCTCCAACGCCGATCCGAAGCGCACCCTGCGCGGCCTGCTGGACGACGGCTTGCTCGACTCCGCGACGGCCGAGGCGATCGACGCCTACCGTTGCGACGGCGCCAGCCTGAAGATCAACCTCGCGCTCGGCGAGCTGCCGCGGATCGAGGGCACGCCGCCCGGGCTTCAGCCACACCACCGCGGCCTGGTCCAGTTCACCCTGCCGCTCGCCGGCATGGACGCCGACCAGGAGGGAGCGCGCCGCGGGATCCCGGCGCCGGCGCCGCACGTCGAGCTCTGCGTGCCGAGCGCCCTCGACCCGTCGCTCGCCCCGCCGGGCCGCCACGTGGCAACCCTCGGCTTCCGCTCCCAGCCCTACCGGCTCGCCGGCGCGGGCTGGGACGACGAGCGCGAGCGGGTCGCCGACCGCCTGCTCGACGAGCTGGCGACGATGATTCCCAACCTGCCCGGCACGATCATCGAGCGCCAGGTGCTGACCCCGCTCGACCTCGAGCGCACCCTGGCGCTGACCGGCGGGCACCACCTGCACGGGGACATGTCGCCCGACCAGCTCGGTCCCCTGCGGCCGGCGATCGGGCTCGGTGGCTACCGGACGACGATCCCCGGCCTCTATCTGTGCGGAGCCGGGACACATCCCGGCGGCGGGGTCACCGGCGCCAACGGGCGCAACTGCGCGCTCCGGGTGCTCGCCGACGGCCGGCGCCGCCGTCAGTCGGGGCGGACCGCCTCCGAGAACCGGTAGGAGTCCTTGAGCTCGGAGAGGATCACCGCGGTGTCGGTCTCGGCGACCCCGTCAACCTCGCGGATCGTGCCGGTCACCTCGAGCAGATGCTGGTTGTCGCGGCAGACGGCGCCCACGAGCAGGTCGGTGGGCCCGGTGCAGATCGCGACGTAGTCGACCTCTGGGATCGCCGCGATCTCCGTTGCCGCCGCCTCGAGCCCGCCGCCGCTGAGCCGCACCGAGACGAACGCCTGGATCATCCCGAGCGCGATCGGGCTGGTCGCGGCGACGATCTGGATCACGCCGCGCTCGGTCAGCGAGGCGACCCGCTGGCGGACACTCGCCTCCGAGATCCCGACCGCGCGGGCGATCTCCGTGTACGGGCGGCGGCCCTCCTCCTGGAGCTGGTCGATGATCCGGCGGTCGACCTCGTCGAGCGGCCGCGTCATCCGGGCTCGGGCTCCAACCCCGCGAGGCGCTCGGGCACCGGCGGGCGGCTTGCGGTGTCGTACCAGTCGCCGCTCAGCTCGCCGCCGTCGGCGACGATCGTCTGCCCGTTGACATAGGAGGCGTCGTCGGAGGCCAGGAAGCAGACGACGCGCGCGATCTCGCTCGGGAGCCCGACGCGCCGCAGCGGCACCCGCAGCAGGTACTCGCGGGTGCGGGCGCGATCGGCGTCCGTGTAGCCCGCCGCCTCCTCGGCGCCTACGGTCTCGCCCGGGGCGACGCAGTTGAAGCGCAGCCCTCGATGGCTGAGCTCGGTCGCGAACGAGCGCATCACCGAGACGATTCCCGACTTGGTCGCGTTGTAATGGGCCTCCGGCGCCTCGGTGCGGAAGGCGTTCACCGACGCGATCGAAACCACGGCGCCACCACCGCGCTCGGCCATCCGCGCCGCGACCGCCTGGGTGAGGAAGAAGACCGCCCGCAGGTTGACCGCGAAGAGCTCATCCCACTCGTCGACGGTGATCTCGAGCGCCGGCGTCTGGCGCATGAGGCCGGCGTTGTTGACCAGCACGTCGACCCCGCCGAGGCGACGCTCGGCCTCGGCGCCGAGCTCCGCCGGGGCCTGCGGGTCGACGAGGTCGGTCTGGATCGTGAGCAGCCTCTCGCCACCTTCGAGGCGCTCCGGCAGACTCGCGAGACCGTCGCGGTCGCGATCGGCGACCAGCACCCGGGCCCCCTCGGCGAGCAGCTCGCGGGCGATCGCGAGCCCGATGCCCGAGGCGCCGCCGGTGACCAGCGCGCCTCGCCCCTCGAACCTCTTCATCTCGTTGGCCATGCGAATCGCGTCAATCAGAGCCTAGTTCAGCACGGAATCCGTATACAGCGCGGTCTGTCTTGCACGATAGCGCAGAACACCGTTTGTCTAATTGTGGAATAATGCAACACATGGAGCCCAGCGAACGAGCCGCGGACCCGGCGCGCAACCTGCATCTGAACACCGTCTCGACCGTCGACGCCGCCGCCAACGTCCTTCGCGAGCTCATCCTCGACGGCGAGCTCGAGCCCGGCAGCCGCCTGCGCGAGGCCGAGTTCGCCGAGCGCCTCGGGATCGCCCGGCACTCGTTCCGCGCCGCCACCCAGGTCCTGATCTCGGAGGGGATGCTGCGCCGCGAGCCGCACCGGGGCGTCCAGGTGACCGTGCTCGACGCCGCCGCGATCGTCGATGTATTCCGGCTGCGGACGGCGCTCGAGACCGAGGCGGTGAGGATCGTGATCGCGTCCCGGCGCGTGCCCGAGGGCGCCCGCCAGGCGGTCGACGACCTCTCTGCCGTCCCCGACGGCGCTCCCTGGCGCGACGTCGTCGAGCCCGACATGCGATTTCACCGCGCGGTCATCGACGCGGCCGAGAGCCCGCGCCTGCGGCGTGCGTGGGGCGGGGTGCAGGCCGAGGTCCAGCTCTGCATGGTCCAGCTGCGGCCGCATTACGAGCGCCCGTCCGAGGTCGCCGCGGAGCACACGGAGCTGCTCGCCGCGATCGCCGACGGCGACCCGGCCCGCGCCGACGAGCTCTTCCGTCGCCACCTGAGCGACGCGGTCCACAACCTGAGCAGCGCCCTCGCAGCCGGCGAGGGCGCGAATCCCGAGGAGGTAATCCTGTGAGCGAACCGAGTACCCCGAGCGGCCGGACGGTTGCCGCCATCCGTGCCCGCGAGGTGCTGGACTGCCGCGGCCTGCCCACGGTCCAGGTCGACGTCGAGCTCGACGGAGGCGTGACCGGGACGGCCGACGTGCCGTCCGGGCGCTCGACCGGGTCGAACGAGGCGTGCGAGCTGCGCGACGGCGGCGACCGCTTCGGCGGCTTCGGCGTCCGGGGCGCGGTCGCCAACGTCGCCGGCGAGATCGCCGAGTCGCTCGTGGGGAGCCCGCTGCCCGATCAGCGCAGCCTCGACCGGTCCCTGGTCGAGCTCGACGGCACCTCCGACAAGTCCCGCCTGGGCGCGAACGCGATCCTCGGCGTCTCCCTGGCCGGCGCGCGGGCGCGCGCCGAGGCGTCCGGGCTGCCCCTCTACCGGGCGCTGAACGCCAACGCGCACCTGCTCCCGGTCCCGCTGGTCAACCTGATCAACGGCGGCAAGCACGCCTCCAACGACCTCGACTTCCAGGAGTTCATCGTGATTCCGGTCGGGGCCGACTCGATCCTCGAGGCGATGCAGATCTCGACCGAGGTCAACCTCGCGCTCGCCGAGATCCTGCTCGAGCGATACGGCAAGAGCGCGCTCAACACGGGCGACGAGGGCGGCTACGCCCCGGCGATCGCCGACCCGCGCGAGGCGCTCGGGCTGCTGCACGAGGCGGTTGGCGACGCCGGCCACGAGGGGCGCTTCCGCTACGGCCTCGACTGCGCCGCGACCCACTACTACGACCGCGAGTCGCGGACCTACGAGCTCGCCGGAGAGACCCGGGACACGGAGGCGATGATCGACCTCTACCTGGAGCTGATCCGCGACTTCGACGTGATCACGATCGAGGACCCGCTCGACGAGGAGGACTTCGCGGGCTTCGCCCGGCTGACCGCCGAGAGCCGGATCCAGATCGTCGGCGACGACCTCTTCGTCACCAACCCCGAGCGCCTGCGACGGGGGATCGCCGAGGGGGCCGGCAACGCCCTGCTCTGGAAGGTCAACCAGATCGGCACCCTCTCGGAGGCGATCGACGCCGCCGACCTGGCCCATCGCAACGCCTACAAGGTCGTCGTGTCCGAGCGGTCCGGCGAGACGGAGGATCCGATCATCGCCGACCTCGCGGTGGCGCTCGGCGCCGGGCAGATCAAGACCGGCGCCCCGGTGCGCGGCGAGCGCACGGCCAAGTACAACCGCCTGCTCCGGATCTCCGAGGAGCTCGGCTCGACCGCGGTCTACCCCGGCGCCGAGCTCGCCGCGCCCGCGCTCGCGGCCTAGATCCAGGACGTTGGCCGCCGTCGACCCTCGATCCGCCGCATTACCGCCGCGAGCGCAACCGATCGCGTTCGTGGACTCGCTGGCCTCGCGCGGTGAGCGCGGGGCGCGGGGAGCCGGCCTGCGGATCGCGAGCGCGGGGCTGGCGGCCTGCGACGTCCACACGGCCACGCACGCCGCCGTGACCCTCGCCGGCGACGAGCTGATCGTCGACGGCTCGCGTCACCGCCTCGACCCGGCCGGCAGGGTCCTGGTCGTCGGCGCCGGCAAGGCGTCGACCGGCATCGCGGCCGCGCTCGAGGAGATCCTCGGCGACCGGATCGCGGACGGCGCGATCGCCGTGCGCGCCGGTGAGCCACGCGGGCTCGAGCGGATCGAGATCCTCGGCGCCGACCACCCCCTCCCCAGTGGCTCGAGCGCCGCCGCCGCCCGCCGGCTGCTCGAGATCGCCGCCGGCGCGGGAGAGCGGGACCTGGTCATCGCCTGCTTTACGGGCGGCAGCTCGGCGCTTGCGAGCCTGCCGCCGGAGGGCGTCTCCGCGATCGAGAAGCGCGCCCTGCACGAGCTCCTGCTCTCGTCCGGGATCGGCATCGTCGAGGTGAACACGGTGCGAAAGCACGCCTCCGCCTTCAAGGGCGGGCGACTCGCCGAGGCGGCGCTCCCCGCGCGGCTGATCAACCTCACGGTCTCCGACGTCGCCGGCGACCACATCGACGCGATCACCGACCCGACCGTCCCCGACAGCACCCGCGCCGGGGACGCGATCGCCGTGCTCGACGGGCACGGGCTCTGGGAGCGAACGCCGGAATCGATCCGCCGGCACCTGCGGGGCCGGGAGGCGGAGTCTCCGCAGCTGGACCCGGGGACGATCCAGACCGTCCTCCTGGTCACCGGGACGACGGCCTGCGACGCGATGGCGGTCGAGGCGACCGAGCTCCGGCTGGTCCCGGTGGTCGTCTCCACCAGCCTCGAGGGCGAGGCGCGCCAGGTCGGCAAGGTGCTCGCCAACCTCGCGCGCCACAGCGCCATCGACGGCGCGCCGTTCGCGCCGGGAACGGTGATGCTGGGGTGCGGCGGGGAGACCACCGTGACCCTGGCCGCGGGCGCCGGCTTCGGCGAGGGCGGGCCGAACCAGGAGGCGGCGATCGCCGCGGCGCTCGAGCTCGAGGGCACGGCGGCGGCCGCGATCTTCCTCGACACCGACGGCTCCGACGGCGGCACCGAGCACGCCGGCGCGATCGTCGACGGGACGACCGTCGCCCGCGCCGCGAGCGCCGGGCTCGACCTGCGGGCCGCGCTGCTCGAGCACCGGTCGCAGGTCGCGCTGGCGGCGCTCGAGGACGCGCTGGTCACGGGCCCGACCGGCACCAACGTCAATGACCTGTTCGCGATCGTGATCGGAGAGGCACCATGAGCGCGGAGCCACGAGAAAGGAGGGATTGCGTGAGGCGAAGCGCGATCCAGGTGTTATGAGCGAGCGAGCGATGATCGTCGTCGAGCGGCTGGTGAAGGACTTCGGCGACGTCCGGGCGGTGAACGACATCACGCTCGAGATCCCGGCCGGCGAGTTCTTCTCGATGCTCGGCCCGAGCGGCTGCGGGAAGACGACCACCCTGCGGGTGATCGCCGGCTTCGAGGAGCCGGACTCGGGGAGGGTGCTGCTCGATGGCCAGGACGTGACCTGGGTCTCGCCCAAGAAGCGCAACGTCAACATGGTCTTCCAGGACTACGCGCTGTTCCCCCACATGACCGTGGCCGAGAACGTCGCCTTCGGCCTGAAGCTCCGGCGGGTGGACCGCTCCGAGATGAACTCGAGGGTCGCCGAGATGCTCCAGGTGGTCCGGCTCGACGGCTACGAGGACCGGCGCCCCGCGGCGCTCTCCGGCGGCCAGCGCCAGCGCGTGGCGCTCGCCCGCGCGCTCGTCAACCGACCCGCGGCCCTGCTGCTCGACGAGCCGCTCGGCGCCCTCGACCTCAAGCTGCGGCGCGAGATGCAGCTGGAGCTGAAGCGGATCCAGCAGAGCACCGGCACGACCTTCGTCTACGTCACCCACGATCAGGAGGAGGCGCTGACGATGTCCGACCGGATCGCGGTCATGGACGGCGGTGTCGTGCAGCAGGTCGACGCCCCCCGGGCGCTCTACGAGCGGCCGGCGACCGCCTTTGTCGCCGACTTCATCGGCACCTCCAACAGCCTCGCCCTGACCGGCGCGCGGCGCAGCGACGGGCTCGTGGTGATGGAGCTCGGCGAGGGGATGCGGATCGTCGCCCCGGACACCGGCGACGGGGGCGACTGCCAGATCACCGTCCGGCCGGAGAAGATCCGGATCGGCACCGAGTCGGACGGCGCCAACGGCTCGCGCGTTTCGGGCACCGTGGTCGAGCAGGTCTACCTCGGCTCGCTGTCGCAGACGGTGGTCGAGATCGTCACCGGCGAACGGCTGATCGTGCACGAGCTCAACGACGACGACGAGAGGCCCTCGCCCGAGCCCGGTGAGAGCGTCGTGCTCAGCTGGCATGCCCGGCACAGCCTCGTGATCGAGGACGAGCAGGAATGAGGGCCCGGGCCCTACTGGCGCTGGTCGCGCTCTGCGGGGTGCTGGCCGGCTGCGGCTCGGACTCGGGCGAGACCTCGGTCGCCCCGGCGCCCAAGGACCCGGACGCGCCGGCGACCGGAACGCTGCGCTTCTTCGCCTATGGCGACACGGTCACGGACGAGCTCCTCGACCCGTTCCGCGAGCAGAACCCCGACGTCGACCTCCAGACGGCGAGCTTCAACTCGAACAAGGCCGCGGCGGCGAAGCTCGCCGGCGGCTTCGACGCCGACGTGGTCGAGATCTGCGCCGACGAGATGGAGCCGCTGCTGATCCGCGGGTTGATCCGGCCGCTCGACCCGGGGGCGATCGACGGCTTCGACGCGCTCTCGCTGTCGAGCTCGGACGAGATCCGCAACGAGGCGGGCAAGGTGCTCTTCGTCCCCACCTCGGCCGGGCCGCACGGCCTGGTCGTCAACTCCGACGAGGTCGACGCGTCCGCGATCGACTCCTACCAGGATCTCTTCGACCCGGCTTACGCCGGGCGCGCGGCGATGGAGTCGACGCCGCTGACCGCGATCGGGGTGACCGCGCTGTCGCTCGGCATGGACGACCCGATGAACCTGACGCCCGATCAGATCGACGAGGTCAAGGGCTACCTGCTCGATCACCGCGACCAGTTCCGCGACTTCGCCGAGTCCGACGCCTCGATGGTCAACGACTTCAAGTCAGGCGAGACGGTGATCGCCGACGGCGGCCGCGGGACCACCCAGACGATGGTCAAGGACGGCGTGCCCGCCGAGTGGATCGCGCCCAAGGAGGGCGTGCTCTCGTGGGTCTGCGGCCTCGGGATCACCTCCGGGGCGGAGAACATCGCCGCCGCCTACAAGCTGATCAACTACTACGCCTCGCCCGAGGCCCAGGCGATCGTCGGCGAGGACGGATTCGTGGTCATGAACCCGAAGGCGCTGCCGCTGATGGCGCCCGAGTTCCGCGAGAACGCCGACCCGGCGACGCTGAAGACGGCGATCCCCGAGACCCAGCCCGAGGCCGATGAGCTGTACGACCGCGCCTGGCAGGAGGTCGCCGCGGGATGAGCGGCGGCGCGTCGACGATCTCCCCGCCCGTCGCCGTGGGCGCGCCCCCGCGGGCGCGGCCCGGCCTCTGGATCCGCGTGCGCCGCCGGCTTCCCGGAATCGCGAGCGTGCTCGTGATCGCGGTGGCGATGCTGATCCTGTTCGGCCCGGTGCTGATGCTGGCGCTGTTCTCGTTCAACGACTCGTCGATCATCTCGCTGCCCTGGGAGGGCTTCACCACCCGCTGGTACCAGGCCGCCTGGGACTCCCACGAGGCGCGTGACGCGATCGTCAACTCGCTGGTCGTCGCCTCGGTGGTCACCGTCGGCTCGCTGGTGCTCGGCACGCTCGCCGCCTGGGGGCTGACCCGGCTGCGGTTCGCCGGGCGCGGCGCGCTCGCCGGGCTCCACGGCTCGGTGCTGGTCGTCCCCTGGCTGATCATCGGCGTCGCCGGGCTGATCTTCTTCAGCCAGCTCGGGATCTCCCTCTCGCTGACCACGGTCGGGCTGATGCAGCTGGTCGTCACCTTCCCGCTCGTCGTCGCGATCATCTCGGCCGGGCTGGTGCGCTTCCCGCGCTCGGTCGAGGAGGCGGCGATCGACCTCGGCGCATCGCAGGCGCAGATGATCCGCCACGTCGTCATCCCGCAGATCGCCCCCTCGCTCGCGGCCGCGGCGATCTTCGCCTTCGCCTGGTCGTTCAACAACTTCGAGGTCTCGTTCTTCACCGGCGGCTTCGAGCAGACGTTCCCGGTCTGGGTGTTCTCGATCCTGCGCCAGTCGGAGAACCTGCCGATGGTCAACGCCGTCTCGACCGTGATCGCGCTCGCCCAGGTCATCGCCGTGTTCGCCGGCTGGCGGCTGATGAAGCGGCTGACCCGCGACCGCGGCGGCGACAGCGCGCTCACCGACCTGATGACCGGGACGGTGCGCTGATGGAGGCCGCGACCGTCCCGAGCGGGCCGCGACCGCGCCGCCGGCGCGCGCGGCGCAGGCTGCTGCGCCCGCTCGCCTTCCTCGCCGGGCCGGCCGGCGGTCCTGGCGCTGCTTCTTCCTCGCGCCGATGGCGGTGATGCTCGGTGATCAGCCTCCAGTACGGGATCCTCAGCGGCCAGTCCGGGCTTCACGCTCAGCAACTACACCGAGCGTCCTCAGCGACCCGCTCTATCGCGAGGTCGCCTGGACCACGGTCCAGATCGCGACGATCGCGATGGTGATCCAGCTCGCGATCGCGATCCCGATCGCCTACGTGCTCGCCTTCAAGGCGGGCAAGTGGGAGCTGCCGCTGCTGCTCTTCCTCGTGCTCGCCGACGAGCTCAACCCGATGGTCCGCATCTACGCCTGGCGGATGCTGCTCGGCCGCGAGGGGCTGATCAACGAGGCCCTGCAGCGGATCGGCCTCATCGACGCAGCCGATCGACGCGCTGCTGTTCAGCAAGTTCGCGGTCATCGTCGTGCTCTCGACCAGCTACCTGACCTACACCGTGATCCCGATCTACGGGGCGATGAAGGCGATCGACAAGAACCTGTTCGAGGCCGCGCTCGACCTCGGCGCCGGCTGGTGGACGACGCGCCCGGCGGGTCCTGCTGCCGCTGATCGCGCCCGGGATCTTCGTCGCCCTGCTGCTCGTCTACATCCCGCTGTTCACCGACTTCGCCAGCCCGACCCTGGTCGGCGGCACCAGCGGCTACATGCTCGGCCAGGTCGTCAACGACCTCGTGCTCGAGAGCGGCGACCTCAACGGCGGCGCCGCGATGAGCCTGCTGATGCTGCTCGCCTCGGCGATCTTCGCGGTCGTCGCCTACCGGCTGGCGAAGATCCGCCAGCTCGAGTCGTGAGCGCCGAGGCAGCGGCGAGTACGACGCCGCGATCGTCGGCGGCGGCCACAACGGCCTCGTCGCCGCCCACTACCTGGCGACGCGCCGGGCTGCGGACGGTCGTCTCGAGCGCCGCGAGATCGTCGGCGGCTGCTGCGTGACCGAGGAGTTCGCCCCCGGCTTCCGCGCCTCGACCGGCGCCTACGTGCTGAGCATGCTGCGCGAGCCGGTCTGGCGCGACCTGCAGCCTGGTCGAGCGCGGGATCGAGGTCGACCCCGCCGGGCCCGGCGCTCAACCTGTTCGCCGACGGCTCGACGCCTGCACCTCGACGACGACCTCGCCGCAGACCCAGGACGAGATCCGCCGCTTCTCGCCGGCCGACGCCCGGGCGCTGCCCGGGTTCGAGGACGAGCTCGGCCGAGATCGCGAAGCTGATCCTGCCGCTGTTCGACACCACGCCGCCCGACCCCGCGCCGCGTGCGCCCGCGCGAGCTCGCGGCGCCTCGGCTGGGCTCGCGGCGCGCAACCGCGGCCGCGATCGCCGACGCGCTCTTCCTCTTCGGCACCTCGGCGACCCAGTACCTGGCCGAGTACTTCGAGAGCGAGCAGGTGCGGGCGGCGCTCGGCTGGCACGCGATCAACGACTCGACCGGCGGGCCGTCGACCCCGGGCACCGCGTTCGTGCTGCTGCACGACCACGCCTCCGAGCAGGCCGGGCGGCGGCATCCGCCAGTGGGGCTTCGTCCGCGGCGGGATCGGCCGCCTGACCGAGGCGATGGCCGACGCGGCGCGCGAGGCCGGGGCCGAGATCCGCACCGAGGCGCCGGTCGAGCGGATCCTGATCGAGGACGGGCGCGCCGTCGGGCGTCGAGCTCGCGGGCGGCGAGGAGATCGCGCGCCGAGCGGGTGCTCTCCAACGCCGACCCGAAGACGACCTTCCTGCGCCTGGTCGACGACGGCGCGCTGCCGGACCGGTTCCGCGCCGCGGTCGAGGCCTACCGCTGCGAGGGCACGAGCGTGAAGATCAACCTCGCGGTCGACCGGCTGCCGGTGCGCCGCCGCGATCGGCGGCGACGGCGTCCAGCCGTACCACCGCGGGATCATGGAGGTCAACCCGACGGTCGCCGAGATGGACGCGGCGCAGGCCGAGGCGCGCGCCGGGCGCCCGGCGCCCGACCCGCACATCGAGCTCTGCATCCCGACCGTCCACGATCCCTCGCTCGCGCCGGAGGGCAACCACGTGGTCACGATCGACGTCAACTCCCAGCCCTACACGCTCGCCGAGGGCGACTGGGACGCGATCCGCGACGAGGTCGCCGACCGCGCGATCGCCAAGCTCGAGGGCTACTTCCCGGGCCTGACCGACTCGATCACCGCAGCGCCAGGTGCTCGCGCCGCCCGACCTCGAGTCGCGGCTCGGGATCTGGGGCGGCCACGCGCTGCACGGCGAGATGTCCTTCGACCAGCTCTTCAACCTGCGCCCGGTCCGCGGCTGGGCCGAGTACCGGACCCCGGTCGACGGCCTCTGGCTCTGCGGCGCCGGCACCCACCCCGGCGGCGGCGTCACCGGCGCCAACGGGCGCAACTGCGCCCGCGAGGTGATCCGCGACGCCCGCGGCCTCGCGCGCGCGGCTGCGGGGGGCGCCGATGAGCCCGCTCTGGCCGAACTCGTGGGAGCAGATCGCCGGCGCCGGCGATGATCGTCGACCCGCCCGGGCCGCGCAGCCGCGAGATCCTCGACCGGATCGAGGCCGGCGCCTATCCCGGGCTGAGCGCCGGGCTGGCACCGTTCGCGCTCGCCGAGAAGCGCGCCTGGACGGTCGCCGACGTCGACGGCAACGTCTACCTCGACCTCGCCTCGGCCTCCGCCTCGGTCCCGCTCGGCGCCGGGCGCCCGGAGCTGCTCGAAGGCCGGCGATCGACGCGCTGAAGACGTTCGGCAACGAGGACTCGCCACGCGCTCGCCTCGGAGCTCACCGCCGAGCTCGGCGAGCGGCTGCTCGAGATCAGCCCGGCGAGCGTGACCCGCTACGACATCGCCCTCAACGGCACCGAGGCGGTCGAGATCGCGATCAAGATGATGCGCCGCGCGACCGGGCGGCCGGTGATCCTCGCCTTCCACGGCTCCTACCACGGCGAGTCGACGCTCACCGCCGCGCTCGGCGCCGAGGCAGCGGAGATCAGCCGCGGCCTGCGCGGCCTCGTGCCCGGCTTCGTCCACGTCCCGTACCCGAACCCCTACCGCTCCCCGCTTCGCGATCCGCGACCCGGCGGCACCGGCGACGCGACCGTCGACTACCTGCGCGACCACGTCCTCTTCCACGCCCTCGACCCGTCCGACGTCGCCGGCGTGGTGATCGAGCCGGTGCTCGGCTCCGGCGGCTGCATCGCGCCGCCGGACTCGTTCTGGCCGGCGCTGGCCGAGCTCTGCCGCGAGCACGACTGGCTGCTGTGCGCCGACGAGGTCAAGACCGGGATCGGCCGCGCCGGGCAAGCTGTTCGCGGTCGAGCGCTGGGGCGTCGAGCCCGACCTGATCTGCCTCGGCAAGGCGCTCGGCGGCGGCGTGATGCCGATCGGCGCGCTGCTCGGCTCCGAGCGCGCGATGGGCGGCTTCGACGACGTCCCGACCGGCAGCACCTGGGCCTGGCTGCCGGCCAGCTGCGCCGCGGCGCTGGCGACGCTCGACCTCTTCGAGCCCGAGCCGGTGCTCGAGAACGTGCGCGAGCTCGAGCGGCTCGCCGCCGACCGGCTCGGCGACGCTTGAAGGAGCGCTACGAGCGTGATCGGCGACGTTCGCGCCGTCGGCTGCTTCCTGGCGATCGAGTTCGTCCGCGACCGCGAGACGGCCGAGCGCGACCCCGAGCTGCAGGACGCGGTCGCCGCCGAGATGCTGCGCCGCGGCGTGCTCGCCGACTCCTCCACGACCTCGCTCAACATCCAGCCCTCGCTGGTGATGCCGGCGGCGGCGCTCGACCAGGCGCTAGCGATCGTCGCCGAGTCGATCGAGGCGGTGCTCGCCGACGAGCGCCGATGACCAGCCCTCGAGTCCGAGCTCGCGCGCCGAGCTCGCGCGCGATGGAGCGAGGCCGGGACGCTGAAGACGATCCCGGTGCTGCGCTCGCCGCAGGGGCCGGTGGTCGAGATCGAGGGCCGCGGCGAGGTCCTCTGCCTGTGCTCCAACGACTACCTCGGCCTCGCCAACCACCCCGAGGTCGTCCGCGCCGGCGCCGAGGGGCTCGCGCGCTACGGCGCCGGGACCGCCTCGGTGCGCTTCATCTGCGGCAAGTTCGAGCCCCAGGTCGAGCTCGAGCGCGACCTCGCCGCGTTCCTGCAGCACCGAGCGCCGCGCTCACCTTCGTCTCCTGCTGGAACGCCAACGCGGCCCTGCTCGACGCGCTCTGCGACGAGCGCACCGCGGTCTTCTCCGACCGCCTCAACCACGCCTCGATCATCGACGGCATCCGGCTCGCCCGCCCCGCCCACAAGGCGCGTCTACGAGCACGCCGACCCCGACGACCTGCGCCGCGCGCTCGCAGGCCGCCCCCGAGCCGGAGCGCCGGCTGATCGTCACCGACGGCGTCTTCAGCATGGAGGGCGACCTGGCGCCGCTCGCCGAGCTGCTCGAGGTCGCTCGCCGAGCACGAGGCGACGCCTGATCGTCGACGACTCGCACGGGCTCGGCGTCGTCGGCGAGACCGGCCGCGGGACGTGCTCGAGCGCTTCGGCCTGCTCGGCGACGCCGACCTGATCTTCACCGGCACCCTCGGCAAGGCGCTCGGCGGCGGCGCCGGCGGGTTCGTCGCCGGCAGCGAGGCGCTCTGCGAGGTGCTCGAGCAGCGCTCGCGCCCCCAGCTCTTCTCGAACGGGCTGCCGCCGACGGTCGCCTGCAGCGCCCGCCGGGCGCTCGCCGAGCTGCGCGAGCGCCCCGAGCTGGTCGCCGATCTGCGCGCGAACACGCGCGCTGATGCGCGACGGCGCTGCGCGCCGCCGGCCTCGAGCCGCTCGACGGCGAGAGCGCGATCGTCCCGATCATCGTCGGCGAGACGGCGCGCGGCGATCGAGATCAGCCAGCGGCTGCTCGATCGCGGCGTCTACGTGACCGGCTTCGGCTATCCGGTCGTCCCGGAAGGCACCGCGCGAATCCGCGATCCAGGTCTCCGCCGCGCTCGACGAGGCGCAGATCGAGACGGCGGTCGCCGCGATCGCGGAGGTCGCGTCGGCGGCCGGGGTGGCGTGATAGTGATATGACGGGGTGAACGACAACGTCGAGCGCTATCGCGAGGCCCTGGACGCGTGGAACCGCCGCGACCTCGTGTGGATCCTCGAGCAGGCGGCGCCCGACCTCGAGTTCAACACCGCGCAGATCTTCCCCGGGATCGAGCCCGAGTACCACGGCCGCGAGGGCATGGTCGAGTTCTGGACCACGTTCATCGAGGAGCCCTGGGCGCTGTTTCGGCTCGACGTCGACTCGCTCGAGCCGGCCGGCGACGACCGCGTCCTCGCGCTGATCACCTTCCACGGCACCGAGCGCGACTCGGGCGAGCAGGTGACGACGCCGTACGCGCACCTGGCGACGTTCCGCGGCGACGAGGTCGTCCGCATCGACGCCTTCGCCGATTGGGACGAGGCCCGCCGCGCCGCCGGCGTCGGCCTGAGACGTCCGGCGGCCGTGCTCCAGCACGTCTCGATCGAGGTCGACCCGGGCCGTGCGCGAGGCCGTCGCGTTCTGGGGGCTGCTCGGGCTTCGCCGAGGTCGAGTCGCCCGAGGCGCTCGGCGGCTACGTCACCTGGCTCGAGCGCAAGGGCACCCACATCCACCTGATCCACACCGAGGCCGCGACCGTGCCCGTGCTCGGCCACGCCGCGGTCGTCGTTGACGATCACGCCGCGACCGTCGCGGCGTGGCCGACGCCGGCCACGAGGTCAGCCGGCGCGGGAGCTCTGGGGCGCGCCCGGGCCTTCGCGGTCGGCCCGGCGGCCACCGGGTCGAGCTGATGGCCTCGCCACCGCCGCGCTCGGGCTGAGCGGCGTCCCTAGTCGCCGTTCGAGGCCGAGCGGCTCGAGCAGGTCGCCGAGATCATTGAGCGACGGCGCGTCGGGCGGCGGCGGAATCGGGCTGCTCTCCGTCGTGGACTCGGAGGGCTCGGAGGGCGGTTGCGCGGGCGGGGCTTCGTGGGTGGATCGCGATTCGGTCTCCGGCGCCTCGGCGGGAGGGGCGGCGTCGGCGATCGATCCCGACGCGGGATTCTGCGCGGCGGGCGGGGCGGCAACGGGAGTCGGCTCGCCGGTCGCCGCCGCCTCGGCCCCGGACCCCGGGCCCGCGCCGGAGCCCGCGCCGGGGGCGTTCCCGTTCCCGTTCCCGTTCCCGTTCCGGTTCCGGTCGGCAGCGTCCCGATGGCGACGGTCGCGCTCGTCCGGCGACGCGTCCGTATCTCGCGGGGATTCGGAGGCCGTGGGCTGGCCGGGCGGGACCCCGCGATCGGTGAGCCCAAGGGGCGGCTCGGCGCTCGGATCGGAAACGGGGGTTGCGCCGCGGCCGAGCACGCCGGCGACGCTGACCACGGCCGCGATCACCACCGAGACCAGCACGACGCGCGACCGCACCGGCCCGCGCCGCGGTCCTGGCCGCGGGCGGGACGAATGCGCGCCCCGCAGGCGGGGCCGCAATCCAACGGCGGTCCCGGTTCCGCGCGGCGGCGGCGGTTCGGGGCGCTCGAACCAGGGCTCCTCGTTTCCTAGATGGGTGCGGATCCGCCACGCCAGCGCGAGGGCATCCTCGGCGAATTGGCGGTAGGCACGCTCGCGGGCGTCGGTGCGGTCGCGGATGTAGGCGGCGAGGCCGGCGAGCAGGATGACCCCCGGGCCGTAGATGAGCGCCGCGGCGAGCGCCTCGCGAGTTGAGTCGGGCACCAGCGCGATTGGAGCCGCGAGCGCAAGGGCGATCAGGCCGAGGTGGCCGAGGATGACGCGGCGATCCTCGAAGGTGTACGCCGTGAAGCCGGCGATGAAGACGAGGTAGAAGCCGTAGCTCGGATCGATCGCGACGGCGGCCGCGGCGGCGAGGAGGATCGCCCCGGCAGGGGCCGCGACGACCCAGACGCGCGGCAGCCGCTCCCAGGGCAGCGCGAGATAGAAGCCGGCGAGGCAGAGCCCAAGGCCGGCCAGCGTGAGCACGGTGAGCAGCTCCGCCTCGTCGAGGAGAAGCGCAGTCAGCAGGAGGAACAGCGAGGCCGAGGCACAGAGCATGGCCGCGACGGTCGCGTAGCGACTGCGCTCCCGCCAACGTTCAAACCGCCCGCTCGACCGGAGTAGGGCGTCCAGCTTCCCGTGCATCTTTCACCCCCCCTTCTGGGTGATAACCGCAGACTTTCCCGGCCGGGGAGGTTCTCAAACGCGCCGCTTCGAGGCGCCGCACCGA
>CAWJHV010000003.1:0-33639 GCA_963842795.1 uncultured Solirubrobacterales bacterium | reverse complement strand
CAGACGTCGCCGTCCTCCGGGAGCTCGAACTTGCACGCGAGGAGCGCCGCGACCGAGGCCGCCCCGGCACCCTCGACCACGAGCTTCGAGCGCTCGAGCAGCAGGACCATCGCCTGGGCGACGTCGTCGTCCGAGACCGTTACCACCTCGTCGACGAACTCCGCGACCAGCGGCAGGGTGAGCTCGCCGGGGTGCTTGACCGCGATCCCGTCGCAGATCGTGCTCGCCGAGCGGGCGCCGATCGGCTGCTGCGCCGCGAGCGAATCGGGATACGGCGCGCAGCGATCCGACTGCACCCCGACGACCCGCACGCCCGGCAGCCGGTCCTTGATCGCGATGGCGATGCCCGCCGCCAGCGCGCCGCCGCCGATCGGGACGACCATGAGTCGCGTCGCCGGCGCCTGCTCGGCGATCTCGAGCCCGATCGTCCCCTGACCCGCGAGCACCACGGGGTCGTCGAAGGCGTGGATCAGGGTGCGGCCCTCCTCGCGGGCGACCTCGCCAGCCGCCGTGGCGGCGTCGTCGTACGACCCCGCCACCAGTCGCACCTCCCCGCCATAGCCGCGAACCGCCTCGATCTTGGCCAGGGGAGCGTCGGCCGGCATGCAGAGGACGGCGTGCGCGTCGCGAGAGCACGCCGCCACCGCGACCGCCTGGGCGTGGTTGCCGGCGCTGGCGGCGACGACCCCCGCCTCGATCTCCGCCCGCTCCAGCCCCGCGATCCGGTTGTGCGCGCCGCGAACCTTGAACGAGCCGGTTCGCTGCAGATTCTCGGCCTTGAGCGCGACCGTCGCCCCGACGCGGCGGGAGACCTCGCCCGCGGAGACCACGGGGGTGGTCCGCACGTGCCCGCCGATCGTCTCCGCGGCGCGCTCGATATCGGCGACCCCCACCGCCTTCGTGCTCGGCAAGGTTGCCATGGCGATCAGGCTACAACGGCCGGCGAGGGCGCTCTACGCGGGGACCTCGATCGTGGGACCGCCCGCCTCCGGTGGCGCGGCGAGCGACTCTCGCCGGTAATCGCGGTACTCGCGCCAGACGATCTGCAGCGTGGCCGCGGCGGGGATCGCGAGCACCGCGCCCAGGATCCCGAACAGGGTGGAGCCGAAGAGGACCGAGACGAGGACGACGAACGGCTCGATCTCGACCGCCCGCCGCTGGATCTGCGGCTGGATCACGTAGTTCTCGAACTGCTGGTAGAGGATCGCGAAGGCGATCCAGACGATCAGCCCGACCGGGAAGTTGACGAAGATCATCACCACGGCGATGAGGACGGCGGCGATCGTTGCGCCGACGACCGGGATCAGGTCGAAGAAGGCGACGATCAGTGCCAAAGGCCCCGCGAAGGGGGCGCCGAGGATCGTGAGGACGATGAAGGAGGAGACCCCGGCGATCGTCGCCTGCAACAACGCCCCGCCGACGTAGTTGCCGATCGCGTTGGCGATGTGCCGCAGCGCCCGCTCGACTCGCTCGGCCCGCGCCGGCGGCTGGGCGCGCACGAAGCCTTCCGCCCATCGCGGCCCGCCCGAGACCATGAAGATGCTCAGGATCAGGATCGTCACCGCGGCGAAGATCGAGTTGACGACCCCGACCCCGATGTCCTGGAGCACGCCGGCGGCGTCCCCGATCTTGCTCGGCAGGTCGTCGGCGAGGCTCTGCAGCTCGCTGGTGAAGTCGTACTTCTCGTTGAGGTCGTTGAGGGTGTTGTTCTCGTTGACGAAGTCGGTGACGTCCTGCGCGTACTCGGGCACGTTGTCGCCGAGGTTCTCGATCTGACCGACGAGCGAGGGGATGATGAGGGCCCCGAGCCCGATCGGGATCAGGACCAGGGCGGCGTAGACGATCGCGACCGCGAATCCGCGCTTCATGCGGCGCTGGAGCAGGTTCACCGGGCCCGAGACGGCAACGGCGATGAAGGCCGCGATCACGAGCCAGGTGATCGGCGTCCGCAGCAGATAGATCAGGTAGAGGACGAGGACGACCGAGACCACGATCAGCACCGTGCGCAGGACGACGCGACCGACCGGGTCGCGCGGTGTCATCACCGCCATCACAGCCCTTCCTATTCGTCGGCGCACGCCCCTTTCCTCGGCAGCGCCGGCGCGATAGCTTGCTCTCGATGCAGGCCGAGATCGAAGCGCTGCTCGAGCCGCTGGCCGAGGTCTCCGACCTCGGCCGGGCGCGCGCGCTGCTCGCCTGGGACGAGCGCACGAAGATGCCGCCCGGCGGCGCGCCGATGCGGTCCGAGCAGATCGCGACCCTGACGGCGCTGCGCCACCGGCGCCTCGCCTCCGACGAGCTCGGCCGCCTGCTCGAGGCGGCCGAGGACAGCCTCGACGGCGCTCCGCGGGACTCCTTCGAGGCGAGCCTGGTGCGGGTGACGCGGCGCGACTGGAAGAAGGCGCGCCGCGTACCGACCGAGCTTCGAGCCGAGATCGCCCGCGAGACCTCCCGCGCCGAGCACGTCTGGGAGGCGGCGCGGGAGGGTTCGGACTTCGCCGCCTTCCTGCCCTCCCTCGAGCGTGTGGTCGACCTCAAGCGCCGCTACATCGAGTGCTTCGAGTTCGACCACCCATACGACGCACTGCTCGACGACTTCGAGCCCGGGATGAGGACCGCCGAGCTGAGCCCGGTGCTCGAGCGCCTGCGCGACGGGGTCGTGCCGCTGCTCGAGGCCATCGTGTCCAGTGGTGTGCAGCTCGACTCGTCGGCGCTCTACGGCGAGTTCGGTGACGCCGAGCAGGAGCGCTTTGCCCACGAGCTCGCTGCGAGCCTGCCGCTGGAGGCCGATGCATGGCGACTCGACTCGACCGTGCACCCGTTCGCCGTCGGGATCGCGATCTCAGACCTGCGGATCACCACCCGCTTCGACCCCGGCTTCGTCGGCAGCTCGCTGTGGGCCGTGATCCACGAGGTCGGCCACGCGCTGTATGAGAACGGCCTCGACCCGGCGCTCGAACGGACGCCGCTCTGCCGCTCGGTCTCGCTCGGCTTCGACGAGTCCCAGAGCCGCCTGTGGGAGAACTGGATCGGGCGCGGGCGACCCTTCATGTCCCGTCTGCTGCCGATGCTTGCGGGGCATTACGGCGAGCCCTTCGACCGCCTCGACCCGGACGACCTCTATCGCGCCGCGAACGCCGTCAGCCCCTCGCTGATCCGAGTCGAGGCCGACGAGGTCACCTACAACCTCCACATCGTCCTGCGATTCGAGCTCGAGCAGCAGATCTTCGACGGCACGCTTGCGCTCGCCGACCTGCCCGAGGCCTGGAATGCGCGGATGTCCGACTACTTCGGGATCGAGGTCCCGAGCGACGCCGACGGCGTGCTCCAGGACGTGCACTGGTCGAGCGGCGCCTTCGGCTACTTCCCCACCTACTCGCTCGGCAACGTGATCGCCGCGCAGGTCTGGGAGCTCGCCCGCGAGGCGCTACCTGACCTCGACAGCGAGCTCGCCGCCGGCGAGCTCGAGCCCCTGCGCGCGTTCCTGGCCGAGCGCATCTACCGGCACGGCGGCAAGTTCGAACCCGCCGAGATGATCGAGCGGGTGACGGGCGGGCCGCTCGATCCCAACCCGCTGCTGCGCCACCTCGAGCGCAAGTTCGGCGAGCTCTACGGCCTCTAGAGTCGAGGGGCAAGCGCGACGAAGGAGAAGAGATGAGCGAACGCACCGAGTACGCGCCAGGGATCCCGAGCTGGGTCGACAACGCCTCCCCGGACCCGGCCGGCGCGGCGGAGTTCTACTCCGGGCTCTTCGGCTGGCAGACCGAGGACCGGATGCCCGCGGACGCGGAGGGCGAGTACCACATGGCGAGCGTGCGCGGCAAGGCCGTCGCCGCGCTGGGCTCACAGCCGACCGAGGGCGTGCCGCCGGTCTGGAACACCTACGTCACGGTCGAGGACGCCGACGCGACGGCCGGGAAGGCCGCCGAAGCCGGCGGCCAGGTGATGATGGAGCCGTTCGACGTCTTCGACGCCGGCCGGATGGCCGTCCTCGCCGATCCCTCGGGCGCGGTGATCATGGCCTGGCAGCCGAAGGACATGATCGGCGCCTATCTGGTCAACGAGCCCGGGACGCTGTCGTGGAACGAGCTCCAGACCCGCGACCCGGCCGGCGCCAAGGACTTCTACGCCAAGGTCTTCGGCTGGCAGAGCAACGACATGGACTTCGGCGGCGGCACCTACACGGTCTGGTATCCGCCCGGGGTCGAGCCCGCGCAGGGCACCGGGGTCGGCGGGATGATCGAGATGACCGGCGACCAGTGGCCCGAGGACGTGCCCCCGAACTGGCTCGTCTACTTCGCCGTCGAGGACACCGACGCGACGGTGGGGAAGGCGAAGGAGCTCGGCGGCTCGGTGGCCGTGGAGCCCTTCGACGTCGAGGGCGTCGGGCGGATGTCGGTTCTCAGCGATCCGAACGGAGCCGTCTTCGCGGTGATCAAGACGGAGATGCCGGAGAGCGGCTGAGGACGCCTCCGAACGGAGGAGGGGCGGCGCCAGGCGCCGCCCCTCGGTACGTCTGAAAGTCGCTCGGGCTAGAGCGTGCGCACGTTGGTCGCGCGCGGGCCCTTGTCGCTCTCCTCGGAGTCGAACTCGACCTTCGCGCCGTCGGCGAGGGCGGCGCCGCCCTCGACCTGGCTCTGATGGACGAAAAGATCGCGTCCGGTCTCATCGGGAGTGATGAAGCCGAAACCCTTCTCGTGGTTGAACCACTTGACTGTGCCTACTGCCATTGTCCCTCCAGGGAACTTGGGTGCTCGCGGTACGAAGGAACGCCTGAAAGGACGCCTCGAACTGCTACGCACGTTTAACGACGCGGAAGCCTAACCGAGCGTCGCGCGGCGTGTGCGCCTGGCTCAGCCCGCGCTCGGCGATTCCGCAGCGGAGCCAAGAGCGACGTGGGCGCGGCTGTCGCTGCCGCGGATCAGGAGCAAGGTCGCCAGCACGCCGAGCAGGGCGATGCCGGCACCGACCATGAACGCGTCGGCGTAGCCGTCGGTGAGCGTGGCGAGGCTCGGTGCGCCGCCCGCAGTGGCCGCGGCATCGTCGATCTGGGTGAAGGCGACGGTCGAGAGCACGGCGAGCCCGAGCGCACCGCCCACCTGCTGGGAGGTGTTGATCAGCCCGCTGGCGAGCCCGGCCTGCCGTTCCTCGACGCCCGAGACCGCGGCGATCGTCTGGGGGACGAAGGCGAGCCCGAGCCCGGCCGCGGCGAGCAGCGACGGGCCGAGCACGTCACCGAGGAAGCCGCCGTCGGTCGATATCTGACCGAACCAGGCGAGGCCGGCGGCGATCAGCAGCATTCCCGTTGCAAGCACGGGCTTGAAGCCGACCCGCGTGACGAGCTGTGAGGCAACCCCGGCGGCGAGGATGATCGTCACCGCCAGCGGCAGGTAGGACAGGCCCGCCTTGATCGCGCTGTAGCCGAGCACGTTCTGCATGTACAGCGAGATGAAGAAGAACATCGAGAACAGCGACGCCCCGGTGAGCAGGCCGACGACGTTGGCCCCGGTGAGCGTCCGCATGCGGAAGATCGAGAACGGGACCAGCGGGGCGGCGGCACGGCGCTCGATCGCGACGAACGCTCCGAGCAACGCGATCGCGCCCGCGAGCAGGCCGATCGTCTGACCCGAGCCCCAGCCGGCGTTCGGCGCCTCGACCAGCGCGTAGACGAGCAGCGCGAGCCCAGCGGTGACGCTCACCGCGCCGGCGAAGTCGAAGGCTCGGTGCTCGGTCTCCGAGCGGCTCTCGGCGAGCAACCGCGGCGCCAGCCAGGCGGCGCCGAGGCCGATCGGCACGTTGACCCACAGCACCCACTCCCAGCCGGCGTACTCGGTGAGCACGCCGCCGAGCAGGACGCCTGCGGCGCCGCCGGACCCGGCGACCGCGCCCCAGGCGCCGAGGGCCTTGTTGCGCTCCGCGCCGTCCTTGAAGGTCGTGGTGACGATCGAGAGCGCCGCGGGCGAGAGGATCGCGGCGCCGAGCCCCTGGACGGCGCGGGCTGCGATCAGCGCCCCGGGGGAGTCGGCCAGCCCGCCGGCGAAGGAGGCGATCGCGAACAGGATCAGGCCGCCGATGAAGACGCGGCGCCGGCCGAGCAGGTCGGCCATCCGGCCGCCGAGAAGGAGGAAGCCGCCGAAGGTGAGCACGTAGGCGTTGACGACCCATGAGAGGTCGTCCTGGGAGAAGTCGAGCGCGTGCCCTATCGTCGGCAGGGCGACGTTGACGATCGAGGCGTCGAGGACGACGACGAACTGCGCGACGCAGAGCAGCGCCAGCCCGATCCACCGCTTGCGCTCGTATTCCTGGGCTTCCGTCATCTCCTGACCATCCTCTTGCTATTCGGAGTCTTGGTTCCGCTTAAGGTGTACCATACGGAGTCCGGGTTCCGTTTTGAAGTCCGGCCGAGATGCCCGTGAAGACCGCGACGACGACACCAGCCCGCCCGCAGCGCGCCGACGCGCGCCGCAACCGGGCCAAGGTAGTCGCATCGGCGCGCAAGCAGTTCGCCCTCGAGGGCCTCGACGCCCAGATCGACGAGATCGCCCGCGGGGCCGGGGTCGGTGTCGGCACCGTCTACCGCCACTTCCCGACCAAGGAGAGCCTGCTCGAAGCCCTCGCCCAGGCGCGCTTCGAAGCCCTCGCGGAGAGCGGGCGACGGGCGCTCGACGCCGACGACGGCTGGGAGGGACTGGTCGAGTTCATGACCCGGTCCGCCCGGGTGATGGCGGAGGACCGACTGCTCTCCGAGGCGATGGAGCAGCGTCGGGAGGTCTGCGGCGACGCCGCCGAGCTCGCCGGGTTGCCCGAGATCGTCGACTCCCTCGTCGCGCGCGCCAAACGAGAGGGCAAGCTGCGCGCCGACACTGAGTCGTGGGAGATCCCCGGGCTGATCTGCGGCATCGGCCGCGCGATCCGGGCGGCTCCCGGGTCCCCGGCGCTGAGCTGGCAGCGCCACCTCGAGATCATCCTGGCCGGCCTGCGGGCTTAGCCGGAAGCCCGGGCGTCCCCGTCCCCGCGCGCCGAGTGACACCTCAACCACCTCTGCGGTGACTCTGATGACACTCGGCGGATAGGTTGCGACGCGGATGCCCGACGCGCTCACCCCCCAGGACGCCGCCGCGCGGTTGCGACCCGCCGACACGCTCGGGATCCCGCTGGGGACCGGGCAGCCGCCGGGGTTCATGGCCGCGCTCGGCGGACGCGACGACTGGACCGACCTGCGGATCTACGGGGCGCTGCTGCTCGCCTGGTCGGAGGCGTTCCGGCATCCCGAGGTCCACTACCTGTCGGGCTTCTTCGGCCCCGTCGAGCGCTCGCTGCGCGACGCGGGCGCGAACATCAGCTTCGCCCCGGCCGACTTCCGCCGCTTCGAGCCGTTGCTCGAGCAGCAGGCCCCGCGGGTGATGGCCACGGTCGCCGCGCCGCCGGACGATTCGGGCTGGTGCAGCCTCTCGTTGCATGCCGGCGGCACGGTCAAGGAGCTCGCCCGGGCCGGGGCCGACCCCGACCGGCTGCTGGTGGTCGAGACCTCGCCGCGCTTTCCGCGCACCGTGGGGCTGCGGCCGGACCACCCGCACGCGATCCACGTCGACGAGATCGACGTCCTCGTCGCGACCGAGGCCGAGCCGTTTGCGCTCCCGGAGCCCGAGCCCGGCGAGGTCGACGCGGCGATCGCCGATCACGCCCGGGCCTTCATCGGTGACGGGTCGACGCTGCAGACCGGGATCGGCACGATCCCGTCGGCGATCGTCGGCCGGCTCGCCGAGGGCGACGGTGGCGACTACGGCGTCCACTCCGAGATGTTCACCAACGGGCTCATGCGACTGCACGAGTCCGGCAAGGTCAGCAACCGCAAGGGTCAGTTCGACGGCGTCTCCGTGGCGACCTTCGCCGGCGGCTCGCCCGAGCTCTACGCCTGGCTCGACGGGAACGAGGACGTCGCGTTCCTGCCGGTCGAGGTGGTCAACTCGCCGGATCTGATCGCTCGCAACCGGATGATGGTGACGATCAACGCCGCGCTCGCCGTCGACATCCACGGCCAGGTGATCGCCGACACGATCGCCGGCACGCAGTACTCGGGCATCGGCGGCCACGAGGACTTCATCTCCGGGCCGGCCCTCTCGCTCGAGGACCGCGCCCTGCTCTGCCTGCCCTCGACGGTGACCCTCAAGGCGCCTCAACAGCGGCGCGGGTCGGCTACGCCTCCCGAGGGTGGCGAGCGGCGCTCGCGGATCGTGCCCTGGTTCGACGCGGGCGCGGTGATCACCACCCCGCGCCACCAGGTCGACGTGATCGTGACCGAGCACGGCGCCGCCGAGCTCCAGGGCCTGACGGTGCACCAGCGCGGGCTGGCGCTCGCCGAGGTCGCCGACCCCGAGTTCCGCGACGAGTTGCGCGAGGCGGCGGAGCGCGCCTCGCACGGGCGCTCGGCGATCAGCGGCTGACGCGCCCCGGGACTCTCGGCCCCGGGGCGCGCCGCGACCTCAGCGGCTCGAAGCGGCCTTGCTCCGCGGGCTCCGCTTACGGGTGGAGCCACGCGTCTGGGAGCCGCGCGACGAACGCGACCGCGGCTTCGAGGAGCTCGAGCGTGCGCGCGAGCTCGACGAACGCCGGCGACGGCCGCCGTTGGTGCGCTCCGATGCCGGCACCTCCTCGCTGACCACGGCCTTGGCCAGCACCGGGATCTGCTTGGCGAGGTAGTTCGCCATCCGCTCCTCGTCGCGGCGAATCGCCCGCGCGAGCTTCGCCGTCTCGGCGTCGCCGACGCTCTCGGCCAGGGTCTCGATCGCGATGTAGGTGGCGATCTCCTCGTGCTCGTTGAAGTACTCGGTCTTCGCGTTCTTGAGCATCTTCTCGGCCTCGCCGGTGCCGCGAACCGTGTGCAGCGGCCCCTTCACGAGCGACTTCGCCTTGCCCAGAGCCGGCCCGGCAACCTTCTCCGCGAGCGCGGGCCCGCCGCCGCCGACCTTCTTGATCTGGCGCTCGAGCTCGCGAGCGTGCGACTTGGTCTCCTTGAGATGGTCCTTGAGCCGCTTCGCGTACGGCTTGCGGGTGGTCATCGCGTAGTGAGCCTCGAGTGCCGTCTCGAGCTCCTTCTCCTTGCCATATGCCTCGCTCAGGTACTGAACGAGCTTCGCCTGCTTGATCGTTTCGGTCATCACTTGCTCCTCGATTTTTGGGTTTCATAGCGCCTACCCGAGCGGCCGCAGTACAACCGGCAAACTGGTCACACTTCGACCGTGCTCGAGGCGGCGCTCTGGGGACTGGTCGGCGGGCTCGCGCTGGTGCTCG
Source organism: uncultured Solirubrobacterales bacterium (assembly GCA_963842795.1). Classification (GTDB taxonomy): domain Bacteria; phylum Actinomycetota; class Thermoleophilia; order Solirubrobacterales; family 70-9; genus WHSW01. The sequence continues at coordinate 24,348 of CAWJHV010000003.1, read as the reverse complement.
GAGGTGTGCTGGCGATCCTCCGCGGCTCGCGAATCTCCCCCGTCGGCGTCGGGTTCGTGATGGCCTTCGGCGCCGGAGTGCTGATCAGCGCGGTTGCCTTCGACCTCACCGAGGAGGCGATCGAGATCGGCGGCGGGCTCGCCACGGCCGCCGGCCTCGGCGCCGGGGCGTTGACATATTTCGCGGGCGACAGGCTGATCAGCTCGGGCGGTGTCGACGAGGACGACCCGCAGGGCATCGTCCTCGGCGCGCTCCTCGACGGGATCCCGGAATCGGCGGCGATCGGGCTCACCCTGCTCTCCGGCGGCGGGGTCAGCGTCTCGTTCATCGTCGCGGTCTTCATCTCCAACCTGCCGGAGTCGATCTCCGCCACCGCAGAACTCGAGGGTCGGCATTCGCGGCGGTGGATCCTCGGCCTCTGGCTCGCGATCGCGATCGCCTCGGCGATCGCCGCGGGCCTCGGCTACCAGCTGCTCGGCGATGCCTCCGATGACGTCGTCGCCTTCGTCAAGGCGTTCGCCGGCGGCGCCATCCTCTGCATGCTCGCCGACACGATGGTGCCGCAGGCGCTGCGAAAGGCCGGCGACCGGGTGGGGCTCGTGACGGTGTTGGGTTTTGCGCTTGCCGCGCTGCTGTCGACGGCCTGACCGACGCGGCTACGTCGCGGCCTTCTCGCTCTCGGGCTCGCGCTCTGGGTCGAGCGCCGGCTCGGAGTGCGCGGCCCGGTCCTCGTAGGCGGCGCGGGCGCCGGGGTCGGCCTCGGCGAGGACCTTGTCGGCCTTCAGCAGGCGGCCGACACCCTCGCGCGCGGCGCGCGGCAGCAGCTGCATGAACTTGTAGATGCCGACGCTCTCGCGCGGGACCCAGACGTCGAACTTCGGGCGCTCGAGGGCGTCGACGATCGCCTCGGCGACGTCCTCGGGCTGCAGGACCTTGATCGCCCGTGTCTCCGGCAGGCCCGAGCCCAGCTCGGTGTTGACGACCGCGGGCATCACGCAGGAGATCTCGATCCCGCTGCCGCGCAGCTCCGCGCGGACCGCCTCCGAGACGCCGACGACGAAGTGCTTGGTGCCGCAATAGGTGGCCCCGCCGGGGAAGCCGGCCTTGCCCGCCTGCGAGGCGAGGTTGACGACGTGCCCGCGGCCGCGGCGCTGCATCCGCGGCAGCGCCAACTTCATCCCGTACATGACCCCATGCACGTTGATGTCGACCATGCGCTCCGCGGTCAGGTCGTCTTCGTCGACGAACCGGCCGAGGGGCATGATCCCGGCGTTGTTGACGAGCACGTCGAGGGAGCCGAGCCGCTCCTCGACCTGGTCGAGGAAGCCCTCGAACGAGTCGCGGCGGGTGACGTCGAGCTCGAGCGCGATCGTCCCGCCGCCGATCTCGGCCGCGGTCCGCTCGGCGAGCTCGCGGTCGAGGTCGCCGATCGCGACCTGGGCGCCCTTGAGCACCAGCGCCCTCGCGGTCGCCTTGCCGATCCCGCGGGCACCGCCGGTGATCGCCACGACCTGTCCCTTCAACACACGCGCCTGCGCTGCCATCGCTCATTCCTCCTCGTCGATTGAGCGCCGCTCGCGGCGCCTGCGAGCGCGGAGCCTATCGCGGCGGCCGCCCGGTTGGCACGCCCGTACCGTATGCTCACGGCTGATGAACACGCGTGTTCCCCGTCGCTCAGGGAGGTGGGCACGGCACCTGCGCGGGCTCGGCCTGGCCGTGGCCGGACTACTTGCGGCAGCGCTGCTGCCCGCGAGCGCCGGCGCCGACGTCAACGTCGACACGTTCACCACCAAGCCCGTCACCGTCGCCGGCTACGAGGTGCAGCAGAGCTTCATGGTCCCGGCCACGCACCCGAAGTTCAGCGACTCCGACCACGGCTACATCACGAGGATGGAGGTCGACGTCGTCGACGCGGACGGGACCCCCGTTCCGATCCAGCGGCTGATGCTCCACCACATCGTGTTCGCAAACGTGTCGACGCGCGACCGGACCTGCGCCAGCGTCACGGGCTTCGACGGCAACATCATGCCCGGGTTCAACAGCGAGCGCTTCTACGCCGCGGGGGAGGAGCGGGCGAAGATGCTGCTGCCGTCCGGCTACGGCTACCGGGTCGAGGAGTCCGATCTCTGGGGCCTGCTGTACATGTTCATGAACCACCGCGCGGTCACCGACACGGCCTACATCCAGTACAAGATCACCTCGGTCTCGGGAGCCGACGCGGCCGGGATCCGGGAGGTCGACCCGTACTGGCTCGACGTCAACAACTGCCACGCCGATCCGATCTACAACGTTCCCGGCAACGGCGGGCCCGGTTCGACCAATGTCCGCACGTATGACCTCGCGCTGCCCGAGTCGGGGCGCCTGGTCGCCGCCGGCGGCCACGTGCACGGCGGTGCTCACATGCTCACGCTGACCGAGCCCGACTGCGGCGACCGGGAGCTGGGGCGATCGCTGCCGACGTGGGGCAATCCCGACCACCCGTTCTACAACGTGCGGCCGATCCTGCACGAGCCCGGCCCGATCAACATGAGCGGCTTCGGCACCCCGACGGGGATCCCGGTGGCCGCCGGGGAGCGATTGCGCCTGAGCTCGATCTACGACGACTCGCTCCCGCACGTGCGCGTGATGGGGATCATGATCGCCTACGTCGCCCCGGATCCGACGGTCACCGAGCGCTGCGGTCGGCTGCCGGGAGACATCCTCAACCTCGGCACCGACCAGCCCGGCCGCCCGGGCCCGATCCCGTACCGGATCCCGCTCACCGGGCTCGACGCCGCCGGCAACGCGGAGACGATCAAGAACCCGCCGGGCAAGCTGAAGAAGGTGCGGTCGGGCACGGAGCTGATCGTCGGCGATCACTTCTTCCTCGACCGCAACGTGAAGATCAAGAAGGGCGCGACGCTCGACTGGCGCTTCGCCTCCGAGGACCTGCACAACGTCACCGTCGCCAACGGCCCGATCGGGATCGGCTCCGACAACCTCAACGACGACCGCACCTTCAGCCAGCGCTTCAACAAGAAGGGCACCTACCGCCTCTTCTGCGCCCTGCACCCGGTGCAGATGACCGAGCGCGTGGTCGTCGTCGGCAAGCACGGCAAGCGGTCGACCCGGGGCCGCGGCGGATCGTCCTGACGGACTAGCGTTCGCCGCACGGTGTCAGCGGTCGAGCCGACCACGAGCGAGCCGGGCTACGGCCCCGCCCCGGACGCGGGCGGGATCGCGTCGGCGCCGCCGGCGATGTCCGGCAACCCGCTGCGGCGGGTCGTCGGCGACCTCGTCGCCGAGCGTCGTGGCGGCGCCCTGCCGCCCGGCCCCGGCCGCGGCAGCGTCGCCCGCGCGCGGCAGATGGCCCGCGACCCGCTGTCGGTCCTGCTGCCGCTCTACGAGCGCTACGGCCCGATCTTCAGCACCCGGCTGCTGCATTCGCGGGTCGTGTTCATGCTCGGCCCCGAGGCCAACCACTACGTCACCGTCTCCCATCCGCAGAACTTCGCCTGGCGGGAGGGCAGCTTCGGCGACCTGATCCCGCTGCTCGGCGACGGACTGCTCACCATCGACGGCGCCTACCACGACCGCGCTCGGCGGATCATGATGCCGGCCTTCCACCGCGAGCGGATCGAGGCCGCGATCGCGGTCATGGCCAGGGAGACCGAGATCGCGCTCGAGCAGCTGGCGCCGGGCGAGATCGTCGATGTCTACGACTGGGCTCGGAACCTGGCCATGCGGATCGCGATGCGGGCGCTGCTCGGCCTCGATCCCGACGACGGCGGCCAGGGCGCCGCGGCCGCCCACCACTTCGAGCGTGCGCTCGGCTTCTACGGGATCGACTACCACCTGCGCCTGCTCCGCGGACCGGGCTCGCCCTGGCGCCGCCTGGTCGCCTCTCGGGCCGTGCTCGACGAGATCGTCTTCGCCGAGATCGCCGAGCGTCGGCGGCGGCCCGATCCCGAGCGGCAGGACATCCTCAGCCTGCTCATCGAGGCCCGCGACGACGACGGCTCCACGCTCACCGACGCCCAGATCCGCGATCAGCTGATGACCCTGATCTTCGCCGGTCACGACACCTCGACCTCGACGCTCTCGTTCATGTTCTACGAGCTCGCCCGCCACCCCCGCGCGCTCGCCCGCCTGCAGGCCGAGCAGGACGAGGTGCTCGGCTCGCGGGCGCCGACGCCGGCCCAGCTCTTCGGCGAGCTGCCGTATCTCGACATGGTCCTGGACGAGACCCTGCGCCTCTACCCGCCGGCCTGGATCGGGCCGCGGCGCTCGGTGCGCGAGTTCGAGTTCGGCGGTTATCGGGTGCCGGCGGGCGCCTACGTCAACTACTGCTCGTGGGCAAGCCACCGCCTGCCCGAAGTCTTCGGAGACCCCGAGGCGTTCGTCCCGGAGCGCTTCGAGCGTGAGCGCAAGGTCGCGCTCCCGCGTGGTGCCTATGTGCCGTTCGGAGGCGGGTCGCGGATCTGCATCGGCAAGCGGTTCGGGCAGACCGAGGTCAAGCTGGTGGCGACGATGGCGCTCGCCCGGCTGCGCTTCGAGCGCCTTCCGGGCCGGACGATGACCGTGCGCCAGATGCCCACGCTCTCGCCCGACGGCGGGCTCGAGATGCGGGTCCGCGCCCGCACCCCGGACGAGGCCTGACCTCCCCCGCCGAGTGACACCTCAGCCACCTCTCAGGTGGCTCAGGTGTCACTCGGCCTGTGGGGCTGTGCTGCGCTATGCTTTACCTAGTAAGACGGTAGACAAAGGAGGGTATGACGATGCTGAACGGGAACGGTGCCCTGGACACCTCGACCCACCGCCTGGTCAACCTGGTCCGCGACGAGCTCAGCTCGCGCCGCTGGGACGCCCTCCCGCGCGATCCTTCCGAGGCGCCGACGCAGGAGCTGTCGAGCCATCGCTTCGGGGCGCACTCGCCCGCTCGGAGGAGCGACCGGCCGCCGGGCCGGATCCACCGCTACCCCCAGGTCTGAGCGGCCGGAGTCAGCGCCAGGACGCGACCGGGCGCTCTTCGATCGAGGAGCGGCGCTCGCAGTCGTGGGCGCGGTCGTCGAGCTCCCCGCCATCGCAGGAGTCGCTGCCGTGGCCGCCGTCGACGAGGTCGAACCCGTCGCCGCCGAAGAGGTCGTCGTCGCCGAGCTGGCCGAAGAGCTGGTCGTCGTTGCCGTCGCCGAGGATCTGGTCGTCGCCGCCGGCGCCGTAGATCGTGTCGCGGCCCGAGAGCCGCTCGCCGCCGCGGAGGTTGTCGGCCACCTCCGAGCCGTAGATCGTGTCGTCGTTGCCGCCGCCGTCCATGATCGCCGGGGCGACGGAGGGCGTTCGGGTGCGGAGTAGGTCGTCATGGGTGAAGCCGTACAGGCTGTCGGCGCCGCCCGCCTCGATCACGTCGTCGTTCCAGCCGCCGTTGAGGATGTCGACGCCGTCGTCGACGACCTCGCCGCCCTCCTTCCCCCAGCCGAGGATCCGGTCGTTGCCGGCGCTCCCGAGCACCTTGTCGTTGTCGGGCCCGGGGATGATCCGGTCGTTCTCCTCCTCGCCGTAGATCACGTCCTCTCCCCCGCCGCCGTAGATGGTGTCGCTGCCGCGGCCGCCACAGAGCACGTCGTCGCCGGGCCCGCCCTTGACCACATCGTTGTTGCGGCCGCCGTTGACGAAGTCGTCGCCCCGGCCGCCGTTCATCCGGTCCTCGCCGCGCAGGCCGTTGACGCTGTCGCCGCGCCGGCCGCCGAACCAGTGGTTGACGCCGTCGTCGAGGCGCTCCTTCTCCTTCGTGCAGATCGGGGCCTCCTGGGCCGAGGCGGGCGCGGGCACGGCGGCCACGATCGCGACCAGCGCGGTCGCGAGCAACGCCCCCCGTGCGGGCAGAGCCCGGATTCCCTGCATCGCGCTCAATCTACCCGTCGCCCCGCGCCGGCACACGCGGCCGCCCCGCCGCCCCGCGCTCAGAGCTCGATCGAGGTCTCCGAGTCGCAATCGACGGCGCTGTCGCGGAGGTCGCCCCCGTCGCAGGTGTCGTCGCCCTCCCCGCCGTCGACCATGTCGACGCCGTTGCCGCCGAACAGCTGGTCGTCTCCGAGCTGGCCGAAGAGCTCGTCGTTGTTGCCGTCGCCGAGGATCATGTCGTCGCCGGCGGCGCCGTAGATCGTGTCGCGGCCCGAGAGCCGCTCGCCGCCGCGGATGTTGTCGCCGACCTCCGACCCGTAGATCGTGTCGTCGTTGCCGCCGCCGTCCATGATCGCCGGGGCGATGAGCGGGGTGCGGGTGCGCAGGACGTCGTTGTGGGTGAAGCCGTACATGCTGTCGGCCCCGCCGGCCTCGATCACGTCGTCGTTCCAGCCGCCGTTGAGGATGTCGATCCCGTCGTCGACGATCTCGCCGCCGCGCTCGGCCCAGCCGAGGATCCGGTCGTTGCCGGCGCTGCCGAGGACCCGGTCATCGCCCGCCCCGGGGATGATCCGGTCGTTCTCCTCCTCGCCGTAGATGAGATCGTCGCCGGGCCCGCCGTAGATGGTGTCGCTGCCGCGGCCGCCGCAGAGGACGTCCGCGCCCTGCGAGCCATGGATCACGTCGTTGTCGCGACCGCCGTTGACAAAGTCGTTGCCCTCGCCGCCGTCCATGCGGTCCTGGCCGCGCAGCCCGATGACGCTGTCGTGGTGGCGGCTCCCGACCCAGCCGTCGCGGCCGTCGTCGAGGCGCTCCTTCGCCTTGGTGCAGATCGGTGCCTCCTGGGCAGAGGCGGCTGCGGGCAGGGCGGCGGCCACGCAGGCCACCGCCGCGACCGCGAGGCTCGGTCGAAGGCGTCTGAGGTCCATCAGGCGCTCTATCGGAGCCGGCGGCGCTGCGCTTGAACCGCGGACGCCTGCGCGGACAACCGGCGCGACCGCAAATCGCGTCTGCGAAGCTGCCGCCGTGACCCGCCGCAGCGTCCTTGCGCTCGCGCTGTTCGTCGCGCTCGCCCTGCCGGCCGTCGCCACGGCGAAACCTGCGCAGCGCTGGAGCGAGTACTCGAGGCCCGCGACCTACGACGTCGCCCGGGACGCCAATGTCGCGATCCCGGCGAGCGACGGGGTCACCCTGCGCGCGAACGTCGATCGGCCCGACCAACCGGGTCGTTATCCGACGATCGTCGTCCAGACGCCGTACAACAAGGACGGCGTGGTCAACATCGCCCTCGGTGGCGCGTTCGAGTACCTGGTCGAGCGCGGCTACGCGGTCGTCACCGTCGACGTCCGCGGCACCGGGGCCTCGGGCGGCCAGTGGGACAGCTTCGGAGCCGCCGAGCAGCGCGACGGCTACGAGGTGGTCGAGTGGGCGGCCGCCCAGCCGTGGTCGACCGGCGACGTCGGCCTCGCCGGCCCCTCCTACATGGGCCTCAACCAACTGCTCACCGCGGCCCTGCACCCGCCGCACCTGAGGGCGATCTTCCCGATCGTCCCGATGGCCGACAGCTATCGCGACATCACCTTCTCCGGAGGCCAGCTCAACGCCTCCTTCATCCCGCTCTGGCTCGGCCTGGTCACGGCCGGGAGCCTCACCCCGACGCCCTCGGCCGACGATCCGCTCGGGTCCCTGCTGGCGCTGGTGGACCACGTCCAGGGAGCGGTCAACTTCACGGTCCCGACAATCGTCGGCGGGGCCACCGGCGGCGACCTGGCCTACGACGGGCCGTTCTGGAAGACGCGCTCGCCGCTCGAGGTCGTCGACCGGATCGACGTCCCCGCGTTCGTCGTCGGCGGCCATCACGACCTCTTTCAGCGCGGCGAGCCGCTGGTCTACGAGCGGCTGAAGCGACATGTGCCGGCCCGCCTGCTGATGGGGCCGTGGACCCACGTCGAGGGATCGAGCGGAGCCGGGCTGCCCCGCGACGGCGTGCCGTCTCTGAGCGAGATCGAGCTGCGCTGGTTCGACCACTGGCTGTACGGGATTGACACCGACGTCAAGCGGATCCCGAAGGTGACCCAGTACGTCTACGGCAAGGAGCGCTACAAGGTCCAGGCCGACTGGCCCGACCCGCGGCTGAAGCCCCGGCGCCGCTACCTGCGCGGTGGTGGGCGGATCACGCGGCCCGCCCCGCGCCCCGGCGAGAGCCCACTCTCCTTCGCCCAGAACCCAACCGCCGGCGTCTGCACCCAGAGCACCGTCCAGTGGACCGCCGGGCTCGGCGACGGGATCCCGTGCACGTCGGACGGTAGTGCCGACGACGCTGAGAGCGCTGTGTACGAGACCAAGCCGCTGCGGCGCAAGCTCGAGCTCTCGGGCCCGATCCTGGCCAACCTCTGGGTACGGACGACGGCCGCGGACGCCGTGGTCGCGGTGCGCGTCAAGGACGTCGGGCCGGACGGCAAGGCGACCGAACTCACCGCCGGCTGGCTCGCGGGCAGCTTCCGCGCCGTCGACGGCAAGCGCAGCCGTTACGTCGCCTCGCGCCGCGGCAAGGACACCCGGCGCAAGGGCCGTCGGGTCCTGCTCCAGCCCTGGCACCCGTTCACCCGCGCCTCGATGCTCCCGGTCCCCGCGGGGAAGCCGGTTGAGCTACCGGTGGAGGTCTTCCCCACGCGGGCGACGATCAAGCGCGGCCACCGGCTCGAAATCACCGTCGCCGGCGGTGACTTCCCGCATCAGGTCCCGCCGCTGCCTCAGGCCGGCGCGTCGCTCGGCGGCCGGGTCGAGGTGCTCACCGAGCCCGGCCACGCCTCCTACGTCGAGCTGCCCGCGATCCACCGCCACTGCGGCAAGAAGCGCTGCCGCCCGCTGCCGGTGCCGAACCTGCTCCGGGGCGGTTGAGCCCCCAGCCCTCCCCCGCCGACGAGCGCCCGCAGGCGCCCGGCCCCGAGGAGCAGTGGTCGGACTCGTTCTACTTCGGCGGCGGCGACGCCGAGACCACGCTCTACACCCGGATCGGCCGGCGTCCGAACGAGAACGTGATCGAGGGCGCCCTCGGGATCTGGGCGCCCGACGGGCGTTTCGTGCTCGGCTTCGGTCGCAGCGGTGACGGCGAGGCGATCGAGGCCGGGCCGGTGGCCTACGAGTGCGCGCTCCCGTTCGAGCTCTGGCGCCTGCGGATCGCCGGCCGCGGCCGCGCCTACGCCCGCGCCGAGAACCTCGCGACGGCCCCACGCGACTACGAGGAGGTCGCGCTCGGGGGCGAGCTGCGCTTCGCCGCCTGGACCGGCCCGGTGAGCTTCGGCTCCGGGCTCACCGGCCCTGTGGCCGCCCGCCACTACGAGCAGCCGGGGTCGCTGTTCGGCGTGATCGAGATCGACGGCGACCGGATCCCGCTCGCCGGCCGCGGGATGCGCGACCACTCCTGGGGTGTGCGCGACTGGCAGGCGGTGCCCTACTGGCGCTGGTTCGGGATCGTCGTCGACCCCGAGAACTTCCTCATGCTCAACAACGTCGGCACCCCGGACGGGGGCGAGACCTGCGGCGGGCTGGCGATGCGCGACGGGGTCGCGGCGGAGATCCGCGAGTGCGCGACCACCTCCGAGCTCGATCCGGAGCTCGGCTGCCAGCGCACCTTCGTCGCTCGCGCCATCGACGAGCTCGGGCGCGAGCAGGTGCTCGAGGGGGAGGCGCTGAGCGTGGCGCCGCTGCGCCAGCGCCGCGGCGAGCGCCTGACGACGGTCAACGAGGGTCGCACCCGCCTGCGCTGGGGGCCGTACGAGGGACTGGGGATCAGCGAGTACCTGTTCCAGGCCGACGCCTGACGGGGCGCCCGGACCCGCGACGGCCGCGAGGGCGCGGGCCGGGGCTGGCAGTGAGGGGGGTTGGGCCGCTCGCCCGGGCGCCCGGGCCGCCTCAGCAAACGAGTGCGCGATCTTGGTCCTATGGGCACCAAAATCCAACACTCGGTGGCTGCGGCGTCGCGCGCCCCTCGCCGAACGCCCGAACCCTCCCCCTCATTGCCAAACCCGGCCGGAACCCTCAGCGCAGGCCCGGGGTACTCAGCGCACGCCCGCGCGGCGCACGTACCCGCGCAACGCCCGCGGCGTGGCGCCGGCGCCTCGCGCCGCGACGCCGACGTACCTCACCCGCCCGCCGCGCACCCCGTAGAAGAACCGCCGCCCGTGGCCCGCGTCGCGCACCTGGATCCCGTGGCCGAACGGGCGCGCGCTCGCGGGCAGGTCTGCGGCCGTCATCCCGACCCGGACTCCGGCCGCGCGGTGCTTGCGCAGCGTGGTCGCGATCAGCGCCACGCGGCCACGGCGGTCGAAGACGGCGACCACCCGCTTGCGGCCTGACTTCTTCTCCATCGCCTTCGCGTGGCGGCGGCCGTTGGCGCACCAGCGCCAGGTCCGCGTCCGGGTCACCGGCTGACCGGCTCGCTTCAAAACCTGCTTCGGGCGGGCGCCGAGCCGCAGCCGCTTCGCGAACCCGCGCGCGGTCAAAAAGCGCTGGCGCCACCGGTCGCAGCGCACCTCCTCGATCCCGTCGGCCCGTTCCCACATCTCCAGATAGGCCTCGGCGCCGCGACCCATGTCGCGCACGATCCGGTTGCCGGCCTGCATCCGCAGGTCCTCGACCCAGTCCGGGTAGAGGCCGTAGTGGGCGACGCCGTCGGTGTTGATGTCGAAGACGCGCTGGCCGGAGCGCTGGCGGTCGAGGGTGACCTTTCCGTCGAAGGAGCGGAACGGGTAGCTGACCGGGTTGGGGACGTCGGCGCCCCGCGGCGGTCCCTGGGCGCCGAAGCCGTTCATGTCGGCGCCGTAGCCGACGCCGAAGTACTGCGTGCCGGCGGAGCGGTAGTAGTCGCGCAGGTGCTGCCACTGGTGGATGAAGTCGGTCGAGCCCCCGGCGTAGGGCGTGACCATGCCCCCGAGCGCGTAGATACGGGGCAGCGCGTCGTCGGTGCTCCAGCTGTGCGAGGAGATGATCCCCGAGTAGTCACGCGACTCGACCAGGTTGAGCGCCGCCTCACGGGCGACCACGCTCATGTGGTCGGGGTCGAAGATCATCTTGCGGTCGATGATTCCGTCGATCGCGTGCTCTCCGAGCGGGGTCAGGCCGCGCGTGTTGCAGACCGGGCCGCTCGGATAGACCGGCAGCGTCCCGCCCGGCACCAGGGCGGCGAGCCCGTTGGCGAGGATCATGTCGTCGTTGTGGGGATAGTTGACCGTGGTCGGCGCGTGGTCGTGGTAGGCGGGGTTCTCACACGTCTTCAGGTCCCAGAACTTGCCGGTGGCGAGGAAGTTGGCGCCGTCGACGATCGTCCCGGTCTCGCCGTTGTCGCCGGCGACCCCGGTGAGGGCGTTGTCGAACTTGTTCGTGATCTCGAGCTGGCGCACCCCGAGCGCGTGGAGGCGGTCGAGCCAGTCGTCGATCTGGGCGCTGTCGCAGGCGGGGAAGCCGTTCTTCAGGCCGCAGCCGAAGGGCTCTGAGACCTCCATCCCCTGGACCACGGCGAGCTTGCCCTGGTTGATCACCTTGCGGGCCTGATACGGGTTGCTCACGATGCGGAAGAAGCCCTTGCCGGGACCGCCGTACTGCGCGTCGATGTAGTCCTGGAGCTCGCGGATCCGCTGCGCCTGCAGCAGGACGCTGTCCATCTCGTTGCAGCTGTTCTGTTTGTAGGGGTAGACCTGGCAGAGGATGCGGTTCTCGACGAACAGGTTCACGTAGACCCGCAGGCCGCCGCGCCAGGAGCGCTCGAGCCAGCGCCAGTAGGTCTGCTCGTGGGTGAGCGACTTGTAGTCGGGCCACTCGGCGAAGGTCGGCCAGCCGACCGGGTCGTGACAGCGGGCCGGGTCGCCGTAGAGGACGTTCTCGAGCACCGCGGCGCAGCCGTGGCCGAGCTCGTGGTCGGGACAGTCGCGGAGGGCGTAGGGGGCGCCGAAGCGGTGCCACGGACGGCCGCAGTGGGCGCGCCCGCCGAGGAACTCGTAGGCCATCCCGTGGATGTGGCCGTCGATCAGGCCCGAGACCTCGCCGTAGGGCTGCTTGCCGGTCGCCGGACGGCCGCTGGCGTCGACCTCGACCTCGGGGTACTCCGGGCAGCCGCTCGCCTTCTCGAACGAGAACCGGCCCGCGCCGCCGGCGCCGCCCACGGGCACCGAGACCAGAGCGCCGCCGTCGCCGACCGCGAGCTGGCGGCCGGCGTGCTCGTTGACGACCGTGAACGCGTCGCCGTCCTCGTCGACGGTCCAGTCGGCGGAGTCGCTCGGCTGCGACGCCGAGACGACCGCGTCGCCGGAGAGGGCGAGGAAATCGGCCGACCGCCCGTAGAAGAGGTAGCGACCGAGATCGGTCGCCTGCATCCGGAAGGCCTCGGGCGCCCCGGAGACGGCGGCGGCGACGTAGCCCCCGCCCTGCTGGGCGACGGCGGCCCCGCCCCCTGCCGGCGTGAGCTCGTAGCAGCCGTGGACGATCGAGTAGCGGTCGAGGCCGTCGGTGGCGCCCGCGGCGCCGGCGGGCGCCAGCACGAGCGCCAGCGCCGTCGCCATGGCGACGACCGCGCCTCGCGCGCCTCTCCCCTCGCTCGCAGCACCCCCGGCCATGCTCGTCGCGAGCGTAGCCGATCCCACCTCGCCCGGCGCCATGTCGGCCGACCGGGCAATCGGCGGTCCGCGGCCGTGCGCGCGCTAGATTCAACCGGCGATGGGGAGCGCCAACGGAGCGAAGCGGGATCTGTCCGTCGGCATCGTCGGCGCCGGTTTCGGCGGCGTCGGGGCGGGGATCAAGCTCCGCGAGGTCGGGTTCGACCGGTTCGAGATCTTCGAGCGCGGCGACAGGGTCGGCGGCGTCTGGCGCGCGAACACGTACCCGGGCGCCGCCTGCGACGTGCCCTCCCACCTGTACTCGTACTCGTTCGCGCCCGGCCACCACTGGTCGCGCCGCTACGCGCCGCGCGAGGAGATCCTCGCCTACCTCGAGGACTGCTCACGGCGCTACGGGATCACGCCGCACCTGCGCCTGGAGACCGAGGTCTTGAGCGCCGGGTTCGACCCCGTGGCGGGTCGCTGGACCCTGCGCACGGACGACGGCGCCGAGCATGAGTTCGACCTCCTGGTGACCGCCTGCGGACAGCTCACCCGTCCGGCGATCCCGCCGCTGCAGGGAATCGAGGACTTCGCCGGGCCGGCGTTCCACTCGGCCGAATGGGACCACGAGCACGACCTCGCCGGGCGCAGCGTGGCGGTGATCGGCACCGGCGCAAGCGCGATCCAGTTCGTGCCCGAGATCGCCGAGTCGGCCGGCTCGACGACGATCTACCAGCGCTCGGCGCCCTGGATCCTGCCGAAGACCGACCGCCTCTACCCCGAATGGGAGCGGCGGCTCTTCCGCCGGTTCCCCGCCAGGGTCGCCGCCAGCCGCCTGGGCCTGTTCGCCTTCTTCGAGCTCGGCACGTACGGGTTCACCGGCCACCCGCGGGTGCTCGCACCGTTCCGGAAGATCGCCGACCGCGAGCGCCGGCAGATGCTCGGCCACGACCCCGACCTGCTCGCCAGGGCGACCCCCGACTACGAGATCGGCTGCAAGCGGGTGCTGTTCACCAGCGACTGGTATCCGACCCTGCTCCGCGACGACGTCGAGCTGGTCTCCGGTGCCGTGCAGCGGATCACCCGCGACGGCGTCGTCGGCGCCGACGGGATCGAGCGCGGGGCCGACACGATCATCTACGGGACCGGCTTCGAGACCCACAACTTCGTCGCTCCGATGGAGATCAACGGGCTCGACGGGCGTGAGCTGAACGCGGTCTGGGGCGAGCGGGCCGAGGCCTTCCTCGGGACCACCGTCTCGGGCTTCCCAAACATGTTCGTGCTCTACGGGCCGAACACCAATCACGGCTCGGGCTCGGTCCCCTACACGCTCGAGTCGCAGTTCAACTACATCATCGACGGTGCCCGCCGGCTGCGGGACAGCGGCTTCAGGTGGATCGACCTGCGCCCCGAGACCCAGGAAGCGTGGCGCGACGAGATGGCACGCCGCAGCGGCGACACTGTCTGGACGACCGGCGGCTGCGGCAACTGGTACGTGAACTCCCGGGGTGAGAACACGAACAACTGGCCCGGGCCGTGGCTCGAATACCGGCGCCGCACCCGCCGGATCAACCCCGGCGACTACCGGGTCGCGGTCTAGCTGAACTAGCGCTCCAGCGCCGCCCGCGCGGCGTCGGCGGCCTCGTCGGAGAGCCAGCCCTCGGCCAGCGGGTCGCGCTCGATCCCGGTCCGGATCGCCTCCAGGTCCGCCCCGCGGAGCTGGCCCTTGACCGTCTCGTAGGTCGCGCCGGGAAGCGCCGCGAGCTCCCTGGCGACCGCGAGGGCACGCTCGAGCACCGCGTCCGGATCGGCGAGCTCGTCGACGAGCCCCAGCGAGAGCGCGGCGTCGGCGTCGACGAGCTCGCCGCCGAGGACCAGGCGGCGAGCCGGCCCGGGGGCGAGCTCGGCCCGGACGACCGCCAGGGCGGCGACCGGGTACGGGGCGCCGACGCGCACCTCGGTCAGCCCGTAGGTCGCCGCGCGTGACCCGACCCGGTGGTCGGCGCAGAGAGCGAGGATCATCCCGCCCGCCACCGCGTGTCCGTTGACCGCGGCGACGACCGGGCCCGGGAACCCGTACCACCCGAGGAAGAGCCGGTTGATGCCCCCCACCATCCCTCGCTGCTCGTCGGCCGTCAGCGTCGGCGCCAGCTTCAGGTCGACCCCGCCGGAGAAGAAGTCGCCCGAGCCGGTGAGCACCACCGCGGCCGGGCGCTCGGATCGCAGGCCGGCGATCACCTCCGCCCCCTCGGCGAGCAGCCCGGGCTCGAGCGCGTTCGCCGGCGGTCGCTGAATCCGGACGACGGCCACGTCGTCAACCCGGTCCACCGCGATCAATCCGGCCATCGGGCGCCGATCCTAACGGTGCCGCGGCGAGCCGCTATCGTCGCCGCCGTGGCCGTGAGGGAAGGGGCACCGAGGCGCGCGCGCCAGGTCCGGATCCTTGTGGCCGGGGGCACGATCTCGATGACCGGTGAGGCTGGGGCGACGCCGGAGCTCGATGCCGAGGGACTGCTGGCGAGCATCCCCAGCCTCGCCGACCACGATGGGCTCGAGGCGCAGACGGTCACCAACCTGCCGAGCGCGCACCTGAGCCTGGAGGACCAGCTGCAGATCTGCCGGCGCGCCCGCGACGCGGCCCGGCGCGGGATCGGCGTCGTGGTCACCCACGGCACCGACACGCTCGAGGAGACGGCGATGCTCTGCGACGTCGTCCACGACGCCGAGGCGCCGATCGTCTTCACGGGGGCGATCCGCCCGGCCTCGGCGCCGGGTGCCGACGGGCCGGCGAACGCCGTCGACGCCGTCAGCGTCGCCGCCGGCGACGCCGCCGCGGGCATGGGCGTCCTGGTCTGCTTCGGCGGCGAGATCCACCACGCGCGCTGCGCGCGCAAGACCGACACGACCTCGCTCGTCGCCTTCTCCTCACCGCAGACGGGCCCGCTCGGCCGGGTGACCGAGGGCCATCCGACGATCTGGTCGCGGATCCCCCGCAACCCGCCGCTCGACCCGCCGCACCTCAACGGCCGGGTGCTCGTCGTCGGCACCGGCGCCGGCGACGACGGCACGCTGGCGCGCGCGGCGCTCGACTCAGACCCCGAGGGGGCCGTGATCGGCACCCTCGGCGCCGGGCACCTGGCGCCGCCCTTGCTCGAGCTCTGGGCCGAGGCGGCCAAGCGGATCCCGGTGGTCGCCTACTGCCGCCCCGAGCGCGGCGTGATCCTCAGCGCGACCTACGGCTACCGCGGCTCCGAGCGCGACCTGCGCGAGACCGGGATCATCCCGGCGGGGTTCCTCTCGCCTCAGGCGGCGCGGATGAAGCTGCTCGCCTGCCTCGCCTCGGAGCTGGAGATCGACGAGGTTCGCTGGGCGTTTCGCCAGGACGACGGCTGACCTCGGCTTCTCGAGCACGGTGGTTGCACTTGGACCCCCGGTTGGGGAGGAAAGGTCGACCACCCTCGGCATGAGGCGGGCCTACTGGCCGGCGAGCGACGCCCACAGGTACTGGACGGCGTAGGCGCGGTACGGGCGCCACGGCTCGGCGAGCCGCTCGGCCGCCGCGGGGCGCCCGTCCTCGCCCAGGCGCTCGAGCGCCCGTCTGACCCCGAGGTCGGTCGCCGGGAAGGCGTCGGCGTCGCCGAGGCCGCGCATCGCCACGTACTCGGCGGTCCAGGGACCGATCCCCGGCAGCGCCAACAGGCGCCGCCGCGCCTCGGCCGGCTCGACGCCGGGGTCGAGGACCACCTCTCGCGCGGCGAGCGCCGAGCACAGGCCGACGAGCGCGCGGCGCCGCGCGGCGGGCATCGCGAGGTGCTCCGGGCTCGCGCCCGCGAGCGCCGCCGCCGACGGGAACAGATGGGTGACCGACCCCACCGGGCGCTCCAGCGGCTCGCCGTAGGCGGCGACCAGGCGCCCGGCGAGGGTGATCGCGGCGCCGAGCGAGACCTGCTGGCCGAGCACCGCGCGCACCGCGAGCTCGGCGACGTCGACGCTGCCCGGGACGCGGGTGCCCGGCGTCGCCGCGACCAACGGCGCGAGCAGCGGATCGGCGCCGAGCACGCGGGCGACCGCACCCGAATCCGCGTCGAGATCGAGCAGAGCGCGGCAGCGAGCCAGCGCGGCGTCGCGATCGCGGCGGTCGGCGAGCCGGAGTCGCGCCACGACCTGCGTGCCAGCGGGGTCGAGCTCGATCACGCCGGGTCCCCCCGGCAGCCGGAGGCTGCGCCGATACACGCCACCGGCCACCTCCTCGACCCCGGGGACCGCCCGCCGCCCGAAGAAGCGGATCAGCCCCTCGCCGTCCAACGGTGCTCGGTAGCCGAGCTTCGCCTCCACGTCAGGCGAACGCTGCGGCGGGCCCATTCGTGAGCGCGCCGCCGCGGGGCCTCCGGCCCTCGGCCGCGGTCAGCGCGCCTGCTGGCGGCGCTGCCGGGTCAGGGCGTCGATCGTCACCGCGCCGAGGAGCACGGCGCCGGTGATCATGAACTTGATGTCGGAGTCGAGCGCCAGCAGGTCCATGCCGTTGGAGATCGAGCCGATCACGACCGCGCCGAGCAACGCCGACCAGATGTAGCCTCGGCCGCCGAACAGGCTGGTGCCGGCGATCACCGGGCCGGCGATCGCCAGCAGCAGCACGTCGCCGCTGCCCGCCTGCTGGTTGACGGCCAGCAGCCGCGAGGCCGCGAGGATCCCTCCGGCGGCCGCGAGGGTCGAGGCGAGCGTGAAGACGCTGATCTTGACCCACCTGACCCTGATCCCGGCCCGGCGTGCCGCCTCCTCGTTGCCGCCGACCGCGAACAGGTGGCGGCCGTAGCGGGTGCGCTCGGTGATGAACGTGAACACGGCCATCAGCACGATCACGATCACCGCCGCCAGCGGCACTCCGCGGTCGGCGTTGAGGATCGCGGTCGCGCCGACGATCGCTCCGGCGATCAGGGCCAGGCGCAGGAGCGCGCCGGCGATCGGCCCGGACTCCAGCCCCGCCGCCGCTCGTCGACGGCGACCCAGGAACTGGCTCCCTGCCACGAGGGCGATCGCGGCGATCGCGAGGATCCAACTGACCACCGGGTCGAAGAAGGTTGTCGTCAGGTCGGTGATGATGCTCGGCGGCAGGTTCACCGAGCCGGTGTCGCCGAGCACGTAGAGCAACGCGCCCTGCCAGGCGAGCAGGCCGGCGAGCGTGACCACGAACGACGGGATCCCGAACGTGGTCACCATGAAGCCGTTGAAGAACCCGATCGCGACTCCGACCGCGAGGCCGGCGACGATTCCGAGGACCGGGTCCCAGCCGTGCTGGACGGTGAGCACCCCCATCACACCGGCGGCGAGGCCGCTGACCGCGCCCACCGAGAGGTCGATCTCGCCGAGCAGCAGGACGAGCACGACCCCGATCGAGATCGTCGCCACCGCGGCGATCTGCAGGGTGAGGTTGGAGAGGTTCACCGCCGACAGGAAGCGGTCGTTGGCGATCTGGAAGATCGTCCAGATGACCGCGATCCCGATGATCACACGGAGCGAGGCGAGGTCGCCGCGAGCAAGCGCGGCGAGCGCGCGACGTACCGAGAACCCGTCGACCGCCTCTGCCGGGGCGGTGCCGATCGTGGGCTCGGGAGTGCTCATGACAAGCGCCTCAACGGCGGCGCGGCTCGATTCCGCCTCACAGCGGCGTCTCCTCGGTCGAGCGCTCCTGAACGTCGGCGCCGGTCATCGAGGCGACGATCTGCTCCCGTGTCGCATCCGCTGCATTGAAGGTCGACGCCATCCGGCCGAGCCGTAGCACCGCGACCCGGTCGCAGACCTCGAACACGTTCGCGAGGTTGTGGCTGATCACGACCACCCCGAGGCCGCGCTCGCGCAAGCGCACGATCAGCTTCAGGATCTGGGCGGTCTGGACGATTCCCAGCGCCGCCGTCGGCTCGTCGAGCAGAACCAGCTTCGGCTCGCCGAGCAGCGAGCGGGCGATCGCGACCGCCTGGCGCTGCCCGCCGGACAGGGAGGCGACCTCCGTGCGCACGCTGCGCAGCGTCGTCACCCCGAGGGAGCTCAGCAGCTCGACCGACTTCTGCTCCATCGACACCTCGTCGAGGACGCTCACGAACGCCAGGGTGGTGGCGACCTCCTGGCCGAGGAACAGGTTGGCGACCACGTCGAGGTTCTCGGCCAGCGCGAGGTCCTGATAGACGGTCGCGATCCCGCGCGCCGTGGCCGCCTGCGGGGTCGGCAGGCGGACGCTCTGGCCCTCCCATAGGAACTCACCCGAGTCCGGCGGCTGAGCCCCCGCGATCGACTTGATCAGGGTCGACTTACCGGCGCCGTTGTCGCCGACCAGGCCGACGACCTCGCCGGGATAGATCTCGAGGGAGACGTCCTTGAGCGCTTCGACCGCGCCGAAGCTCTTCGTGATGCCCTTCAGCGCGAGGAGAGGCTGCGACCCCGAATCGGGCCCAGATGCAGCCGGCGTGCTCTGGCTCTGATTCATGTTCGCCTCTCCTCGCGCCTCAGGCTATTGATCCGTGACTACTTGAGTCCGGCGTCCTTGCAGGCCTGCGCGTACTGGGCCGTGCAGATCTCGTCGACGGTCCAGTAGCCGTCCTTGACCACCGTGTCCTGGACGTTGTCCTTGAACACGGGGATCGTCTCGGTGATCGCGCTCGGCACTTCCTCGGTGCCGTTGTCCTCCTTGCCGTTGATGACGTCGGCCGTGGCCGGGTCCTCACCGTTGACGACCGCAACCGCAAGCGCGGCGGCGTTGTCGGCGAGCGGCTTGATCGGCTTGTAGACCGTCATGTACTGCTCACCGGCGATGATCCGCTGGATCCCGGCGAGCTCTGCGTCCTGGCCGGTCACCGGCTTGGTCGCCGGATCGATGCCGGCGCCCTTGAGCGCCGCGATCGCGCCACCGGCGGTGCCGTCGTTGGCGGCATAGACGCCTGCAAAGCCGTCCTTGCCGAGGCCGGTGATGGACTGCTCCATCTCCTTCTGGGCGTTCTCCGGCAGCCAGTCGGGGGTGTCGTAGTCGTTGGCGACGTCGATCCCCTCCTTGGTGAAGACGGCCGAGGCACCCTCCTTGAACAACTTCGCGTTGTTGTCCTTCGGGTCGCCGTTGATCTGGACGATCGGGCCGGACGGGTTGCCGTCCTCGGACAGCTTCTTGGCGAGCGCCTCGCCCTGCTGAGTCCCGACCTCGCTCGAGTTGAACTCGGCGTAGGCCGCCAGATCCGCGTCCAGGATCAGCCGGTCGTAGCTGATCACCGGGATGTCCGACTGCTGGGCGCGGGTGACGAGCCCCGCGGCCGAGGTCGAGTCGACCGGGTCGAGGACGAGCACGTCGACACCCTGGGTGACCATCGCCTCAACCTGGGACTGCTGCTTGGTCGCGTCCTGATCGGCGTTCTGGTAGAGGATCTCGCAATCCGGACACAGGTTGCTCACCGCGCTTTCGAACAGCGGCTTGTCCTGGGTCTCGTATCGAGCCGTCTCGGTCTCGGGCAGCAGGAAGCCGATCGTGCCGCTGCCTCCCTCCGAGCTCTCGCTGGTGCTGTCGCTCGAATCGTCGCTTCCGCACGCGGCCAGCCCGAGAGCCAACACGAGCCCGGCGAGCGGAACGAGCATCCGCGCCCGCTTCCTTCTCCCGTTCATTCGCAACCTCCTTGACGAAGATTCCATCTCTAACGCACCCTTTCACTCTCGTCGATTGCCCGCTCTCGCGGGATCTGATTTGCAACTCTCACGCCGCCTCGCTCAACGTCGTCGTGGTCGAGAACCTGTCCGACTCGTGCATCACCAGCGCCAGCGCGCCGAGCAGCTCGGCGCGCTCCCCGAGCACGCCGGCGACGATCTCGACGTCGGCGGCGGCACTCGGGATTGCGTTCCGCTGCGCCTCGTCGCGCAGCGGCCCGAGCAGCACCTCGCCTGCGGCGCTCAGATCGCCGCCGACGACCACGCACTCCGGGTTGAGCAGATTGCAGAGGTTCGCCACCGCGACCCCGATCGCGCGCCCCGCGTCGCCGACGAGCCGCTGGGCCGCGGCGTCGCCGGACGCGCACAGCTCGAGCAGCCTCCGGGTCGAGATCTCCTCGGCCCGGCTGGCGCTCAGCAGCGCTGCGATCGCCCGGGTCGAGGCGAGCGTCTCGAGGCAGCCGCGGTTGCCGCAGCGGCACACGGGCCCGCCCTCGGCGATCAACGTGTGGCCGATCTCGCCGGCCGTCCCGCCGACGCCGTGCTGCAGCCGTCCGCCGGAGACGAGGCCGGCGCCGATCCCGGACGACGCCTTGATGTAGGCGACCTCGGACTTGCCCTTCGCCGCACCCCAGGCGTGCTCGGCGAGCGCACCCAGGTTGGCGTCGTTGTCGACCTGGACCGGGAGCCCGAGCCGCGCGCTCGCCTCGGCGGCGGCGTCGACGCCGACCCAGCCGGGGAGGATCGAGGCGGCCTGGACGGCGCCGGTGGCGCGGTCGATCGGGGCGGGCAGCCCCATGCCGACCCCGATCACGCGGGCGCGGTCGGCATCCGCCTCGGCCAGCACCTCGTCGACGAACTCGACCGCGGTCTCCAGCCCCTGGTCGGCGGAGTGATCCACGTCGAGCTCCCGCCAGGTTTCGGCGAGCACGGTGTGCGAGAGGTCGGAGACCGCAACGCGCAGGTGGCGGTGGCCGAAGTCGATCCCGACCGCGAGCCCGGCGGAGCCGTTGAGCGAGACCATCACGGGCGGGCGGCCCGCGTGCGCCTCACCGTCGGGCTGTCCGTCGCGCTCGCCCGCGAGACCGCTCTCGAGCAGGTCGGCGACGATCGTCGAGACGGTCGAGCGCGAGAGATCGGTGATTCGCGCCAGCTGGGCGCGGCTCGCCATCCCGCGCTCGCGAAGCGCGTCGATCACCAGCTTCCGATTGCCCTCCCGCAGGGAGGCCAATGAGCCACTCCTCCTCACAGCGGCCCAATCCATTCCACATCGCCGCCTATTTGTCAAGTCTTAGGCCAAATTAGGCGGTACTGGACCCGTCTTATGTGCGAAGTCGGGCTGAATCCAGGGATCAGAGGCGCCGAATGACCCTCGGGCCAGGATCGAGTCGCCGCTTCATGTCGACTGCGGCGGGAGCGCGAGCCAGGGCGGCATCAGGAGCCGGCGGTGGAAGTCCGCCATCTCGACGAGGTCGGCGACCTCGATCGCCTCGTCGGCGGCGTGGGCACCGTTCAGGTAGGCGTCGACGTCCCCGAAGAGCACGGGCGCGAAGCCGTAGGCGACGGTTCCGAAGCTCTCGCGGATCCAGTGCGAATCGGTGAACCCCGCGGAGAGCAGCGGCAGCAGCTCGGCATCGGCCCGGCCGGCCACGTATTCCTCCAGAGCGCGGTAGAGCGGCGTGTCCGTGGGCGACTCGGTGCCGCCAACGAGCGGCTCGATCAACTCCAGGTCGTAGGCGAAGCCGTTGCCGAGCGCCCGTTCGACGTGCTCGGCGATGTCGTCGGCGGTCTGACCCGGCAGCGTCCGGCAATCGCAGATCACGTCGGCGAACGGAGGGATCACGTTCGGGGGCTCGTAGGTCCTCAGGCCGGTTGGAGCGACCGTCATCCGGGCGATCGCCGGAAGCTCATCCGCGAGCACCGGGTGCTGGGCGGCGGCCCACGCGAGCGCCTCGACGGGCTCGCCCTCAGGCGCGCCGAGCACGTCGAGGGCGGTGACGACCGCGGGCACCAGCCGCACCGGCGCCTCGTAGGCGAGCAGCCGCTCGACGGCGGTCGCGGCGTGCAGCACGGCGTTGTCGGTGCGGTTGGGAATCGAGGCGTGCCCGGCGGTGCCACGGACCCGGATCCGCAGGGCGGTCGCCTGCTTCTCCCCCACCGAGACGGTGACCACGCGGCGCCCGCCGGCGAGCTCGAGCAGCAGGCCCCCGCCCTCGTTGATGGCGTAGTCGCAGCGCAGGTCGGGGCGCTCGCGCGCGAGCCAGGAGAGGCCGACGTTGTCCGTGTTGCGCTCCTCGTCGGCCTCCGCGATCAGGACCACGTCGCCGTCCGGGCGCACCCCGCTGCGCGCGAGCGCGGCAACGGCGACCACCCGCGCCGCGAGCTCGTTCTTCATGTCCACGGCGCCCCTGCCGATCAGTCGCTCGTCGCGCAGCGCGGCCTCGAACGGGGGAACGCTCCAGCCGGCGGTCGGCGCCGGGACGACGTCGGTGTGAGCGAGCAGCATCAGCGACGGCCCCCGCCCGCTGCCGGGGATACGGGCGACGAGGTTGAGCCGCTTCGGGTCGGGGCCGATGAGCTCACACTCGACCCCGGCTCCGCGGAGGTGATCGGCGACCAGCTCCGCGGCGGGGGTCTCGTTCCCCGGCGGGTTCGAGGTGTCGAGGCGGATCAGCGCGCGGGCCAGCTCGACCACCTCATCGCGAAGCTCCGGGTTGCTCATCGCCGGTGGATCATCGCGGAGCCGACCGCACGACGCCGCCGAGAACGCCGAGCGCGACGCCGAGCACCGCTGACCCGATCGCCGCGGCGCGCCAGACGCTCTCGATCGCCTCGGCCTGACCGGTGCCCCCGGCGACCAGCCCCTCGATGATCGCGGTGACGATCGCCACCGAGAGCCCGGCCACCCCGATCACGATCGCCAGCGTCACCCCCGAGGCCGCCCCGGCCGTCTCGGTCGGCACGACCGTCTGGGTGCCGACCGACGCGAGGGACCAGCAGAGGCCGTAGCCGAGGCCGAAGACCAAGAGCAGGGGCACGTAGACCGCATAGGCCGTGTCGAGGGAGATCAGCAGCAGCGCGGTGGCGCCGATCAGCATCGATACGGCCATCAGCCGTGGGATGTCGAACCGCTCGCCGAGCCGGCCCGAGAGCGGCCCGGCGATCGCCGTCGTCACCGAGGCCGCCAGGTACACCGCCCCCGCCTCGATCGGGCTCAGGTCACGCACCTGCTGCAGGTAGATCGCCGAGGTGAAGGTGGTGATCACGAAGGCCGTGTTGCCGATCATCCCGAGCAGGGTGACGACGACGTAGGGCAGGTTGCGAAACAGCGACAGGTCGATCAGCGGGAACGGCACCCTGGCCTCGATCGCGACGAACGCGGCCAGCACCGCCGCGCCGCCGAGGATCGGGACCAGGACCCCGGGCGAGGCCCAGCCCTCGTCCCCGCCGGCGTCGACGCCGTACGTGATCGCCCCGATCCCGATCGCGACCGCGGCGAGGCCGGCGAAGTCGATCCGCCGCGGCACGGTCTCGTCGCGCGACTCGCGGATCCCCCGCAGCGCGACCGCGATCGCGGCCACGCCCAAGGGCACGTTGACGAGGAAGACGGCTCGCCAGCTCACCTCCTCGGTGAAGAAGCCGCCGAAGAACGGCCCCACGGCGACCGCGACCGCCGCGAGCCCGTAGAGGTTCCCGATCGCGCGCTTGCGACGCTCCGCCGGGTAGGCGTTGGTGACCACCGCGACGCAGACCGGGAAGATGATCGCCGCGCCGATCCCCTGCACGATCCGGAACCCGATCACGAGCTCGGCGGAGTCGACCAGGCCGCACACGGTCGAGGCCCCGGCGAAGATCGCCAGGCCGTAGATCAGCGTCCGGCGGCGGCCGAGGATGTCGCCGAGCCGGCCACCTGGGATCAGGAACGCGCCGAGCGCGAGCATGTAGCCCGAGATCACCCACTGCAGGTCGGTGGTCGAGACCCCGAGCTCGTCCGCCATTCCCGGCAGCGCCAGGTTGAGCGCGAAGAAGTCGAGGTCGACCAGGAACAGCGCCAGCGAGGCCGCCAGCAGGGCGAGGCCGGGTCGGGGCGATCCCTGGCTAGGACGCAGAGCGGGCGGCGGCGAGGCGGCGCATGTCCTCGATCGGGAACGCCTCCTGCATCGTCCCGTCGCGGCGCTCGGCCGGGCGCGCGGCGACC
>CAWJHV010000002.1:0-101731 GCA_963842795.1 uncultured Solirubrobacterales bacterium | reverse complement strand
GTGCGCTCGCCGGCGACGTAGACGGGAACGCCGTTGCGCCCGAGCGCGCGCACCACCGCGAGACCGGTGATGTCGGCCCCGAAAACGAGTGCTGGAGGATCAGGTACTGGCATGGGCCTGAGCGGGCATTCGTTTCCTACCCCGGCCGCCGAGAGCGAAACCGCCGCGGGTCTGGCAGGCTCGGCCTCCCGACGCGACTCGGCGCAGGCAAGTCGAGAAGGGAGTCAAGATGAACGCGGGCACGAGCCGCGAGCCCGAGCTCCACCTGGCCGCGCCGACCGAGGGCCGGCGCGGCCAGGTGCTCGAGGCGCTGCGCCGCAGCCGCAGGCTTCACCGCCCGTGGGTCTACGCGCCGCTCACCGACGCCGGCTACGACCGCTGGCTCGAGCGCCAGGCGACCGAGGAGTTCGAGGGCTTTCTGATCCTGCGCGACTCCGACGACGCGCTGGTCGGGATGTGCAACCTGAGCCAGATCGTCCGCGACCCGCTGCAGAGCGCCTACATCGGCTTCGGCGCGATCGAGGGCTACGCCGGCCGCGGCTACATGCGCGCCGGGGTGGGCCTGGTGCTCGGGCAGGCCTTCGGACGCCTGCGCCTGCACCGGGTCGAGGCCAACGTTCAGCCGGCGAACACAGCCTCGAAGGCGCTCGTGCGCTCGCTCGGGTTCGTCCGCGAGGGGTTCTCCGAGCGCTACGTCAAGGTCGGCGGCCGGTGGCGCGACCACGAGCGCTGGGCGATCCGCAAGGAGCTCTGGCGACCCGTCGCTCGCGGGTAGCGCGGCCTGTAGGTTCGCGAGCGTGACCCGTACCGCGGCCGTCATCGGCGCCGGGATCGGTGGCCTCGCCGCCGGGATCGCGCTGCGCCAGGCGGGTTGCGAGGTGACCGTATTCGAGCGCAACGACCGGGTTCGACCGCTCGGCGCCGGTCTCTCGATCTGGCCCAACGGTGTGCGCGCGCTGCGCTCGCTCGGGCTCGGCGAGGTCGCCGACGGCGACGGGGTGCCGCGCGCGGGCGGCGCTCTCCGCCGGGCCGACGGATCGGTGCTGGCGGAGTTCGACCCCGACCTGATCGCCGAGCGTTATGACGCGCCGCTGGTCGGCGTCAACCGCCGCGACCTGCACGCGGCGCTCCTTCGCGGTCTCGGCGAGGAGCACCTGCGACTCCGGGCGCGGGTGATCGACGTCGACGAGGGCCGGATCACGCTCGCCGACGGCGACGGAGCGCGCGCCGACCTGATCGTCGGCGCCGACGGCCTCGGGTCGCTCGTCCGCGAGCGCTTGCTCCGCGACGGTGAGCCCGTCGACTCGCGCATCGTCGCCTTCCGCGGGATCGCGGCCTGGAACGGCGACGTTCCGGCCGGGGAGTGGTGGGGGAGTGGCACCGTGGCGGGGCTGCTGCCGCTCAGCGGCGGGCTCGTCTACTGGTACGTGGCGCTTCGCGGCCGCACCGACGGCGCCCTGCTCCAGAACAGCCTCTACGAGTACGCGCCGCCCCTGCCGCAGATCGTCCACGCCACCCCGCGCGACGAGATCCTCTGCCACCGGCTCTTCGACAGGCCGCCCGCCAAGCGCTGGACCGACGGCGCCACGACCCTGCTCGGCGACGCGGCGCACCCGATGCTGCCGTTCCTCGGCCAGGGCGCCTGCTCGGCGCTCGAGGACGCGGTCGCGCTCGGGGAAGCGGTCGCCGGCTCGACCAGCACCTACGTGGCGCTGACGGCGTACGAGAAGGCGCGGCTCGAGCGCACCGCGACGCTCGTACGCGGCTCGCGCCGGGCCGCCTCGGTCGTCCTCGCGGGCTCGGGCATCCGCCGCCGGCTCCGCGACCTGCTCGCCGCGCGGGTGCCGGAGTCGCTTCGTCTTCGCCAGCTCGATCGGGTGATCGGCCGCTCCTGAGCCCGCCGCGGGTGGCGGGCGTCACCTTGCCGGAGGCGCATCGATCCGTCCGCGGTGCTGTTGAAGCGGTAGGACACCGATCAGCCGGCCCCCCGATGAAGCTGCCAGCCGAGACCTGCGCCGTGGCTCGTTGCCGCACGATCGCGGTTGCGGCAGGCATGGCCTGCGCGCTCGTCCTGGCGCCCGGGTCCGGGATCGCCGCGCCCCAGCAACCGGTGCCCGCGCCGACGGTCGCCGACGGCTCGGCCTTCCGGGGCGACGGGATGTGGATCTGGTACGTCTCCAAGGCCCAGGGAGGAAGCCCGGCCCGGATCGCCTCCCGCGCTCGCTCGCGGGGGATCGAGACGGTCTTCATCAAGGCCGGTGACGGCGACGACAGCTGGAGCCAGTTCACACCGGGACTGGTCGCGCAGCTCGAGCGGCGCGGGTTGCGCGTCTGCGCCTGGCAGTACGTCTACGGCAGCGACCCGGTCGGCGAGGCGCAGGTCGGCGCGGCCGCCGCCGCGGACGGCGCCGACTGCCTTGTGATCGACGCCGAGTCCGAGTACGAGGGCCGATACGCGCAGGCCCGGACCTACGTCACCCGCCTGCGGGCGGCGGTGGGCGAGGACTTCCCGATCGGGCTCGCCGGGTTCCCCTACGTGCATTACCACCCGGCCTATCCCTATTCGGTCTTCCTCGGCCCCGGTGGCGCCGAGTTCAACCTGCCGCAGGTCTACTGGCGGGCGATCGGCGACAGCGTCGACCGGGCGGTGGCGACCACCTACACCTACAACCGCGTCTACGGCCGCCCGATCGCGCCGATCGGCCAGCTCTACGACAACCCACCGGGGCGCGAGGTGCGGCGCTTCCGCCAGCTCGCGAAGGCGAGCGGCTTCGCCGGGACCTCGTGGTGGTCATGGCAGCACGCCTCGGCGAACGGCTTCCGCTCCGCGACCCGGCGCCGGGTCGGCCGGGCCCGCGGCTACCGGCCCAGCCGCGCCTACCCGACGCTGGAGAAGGGCGCCGCGGGTGACCTGGTCGTCTGGGCCCAGGAGCACCTCGACGCGGGCGGGTTCTTCGACGCCGAGGTTAGCGGCAGCTACGGGCTGCTCACCTCGCGCGGCGTGCGCGAGTTCCAGGGCACCGTCGGCCTGGCCCCGACCGGGGTGCTCGACGCCCCGACCTGGAAGGCGCTGCTCGCCCAGCTCGACCCCGTGGCCGTGAAGTGGGGAGCTCGCGGCGGCGCCCGAGCGCGGGCCGTCGTTCCCGCCGCGCCGCGCTCGGCGCGCCTCCCGGCCCGCGAGAACGAGCTGCGCTGACCGGGGTGCGGGCCGGCGCTCGGCGGGCGACCCGATCCGCGCCGGCTGCTATATGAAGACGACGATGGTCGCCCGCGGTCTGCTCGGTGTGCTGTGCGTGGCCGCTCTCGTCGGCGGCGTCGCCTCGGCCGCGGGGGAGGCGGCGACCGCCGGCCCGCGCGCCGAGCGCCCGATCCCGCCCGGGCCGCAGACCTTCCCGCCGGCGCTCTCTCGCGTGGTCCACACCCGCGTCTACCACACGCGCTTCTCGACGGTGCGCAACAGCAACGCGCGCCGGATCGGCCGCTCGCTCGCCTCGCTGCGGCCCACATGGGTCACCGGCCTGCTGCGCTACGCGCGCAACCAGTTCCCGACCCACGCGGAGGCGCGGGCGTGGCGGCAGATCCGCGCCATCGTCCACCGCCAGAGCCCCACCGCCCAGTTCGACGTCGTCCTCAACGCCGACCAGTACCGGACCCCGGCCGCCGTGACCCGGACGATGCGCCGCCTGAGCGCGAAGCTCGGCAACGAGGGCTGGTTCTTCGACTTCTTCTCCACCGCGGCGAAGCAGCACCCGAAGATGGTCAGGGCGGCGATCGCCTGGGCCCACACCAACGGCCAGTGGATCGGCGGCAACGTCTTCGGCATCCTGCGCCAGCGCGCCTACCCGGTCAACGCCGACTTCCTGAGCGTCCAGGACGACGGCTTCAGGATCAAGCTCCGGGCCGTGCGGCGGCTGTCGCACAAGGCCCCCGTCCTCTACCACCTCAACAACGACCCTGACGACAAGGCCAGCGGCGGCTGTCGCTTCATCAAGAGCATGAACACGCGGCGGCGGCGCAAGCTGATCCGCCAGCGAGCCGCGGCGCAGCACAAGTTCGGGTTCCGGGTCTCCTACCCGGTGCTCTATCCCGAGTGCATCCGCCCGAGCCCGCACGGTCCGGGCAACTTTCTCGCCTCCTATAACGCGTTTCGCGACCCGCCCGTGGCGCGCGAGATCCGCAAGCTCCTCGACCGGCACGACTTCGATCCGGGGACCTGAACCGGGTTCACGAGACCAGGTCGAGGGCGGCGCCGACCACGGTCTCGGCGTCGATGCCGAAGTGGCGGTAGAGGTCGCCGACGTCGCCGGACTGGCCGAAGTCGTCCACGCCGAGGCACGCCGTGGCCATGCCGGTAAAGCCCGAGATGAAGGCGAGCGTATGCGGGTGACCGTCGAGCAGGGTCACCGCCGGCGCCCGGCGCTCGGGGGCGAAGATCCGGTCGAGGATCCCGTCGTCGGCCTCCGCCAGGCCGCGGCGCGCCTGAATCGCGCGGAAGACGAGGTCGGGTGAGGTGAGGCAGACGATGTCGGCGGCGATCCCGCCGTCGGCGAGCTCCTCCGCCGCCGCCAGCGCCTCGGGCATCACCGCGCCGACCCCGACCAGCGTCACGCGCGGCGGGTCCGGCGCCCGGCGGAGGAGATAGCCGCCGCCGAGCACGTCGAGCCGGCGGCGCTCGCGCTCCGCGCCGTCCTCGGGCACCGCGGCGAGCGCCTGGTCGATCGGCCTCGTGCTGAGGCGGAAGTAGGCCGAGACGCCGTCCGGGCGGCCGAGGCGGCCGAGGGCGTGCAGCAGCGTCCACTCGAGGTCCTGGCCGAAGGCGGGCTCCCAGGAGACGCACCGGGGCTGCTCGATCCCGACCGAGGGAGTGATGATCGACTGGTGGGCGCCGCCCTCCGGCGCGAGCGTCACCCCGGACGGCGTGCCCACGAGCACCGACTGCCCGCCGGCGTAGATCCCGAACGACCACGGCTCCAGCGCGCGGTTCACGAACGGGTCGTAGATCGTGCCGATCGGCAGCAGCGGCTGGCCGTCGCGAGACCAGGTCGCCCCGAGCTCGCCGAGCAGGCCGACGAGGTTGCCCTCGGCGATGCCGAGCTCGATGTGCTGGCCGTGGGTCGACTCGCGCCAGCGGACGAGCGTGTCGCGGTCGTCGGCGAACCAGTCGATGCGGTCGCCGAGGTTCCAGACGCCGGCGTGGTTGATCCAGCCGCCGAGGTTGGTCGACGAGGCGACG
Source organism: uncultured Solirubrobacterales bacterium (assembly GCA_963842795.1). Classification (GTDB taxonomy): domain Bacteria; phylum Actinomycetota; class Thermoleophilia; order Solirubrobacterales; family 70-9; genus WHSW01. The sequence continues at coordinate 96,498 of CAWJHV010000002.1, read as the reverse complement.
TCGGGGCTCACGGTGACCACGTGCTCGACGACCTCGGGCGCCGCATGGCGGAGGTCGACGAAGAAGCGGCCGAACGATTGCTGGGTCGAGGTCTCGCCGGTATGGGTGCGGCCGACGTCCTTCGGCATCGGCGGGGCCTCGCGCCGTGGCGCCGTCTCGCGCTCGAGCCGGCGCGCCGCGAGGTCGCAGAGCTCGGCCTCGGCGGTTCCCGGCTCGAACTCCGCCCAGGGATCCGCGCTGTCGGCGCCGAGCTCGCTCGCGAGCTGCTCCCACTGCCCGGCCGAGAGCAGCGCCGAGTGGTTGGCCGGATGGCCCTGGGTGGGCAGCGACCAGGCCTTGATCGTGTAGGCGAAGACGACCGAGGGGCGGTCCGCGGTCTCGTCGGCTCGCCGGAAGGCGTCGAGCAGGTCGGCGAGGTCGTGGCCGGCGAGGTCGCGCAGCGCGGCTCCGACGTCCTCGTCGTGGACGTCGGCCAGGAGCCTCTCGATCGACCGGCGTTGGCCGCCCTGGCCGGGAAGCCGCTGGCGCAGCTCGGAGGCGGGCGTGCGCAGCAGCCGCTGGTATTCCTCGTTGCTCATCTCGTCGATCCGCCGGCGCAGCGCCTCGCCGCCGTCGCGGCCGAAGAGGTCGCGCAGGCGGCGCCCGTACTTGACCGTGATCGTCTGCCAGCCCGCGGCGTCGAACATCTCCCCGATCCGCCCGGCCGCGATATCGGGGACGACGCGATCCAGCGACTGGCGGTTGAGGTCGACGATCCACAGGACCTCACCGAGTCGCGGGACCATCGGGTCGACGAGCGCCTCCCAGATCGCCCCCTCGTCGAGCTCGGCGTCGCCGAGGATCGCGATCTGGCGTCCGCCGCGGGGAACGTCGAAGTGGCCGGCGACGTAGCGGTGGGCGAGGCTGCTCCAGAGGGTCGCGGTCGCGCCGATGCCGACCGAGCCGGTTGAGAAGTCGACCGGGTCGGGATCCTTGGCCCTGCTGGGGTAGCTCTGCAGGCCGCCGAACTCGCGCAGCCGCGTCAGGTAGTCGCGGTCGAGGCGGCCGAGCAGGTAGTTGACCGCGTGCAGCACCGGCGCCGCGTGCGGCTTCACCGAGACGCGGTCGGGCCCGCGCAGGTGGGCGAAGTAGAGCGCCGTCATCACGCTCGTCAGCGAGGCCGACGAGGCCTGGTGGCCGCCGACCTTGACCCCCGACGCCGTCTCGCGCACCTTGTTGGCGTGGTGGACGATGCTCGTCGCCAGCCACAGCACCCGCCGCTGCACGGCGTCGAGCGCCTTCAGGTCGACCGCCGAGTCCGACGGTGCGGCGGTGGTCGTCATCGCCGGCCCGAGCTTACGCCGCCGCCAGCAGGACGCCGTCGGCGCCAGGCGGGCCGACGAGGCTGATCCCCACCGGCAGGCCCTCGGCTTCGGCGAGCGGCAGCGCGACCGCGGGCGCCCCGGCGAGGGTCGCGATGCAGGTGAGCTGCCCGGCCCCGACCCGGGCTGCCTCGCGTGCCCGAGGGTCGGCATCACGGGCCGGAGCAGCGGTCCCGGTGGCCGGGATCACCAGCGCCTCCTCGGGATCGAGCCCGGCGATCGCGGCGGCGACGGCGCCCGCAACCGGCTCGGCCGCGGCGACGTCGGCACGCTCGAAGCCGGCGGCCCGCTCGATCCGCGACGCGACGTCGCGGCCCAGCGACGGGCTCGCGGTCCGCACCCAGTCGCCGAAGTTGGCCCACACCTCGACCCCTTGGAGGACGTTGAAGGCGACCATCGCCGCGGCCAGGTCGAACCCGCCGCCGCGGAGCTCCGCGGCCCGCTCGAGCTCGGCGCCGAGCGTGCTCGCGAGCCGCTCGGCCGCGGTCCGGGTCGCCGCGGCGACCTCGCGATCGGCCGCGGCGAGCAGGTCCTCGACGAGCAACAGCCGGCGCGGCGGGCCGGCACAGGCGAGCGCCGCGTCGTCGAGGAGCACCGCGGCGGCGGCGCGGAGGAGGTCAGGTTCGCGAGCCAGCAGCCCGACGGTGTCGAAGCGCTGGGCCAGCGGCAGCACGCCTTCGCTGCCGATCGCGCCGTGGGTGGGGCGGTAGCCGTAGAGGCCGCAGTAGGAGGCCGGCACCCGCACCGAGCCGAGCGTGTCGGTGCCGAGCCCGACGTCGCAGAGACCGCCGGCGACGGCGGCCGCCGGCCCGCTGGTCGAGCCGCCGGGATCGCGATCGGGGGCGGCGGGGTTGCGCGGCATCCCGTAATGGGCGTTGTCGCCGCTGAGGCTGAAGGCGAGCTCGGCGCATTGGCCCTTGCCGGCCAGCCGCGCTCCGGCGCCGAGCAGCGATGCCACCGGGGCGGCGTGGGCCTCGGCCGGCCCGTGCGCTGCGGCCCAGTCCGGATTGCCGGCCCCGGTGACCGTGCCGGCGACGTCGATCACGTCCTTGGCGACGAAGCTGATCCCGGCGAGCGCGCCGCCGCCGGCCTTGCCGGACGGCTCGGCTTCCGGCGTGGCTCCGGGAACGAGCGCCCCGAGCGGATCGGCGTTCATCGGCGCCGGATCATGCCAGCCGGCGGCGCCGGCTCCGGACGCGGCGGGGGTCGCGGCGACGGTCGTCCATTCGCCTTGCCCGGCCGGGCGGAGCGGGGTAGTGTCGGGCGGCGGTCCCACCAGCGGGCTTGGGAGCCCGCGCCGATCGAAAAGGAGACGCCATGAGCGCGCAATGGACGGTGATGGTCTACATGGCCGGCAACAACAGCCTCTCCGACGCGGCCGGGGACGACCTCGAGGAGATGCGCCAGGTCGGTTCATCCGACGAGGTCTCGGTCTTCGCCTTCGTCAAGCAGGCCGACGAGGGCGGCGCCCGTCGCATCCTCCTCGGCGGACCCGGAGGAGACGACGACGAGATCGAGGAGCTCGGCGACGTCGACTCCGGCGATCCGCAGACGGTGATCGACTTCGTCGCCTGGGCGAACGGGAAGGCGCCGGCCGAGCGCCAGGCGCTCGTGCTCTGGAACCACGGCGGAGGCTGGCGTCCGGGCGATTTCGACCAGTTCTACTCCGAGGTCCACGGGCCCACCGCGAGCCGCGATGCCCGCAGCGAGATCAACTCCCGTGCCGCCCAGAGCCTCGGCCGGATGATCTTCTCCACGGGGATCAAGAAGATCGTCGCCCTGCCCACCCGCGGCGAGCGCGAGATCTGCGCCGACGACGGCAGCGGCCACTCCCTGGACACGATCGAGCTCGGCAACGTGTGCGTCGCGGTGGCGGAGGAGCTCGGGCACCCGCTCGACCTGCTCGGCATGGACGCCTGCCTGATGAGCAACCTCGAGGTCGCCTACCAAGTCCGCGGGCAGGTGACCAACATCGTCGGCTCCGAGGAGCTCGAGCCGGGTGCGGGGTGGCCCTACCAGACGGTGCTCGCCGACCTCGCCGAGCGCCCCGAGATGGACGGGGCGGATCTCGGCCGGGTCGTGGTCGAGCGCTACATCGAGTCATACACCGAGCAGGAGGGGGTCTGGCCGGTGACCCAGTGTGCGGTGGTCACGGCGAAGACCGATGCGCTGGCGGACGCCGTCGGCGGGCTCGCGGGCGGCCTGCTCGACGACCTCGACGAGGGCTGGCCCGCGCTGATGAGCGCGCAGTCGAATGCCGTCCGCTTCGAGCTCGACCTCGTCGACCTCGCCAGCCTCTGCGGCGGCCTCGCAGCCTCCGGGCTCTCCGACGACACCAAGGCCGCGGCCGAGGCGGTCGTCGCCGCGCTCGAGCCGGGGGACTACGTGATCGCCGAGGGCCATCTCGGCGACCAGGTCGAGGGTTGCAAGGGCGTCTCGGTCTACCTGCCCGCGCCGACCGACCCGGTGTCGCAGTACTACAAGGACCTCGAGTTCGCCAAGGCCAACCGCTGGGACGAGGTCCTGGACGGGTACGGACGGGCGGTTCGCGGCGGCGCGTGAGCGGAGCCCGGCTATCGCTGCAGGTGGCCAACGGCGACATCGCCGCTGCGCGCGCGACCGTCATCGTGGTCGGCCATCTGAACGGGCTCAGCCCCAGCGGCGCCGAGGCGGCGATCGACCGCGCGATCGGTGGCGCGATCACGCAACGCGCGAAGGCGGGAGCGCTCGACAGCCACTTCGGCGCCAGCCACTTCATCCCCGCGAGCCAGGCGCCGCTGGCCGCCGACGCGGTGCTCGTGCTCGGGTTGGGCGAGCCGGGCGACTTCGATTCCCGGCGCCTGCCCGAGCTCGGCGCGGCGATCGTCTCGGCGATGGTCGCGATCGGGGCCCGCGACGCGGCCACCGTGCTCCACGGCGCGGGGTCTCTGGGGCTGCCCGTCGGCAGGGCTGCGCGGAAGCTGGTCGAGGGCTTCGTTCAGGCGCGGGCCGAGCTCGGCACGGCCGAGCGGATCCTCGAGCTGACCCTGGTCGAGCGCGAGGAGCAGGGGTCGCGGAAGCGCATCGACGCCGTCCGCGACGCGCTGCGCAGGATTGCGCGGAGCAAGGGTGACGCCGTAGGGCTCGCGCCCTCGACCCTCAGCCTCGGCGATCCCGCCAGCGACGCGGTCGCCGACCGGGCGACGCCGGAGCATCTGCGCATCGCGATCAACCGCGCCGGCGAGGAGCTCAAGGTGACCGTGATCAGCGAGTCCGCCTACGACCCCGCAGACCGCGGCGACTACCCCCGGGAGCGCGTGGTCGAGATGATCGAGACGCTCGAGCGCGGGGTCCTGCGCGAGCCCGATCGCCGCAAGCGCGGCGCCTGCATGCGGAGGCTGGGCGGGCAGATGCACAACGAGTTCTTCGCCTGGCCCGAGTTCGACCTCGCCGCCCAGCTCCGCCGGACGCGAGACGACTACCTGATCCTGCGCCTGGACGAGTCGACCGTCGACCTGCCCTGGGAGCTGATGATGGTCGGCGACCGGTACCTGGCCCTGAGCCACCTGCTCGCGCGCCAGCGCGAGATCGTCGCCCCCGGTCACGCGGCGGCGTTCGTCGCTCCGCACGACCGCCTGCGGGCGCTGGTCGTCGGCGACCCGACCGAGGATCTCGCCGGCGCCGGGCGGGAGGCGAAGGCGGTCGCCCGTGAGCTCCGCGAGCAGGGCGCCGAGGTGCGGGCGCTGGCGGGGCCGGTGGGCCAGCAGGCCGTGGTCGACGAGCTCGAGGCGTTCGATCCGGACGTCTTCCACTATGCGGGCCACGCCCGCTTCGACGAGGTCAACCAGGCCGCCGGCGGGCTCGTGCTCGCCGACGGAATGCTCACCGCGGCGACCCTGGCCGCGCAGCCGCGGCTGCCCCGGCTGTTCTTCGCCAACGGCTGCAACTCGGCCCAGACCGGGGACGCCCTCGATCAGATGCGCGGAGCCACGGTCGATCGCGACGGGGCGATGAGCGAGATGCTGCGCAGGGCCGCCGCGACGCGCGACCTCGCCGGTGGTGTGCTCAGCGCCGGGGCGCGCGCCTTCATCGGCAGCCAATGGGAGGTCGACGACGAGGCCGCGACCACCTTCGCGCGGGCGTTCTACCGGCAGGTGACCAAGTCGTCGGGGAGCGGCGCGGCGACGATCGGCTCGGCCGTCCGCATCGCCCGGCGGGCGACGATTCGCGCCCACGGGATCGAGGAGAAGACCTGGGCCGGCTACGCCCTCTACGGCAGCCCCTGGGCGTCGGCGCTCTGAGGGAGAACGCGGGTGGACGAACGCCCGAGGCGACGGGGCCCGCCGGAAACCCGGTGGTAGTGTCGCTGCGCGACCAGAGATCGTCGCCGACCCGGCGACCCAGACCACGGAGGCACTCCATGTGCACGTCCCTCCCCGTTCACCGCCTGGACGAGCCCTGCTTCGTCGCCCCGAGCCCCGAGCTGCGCGAGCGGCTCCTGCGCGAGCTCGCCGACGTCCGCGGCGGCTCCGAGTCCGGACTCCTCGCCGGGGCCCTCGGCCTCGCGCCCCAGCCCCGGGTGCTCGGCTTCGAGGACGGGGTGATCCTGCCGCCGGAGGAGTTCCCGCTCGGCACCTCGAGCGAGGTGATCCGCTCGGCGGCCGCGGAGCGGGCGCCGCTGCGCGGGGAGGTCCGGGTGATCGTCGTCCTCGTCGATTTCTCCGACAAGGAGATGGAGGAGACCCCCGAGCACTTCGAGGAGCTCTTCTTCTCCACGGGCACCCTGGAGCACGGGAGCGTCAGGGAGTTCTACGCGGAGGCGACCAACGGCCTCGTCGAGATCACAGGGGACGTCGTCGGGCCGTACCGGATGCCGCAGACGATCGAGTGGTATGCGAATCACAACTTCGGCATCAACCGCCCGCCGGCGCCGGGCGGCACGACCCGTGCCCGCAACCTCGCCCACGACGCTGCGGTCGCCGCCGACCCGGACGTCGACTTCGGCCCCTATGACAACGACGCCAACGGCTACGTCGACGCGTTCATCTTCGTCCACGCCGGCGCGGGAGGCGAGCAGTCCGGCGACTCCGGCGACATCTGGTCCCACAAGTGGACGCTGGGCAACGTGATGACAGTCGACGAGACGAAGATCTTCGGCTATCTGACGATCCCCGAGAACGCGAAGGTCGGCGTCTGCGCGCACGAGCTCGGCCACCTGCTGTTCGGGTTTCCGGACCTGTACGACGTCGACGACACCTCGGAGGGAGTCGGCCGCTGGTGCCTGATGGGGGCCGGCTCGTGGAACGGCGGCGGCGACGTCCCCGCCCATCCGTCGGCGTGGTGCAAGGCCAACCAGGGCTGGGCGGCGGTGACCAACGTGACAGCCGACGGACCGGCGGACATCGAGGACGTGAAGACGAGCCACGAGATCCTGCGCCTGTGGAAGGACGGCGACGGCGGCCCCGAGTACTTCCTGGTCGAGAACCGCCAGCGCAGCGGCTTCGACGCCGGGCTCCCGGCCGACGGCCTGCTCGTCTGGCACATCGACGAGGGCCAGGCCGACAACACGAACGAGGACCACTACAAGGTCGGCCTCGTGCAGGCCGACGGCGAGCGCGAGCTCGAGCTCAAGCAAAACCGCGGCGACAGCGGGGACCCGTACCCGGGCTCGGCCGGCAACGAGGCCTTCACCTCGAGCTCGTCGCCGAGCTCGGACAGCTACGCGGGCCGCGCCACCTGCGTCTCGATCACCGAGATCTCAGCCCCCGCGGACACGATGACCGCCTCGGTGAGCGTCCATTGCGAGGACGAGTGCTGACGGCCGCGGGCGAGGCGCGCAGATGGTTCAGGTCAGCGAGAACCTGACCCGGGTCGAGGGCCGGATCACCGGTCGCGAATCGCACCCGACCCTGCCCGATTACGACACGGTCGAGGTCGAGGTCGAAGACGCCGAGCCGGTCGAGGGCAAGGCCCAGTTACTGCGCCCCCGGCCCGGGGAGACGATCCGCCTGGCGGTGCGCCGCGAGCTCCTCGACCAAGCGCCGGCCGACGCCCGGGTGCGCCTGCGGGCCGCGCTCACCTCCGGGGGAGAGGCGATGGCCGAGCCGCACCCCGCGCCGGGCGACTTCTCGATCCACTGATCGGCGCGCGTTTTGTCATCCTCCGGCCGGATGAGCACCGTCCGGATCACGCACATCGGCGGGCCGACGGTCCTGATCGAGGCCGACGGCTGGCGCCTGCTCACCGATCCGACCTTCGACCCGCCCGGCGGCCACTACAGGTTCGGGTGGGGAACGTCGTCGGACAAGCTGGCCGGGCCGAGCGTGGCAGCGGACGACATCGGCCGGATCGACGCGGTCCTGCTCAGTCACGACCACCACGACGACAACCTCGACGCCGCCGGGCGGGCGCTGCTGCCGTCGGCCGGGGCGGTGCTCACCACCGCCTCGGGCGCGAGGCGCCTGGGCGATGGCGCGCGCGGGCTGGAGCCCTGGGCGAGCACGACGCTCGAGCAGCCGGCGAAGCCGCCGATCGAGGTCACCGCGACGCCGTGCCGTCACGGCCCGCCGCTCAGCCACCCGATCGTCGGCGACGTGGTCGGCTTCGCGCTGCGCTGGGACGGCCAGGAGCACGGGGCGCTCTGGATCTCCGGCGACACGGTGCTCTACGACGGCGTCCGCGAGGTCGCCGACCGGGTCGACGTGGGCGTCGCGCTGCTTCACCTCGGGGGCGTGCGCTTCCCGGTCTCCGGGCCGCTGCGCTACACGATGACCGCAAGCGAGGCGGTCGAGCTCTGCCGCCTGGTCCGCCCGCGGACGGCGATCCCGATCCACTACGAGGGCTGGAAGCACTTCCGCGAGGGCCGCGAGGCGATCGAGTCCGAGCTCGCCGCCGCTCCTGGCGACGTCCGGGCGCGGTTCCGGTGGCTGCCGATCGGCGTCGCCACCGACGTCGCGATCTGAGCGCCGCCGCGGCTCAGTCCCGCCCGAGTGCCGCTGCCGCCGCGGCGCGGCCGGTCCGCACAGCGCCCTCCATGTAGCCGCAGACCCACTGGTCGGATCCGCAGACGTAGAAGGGCGGCTCGTGGGTTCCGTGGAGCGGGCCGACCGCGGTCACGTCGCCGGGGCGCCAGCCGGTGATGTAGCCGAGCGTCCACGGGTCGACCCCCCAGCGGCGGACGTGGACGGCGAGCGGCTCGGCGGCCTGCTCCCCGAAGGCCGCGACCATCTCGCCCGTGAGCTCGGCCTCGAGCAGGCGCGGGGAGGTGGCGAGAAAGGCGGCCAGGCGCTCGGGCGGGATCAGGGTCGACATGATCCCGGGCCGCTGGGGCCAGGTGCCGCCGATCGTGGTCGTCTCCATGTAGGCCGTGCCGTTGAGGCCGTCGCGCTCCCAGAACGAGTCCGGGTAGGAGAAGACGACCTTGGCGGCGAGGGCGTGGCGCTGGCGGTCGAGCGAGGCGAGCCGCTCGGCGGAGACCCCGTCGATCGCGATCCTCCGCAGCGGGCCGACCGGGACGGCGCTGACCACCGCGTCGCACTCGAAGCGCTCGCCCGTCGGGGTCTCGACCGCGCAGCCTCCGCTCGCGATCCGGATCGCGGTGGCCGGAGTCGAGTAGTGAATCCGGTCGATGAGCTCCGCGGCCATCCGCAGGGCCACCGTCGCCGACCCCTCCTCGACCATCCCCGCCTCCCAGACCGCGTAGTCGTAGAACCCGTGCGCCCCGGCCGCCGCCTCCTTGCGCAGGTCCGAGAGCAGCGACGTGCGCTCCACCGACTCGGCCGAGAGCGCGAGCGCCCCGAGCTCGCGAGCAAGGACCGCGTTCGGGGTCGCCCCGCAGGAGCGCATCCACGCGCCGAGCGAGATCCGGTCGAGCCGCTCGGCCTCGGGGTGCGACCAGGGATCGTCGGGGTCGACCTCGCCGGCGAGCTTCGCGAACTCGGCCTCGGCCGCCTCGTAGCTGGCGCGGTCGGCGTCGCTGAACCAGGGCCAATGGGTGCCGACGACGCGCTCGTCGGCGAGCATGCAGATCTCCTCGCCCGCGGACTCGTCGCCGAACCCGGGGATGATCGTCAGCCCGAGCTCTTCCACCAGCCCCCGGTAGGCGCTGTGGAAGGAGCCCACGAGCTCGCCGCCGAGCTGCACGAGCCGCCCGTCCGGAAGCTCGGTCTGCTCGACCCGGCCGCCGGCGCGACCGCGCGCCTCGAGCACCACCACGTCGGTGCCCGCGGCGGCCAGGTCGCGCGCGGCCGACAGGCCGGCGAGCCCGGCGCCGACGACCACCACGTCACATCGCATTCCCTCGCACCTCGATCTCGCGGCTGATTCGGCGCGAGCCTATCCGGCGGTCGCGCCCGCGGCGCTCTCATGCCGCTCTCACGTTCGTCTCACGGCCAACTCATCGTCCCGGATTACGTTCGTCCGCGTATGAGGCGGTTGTCAGGGAGGTGCCGCGCGTTGGTCGTCCTGACGGCGGGCGTGCTGGCCCTTGCCGCGGCGCCCGCGGTCGCGGCCGCGGATTTCGCGGAGCCGATGCCGATCACTCCGCCAGGGGCGGACTCGGTGGACGTGGCCATGGACGCCGACGGCGACGCCACGGTCGCCTGGCGCCTGAACGGGCGCCTCCAGACCAGGAGGGTGCTCGCCAACGGCATGCTGACCCCGGTGGTCGGGCTCGGCCCGATCGGTTCGGTGACCGGTGTCGCGACCGACTCGGAGGGGAACTCGATCGTGGTGTGGACCGACGAATCCGATCCGACCGTGCGCACGAGGCGGATCTCGGCGGACGGTGTCCGTGGGCCGACCGTCCGGGTCGCCGAGGGGGCGTACGGGACGGGCGTTGGAATGGCCGCTGACGGTGACGCGGTCGTGACCTGGCAGGACCTGGACGATCGTCCTCGGATCCATGCGCGCACGATGCCGGCTACCGGCGGCCGCGGGCCCGTCCTCGACGTCTCGCCCCCCGCGGGGTACACGGACGGGGGGCAGATCGCGACCAGCCGCGCGGGCCGGTCGATCGTGTGCTGGCACGCGCAGCGCAATCACCAGGCGGTGAGGGTGATCGAGGCTCGCACCATCAGCCCGGCGGGCGCGCTTGACCCCGTCCACGTGCTCTCGTCGCCCGACGAGTGGCTGTTCGGCTGCGATCCCGCGATCGCGCCGAACGGCGCGGCGATCGTCCTCATGGACGGGTTCGACGAAACCGGCGATTTCTGGAAGGTCGCCGCCCGTCACCTGTTCCCCGGCCAGGTGCTGGGACCGGAGCTGACGGTGGCGCAGGGCTACCAGCTCGTCGGGACGGCGCTCACCACCTGGGATGACGGCGACGCGATCGTGGGCTTCAGCGGGTTCGACATCGGAGCCGCCGGGGCAGTGCGGACGATCTCCGACGCCGACGTGATGGGTCCCGCGCGCAGCCTGCCCTGGTCGCCCGGCGTCGCCTCCCAGTTCCCGTTCATTGCGACCGACGCCCGCGGGCGCTCGGTGGTCACCGCAACCCATTACGCCGACTTCGGGGATGACAACTTCGACGTGCGCTGGGCGGCGCCGAACGGAGCGCTGACCGACCCCGTCGTTCCCGGCGAGGCCCTCTCGGCGGGAGTGGTCGCCAGTTTGAACGGCCGGGCGCTCCTCCACTGGACCAACCCAGGGAGCGGCCGGGTCATGGTCGCGCTGGGTTCGACCGCCCCGCCCGACTAGCGTCCCACCCAAGCTCTCTTCGGCCGAAACCCGAGGTGTTAACGTCTCGCCAACGTGCCGGCGGCCGTTCGCCCGGCCGCTGCGGCTAAGCCGCCGCCCAGGGCGCTAACAGCCGAGACAAGAGGGGTAGCTCTGAGCGCACCGCATCCGAACGATCGGCCGGATCCGCCCGGTTGGGTCACGGAGTCGGCGCTCCTCGAACGCGCCCATGCGCTGGCCGTCGAGGCGCACGGCGACCAGCGGAGGGCGACCGACACGGCGCGGTTTCTCGACCACGTAGTCGAGGTTGGGCGGCTCCTCCATGAGGCCGGCTTGGATCAGAGCATCGTGGCCGCGGGCCTCCTGCACGACGCGGTCGAGCGCGGCACCCTCAGCGAGGCACGGCTGCAGGAGGAGATGGACGACGAGATCTCCGCGCTCGTGCTGGCGCTGACCGAGGACGCCTCGATCGCCTCGTTCGCCGATCGCAAGGAGGCCCTCCGGGACCAGGTCCGCCGGGCCGGCACCCCAGCAATCACGATCTTCGCCGCCGACAAGCTCTCCGACATTCGCGGTCTCCGCCAGGGAATCGACGGACACCGCGACGAGATCGAAGCGCGCATGGGGACGACGGTCGAGGGGATGGCCGGCCACTACCGCGAGTCGGTGGCGATGATCGAGGAGAGCGGCCCGGACCATGAGTTCGCCGTCGCGCTCCGGGAGGAGCTCGAGCACCTCGCGAGCCTCGCGGCTCCGGCGACCCCCGCGTAGTTCCGGATCTCCTCCCGCGGGGAATAGGAAGCTCGATGGAGATCGAGCGGAAGTTCCTCGTCGCAGAGCCGCCCGACCTCGACGGCGCTCGGCGGGTCGATCTCGAGCAGGGCTACCTCGCCCTGGCCGACGACCGCGGCGGGGCGGAGGTCCGTCTGCGGCGCCAGGACGACGAGCGGTTGCTCACGATCAAGGCGGGAAGCGGGCGGACACGGGCCGAGGAGGAGATCGCCCTCGAGCGCGAGAGCTTCGAGCGGCTGTGGCCGCTGACCGAGGGCTGCCGGGTGACCAAGACGCGGCACCTGATCTCACATGGCGAGCTCGAGATCGAGCTCGACGTCTACGCGGGCGAGCTCGCCGGCCTGCTGGTCGCCGAGGTCGAGTTCCCGGACGAGGAGAGCGCCGAGGCGTTCGAGCCCCCGGACTGGTTCGGCGAGGAGGTAACCGGCGATCACGACTACCTGAACGAGACTTTGGCGACGAAGGGACGACCTCGATGAGCGCGTTCAAGCTGAAGAAGAAGGAGGCGGAGGACGACGGGATCCGCCGCGTCGCGCACGGGCGCGCTGAGGACGCGATGGAACTGCTCCGCGACGAGCACGCGGATCCGGCGGAGGCCGTGCACAAGGCGCGCAAGGACATGAAAAAGCTGCGGGCAACGCTGAAGCTGGTCCGCCCGGTGCTCGGCGACAAGACCTACAGACGGGAGAACGGCCGCTTTCGCGACGCGGCGCGAGCGCTCTCGGACGTCCGCGACGCGCAGGTCCGCGCCGAGACGGTCGACGCGCTCGCCGAGCGCTTCGCCGACGACGAGCCTCCCGGCGGCTGGTGGGTGGTGCGCGCGGCGCTCGCCGGCGACGGGGCTGCGGCCGATGGGGACCTCGAGCCGATTCGCGAGCGTGCCGCGACCGAGATCGAGCGCGGCGACGCGGCGATCGACGACTGGGCGCTTCCGACCGACGGCTTCGATCTCGTGCGGCCCGGCCTGCGACGCGCCTACTCGCGCAGCCGCAAGCTCTTTCGCGAGGCGCGCAGGGATCCCGGCGACGAGGCGTTGCACGAGTGGCGCAAGCGGTCCAAGGACCTCTGGTATCACCTGCGGCTCGTGCGCCGCGGCTGGCCCGAGGTGATGGACGCGACCGCCGACGAGGCACACGAGCTCTCCGACCGTCTCGGCGACGACCACGACCTCGTCGTGCTCACCTCCCACCTCGACCGGGCGGACGAGCCGCTGACGGCGCAGCAGCGCGAGCATCTCGAGCGGCTGATCGCGCGGCGCCGCGGCGAGCTCCAGGACGAGGCGTTCGCCTACGGCGAGCGGCTCTTCGCCGAGAAGCCGAAGCGGTTCGTCAAGCGGCTCGAGGCCTACTGGGAGGCGAGCAGGCTCTAATTTCACCGGTGTGACCGGTGAGGACTCGGGGATCGGCGCGGGCCTGGCGGAGACCCCCGACCGCGACGGCGCCTTCCCCCGGCTCGACGACGCGCAGCGGGCTCGGTTGCGCGAGCTGGGCAGGGTCCGGCGGGTCGAGGCGGGCAAGGTCCTGTTCGCCGCCGGCGACGAGGGCAGCGACTTCTTCGCGATCGAGTCCGGCGCGGTGACGATCGTCCAGGGCTACGGGGCGGAGAACCGGGTGATCGCAGTCCACGGCGCGCACCGCTTCCTCGGCGAGATGACCCTGCTAACCGGTCAGCGGCTCTACCTCTCGGCCGTGGTTCGCGACGCCGGCGAGGTGATCGAGGTGCCGATCGAGAAGCTGCGCGAGATCGTCGCCGAGGACAAGTCGATGAGCGACCTGATCCTGGGGGCGTTCATGGCTCGGCGTTCGATCCTGATCGACGTCGGCACCGGGATCAAGCTGATCGGCTCGCGCTTCTCGCCCCACTCCCGGCGCCTGCGCGAGTTCCTCGCTCGCAACCGGATGCCCTACCAGTGGATCGACCTGGAGCTGGACGACGACGCCGAGGCTCTGCTCAGCAGCCTTGCGGTCGAGCCGCACGAGACGCCGGTGGTCGTCGCGAGCGGCGGCGAGATCCTCCGCAACCCGAGCAACGCTGAGCTCGGCAAAGCGATCGGGCTCGGCTCGGCCGGGCGGCCACCGGCGCTCTGTGACGTGGTCGTCGTCGGTGCCGGTCCCGCGGGCCTCGCGGCGGCGCTCTACGCGGCCTCTGAGGGGCTCGACGTGCTCGGGGTCGAGGCGGTCGCGTCCGGTGGCCAGGCCGGCACCTCGGCGAGGATCGAGAACTACCTCGGTTTCCCCGCCGGCGTCTCGGGCAGCGAGCTCGCCCAGCGGGCGGGGGTGCAGGCGGCGAAGTTCGGCGCCCGCCTGACCGTCCCGGCGGCCGCCACCGAGCTTCGCAGCGAGCCCGGCCGGCACGAGATCGCGCTCTCGAACGACGAGGTCGCAACCGGGCGCACGGTGGTGATCGCCACCGGTGCCCAATACCGCCGCCTCGACGTCCCCCGGATGGAGCAATTCGAGGGAGGTGGGGTCTACTACGCCGCCACCCAGACCGAGGCGCAGCTCTGCGCCGGCAACCCGGTGGTGATCGTCGGCGGCGGCAACTCGGCGGGCCAGGCGGCGATGTTCCTCTCCTCGCACACCGGTGAGTGCCGGCTCTTGATCCGCGGCGGCGACCTCGGCAGGTCGATGTCGCGGTACCTGGTCGACCAGGTCGAACGCAACGAGGCGATCGAGGTCTGCACCCACTCGGAGGTGATCGAGCTCGACGGCGATCGGGAGCTCGAGCGGGTGACGATCGCCGACACGCGTTCGGGAGAGCGCACGACGCTCCCGGCGCGGGCGCTGTTCGTCTTCATCGGGGCCTCGCCCCACACCGAGTGGCTGGCGGGACAGCTGGCGACCGACGACGCCGGCTTCCTGCTCACCGGTCGCGACGTCCAGGACGAGGACGCGCCCGAGTTCGACGGCGACCGGCCGTACTTCCTGGAGACGAGCCGCCCCGGGATCTTCGCCGTCGGCGACGTCCACTCGGGTTCGATCAAGCGCGTCGCCTCGGCGGTCGGGGAGGGGTCGATGGCCGTTCGCCTCGTCCACCAGCGTCTGGCCCACCTTTAGCGCGGCACTCCGTCGCGCGCGAATAGGCTGTCGGGCGGATCCTGGCCACACCGAGCATCTCGAAAGGACGCAGATGGGATTCGACCAGTACCACGAGCCACCCGATGAGCTGCCGGCCGAGACGCGGACCTTCGCCCGCCTGTGCGCATCGCTGACCGAGGAGGCCGAGGCGATCGGCTGGTACGAGCAGCGGCTCGCGGTCGAGCGCGACTCCGAGGCGCGCGCGGTGATGGCAGACGCGCTCGGCGAGGAGTACAAGCACTTCTCGATGGACCTCGAGTTCCTGCTGCGGCGCAAGCCGCAGTGGCGAGAGATCGCCGAGGGCGTCCTGTTTCAGGGAGGCGACATCGTCGAGCACGGCGAGGCCGCCGAGGCGGAGGCGACCGGCGAGGGGGGCGACGACGACTCGCCGGCGCCGCGAGCCGACGGCTCGCTGGGGATCGGGAGCCTGCGATGAACCATCTGCTGCGCGGCCACGCGCCGATCTCCGACACCGCCTGGGAGCTGATCGACGAGGAGGCGCGCGAGCGCCTCGTGCCGGGCCTGGCGGCGCGGCGCCTGGTCGACTTCGACGGTCCGCTCGGCTGGCGCCATTCGGCGACCAGCCTCGGCCGGGTGGAGCCGGTCGCGGCGCCCGGCGAGCGGCTCGAGGCGGGGCGCCGTCGCGTCCTGCCGCTGGTCGAGCTGCGGGCGCCGTTCGCGGTCGAGCTCGAAGAGCTCCAGGCCGGGGATCGGGGCGCCGAGGACGTCGACTTCGACGACCTCGACCGCGCCGCGCACGAGCTCGCCGCGGCCGAGAACGGCGCGGTCTTCAACGGTTGGGGGGACGCGGCGATCTCCGGCATCTGCGGCGAGTGCGCGCACCCCGCGATCGAGCGCGGCGACGACCTCGACCGCTACCCGAGCCGGGTCGCCGCCGCGGTCGAGCTCCTGCTCCGAAGCGGCGTCGGCGGTCCCTACGGCCTCGCCCTCAGCGGCGACGACTACAAGCGGGTCGTCGAGACCTCGGAGCACGGCGGGTACCCGCTGTTTTCGCACCTGCGCCAGATCCTCGAGGGGCCTCTCGTCTGGACCCCTGGAATCGAGGGCGCGATCGTGGTCAGCCTGCGCGGCGGCGATTACCTGTTCGAGTGCGGGCAGGACATCTCGGTCGGCTACGCCTCGCACGACACGGAACGGGTCAACCTCTATCTCGAGGAGTCGTTCAGCTTCAGGGTCGCCAGCCCCGAGGCGGCCGTGGTGATCCGCTGATCGCCGGCCGCAGGGCGGCTCAGAGCCGCGATCGCAGCGGCCGGCGCAGCCACCAGCGTCGGTCCGGCTCATAACCGGTGGCGCGGAGGGTCGCGCCCGCGACCCGGTCGAAGCGGCGGGCGTCGGCGATCCCGAATCGCTCGCGCCACTCGCCGACGCGCCCGGCGCGGATCGGAAGGCCCTCGCCGTGGGGACGATCGCCGAGCTCGATGTCGGCCGAGGCGACGGCGTGATCGGTGTCCGCCTCGCCGGCGGGCATGCCGCAGTGCGCCAGCAGGGCTCGGCAGCCCACCCGCGGGTCGGCGCGCAACAGCTCGTAGCGGACCTCGAGCAACCGCTCGCCGAGCGCCGGCGCGGCCTTCGCGGCGAGCGCGCACCCGGTCGACCACGACCGCGCCGCCTCGCCGACCACGTCCCCCGGCTCGGCTGAGCCGAATTGCGACCACGACCGCCGGGCCTCGTACAGCGAGACCGCGACGTCGCGGCCGTCGCGGAGCACGTTCACGAACCTCGCCTCGGGAAGGACCTCGGCTATCAGCGGCAGCTCGTCCAGATGCCAGGGGCTCTTCTCGACCGCGAAGAGCGTCCCCTCGGGCACCCCGGCCTCGAGCCAGCGACGCGCGACCGTCCGAGCTTCGACGAGCAGCTCGCCGCGGGTGAACAGCCGCCCGAGGCCCGGGGGAGCGGCCGCGGGGGCCTCGTCGCCCGCGTCGGGCGGGACGGGCCCGAAGAGCGCGCCGAGGCCGATGCGGCCCGAGAACATGTAGGTCTCGAGCAGCGGGAAGGCATCGGGGTGGGCGGCGAGCAGGCGCTGGACCCAGGTCGTCCCCGAGCGCGGGACGCCGACGACGAAGATCGGCGTCAACGGGGTTTCTCGGTCCTCGGGCACGCGCGCCGCATTCTGCCCGGGACCTGGACGGGCCGCGGCGGCGCGGGTAGAGTGCGGGCCGTGTCCAGGCAGGCGGCAGTGGCAGCATTTCTCGAGGGCAGGATCAGCCGGCGGACGCTGATCCGCCAGCTCGTCGCCGGCGGCGTTTCGATCGGCGCGGCCGCCTCGTACGCCGCCGCGCTCGAGCCCGAGACCGCCTCGGCGGCGGTGGCCGGGGCGCCCGACGACCTCTATCCGCTGGTCACGATGAAGCTCGATACCCCCAGCCTCGCCTGGGCGATCAGCAACCAGAAGCTGCGGCTGACCGTCAGCTGCGGCGAGGAGGTGGGGCTGGCGTTCAGCGCCTTCCTGCGCCTCGGGACCGGCCTCGCCCTGATCGGGACCCGGTCGATGCCGATGTTCCTCGGGGCGGCGGGCACGCGGACCTTCACGATGGCGATCGTCACGACGCGGCTCGCGAACCGGACCTCCGCCCCGATCCACGTGCACGCGACCGGCAGCGACGACGAGGGATTCGGCACGGTCGCGACCGCGAGCGCCGTCCTGCGTTAGGGAGTGCGCGGACGCGGCCCATCGGGCCGGCTCTCGCTCAACCGGCGTCCGCTGCGCTTTGCCGCGGGGCGTCCGCGGCCCGAGGTCGCCCTCAGCTTCGACGACGGGCCGGGCCCGACGAGCGGCGATCTGCTCGCGACGCTAGAACGCCTCGACGTTCCGGCGACCTTCTTCCTGGTCGGCTCGCGGGTGGGCGAGCGCTCGGCGGATGTCGCGGCGCTCGTCGCCGCGGGCCACGAGATCGGGTCGCACTGCTGGAGCCACGCCAGGCTCGCCGGCCGGCCGCTTCGGACGTGGGCCGAGCTCGCTCGCAGCGCCAGGGCGATCACGGCCTGCGGGGCTCCGCGCCCGCGCCTCTTCCGGCCGCCGTATCTCTCGTGGTCGCCGTCGCTTGCGGTCGCCGGCGCGCTCGCGCGCATGCGGCCGGTCGGCTGGGACGTCGACCCCCGCGATTGGGAGGCCGACGGCGCGGATCAGATCATCGACCGCGTCTACGACGGCGCGTCAGGTGGCTCGATCGTGCTCCTTCACGACCGCGCCGACTGCGCCGCGACCGTCGAGGCCCTGCCCGCGATCGTCGGCGGGCTCCGCGACCTCGGCCTGCGCCCGGTCACGGTCTCGCGGCTGCTCGCCCCGGGGGCCGCCGACGGAGCCTGAGCGCGCGAATCTCCATTCGAACAGCGCCCCGACATGGGCGGCGGCGATCCCGAGCCTGACCAGCGGGCGCACCGACGCGTAGGAGGCGGCCAGCTCGCCGCCCCAGTCGGCGACCCGCCGGTCGGTCGCGGCGAGCCGGCGGCGGGCGTAACCGCGCAGGAAGCGGCCGGAACCGCGCTTCGGCGATCCCGGACCGGCGGTGGAGCGGATGATCCGCGCCAGCGCCCGCCCGCGGACGAAGTGATGGCGAGCGAGCTTCACCGGGTTCGTGCACGGACTGCGGTGGACGAGCCGGATCTCGCGGGCGCGGTAGGCCCGATGGCCGCGACGCCAGAGCGCCTGGTTCAACACCGTGTCCTCGCCGGCGCGGACGTCGTCGGGAAAGCCGCCGGCGTCGAGGACGAACTGGCGCACGTATGAGCAGTGCGCCGGAGCCGCGGCGAGCTCGCCCGACGGCCGGCCGGGCAGCGAGCTCGAGTGATCGAGGAAGTACGAGGCCCAGCCGGAGCGGGTCTCGGTGCCGTTGACGATCGACCCGGTGACCATCGGCCAGCCGGCCTCGTGCGCGGCGATCCGTGCGGCGAGGCTGCCGGGCGGGAGCTCGACGTGCGAGCCGGGGAACGAGACGTAGTCGCCGCGCGCCGCCTGCACCCCGGCGTTCCGTGCCCGGCCGGGCAGGGCCCTTTCTCCCAGGTCGATGAGGGTCACGTCCGGGAAGAGCGCCGCCACCGTCGCCGCCGTCGCGTCGGTGCCGCTGACGACCACGATGACCTCGAACGGCTGCCCGCACTCCTGCTCGACCACGGAGCGCACCGTGCGCTCGATCCGGGACTCGTCGTTGTGGGCGATCACGATCGCCGAGAGCACTGGCGCCTCGAAGTCGAGGTCGTCGCCCGAGATCCGCGAGGCGCCGCGCCCGGGGGCGATGAGTACGGGCAGGTCGGCCGGCCGGGCGACCCACGGGCGCGCGGGACGGGTTTCGAGGATGCGCTCGTAGTCGGCCTGCCAGCGTCGGTCGGGATCGGCCTGCCGGTACTTGTGCATCCGCGAGCGGCGCCGGTTCGTGTCGAGGCCGGCCAGATGCTGGATGCGGACCGTGGTCTGGCGCCAGCGGGTGCGGGGAATCGACTCCGGAACCGGCACGAAGTGGAGCCGGTGCTCGTCCGGGATCCGCATCCCCGGGGTCGGGGCGAACATCCGGTAGACCCAGAGCTCCGCGCGGTCGTACGCGTCGAGCGAGCCGATCATCCGGTGCACGCGGAAGCCGTACGCCTCTCCCGGCACGGCCTCACGGGCGGCGAACTCGCGCAGCGCAGCGGCGTCGTCGGGATCGATCCGCTCGTCGGCGTCGAGGTACAGGACCCAGCGCGGGCGGAGCTCCGCGCATGCGTCGAGCAGCGTCTGGCGGTTGGCGGCGTCGTCCCAGCCCGCATACGAGTCCCGCGTGGGGTTGCGGTGAAGCTTCGCCACCAGGGGAGCGTTCGCCAAGAGCTCGGCGGTCGTATCGGTCGAGCCGTCGTCGAGGGCGACCACGGCGTCGGCGAAGCGGCCGGCGCTCTCGAGGTACTCGTCGAGCTCGCCGGCTCCGTTTCGCACCGCCAGCAGGCAGACCAGCAGCGGCCCCGAGCCGTCGGAGCCGGTCGCCTCGCCCGCACCGGCGACGGCGGGTGGCGCCTTCGCGCCGCCGACGACCGCCATCCGGTCGGGGCGCGGCGGCCACGGGACGAGCCGCTCGGGGGCCGGCGCGAGCATCGCCTCGGTGCCGGCGCGATGGGCGCCCTCCGGGTCGGCGAGCGCATACTTCGCGCGCCGCCGCTCGAGCCGTTCCGGTGACTCGAGGTGGCGGACGCGGATCGAGGTCCGCACCCAGGCGCGGCGTCCGATCTCGACCGGCACGGGGTTCAGGTGAAGCCGCTCCGCGGGCAGGGTCATCTCGGGCCGGCGGGCGAACAGCCGGTAGACGTAGCGGAGCTCGGGGTCGGCCCGGTCGCCCCACGCCCGGTGAAGCTGGAGGCCGTAGGCGAGCCCGGGGATCGCGTCGGAGCCGAGGAAGTCGCGAAGCGCGGCGGCGTCGTCGGCGTCGATCCGCTCGTCGACGTCGAGAAACAGGAGCCAGTCGAAATCGGTGGATGCCGCGTGGTCGAGCAGCGACTGGCGGTTGGCTGCGTCGTCCCATCCGGCCGCGGGTTCGCGGCCCCCGCCGCTCGGCAGCACCGCGGCCACGAGCGGGTCGGCGGCGAGCAGCTGCGCCGTCGCGTCGGACGAGCCGTCGTCGAGCGCGACCACACGAGCTCCGAGGCCGGCGGCCGAATGCAGATAGCCGGCGAGGTCGTCGGCGCCGTCGCGGACCGGCAGCAGGCAGAGGAGGCTCGGGGTCGATTCGCCCGGCCCGGCTCGGGCCGGGCCGGCACGCGCTGCGGATCGCGCCATCGCCACCAGGCGGTCGAGGTCGACGTTTCCGGGGCAGGCCTTCGCGGCGAAGAGCTCCCGATGGCCGATCACGTGGTCGCGGTCGATGGGAAAGCGCCACCGGTCGGAGGCGGCCACGACGAGCCCGGCGGCCGCCGCGTACTGAGCCTCGGGGCGCGCGACCCGCTCCGGCTCTCCGCCGTCCTCGAGCTCGATCCCGATCGTGATCGGGTTCAGGTCGTCGCGGTCGGCGGCGAGCGCGGCGGTGGGGTGGAGGACCCTGCCGGCGTGCCTGGCGGTATCCGCCTCGTCGACGAGCTGGACGACGCGCCCGTCGAGCCCCACGAGGTAGTGCGAGCTGACGCCGCTCTCCGGGTCCGCGAACCAGGCGGCGGCG
This sequence comes from uncultured Solirubrobacterales bacterium, assembly GCA_963842795.1. Classification (GTDB taxonomy): domain Bacteria; phylum Actinomycetota; class Thermoleophilia; order Solirubrobacterales; family 70-9; genus WHSW01. The sequence goes on along the minus strand of CAWJHV010000002.1, from coordinate 75,480 downwards.
CTCGCAAACGAGCCCGCGGTCGTATGGATGACGATCGCCTGCGGGCGCTCGCCGTCCCGGCCGGGAGAGCTGTGGGGCGTGTGGAGGCGGTCGATCTCGCCGCGGTGAGTGTCCATGGTCGGGCATGAGGCTAGGTGACGCAGATGGCCTCCAGCCGCCCCGATATACGAAGCCGTGTGGTCGGGCCTAGAATCGCCGCACGGCCACGGACGCAACAGATACGGCAGCCGAGCTCCCGGGCGTAGCAGCGTCGGAGGCGCTGACCCCGGCCGAGCTGCGGCTCGCGACCCGGAACCACGGCATGCCGCTCGAGGCCCTGGCCTACGACCGCACGCCAGCGGGCCTGCACTACCTGCTCGTCCATTACGACGTCCCGGTGGTCGAGGCGGGGAGTTGGCGCTTGACCGTCGACGGCCGGGTGGCGAGCGAGCTCTCGCTGTCGCTCGACGAGCTGCGCGCGCGCCCGGCGACCACGCTTGCCGTGACCATGGAGTGCGCGGGCAACGGCCGCGCCCGGCTCTCGCCCCGCCCGGTGAGCCAGCCGTGGCTGCTGGAGGCGGTCGGCACAGCCGAGTGGACCGGGGTTCCGTTGGCGCGCCTGCTCGACGAGGCGGGGGTCGGAGACGAGGCGGTCGAGGTCCTCTTCGGGGGACTCGATCGAGGGGTCGAAGGGGGGGAGAGGCAGCGATTCGAGCGCAGCCTGCCGCTGGCCGAGGCGCACCGCGAGGAGGTGATGCTGGCCTACGCGATGAACGGCGAGCCGCTTCCGCCCCAGCACGGCTTTCCGCTGCGCCTCGTCGTTCCGGGGTGGTACGGGATGACCAGCGTCAAGTGGCTGGAGCAGATCACCGTCCTCGAGCGGCCGTTCGAGGGCTATCAGCAGGCCCACGGCTATCGCCTCCGCCAGACGCCGGACGAGCGGGGAGAGCCGGTCACCCGGATGGTGCCGCGATCGCTGATGATCCCGCCCGGGATCCCGGACTTTGCCACCCGCGAGCGCGTGCTCGAGCCCGGGCCGTGCACCGTGCGGGGGCGCGCCTGGTCCGGGTTTGGCCCGATCGAGCGGGTCGAGGTGAGCGTCGACGCAGGCAGGAGCTGGAGCGATGCCCGGCTCGGCGCCCAGGATTCCGTGTGGTCGTGGGTCGGGTGGGAGTGGGAGTGGGAGGCGGCCGAGCCCGGCGCCTACGAGCTCTGCTGTCGAGCCACCGACGCGGCCGGGAACGCGCAGCCCGTGGACGCCCCGTGGAACCTCGGCGGCTATGCCAACAACGAGGTGCAGCGCGTTTCGGTGACCGTTGGCTGACGGGCTCAGCGATCCTCGGGCAGGCGGGAGTACATGACCACGTCCACCAGGCCCGCCTTCGATCGGAAGAAGCTCCGCAGGACGCCCTCGCGGACGTAGCCCGCGCGGCTCGCGACGCGCTCGGAGGCGTGCACCGGATCGGATCCTCGGCTCGATCGCGCTGGTGCGGATCGAGTGGGAGCTGGGCCGGGCCGGGGTCGGGGGCGCGCGCCTCGACCGCCGCCAGCTCACAGGAGGCACCGGCGCGCAGCGAGGCCGCGGTCGCGGCGATGAACTCGCGCGCATCGCCCTCGGTGTGGTCGCCGGGCACCATCGTCCATCTCTGCACCTCGGGGTCCGCGCAGGCCTCGGTCAGCGCCGGCGCGCCCTCGGCGCGCCATCGGCGCAGGGCGATCAGGTCGTCGCCGGGGAGCCGGGAGGTCGCCTTCGTACCCATGCTCCCCTCGGGCCTAGCCCCGAGGCGAGGGGGGCGGGCGAGGTCGGGCTCAGTCGGATCCGGCTGCGCTCGGGCCCTTGAGCAGCGCTCCCAGGTCGGCGAGCGGGCCGAGGTGGCCGAGCTTCTCGGGGTTGACGATCGAGTGCACGGCCTCGATCCGACCTCCCGAGATCTCGAGCCCCATCGCGCTGATCACCCGCTGGTCGCGGTCGAGCACGATCGCGCCCGGCTGGCCGTTGATCTCGGCTGCCCGCAGGTCGAAGCCGCCCAGGCGCTCGCCGGCGTGGGCCCAGGCGCGCAGGGTACGCGCCACCCGCACCCGGCCGCTGACCGGACGCGCGAGCGCCGGGGCGTTGCCGCCGCCGTCGCCGTGGAGCACGACGTCCTCGGCGAGCAGCTGCTCGAGCCCGGCGAGGTCACCCTCCTGGGTGGCGGCGATGAAGCGGGCGGCGAGCGCGTCGCGTCGCTCGCGCGAGGACTCGAATCGCGGCCGGCCGTCCTCGACATGGCGCCGGGCGCGGGAGGCGAGCTGGCGGACGTTGTCGGGCGACTTGCCGACGATCTCGGCGATCTCGCCGTAGCCGTAGTCGAAGACGTCGCGGAGCAGGAACACCGCCCGCTGCTCGGGTGAGAGCGACTCGAGCAGGACGAGGAAGGCGAGCGAGAGCGAATCGGCTCGCTCGACCTCGGCCGCCGGGTCGGAGCGCTCATCGGTGACGAGGGGCTCCGGCAACCACTCGCCGACGTAGCGCTCACGCCGTGCGCGAGCGGACCGCAGCTCGTCGATCGCGAGCCGGGTGACCACCGTCGCCAGCCACGCCCGCCGCGAGGAGATCCTCTCTCCCGAGCGCTCGGCGTCGTGGAGGCGGAGGAGCCCCTCCTGCACGACATCCTCCGCCTCGCCGACGCTCCCGAGCATCCGGTAGGCGATCGCGAACCCTCGCGGGCGCAGTTCGGCGATCTCGTGCTCGTCGAGCATCGGCTCAGCCGAGGCCCTCTGCGAATCCGCGGCGCCAGCTCGAGTAGGCGGGCTGCCAGTCGAGCTCGCGCTTTGCCTTGCCGTTCAGCGCTCCACGCACCTCGGTCATCATGACTACCGCGGCCTCGCCGGCGACGATCCGTGCCAGCCAGCGCGGCACCCGCCGCGGCGGCTTCGCACCGACCGCCCTCGCTGCCGCCGGGATCCACTCCGCGGCGGGGGCCGGCTCGTCGTCGACGACGTTGTAGATCCCGCGGCGTCCGTGCTCGACCGCGGCGACCGTGGCCGTGGCGGCGTCGTCGATGTGGATGAACGACCAGACGCCGGCGCCGTTGCCGATCACCGGCACCTTGCGCTCGCGGATCAACTCGACCATCTCGCCGTCGGGGAGGCTGAAGCCCGTGCCCGGGCCGTAGAAGCCGCCATAGCGGAGCGCGATCCCCTCCGTCCACTCCGCCCCCGTGACGGCGGCCTCCAGGTAGCGGATCGCGGCGTGGCTGATCCGCATCGCCGCCGCCGGCGCCGGGTCGAGCGGATCCTCCTCAGACTTCGCCGGGGCGCCGTCGCGCGAGTAGGGCCAGCCCGCATAGCTCTGGGCGACGAAGCGCTCGACGCCGACCGCTCGCCCGGCCGAGAGCAGGTGGTCGGTGCCCTCGGTGCGCAGCCGGTCGGTCAGCGCGAACGACCGCTCGAACTTGCGCAGGTCGAGCGAGCTGAGCGCGGTCAGCTCGTGGATTATGACCTCCGGCTCGGCTTCGGCGACGGCCTTCGCGACCGCCTCGGGATCGAGCGCATCGGCGGCCACCGGGGTCGCTCCGAGCTCGCGCAGGAGGTCGAACCTGTCCTTGCTCCGGGTCATGCCGGTGACCGCGTGGCCACGCTCCGCCAGCTGCGGCACCAGCCGCCTGCCGAGCGCGCCCGTGGCTCCGGCGACGAAGATCCTCATGTTCGTGCTCCTCTCGGTCTCGAAACGGTCTCTGTAACAAGGAGACGAGACAGCGGGCCGGCCTGTGACAGCTAGGCCGAGCTGCGGGCTTCGGACGCGCGAACGGAGAACTCGGTCAGCTCCAGCGAGCCGAACGAGGTGATCAAGGCGACGTCGGCGGCATCGCGGCCCCGACCCACGATCACCCGCCCGGTGCGGGGGGTGTTGTTTCGGGGGTCGAACGTCTGCCACTCGCCGTCGAGGTAGGCCTCGAACCACGCTGCGAAGTCCATCAGCTCGACCGGTGCCGGAACGCCGATGTCGGAGATGTAGCCGAAGACGTAGCGCGCGGGAACGTTGAGCGCCCGGCAGAGGGAGATCGCGAGGTGCGCGTAGTCGCGGCATACGCCCTGGCGTGAGCGAAAGACGTCGGCGGCGGTGGTCCATGGATTCGAGGCGCCCGGGGTGAACTCGATCCGCTCGTGCACGAAGTCGACCACCGCCTGGACCCGTTGCCACCCGGGCGCGACCTCGCCGAAACGGGTCCACGCCTCGGCGCCGAGCTCGTCCGGAAGGCAGAAGCGGCTCGGCATCAGAAAGGCGAGGCACTCGTCGGGAAGCTCCGTCGGCGCCACCTCGGCCGCCTCGCGCCGGACGTGGTCGTATGGATCGGTGACCACGACGCGAGCGCCGTAGCTCAGCAGCGCGGCGCCCGGCGGGATCAGAAATCGCTCGCAGCGATTGCCATACCCGTCGAGGTAGGTGTGGTGAGGGAAGCCGGTCTCCCAGCGCTCCTCGATCATCTGCGTCTCCGTCTGCGGCGACGGCGCGACCTGCAGGACCGCTGCCGTCGGGTTCGGGACCGACAACCCGAAAGTGCAGCCGACCTCGAGCTCGAGCCGGTCTGGATCGGGGGGCGGGGCGGGTTCGAGCGGGGCGGTGGGATGCATCGGCGTGGCCGGGCGAGGCTAACGGACGAGTGTTCCGAGGCCCGTCGCTGCTACGGTTCAGGTCAGCCGCGCACACGAGCGTGGCGTAATCCGTGCCCGCGCCCGCAGTCGTTGCCTCACCGCATCCTCCGCGCTCGCTAGCACCCGTAAGTGGAGGAATTCACATGCCCAACGGAACCGTGAAGTGGTTCAACGACCAGAAGGGCTTCGGCTTCATCGCGCCGGAGGACGGCTCCGCCGACCTCTTCGTGCATCAGAGCTCGCTCCCGGACGGCCAGTACACCCTCGCCGAGGGGACCAAGGTCACCTACGACGCCGAGACCGGCGACAAGGGCCCGCGCGCCGGCAACGTACAGCTCGCCTAATCACCGGCCGCGCCGGTAGGCGAACACTGCGACGGGCGGGCCCGCACGGGTCCGACCCCTTGATGCTGCCCGTCTTGCGGGAGCTCCAGAGCTCCCGCAAGCGAGCGGCGACGCGGCTGCGGCGGGCCCGAACGCCCGCCGGGCAACATCAGGACTCAACACAGGAGAACGATGCAATTGACCGTCACCGCAGACCAGCTCGTGCAGGCCGCAGGCGAACTCGATCAGGAGGAGTTCACCCGAGCGGACGTCGCTCAGCAGATGGGCGTCGACAAGCCCGACCTCAAGCAGGCCTTCGTTCACGCCCGTAAGGCGGGTCGCCTCGAGAAGGTCCGCGACGACGAGGAGAACACGGGCCACTTCCGGCTCAGCTGAGTCGCTGAGCTCGCCGACGGCGATCCCGCGATCGCGCGGGACACCGACGGGTCAGGGCCGGCTTAGTGTCTGTGTCCCGAGGGCTCTTGTCCGCGTGTCGGGGCGCGGAGGGAGTCGGGCCACGATCATCTTGCGCCGCGTCAAGTAACTCCATCCTGCGATTGGAGCCAGAGCGGTGGTGACCACCGCGACGCAGCTCCAAGTCCGCGCGGTGATCGCGTCGAGATTGTCGGCGAGGCTCCAGATCCCCACCGCGAGAGCGACGAGGGCCAGGAGCGCGATCGAGATCACGCCTTGTCGGGTCCGCTCGTCCGGCTCGCTCCACAGCCTCCGGACCAGCGGCGTCCGCGCGACCGCGGCTCCGAGCACGCCCCCGAGCGCGAGCAGCAGAACCGCGTCCGGCGGTGGGTCGAAGCCGTCCGCGATCACCAACTGTGCCGGCGAGCGGCCGGCCAGCAGCGCGATCACGATCGCTGCGCCGCCACCGCCGAGGATGAGGGCGGCTGCGGCCCCGAACTCCGCCAGCGAGGCCGCGCTCCATCTCGTGCGCACTCCCCTGAAAAACGGGAGCAGGGCCACGCCGAGCACCGCGAGCACGGCGACCGCAGCCATCAGAACCTGCTTCGAGAACACCAGGTCGAGGTCGGCGGTCTCTTCGCTCGTCACTGCAGCGCGGGTCGCCAGGTAGACGGCCGCGCCCGTGTATGCGAGCACGAGACAGCGCGTGGTCCAGACGCGGCGGGACGCCATGCCGGTCACTGCCAGCAGCGGCGGCCGCAGGAGGCTGAACGCCTGAGCGCCGGGAGCCTTGGCGGTTCGCAAAGCCGCGAGGCCCACGAACCCGGCTCGCGCCGCGGTGCGGGCGGTCAGATCGCTGACCGATTCGGCGGGATCGTCACGGCCGAGCCGATGCGGGAGCGGCTCCCCGCGCCTCACGTTCCAGATCGCGCCTTGAAGCGGACCGTCCGCCGGCAGCTCCTCCTGGATGTCGACCTCGCCGAAGTCCAGCGGTGCCGTGGAGCTGCCCTCGGCCGCGTCGACGGCCGACGCCTCGGCGATCCGGGGCAATTCCGCTTGGACGATCTCGAGCTGGGCGGCACGCGTGAACAGCGTCCGGGTAAGCGGAGCTCCCTTGGCATTCGTGAGGTCGTCTCGGAGGGCGTGCCCCAGACGTGCGTCGAGAAGCCCTGCGCCCGAGTCCACGTTCCCGGAGGTCTCGGCCCAGTCCTCGAGAGCCTCCTCGACCAGCCACCGCTGTTCGGGCGTTGCGTTCGGGGGCAGCAGTTCCCGCCGGAGCCCATCGACCACCGAGTCGATGCCGACGTGGCGCGCGCGATCCGGATCGACCAGGAGGTCGACGATCCGGGCCGCGGCGTCGAGGCGACCCCACATGAAGTCGTTCGCGCGCCACGATCGCTTCAGGAATCCCGCAAAATGTCCCAGCCGGATCCCCGCCAGCTTGCTCTCCGCTGACGCCGGATACGGGGACCTGATCGGTTCGGCGGTGAAGATCGGGGCCGGAGCGTCGGCGGTCAGCTGAGCGAAAGAGAGCTGTTGGGCGCTGTCGACCTGCTCCTCGGCCGAGAACGCGCGGCGCACCACCTCGATCGAGAGCACTCGCTGGAGAAACCGGCGCTCGGCGCCCGCGAGCGGGATCTCCGCCAGCTGCGATCCCGGCGTCTCGATCGTGCGAAGGAACTCGTCATCGTCCTGCCACCCGTTTCCCAGAAGCGCGGCGCCGAGCTCGACCTCGCCCGATCCCCCGCTGGTCGAGACGGCGAGCCTGAGCTCGCTTCCGAGCGGCTTAAGCATCGCCGCGAAGGAACGCATTGCCTGCCGGGTCGCGATCAGCGCCAATCGCGGCTGGTCTCCGGTCAGGCCCATGAGGGCCGCCACACGCTGCGACGGCGCGAGGTCCGCGTCAGGGGAGCGCAGCTGGCGTGTGGTCTCGCTGTCGGAGCGTCCCGCCTGGTAGCCGGTTCGCAACTCGCTCAGGCGCAGGTCGAGCTGGACGCGCGCGGCGAGGAAGGTCTCGCTCTGGTCGGGATCGGCCTCGAGCCCGAACCGCAGCAGATCCAGAAGGAGATGGACGATGCGGATCGCGCTGCTGAGCCCCCATCGCCACTCGGCTTGCTCTGAGATCTCGATCGAACTCGGAATCCAGGGAAGCTCCGCATCGCTCGTCTTCAACGCCTTGAGCGCGAGCCCGACCGCGGCCGGGTCTCCGAGCAGCTCCCGCAACGAGTTGAGCCGACGCCGGCTCGCGTACGCCGGCAGCAGTGCCTCGGCCGCCTGGGCCATCGGCTCCAGAGGCGCGGCCAGCAGGGGGAGTATCGCGTCGGCCGTGAGCGCGGAGCGCCAGTGCGCATCCTCGATCGCGTCCAACTGGTCGACGAACGGCGCCTTGCGCGGCAGATTGACGACATAGCCGATGACGTCCGGGAGCTCGGGCTCGAACAGGTTTTGCGGATTGCCGTCGGCGCTCACGCCGATTCGCTTCGGGACGCCCCGGGGCTCGGGATTGACGTAGACCAGGAATCGCTTGACCTGCCGACTCGCTGCTCGCGTCGGGATCAACTCGATTGCGGTCCTGATCGGAGCGTTGTCGAGCAGACCCCCATCGATCAGCCAGGGCACCTCGTCACCGACGACACCCCGGTCGTCCGCGGTCAGTGCCCAGCTCACGGGATCGGGCCGATACGGCTCGAACGCGCCAGGAAAGGAGGCCGTGCTGCGCGCCGCGGCAGCGAGATTGCCCGGAGTGAAGTCGACGTCGTGCCGAAAGCGAAACCGGCGCCGGTACTCCGTCGCCGACAGGGTCTCGTCCCACACGTCTCGGTAGACGCGTTCGGCGCCGATGACGTCCGTTGCCGTCATGTCCAGCTGCGGGACGCTGACCGTCGAACGCTCGCGCTGTGTGTCCGGAAGCAGCAGGCCGTTCTCGGCGGCGGCATCCTCGGCGCCGATGATCGTCTCGAAGACGTCCTCGAGCGCGGTTGCAAAAAGAACGCCCTGCATCAGGGACCGCGGATCGGCAGTGGTCGGCGCATGCATCAGATCGGCGAAGTCACCGAGGGTGAGCCACTGGCGCCGGACGTAGTCGGGATGCAACCGCCGCCCGGAGACCATCGCGGCGGCGAGCAGTCCCCCGTTGATCCCTCCCGCGCTTGCGCCGGTCATGATGTCGATCACGAGCTCGCGCTTGAAGCTCTCGCATAGCGCGTGGTAGACGGTGCGCACGGGCCCGTCGCCTCCCTTCGGGCTCCGTCCTAGGTCCTCCCGTCCCCAGCCAGCGCGGCGGGCCGCATCGAGCTCGACCGCGCAGCCGCCCATCCACACCGCGAGGCTGACGCCGCCGTTGAGAGCCATCGCCAGCCGGACCTCCTCGATGCCCGGGGCCGGCGGGGGGTCCTCCGCCGGGGGCTTCAGGTCGGATCCTGCGGCGTCATCGTTCATCGGAGTACTCCCACAGCCATTCGATCAGGTCTGGATTCGGATTCCGGGACGCCAGGAAGAGGCGGAGAAAAACTTGCGAGTATCACCACGGTTAGGCTTGACGCCGGTATGGGTGTCAGCGAAGCCGGGGATCCGGTCACGCCGATCGCGGACCTGCATTGTCACTACCCGATGCACCTACTTGCTCGGGACCCTGAGGTTCAGAAACAGCTACCGAGGCGCGCTCGCCACGAGAAGGCGGGGAACGTGACTCTCGAGTACGTGATCCGGGTCCGGCGCCATCCGGGGTTCGTCGCCAAGCTCCGCGCCTTCGTGTTACTGATCTTCGCTCGGCTGAAGAACTTCCGCAGTTACCAGGACACCTGGCGGGTCGATCTCCCCAAGCTCCGTCGGGGTGGGGTCCGAATCGTCTGCTCGGTTCTCTGCCTGCCGTTCGCCGAGATCGCCGACGGGCCCGAGCAGGACGGCGACTACCCCGAGCTGCTCGATCGACTGGGGGAGGTCGAGAAGGAGTTGGCGCTCGAGCCGGAGGACCTGCGACCGATCGCCGTGAGGACCGAGGCCGACCTCGATCTCGCGATCAAAGAGCGGCGGATCGCGATCATGCACTGCGTCGAAGGCGGCTTTCACCTCGGCCGCGATGAGGCCCAGATCGACGAGAGGGTGCGAGAGCTCTCGCTGCTCGGCGTCGCCTACATCACCGTCGCCCATCTGTTCTATCGCGGCGTTGCGACCAACGCCTCCGCCCTCCCGATGCTCACCGACCATCAGTACGACACGGTCTTCCCGCAGCCCGTGGGCGGCGCGCTCAGCCCGCTCGGCGAGCGTCTCGTGCGATCGATGTACGAGCACCGGATCCTGATCGACGTCAGCCACATGCGTGGTGACGCGTTGATCGAGACCTTCGAGCTGCTCAAGCACCTCGATCGCGTCAGCGGTGCCGACCCGCATGACTACCCCGTGCTCGCGACCCACGCGGGCTTTCGTTTCGGCGACCAGGCCTACATGCTCGAGTCCGCGACGATCAGCGAGATCGCCGCCCGCGGCGGAGTGATCGGTCTGATCATGGCCCAGCATCAGCTCAACGCGGGCCTCGGAGTGGACGACCCCGACGACCGCGAGCGGACGCTGCGGACGATCCGCAGCCACATCGACGCGATCCGCGACGTTACCGGCTCGAATGCGCACGTCGGGATCGGGTCCGACCTCGACGGGTTCATCAAGCCGACCGTGGCCGGGATCGACGACGTCGACGACCTGGCCTCCCTGCGGGCCCCGTTGGCCGATTCCTATCCGGACGACGTCGACGCGATCCTCTCGGGGAACGCGATCGACGCTCTGCGCCGCGCCTACCGGCGCCGGCCCGTCGCCTGATCGAGATGGCTGCGTCCGAGCGACCGTCGAGACCGAGGACAGAGAGCGCGCTTGGCTTCGAGCGCCAGGAGATGGTGCACTGGCTGCGGCCGACGTTCCTGATCAGAGCCGGGCTCGAGGTCGCTATCTCCGGGCTGTTCGCCCGCTTTGTCGACAAGCGCGAGGTCGAGGCCGGGCTCCCCCTGGAGTACCTGGACGTTTCGGACCGCGACGAGGACGGGGCGTTCTGGATCGACTACGTGGCCGATGTCGGGGAGGGGTTCCACTCGACGTACACCGTTGCCCGACTCCTGGCCGAGCGATCGCGAACTTTCGAGTGGGACGGTGAACGGTTCGAGACCAAACGCGGCAGGCTGCTGATCCTCGGGGGCGATCAGGTCTACCCGTCGGCCGGGTGGAAGGCCTACCGGGATCGATTCGTCGGGCCGTACCGAGCGGCCTATCCGTACACACCGGATGACGAAGAGCCGCCGCACCTGTACGCGATCCCGGGGAACCACGACTGGTACGACGGCCTGACGAGCTTCATGCGCCTCTTCTGTCAGGACGCGTGGATCGGCGGCTGGAAGACCAAGCAGCACCGCAGCTACTTCGCCCTCCGGCTGCCACAGCGCTGGTGGCTGTGGGCGACGGACATCCAGTTCGACACCTATATGGACGGTCCGCAGCTCAGCTACTTCCGCAACGCGAGCGCGTTACTGCGCCCGGGCGACAGGGTGATCATCGCGACCGCCAAGCCAAGCTGGGTAGATGCCGAGGCCCCGAGCGCCGAGCTGATGAAGGAGGGGAGCTGGGAAGCCCTCAGCTATCTCGAGGAGCAGCTGGTGGAGGCCCGGGGGGCGACGGTCGCGGTGACCCTCTCCGGCGACAAGCACCATTACGCGCGCTACCACCGGGACGAGCCTGGAAGCCCGCAGGAGCGGATTACCGCCGGGGGTGGGGGAGCCCACACCTCGACAACCCACGGCCTTCCGTCGAGCCTGAGCTTGGCGGGAGCAGGGGCGGGGGCCCCCGTCGGGTACACGCGCAAGGGCGTCTCTCCGACGCCCGATCAATCGGTCGCGATGCGCAACACCGTCTTCAGAGGCGTGGCGCGAGTTCACAGGCTGGGCTTCCTCATCGGTGGGATCTACGGCCTCCTGGCCGTCCTGCTTGCAGCCGGGCTCAAGGATCAGGACACGGGACTCCAGTCGAGCCTGGTCGACCGGTCCGCCTGGGCGATTTTCTGGGACGCGGTAACGGTCTGGAACCTCTTGCTGGTCGCCGCTCTCGTGGTCGGCCTGTGGGCGTTCGCGAGTGCCGAGAAGGGACCGTGGCTCTCGGCGGGATTGAGGCGCTGGGTATTCGGCGGCCTGCATACCGCCGCCCACGTGGTGCCGGCGGTCGGGCTGACCCTGCTGGGCCTCTGGCTCCTGCGGAACTGGGACTGCCCGGCTCAGGACGGGATGGTGCTGGGCTGGATCGTTGCCGGCGGTCTCTTCGTGGTCGGGTTCACTCTTGGCCGGCTCGTGTTCGCGCTCTATCTATGGCTCGCCAATGTCAATGACGGCCGCCAGCACGCGACGGAGATCTGCGGAGCAATCGCGAGCACGGACTACAAGAACTTCCTGCGACTGCGACTCGGCCCCGACGGCGACCTGACTATCTATCCGGTCGGGATCCGCTCCTGTCCGCACTGGGAGCTGCCGCCGACGAACGCACCGGAGACCGGGCCATGGTTCGTTCCCGCTCCCGGGCAGGGCGAGCCCGAGCCGACGCTGATCGAGCCACCGATCCCGATTCCGCATGAGGGCAGCTGACCTAGGGCCTCAAGTACTTGTTTACGACCACGCCCGTGCGCACGCGCTGCGGGTGGTCGCCGACGGGGATGCTCGCGATCTCCTTGCGCTTGCGGTAGGAGATCACCGCGACCCGGTCGGCGCCGCTGACCGAGACGTAGCACCGCTTGCCGTTGGCGCTGTTGGTCGACCAGTACGGCTTCGGGCCGACGTCGAGGATCTTGAAGCGCGACGGCTTGCGGCGGCTGACGATCGCCGCGTAGTCGGACATCGTCCCGGCGACGCAGAAGCGCTTGCCCGTCGGGTCGAGCGCGATCCCGTGGTGGGCGGAGTCGAGCAGGTACTGCTCCTTCGGCAGGTCCTTGATCGCGTCGGCGACCGGGAGCCTGACCACGCGTGTGATCTTGTCCTTCTTGAAGTCGTACTCGACGAAGCCGTGGAAGAACGAGACCTGCGCGTAGAGGAAGCGCTCGTTGGGTGAGAGCGCCATCGGGCGCACCGCGTCGCTCATCCCCGGGTGCCCCGCCTCGCGCAGCTTCTCCTTGAAGTGGATCCGCTCGATGATCTCCATCGTGTCGGCGTCCACGATCTGGAAGAACGTCTCGCCCTTGGATGTGTCGAGCTGGGCGTCGTCGGTCGGTGTGTAGACGCGGCCGATCGCCGCGTGGTAGAGCACCTCGCCGTCGGCCGAGTAGTTGGTCTCGTGCGGTGAGTCGCCCGATTCGAACTGCTTGACGATCTCGCCGGTTCGCGTCTCGATCACCTGGCCGACGTTCCCGGTCGAGGCGGAGACGATCACCTCCCTGCCGTCCTCGGAGATCGCCATGTGGTCGGCGCGCACCCCCGCGACCTCGGTCCGCCACACGATCTGCTCGGTGCTCAGGTCGATCGCGACGACATCGGCGAAGCTTGGCCTCGAGATGTAGATGTAGCGGCCGCGCGGGTGCAGGAAGGCGTCGTCGACGAACTGGTCGTGGCCCTCGCCGATCAGTTGGCGGATCGCGAGAAAGAAGCCGAGCTTGACCGGGTCGAGCATGATCTCCGACATCCGCTCGTCGTGGTCGGGGATCGCGTTTATCCGGTCGAGCACCTCGAACGTCTTCGCGTCGGCGAAGTCGATGGTCCCGTCCCAGTTGTTGGAGATCGCGATCACCGAGCGCAGCCGCTTGCCCTTCACGGCCTTGCGCTGGTCCTGGGCCCGGGCGACGCCCTGGGCCCGTGCGCTGGAGGGATCGTCGGCGGCTGCGAGCGCGAGCACGCCGGCGATGCCGATGGCGGCGAGGGCAGCCGCGAGGATCAGGTGGCGCGATGACTTGCGTGCGTGGGCGCTCAGGGGGGCCTCCGGGCCGCGATTCTTCCCGATCGCCGACCGGCGCGCGCCGGTCGGCCGCCCGGTAGCGTCGTCGCCCCAGGTGGGCCGGGCGGCGTCACTCATCCTCCTCGCGACGCTCTCGCTCGCCGCGCTGGGCGGCTGTGGCGACGACCCCGAGGCCGAGGCTCGCGCAGCGGTCGAGGCGTACGTCGAGGCGCTCGAAGCCGGCGACCCCGACCGGGTCTGCTCGCTGCTCACCCAGGCCGAGCTCGACGACCTCGAGGTCTCGGGATCGTGCCGCGACGTGTACACGGGCGGCTTCAAGCTGCTGGAAGACGAGCGGGTCGAGATCCCCGACTACGAGATCTCGAATGTGATCGTCGACGGCGACCGGGGCCAGGTGGCGCTCGCCGCCGAGACGACCGCCGAGATTGTGCCGCTGCAGAAGGAGGACGGCGAGTGGAAGCTCGCCGGAGCGACGTCGCTCGATCAGATCCATCCGGACGATCCGTTGCCGGGAGGGCCCGAGGGCGGTTGAAGGCGCGGTCGCGTGCGGACGAGAGCGCTCCGGCGTTCGAAGATCTCTGAAAAGCTCGGCCGGCGGCGGGCGGTGGGTGAGGATGCCGGTGATCGGGGTGCGCGAGCGCCCGCCCGTGAAATGACAATCAGGAGGCAACGATGCGATTGACCGAGAGCCCTCCGGGAGAACCGTTCGAGGAGCCCGAGACGGACCCCGACTTCGACGCTCACGCGGCCTTCGGCCCAGGGCGGCGCTACTGGACGATGTCCGGCCGAGTGCTGATCAGCGACGGACGGCTGCTCCTGGTCATGCCCGAGGGCGACGGCCGACCGCCCCGGGTGGTGCTCTCCGCGCCGGTCAGCGTGGTGACCGTCGAGTCCAAGCCCTGGTGGTCGTTCGGCACCGGCCTCTACCTGAACGTCCAAGGCGAGACCTACACCGTCGAGCCCGGCTCCTTCTACCCGTCCGCCTCGGTCGGGAAGGTTCGGCGGGCGAGGAGCTCGGCAAGCGAGTTCGAGGCCGCCCTGGCCGAGGCGAAGGGCTCGGTGCGCGACGCGGCTTGACCGTGTTGTGAACGGGGCGGTAAAGGGATCGGCGGACCCGGCCGATGCAGTGGTCGGATGGGGCTGTGCTCTCGATGATCTCGCCTGCCGTGATGCGCGCGCGGCTGATTTCCGTTGTCTCAATCGCGCTCGGCGTCGCCGCGCTCCTCGGCGGAGCCGCCGCGCCCGCCGGCGCCGCGGTGCGGCACGCCCCGAAGCTCCTCTCGGTCAAGTCCCTGCGCGTCGGCACCGCGCGTGCCCCGGTCGTCCTCCGGGTCGAGGTTCCCCGCGGCGCCTCGGTCAAGGCATGGGTGAACGGCCGCCGTGCCCGGACCTACTTCCACCACGACGGAGCCCGGACCCGCTTCGCGCCGCTGACCGCACACAACGGCCTGCGCGGGGGCATCAACCACGTTCGCGTCCGGGCATCGCTCCCCGGAGGCCGCCACGACGGCGAGGTGCGGGTCGTTCGCCTGCCCGATGACGCCGCGATCGCCGACGCGGGCCGTGACCGGAGCGCGATCGTCGGTGAGCCCGCGGTCCTGGGCCGTCAGGCGAATCTCTCCGCCGGCGTCGGGGAGGCACGAAGCCCGCGCTGGCGCATCGTTCACGCACCCGCCGGATCGCAGGCCGTGCTCAGCGACCCACAGGCGAAGACGCCCGGGCTGACGCCCGACGTCAACGGCACATACGTCCTCGCGATGAAGGTCGCGGGCGGAGGTCGGACCGCCGACGACAGGGTCCTGGTCACCGCGCGGCCTCCCGACCCGCCGATCGGCGTCACCGTGGAGACGCTGTCCGATGTCCCGGACGGCGCGATCCGCATCAATGGTGCGCCGGTCAAGGACACGACCGACCGCAACGGTGTCTTCGTCGCCGTCCTGGAGCGGACCACGCGCCAGATCGTCGAGTCGGGCACCGTGCCCCGTGACGGCGGCGGCCTCGACCACCTGATGCAGATCGCGTCGCGCTGGGGTGGCGCCGACCACACCGACCGTTACCTGATGATCGTCAGCGGCCCCGGCGGCTGGAACGGCGCCGACGTCCCCGCATTCAACCGTCTCGCGACCTTCCTCGGGGCCGAGAAGCTGACCGATCCCGAGCGCTCGGCGCTCGCCAACGGCCGCCCCTTCTCCATCGCCGGGATCCCCGGCGGGGTGGATGGAGCCGGCTGGACGAAGATCCCGGTCGAGATCGAAACCGAGGTGAACGATCCGTCGGCGGGAAACATCCATGCCTATCTGCAGCTCAACCAGGCGGCGGAGAATCCGCTTGCCCAGAAGCGCTACGACCTCGTCTCGTCCGACCATCTGACCTTCGATACCCGCGCCGGCGGTACGCAGGCGACGAGCAACACCATGCTCGTCGGCGGCCAGACGCTCACGGCGGCGCTGCCCGCGGGGGCGACGGCGGGGTTCCATGTCGCCCTCATCGACAGCATGACCGGGGGCGTGCTCGCCAACACCGCCCTGGCCACCAACGGAGGCGGCTTCGATGCGGCCCAGCAAACCGCCGGGACGCAACTGCGTGACTACTCGAACACGTCGGGGCGACCGGTCCTCATCGTCCAGAGCATCGGACACCCACGGGGGTCGAACCATGGCTGGGAGGCCGTCGCCGGGTGGCTCAGGCGCTTCGGCAGCAGCTTCTTCGTCGCCCAGGGGCTGGACGGCGACGACGACTACGCCCTCGTCGGGCAGGTGGACGGGAGCGCACCGGCGGTCGAGTCGAGCACCTCGGCGGCCGAGGAGGGAGAGCTGAACGGCATCCTCTCCCGCGATCGCAGCTTCCGGTACTCGCCGATGCTCGCCGCGGACGACCTCAGCCCGGTGACCACCGAGATGTTCGACGTCGCCTGGCAGGCGCCGCAACAGTTTCCCGCCTTCGCGTCCGACGGTGAGAAGCGAGCCGAGACCTACATCGGCATCGCGCTCGGGTTCTGCCCGAGGGAGAGCCAAAGCTGCGAGATGCGCCGGCGCTACTACGAGAACTACGAGGGCACCGCCTGGGGTCAGAAGTCAACCGACCTCACCGCCCTCGCCTACCCGAGCGGCGACCCCGGCTTCACCGCCGAGCAGTTCGCCTCGGTCAAGACGCAGCTCCTCGTCGAGATCTCAGCCTTGGAGAACATCAAGCATTACTTCGACGTCCTGCAGAAGCCCTTCGCGCGGGTCCAGGGACGCAGCCAGCTCGACCTGCAACGGCTCGGCGACCAGCTCAAGCAGGACGTCGCCGCGGACGGCGGGAGGTCCACCGGCTGGGCCCTGCAGCTGATGGCGGCCGTGCTCGCGATCGCCAGCGAGGGTGCGAGCGAGGAGGTGGCCCCGATCCTCTCAGGCACCGCCGGGGTATTCGGCCTGGTTTCGCTCTTCGCCGACAACGACGGCAGCCCGGTCCTCGCCGACGAGATCACCGCCAACGTCAACGATCTCGGCGGCAAGCTCGCCGACCGCTACGAGTTCGCCCAGCGAGGCACCACCGGCGTCGCCCTGCTGATGGTCAGCGACTGGGGCAAGATGCAGGCGGTTCGCGATCGGATCGACAACGCCTGGAAGCTGCCGCCGACGGTCGACGACGCGATCCCCCCTTTGCGTCTCGCGGCCAACCAGTGGTTCGCCAACGCGCTCGTGCCCAGCGTGTATCCCGATCTGATCTGGGTTACGCCGAAGCCCCATGGCGCCGGAAACCCGAACGGGACCTCGTGCGGGTTCGACGTAGGGGAGCACGAATACCAGTACCACAAGTGGAGCGCCCTCCCCGGCAACATGCAGGTGCAGGTCACATTGGGGTACATCGACACGACCGAGGTCAAGACCGGGCTGTTCGCCACCCGAGGGTTCGCGCAAGTCCCCACGGCGGCGATCGGGAACCTGCTCTTCAACGCTCCCGACGCCCGTTCGCCCGGCCTCGGCCTGCACCCGCTGCGGTTCTTCGACCCGGCGCTGTTCGGCGGACGCCTCCTATACGCCAACGACGCCGCCTACCGCTGCCACCTTCCGTTTTGAGCGGGGGCCCGGACCGACCGGCGATCAGCTAGCGCTCGACCCGAGCCTCTTCGACCCGGCCACGATCTCGAGCAGGTCGCCGATCTCGCGCTCCTCGACGAGCGGGTGGCGGAGGCGCCGCTCCGCGACCACCTGGTAGCGATTGCGACGGCCCTGCTTTTCCCGCAGCACGTATCCCTCCTCGACCAGCTCGGCGACGATCCGGTGGGCGGCGCGCTCGGTGATCCCGACCGCGGTGGCGATGTCGCGCAGCCGGATCCCTGGGTCGTGGGCGACGCAGATGAGGACGTGGGCGTGGTTCGTCAGGAAGTCCCAGCCCGCTGTGGGGAGGCCCGTCGTCTGCTCCTGATCTCCGGACATCGAATTCATGAATCACAGGATACGTTCTATGCGGGCTTCGCTCGCGAAGCGGCACGGCGGGTGGCCGTGAACCGGCCACCCGCGCGCGCCTGCTCGGCGATCTACTAGACCGTGGCCGGGGTCGGGACCTCGCCCGCCTCGGGCATGGCGCCGATGTTCCTCATGAAGCGCAGCGTGTCCCACTGCGTCCAGGACTCCGCGACCTTGCCGTCCTCGAAGCGGTCGATCGCGATGCCGTAGACCGGCTCGCCCTTCTCACCGGTCGGCTGCTGGCCCATGAACTCGTTCTCGAACGTGCCCTCGGCCTTCCAGCGGACGACGACCCTGTCGTCGGCGGCAAAGGCGTCCTCGACCGTAAACGCGAGATCGGGGAACGCCTCGCGGTAGCCCGCGACGGTCTCCTTGACGCTCTCGCGGCCGCGGTCGCCCATGATCGGGTCGTGATCGACGTACCCGTCGACGCACAGCTCGTCGATCAGGTCGAGCTTTCCCTCGCCGAACGTCTCCGCGAGCAGACGTCGCGCGACGGCAATGTTCTCTTGCGTAGTGGTGGCCATGAAGCCACTTCCTTCCGTTGCAGGGCTGCCACCGGTGGAGCGGGTCGCTCCCAGTCGGGCACCCAGAGTGTGGAGCGGAGGCCGCGCATCACGTGGCTCTCGTCAGCGGTCCAACGGCGCTCCGAGGCGCAGTGTAGTCCGTCCCGGTGATTCCTGTAGACGATCTCCGGACACAGAAATCATGAATCGGGTGATACGCTTTCGTGCCCAGGCGGCGAGCTCGCCGCTTCACTTCGTCCCGGCGGGATCGCCGGGGAAGGGCACGCCACATGAGCATCCTCACCACCCTCCGCGATCGGGTCTCGACCACCGAGTCCTCAGTCCAATCCGACGATGCGGAGCCGGGTCCAGTCGCGGAGGCCGCGCTCCCGTTCGCCGGTTACGACCGCCTCGGCGCCCGGCAGGTGATCGACGGGCTCCACGATCACTCGCAGGTCGAGCTCGAGGCAATCGAGGGATATGAGCGCTCCCATCAGGACCGCGACGCGGTGCTCGACAAGCTGCGGTGGATGCGCGGATCCGAGCCGCTGTCCGGTTACGACGCGCTCAGCGTCGAGGAGATCGTGGCGGCGCTCGGGAAGGCCGACCTGGCGACGGTGAAGAAGGTTCGCGGCTATGAGCGCAAGTTCGCCAACCGCCCCGAGGTCCTCGAGGAGGTCGTCCGCGTGCACCATCGGCTGCTGGGAGAGCGACCCGCGAGCCCCGCGCCCTCCTACCAGCCGCTGAGCGCGACAGCGATCGCGAGCTCGCGCGGCGATCGGCCGGCGGAGAAGTGACCTCAGCCATGACCGGGCCCCCGACGCTGTCTGGGGACGTGACCAGATCGCTCACCTCTCTGTGGACGCGCTACGCCGGCGCGGCGCCGACGGACGCCCGGACCGAGGTCCGGGGCAACGTCGTCACCTGCGTGCTGGTGGATGGCGTCGATGCCTTCAACCAGCGCATGCTCGCTCCGCAGACCCGCGCTACCGCCCGCGCCGCCGGCGAGCTCACCCCGGCGGCCTACAAGCGGGAAGCCGTCGCGGCGGTCGTGAGGCTGACCCGCCAGCGCGTCGCCTCGTTTGCGAGCAGCCACGACCGGGACACGGATGTCGCCACCGAGATCTTCACCCTGGAGCCATCGTTCGGCAGGGGAGCGGCCCGCGCCGATCGGCGATCCGACAGCGGCTCGTTGCCCCCACCGCGGGCCTGAACGAACAAGGGTCGGCGAGTGTCCGTTCGTGGGTGGAAAGCCGTCGGTTTTCTGGCGGCCGTGGTCGCCCTCTCAATGGTCCCGGCGGCCGGGGCCGCCGAGGCGCCGCGCGTCGCGATCGAGGGAGCTGCCGGGCCGGGCCCGGCGACCTACGACCGCGTCTGGGTGCGCAAGTACGGCCCGCGCCGGCCGAGCAGCGTCCTGGTCCTGGTTCCCGGCTCCCCCTCGGGCCAGGCCAACTACCGGGAGATCGCCCCGTATCTGACCCGCAAGGTCCGCGGGCTCGCCGTCTGGGCGCTCGACCGGCGTCCGAACGCGTTCGAGGACGTCTTCGGCTTCGAGCTCAACGATCCCGACGCGGCGCTCGGGTACTACTCCGGCCTCGGCCCGGTCGATGGCGCCTCGTTCGAGCCCGTGCCCGATTCCGCCGCGCCCTTCGTCCGCAAGTGGGGCGCCTCGATCGCCTTCAAGGACCTGCGCCGGGTGGTGCGCAAGGCCCGCGGTCACGGACGCCGGAAGGTGATCCTCGGGGGGCACTCGTTCGGTGGCCTGACGGTTCCGGCGTATGCGGCCTGGGACTTCCACGGTCGCGCCGGGTATCGCGATCTCGCCGGCATGGTGCAGATCGACGGCACGCTGTTCGGCGGCTTCAATGACGCGTTTCGCGGCACCGAGTACGCCCACCCGCTGAAGACGGTCGCCGAGGCGAAGGCGAGGCTCGCCGCGCTCGCCGGCCAGTCGCCGTTCGAGAACGACTTCCTCGGTGGCGGCCTGCCGACCTGGATCCTGGGCGTGGCCACCGAGGTCGCGTGTCAATACGCCGAGGACGCGCCCGACGATGCCTCGACCCTGCAGCAGCTTGCTCAGCTCGCCCCGGGCGGGCTGATCCCGCCCGGCCTCCTGCCGCCCGTCGCGGTCACCAACGAGGCCTTCGTCGGCTATCTGCTCGAGAACGCCGCCTACTTCACCAAGGTCCGGGCCGGGCGGATCGCCGACACCGGCGATCCGCGGCCCTGGATCGACAGCAGCTACTCGAGCGTGCAGCGGGCGTGCGCGGGCTTCACCCAGGAGCCCGGCAACGGGATCGAGTGGTACTTCCCCGAGCGCCTTAGCATCGACCTGATCAGGGCCATGCAGTACGTCCGGCGAACCCCGGTGACCGACTATCTCGGGCTTCGTCCGTGGCATCTGCACGAGATCGACATCCCGCTCTACTTCTTCGAGACCGGGCTCTCGAAGGGCCAGGGCGCCAAGGGGACCCGCAGGTTCTTCCACTCCTCGGACATCCCGGAGGCGACGATCGTCTCCGACCCGGCCATGGGGCACCTCGACCCGCTGCTCGACGTCCCGCGCCACAACCGCTTCGCCAAGACCGTGGTGCCGTTCCTGCGCGAGGTCACCGCCGGCCCGCGGCGCTGAGCTAGACCTCGAGGCGCGATTCCTCGAGATCCAGCTCGTGCTCGATCCTGCGCAGCACCTCGGTCGAGACAGAGCCTTCGTTGCGCAGGGCGACGAGCGCCTCGCGCTGGGCGTCGAACAGCACGTGCATGAGCCGCTGATAGGCGAGCGAGCGGTCCTCGATCCCGTCCTCGTCGTCGATCATCCCGGCGCGGGTCGCGAAGCGGCGCTTGCGGTACCGGTAGAGGGCCCGCACCCGCTCGACGGTCTCCTCGCGGGTCCATTCCTCGGCCGCGACCTCGTCGAGACGCGTCAGGGCCGCCTTGCTCGCCGCCAGCCGTGCACGGGTCTCCTCCGACTCTTCGAGTCCGTCCTCCTCGTGGACGCCGAGCCGGCGGATCAGCGCCGGCAGCGTCAGGCCCTGGCCCACGACCGTGACCAGGATCAAGGCAAACGTGATGAACAGGATCAGGTCGCGACCGGGAAGCGGCGCGCCGGCGTCGGTCTCGAGCGGCAGCGCGAGGGCGGCGGCGAGCGAAACGGCGCCGCGCATCCCGCTCCAACTCCCCACGACGCGCGAACGCCAGTCGCCGCGACGCGCCACCTGGGCCGGGCGCCGGTCGAGGGCGCGGATCACGTACGGCGTGGTGAACATCCAGACGAATCGCACGCCGATCACCGTGGCGCAGACCGCTGCGGTGTAGCCCGCCACTTCGCCCGCGGGGAGCGAGCGCAGCCCGTCGAGGATCACCGGCAGTTGGAGGCCGATGAGGATGAACAGGGTGGCGTTGATCAGGAAGGTGAGCACCTCCCATACCGCGTAGGTCTGGAGGCGGGTCTCGGGCGTGATCAGCTGCGGGGCCCGCCAGCCGAGATAGAGGCCCGTGGTCACGGCCGCGAGCACACCCGAGGCGCCGATCGCGTCGGCGCCGACGAAGGCGGCATACCCCGTGAACAAAGAGATCGTGATCTCGGTCGTCGGATCGTCGAGCCGTCTGCGGATCGCGGCGATCACGTAGCCGACCGCGATTCCGATCGCGACCCCGCCGGCCGCTGCGGTTACGAGGTCGAGGCTCGCCTCGGCGAGCGAGACGCTGGCGCCAACCGCGGCGCTGACCGCGACTCTGTAGACGACCAGGGCGGTGGCGTCGTTGACGAGGCTTTCGCCTTCGATCACGTTGACGATCCGGCGCGGGGCGCCGACCCGGCGCATGATCGCGCTGGCGGCGATCGGATCGGTCGGCGAGACGATCGCGCCGAGCGCGAACGCCACGGGCCACGGCAGGTCGATGAGCTCGTGGCCGATCACCGCGACGACCACGGTGGTCGCCAGGACGAGCCCGATCGCCAGCGTGGAGATCGCCCGGGCATCGGCGCGCAGGGCCTGTAGGTCGGCGAAGAAGGCGGCCGAGTAGAGCAGCGGCGGCAGGAAGATGAGCAGGACGAGGTCGGGGTCGAGCTCGATCTCGGGGATCCCCGGGGCCGCGCCGAGCAGGACGCCGCCGAGCACGAGCACGATCGGGTACGGGACGTCGAGCCAGCGCGCGATCACGTTGAGGCCGGCGACCGAGATGAAGAGCGCCGTGATGAAGACCTCGAGGTCGTCCATACCGGGGGAGTTCTAGCGCCGGGTCGCTCTCGTCGCCGCGGCTCCCCTGTCGGCGAGAGCCTGGGTCAGGTGCCGACGTAAGCCGCGAGGTGCTCGCCGGTGAGGGTGGAGCGGGCGGCGATGAGGTCGGCGGGCGTGCCCTCGAAGACGATCCGGCCGCCGTCGTGGCCGGCGCCGGGGCCGAGGTCGATGATCCAGTCGGCGTGCGCCATGACCGCCTGGTCGTGCTCGATGACGATCACCGACTTGCCGGAGTCGACGAGCCGGTCGAGCAGGCCGAGCAGCTGCTCGACGTCGGCGAGGTGGAGGCCGATGGTCGGCTCGTCGAGGACGTAGACGCCGCCCTTGTCGCCCATGTGGGTGGCCAGCTTCAGCCGCTGCCGCTCCCCGCCGGACAGCGTCGTGAGCGGCTGGCCGATGGTGAGGTAGCCGAGCCCGACGTCGGCGAGCCGGCCAAGGATCTTGTGCGCGGCCGGCGTGCTCGCCTCGCCGTCGCCGAAGAACTTCTCGGCCTCGGCCACCGACATCGCGAGGACCTCGCTGATGTCCTTGCCGCCGAACTCGTACTCCAGCACCGATGAGTCGAAGCGCTTGCCCTCGCACTCCTCGCAGGTGGTGGCGACGCCGGCCATCATCCCGAGGTCGGTGTAGATGACGCCGGCGCCGTTGCAGGCCGGGCAGGCGCCGTCGGAGTTGGCGCTGAACAGCCCCGGCTTGACGCCGTTGGCCTTCGCGAACGCCTTGCGGATCGGGTCGAGCAGCTTGGTGTACGTCGCCGGGTTGCTCCGTCGCGAGCCGCGGATCGCGGTCTGGTCGACCGACACGACCCCGTCGCGCCCCGACACCGAGCCGTCGATCAGCGAGCTCTTGCCGGAGCCTGCGACCCCGGTCACAACGGCCAGCACGCCGAGTGGGATGTCGACGTCGACGTCCTGCAGGTTGTGGGTGTCGGCGCCGCGCACCTCCAGCGTGCCGGAGGGCGTCCGCACCTCCTCCTTGAGCGGGGCCCGGTCGTCGAAGTGGCGTCCCGTGAGCGTGTCGCTGGCCCGCAGTCCCTCGACGGTGCCCTCGAACACCACCTCGCCGCCCTCGGCTCCCGCTCGCGGGCCGAGGTCGACGACGTGGTCGGCGATCGCGATCGTCTCCGGCTCGTGCTCGACGACGAGCACCGTGTTGCCCTTGTCGCGCAGCTGCAGCAGCAGGTCGTTCATCCGCTGGACGTCGTGGGGGTGCATTCCGATCGTCGGCTCGTCGAACACGTAGGTGACGTCGGTGAGCGACGACCCGAGGTGGCGGATCATCTTGGTGCGCTGCGCCTCGCCGCCCGAGAGCGTGCCCGACGAGCGGTCGAGGCTGAGGTAGCCCAGCCCGATCTCGACGAACGAGTCGAGGGTGCGCTCCAGCGTCTCCAGCAGCGGCGCGACGGACGGTTCGTCGAGGCCCCGCACCCACTCGGCGAGGTCGGTGATCTGCATCGCGGAGGCGTCGGCGATGTTGATCCTCTTGATCTTGGAGGACCGGGCGGCCTCGCTGAGCCTGGTACCGCCGCACTCGGGGCACGTGTCGAAGGTCACGGCCCGCTCGACGAAGCGGCGGATGTGCGGCTGCATCGCGTCGGGATCCTTGGAGAGGAACGACTTCTGCATCGTCGGAATGAGCCCCGAGTACGTGAGGTTGATCCCCTCGACCTTGATCTTGGTCGGCTCCTTGTAGAGCAGGTCGTGCCGCTCCCTCTTGTTGTACTTGCGGATCGCCTTGTCAGGGTCGAAGAAGCCGCAGCCCCGGAAGATGCGCCCGTACCAGCCGTCCATGCTGTAGCCCGGGATCGTGATCGCGCCTTCGTTGATCGACTTGCTGTCGTCGTACAGCGCGGAGAGGTCGAAGTCGGACACCGTGCCCCGGCCCTCGCATCGAGTGCACATGCCGCCGGTGCGGGTGAAGCTCGCCTTCTTGGTCTCGGTCTTGTCTCCGCGGTCGACCGTGATCCCGCCGCTCCCCTTCACCGAGGCGACGTTGAAGGCGAACGCGCTGGGCGACCCGATGTGCGGCTTGCCGAGCCGGCTGAAGAGGATGCGCAGCATCGCGTTGGCGTCGGTGGCCGTGCCGACCGTGGAGCGGGGATCGGCACCCATCCGCTCCTGGTCGACGCTGATCGCGGTCGTCAGCCCGTCGAGCACGTCGACCTCGGGTCGCGCCATCGTCGGCATGAAGCCCTGCACGAAGGCGCTGTAGGTCTCGTTGATCAGCCGCTGCGACTCCGCGGCGAGCGTGCCGAAGACCAGCGAGCTCTTGCCCGAACCGGAGACCCCGGTGAACACCGTCAGCCTGCGCTTCGGGAGCTCGACGCTGATGTCCTTGAGGTTGTTCACGCGTGCGCCCTGCACGCGGATCAGATCGTGGCTGTCGGCGGCCTGCCGCGCGGGCGACCGCTTGTCCTTCTTCGTGGCTGTGCTCATCGTGTCTCCATTGTCAGGCGTCGACCAACCAGTGGCCGTCGCGCATCAGCTCGCGGTCGGGCAGCTCGTTCACCTCGCGCCATGCCTGGATGCGGCGCGGGGAGATTCGGAACCAGCGGTACGGCGTGGACAGCGCTCGCGGGTCGAAGCCGGCGCGCGCGGCGAACCGGTCGCCTCGCTCCTGTGGCAGCGCCTCGATCTCGAGGACCTCGACCTCGCCGTCGACCATTGACACGTCGCGGGTGTGCCCCAGCGCCACGCGGACGCTTCGGGTCGCGGCGAGGTTCCTGCCGGTCGGGCTGTCCGCCGGCGTGGCCACCAGCAGCGCCTCGCCGTCCCAGTCGAAGGACAGCGGCACCAGATAGGGCGCACCGTCGGCCGACGCACTTGCGACCCAGGCATCGATGTCGTGGGCGAGCCGGTGCTCGGTGTCGCGACGTCGCTCGGCGCGGGAGCGGGGGTCGGCGCTCATCGCAGCACGGTCCTGGTTCCCTGGGTGGAAGAGCCCTTCATGGTCGCTCCTGAGGTCGTAGGTCGGGTATATAATTTGTAGCACAAATAATTGACAGGAGCGGACTAATTGTGCAAGGATCTCGAAATGGCATTGAACCCATCCGCCGACACGGCGGGCGCTGAGTTCGCCGGCCAGCTCTTCTTCCGGCTGTGGCGGGTGTCGCATACGCGCTCGGCGGAGGCGCTCGATTCGCTTGGCCTGACGACGGCGCTCTTCGCGCTCCTCAACGTCCTCGGGGCTCACGAGGGAGCGATTCAGCAGGAGATCGGCGCCGCGATGGGCATCGATCCCAGCACGATGGTCTCGTTGATCGACCAGCTCGAGACCGCAGGACTGGCCAAGCGCCGGCCCCGTGCGACGGATCGCCGGGCCCGAGAGGTGGCAATCACGCCCAAGGGCCGGCGGGTCCTGGAGCAAGCCCGCGGGTTGGCGATGCAGGTCGAAGACGACGTGTTGCGCGGGCTGAGCGGTGCCGAGCGTCGCCAACTGCTCGGGCTGCTTCAGCGCGCGCTCGACTCAGCGCCGCCGCAATCGTTGTGGACCGCCAAGGAGAACCATCCCGCGTAAGAACCGGCTCCGCGGGGTCGCTAACCGCACCGACCCCCGAAAGGAGCAACCAGATGAACGCTATTGCAGCCGCGCTGCGACCCATCCCGTTCCCATCGATGACGCGTCTGCGCGAGGACCCCGTAGCCCAGGCATTCACCCTGCTGCGGATCGGTTTCTTCGTGCTACCGGTACTGATGGGCCTCGACAAGTTCGCCGAGGTCCTGAATGACAACTGGCCCGCGTACCTGGCCACCGAGTTCAACGACATCCTTCCCGGCAGCGCCCAGGACGCGATGTACGGCGTCGGCGTCGTCGAGATCCTCGCCGGGTTCGTCGTCCTGATCATGCCCCGGTTCGGCGGCCTGCTCGTCGCCGCATGGCTCGGCGGCATCATTCTCAGCCTCGTGCTCGTCGGCGGCTACGGCGACATCGCGCTGCGCGACGTCGGCCTCTTGCTCGGCGCGCTCACGCTGTTCAGGCTCGCCGCAACCCAGTCGGTCGATCCGACCGATCGCGGACTCGCCGAGCGGGCGAGGCCCGGCGCCGACCATCGGGTCGGCAGCGGCGCGGCAGCCTAGCCGGCGCAGGCAGGGTCAACCCGGTGCAGGCGGCTCGCCTGCACCGGGGGGCTGGTCGACGACCACGCGGGAGCGGGAGACTGTCGACATCAGCGTCCAGCCGCATCCGGCCGATCCACCGTCGAGCAGCCGAGCGATCGAGAACCTGATCGCAACCTACGCCGAGCTCGTGGACGACGGCGATTTTCGAGGGGTTGGCGCCCTGCTCGCCGACGCCACATTCACGGGGGCGGCAGGGTCGGTAAGCGGTCGAGAGGCGATCGAGAAGGTGCTCCGGGACAACCTGATCGTCTACGACGACGGTACGCCGCGGACCAAGCACGTCACCACCAACATCGCGATCGAGGTCGACGAAGAGGCAGGCACGGCGGTCTCGCGTTCGTACTTCACCGCTCTGCAGGCGTTGCCCGGACTGGATCTGCAACCGATCGTCAGCGGTCGCTACCACGACCGCTTCGAGCGCCGCGACGGGCGGTGGCGCTTCGTGGACCGGCACGTGCGAACCGATCTCGTCGGCGACGTGAGCCGCCATCTGCGACGCGGTATGGTCGCTCGCGTGAACGACGCCGACCTACGTAGTCGGATCGAGGCCATGGTCGCCGAGGAGCGAGAGCTGCTCGAGGCCGGCGAGGCCCAGGGTCCCGACGACCAACGGCACGCTCGGCTGTCAGAGCTGAAGGTCGAGCTCGACCGGTGCTGGGATCTGCTTCGCCAGCGCGAGGCACGCGAGGAGTTCGGACTCGACCCCGACGCGGCATCGGTGCGCGACGCGGACACCGTCGAGGACTACGAGCAGTAGTCCCGGCCCCGGTACCCGCACGCTGATCCGACTCGCCCGCGGCGGCGTACGGAGTCTCAGAAACCCCCACGGACGGAGGCCGAAGTGGACGCCGCTGAGATCCCGAATCGCCGGGCCTGGAAGCAGAACCTGGCCCCCTACCTCGCCGTCGATCGCACGCGCAGCCTCGCGCAGCTCGCGAGCGCAGTCCTGCCGTACCTGGGCGTGTGGGTGCTGGCGGTCGTCGTCCGGCCCGGCCCGCTCGCCGCGGTGGCTCTTGGTTTGGTGGCGACCGTGTTCCTGATCCGCATGTACTCGCTGTTTCACGACCTCACCCACAACTCGCTGTTCGAGTCGAGGGCGGCCAACGCCGGCTGGGGCCACGCGCTCGGCTACCTGCTCTTCACGCCGTATCGGTGGTGGCAGCGCCAGCACAGCCTTCACCACGCCCACGCGGGCAACCTCGACCACCGCGGGGCCGGTGAGATCTACACGATGACCGTCGCCGAGTACGAGCGCGCGTCGCTCCTGCGGCGGCTGGGGTACCGCGCCTACCGCAACCCCATCCTGCTGTTGCTCGTCGGCCCGAGCCTCGTCTTCCTGTTCGAGCGCCGCTTCCCCCAGCGCGGCATGTCGCGTCGGATCCTGCTCAGCGTCGTCGCCACCAATTTGGCCCTGGTGGCATGGGCGGTCGGCTGGGCCGGCGTGGTGGGCTGGGGCACTTACCTGATCATCCAGGGAACGACGCTGGTCGCCGGCGGGGCGATCGCGGCCTGGATGCTCTTCATCCAGCACCAGTACGAGGACACGTACTACGAGGCCGGTGGCGAGTGGCGGTTCGAGCTCGCGGCGCTGCAGGGCAGCTCCTACCTCGCGCTCCCGCGACCCCTCGCGTGGGCGGTCGGCAACGCGAACTACCACCACGTCCATCACCTGAGCGCCCGGATCCCCAACTACAGGCTGCGCGCGGCCCACGAGGAGCAGCCGATGTTCGACCGCACGCCCGTGGTCACCGTGCGCACCGGCATCGCCGCGCTCGGCTTGAAGCTCTGGGACGAGGAGAGCGGCTCGCTGGTCGCTTTCCGGGCGCATCACGAGGCGCGGGTGACGCCGGCGCCCGCCTGACCGCGGACCGCGGACAGCCCACGGGTCCGTTGGCTGTTCTGCGAGCATCTGAAAGCTCGCCGACGCCGGGGCCCTAGTCTCAAACAGAACTTCGAAGGAAGGACAACGCGATGAGCGACAACTACGAGACCGCGATCCTCGCAGGGGGCTGCTTCTGGGGCGTCCAGGAACTGCTGCGGCACCGCGACGGAGTCATCTCCACCCGGGCGGGATACACGGGTGGCGAGAACGACAACCCGACCTACGGGAACCATCCCGGTCACGCCGAGGCGGTCGAGGTCGTCTTCGACCCCGAGCGCATCTCCTACAGGGACATCCTCGAGTTCTTCTTCCAGATCCACGACCCGACGACCAAGGACCGACAGGGCAACGACATCGGCTCCGCCTACCGCTCCGAGATCTTCTATACGAGCGACGAGCAGCGCCAGGTCGCCGAGGACACGATCGCTGACGTCGAAGCCTCAGGCCTGTGGCCCGGGAAGGTCGTGACCGACGTGAGCGAGGCCGTCCCGTTCTGGGACGCCGAGCCCGAGCACCAGGATTACCTCCAGCGCATCCCGAACGGCTACACGTGCCACTACCCGCGGCCGGGCTGGAAGCTGCCGCACCGCGAGCCCGCGGCCTAAACAACCGCCTGGCAAGCGGG
This sequence comes from uncultured Solirubrobacterales bacterium, assembly GCA_963842795.1. Taxonomy (GTDB): domain Bacteria; phylum Actinomycetota; class Thermoleophilia; order Solirubrobacterales; family 70-9; genus WHSW01. The sequence continues at coordinate 46,398 of CAWJHV010000002.1, read as the reverse complement.
CCGAGACGGCTTCGCAACGGGCTCTTGATCCATCCGCAACCGCTTAGCGGAAGTGCATTCCGGCGGCGATCTCGACGACGATAATCGCCGCCACGACGAAGTCGACGGCCATGCAGAACGGCGGCCACCAGCGCGTGCCCCTGACGAACCGGGTGCGGTGCTGCCAAAGGTCCTTGAGGCCGTGTCCGAGCAGGCCCGCCGCCAGCAGCCACGCCGAGCCGGTTATCGCCGCGGCAGCCACGACAACGAAGGCGAAGGCCACGCCGCTCTCTACGGCGATCACCTTCCACCTGCCGTCGGCGACGGCAAAGCCGATGTAGACCGAGGCAATCGCGATGAGGCCCAACGCATAGACGGTGGCGGTGTTCAAGCACCAGAAGGCGAGCGGGGTCCCGGCCTGCAGAGCGCCGACGAGGACGCCCCACAGCACCGAGGCGCGCAGTTGAGCTTGCGGCTCGGCGCTCCTATCTACCGTTGCCGAAGCCATCGCTTCCAGGCGGCGGCCGCGAGACCGGCGAAGCCGCAAGCCGTCACAGAGCGGCGCCGCGGCGACGATTGAGCGCCGCGTGCATCGAGCGAACGACGAGGGCACCGTCTCCGACGGCCGAAGCCACCCGCTTGGTCGAGCCACTTCGGACATCGCCGGTGGCGAAGATGTCCGGTCGGGTGGTCTCCAGGAGCAGGGGTTGGTGGTCGCTGCCTTCTTGGTGCTCGGCAAAGGTCGGATGAAGGCGCGCGTCCTCGCCCGTGACGATGAACCCCTTCTCATCGAGGCCGACCAGGCCGACGACGTCCTCGGTCCGCGGGGAGGCGCCGATCATGGCGAACAGGGCCGTGGTGTCCAGTCGACGCTCGCTCTGATCTCGGCCCACGAGCGTGACAGCCTCGAGCTCCTCACCACCATGAAGGGCCTTCACCTCGCAGCCCTCCCAAATCTCGACGTTGTCGGCGGCTTCGATGCGATCGATGAGGTAACGAGACATCGTCGCGCTCAACGAGCGTCGCACCACCAGGTAGATGCGGCGGGCATAGGAGGCGAGGTTGACCACCGCCTGGCCGGCTGAGTTGCCGCCACCGACCACGACCACGTCCTCCCCCGAGGCTTGGAGGGCCTCGAGGTGGGTGGCCGCGTAATAGAGGCCCAGGCCTTCGAAGCGCTCAGCTTCGTCCGCCGGCAAGCGTCGATAGTCGGCGCCCGTGGCGAGTACGACACAACGGGCGCGCACCTCCTGGCCGTCACCGAGCGCCAGGTCCCGCAGCCCGTCCGCCGTGAACTCCGGCAAGCGGCACCCCTCATGAGCGCTGGAGATGACGGCGCCGAACTTTCGCGCCTGCAGCGTCGCCCGCTGGGTCAAATCCGACCCGGATAGACCTGTGGGAAAGCCGAGGTAGTTCTCGATCCGGGCGCTGGTTCCCGCCTGCCCTCCCGGAGCGAAGCGCTCGATCACCAGCGTCTTGAGCCCCTCCGACGAGGCGTAGACGGCGGTGGCCAAGCCAGCGGGACCCGCCCCGAGGACGACGACGTCGAAGACCTGCTGATCGACCTGGGCGCGCAGGCCGAGCTCGTCGGCGACCTGGGTGACCGTCGGGCACCGCAGCACGTTGTGGGTGCGGACCAGCACGGGGCTTTCATCGGGACCGATGCCGAGGCGGGCGAGCAGGGCCTGGCTTTCGGCGTCGGTGTCGATGTCGTGCCAGCTGAACGGGACCAGATTGCGCTGCAGCAGCTCGCGGATCGCGAAGGCCTCGCCGGATGAGCGTCTGCCGATCAGCAGCTCGTAGCCGTAGCCCTGGCCCTTCAGCCACTCACGACGCGTGATCATCGTGCGCAGGAGGAGGTCGCCGAGCTCCGTTGAGCTGGCGACCAGCGCGCGCAACGCATCGGGCGGCAATGCCAGGATCGAGCTCTCCTCGGCGATGACCCCTCGCGCGAGCGTCGGCTCGCCGGTGAACATTGAGATGTCGGCGGCGAAGGTCCCGGGTTGGCACTGGGTGAAATAGTGATCGCCGTCGGGCTGGCGGTCGATGATGTCGATGGCCCCCGAGAGAACTACGTAGAAGGGGGTATCGCGCTGGGCCTGCTCGAAGAGGACCTCGCCCGGCGACAACGTCAACGTCTCGGCGTTTTCGGCCAGCTGCTCGATCTGGGCCGCGGTAAGGCGAGGGAAGAGGACCGGATCATCCGGATCCAAGAAGGCTTCGACGGGGGTCGGTGAGGTGTATTCGCTCATGATCGAAGGCTGAGGAGGCTAATCGAACGCGATTAGTTTCCCGGCGTGCACCGGTCATGAAGGCATTGAGGACCGACGGCCGCGGCGGCCGCCTACCGAGGAGGAACGATGAGCAAGCTCAGATGTCATATCTCGATCTCGCTGGACGGTTTCGTCGCCGGCCCGAACCAGAGTGAGGAGAACCCGATCGGCGAGGGCGGCGAGCGGCTCCACGACTGGGTGGTTTCGCTGGCCGCCTGGCGCCAATCCCACGACAAGCAGGGCGGCGAGGTGAACGAGAGCACACGGATCGTCGATGAATCGCGTGAGAACATCGGGGCCGCTGTGATGGGCCGAAACATGTTCGGGCCGATCGGCGGTGGTGATTGGGGCGACGAGCAGTGGAGGGGCTGGTGGGGCGACGACCCTCCCTACCACTACCCAGTGTTCATCCTCACCCATCACCCGCGTGATCCCGTGGAGATGGAGGGGGGGACCACGTTTCACTTCGTCACCGAAGGAATCGAGTCCGCGCTCGAACAGGCAAGGGAGGCCGCCGGCGGCAAGGACGTAATGCTTTGGGGAGGCGCCGACGTCGCGGGGCAGTACCTGGCGGCGGGGCTGTTGGACGTACTCGAGCTCCACGTCGTTCCGGTGGTGCTCGGCGACGGTGCTCGCCTCTTCGACAACCTCGGGGACGCGGACGTGCAACTCGAGCAGGTCCGAGCCGTCGAGGCGCCCGGCGTCGCCCACCTGAAGTACAGGGTGGCGACATAGAACGGGTCGCCCAGCGGTCAGCGAATCGAGCGCAACGGCTCAGACGCCCGCACGGGTGAACGTCACGTGCGTGACTCCGCTGGGCGAGGAGGTCGCCTCGACCTTGTAGTCCTTCTCGAGACCCTCCAGTCCGTCCCAGAGGCGTACGCCTCGGCCGAGCAGGATCGGGACCACCACCGTGTGCATGTGGTCCACGAGTCCCGCGGCAAGGAAGTCGCGGATCATGGTGGGACCCCCGCCGAGGCGGACGTCCTGGCCGTCCGCAGCCTCGCGCGCCGTCTCGAGCGCCTCGGCGGGCGAAGCGTCGATGAAGTGGAACGTCGTGCCGCCCTCCATCTCGATCGACGGGCGGGGGTGATGGGTGAGGATGAAGGTCGGTGTGTGGAACGGCGGGTTGGCACCCCACGCGCCCTTCCACTCCGGGTCCTCGTGCCACCCGGGTGGGCCGAACTTCCCGGCACCCATGATCTCGGCGCCGACCCCCGGACCGAACTGCTGGACGAAGGCGTTGTCGACCCCGCCGCTACCACCGGGCTCCCACGACCGGGTGGCGAACATCCATTCGTGCAGCCTGTCCCCGGCGTGACCGAAATATGCGTCGTGGCTCACACCTTCACCGGTGCCGAAGCCGTCGAGTGAGATGGAGAAGTTCTGGACTCGGGCGAGTGACATGCCTGGTGCTCCTTTGGTCGAACCGTCCTTGGGCGCCAATATACTTAAGCCGATGCTTCACCGACGTGCGGCGCGTGAACCCGTCGATCGCGTCTTTCACGCGCTGGCCGATCCCAACAGAAGGGTCATCGTCGAGCGATTGAGCCGCGGCCCGGCCACGGTCAGCGAACTCGCGCAGCCGCTGCCGATGTCGCTGTCGGCGGTCGTCCAGCACCTGCAGGTTCTGCAGCAGAGCGGCCTCGTCCGCTCCGAGAAGCTTGGGCGAGTCCGGACCTGCCGGATCGAGCCGGCGGCACTGCGGTCCGTGGAGCGATGGATCGGCGCGCGGCGGTCGAGCTGGGAGCGCCGCTTCGACCGCCTTGGCGAGTTCCTCGGTGAGGGCAACGACGACCCGAAAGGGGGCGAGCGATGAGCGGACGAGCGGTGGAGCACGCCACCTTTGTTGTCGAGCGCAGGTACGAGGTGTCGCCCGAGCGAGCATTCGCGGCCTGGGCCGATCGGGAGGCCAAGGCGCGCTGGTACGTCGACGCCGATGTGCATCTCGAGCTCGACTTCCGCGTCGGCGGACGAGAGCGCAGCCAGGGCGCCGCGCCGGATGGCCGCGCCTACCGCTATGAGGCGCTCCTCCACGACATCGTCCCGGCCAAGCGCATCGTCTACACCTACGAAATGGTCCTGGAGGGGACGAGGATCTCCGTCTCGCTGGCGACGGTGGAGTTCACACCCGCGGGCGACAGCGGAACCCACATGATCTTCACCGAGCAGGGCGCGTTCCTCGACGGCCACGAGTCCCCTGCCGGGCGCGCCGAGGGTATGGGCAGCCTGTTGGACGCCCTGGAAAAGGAGCTCCAGGGCTAGTCGTTGTGGTTGACGACTTCGACGTTGTGCCCGTCGGGGTCCAGGACGAACGCGCCGTAGTAGCCGGGGTGGTACACGGCGCGCTCCCCCGGACCGCCGTGGTCCTCGTAGCCGGCGGCGAGCGCGGCGGCGTGGAACGCGCGGACCGTGGCGTCCTCGCGGGCGGGGAACGCGATGTGGACGTGCTCCGTGAGCGGTCGGCCGTCGTCGACCAGCGAGAAGCTGTAGTCCTCGCCCGTGAACTGCACGCGGCCGGGCTCGTCGGCCCCCAGCCGGATCCCGGCGTGGGGCGCGATCGTCGTATAGAAGCGCTTGGACGCCGCGAGGTCGGCGACGCGGATCCACAGGTGTTCGACGCGGCCGCCGGGCACGGGGTGCGCCCGCTCCACGTGCACTGCCTCGACGCTGTTGCCGTCCGGGTCGAGCAGGAACCCGCCGTAGTAGTCGGGCCCGTACTCCGTGCGCGGCCCGGGCGCCCCGTCGTCGCGGTACCCGGCGTCGATCCCCGCCTGCCAGAAGGCGTCCACGGCCGCGCGGCTCGGCGCGGGGAACCCGACGTGCAGGCCGCGGGTCACGGGGTGCTCGCGGTCCGTGGGCCCGATGGCCCAGTCCTCCCACTCGACGAGCCCGGCGTCCGCGTGGCTGGGCTCGACCCCCAGCGCGGAGAGGACGGTGCGGTAGAACTGCTCGGACGCGGCCAGGTCCGAGACATGGATGCCGACGTGGTCGAACACACGCCGAGGCTACCGTTGCGGGCATGCTCGACAATGGATCAACGCCAACGAAGGACGCGACGCTGACGATCGGCGGTCGGCCGTGAGCTCGGTCGGATCCTGGGCTTGGGCCGAAGAGACCAATGGCCGTCTGCGCCGCCGCGACCGGGCCGAGCTGCTGCGCCAAGGAATGCTCGCTCGCCTGACACTGCTGCCGGGGCCATGGCGGCGAGCTGCATTGGGCGACCACCCGCCGGCGGCGATTCCCGACCCGCCCGATAGCGCCTTGGCGATCGAGGCCGAGGAGAAGGTGCGCGCGCTCTCGAGCGCGCCCCTTTACGCCCACTGTCTTCGAACCTGGGCCTTCGCCGCGCTCTTTGCCGCGCGCGGCGGGGTAAAGCATGACCGCGAGTTGTTGTATCTGGCCTGCGTCCTGCACGATCTCGGCCTGACCGAAGCGCACACCTGTCAGGACAAGACGGCGCAATGCTTCGCAGTTGAAGGCGCCCGAGCCGCGCGTGACTTCTTGCGCACTAGCGGCGAACCCGACAACCGCGCGCGCCGGGTCGCCGAGGCCATCTCGCTTCATCTCAACATCTCGGTTCCCGCTCGCTACGGCCCGGAGGCCGGATTGCTGAGCAAGGGTGTGACGCTCGACGTGGTCGGGCGCCGTGCCAACCAGCTGCCGCCGCCGATCATCGCCAGGGTCGTCCGGGAATGGCCGCGGGCCGGCTCCGGCGAGGAACTGCTGGCCGGCACCCGCCGCCAAGCTGAGATTCGTCCCGACTCCAGGGCCGCTTTCATGCACCAGCTCGGCTTCGCCGAGCTGGTGTCAGCCAACCCGCTCGACGCCCCTCGTAATCCAAGAAGGAGAGCAATGCACACGCATCACGAAGTCAACTTCAGCACCGACACAGAAGGGCTGGAGGCGGCCAAGAGCCCCGAAGTCATTCGGCTTCGTGACGGGGCGACCCACGAGATCGCGATCAGCCCGGTCCGGAAGCGGATCAACGACTGCGAAGTCCGGATGCTCGGCTACAACGGCTCGATTCCCGGCCCGACTCTTCACGTAGACCAAAACAGCGAGGTCACGATTGAGGCGACCAACCTCGGCGATGTTGACGCGACGCTCCATTGGCACGGGCTGAGGCTCGAAAACCGGTTTGACGGCGTTCCCGAAGAGACCCAAGCGCCGATCCCTCATGGCGGCAAGTTCACCTACCGGCTTCAGTTCCCCGACCCCGGCTTCTACTGGTACCACCCGCACATCCGTGAGGACTTCGCCCAGGAGATGGGCCTCTATGCGGGGATCATCGTCGAGCCCGACGACGCGGATTTTTGGCCGCCGGTTGACCGTCAACTGGCGATCACGTTGGACGACATCCTGATCGAGGACGGGCAGATTGCCCCCTTCGAGTCCTCCGGACCGACCTTCACGGCGATGGGCCGCTTCGGCAACGTGATGCTGACCAACGGCGAGACCGATTACCGGACCGAGGCGAAAGCCGGCGAGGTCGTCCGGTTGCACGTGGTCGATACAGCCAACACCCGGATCTTTAACTTCGCGGTCAACGGCGCGCGGATGAAACTCGTCGGCGGCGACAGCGGCCGCGTTGAGCGCGAGGAGTTCATCGACGAGGTGCTGCTCTCCCCATCCGAGCGGGTGATCGTTGACGTCTTCTTCGACCAGGCCGGCGAGGTGGTCCTCGAAAACCGCACCCCGGACCGCACCTACGAGCTTGGCCACATCACCGTCGGAGGCGAAGCCGCTGGAGAGGCGGCAGCGGCTTTCGACGAGCTGCGCGTCGATCCTGAACTGACGGCGGAGCGTGAGCGCGTCCAGGCCGACATCGACCGCGAGCCCGACAAGACGCTGGCTTTTGTCTCAGAGATGCCGATCCTCTACGGCTCCGAGACTTCGGACGCTTCGCAGTACGTCTGCCCGATGCACCCCGAGGTCATCGACACCGAGGCGTCGAGCTGTCCCAAATGCGGCATGAAGCTGGTCCCGGACCAGTCGGCGCCGACGTCATACGTCTGCCCGATGCATCCGGAGGTCACCGCCTCCGAACAGGCCGCCTGCCCGAAGTGCGGAATGAAGCTGATTCCGGCAGAGCAAGTCCCTGGTGCCGGCGAGGGTGGCGATGGGAAACACGAGCACGAAGGTCACGAGCACGGGCACGACCACGCCGACGGGCTCGAATGGGAAGACCTCATGCCCGAGATCAACCGCCAGACCAACACAACCAACATGATCTGGCAGCTGGTCGACAAGGAGTCGGGGGCTGAGAACGCCGGCATCACCTGGGCCTTCCGCGTTGGCGATCGGGTCAAGATCCGCTTGGCCAACGAGATGGACCAAGACCACCCGATGCACCACCCGTTCCACATTCACGGCGCGGGACGCTTCTTGGTGCTGAGCCGCGACGGCGAGGCCGAGGGGAACTTCGTCTGGAAGGACACGGTGCTTCTTCGCGCCGGCCAGACGATCGACATCCTCTTGGACGTCACCAACCCCGGCCTGTGGATGGCTCACTGCCACATCGCCGAACACACCGAGAGCGGGATGATGTTCAGCTTCGACGTCGCGCCGGCGGCCGACGCCGAGTGCACCTAGCGCGCGCCCTCCCGGGAGCGGCGGCCGCACGACCTCCAGCCAACCTCATGGGGGCCCGTCAGCCGACGTCGAAGCTGATCGTCTTGAGCTCGCTGAACTCCTCGAGCGTGTGCCGTCCACCGAGCCGTCCTCGCCCCGACGCCCGGCCCGCCCGGCCGCCGAAGGGGAGATTGAGCTCCCAGTAGTTCGATGTGTCGTTGACGACGACCGAGCCGGTCTCGAGCCGTTCGGCGAAATCCCACGCCCGCCGTAAGGACTCGGTGAAGACCGCGGCGACGAGGCCGTGCTCGCTCGCGTTCGCCGCCTCGAGGAGCTCGTCGTCGGACGCGAGCCGGATCAGCGGCGCGACCGGCCCGAACGTCTCCTCGCTGGCCACCTCGGCGCCGACCGGCACCCCGTCGATGACGGTCGGCTCGTAGTAGAGCGGCGTCGGGTAGCCCTCGGCGCGACGCCCACCCGCGCGAACCCTCGCACCGCGTTCGATCGCGTCGGCGATGTGGCGGTCCATCGTCGCGGCCACCGCCTCGGTGTGCACCGGGCCCATCGTCACCCCATCCCCGCTCGGAGGACCGAGCACGATCGCCCCGGCTGCCTCGGTCAGTCCGTCAGCAAGCGCGTCGGCCGCTCGCTCGGCCACGAGCACACGCCCGGCAGCGCTGCAGACCTGGCCCGCGTTCATGAAAGCCGATGCCGCGACAGCGAGGGAGGCACGCTTCAGGTCCGCATCGTCCAGCACGATCACCGGTCCATTGCCGCCCAGCTCGAGCAGGAGGTGCTTGTCCCATGCCGCCCGCGCGACCGCCTCGCCGGTGCGGCTGCCGCCCGTCAATCCGACGGCGTCCACGCCGGGGTGCGTCACGAGGCGTTGCGCCACCGCGACCTCGTCGGTCAGCAACAGGTTCACAAGGCCGCGCGGGACGCCGGCCTCGCCGAGCAGCGCGACCAGGCGCGCTGCGATCCGCGAGCAGGTCGGCGCTGGCTTCCAGATCACCGGGCTGCCGGTCGCTACCGCCGGACCCAGATACTCGATCGGGATGTTGAAGGGGAAGTTCCACGGCGTCAGGACCGCCCAAACCCCGCGCGGCTGACGAATCACGAGCACGCGCTTCGCCGCGTCCTCCACTGGCGGGCTGTAGCCGTCGAGGCCGCGCGCCGCCTCCGCGGAGAGCCGGAAGCCGCGGGCGCCTGCGGCGACCTCGGCGGTCGCCTCGTGCAACGGCTTGCCCTGCTCCTCGGCGAGCTCGGCGGCCAGCGCCTCCGCGCGCTCGTCGATGAGCGTGGCGGTGCGCTCGCACCACGCGACGCGCTCGCGCAGGCCGGCCCGGCCCGTGGCCGGGAATGTCTCGCGCGCCGACGCCACGGTCGCGTCGACGATCTCCGGGCTTGCCCGATCGACGTTCGCGAGCAGCTCGCCAGACGCCGGGCTGTGCAGCTCGTACGCCTCTCCCGTCCGCTGCTCGCGTCCCGCAGCGATCGACGTGAGCGTCTCGGTCATCGGTGCACCCACCTACTCGAGGCGACCCGCTCGAGCTGATCGAGTGTCGGCACCCCGTCGCTGTCGCCGGCGACGCCGCAGACGATCGACCCCACGAGGCACGCGCGCTGCAGAGTCAGCTCCAGCGGCCAGTCTCGCCTGAGGCCAGTCAGCACGGCGGCGCAGAAGGCGTCGCCAGCCCCGGTCGGGTCGACGACGTTCGTCGGCATTGCCGCCGCTCGCACCACCGCGCCGTCCGGGCCGACCATGATCCCGCCGGCGGCCCCGCACGAGACTGCCGCGTACTCGGGCCCGAAGGATGCGAGCAGCTCGAGCGCGGCTTCGGCGTCGGCGACCGCCCAGAGCGTGCGGGCGTCCTCGAGGCTGCAAAAGGCGACCTCGCAGTTCGCCAGTGCCGTCTCGACCTGCGGTCGCGCGGCCTCCGGCGTCCACAGCTTGGCGCGGTAGTTGACGTCGAACGAGCGCAGCGCGCCGCCCTCCGCCGCCACGGCCGCCGCCCGCTTGGCTGCTGCGGCCAGCTCCGGCGACACCGCGAGCGAGATTCCGGTGGTGTGGAAGATCGCAGCGCCGCGCAGATACTCGGCGTCCAGCTCGGCCTCCGACAGCCCCGACCCGGCCGACCCGGCGCGGTAGTACATGATCGAGGATTCCCCATCGACCGGGTAGCCGCGCTGCACCACGAAGATGCCGGTCGGACCCTCCTCGGCACGCACGACGCGGCTCGTGTCCACGCCATCGGTCCGTGCGGCCGCACCCAGCAGCTCGCCGAACTCGTCGGCGCCGACGCGGCTGATCCAGCCCACCCTCAGCCCAAGCCGGGCGCCGCCGATCGCGACGTTGAGCTCGCTGCCGGCGGCGTGGACGTCATACGTCCGCACCCGCCTCAGCGGCCCGCGCGTGCGGGCGCCGAACTCCACCATCCCCTCGCCGAGGGTGATCAGATCCAGGTCGGGGGCGGTGCTCACGTGCTCTCCCTGACGATCCGGTCGACGATCAGCGCGCCGCGACCCACCGCTGCATCGAAGAGGCGCCGGCCAAGTTCGGGCGTGGCGAGCGACGGCCTGCCGATCACGCCGTCCGGGCGGATCTCGTCGAACGGGCGCACCACCCTGACGGCATCTCCCGAGAACATGTGCGGATCGGGCCAGGTCGGGGGCGTTCCGCCGGCCGGGATCGCCGAGTCACGCACGAGGTGGGGGTGAAGGTGCTGCATGAGCGAGGTCTCGAGCGCGCAGGCGTGCCCGCAGGCGCTGGCGGCCGCTTCCCCGAGCTCGTCGACGACCACGTCCTCGAGCAGCTGCCAATAGGTGAAGACGTACGCCCTGACCCCGTCGCCGGCGAGCTCCGTCAGCGCCACGTCGAGCGGCGCACGATTGCCGCCGTGCGCGTTCAGCAGCACGGCCGTGAGGCCCGCCCGCCCAAGCGACCTGCACACGTCGACTACGATCCCGACGAACGTCTGCGTGCTCAGGCTGATCGTCCCCGGGAAGGCGCTGTGGTGCGACGAACAGCCGAGCTCGAGCGCCGGTGCCACCAGCGTGCCAGGCGTGCGTGTCACGATCGCCTCGGCAACAGCCGTTGCGAGCAACGTGTCGGTCTCGAGCGGCAGGTGGGGCCCGTGCTGCTCGGTCGCACCGACGGGCACCACGACGACCCGCTCCGGTCCCGACTCCAACTCGGCGCTCGTGAGCGCCGCCAAGGGTGACGCGTCGCCGCTCATGTCGCCGCCGCCGTCGCGACCTCGCGATCCTCGAGCCTGCGGCGCAGCAGCTGGATGCCGGCGTCGACGACGAGCGCCAGCCCGATGATCCCACCTCGCCAGAGGTCGAGGCTGGAGGCGTCCGCGCCGGAGGCACGCAGGGTGTTCGTGATCAGGGCGATGATCACCGCCCCGACGAGCGTCCCCCAGACCGTCCCGCGCCCACCGAAGATGCTGGTCCCACCCAGGACCGTCGCGGCGATCGCGTCGAGCAGGAGGCTCACGCCGCCGATGTTGGGCGCCACCACACCCGAGCGACCCGCCAGGAGCACCCCCGTGACCGCCGTCAGCAGCCCGGCCAATAGGTACACCATGACGAGGTGCCGTGTCACGGGCACGCCCGACAGCCGCGCCGCATCCGGCTCTCCGCTCCCGAGTGCGTAGGTGCGCATGCCGAAGCGCGTCATCCGCAGCAGGATGGCGACGACGAGCGCTGCCCCCGCGGCGATCACGATCGGGAACGGGATCCCCGCGAGCGAGCCGGTGCCGATGCGCAGCAGCGTCGGGTCGCTCACGATCAGCGTGGCGGTCTTGGCCTCCATGAGCGTCACGCCCTGAACGGCGGTGAACGTGGCGAGCGTGGCGATGAACGCCGGAATGCGCAGTGCGCCGACGAGCAGGCCGTTGACCAGGCCCAGCCCGAGCCCGAAGCAGAGAGCCACGACGAGTCCGTCCACGAGCGTGCTGTCGGGACCCATCGACCCGACCATCGCCACGGCGACCATCGCCACGCCAACGCCGGCCGACAGGTCGATGCCGCCGGTGAGCAGCACCACCATCGCCCCCAGCGCCAGAATCGCGATCGGCGACGCCTGGACGACGACGTCTTTGAGGCTCGACGGCCGGACCAGGTGTGGCTCGACGATCGCGACGATTGCGACGATGAGCAGCAGCAGCACGACGGGAGCGGCGGTCACGAACATCCGCTGGACGGACACGCGGCCGGCGGACGTCATGCCGCCACCGCTTCGCGGCCGAACGCGTAGGCCATGATCTCGTCCTCGGTCGCCCCGCGCTCGCGCACGGCCACCGTGCGACCCTCGTGCAGGACGACCAGCCGGTCCGCGACGCCGAGCGCCTCCGGCAGCTCCGACGAGACCATCAGGATCGCGGCGCCGCGCTGCTTGAGCTCCGAGATCAGACCGTGGATCTCCGCCTTCGCGCCGACGTCGACGCCACGCGTGGGCTCGTCGAGCAGCAGGATTCGCGGGCTGGTCGCGAGCGCCTTGCCGAGCACGACCTTCTGCTGGTTGCCGCCGGAGAGCTGGGCGACCCGCCGGCGCGGGTCCGGCGGGCGCACCCGCAGGCGACGGATGAGGCCGGCCGCCAGGTCGCGCTCCTCGGCACGCGGCACGATGCCCCAGCGGCAGGCACGGCGCAGCCACGACAGGCTCAGGTTGGCGGCGACCGACATCGAGTCCACCAATCCCGCTCCGTGGCGGTCCTCGGGGACCCAGGCCATCTCCAGTCGAGATGCCGTACGGGGCGTCAAGTCCGAGACGGGACGGCCGTAGACCTCGATCGTGCCGGAGCTCGGCCGGGTCAACCCGGCCAGGCAGCGCAGCACCTCGCTGCGCCCCGACCCGTTCAACCCGACCAGAACCACCACCTCGCCCGAGCGGACATCGAAATCGGCGGCGTGCAGCAGGCGCCCGTCGCCGAGTCCGCGGATGCGCAGCGCCAGCTCTGCGGGCTCCGCGTCGGTATGCGGGAAGACCTGGTCGATCTCGCGCCCGACCATCATCGCGATGACCGTCGACTCGGGCGTGTCGGGCAACGGCACTTCGCCGACGAGCCTGCCATCGCGGAGCACGACCGCGCGCGAGGTCAGCTCGTAGACCTCGTCCATGCGGTGCGAGATGTACACCACGCCCATGCCGCGGTCGCGCAGGCGCCGCACCAGCCGGTAGAGCGACTCGCGCTCGCGATCGCTCAGAGCCGACGTGGGTTCGTCCATCACCAGGAGCCAGGCGTCCGCGCGCAGCGCCTTGGCCACCTCGACGATCTGACGCTGTCCGATTCCGAGCGAGCCGACCCGGGCGTTCGGCGAGATGTCGGCCTTCAGCTCGTCGAGGATCTCGCCGGTGCGCCGGCGCATCGCGCGACGCCGCATCAGGCCGGTCCCGGGGACACGCAGCTCGGCACCGAGGAAGACGTTCTCCGTCACCGTCAGGTCCGGCGCGAGGCTGAAGTGTTGGTGGATGACGCTGATTCCCGCTCGCCGGGCGTGCTGCGGCCGGCCGAGGGAGAGCCGCTCTCCGTCGATCAGCAGTTCGCCCGAGTCCGGCGGCTGCGATCCGGCGAGCATCTTCACCAGCGTCGACTTGCCGGCACCGTTCTCGCCCACGAGCGCGACAACCTCGCCGGCGTGGATGTCGAACGAGACGTCCTCCACGGCAACGACCCCGCCGAAGCGCTTGCCGACCCGGTCCAGCGCGAGGGTCCGTCCCTGCGCGTCGCGTGCGGCGGCGATGCGGCGGTGGCTGCGGAGCCCGACGGCCAGGGTCCGGGGGACGCCGCGGAGATCGTGCAGTAAGTCCGGCTGGTGCAGCAGCACGGCGATCAGGATCAGGCCGGCGGTCACGAAGTAGGTCGTCTCCTGCGCGACATGCAGGAACGACAGCCCGGACGCGATCACCCCCACCAGGACGGCACCCAGCACTGTCCCGGCGATGCCGCCCTCGCCACCCGAGAGCTTCGTCCCGCCGATCACCGCCGCGGTGATGGCCGAGAACTCGAGCCCCGAGCCGGCCAGCGGCTGAGCGGAGCCGAGCCGCCCCAGCGTGATCACCGCGCCGATGCCGGCGGCCGTCCCCGCCAGCACGTAAGTCGCCGCCCGCACGCTGCGAACGGGTACGAGCGAGGCCCGCGCGGTCTCCGGGTTGCCGCCGACCGCGCGTACCCAGCGCCCGAACTCCGTCCGGTTCAGCAGCCACCACCCGGCGAGCATTACCAGCACAGCAACCACGACCGAGACCGGCACCGGTCCGACCCGGCCGTCGCCGAACCAGCTGATGGTCCCGTTGTCCACCGCCACCCCGCTGTCGCCGGCGAGCACCAGCGCCGCTCCGCTCGCCGAGGCAAGCGTGGCCAGCGTCGCCATGAACGGGCTGACGTTCAGGGCGCCGACCAAGATGCCGTTGACCACTCCGACGCCGGCGCCGGCGAGCACGACGGCGACGAGCGCCACGGGCGTCCCGGCGCCTTCGCGCAGCAGCAGCGCGCCGACGACGCCCGCCAGCGCGACCGTCGAGCCCGAGGAGAGGTCGAGCCCGCGACCGATGATGACCACGGTCATCGCCACCGCGACGATCGCGATGACGGCGGTCTGCTGGCCGATGTTGCGGACGTTCTCGACGCTGAGGAAGTCCGGTCGCGCGATGCTGAAACCGGCGAAGACGACCAGGATCGTCACGCCGAGCACCACCAGGGTCGGATCCTCCCTTACGCCCGTCGCCCAATCCCGCACACGGGCGGCCGCCCGGCTGCGCGCCGTGCCCGGGATCGTGCCCATCGTCTAGTCGACTTGGCCCTTCTGGCCCTGGTCCAGGTCTTCGTCAGGCGCCTCCGGACCCATCTGCTCGACGTAGTTCTCCGCCTCGACCTCGGCCTCCTCGGGGGTGATGTAGTCGAGCGTGAGGCCCTTCGACTCGAGCTCGTCGGCCGTCTCGTCGGAGGTCACGAAGAAGGTCGGCAGGTAGACGGTTTTCGGGAACTTCGCGCCGTCGAGGATGCGCGCTGCGAGCGCGATGTTCCAGTAGCCGACGCGCTCGGCACCGGTCAGGACGTCGAGCTTGAGCGAGCCGTCCTCGATCGCCGGGTGCATCGAGAAGTCGCCGTCGTAGCTCGCCCACGTGATGTCGTCGTCGCCCGCCGCCTTGGCCGCGGTCATCGCCGCGAGGCACGGCGGGTCGGTGACGCAGGAGATGCCGTCGACGTCGGGATACTGGCTCAGCACGGTCTGGGCGACGTCCGCCCCCGTCGCGGCGTCCCAGTTCGTCGCCTGCGTCGTGACGATGTCGATGCCGGGGAAGTTCTTCTCCATCTCATCCTTGAAGCCGGCCTCGCGGCTGTCCGAAACGGAGTTGCCGCGGGAACCGATCAGCAGCGCGACGTCTCCGCTGCCATCGAGCGACGTGGCCAGCACGCTCGCCTGCATGACCATGTTGTCGTAGTCGGGATAGAGCGTCTCGTACGGGTATGGATCCTCGACGTCGTTGGCCATCATGATCACCGGGATCCCAGCATTCTTCGCCTTCGTGATCGCCGGCGCGATCCCCTTGTCGTCGACCGCGTTGATCAGGATCGCGTCGACCTTCTGTGCGATGAAGTTCTCGACGACGCCGATTTGCTTCTCCAAGCTGCCGTCGGCGGATTGGAAACTCGCCTCCACGCCGTAGTCCTCCGCCGCCTCCAGGCCCGCCTCGCGCATGCTCACGAAGAACGGGTTGCTGAGGTCGATCATCGAGACACCCAGCTGGAAGTCGCCTTCCGCGCCGGAGTCGCTGGACGCCTCCGTGCCTGTGTCGTCGTCGCTGCTGCCACAGCCAACCCCGGCGATCAGCACCGCGACGATGGCGAGTCCTGCTACGAGACGTCGTACCAACATCTTCTCCTCCTAAAGGTGTTCTACTGTGCAGAACAGCGTTCTAATTATATATCAGTGCGGCATTGAGCGCGCTGCGGCTACGGCGGCGACGTAGCGCTCGGCGCGCTCCTGCAGCAGCCCGGAGTCCCGCGCCTCGATCGCGTCCGGCGGGCACAGATCGCCGGACGCGCCGACTGCGATCGCGCCGGCGGCCAGCCATTCGCCGACGGTGCTCGCGCTGACGCCGCCGGTCGGCACGAAGGCGAGATCGGGAAACGGGCCACGCAGCGCGGCAAGCAGCGTCGGTCCGCCGAGCGACGCGGGAAACAGCTTCATCAGCGAGCAACGCCGCGCGGCCCGGGCCACTTCGGTCGGCGTGAACACGCCGGGCAGCGCCGGCACGCCCAACCGCTCGGCGGCGTCGAGCACCTGGTCGTCGAGGCCCGGCGACACCAGGAACCGGGCGCCGGCGCAGACCGCGGCATCGGCCTGGTCCGGCGTGAGCACCGTGCCCGCCCCGACTAGCAGCGACTCCTCCGCCGCCAGCTCGGCGATGGCGCCGGGCGCGTCGGGCACGGTGAAGGTGACCTCGACGGCGGTCACTCCTCCAGCGGCTAGCGCGCGAGCGGCTGTGACAGCGCGCTCCGCCGAGCCGGCGCGCAGGACGGCCACGACGCCTCGGGCCGCGAGCTCCGCGCGCAGCTGCTCGCCTGTCACGCCGCCTCCAGCTGCTCGACCCGCTCGACCTGACCGCTCGCCAGGGACCGCAGGATCGCGTCGTTGACCGCGGCTGTGCTGACCGCGGCGTCCACATCCATGAGGAACGGCTGGTCGCGGAGCACGGCGACCGCGAAGTGGCGCAGCTGGTCGGCGAGGTCGCCGGTGATACGCCCGTTCGCCTCCGGCCAGTGCAGCGCGTCCGGTAGCTGCCAACCCGCGCTCGAATGGATGCGCAGGCCATGGTCGCGGACGTCGATCTCCAGCGCTCCCTCGGTGCATACGACGGTCGTGACAGCGTTGACGGCGCTCGGCGTGTCCGGCCGCAGAGTCCAGCCCGCATGCAGCTGCGCGACGGCGCCGTCCTCAAGCTCGGCGTTCGTGATGATCACGTCCTGGGCGTCGACGCCCAGCGAGGGCATCAGGCGCGAGGCGGCGAACGAGGACACCCGGACGATCCGGCGTCCGGAGATCCACTGCACGAGATCGACGTCGTGGACGCCCAGGTAGAAGAGCACCGAGCTCGAGCCCCCGAGTCGGCGCCCGAGGTCGTGAACCCCGAGCCGCCCGCTGGCCAGGTGGATCAGCTCACCGAGCCCGCCGTCGCCTACCGCCATGGCGGCGGCTGCGTAGCGCGGATCGAAGCGGAGGATGTGGGCGACCAGCAATCGGCCGCCGCCGCTCCGCGCCGCAGCGGCGATCCGGCGGGCATTCGCAAGCGTGTCGGCGATCGGCTTCTCGAGCAACACCGCATGGCCGGCCTGAAGCAGCGCGCACGCGGTCTCGACGTGCGCGCGGTCGGGCAGGCTGACGACGAAGCCGTCGACGTCCGAGACGCCCACGAGTGGCTCGATCGAGTCGTGGAACGGCACGCCGTGCGCGTCGGCGACCGCCCGCACCGCCGGGTCGTTGTCGACGATCGCGACGAGCCGCGCCACGTCGCTATCCACGATTGCCTTGGCGTGCAGGCGGCCCATGAACCCCGCACCCACGACGGCCAAGCGGGCGATAGAATTAGAACGGTGTTCCATTTTCGCCACCGACGATCAAACCAGACGCCGGCCAGGGTGTCAACGCGTCTGATGTGCGAGGCAGGCGGGCTATCCTGCTGAGCCCGTCGCTGCTCCGGGACCTCAGCGAAAGCGAGCCGCAGGTTGGCCACGTCGACGAGCCGTAACCCCACGCAGATCAAGTCCGTCGTCCGCACGCTGACGCTCATCGAGACGCTCAGCGCGCACCCCGCGGGCGCCACGGTCACCGCGCTGGCGGCCGAGCTCGGGCTGCCGAAGAGCAGCGTCTTCCGGATGCTCAACACCCTGCTCGAGTTCGGCTACGTCCGGCAGGACCGGACGACTGAGCGCTACGCGCTCGGCTCCCGCTTCCTGCACCTGGCCGCCTCGGTGAAGCACGGCTCCGACGTGCGCTCGCTCGCCTACCCACTGCTCGTCGAGCTGAGTGCGCTCACGACCGAGACAGTGCACCTCGCGGTCCCGGTCGGAACCCACATGGTCTACACGGACAAGATCGACAGCCCGCGGGCGGTGGTGATGGCATCGCGCATCGGCGAGCGGCTACCGCTTCATTGCAGCGCGCTCGGCAAGGCCTACCTCTCGGCCATGCCACCCGACGAGCGCCGCGCGATCGTGGGGGGTCTGCCGCTCGACCGGCGCACCGAGCGAACGCTCGCCGACCCCGACGCCCTACTCGACGACCTCGAGACGTGTGCACGGCGGGGGTTCGCGATCGACAACGTCGAGAACGAAGAGGGCGTGCGCTGCGTCGGCGCCGCCATTCTCGACGACCGCCACCTACCGGTCGCCGCCCTGTCGGTGTCCGCTCCGGCGTCGCGACTGTCGCTCAGCGCCGCCCGGAAGGTGGGGCGCCGTTGCGCCGAGACCGCCGCCCGGGTCACCCGCGAGCTGGGCGGCACGCTGGACTGACTGCGTGAATTGCAGGACTTTTGTCATGCTGGAGGAGGGACTCGAACCCCCAACCACGACGCGCATGGTGCTCCCCGTTGGCGAGGGCTTCATCGCCGGGTAAAGCTCGCCCTCCCGGGGTAGCGCGAGGACATGAACCCCACAGAATTGAATGCCCCGATCGCCGAGCATGGATCACCCTGGCACGGAGGGACCACGCGTCAGCCCGAACGTCCCCCCCTGACCCGCGATCTCGAGGTCGACGTGGTCGTGATCGGGGCTGGAGTGGTCGGCTTGGCCACGGCTTGGGAGCTTCATCAGGCGGGCGCCTCGGTCGCGGTGCTCGAGGCGCGCCGCGTCGCCGCGGCAACGAGCGGCAACACGACCGCGAAGCTCAGCTCTTTGCAGGGCACCGCCTACTCCGAGTTGATCAAGGCCGGGACCGAGGCGGCCGAGCGGTTCGCCCAGGCCAACGAGGCGGGCATCGAATGGATCGCGTCCCTGGTGAACGGGCTCGAGATCGAGTGCGGTTGGAAACGCACCAGCAACTACACGTTCGCCGATGACGCGAGCGAGCTCGACCGACTCGAGCGCGAAGCGGACGCGTCGCAGGCGGCCGGCCTCGACACCCAGCTGGTCGAGGAAGTCCCCCTGCCGTTCCCGGTCGCCGGGGCCGTTCGGCTGGACAATCAAGCCCAGTTCGACCCCGTCGCCTTTCTCACTCGGTTAGCGGCGGAGCTGGACGCGGACGGGCAGCTCGTCTACGAGGACACCCGCGCCTGTCAGATCACTGGCGGCACGGTGACGACAGATGCCGGGTCAAGGGTCGAGGCGGACCGGGTTGTCGTGGCGACACACCTGCCGGTCGTCGACCGCGTCGGGCTCTTCGCTCGGGTCGAGCCGATGGCTTCGTTTGCGATCACGACCGCGCTGAAAGAGCCGGCGATCGACGGCATGTTCATCGATGTCTCAGGGCAGCACTCGTTGCGATCGGTGGAGATCGCGGGCGACCCATGCGCGCTCGTCGCCGGACAGGGCCACCGGGTCGGAACCGGGGACCCCGTGCGGAGCCTGGCTGGACTCGAGTCCTACGCGCGCGAGCGTCTGGGTGGCGGCCGCGTGGGCTACCGCTTCGACGCTCACGACTACATCACGGAGGATCGCCTGCCTCTGGTCGGCTCGGTGACCCCAGGCTCCGAGAAGGTGCTGACGGCGACCGGCATGAATAAGTGGGGCCTGGCCCTGGGCGCTGAGTGCGGGCGAATGCTGGGCGCCGCGATCGCGGGCGGGCACCGCCCTTGGCCGTCGGAGTTCGATACCCAGCGCCTGCCGAGGCCACGTTCGTGGCCGACGCTGGCAACCAACGGCGCGAAGACCGGCTGGCACCTCGTCCGAGACCGCCTGCGGCGGTCCGCCGCCGACGACATTCCTCGCGGCGGCGGGGCGATCATCGGCGTCGGGGCGGGCCAGGAGGCCGTGCACCGCGATGACGCCGGGCGCCTGCACGGCCTCTCGGCGCGATGCACTCATCTGGGCTGCATCGTGGCCTGGAACCAGGCAGCGCGGACTTGGGACTGCCCTTGTCACGGCTCCCGGTTCGGCGTCGATGGGGCCGTGCTCGAGGGACCGGCGAAGAGCGGCCTCCAGCCCAACGCGCACGGCGGCGAGCTTTCTCCTACGTAGATCGAGGCCCCGTCAGGAGGACTCGACCACGGCCGTGCCGTGGTCTCAAGCGCGGTATGCGACGCCTCATCGGAGAAGAAAAAGAGGTCGATAAGGATGTCGAGGTCGAACAGGATCTGGCTCTGGCTCTAAATGCGTACGCGGCTGCCGCTCAGCGCGAGCCTGTGAAGACGCGTTGGCTGTGCCAAGGCGCTGACGTCGCGGTCCACCACGGAGCCAGGGGACACTACGGTCGATGGACAACTCGCAGATCGCCGAGCGTCTCGAGGCCTTCGCCTCGCTGCTGGAAGTTGCGGAGGCGAATCCGTACACGGCACGTGCCTATCGACGTGCCGCCGAAACGATCCGCGATGCACGCGTGCCGGTGCAGGAGCTCCTCGGTTCGGGGCGTGTGCGCGACTTGCGCGGCATCGGCCCGGGAATGGCCGTGAACGCCTGGGGCGACGAGACCAGCGGTGAGTGGCCGCCGAACTTCCCCGAGGAGGACAGCGCGGCGAGAACCTGGCTTTGCGATCTCGGGCGTTGGGCTGACGATCGTTAGAGCTTCGATTGCGACGAATAGCGAACAGGGAGACCGAGGCAGCCTAGGGTTCGCGTGTCGAACGGCTCCGGGCGGGAAGGGTAATCGCTGTGCGCCCGCTGATCGGCATCACAACCTCGGAGGTTCGCCCGCTCACCTACGCCAATCCGACGCCAGAGGGCGAGCCGTTTCGCGCCGAGATGGCTCTCGGGATCACCTACGTGAACGCGATCCAGCGCGCGGGCGGGGCCCCGGTCGTCCTGCCCCCACTGCCGTTGGAAGTGGTTGGCTCGCTGGTGGCTCATCTCGACGGCATCTGCTTTTCGGGTGGTCCTGATATCGATCCAACCGAGTACGGGGCCGAGGTCGATCCGCGGCTCGGCCCGACGTGGCGACGGCTCGACCGCTTCGAATTGGAGCTCGCCCGCCAAGCGGATGAGACCGGCGTGCCCGTCCTCGGAATCTGCCGTGGCGCGCAGGTGCTCAACGTCGCGCGAGGCGGTGATCTGGTCCAACATCTGACCGGCGAGGGAGGGGAGAGCGCCTTGCACCACCGCCAGCGGATTCCCGGCGAGCGGCAGGCGCACAGGGTCGCAATCGCACCAGGGAGCGTCCTCGAGCGGGCGGTCGGCGTTACGGAACTGGACGTCAACAGCTTCCACCATCAGGCCGTGCGGACCCTGGGCCGTGGCCTGACCGCGGTTGCCCGGGCCGCTGACGGCGTTGTCGAGGCGGTCGAGGACCCCGAGGCGCTCCTGTACCTAGGTGTCCAATGGCACGCCGAGTTCGACGTCGAGCGGGCGACGGGCATGGCCCTCCTCCGGGCATTGGTCGACGCCGCGGTGAGTGCGGGCGTCAGCGGGTAGACGTCGGGCGATGAACGAAGGGGGTTCCGACTGGGCGCGATGGACCAGGACCGCCGACGACTTCACGGTCGGCGTCGAGGAGGAGGTCATGCTCCTCGATCCCAGCGACTGGTCCCTCGACCAGGCATTCGACGAGGTGCGAAAGCGCCTGAGCCCGAAGCTCGCGGACCGACTCAGCGCCGAAACCCACGCCTCGACGATCGAGTTCGAGACCGCGCCGAGTCCGACGGCCGGGGCGGCAACGCGCGAACTGATCGGGATTCGCGCCGCGTTGGCAGCGGAGCTTGCCACCCTCGACCGTGCCGCGGCCGGATCGGGGACCCATCCCTTCGTCACGTGGGAGGAAACGCGCCTCTCGAACGAGGAGCGCTACCGGTACCTCCACAGGTCGATGCGTGAGCTCGTGCATCGCGAACCGACCTTCGCCATGCACGTCCACGTCGCGATCGGCGATCCGGAGCTCGCGATCAAGGTGCTCAACCGCATGCGGGTGCACCTGCCGCTGTTGCTCGCGCTTTCAGCGAACTCGCCCTTTTGGCAGGGTCGCGACAGCGGGATCGCGTCGATTCGGACGCCGATCTTCGGGACCTTCCCTCGCAGCGGCATCCCCCGTCGCTTCGACGACTACGCGCAATACACCGAGGCGCTGGACACGCTCATCGCCTGTGGAGCGTTCCCGGACCCCGGGTTCGTCTGGTGGGACCTACGCCTGCAGCCGACCTTGGGCACGGTCGAGATTCGGGTCATGGACACACAGCCCGAAACGTGGCGCGCCGGGGCCCTGATCGCGCTGACCCAGTCGCTCACGCGCATGGAGGCTTTGGAGGAGACAGCGCCGGCGTCCCTGGTCGACGCGCCCGAGCTGCTGGAGGAGAACCGGTTCCGCGCGGCGCGCGACGGCGCGGGTGCGGAGCTGCTCGACCCCGAACGCCGTCAGGCGGTCCCCGTGCCCGAGCTCGCAGAGCTCGCCGTCGCCGCGGTGCGCGATCACGCCCGTGACCTCAGGTGCGAGGACGAGCTCGATCAGATCGAGCGGCTCCTCCGTGAGCCGGCCTTCGAGCTGCAGCGCTCCCTCGCCGGCGAAGACGGCAACCTGGAGCGCGTGGTCTCTGGTCTCAGCGAGCGCTTTGCCGCACCGATCTGACGGCTCTCGCCGCTACCCTGCGTCCCCGTCGTCCGGCGGGGTCGCTTCGTCGGGCTCGGGGGTCGACGGGACCTCGACGGGCTCCTCCGGTGCGTCCGGAGCCGGCTCGGTCTCGGGATCAGCAGGGAGCGTCTCAGGTGTCTCGAAGGACATCTCTTCCTTTCACCGCATGGCTTGGTGCGCTGGTCGTACCCGGGCTGAGGTGCGGCAAGCGGTCTGTATGCCCGACGGCGCGGCTTCGTCCCAACGGACGTTCCTCTTGGCCGTGCGGTACCCGCCTTGTTGCGCGAATACGCCCGCTTCAAGAATTCAGTGGATTTTGCGCGGCCGCAGTTCCGCGGTGAACGCTCGTGATCGTGCTCGGAGTTCGTTGGTTGAGCGCCGGGGGGTATCGGGCCTTTGGCACCGCGTGCCGGGTAGCCGGACCCGCTGAGGGTAGGACCGGGATATGCGAGTCGTTGTCGTCGGCGGAACCGGGAATGTCGGTAGCGCCGTCGTCCGCGCGCTGAGCCTCGACGACGGGGTCGATGAGATTGTCGCCGTAGCGCGTCGCATCCCGACGCTGCGGCTCGCGAAGGTGAACTGGCGCGCCGGCGACGTGGTCACGAGTGAGCTCGGCCCCCTGTTCGCCGACGCGGACGCCGTCATCCACCTCGCTTGGGCGATCCAGCCATCGCACGACGCCGCGGTGCTGGAGGCGGTCAACGTCGGCGGCAGCAAGCGTGTCTTCGAGGCTGCGGCCGACGCCGGCGTTGCGACCGTGATCTACGCCTCGTCCGTTGGCGCCTACTCGCAGGGTCCGAAGGACCGTGCCGTCGATGAGAGCTGGCCGACCGACGGGATCCCCTCGCTCTTCTACTCGCGCCACAAGGCGGAAATCGAACGTTACCTCGACGCATATGAGGCACGAAACTCGCAGCTCCGCCTCGTTCGTCTTCGCCCTGGACTGATTTTCAGCCGCGAGGCCGCGGTCGGAATCCGCCGGCTCTTTCTCGGCCCGCTGTTTCCTGGCTGGGCAGTTGGCCCGGAGCGACTTCCGGTCGTTCCCGACCTTGCATCGCTTCGCTTCCAGGCTGTCCACAGCCGCGACGTCGCGGAGGCCTACCGGCTCGCGCTCCACGCTGACGTCGGAGGAGCGTTCAACGTCGCCGCAGAGCCGGTCCTGGACCCGGCCGAGCTCGCCCGCCTGCTCGGGGCTCGCCGGGTCCCCGTCCCGGCAGCTGCGTTTCGTACCGCCGCTGAGGTCACCTGGCGTCTGCACCTGCAGCCGACGCCGCCCGGATGGCTCGACCTCGGGCTCTCGGTGCCGATCATGTCCACTGACCGCGCCCGCGAACTCCTCGGCTGGACGCCTGCTCACACTTCGAGCGATGCGCTGATCGAGCTCCTGACCGGATTGCGGGAGCCGGACGGATACCCCACGCCACCTCTGGATCCCGGGACCAGCGGACCGGCGCGCTGGCGCGAGTTCGCCACCGGCGTTGGCTCGAGGGTCTGAGCGTCACACCAAGGAGCGAAAGGAGCTGCCATGGCTGAACACGGAGGAGAGTTCGACCCCTCAGGGTGTTGAGAACCTTCACAGTCGCATCGCAGCGACTGGTCGCCGCCTCGACATCTTGTGCCTCAACGCCGGTGTCGGCGCCGGTGGCGACTTCGCTCGCCAGACCGAACTCGAGAAGGAGCTGCGGCTCGTCGACCTGAACGTGCGGTCGACTGTGCACCTGGCCAAGCTGCAGCTGCGAGAGATGGTCGCGCGCGACCACGGACGGATCCTGTTCACGTCCTCGATCGCTTCGACGATGCCGGGCAGCTTTCAGGCTGTCTATAACGCCTCGAAGTCGTTCGTGCAGTCCTTCGCCCTGGCGTTGCGCGACGAGCTCAAGGACACTGAGATCGTAATCACGTCGCTGATGCCCGGCCCCACGGACACGGAGTTCTTTGAGCGCGCCGACATGCTCGACACCAAGGTTGGCGCCGACGATAAGGACGATTCCGCCGTGGTCGCGCGTCAGGGCTACGAGGCGCTCATGGCCGGCGATGAGCGTGTCGTCGCCGGCTCACTCAAGAACAGGCTCCAGGTCGGTGTAGGCAAGCTGATGCCTGACAGCGCGAAGGCCCAAATGCACCGCAAGATGGCCGAGCCCGGATCGGCTGACAGGGACTGACCGCCGCGAGGCAGCGATTCAGGGCGCCAGCCGCGGGTAGCCCTGCAACGCAAACTACGTCAGGAGACATGATGTGGGGCACGTGGTTCGGAATTACGATCGGTGGAGTGCTCGTGGTCCTGTTGGTGATCGCGATCGCCTTCGGTACCTCGGCGTTGCTGTTCCCCGTGCTCGCCGCCGCGGCGATCATGGTCTTCGTCGCGATCGGCTACGGCGTCAAGTCGGCGACCCCGGGGCGCAGCCTCGATGCTTCGAAGCGACCGGATCCTGTGCGTGATGCCGCCCCCGCCTCAGGCGAGGGATCGCCCCCTCCGGGCGGGTCGACGAGCCGCGTCGAGCAGACTCACAGCTGGTTGCGGACTCCGGCCTCAGAGTCGAGACGGCTCGTACGGAGCTGATTTGAGGAAGGCGCGGCCGCCGGGCTGCTTGGCGCGGTACTCGTCCTCGCTCGCGCCCGCGCCGGTGGTCAGGTCGCTGGCGCACCGTCGACCAGCTCGCCTCGACCAGGGCGTGGCGGGCACTCGCCGACCCCTGCTTTGAGATCCGCCCGTGGGTCGCCGGGTCCGAGCCCGACTGGCGGACCTTTGGGTCAAACCCGAGGTAGGCGACCAGCTTTCGCGTCGACTCGAAGCGACCGACGTCGCCGATCGCCGCCATGAACGTCGCCGCGCAGATCACGTTGACCCCCGGCACCGTCATCAGCCGCCGGACCTCGGGCCATTCGAGCGCCTCGGTGGCGATCAGCCGCTCGACCTCGGCGATCTCGGAGTCGAGGAACTCGACCTGGCGCAGGGCCGCGTCGACGGACTCGCGCTCGACCGCTGAGAGCTCGAGCTCTGCCAGCCACCGGCGGCCCTTCTTGCCGAACAGGTCCGTGAACGGCGCCCGGCCGACCAGCTGGCGCATGAGGGCGGCGTGGATCTCGTTCTTGGCTCGGGTCCGCGCCGAAACGAGCTGGCTTCGCCGTTGCAGGCGCCGGCGCATCACCTGGGTCTGGCGGTCGGGGACCCAGACCGGGTCGAGCTCGCCTGCGGCGAGCAGCCTCGCCAGCGTGCGCGAGTCGAGGCGGTCGGTCTTCGCCCGCGCCGAGCGGATCGCGGTGTCCCCCGGCGAGACCACGATCACCTCGGCGACGTGGGGCTCGAGCAGCCGCTTGATCTCCCAGGCGTTGCCGGTCACCTCCAGGGCGACGCGGTCGGTCTTGGCGAGGCTTTGGGCGAACAGCTCCAGCTCGGCCGGCTTCGTCGCGATCCGCCCCGCCGAGCGGACCTCGACGCCTTCAGCGATCGCCACCTCGCAGAACTCGAGGTGGACGTCCAATCCGATTGCCCTCACCGCTTCTCCTCTCTCGTCGTTGGCGGGAGACGCGGTGGGCAAAACGACATCGACGCATTCGCGCTCTAAGCGCAACCGGATCAGTCGCAGGGGCGGCCAGTGAAAAGCCCGGGCTCTGAGCCCATCGTCCGTAAAGCGGCCTGCCCATCTTGCGTTCTCCCGGAAGCCCCTGTCCCGGTCGGCCGACCGTAAGGTCAGGACCGGACGTCAGCTTCCGGGGGCATTTTCATCTCCCGAGAAGCGCAGCTTTCGCTGTCTGCGGCGTTCTACGCTTCCGCGCGTCGCCCTAGGCGGCTACCGTTGAGGCCGATCGCGAACTCTTAGTCCCTGCGTAGCGGCACCGGCCGAGAGCCAACTGCAGAAAGGTGGCAGCGCATGGCGCACACGCAGGGACGTGCAGGAGGACTCGGGACGCGCTTTGCGCCCTGTCCTCCCCCAGGGATGCTTACCCAAGAGGAACCCACCCTCGCGCGCGGCACGAAGGTTCTCCGGCCCGGGCTCGTCGGTCTCTCGGCGCTCGTCGGGACGTTGCTCCTAATCGCTGGTATCGCGACCAGCGCGGCCACAGCGGCTCCGCGGGGATCGGCTCCGCTCTCCGGCCTCGCGAACAGCGGCATCGACTGGAAGGGCTGTGGCGAGCAACTCGAGTGCGCGAATGTACGAGTGCCGCTGGACTGGGACAAGCCGAACGGGCGCAAAATCAAGCTCGCGGTGATCCGCCACCTCGCCAGCCAGCCCGAGGAGCGGATCGGCTCGATGTTCATCAACCCGGGCGGCCCCGGCGCCTCCATTGCCAACGTCAGAGATGGAGGCAAGGCGCTCGACGCGCTCACTCAGGGTCGCTTCGACATCGTCACCTGGGATATCCGCGGTTCCGGTAAGAGCGCGGGCGTGAGCTGCTTCAAGGGCGAGCGGCGCCGGTCGAGTTTCTGGGATCGGCAACCGTTCCCGACCACGAAGCGAGGCGCCCGACGCTACCTGCCAAAGACGGTCGCGTTCGCTGAGCGATGCGGTGCGCTTAACGGCGGGCTCCTCGCCCACATCTCGACCACCGATACGGTCCGCGATCTCGACTACCTGCGCCGCCTCGTCGGCGACCGCGGGCTCACCTTCTACGGGGCGTCATTCGGCACGTTCCTGGGCCAGACCTACGCCAGCATGTTCCCGAACCGGGTCCGCGCAATGGTCCTCGACGGCGTCGTGGATCCCCGCGCGTGGACCGCCGGCGCCGAGGCGTCGATCGCCAGCCTTCGAGGCGACACCGACCGGGTTTTTGAGAAGTTCCAGTCGCTCTGCGAAAGCGCCGGACCGGCAGATTGCGCCTTGGCCGGACACGGCTCCGTCGCGCGGCGCGTGAGCCGGCTGCTGAGGCGAGTGCGGCGGGGGCCTCTAGCGGCGCCGTCCGCAAGCCCACCCGGGAGGCTGACATACGGCGAGACCCTGACCGCGATCACGTTGGCGCTCGACACCCCCGCCGTGTGGGCACATCTGGCCGAGGACCTCGAGGCGGCTGTCGACGGCGACGGATCGCCCCTGGCCACGCGAGCCGGAGAAGGGCTCGCGGATCTCTACTCGGTCGAATCCGAGCAGACACGGGCGATCGTGTGCGCGGACAGCCCGGCGCGGCAAGGCCCTCGGGCGTGGCCGAGCGCCGTCGACCGCCTGACCGATGTGAGCCGCATCGGCGGACCGCCCTATGCCTGGTGGCTCTGGGCCGCCTGCGCTTCCTGGCCCGTGCGCGGCGCCGACCGGTACGGGGGACCGTGGGATGCCGAGACGAAGAATCCGATTCTGGTCCTCGGGCCACGGTTCGACCCCTCGACCCCGTTCGGCAATGCGCGGCGGGTCGCGCGTCGGCTCGGCAACGCTGTCCTGCTTGCCCAAGACGGCTATGGCCACCTCAGCAGCGCAGACCCCAGCGCCTGTGTTAGAGACGCGGTAGGCCGGTACCTCGTCGACCTCGTCACCCCGCCACGCGGGACCGTCTGCCCCTCCGACCGAGTGCCGTTCGACCCCGAGTTCGGAGAGCCGATCCCCTGAGCCTCGCATCAGGGCAGACCTTGTGCCTTAGGGATCGGGGCGGACGGATTCGCCCCGGTCGCTCCTCCTTGCGCGGAGGCCTGTCGCACAAACCCCTGATGGCCTCTTGAGAGGCCGTCTCGACCCCGTTAACAACTTGATGTGCACCGCGTCGGTGAGCGCTTCTGCTTCAGCCGAAGGTCATCACGCGGATCGGCAGGTCGACGATCGCGTCCATGGCCGGGCCGGCGAGGTTGCACACCTTCATCACGACCTTCCCGTCGAGGTTGACCTTGTTCGCGTTGAGCAACATCCCCTCTTCCAGGAGGCCGTTGACCGCCAGGAGCACGGCCTGGCCACGGATGGCGCCCGGGACGCTGATCTCGTAGGCCTCGCAGTGACCGAGCGGGACCGCGTTGGCGGCGATCGAGACGTGACCCGAGATGTCGGTGCCGGCGATGTCGGCACTGGTCAGAGAGTTGTTGGCCACCTCGTCCGATCCGACTCCACTCGACGTGATGTCCGAGCTGCCGATCGAGTTGAGGGCGACCTCGGAGCCGCCGACGCTCGAGGCCGCGAGGTCGGCCGAGCCGACCGACTCGTCGAAGATCTCTCCCGAGTCGATCGCCCCGTCGGCGACCTCGGTGGCGTTGACGGCATTGGTCGCGATCTGGCTCGAGCCGACCGCGTTGAACGCGAGGTCCGCGCCCTGGACGTCGGCGTCGCGGATCTCGCCGGTGCGCACGGCGTTGTTGCCGATGTCAGCGGCTTTCACCTCCCCGTTGACGATGTCCTCCGAGAAGACGGTGTTGGCCGCGTAGGCGCTTCCGGTGCCGAGCGCGATCAGCAGCGCGAGCACGCCGATCCATTGGGCGCGCAGGTGGGCGATGGATTTTGACATGGGGCCTCCCGGTGGCATGGAATCCACCGATACTCCCCCGCCGACGGGTGCCCCGCATCGGTAGCTACCACTTATATTTCGGTGGTCGGGGTCCGCGCTTGTGAGCTGGACCACCCGTGACCTCATGAGCCCCATGCTTCTGCGACGGCCCGCAGATGCACGTCTGCCTGGCCGGTCTCGACCACAAGCTCGCGTCGCTGGCCCTTGAGCCGTTGGATCTCTCCCCAGAGCTCTCGGCCTCGTCGCGGCCGTCCCGACGGCGCCGCATTTCTTTGACTAGTCGGGGCGAAGGATCGAATCGGACCGACAAACGGCACAGGACGAGCTCCGGAGCGGTCCCTGAGTCGGCTGCGCCACATTCGCTTAGACACACCAAGCGACGTGATCTCGAGAGCGAGGACGGCACGCCTTCCATGGTGGTCTCAAGCCACCGCCGCACCACCCACCAGTGTCAGCCAATTGCTGACCAACGATGGAGGTGCGGTTATGACGAGGCGTTACGGCCTGTCGGAGGCCGAGAAGGAGCAGGTCTGGGAGCTGCGAGCCCAGGGGCTGAGCGAGCGCAAGATCGGCCACCGGCTCGGCCTGCTTCCGGTCTCGGTGAGCCACTACGTGGCAAGCGTGGGTGGGATCCGCCCGAGACCACGTCGACGAGCCGAGCGTTGCCTTTGCCTGGCCGAGCGCGAGGAGATCTCGCGCGGGATCGCCGGCGGCGACTCGGCCCGCGCGATCGCTCGCAGGCTTCAGCGCTCTCACACGACGATCGCCCGTGAGATCGAGCGCTGCGGCGGGCGGCGGCGCTACCGCGCCCATGCGGCCGACCGCCTGACCTGGCGCCGGACGCGCCGGCCACGACCTAGGAAGCTCGAGCTCTGCGGTGAGCTTTGCCGACTGGTCTTCGAACGACTGCGCCTAGACCACTCCCCGGACTAGATGAGACGATCCGAAACGTCAGGGGTGGTGCATTGACCGGTTGAGGTCAAGATGGAAAGTGAGTCTTTCGGCTCGGCGCGGTTAGCTCGCGTGGAGGTGGGTGTCACTTGCCTAAGTGTTCCCGTAGACGTCCCGATCACGAAGAGCAGAGCGACTGTGGCGACCATGATCATCGCCGTCGCCCGAGCGCTCATCCATGCGTTAGGTTTTCCGATCACCATGATCAAGATCACCGTCCTGTACGGCCATCCCGACGATCCCGCGGCGTTCGAGCGGCACTTCGACGACGTCCACATCCCGCTCGTCAAGGCGATGCCGAACCTGCGCCGCTTCGAGAAGGCGCTGGTCGTGGGGACCACCGACGGTAGTGCGCCGCCGTACTACCGCGTCGTCGAGCTCTATTTCGACAACGAGGAGGAGTTGCACGCGTCGAGGGCGACGCCGGAAGGCCGCGCGCCAGGCGAGGACGTGCCCAACTACGCGACCGGCGGCGCGACCGTTCTCATCGCCGAAGTTGACTGAGCCGTCAGCGGCACCACGCCGACTCCTGATTTTCGATCTCAAGGAGCGCGACGATCCGATGCACTTGTCGTCCAAAGCGCTACTCCGCCGCGTCAGGCGGAATCCAGTCGGGGCGGTCGGCGGGGATCGCGTGTTAAATGGGAATCGTGCGCGCACTCTTCGCGACCTCCCCCGGTCTTGGCCATGTGTTCCCGACGATCTCCCTAGCACACGCGCTGCGTGCCGCCGGCCACGAGGTGCTGGTGGCGACCGCGGGCGGCAAGGAGGCCGCGAACGCCGGCCTGCACGTCGTGGACACCGCGCCGGGTGTCGACATCGGCGCGGTGTTCCAGCAGGCGGCCAGCGAGCAACCCGAGGAGTTCGACTACAGCACTGACGTCGACACCGAGAAGGGGTTGGAGTTCGTCGGCGCGATCTTCGCCAAGTTGTCCGGCGTGTCGGTGGACCTGACCGTGTCGGCGGCCGAATCGTGGCGGCCGGACGTGGTCGTGTACTCGTCGATGGAGGGCACCGGGCCGCTGGTCGCCGCGAAGCTCGGCGTGCCGGCCGTGTCGCACGGCTTCGGGTTCGCCGACGAGGCGTCGATGACCGAGGCGATCTTCAAGAAGATGGTCGAGGAACGCGAACGGCATGGCGTGCAAGGGTTTCCCGAGGTGCGCGAGTCGATCGACGTGGCGCCGCCGAGCATGGTCGACCGGCCGGTGCGCGGCTGGCCGATGCGGTACGTGCCGTACAACGGAGGCGGCGTGCTGCCCGAGTGGGTGCTCGAACGGCCCGCGCGCCCGCGCGTCGCGGTGACACTCGGCACGGTGCTGACCCAGGTCGGCGCGCTCACGTCGTTAACCAAACTCGTCGACGTGGCACGGCATCTGGACGCCGAGTTCGTACTCGCCCTCGGCGACGCGGACCCGTCGCCACTGGGAGAACTGCCGGACAACGTGCGGGCGGCCGGGTGGGTGCCGCTGTCCGCGCTGCTGCCGACCTGCGCGGCGCTGGTGCACCACGGCGGGGCCGGCTCGACGCTGACCGCGATCGACGCCGGAGTCACGCAGCTCGTGCTGCCGCACGGCGCCGACCAGTACATGAACGCGGACGCCGTGGCGCGGCGCGGGCTCGGTCTGCGTTCGGAGCCGGATCAGGTGGACGCGGAGCTGATCGACCGCCTGCTCACCGACCCGGGGCTGGGCCGGGCCGCCTCCGAGGTGGCCGACGAGATCGCGACGCTGCCGAGGCCCGCCGACCTCGTGCCGAAAATCGCCGGCCTCGCCTGACTGTGCCAGGGGTGCACACCGTGGCGTGCATTAATCCCTTGGGCTGACTTTGGCGCGTGGCAGGTGAAATGGCGAGGGTGTCGCCCGTACGGTCGTCCACATGGCGAGGAGACGGGCGGACGCCTGCTATCGAGAACTGGGTGCGGAACTCCGAAAGCGGCGGATCGCCGCGAACCAGTCTTACGCCTTTCGTCCGAAGCGTGACTTTTCGCTATAGCGCCAGGCCGGCCGCCTCGAAGGCCGCCGCGCGATCGGTGGGGAAGAACTCCGCGCGCGCGATCTTGGCGTCACGAACGGTCCAGACCGCGCAGCCATCGAAATGCACTTCGAGGTCCATTCCTGGACGACGTCCGAAGTCGCGACTGACAACGACGACTCGATCTCCCGCGTCGACGAGCTCCTTGATCTCGGTGCGATAGCTCTCCCAGGGCGCGAGCCAGTCCAACCAGCTCCGACGTAACCCGTCGATCCCGAAGCGAGGCTCCTCCGAGAGGGCGTGAAAGATGCAGACAAAGTCATCGGTGAATGCCGGCGCTGCGGCGGCCACCGCAGCCTCGACCTCGGCGTCGTCCCTCCCAACTACGAACAGTTCCGTGAGGTCGACGTCCGGGCCGGGTTGAAGCCCTCGAACGATCTCCACGTTCTCCTGTGACATTTCCGGCGAAGTATCTCGCGAAAGGTCCGCATTCCATGCGGAATAGCCCCATTTTCGTTGACCTGCCCTGGTCGCCCATCGAGGCTCCTTCTCCCAATCGAAGGAGGTCCTCATGGAGGAGACCAGGAAGCTGCCCACTGCACGCCGGTCGACCGCGGGGCGTCGCTTCCCCGCCGATCCGCCTCGCATAGAGGAGATCGTTGCCGTCATGAAGACGGCCGGCGAGTCGCCCTACGCAATGAGGCTGCGGACGCTGATCGTGATCATGTGGCGGGCGGGCCTTCGGATCTCCGAGGCGCTGGCGCTCGCCGAGACTGACCTCGAGAGTTCGCGGGGCTCGTTGCTGGTTCGTAGTGGCAAGGGCGGGAAGCGTCGCGAGGTCGGTATGGACGACTGGGGATGGGGTCAGCTCGTCGGTTGGCTCGAACTCCGCCAAACGCTTCCGGTCGGACCACTTCTGTGCGCGATCAGCGCGCCGGCGGCCGGCCGACCCTGGACGGACAGTGCTGCTCGCCAGAACCTGCGGCGGGTCGCTGCCCAGGCCGGCGTTCGTCGCCGGTTCGCGCCGCACCAGCTACGCAATGCGCACGCCGTGGAGATGGCGCGAGAAGGGGTGCCGCTGAACGTCATTCAGCGCCAGCTCGGTCACGCCAACCTCGGCGTAACGAGCGTCTACCTCCAGGGGATTGACACGGAGGAGATCGTAAGCACCATCCACCGTCGACCAGCGCCGACCGTCTCGGCGACGGCCGCGCTGTCGCATCGGCTCTGAGGGGCCCCCGCGTCTCTCTGTGCGCACGCGCCTGCGGCGTGTTGCCCCAGGCGTTGCCCCGGGGAGTGATTTTGGACACACGGCTCAGTATTCGGCCAGAAGAAAACCCCGCTTTTGCGGGGCTTTCATGAATGCCGGAGGAGGGACTCGAACCCCCGACACGCGGATTATGATTCTGCTCCGGCATCTTCCGGTATTCACGGGTGATCGCTGTTATCCCTGGAAATCCGCAGTTTCTCCTGACCCACGGGGGAGCTGATTCGCGGCTATTTCCCGACGTCCTGTTGACCCGGTGTTGACCCGTGAGCGCACGAGTCGTAATTGCTACGTAAGGGTTGAGTGCGATGCTGGCCGACGTGAAGCCGGTCGCGCTTCAGCTGCTGATCGGCCTCGTCGTTGTAGCCGCGGGGTGCGGCGAGGACGACGGCGGCGAGACCACGCCCGCGACGTCGGCGGCCGAGGCGGAAGCCGTGGCGAGCGAGGAGACACCCGAGCAGGGCGGCGGGATCGCGAAGGACGAGGTCGCGAAGGGCACCAAGCTGGTGCTGGGCGATTCGGAGTTCGGCCAGATGCTCTATGACGAGAATGAGCAGGCGATCTACGTGTTCGAGCGCGACACAAGCGAGGAGAGCACCTGTTACGACGAATGCGCGGCGGCTTGGCCGCCCGTGCTCACCCCCGATGAGCCGGCGGCCGGGAAGGGTGTCGACGGTTCGCTGCTCGGCACCACCGAGCGCCGCGACGGGGAAACCCAGATCACTTACGGCGGCAGGCCGCTCTACTACTACGCCCACGAGCCGCCCGGCGAGGTCCGCTGCCACAACGTGGACCTAAATGGCGGTTTCTGGTGGGTAGTCGGCCGCGACGGCGAGCCGCTCACATGAGCCGCCGCCGCTCGGCCTGGGCGGTCGCTGCGCTTGGGTTGCTCTTGGCCGCGACCGGCGCCCCCCCTGCAGCGGCTGACGGCACCCAGAT
The DNA here is from genome assembly GCA_963842795.1 of uncultured Solirubrobacterales bacterium. Classification (GTDB taxonomy): domain Bacteria; phylum Actinomycetota; class Thermoleophilia; order Solirubrobacterales; family 70-9; genus WHSW01. Next base: position 12,312 of record CAWJHV010000002.1, on the reverse strand, counting down.
CACGGCCCGCGGGTCGGACTTCGGCCAAATGATCTGGGCGCCCGGTCGCCAGGCGATCTACATGTTCGAAAACGACGAGCGCAACAAGTCACGCTGCTACGGCCGCTGTGCGAAGGCGTGGCCACCAGTACTGACGCACGGGCGGCCGAAGGCGGGTCGTGGGGTCGATCCGGACCTACTCGGCAGCGCGAGGCGTCGCAACGGCGACCGCCAGGTGACCTATGCGGGGAGGCCGCTTTACGTTTACGCCCACGAGGGGCGCGATGAGGTCTTCTGCCACGACGTGAATCTCAATGGCGGCTACTGGTGGGTACTCGATCCGGAGGGCGAGCCGAGGCCTTGATCGCTGTCTGGAGGAGCCGCTATGCGAACCGTGCCTCGATGTTGGCGAACTCGCGCTGTAGTGACTGGTACTGGCCATCGAACAGCTCGTCGGGCATCTCCGTGGCCTGGAACATCGTGAACGAGTACGCGGTGAGCCCGTCGGCAAGCTGAACGACTCGGGTCGGGAACACGGCCAGCTCGTCGGCAGTGGGGCCCGCGAGCATGTCGATCACGCCCGTCGATTCGTCGGCGCGGATCTCAAACCGGAACTCGCCCAGGTTGTTGACCACGGTGTAGCCGTCCTCGTCGCGACGCAGCTCGCGCGCGAACTCCGTCGCCCACTCGGGCAGGTTCTCGATCTTCGCCATGTAGGCGAAGACCTCGCCCTTCGGGGCGGGGAGGACGGTCGTGACAGTGCGGCTTTTCATAGGTCGCTTACCTCCTTGAGGTCGATCGCGAGTTGTTGGGCGCGCCTCGCGCCCAGGGACTTGGTGACGACCTGGTCCAGCTCTCGCAGGACCCGTTCGGCGACCGGCTGAAAGCTGCGCGAGCGCTCGGTCAGGTAGATCCGGCTCGCCCGTCCGTCTTCGGGGTCTGACCCCCGCCGAACCAGCCCGTCGCGCTCGAGCAGGCGGACCATCGTCGTCATCGTCTGCTTGGCCAGTCGGGCGCGCCGCGCGAGCTCTCCCATCCGCAGGCCGTCCTCCTCGAACAGGGGGAGGAGGAGCGAGCCGTAGGCAGGCCGGACCTCGCCGTAGCCGCGCTCGCTGAAGTGCGCGTAGAGCAATTCGTTCCAGCGCTGCGACGCCTTCGCCAGCAGGAACCCGAGGTTCGCCCGGGTGGCCCCGGCGGGGCTCGGCGTGGGTTTGACGGTCGCTTGCATCAACTAGTCTTATATCAGACTAAATGCCATGCGGGAATCCCGAGCGGGGTTTCCGGACCCTAGGCCGGCTGGGGCGGGGCCGGATCCCGGAGCCCCGCGGCGGCGAATTCCCGCAGCCCGGCTCCCAGATCGACACGGGCTTCGAAGCCGAGGGCGGCCCGGGCGCGCTCCGTCGACGCGAACACATGTCGGACGTCGCCGAGGCGAAACTCGCCCGTGATTTCCGGGCACCGGCCGTCCATCGCGTCGGCGAGCCCGGTGGCTAGGTCCCCGATCGAGCGCGGCCGCCCGGACGCGATGTTGAAGGCACCGCCGAGCTCGGCCGGGGCCTCGATCGCGAGCCGGTTCGCGACGGCAACATCGTGCACGGAGACAAAGTCGCGCAGCTGCCCGCCGTCCTCGAATACCCGCGGGCCGCGACCGGCCTCGAGCGCGCTGCGGAAGATGCTGGCGACGCCGGCGTAGGGCGTGTCGCGGGGCATTCGCGGTCCGTAGACGTTGTGGTAGCGAAGCGCGATGGCGCTCGCGCCGGTCTCGCGGGCGTAAGCCGAGCACAAGTGCTCCTGGTGGAGCTTGGTCGCCGCGTAGACGCTGCGCGGATCGAGCGGCGCCGACTCGGGGACCGGCGCGGGGGAGAGGGCCCGGCTACATTCGGGGCAGCCCGGGTCAAACTCGCGGCGTGCCAGGCGCTCGATCGAGCGCGGGCCTGGGCTGACAACGCCGTGGTCCTCGCACCGGTAGCGGCCCTCTCCGTAGACGACCATGCTGCCGGCGAGCACCAGCCGGCCGGCGAACCGCCGGGCGTGCATCGCCTCGAGCAGGACCGCGGTGCCGAGGCAGTTGTGGGCGACGTAGTCGGGGAGATCGCCGACGTCGATCCCGAGCCCGACCATGGCCGCCTGGTGTGAGACCGCGTCCACGTCCGTGAGCGCCGCCAGCACCGCGTCGCGGTCGCGGACGTCGGCCCACACGTGCTCGGCCTCGGGATTCAGGTAGTCCGGCCGGCCGGCGTGAGCGAGCGGGTGCAGGGAGTCGAGCACGCGCACGCGGCGCCCGGAGGCGACCAGCACGTCGACCACGTGCGAGCCGACGAACCCGGCGCCGCCGACGACCAGGATCCGCTCCGGGGTGCTCACCAGACCGTCCCCACGGCGATCTGGACGGCGAGCGCAACGCCCGCCTGGGTCGCGAGCAGGGTCCGCTGCGCTCGCAGACCCTGCGGCAGGGCGGCCGCGGCGAGCATGATCCAGGGCAGGAAGGGAAGCCAGATCCGCTCCACCTCGCCCTTCGACATCCCGCTCAGGTTGGCGATCGCGATCGCCGCCGCCGCGCCTCCGACGAGCAGCCAGAGACGCCGATCGCGCAGCCGCCAGAGCGCGATCGCTAAAGCCGGGCCGGCGGCGATCGCGAACGCCGCCAGGTTGTTGACCAGGAAGTAGCCGTATGGGCGGCTGATCGAGACCGTTGCCAGGTACTGCTCGCGGGCCGTGGCGAAGCCGTCCAGCCACCAGTAGCCGGCGGCGAGAAAGACGAGCGCCACCGCGACGCCGCCGACCGCGGCCACGGCGAGCGGCCGGACCCGCCGCTCGGCCCAGGCGACCGCCAGCGGAATCGTCACCAGCAGGGCGAGCCCGAAGGAGAGAAAGCAGGTGATCCCGAACAGCAACCCGCCGGCGAGCGCGAGCGCGTCCGAGCGCCTGCCGTGGTCGCCGATCGCGAGCACGATCAGGGCCACAGCCCAGGCCCCGACGGCCATGTAGAGGGCATCGGCGCTGGTCGCGATCCAAAGCGCGGCCGGGCCCAACACGAGGAAGGGGAGGGCGCGGCGGGCGGCGGCCTCGCCGGCGACCGAGCGGGCGGCAAGCGCCAGCGCCACCGGGGTGGTGGCAGCGAGGGCGATGATCAGCGCCGCCGCCGGGCCCGCCCCGCCGAGCCCGGCGCGATCGAGCCCGAAGACGATCAGCGCCATCCCCGGCGGGTGACTGCGGACGTGGGTCGCGTAGGCGTCGACGCGGTCGGTGAACGTGGACAGGAACTCGCCCGGCGAGTGCACGAACGGGATCACGGTCAGGTACTCGTGGTCGTCGTTCAGCGGCGATGCGATCGCGCCACTGCCCGCGGTCAGGGCGAGCGCCAGCGGCCAGACCGCGGCGGCGAGCGCGGCGCAGAGCAACAGGCTCGGCCAGCTCAGCCGCCGGACCAGGCTCGGCGCCCAGTAGACGAGCACCGCGGCGACCGCGACCGCCGCGACCGCACCCGCCGTCAGCTGGAAGTCCCAGCCACCCAGCAGCGGCGGCCCCTCGAGGAACAGTTGCGTGCCGTGGTCGAGCAACAGCCGGCCCCAGAGGCCGGCGCCGACGATCAGCGCCAGCCACAGGCCGGCGGCGATCGCGGCCGGCGGCGGGCGGGGGGACCACGCCCACCGCGCCCGCGCCGGCGCCGTCTCGGAGACACCTTGCATGCCGGGAGGGTCGCGCGTACTGATTACGAAAGGCGAAACAACGGAGCACCGGCGTAAGCGGCTCGTAAGGCCGGGGTGACACCGTCGATGACGTGATCGACGTGATCCTTCCCGTTCTCGACGAGGCCAAGGCGATCCCCGTGGTGCTGGCGGCGATGCCCGCCGGGTTTCGCCCGATCGTCGTCGACAACGGCTCCACCGATGGCTCCGGCGCGCTCGCCGCCGCGCTCGGGGCGACGGTCGTCTACGAGCCACGACGCGGCTTCGGCGCCGCCTGCGCCGCCGGGCTGCAGGTGGCGCGCTCGCCGGTCGTCTGTTTCATCGATTGCGACGGCTCGCTTGACCCCGGCGAGCTGCCGCGGGTGGCGACGCCGGTGGCCCTCGGCGAGTGCGACCTGATGCTCGGCGCGCGCACCGCGGACCCGGGCGCCTGGCCGGTCCACGCCCGGATCGCCAACCGCGCGCTGGCGCTCGAACTGCGGCGCCGCTCCGGCGTGCGGCTCTCCGACCTCGGTCCGATGCGCGCCGCGCGCCGCGAGCCGCTGCTCGCGCTCGGAATTCGCGACCGGCGCTTCGGCTGGCCGCTGGAGATGGTGCTGCGGGCGGCGGGGGCGGGGTGGAGGATCGAGGAGGCGCGGGTCTCCTATCGCCCGCGAATCGGGCGCTCGAAGGTGACCGGGACCGCGCGCGGGACGCTCCGCGCCGTCGGCGACATGGCGAGGGCGCTGCGATGACGGGCGCTGCCGACCTGACCCTGATCGTGATCGCCAAGGAGCCCTTGCCGGGGCGATGCAAGACGCGCCTCTGCCCGCCGCTGCGCCCGGCGGAGGCCGCCGCGCTCGCCGAGGCGGCGCTCGCCGACACGCTCGAGACCGTCGCCGCGACCCCGGCGCGCCGGCGGCTGCTGGCGCTCGATGGCCGGCCCGGGTGGTGGCTGCCGCGCGGGTTCGAGGTGGTCGAACAGGTCGACGGCGCGCTAGATGCGAGGCTCGCCGGCGCCTTCAACGCGGCCGCCGGGCCGGCGCTGCTGGTCGGTATGGACACCCCCCAGCTCTCGGTCGACCTGCTGATGGCGACGGCGGCGGCGCTCTGCGACGGCGGGGTCGACGCCGTGCTCGGCCCGGCTCACGACGGTGGCTACTGGGCGATCGGCCTGCGCCGGGCGCGCCCCGAGGCCTTCGTTGGGGTGCCGATGAGCTCGCCCGACACGGCCGCGGCGCAGCGGCGGCGGCTTGCCGCCCTCGGGCTGTGCACGGTCGAGGTCGAGCCGCTGCGCGACGTCGACACGATTGCCGACGCGGAGGCCGTCGGGGCGCTCTGTCCGGGGTCGCGATTCGCCGCCGCGGTCGGGGCGCTTCGATGGGCGACCGCGGTCTGATCGTGCTCGCCTGCGGATCGCTGCTGGCCGGGCCGGTCGGCGGCTGCGACGACGGCGAGGAGTTCGCGCCGGCGGCGGAGCCGGCGGTCTCGCCGCCGCTCGTCGAGCGCCCCGCCGGCGAGACGTTCAGGGTTGGCTCCGAGCCAGAGGGTCTGGTGGTCGGCGCGTGGGACGGGCTGGCGGCGGTGGTGACGCGGGATCCGTCGCGGCTGACGCTGGTCGATCTCGACCGCCGACGGGTGCTCGAGCGGGTGCCGCTGCCGGCGACCGCCCGCCATCTCGGACTGGGCGCGGACGGGCGATCGGCGCTGGTCCCGGTTGAGCAGAGCGACGAGCTGATCGAGGTCGGGTTCGCGAGCGGTCGCCGGCGAACGATCGCGGTCGGCGACCACCCCCACGACGCGGCGCCCGCCGCCGGGCGGATCTTCGTCGGCAACGAGTTCGCCGACACGGTCTCCGTGGTCGAGGGCGGCGAGGAGGCCGCGACCCTGCCGGCCGCCGCGCAGCCCGGCGGGGTCGCGGCCGCGGCGGGCCGGGTCGCCGTGGTCGCGGTCGCCGAGCGGGTGCTCGAGATCTACGACGCCCGCACGCTCGAGCCGCTGGGCAGCGCGGGTGCGGGCGACGGGCCGACCCACGTCGTCGCCGCCGGGGATCGCGCCTGGGTCGCCGATACCGACGGCGAGGCCGTACTCGGCTTCGCCATCGACGGCGCGCCGGCGCTCCTCACCACCACCCCGGTGGCGGGCGCTCCCTACGGGATCGCCGTCGATGCCGAGCGCGACCGCCTCTGGGTGACGCTGACGGCGTGCAACGAGGCGGTCGAGTACGACCTCTCCGGCGCTCGCCCGCGAGAGCTGGGCCGCTATCCGACCCTGCAACAGCCGAACAGCGTCGCCGTCGATCCCCGCGACGGCACCGCGGCGATCGCCGGGCGCGCGGCCGGCCGCCTGCAGCTGATCGAGGGCGCGGGCCGATGAGGCCGCCGTCGTTCGGCGATCCGCCGCCGGGGCCGTTTCGGCGCGAGTTCTGGCGCAGCCCCCTGCGCGGGCCGTGGCTGACCTCGTTCCTCGGTGCGGCGCTGCTGCCGCTGATCGCGATCTGCGCCCTGACCGGGTTCCTCTCGCATCTCGCGTACTTCCCCGACCTCGGCGACAACTCGGTCGCCGGGCCGGGAGGCCTGCACTTCTACCTGCTGCCGTTCGACTGGCCGAGCTCGCCAAGCTGGCTCTACGCCTTCACCCAGGGCCTGCACGTGGTCAGCGGGGTGGCGGCGATCCCGATCCTGCTGGCGAAGCTGTGGTCGGCGATGCCGAAGCTGTTCGAGTGGCCGCCCGTGCGCAGCGTCGCCCACGCGCTCGACCGGATCTCGCTGGCGCTGCTGGTCGGCGGCAGCCTGTTCGTGTTCTTCACCGGGATCCTCAACATCCAGGTCTACTACCCCTGGAACTTCTCCTTCGTTCCCGCCCACTACTACGGCGCATTCGTCTTCCTCGCCGCGCTCGGCCTGCACCTGGTCGCCAAGCTGCCTGTCGCCCGGCGCGCCTTTCGCGAGCGCGGCGTGCTGGGGCCGCTGCGCGAGGACCTCACCCACACCGAGCCCGAGCCGGCGCGCGAGGAGACCACCGCCCCGCTCGCTCCGGCGGCGCCGACGATCACCCGCCGCGGGCTGATCGCCACCGTCGGCGCCGGCTCGCTCGGGCTCGGTGCGATCGCCGCCGGCCAGTCGATCGGCGGGCCGTTTCGCAGCCTGGCCTTCCTCGCCCCGCGCGGCGGCTCGGGCGACGGGCCAAACGGCTTTCAGGTCAACAAGACCGCGGCCACGGTCGGTGTCGATCGGGCGATGACCGGGCCCGAGTGGCGCCTGATCCTTGACGGGGCGCGCCGGGTCGAGCTCTCTCGCGACGAGCTGCTGGCGCTGGAGCAGCGCACCGAATCGCTGCCGATCGCATGCGTCGAGGGATGGTCGACGACCCAGAGCTGGACCGGCGTGCCGCTGCGCGAGCTCGCCCGGCTGGCCGGGATCGAGGGGGAGGCAGAGGCGACGGTGGAGTCGCTGCAGCGGGCGGGCTCGTTTCGCCGGGCGACGTTCAGCGACGGTCAGGTCGCTAACCCGGCCTCGCTGCTGGCGCTGCGCGTAAACGGGGTCGACCTCTCGCTCGATCACGGCTTTCCGGCGAGGGTGATAGTGCCCGCGGCCCCGGGGGTCCACTGCACCAAGTGGGTAGCCTCGATCAGCTACGCGGAGGTCTGAGGTGGCTGGGCCGCGCCGGCGCTACGGCGACGGGCCACTGCACCTGATCGCGGTCGTGATCAGCTTCGCGATCGTCGCCTACGCGCTGATCGAGATCGCGCAGCGCTCCGGAGCGGTGAGCTTCGCGATCTTCTTCGCCGGGGCGATCATCGCCCACGACCTGATCGCGTTTCCGATCTACTCGCTGCTCGACGCGATCGCCGGGCGAGCCGGTGGCGTCGCCGGCATCGGCCGGGCGGCGATCAACTACCTGCGGATCCCGGCGCTGCTGTCGGGACTCGCGCTGATCGTCTGGTTCCCGCTCATCCTCGGGCTCAGCAACGGGCTCTACCTGGCCGACACGGGCCACGCCCGGCCGGCGTACCTGGAGCGCTGGCTGCTGCTGACCGCGGCGCTGTTCGCGATCTCGGGGATCACCTACGCCGTCAGGCGGCGAGGGCGCGCTCGAGGTCTCGCCACAGATCCTCCGGGTCCTCGCAGCCGACGCTGAGTCGCAACAGCCCGCCGGGCACGCTCGGGTCGGCGTGCCAGGCGGCCTGGCGCTCGATCAGCGTCTCGACGCCGCCGAGGCTGCTGGCGTGGACGATCACCTCGACCGCGCGGCAGATCGCGTCGGCGCGCTCGGCGCGGCCGACCTCGAACGAGACCAGGGCTCCGAATCCGTCCAGCAGCCGCGCCGCCGTGCTGTGGGCCGGGTCGCCCTCGAGCCCCGGATAGCGAACCAATCCGACCCTCGGATGCACCTGGAGCCGGCCCGCGAGCAGTGCCGCGGTCTCGACCCCGCGCTCGACCCGCAGCGGCAGGGTGCGCATACCGCGGAGCCCAAGCCACGCCTCCATCGTCCCCGGCACCGCGCCGGTCGCCGTCCGCGTCTCGCGCAGGCGGGCGGACAGCCGGGGGTCGCGGGCGACCGCGGCGCCGAGCATCAGGTCCGAGTGGCCGCCGATGTACTTGGTCGCGCTGTGGAGGACGAGGTCGGCGCCGAGCTCGAGCGGGCGCAGCAGCACGGGGGTTGCCAGGGTGGAATCGACGACGCTGAGGACCCCGGCGCGGCGCGCCGCCGCCAGCAGCAGATCGAGCTCCGGGACCTCGAGGTTGGGGTTGGTGATCGCGTCGAGCCAGAGGACGTCGGCGTGCTCGAGCGCCGCGAGGGTCGCCTTGGTGTCGAGCGGGTCGACCTCGCTCACCTCGAGCGGGCTGCGGGCGAGCAGGCGGCGAACCTCGAGATAGGCTGACCTGGCGACGATCACCCGCGAGTCGGCGGGGAGCGCGTCCAACACCGCGTTGGCGGCCGCCATCCCGGAGGCGAAGGTCACCGCGGCGCCGCCCTCGAGCGCCCCCAGTGCCGCCTCGAACGCCTCCCAGGTCGGGTTCGACTGCCGGGCGTAGCCGGGGCCCTCACCGGAGGCGAAGGCCGACGCGAACACCGGCGCCTGGTTCAGCGCATCACCGGGCCGCCGGGGCCTTCCGGCGAGCACCGCGCGGGTCGCGGGGTGAAGGCCCGCCAGCCGGCTGGCTCGGTCTCGGTACACGGCCCGGACCGTATGCGGCCGACATTTCCCAACCCTTACGGGCGCCTCTCAGCCGGGGCGGGGCAGACGGACCGCAAACCGCGAGCCGGCCGCGGGGCGCGACTCGACCGCGATCTCGCCGTCGAGCGATTCCACGATCCGCTTCGCCAGCGCCAGCCCGAGCCCCGAACCCTCGCCGGCGCGGGCCGTGTCGCCGCGCCAGAAGGGCTCGAAGACGCGCTCGACCGCGTCCGCGTCGATGCCGTCGCCGGAGTCCTCGACCGCGAGCTCGATCGCGGTGCCCTGGCGGCAGGCGCTGACCCGGATCGTCCCGTCGCTGGGGGTGTGGCGGATCGCGTTGGCGAGCAGGTTCTGCAGCACGCGCGTCAGCCGCGGCGAGCACGACGCCGCCCCGACCTCGCCGAGCTCGGTGCTCAGCCGCAGGCCCTTTAGGGTCGCCTGCCCGTCGCACGCCTCGACCGCCCAGCCGACCACTTCGTCGACCCGGGCCCGCTCGGTCTCGGCCTCGATCGCACCGGCCTCGAGCTGCACGAACTCGAACAGGTCGTCGACCAACCTCGAGAGCGAGTCGACCGAGCCGCTCATCCGCGCGGCGTAGGCGTGCACGGTGGCGGGATCGCTGACCACGCGATCCTCGATCGCCTCCGCCATCGCCCGCAGGTCGGCGAGCGGCGTGCGCAGATCGTGGGAGACGGCGACGATCAGGTCCTGGCGCTGCGCCTCGATCGAGCGCTCGCGCCGCTGGGCAGCCTCGAGCCTGGCCGCCATCTCGTCCAGCGCCGCGGCCAGCCGCTCGAGCTCGCGGCCGCCGCCGGTCTCGCCGGCGCGGGCCTCGAGGTCGCCTGCCGACATCCGCCGCGCCGCCTCGGCGATCCGCTCGATCGCCGTGGCCGAGGCGCGGCCGGCGGCGAGCCCGGCGCCGATCGCAACCCCGGTCGAGTAGATCAGCAGCACGCCGACGAGTTCGGCGTCCTTGTCGCTGACCACCATCAGCGAGGCGAGCACGGCGAGGTTGGCGAGCCCGATCAGCGTGGCGAAGACACCGATGCCGATGAACCGCAACCGCAGCGTCGTCCCCGACAGCCATCGGGCCGCGATCGCGATCGCGGCGACGGTGATTGCGATCGAAACGCCGAGGGGCGCGATCAGGTGCTCGGCGTCCGCGGACCCGAGGATCAGGGCGCCGGCAGCGAGCGTCAGCAGCGCCGCGGAAATCGCACACGCGGCCGTGATCGCGGCCGGACCGAGCCACCCCGGCCGGTTCACGGCTCGAACCTGTAGCCCGCGCCCCAGACAGTGACCAGGCGGCGTGGGGAGGAGGGGTCGGGCTCGATCTTCTCGCGCAGGCGGCGAACGTGCACGGTCACCGTCGACGGGTCGCCGTCGTAGGCGACATCCCAGAGCCGGTCGAGGAGCTCGGCTCGGGTGAAGGCGATTCGCGGGTGGCCGGCGAGGAAGTAGAGGAGGTCGAACTCCTTCGGCGTCAGTTCCACCGGACGGGCGTCGATCCGGGCCTCGCGCGCCGCGGGGTCGATCTCGAGTCGGTCGAAGGCGAGTGGCTGCGCGCCCTCGGCGTCGGCAGGTGAGGCTCCGGTCTCGCCGAGCCGGCGCAGGATCGCCTTCACCCGGGCGACGATCTCGCGCGGCGAGAACGGCTTCGCGACGTAGTCGTCAGCCCCCGAGTCGAGTCCGATAACCCGCTCGGTTTCGCGCCCGCGGGCGGTCAGCATCAGCACCGCGCTCGCCGGGTCGGCCTCGCGCATCCGGCGAAACACCTCCAGCCCGTCGATTCGCGGCAGCATCAGGTCGAGCACCACCAGATCCGGTCGCCGGGCGGCGAACGCCTCCAGCGCCTTCTCCCCATCCTCGGCCGCCTCGGCCGTGAACCCGTCGCGCGCGAGGTAACGAAGCAACACGTCGCGGACCACTGGGTCGTCATCGACGACCAGCACGTGTGGGGCGCCGGAGCTCATGCTCCCAGCGTCTCACGCACAGGTTTCGCGGTGATTAAGGCCGACCGCGCCCGGCGGAACCGGTATTTCGCGCCCATGCCTTCTGAGTTTCCCTGGACCCCGGGGTGTTACGCGGTGTCGATGCCGAAGCTCGAGGCGCGGACGGTCTTGCGGCTCATCACGGCCTTGCGGCGCGGAGCTCATCAGCAGCCAGGCGGACATCGCTGTGCGCGGCGAAATGCATGCGGGCGTGCCGGACTTCGCTGACGATCGCGTCTACTGAGCGTCGATGACACTCCTGGGCTTCGGGTAGCGGGACGCTTCGTGGTACCGATGTTGACGTGCTGGTTCCTGGGGGGCACCAGACGCCACCGATGAGTTTTCACTTCGGCGCGGATTGAGTTCAGTGAAGGGCCAGGTGGGCCCATGAGCACAGGAGCAACAGATGACAGACGTTTCGGTGGTCGAGATCGATGAGATGGAGACGATCTACGACGGGATCGCCCGACGGGCTCGAGCAGAACTCGGGGTCAGCGCCTGGGGCATGCAGGTGATGACCCTGCCGCCCAACTGGGGCGGTTATCCGAACCACAATCACGATGCATCGACCGGCGATGCCGGCCAGGAGGAGGTCTACATCCCGATCGCGGGCTCCGCCGTCCTCGAGGCCGATGGGGAGCGTTTCGATCTGCGGCCCGGGGTGATGGCCCGCGTCGGACCGGATCAGCGGCGCCAGATCCTCCCCGGCGACGAGGGCATTCGGTTCATCGCGCTCGGCGGAGTTCCGCAGGCCGCATTCTCACCCTCGGCCTGAACCGAGCTCGGCGGCCCGCTGCCGGTCTGACTAGGGTCGCGACCGTGGCGGAAGACCGTCGCGATGAGCGCGCACTGCTCGACGCCGCGCACGGCGGCGACGAGCAGGCGTTCGTCGCGCTTACCGCCCCGCATCGGCGGGCACTTCACGTTCACTGCTACCGGCTGCTTGGCTCGCTCCATGACGCTGATGACGCGCTGCAGGAGACGATGCTGCAGGCGTGGCGCGGGCTGGGGGAGTTCGAGCCGCGCGCGCCGCTGATCGCCTGGCTTCACCGCATCGCGACCAACGTCTCACTGCGAATGATCGAGCTCCGGCAACGCGACGCTGGAATGCAGGCGGACAGCCACCTTGAGCCCTATCCCGATCGGCTCCTCGACGAGCTGGAAGCGCCGGACTCCAGCCCAGCCGATCATGCGATCGCCCAAGAGGACATTGGACTTGCGTTCGTGGCCGCGATGCAACTGCTGCCGGCCAAGCAGCGGGCCGTGGTCGTCCTGCGCGATGCCCTCGACTGGCCAGCCAAGATGTCGCTGAGCTGCTCGACGACAGCGTCGCCGCCGTCAACAGCGCCCTGCAGCGCGGGCACGACCGGCTTGCGCGGGAACGAGACGAGGGGACGCTCGCGCGCATGCATGCGCCTGCGACTCAAGGCGCCGAGGCAAAGGTCATGCGCCTGTTTCTGGACGCGTGGGCAAACGTCGACGTCGGCCGGAT
>CAWJHV010000001.1:0-113985 GCA_963842795.1 uncultured Solirubrobacterales bacterium | reverse complement strand
GGACTGCGATCACACCGCCGATCAGTACCGGTTTGCCCATTCGGATACGCATCGCCTGCCCGTTGTGGTTCAATAACCCCTGGTCCCGTTGTTCTTGGACCGTGGGGCGGATGTCGGTCCGGCCGGAGGGGTTCTCGGCCCGACTCACGTCCCTTCCGAGCTTACTTCGCTCGCCGTGCCGGACCCGGATCAACGGTGTGCGCGGGACCACTCACCTCTTGCCCATGGCCAATACCACTGACGTAGCCGCAAACGCGGCTGGCGAGCTGAGCGAGACCGACCTCGATCGAGCGCGGGAGTTCTCCCGCGAGCCGATCCTGCTCGCGGGCGAGACGATCGCCGCTCTCGCGCCCGGCACGGCCCGGCGGCTGGCGGTCGACGACGCGCTCGCCGAGCTCGACGCGGGAGCCGAGACGCCGTCGTTCGAGTGGCGCGGCAACTACTCCCTGCTGCTCGGGCTCGAACGGGTGCTCGACGAGGAGACCCCGCAGCTGCTCGACGGAGCGGAGCTCAACGACCACCAGGTGGACGCGCTCTCCGGAACCCTGGCGGCGATCGTCGCCGAGCTCGAGCGATCGCCGGAGGCAGGGCGCCAGAACGGCCGCAACGGCAGCAAGGGCAAATCCGAGACCAACGGCGAGGGCGGGAACGGCAACGGCGCGGTCGCCGCGCTCGATGACGAGGACGAGCTGCTCGCCCCCGACGAGGAGCCGCAGGACTGGGACGAGCCCGAGGACGCCGACGCCGAGGCCGTCGCCGAGGCGCCCGAGGATCCCGGCGCCGACCGCCGCTTCTGGTTCGAGCACGCGACCGGCGCCGGCAAGACCGTGGCTGCGGTCGGCTTCATCGACGCCTCGCGGACCGGGGGCATCCTCATCCTCACCCATCGCCGCAACCTCGTCGACCAGTTCATCGGCGAGATCTCCGACCGCGGCTACAAGGAGCGGCTGTCGCCTGCGCTGCTCGACGGCGCGGACCACCCGTACGGCCCGGTGACGGTCGAGACCTACCAGTGGTTCGTGCGCAACGCCGGCCGCGTCTCTGACGCCTACTCGATCGTGATCTGCGACGAGGCGCACACCGCGCTGGGCGAGAAGACGAGCGCCTGCATCCGCAACTGGACCGGGCCCGTGTTCATCGGCATGACCGCCACCGGTGCGCTCATCGCCCGGCACGTGGCCGACCTCTTCCCCACCCAGACCTCCCGCTTCGACCTCGCCCAGGCGGCGCGGCGCGGGGTGATCGCGCCGCTGCGCTGCATCCGGATCCCGCCGGGGCCCGGGGTGCGGACGATCGCCAAGGTCCCGCTGCGCCGCGGCGAGGTAGACCAGGACTTCGACCAGGAGGAGCTCGCCGCGCTGCTCGACCAGGAACCGTTCAACGTCGCCGTCGCCGACCTCTACCAGTCGCGGTTCAAGCGCGTTCCCGGCGTCGTCTACACCGCGGGGGTCAGGCACGCAAACAACGTCGCCGTCGCCTTCCGCAACGCCGGCATCAACGCGCAGGCCGTCTCCGGCGAGACCCCGAAGCGCGAGCTGGCCGAGATCCTCGCGGCCTTCGAGCGCGGCGAGGTCGACGTGCTCTGCAACGCGATGCTGCTCGCCGAGGGCTGGAACTCGCCCCGGGCGACGATCTGCATGCACCTCGCCCCGACCGCTTCACGCCGCGTCTACCAGCAGCGCGTCGGCCGGGTCACCCGCCGCAACCCGGGCAAGGAGGCGGGCCTTGTGATCGACCTCGTCCACCCGGCGACGACCAGCGACGAGACGATCGTCACGCTGCACAGCCTGCTCGACCGCGACGTGTATCGCGGTGGAGCGATCGTCGTCGGTCCGGTGCGCCGCGGCCGCGGCCGCAGGGTGCGGGTCGAGCGCCGCGTGGTCCCGGTCTCCGCCGACCCCGAGCGCCGCCTGTTGGTGCTCGAGCGCGAGCTCTGGCGGATCGCGGTCGAGAACCTCAACTACTCCGAGCAACACGCCTGGGCGGCGCTCGCCGGAGCACGGGTCACCGCGGCCAACTGGCGGCGGGCGAAGGCGATGATCCAGCACGATCAGGCGAAGGAGCTGCGGCGGCGCTTCCTGGTCACCTGCCTGCAGCGCAACCGCAACCAGCAGCTGCGGCTGAAGGCGCTCGCCGAGGTCGCCGCGCTGCGCGAGGCCGAGCCCTTCGACGACGCGGTCGAGATCGTCGCCGCGTGGCCGCGCGACGATCGCCGCGCGGGGGCGCGGATCCTGCTCCAGGCGCTGGCCGAGAAGCGGATCGGCCGGCGCGACCAGGCCCAGGCCTGGGTCTGGCGCCTGGCCGAGATCACTCGCGAGCTGCACGAGGAGTACGCGGTCCAGCGCTGGCCGGAGACCAAGCGCCTGCTGGGCCTGTTCGTGAACTCCTCGGGCCGGGCGCACGGGCGCAACGCGCGCCGGATCGTGCACGCGGCACGCCAGCAGGACCGGCGCCTCGCCGTCTCTCTGCTCGCGGCGTCGGTCGCCCACACGCCGGAGGCCGAGGAGGTGCTGCGGGGCGCCAGGATGCGGATGGCTCGCAAGCCCTCGGCGGTCGCGCGGGAGCTGCTGCGCAACTTCCCCAAGGGCAAGCGGCGCCGGCGCCGCTCGAAGTCCGACGGCGGCGGCGGGGGCTCCTCCAACGGGCGCGAGCGCGAGAAGCTCGAGGGGACCGAGGAGGGGGAGCTCGAGGCGGTAGCCGACCGCGAGGCCGCGTCGGCGGATGACCAGCCCACCGCCAAGGGCGACGATCCGGGAGATGACGGCGATCCCGGCGAGAAGTCGTAGGGGCACCGGGCTCCTTCTCATCGCCTGCGCCCTGGCGCTCCTCGGGCCCGCGAGCATCGCCGACGGGCGGGTCTTCTCGCCGGAGCCCGGAACCAGCTGGCAGTGGCAGATCACGGGACGGATCGGGATGCTCCGGGACGTCGACATGTACGACGTCGACCTCACCGACGCGGTCCCGAGACGAACCGAGGTCGAGGTCCGCGGGTTCGGCACGGTGAGCTGGCCGAGGGGCGCGAACGCCGGCGTCGTCGACCGCCTGCACGCGGCCGGGATCGTCGCCGTCTGCTACCTCGACTCCGGCGCCTGGGAGGCCTACGAGCCCGACGCCGATCTGTTCGCGCCCGCCGTGATCGGCAACTCGACCGGCTGGGCACAGGAGCGCTGGCTCGATCTCCGTCCGGGGCCGAGACGGCGCTTCGCCTCGATCATCTGGGCCCGGCTCGAGCTCGCTCGGCGGATCGGCTGCGACGGGGTCGAGCCCGACCAGAACAACCCGATCGGCAACCGGCCGGGCTTTCCGATCGGCCGCGACGACGAGCGGTCCTGGTATCTGAGCGTCGCTCGGCACGCACACGCGGCGGGGCTCTCGGTGGGGATGAAGAACGGCGTCGAGGTCATCGACGCCAGGATGGTCGCCGCCTTCGACTGGTCGCTGAACGAGGAGTGCTTCTTCTACGCCGAGTGTCGCCGCGAGCGGCCCTTCATCGAGGCCGGCAAGGCGGTGTTCCAGGCCGAGTACACCGACGACTGGCGCCGTCGCGGCGCCGCTCGCCCCCGCGCCGTGGCCCGGCGGGTCTGCGCCGGTGCCCGCAACCGCGGCTTCTCGACCCTGGTCAAGCGGCACGTGCCCGACGCGCGCTACGTCGCCTGCTGAGCCCTGTCCGGCCGAGCCTGGACTACGATCGGGGCGAGTGCTCGATCACGTCGGCATCAACGTCAGGGACTTCGCCGTCGCGAGAGCGTTCTACGCGGCCGCGCTGGAGCCGCTCGGCATCGTGCCGGTGATGGAGTTCTCCGGCTTCTGCGGCTTCGGCGAGGGCCAGAAGCCCTATTTCTGGATCGGCGAGCGCGACGAGCCCACGACTCCGGCGCACGTCGCCTTCGCGAGCCCGGACCGCGCGACCGTCGACGCCTTCCATTCCGCGGCGCTCGCCGCCGGAGGCCGCGACAACGGCGAGCCGGGCCTGCGCGCGTATCACGACCATTACTACGGCGCCTTCGTGCTCGACCCCGACGGCAACAACGTCGAGGCAGTCTGTCACCTGCCCGAGGGCCACCGCAGCGCTTGAGCCGATTAGTTTCGGCGCCGTCGCCGGTCCCTACCCGCGACTGTCAGACCCCGAGGAAAGGAAACAGATGGCCGGTTACGTGGACGGATTCGTGATGCCGATGCCGAAGGCCAACGTCGAGCGGTACCGCGAGATCGCGACCACGGCCGGTGAGCTGTGGAAGGAGCACGGCGCGCTCGAGTACTTCGAGTGCGTGGCGGAGGACGTGAAGCCCGGCGAGGTGACCTCGTTCCCGCAAAGCGTCAAGCTCACCGACGACGAGACCGTGATCTTCGCCTGGATCACCTTCGAGTCGCGCGAGCATCGCGACGAGGTCAACTCGAAGGTGATGGAGGACGACCGGATGAAGGCGATGATGGGATCGTCCGAGGACGTCGCCGACATGAAGCGGATGGTCTACGGCGGGTTCGAGGTCCTGGTCGAGCTCTAATCCTCGACGCCGAGGACGGCGCGCATACAGCGCCGGGCCCGCGCGGCCGCCCCGCGCTCTGACAGCGCAATCGCCTGGCTCGCCGCGGAGGCGAGGGCGAAGAGGGCGAACGCCGCGTCGTCGGGGTCCGTGTCCGCCGGCACGTCACCGGCCTCGACGGCGGTCCGCACGTCCGCGCCAAGCGCCTTGTGCATGCGCGCGCGAGCGTCGGCGACGGCGTCGCGCAGCGGCCCGGGCCGGGCGTCGAACTCGATCGTCGCCGTGGTCACGAGACAGCCGCCCGGCAGCGCGCCGCGGCGGTGGTATCCGATCCAGCGGTCGATCAACGCGAGCAGTCGCGGGAGCCCGGGGTCGCGACGCGCGACGGGCTCCCAGACCTCGCGTGTGAAGCTCTCGACACCGCGCTCGAACGCCGCGGCCTGCAGGTCGTGCTTGCTCCCGAACATCCCGTGCAGGCCGCTCTTGCTCATCGAGACCTCGGCCGCCAGGCGGCCGATCGTCAACCCGTCGAGGCCCTCGATCGAGGCACGACGGACCGCGACGTCGAGCACCTCGGCGCGGGTGTCGGCGACGGAGACGGCGGAGCGACGCGGCATCGCGCGCATGATAGCGTACGAACGTTCGTCCGCTAAAGAGCGAGTGGAAAGCGAGGGACGACCGATGCGGGTTCGATGGCTGGGATGGGCGGGGGCGGAGTACTCACACGACGGTGAGACGGTGGTGGTCGACCCGCTCGGGGACCCCGGCGCGACCTTCGCCGGGTTCGGGGCCGCGGCCGCCGGCATCGACCTTCCCGAGGTTGCCGCGCCAACCACGGGAGCGCTCGCCGGCCTGGTCAGCCACCTCCATCGAGACCACGCGGACGCCGCGGCGCTGGCCGCGGCCCTGGCGGTCGACGCCGAGGTGCTCCACCCCGAGCCCTGGGGCGATTCGAACCTGGCGCTCGCCCAGGCCGAGCACGAGTTGAGCGCGACGCAGCTGGCGCGCCGCCCCGTCGCCGTCTGGGACTCCGTCACGGTCGGGCCGTTCACCTGCACCGCCCTTCCCGCGGTGGACGGCCTGGGCGACCCGCAGGTCTCGTGGCTGGTCGAGGCGGGCGGGACCCGCGTCCTGCATCTCGGGGACACCCTCTTCCACGGCGGCTGGTGGCAGATGGCCCGCCGCGCGGGCCCGTTCGACGTCGTGCTGGCGCCGATCAACGGCGCCGTGGTCGACTTCCCACACCAGCAGCCGGCAAGCCCGCTGCCGGCGACGATGGTGCCCGAGCAGGCCGCCCTCGCCGGCGAGCTCCTCGGGGCAGCGACGCTGATCCCGATGCATTACGGCGGCTACGCGTTCGAACCGCACTACGTGCCGATCGGTGACGCGCACGAGCGGTTCGAGGCGGCCGCGCGCAGCCGCCCCTACCGCGCGGCGCCGCTCGCCGTCGGGGAGTCGCTCACCCCCGAGCGCCTGTAGGCGCAGCGACCCCGACCCCCCGTACGTTCCCGGGGTACACGCAAGGGGTGCCGGGAGACGTTCGCGTGGTGGCCGCAGCCGATGAGGTTGGCCCTCTGATGTAGTCGGTATTGGCGAACCGACGGAGAAGGAGTGAGGATGAACGAATCCACCGATGTAGCCGCGCGCGAGCGCTTGGAGGCGCTGGTCGGCGAATGGACGATGGAGGCCGGGCCGCCGGGCGGTGAGCCGTGGCCGGGCGAGGCGGGCGTCACGTTCGAGTGGCTCGACGGGGCGCCCCTGTTGATCGAACGTTGGCACGTCGACCTACCCGAGGCCCCCGACGGGACGGCCGTCATCGGGTGCGACGGGATGAGCGGGTCCTACTACCAGCTCTACACCGATGACCGAGACGTCCAGCGCGTGTACGAGATGAGCCTCGCGGACGGCGTCTGGAAGCTGTGGCGCGGCGGGGAGCCGTTCTCGCAGCGCTTCACCGGCGAGTTCTCCGACGACGGGCGGACGATCACCGGCCGCTGGGAGATCGCCGAGGACGGTGAGACGTGGAAGACCGACTTCGACCTGACCTACAGGAAGGTCGCGTAGCTACTCGCCGGCCAGGCGCAGGCTGACCTCGCCGGAGCCGAGCGCGACCCGGCTCCCGTCGTCGAGCTCGACCAGGAGGTGGCCGCGCTCGTCCACGCCGGCGCCGGTGCCCGAACCGGAGGCGGGCTCGCCCCCCTCCCAGCTCAGGCGCCTGCCGGTGAGCGCGTCGCGGCGGCCGAACTCGGCGAGGATCGCCACCTGCGACGCGTCGGTCCACGAACCGAGGGCGGTGCACACGGCCTCGCGGACGGCGTCCACTCCGGCCCCGTGTCCGATCGACGTGGCGGGCCAGCGCAGGTCGTCGGGGAACTGATCGGGCTCGATCGAGACGTTGACCCCGATCCCGATCACGGCCCACTCGGGAAACCGCGCCTCGATCAGTACGCCGGCGACCTTGGCCTCCTCGATCCAGACGTCGTTGGGCCACTTGACCCGGGTGCGGACCGGGGCAACCGACTCGATCGCCTCGCAGACCGCGATCGGGACGGCGAGCGGCAGCAGCCCGTGCTCGAGCCCGAGCGGCCGCAGCAGGGCCGACAGGAGCAGCGCGCTTCCCGCCGGCGCCGACCACACCCGCCCGCGGCGCCCGCGGCCCGCGGTCTGCGCCTCGGCGGTGACGATCGCGCCGCTCGGCGCCCCGGCCGCGCCGAGCTCGCGCGCACGGTCGTTGGTGGACTCGGTATGGCGAAGGTGCAGGTGAGGGCGGCCGAACGCCGACACGTCGCTAGAGCCTCGTCAGCAGCACTCGCTCGCCCGGCGCGAGGTCGAGCCGGCGCGCCGCGTCGCCGCGATTGACGGCCAGCGCCAGTGAGCGGGCCGAGTCGACCAGCAGCACCATCTCGCCCGGCTCGGCGTCGGCGAAGGTGAGCGCGTAGACGGCCTCGTCGGAGCGCCGCGGCCCTCGCACCCGCAGGCCCTTGCCTGGCTCGAGCCCGGCGTCGTCGGCGTCGGCCGCGGTGGCGATCAGCGAGAGGTTGCCGAAGGCGTCGACGTGCCCGACCTCGGCCTCGAGCCGCAGTCCCGACTCGATCTCCGGCCGGCCCTGCTCGATCCGCTCCAGCGTCGCCGGGTCGATCGGCTCGCCGAGCTCGCCAAGCGCGTCGCCGAGCGCCAGGCGGGCGGCGACCGGAGCGAAGACGTCACGCCCCTGGAAGGTCTCCGAGACGGGTTCGAGGCGGGCCGGCGAGTCGGAGATCTCGACCGCCTCGACAGCGTCGCCGAAGCGCGCCAGGGCGAGCGAGAGCAGGCCGTTGTCGGGGCCGACGAACAGCCTCCCCTCCTCCGCGGCCGCGGCGGCCACCGCTCGGCGACCGGTGCCGACGCCGGGGTCGACGACCGCGAGGTGGACGCCGGCGGGCGAGAAGGCGAGCGCGTTGGCGAGCACCGTCGCTCCCTGGCGAACGTCGTGACGGACGATCCCGTGGCTGAGGTCGATCACCCTCGCCTCGGGCGCGATCCGCGCGATCACCGCCCGGCAGACGCCGGCGAACTCGTCGTTCGACCCGTAATCCGAGAGGAAGGTGATCGGGCGGGCCACGCCGCGGAATCTAACCGCGGCGCGCCCACAGGCGAACGATCTAGGTGAGATTCCACGGCCCCACGTGCGCGGGGGGCGCACGGGACCAAGCTGGGCGCGGCGATCAGGCGAAGCCCATACCCGGGTGGTGCCCCGGGCGCAGGCGAGGGCTCGGGCCGGGCTTCGCAGTGAGGGGGTGGAGGTGCCGGCGTCGGTCGAGGGCGCCCGTGGCGGGGCTTCGAGCGAACGCCGAGTGATGAGTTGAACACCGTATGGGGTGGTCAACTCATCAATCGACCGCAGAACCCGTCGATTGTCGACTTGAGCACAGCATGTGTGCTCAAGGCACCACCCACGCCCCGGGGACGCCACGAGCGCGCCTAGCCCGCCCCCCTCACTGCCAGGCCCGACCACGCACCCTCAGCGCAAGCCGGGGGCACCACGCACCCTCACCCCCGGGCGTATGGCCAAGTCCCGAGGGGCGTGATCCAGCGACGGTATCCGTGCGTCACTCGCGTGCGTGGGGTCGTGGGATCACTCATCTAGATGTTGAGGGCGGCCATTCCCTGTTGGTCGTAGCGATCGCCGTGCGCCTTCGGAAGCTCCGCGTCGATCCTCGCCAGGTCGTCGTCGGTGAGCTCGACCTCGACCGCGGCGGCGTTCTGCTCGAGGTACGTGCGCCGCTTGGTCCCCGGGATCGGCACCACGTCGTCGCCCTGCGCGAGCACCCAGGCAAGCGCCAGCTGCGCCGGGGTGATCCCCTTCGCCTCCGCCAGCTCCTCGACCTTCGCCGCGAGCTCGAGGTTCGCATCGAGGTTGTCGCCGGTGAAGCGCGGGCCGTGGCGGCGGAAGTCGCCCTCGTCGAGGTCCTCCGGCGACTTGAACCTGCCCGAGAGGAAGCCGCGGCCGAGCGGCGAGTACGCCACCAGGCCGATGCCGAGCTCGCGCAGGGTCGGCAGGATCTCGTCCTCGAGATCGCGCGTCCAGAGCGAGTACTCGGTCTGGACCGCGGTGATCGGATGGGTCGCGTGCGCCTTGCGGATCCGCTCCGGAGCGGCCTCGCTGAGGCCGATGTGAAGGACCTTGCCCTCGGCGACCAGCTCGGCCAACGCCCCGACGGTCTCCTCGATCGGCACCTCCGGGTCCATGCGGTGCTGGTAGTAGAGGTCGATCCGATCGGTGCCGAGCCGCTTCAGCGAGCCCTCGACCGAGCGGCGGACGTTCTCCGCGCTGCCGTCGCGGACCCGGGTCCACCCGCCGGAGTCGGTGCGCTCCGGCCGGACGCCGAACTTGGTCGCGATCACGTACTCGTCGCGCCGCCCCGCGACCGCCTTGCCGACCAGCTCCTCGTTGGCGAACGGGCCGTACATCTCGGCGGTGTCGAGGAAGTCGACCCCGAGCTCCAGCGCACGCTGGATCGTGGCGATCGACTCGGGCTCGTCGGTATCGCCGTAGAAGGCCGACATCCCCATGCACCCGAGGCCGAGCGCCGAGACCTCGAGTCCCGCGTTGCCCAGTCTGCGCTTCTCCATCTTCAGCTCCTTGGTCGCGTTGGTTGATCCACTACCCACCCGCGCTCCGCTCGTTGTCGCATTGAGCACATCGGAGGTCGCCGTGCTCAACTCGACAACATGCCCGCGTCGGCCAACAGCGCCTCGACCAGCCCGTCGACATCGTGGCGCTCGGCCTCGACGTGCACCTCGAGCCCGAGCTCGCGCGCCGTCGTGCTGGTCACGGGACCGATCGAGACCACGCGCGCCGAGCGCGGGAAGCGGTCGCCGACGGCCTCGAGCAGGTTGCGCACGGTCGAGGACGAGGTGAAGGTGACGTAGTCGGCGGTCTGCGCCGCGTCGACCGCCTCCGGGTCGGGCTGCTCGCGCACGGTCTCGTACAGGGCCACCACGTCGACCTCGGCCCCGCGGTCGGCGAGCGCCTCGGGGATCACGTCGCGCGCCTGGGCGGCGCGGGCGACGAGCACCGGGCGGCCCGTGACTTCGACCGAGGTCAACGTCTCGACCAGCGCCTCGGCGACGTAGCTCTCCGGCACGAGGTCGGCGATCACGCCGCGCGTCGCCAGGGCCCTCGCCGTGCCGGGGCCGATCGCCGCGACCGTCGCGTTGGCAAGCGCACGCGCGTCGCGCCCCGCGGCGGCCATCGCCTCGAACAGCAGGCGGACGCCGTTCGGGCTCGTGAGCACGACGAGCGCGTAGCTGTGGATGTCGGCGACCGCGTCGCGGACCTTGGCGCTGTCGAGCCGCGGCTGGATCCGGATCGCCGGCAGCTCGATCGCCTCGGCGCCGAGGTCGCGCAGGGTCGCCGCGAGCCCGCTCGCCTGGGCGCGGGCGCGGGTGACCACCACCCGCCGGCCCCAGAGCGGGCGGCGCTCGATCCAGGAGATCGCCTCCCGGCGCGCGGCGACCGGACCGAAGATCAGCACCGCGGGCGCCGCGAGCCCGGCCTCGGCGACCGCTCCCGGTAGCCCCTCGAGGGTCGCGGTGACGGTCCGCTGACCGGGCTGGGTGCCGCGCTCGACCGCGGCCGCCGGCTCGGCCGGGTCGCGCCCCGCGGCGGCGAGGCGGTCGGAGATCAGCGGCAGGTTCTTGACCCCCATGTAGAGGACGAGGGTGCCCGGGAAGCGGGCGAGCGCCTCCCAGTCCAGCGCGGTCTCGGGCTTCTCGGGGTCCTCGTGCCCGGTCACGAACGCGACCGCCGAGGCGTCGTCGCGATGGGTGACCGGGATCCCGGCGTAGGCCGGGGCGGCCACGCCCGCCGTGACCCCGGGGACGACCTCGAACTCGATCCCGGCGGCCGCCAGGGCCTCGGCCTCCTCGCCCCCGCGCCCGAACACGAACGGGTCGCCTCCCTTGAGCCGGACGACGCTGCGCCCGGCGCGCGCCCGGTCCACCATCAGCGCCTCGATCTCGCTCTGCTCTACCGCGTTGCGGCCGGGCTCCTTGCCGACGTAGACGAGCTCCGCGTCGCCGCGGGCGCCGTCGAGCGCGCCGACGGGGATCAGCCGGTCGTGGAGGATCACCTCGGCGCTCGCGATCAGCTCCAGCGAGCGCGCCGTCATCAGGCCCGGGTCGCCCGGACCGGCGCCGACCAGGTAGACCACCCCAGCCCGGGCGCTCATCGGGCCGTCTCCGCCGCCGCGGCGAGGATCGGCCCCGCCCCCGCCGCCAGCATCCGCTCGGCCAGCGACTCGCCCAGCGCCGCCGGCTGCTCGGGGTCGCCCGCGACGCGGTCGCGCACCCAGGCGTCGCCGTCGGGCGAGCCGGCGTACCCGAGCACCGCGAGCTGCTCGTCCTCGAAGCGCGCGCAGACGCCGACGGGCGTGTCGCACGTCGCATCGAGCGCGCGCACCGCCGCGCGCTCGGCCGTGAGCTCGATCAGCGCGGCGCGGTCGGAGATCAGATGGGCGGCCGCGCGGGCCTCGTCGTCGTCGGCGCGGGCCTCGAGCGCCAGGCAGCCCTGGCCCGGGGCCGGGGTGAGCTGGTCGAGGGCGAACCGGAGGCCGATCTCGCCCGCCCGCCCGAGCCGGGCGAGGCCCGCCGTCGCGAGCACGATCGCGTCGTAGTCGCCGTCCGCGAGCCGGGCGAGGCGGGTGTCGACGTTGCCGCGCAGCTCCGCGACCTCGAGGTCGGGGCGCAGGGCGAGCAGCTGCGAGCGCCGCCGCAGGCTCGAGGTCCCGATCCGGGCGCCCGCCGGGAGCCGGTCGAGGGCGGTCGCGCCGACCAGCGCGTCGCTGGGGTCCTCACGACCCGGCACCCCGACCAGGGCCAACCCCTCGAGCAGCTCGCCCGGCAGATCCTTGGCCGAGTGCACCCCGATGGCGACCTCGCCGGCGAGGATGGCGCTCTCGATCCCGCCCACGAACCGCCCCTTGTCGCCGACCTCGCCGTCGGCGGTCTTGATCGTCGCCACCTCGACGCCGCCGAGGGCCGCGGCGACCCACTCCGCCTGGGTCCGCGCCAGCGCGCTGCCGCGCGAGCCCAGCCGCAGCCGGCTCACCTGCCGCGCCGGCGCCGCCGCTCGCGCAGGTCCGAGATCTCCGCCCCGCTCGCCTCCAGGGGTTCGCTCTCTCGATCGAGCCCGAAGAGCTCGCGCATCACCGCGACCTTCGCGTAGGAGCCGTCGTCGGCCGCTTCGCGCTTCAGTCGCAGCGTCGGCTCGTGCAGGAGCCGCGAGACGATCGCCTTCGCCGCGACGCTCAGGCGCTCGCGGTCGGCCTCGGTGAGCCCCTCCCAGCGGGACTCGTTCTCGTCAAGCACGCGCCGGACGACCTCGTCGGCCCGCTCGTGCAGGGCTGTGATCGTCGGGGTCACGTCCTGGGCGGCGAGCCAGCGCTCGAATCGGGCGAGCTCGGACCGCAGGATGCCCTCCACCCGCCGCGCCTCCGCTTCCCGGCCGGAGAGGTTGCGCTCGACGAGCGTCTGCAGGTCGTCCATGTCGTAGAGGCTGACGGCGGCGACCTCCCGGCAGGCGGGCTGGATGTCGCGCGGCACCGCGAGGTCGATCAGCAGCAGCGGCCGGCCCTCGCGCACCGCCATGACCTCG
Source organism: uncultured Solirubrobacterales bacterium (assembly GCA_963842795.1). Taxonomy (GTDB): domain Bacteria; phylum Actinomycetota; class Thermoleophilia; order Solirubrobacterales; family 70-9; genus WHSW01. The sequence goes on along the minus strand of CAWJHV010000001.1, from coordinate 101,364 downwards.
GCGAGCGCCTCGCGCTCGATCACGTGATGCGGGGAGCTGGTCGAGGCGACGACGATGTCGGCGTCGGCGAGCTCCTCGGGCAGCTCCTCGAAGCGCACCGCATGGCCGCCGAAGCGCTGCGCGAGCCCGATCGCACGGTCGTAGTGGCGATTGGCGATGAAGATCGCCTCGACGCCCTTGGCCGCGAGCGCGCGCGCCGTCAGCTCGGCGGTCTCGCCGGCGCCGACGACCAGCACGCGGCGGTCCTCGAGCTCCCCGAGCGTTCGCTGCGCGAGCTCGACCGCCACCGACGGGATCGAGAGCGAGCGCTCGGAGATCCCGGTCTCCGATCGCGCCCGCTTGCCGGCCGCGAGCGCGGCGCGGAAGAGCCGGTTGAGGATCGGGCCCGTGGCGCCCTCCACCAGGGCCAGCTCGTAGGCCCGCTTGACCTGCCCCTGGACCTCGGTCTCGCCGATGATCATCGAGTCGAGCCCGCTCGTGACCCGCAGCAGCTGCTCGGCCGCGGCGGCCCCGCGCAACGAGTAGAGGCTGCCGACGAGCTCGGTCGGCTGGGTCTCCGCCTCGCGCGAGAGCAGCCCGAGGGCGACGGCCTCGGCGCCGACCGGGTCGGAGGCGAAGAGGTAGAGCTCGGTCCGGTTGCAGGTCGAGATCACCGCCGCTTCGAGGATCTCGTCGCGCTCGACCAGCTCGCCCAGCACGCCGACGGCGCGCCCCTCCGTCAGCGCCATCCGCTCGCGGAGCTCCAGCGGCGCGGTCTTGTGCGAGACGCCGAGCGCCAGCAGCTCACTCACGCCGGCACCCGCTCCCGATCGTCCTCGGGCTCCGGGGTCCTGTGCTCGGCCAGTTCCGCCAGCTCGGCCAGCTCGCGGTCGATCCGCGCCAGGCGCGCCGCCATGATCGCCACGTAGATCAGCAGCAGGGCGACGAAGACCACGTAGGCGCCGGCGACGTACTTGCCGGCCTCGTCGAGCGGCAGGGCGGGCATCAGCCGGACTCGGCCTCCCGCGGTACCGGCGCGATTCGCGAGCCGCCGATCGCCAGCTCGTCGCCCTCGAGCGCGCGTCGCAGGCGCCCGAGGCGCGCCCGGGACGACTTCGCCGCCAGCTCGAAGCTGACGAGCGTCTGCCACAGCAGCGCCATTCCCCCGAGGCAGACGAGGAAGGTGACCCACATCTTCGGCGGCAGGCCACCCTCGCTGGTGGCGAACACCCGCGGGTGCACGAGCGTCTCCGCCAGCCGCACGGCGATGAAGTTGAGCGGCACGAACGCGCCGGCCATGATCGCGAACACCGACGCGTAGCGCGCCTGGCGCTCGCGCTCGGCGATCGCGTAGCGCAGCGGGTAGTAGGTGCAGTAGAGGAGGAAGACGATCAGGAAGCTGACCAGCGTCGGCTCGTCCCAGACGAACCACTTGCCCCACGAGGCGCGGGCCCAGATCGCGCCGGTCAGCAGCACCGCGACCCCGAGGATCACGGAGATGTGGATCGAGACGTAGGAGCGCACGTCCCATTTCGAGTCACCGGTGCGCAGGTGCAGGATCGCCTGGACCGCCGCGACCATGAACCCGACCAGGGCGCAGGTGGCGAGCGGCACGTGCAGGTAGAAGATCTTCTGGATGAAGCCCTGGTCGGCGTCATTGGGGGCGTAGAAGAACACCAGGGCGAAACCCGCGGTCAGGGTCACGGCCGTGAGCGCCGGGAGGATCCTGGGGCTGCGAAAGCTCATCTGTTGCGGTCAGTCCTCGAGCACGAAGTCATAGACGGCATAGCCGACGAGGCAGAACACCACATCGTAGAGAGCGAGTATCGCCATCCACTTGCCGAAATCCGCGTACGAAGGACCGCCCGCGGCCAGCAGCGGCTCGGCCGCGCCGGCGGCGCCGATCATCACCGGGACCAGCAGCGGAAGCAGCAGCAGCGGGGCGATCAGGTCGCGGGCGCGCGAGTTGACCGCGATCGAGGAGACCAGGGCGCCGATCGCCGCGAGGCCGAGATCGGCGAGCGCCAGGACCGCCGCGAGGGCGGCGAGCCCGCCCGCGTCGTCGAGGAAGAGAATCGCGAACACGGGCACGGCGACGAGCTCGAACGCCACGAGGTAGACGAACAGGACCGAGGCCTTGGCCAGATAGAGCGAGGTCCCGTCGACGGGCGCGAGGCGGATCAGGTCGAAGCCGCCCTGCTCGCGCTCGGCGACGAAGACGCGGTTGACCGCCAGGATCGCCGCGAACAGCACGGTCGTCAGCAGCACGCCGGCGGCGAGGCCGCCGGAGAGGCTCTCGCGATCGAGGCCGAATCGGAAGAGGACGAACGTGGTCGCCGCGAAGAGCACCATCGCCGGGATCGACTCGAGCGTGCGCAGCTCGACCCGCAGGTCCTTGGCGAGGATCGCCCGATAGGCGCCCATCGCTACAGGCGCCCCTCGACGATCGCCCGCGCGTCGGCGGTCGTGAGCTCGGCGGCCGGCCCGGCGTGGGCCACGGACCCGTCGGCGCGCAGGGCGAGCACCATGTCCGCCTCCGCGACTCCGGAGTCGATCTCGTGGGTGACGACGACCCGGGTGCGGCCCCCGCCCGGGCCCAGGAGCTCGTCGACCACGGCCCCCGCCCCGAGGTCGAGATGGGCGCGGGGCTCGTCGAGCAGCAGCAGCTCCGGCGCGTGCACGAGCGCCCGGCAGATCGCCGCCCGCTGAACCATCCCGGCGGAGAGGTTGCGGACCAGCTCCTCACCCCGGCGGCCGAGGCCGGCCCGCTCCAGCAGGCCGGAGATCCGCTCACCGGCCCCGTCGACCCCGTGCAGGCGCGCGTTCAGCTCCAGGTTCTCGCGCACGGTGAGCTCGCGGTAGAGCAGTGGCTCGTGGCCGAGGTACCCGATCCGGCCGCGGACCTTCCAGGCCTGGCGCGGCAGCGACGCGCCGAGCACCTCGACCTCGCCCCCGCTCGGGCGCAGCAGGGTCGCCAGGATCCTCAGCAGGGTGCTCTTGCCCGCGCCGTTCGCGCCGATCACCGCGAGGGTCGCGCCCGGCGCGAGCTCGAGCGAGACCCCGCGGAGCACCGGTCGCTCGTCGTAGTCGCGCCGCAGGTCGCGGAGCGCGAGCGCCGGCGCCCCGGTCGCGAGCGAAGCGGTCCGGGCACGTGTTGCCGTGTGCATCGGCCCAAGGATCACGCACCTTCGGGGGCGGCGCGGTCCGCCATACTGTCCTGCATGGAGGCCTCTGCCACCACTCCTCGGACCACGGTCGCCACCTACGACTCGTACCGCGAGGCGGAGCGCGCGGTCGACTTCCTCTCCGATCGCGAGTTCCCCGTCGAGCGCGCCGCGATCGTCGGCACCGGCCTGAAGACGGTCGAGGAGATCGCCGGGCGGCTGACCACCGGGCGTGCGGCCCTGCTCGGCGCCGGCCAGGGCGCGATGCTCGGACTGCTGTTCGGGTTGCTCTTCGGCCTCTTCTTCGAGGGCCCCGCGTTCTTCGGGGTCGTGCTCTACGGCCTCGTCGCCGGGGTCATCTTCGGTGCCGTCTTCGGCGCGATCGCCCAGGCCGCCCAGGGCGGGCGCCGCGACTTCTCCTCGGTGCGCTCGATGCAGGCCGAGCGCTACGAGCTCCAGGTCGACCACGAGGTGTCGGCCCAGGCCAAGCAGCTGCTCGCGGAGCTGCCGGCGGCCTAGACCGCACGGATGGCGGGGGCGAACGGAGACCGCGCCGAGCGCCACGCCCGGGTGGCGATCATCGGGGCGGGCTTCTCGGGAATCGGGATGGCGAACCGCCTGCTCGCCGACGGGCTCGACGACTTCTACGTGCTCGAGCGCGCCGAGGATCTGGGCGGCACCTGGCGCGACAACACCTACCCGGGCTGTCAGTGCGACATCCCCTCCGCGCTCTACTCGTTCTCGTTCGCCCCGAACCCCGACTGGAGCCGGGCCTATCCCCTGCAGGAGGAGATCCGCGACTATCTGCGGCGGGTCGCGGACGAGCGCGGCGTCGTTTCCCACGTCCGCTTCGGGCACGAGCTCCAGGGTGCGGCGTGGGACGACGACGAGAAACGGTGGCGGCTGACGACGTCGCACGGGGAGCTGACCGCGAACGTCCTCGTGACGGCGATGGGCGGCCTCAGCGAACCCGCGCCTCCCGAGATTCCCGGGCTCGACCGCTTCAAGGGCGCGATGTTCCACTCGGCCGAGTGGGACCACGAGCACGACCTGAGCGGCGAGCGGGTCGCGGTGATCGGAACCGGCGCCTCGGCGATCCAGATCGTCCCGGAGATCCAGCCCCGGGTCGGCTCGCTGCATCTCTTCCAGCGCACCCCGTCCTGGGTGATGCCGGACCTCGACCGGCCGGTGACCCAGCTCGAGCGCCGGCTCTTCCGCAAGCTGCCGGTCACCCAGCGGGCGATGCGCTGGCTCATCTACCTGCTTCAGGAGTCGACCGTGCTCGGGACGATCGTCGACCGGCGTATCTCGCTGATCTTCGAGCAGGCCGCCCGCCGCCACCTCCGGCGCCAGGTCGCCGATCCGCAGCTGCGGGCGAAGCTCACCCCCGACTACATCCTCGGCTGCAAGCGGATCACGATGTCGAACAGCTACTTCCCGGCCCTTTGTGCGCCCAACTCCGAGGTCGTCACGGAGCCGATCGCCGAGGTCACCGAGACCGGCGTCAGGACCGCGGACGGAGTCGAGCGAGAGCTCGACACGATCGTCCTCGCGACCGGCTTCCGGGTCTTCAACAACGAGGGCTTCGGCGCGCTTCGAGGCCGCGGCGGGCGGTCGCTGCTCGACGCCTGGAAGGGGAGTCCGCGCGCCTACCTGGGGACGGCCGTCTCGGGCTTCCCGAATCTCTTCTTCCTCGTCGGCCCGAACAGCGCCGGCGGCTACAACTCGATCATCTTCACGAGCGAGTCCCACATCAACTACGTCGCCGAGTGCGTGCGCGAGATGGAGCGCGCGAACGTGGCCACGGTCGAGGTCCGCCCTGACGTCTACGAGGCGTTCAATCGCGAAACCGAGCGCCGGCTTGGCGAGAGCGTCTGGAACCGGGGCGGCTGCGCCAGCTGGTACATCGATGCGAACGGCCGCAACGGCGTCTGGTGGCCGGGGTTCACGGTCGACCTCTGGCGTCGCACCCGCCGCTTCGACCGCGGCAGCTACATCGCCGAGCCGTCGGTCGCCTAGATCGTCTAAGGGGTCGACGCGCCGGATCCTGAGCTTGAAGCACCCCACGGTGCCGACGTCCTGGTTCGCGGTATCGGTGATCCGGAGCTTCCAGGTGCCGGCCTCGGGCGCGCCGAACAGGTCGGACAGAGCGCCCTCGGGTCCGAAGTCCCCGGCGAACGGCGCCGCGGCGTCCTCGATCGGCGGCGCGCCGTCGACGAAATGGGTGGGAGTTCCGGCGCAGTTGTTGGGGCCGCTGCCGTAGTCGGCCTCGCCGAAGCCGTTGCCGGTCGAGAGCTCGACCTGCTGCCCGCCCGGTGCGATCAGGAACATGTTGAGGTCGCTGTCGAAGGTGTGGTTGAGCCGCACATAGGCCTCGGCCTTGATCACGTTGCCGACCGGGCCCACGTTGAGCGGAATGTCGACGGTCGAGCTGTCCGGGATCGGCGTCGAGAGGTTTCCGGTGCTGAAGTTCTGGGTGATCGATGGCAGCGCGTTCACGGTGAGGCTGGCGCTGGCGTCGTTGTCCACCTGGGCGAAGTCCCAGTCGGCGGTCGTGACCTTCGCCCTCAACGTCCTCGTGCCGGGGTCACCGGCGCTGACCCTCACGGTGCGCTCCACGGTCGTTTCGGCGAGGACGGTCCCGAGCGAGCAGCCGACGAAGCCGTTGATCAGCTTGCACGAGCTGCCGCCGTCGACGTCCGCATAGCGGAGGCCCGGTGTCGGCAACAGGCTGACGTAGACGTCGCGCGCGTCGTCGCCGAACGCGCTCACCTCCAACCGCACGTCGAGCGACTGCTGCTCGCCGACCGAACTCGGCACCGGGTGCACCTCGACGCCGACGTCGCCGGGGGTCACCGGCCCCGAGGTCGCAATCCTGGCGATGCGTACGTCCGGCTGGTTGTTGTTGAACGAGTCCTTCTGCCGCGAGTCTGCCCAGGTGCTGTAGAAGGTCGACCGGTCCGCCGTCAGCCCGTCGTACTCGCTGACCCCGGCGAAGGGCGGCGTGTCGGGGCCGAGCTGGAAGCTCGGTCGCAGCGCCAGCGACGCGTCCGTCCGCATCACGCCCGCCCGGGCGCGACGGTGGAGCATCACGTTGCTGACGTCGTGGCTGTTGCTGGAGTAGCCGAACATGATCCGCTTGCCGCTCGGGTCGATCGAGACCGTCGGCCCGTACTGATCCCGCCCCAGGTCATCGTTGACCTTCTGCGGCGGCGACCACGTGCTGCCGCCATCGAGCGACGTCGACCGGAAGATGTCGCCGTGGTCGGCCCCTCCGGCCGGGCTGTCGTCGTTGAAGGTGACGATCGCGTCGTCGGTGACCGGGTTGATCGCCGCCTGCGGGAACGAATTCGTCGTCAGCCCATTGGCGAGCCCGAGGTCCCCGTTGAGGGTGGTGGTCTGCAGGTCGGCCACCACGTGCTCGGGCTGGAATGTCTGACCCTCGTCCAGTGACCGGCGCACGTAGAGCTTGTTGTCGCCGCTGTCGAGGCCCGTCCCGGCCGTGCCGCGGAGGTAGAAGACGTAGAGCTCGTGCCCCGGCCCGACGACGACCTGGCAGCCGTCGCCACCACTGGAGATCAGCGTTCCCCCGCTCGGTCCGAAGGTGAAGCCCGAGTCGGTCGCGCGCGTGAACCGGATCTCCGCATCGGTAGCGCTCTCGTCGGTGAAGCAGAGGTAGGCGTTGCCGTTGCCCGTGCCCGGCCCCGTGGCGTTGTCGACCGCCAGCCAGGGGTTGACGAGGTCGTCGCCGCTGCCGACATAGCCGGGCGCGCCGTTGACGCCGGGAGTCATCGTCGCGCCGTTCGTGGTCGAGTGCCAGACCCAGATCGACTCCTTCGTCGCCGTCCCTTCGGCCGCCATCAACAGCCTGTGGCTGGAGTGGAGCCAGGCCAACACCGGGTGGCCGCCGTCGCCCTCGGTGGTCACCTGCAGATTGCCGCGGTCCGTGAAGGCGGCGGCGGAGTTGGCGGAGCTCGACCAGCCCAGGCCGTGGGCACCGCTGCCGGGAGACCCGTTGTCGTCGAAGGCGACGACGACGTTCCTTCCGTCGACCGCGACGCTGCTCGTGGTCTGGCGGTTGGCGTTGCCGACGTCGGGCCCCGGGTTGTTGACCGGGACCCCGTTGATGGCCGCCTGCGCGGAGCCGGCCGCCAGCGCTGCCAGCAAGCTGAGCCCGAGGAACGCCCCGACGCCGATTCGCCCACGATCCATTGCCCGCCCTCCTTGGCTCAGCGTGCTTCCCCCGATGAGGCCCGCTCGATGACTACCCGACGACCCTAAGCGAGGCGCCCCCTCTCGGTCAAGTGCGCCGGGGACCTCGGGGCCGCCGCAGCCCGTATCCCGATCGTGTCCGCCGCGGTCGCGATCGCCCTCACCGGGATCCTGCTCGGGCTCTCATCGCCGGCGCCCGCGGGCGACGCGCCGCCGACCCCGCGGGTCGACTGGCGCGACTCGACCGCGCTCGGCACCCCGGGCGCGGGAAGCCTCGAGCACGGGGTCCGGTTCCCGGCCGGGGGACGCCACTTCTTCACCTGGGACCCGATCCTGCACCGCCAACCGGATCGCGACTGGCGTCGCTGGGGCACCGACGATCTCGTGCGGACGACGCTGCGGGTCCTGCGCGAGTTCGCCCGGCGACACCCGAACGCGCCGCGCGTCGGGGTCGGTGACCTGAGTCTGCGCCACGGCGGCGACTTCGGCGCCGAGGTGGGCGGCGGGATCGGCCACGCCACCCACCAGAATGGCCTCGACGTCGACGTCTACTACCCGCGCGTCGACCGTCGCGAGCGGGCGCCGGTTACGGTCGACCAGGTCGACGCGCGGTTGGCGCAATCGCTCCTCGACATGTTCGTGGAGGCCGGCGCGGTGACGATCTACGTCGGCCCGAACCTGCCGCTCACCGGGCCGGCCGGAGTCGTGACGCCGCTCGTCAACCACGACAACCACATGCACGTGCGGATCGCGCCATGAGGGCGCGGCGACCGGGCCTCACGGGCTGGACCGCCCGCGAGTCCCAGCCTTAGCCCCCCGTGCGTGGCAAGGTTGGGGGGCCATGGCTGAGCCCTATCTCGATTTCTCCGACCCGAGCTTCTCGATCCGCTCCGAGCAGGTGCATGGGGCTCGCGCTCGGAGCTGGTACGCCCGCACGAACTACGGGCTCGCGGTGCTGCGGGCCGAGGAGGTCAAGGAGCTGCTCAAGGACAGGCGCCTGCGCCAGGGCAGCGCCACGTGGCCTGCCCACAACGGCGTCGACGGCGGCCGATTCGTCGACTGGTGGTCGGCGGCGCTGCTCAACCTCGAGGGCGAAGACCACACTCGGATTCGGCGGCTGCTCAACCCGGCCTTCGCGCCACGCTCGATCGACCGCCTCGTCCCGCGCCTTCGCGCTCTGGCCGGGGAGCTGATCGCCGGCTTCGCGCCCGCCGGCCGCTGCGAGTTCATGGCCGAGTTCGCCGAGCCCTACGCCGGCCGGGTGATCGCGATCATCCTGGGCCTCCCCGAGCGCGAGTGGCGCTCGATCGCCGCCTGGTCCGCGGATCTCGGGCTCGGACTCACCGTCGACGTCGCCGCCGAGCTCGACCGAGTCGAGGCCGCGCTCGCAGGCCTCTACGGATATGCCGACGAGCTGATCGCCGAGCGCACCGCCAGTCCCGGCGACGACTTCGTCAGCGTGCTGGTCGAAGCCCATCACGGCGAGGATCGGCTCTCGGCCGACGAGCTTCGCGTCGCGCTGGTGCTGCTGATGTTCGGCGGCATGGACACCACCCGAAACCAGCTCGGGCTCGCGATGCAGACCTTCCTCCGCCATCCCGATCAGTGGCGCCTGCTCGCCGAGCGCCCCGAGCTCGGCCGCCAGGCCGTCGAGGAGGTGATGCGGGTAAGCCCCACGATTACCTGGGTCACCCGCGAGGCCTACGAGGACTTCGAGTTCGAGGGCCTGCCGATCGCCGCCGGCACGACGCTGCACCTACTCACCGAGTCGGCGGGGACCGATCCACGGCGCTTCGGCGAAGCGCCGTTCGAGATCAGCGCCAAGCGGCCGCGCCACTTCGGCTTCGGCGCCGGGATCCACCATTGCATCGGCCACCACCTCGCCCGCACCGACATGGCCGAGGCGCTGCCGCTGCTCGCGCGGCGCCTGCGCAATCTGCGTCTCGACGGCGAGGTCACGTCGCTACCGCCGTCCGGCAACACCGGGCCGATCGGTTTGCCGCTGGCCTTCGATTCCGCGCCGTAGACACGCGCCCGCATCAGCGGCCCTTTCGCAGTGTCTTTGCACCGACGCGCGCGAGCGGCCCCAGGCCCTCGCGCATCCCGCGCAAACGGGTGGCGCCGCGGCCGTACAGCAGCCGAGCCGAGGACCGCAGCGCGGCGCCGAGATCGTCGTCGTACGGCTGCCACCAGAAGTCGCGGGTCAGGCCCGGCTCCCAGGAGACGAGCTTCACGTTCACGCACTCATAGAGGCCGAACTTCGAGTGCGAGCGCCCCAGGCCCGACTCCTTGACCCCGCCCCAGGAGGTCTGGATCGCCCCGTGCGAGTAGGAGTGGTCGTTGATCCACACCATCCCGGACTCGATTCGGCGCGCGATCCGCTCGCCCTTCGCGCGATCGGTCGTCCACACCGAGGCGCCGAGGCCGAAGTTCGAGTCGTTGGCCCTTTCGACCGCCTCGGCCTCGTCGGCGACGACGATCACCGGGACCACCGGTCCGAAGATCTCCTCGCTCATGATCCGCATCTCGTCCTCGACGCCGGCGAGCACGGTCGGGGCGATGAAACGGCCGTCGTAGCCCGGGACCTCGCGCGGCCCGCCGGTGAGCCGGTCGGCGCCGGCGGCGAGCGCGTCGTCGACCAGGTCGGTGACCAGGTCGGCCTGCTCGGCAGAGACCATCGGGCCGATCTCGGTCTCCCACTCGAGCGGGTCGCCGACCGTCAGCCTCTCGGTCTCCCGCCGGACGCCTTCGAGGAACTCGTCGGCAACCGCCTCGACCACGTAGGTCCGCTCGATCCCCGAGCAGGTCTGGCCCGCGTTCGCGAACCCGCCCCACACGCAGCCCGAGACCGCGTTCGCGAGATCGGCGTCGGCGCAGACGATCTGCGGGTCCTTGCCGCCGAGCTCGAGCACGCTGCCCTTCATCCGCTGGGCGCAGAGCTCGCCCACCTGGCGCCCGACCTCGACCGAGCCGGTGAAGAAGATCTTCGCGGTCGAGGCCTCGCAGAGGGCCTGCCCGATCGCCCCGCCGCCGTGCACGGTGCGCACGAGGCCCTCCGGGAACCCGGCGTCGTCGAAGACCCGCTGGATCCGCTCGCCCAGCAACGGCGTCAGGCTGGCCGGCTTGAGCACGACCCCGTTGCCGGCGATCAGCGCCAGAGCCACCTCGCCGAAGGGGATCGACCACGGGTAGTTCCAGGGTGCGATCACGCCGACGACGCCGAGCGCCTCGTAGCTGAAGAAGCTGCGCTTGGTCTTCAGGAACGCCTGCGGGTAGCCGATCCGCTCGTCGGCGAGGATCTTCGGCCCCGCGCTCGCGCACCAGCGCAACGCGTCGATCGTCGGGATCAGCTCCATCACGTAGCTCTCGGTGATCGGTTTGCCCTGCTCGCGGGTGAGCAGGGCGGCGACGTCCTCCATGTCGTCGACGAGCACGTCGGCTGCGCGCCGCATGTAGCGCGCGCGGTCGGCGAGCGAGAGCTGGGCCCAGAACGGCTGCACGGCCGCCACGTCGTCGACCACCGCCTGCACCTGGTCGGGCGTGATCGTCTCAACCGCGCCGACCAGCTCCCCCGTGGCCGGGTTGAAGGACTCGAGCTGTCCCATGCCGGCGGCGATTCTACGGCGCTGTGGCGGGTAGTGAAATCGGTGCGGCCGTCGCCGGCCCTCCGTCGCGAGCGGGCCGAGCCGCTCGTCGGCACCGGCGGCGGCCGCGCTTTTCTCCGAGCACGAGTTTGACCCGTGCCCGGGTCGCGGCTAGGCTGGTCGCCAAGCGGGAACACGACCACATTGGGGGAATCGGATGGCGTTCGGCAACCAGGCACGCAGGGCCGGCATCGCACTCGCGATCTTCGCCGGGGCCGCCGCGATCGCGATTCTCACCGGGAGCCAGGACTCGATCGCGTCCCAGGCCGCCGGCTCCGACCGCGGCGACGTCCGCTCGCTCTCGGGCCGCCACCTCTACCTCGTGCCCTCCACCGGGGAGGGCGATGCCGCGATCGACGCGGCGGCCGCCCGGGTGATCGCGCGCTACGGGACGTTCTCGCTCGTCTCCGCGGACGGGTCGGCGAACGAGCTCATGCGCCGCGCGGGCGCGGATCGCCGCGACGACATGCGCAGCGTCGGCGCCGCACGTGGCAGCCTCGATCCCGCCGCCGAGAGCGGGCTTGACGCCGCCGCCGGCGAGTCGCTGGCCCTGGTGCAGTTCGTCGGCCCGATCAAGGACGCCTGGCTCGCGCGCCTGCGCGGCACCGGCGCCACGGTGATCACCTACATGGCCCAGAACGCCTACCTCGTCTACGGCCAGAGCACCGAGAGCGCCTCGCTGGCGGCCCTCGCCCGTAAGGACGAGGCCGTGCGCGCGGTGACCCCGTTCACGGCCGCCGACAAGACCGACCCCGGCGTCGCCGGCTCCGGGACCGCGAAGGTCACGGTCCAGACGCTCGCCGGGAGTCCCGGCGAGGCAGTCCGCCAGAGCCTCGCGTCCGGCAAGCCGCTCGAGGGCGATTACGCCTACGGCGCCACGGTGACGACCTCGGTGGCGATCGACGCGAGCCGGATCGCGGCCCTCGGGGCCGACCCGGCGGTCGTCAGCATCGAGCCCTGGGTGACCCCGAAGCTGCTCGACGAGCGCGCCGCGCAGATCGTCGCCGCGAAGCTCACCGGCGGCACCTCCCCGACCGGCCCCGGCTACCTCGCCTTCCTCAACGGCCAGGGCTTCCCGAGCACCCTGCAGAGCTTCGTCGTCGACATCACCGACGAGGGCATCGACAAGGGCGTGGTCCCGGCTCCGGCCGGCTCCCATCGCGACTTCTACGTCAACGGCAACCCCGCCGCCGCGAGCCGGATCAAGTACGCGCAGGAGGCGACCGCCGCCGACCCGGACGCCCGCGACTGCGGCGGGCACGGGACCAACGTCGCCTCGATCGCTGCCGGGTACGACACGCAGACGGGCCCCGTGTTCGAGGACGCGCAGGGGTTCAACTACGGACTCGGGATCTCGCCGCGGTCGAGGCTGGGGGCGACGAAGATCTTCAACTGCGCTGGGAGCTTCGACGTGACGACGTCGATCGTCGCCCTGCATTCGGCCGCCTATGCCTCGGGTGCCAGGATCTCCAACAACTCGTGGGGTGCCGCCGTCGGGGGCGCGTACACCGCCCGATCGCAGGAGTTCGACTCGATCGTCCGCGACGCCCAGCCCGGCGTGTCCGGCAACCAGCAGTTCACCGAGGTGGTCTCGGCCGGCAACTCGGGCGCGGGCGGGAACACGATCGGCGCCCCGGGCACGGCGAAGAACGTGATCACGGTCGGCGCCTCGGAGAGCGTGCGCCAGATCGGCGCGACGGACGGCTGCGGGGTCCCCGACACCGGCGCCAACAGCGCCAAGGACATCATCGACTTCTCCAGTCGCGGCCCCACGGACGACGGCCGGCTCAAGCCGGACATCGTCGCGCCCGGCACCCACGTCAGCGGCGCCCAGCCGCAGACGGGCGCCGACTTCAACGGCAGCGGTACCTGCAACCCGCAGTTCCCGGCCGGGAGCAGCACCTACACGCTCGTCTCGGGCACCTCCCAGGCGGCACCCGAGACCACCGGCTTCGCGGCGCTGCTGCGTGAGTGGTACGCCCGTGAAGAGGGCGCCGGCGCCGCGCCCTCGCCGGCGCTGACCAAGGCGATCATGGTCAACACCGCCTCCGACGAGGCCGGGGGCAACGACGGCGCCGGAGGCATCAACGCCAACCTGCCGACCCAGGTGCAGGGCTGGGGCAGGGTGAACCTGCGCAACGTCCTCAACGGCACCGCCCGCGAGTTCGTCGACCAGAGCTCCAGGCTGGGCGCAACCGGCCAGCGCAACCGCCGTACGTACCGGGTGGACAGCGCGGACAAGCCGCTCAAGGTGACCCTGGCGTTCACCGACACGCCGGGACCGACCTCGGGGAACGCATTCGTCAACGACCTCGACCTCACGGTCCACGCGGGCGGGCAGTCGTACAAGGGCAACGTGTTCGCCGGCGGGCAGTCGGCGACCGGCGGATCGGCCGACCCGCGCAACAACGTCGAGAACGTCTTCCTCCCCCGGGGAACCACGGGCCGGTTCACAGTCGACGTCACCGGCACGAACATCGCCGGCGACGGCGTGCCGGGCAACGCGGACACCACCGACCAGGACTACGCGCTGGTCGTCTCGAACGCAGCCCCGAGCTCTGGTCCGGTGCTGGTCCACCACATGACCTCGACGAGCGAGATCGGCGACGGCGACGGCTTTTTCGAGCCCGGGGAGCGCTTCAACCTCTCCGAGCGCCTGCGAAACCTCGGCAGCGCGAGCGCGACCGGGATCACCTCGACCCTCTCGTCCTCGACCGCCGGGGCGACCGTCCCGGTCGAGGACTCGACCTACCCCGATATCGCCGCGAACGCGCTCGGCGACAACAACACCCCGTTCCGCGTCGCCCTCTCGAACTCCCTCGCGTGCGGCGCCCAGGTCTCACTCTCGCTCCTGGTGAACACCGCGCAGGGCAATACCAGATTCCCGCTCAGCATCCCGACCGGAGGCGGCCCGGGGGCCCCCGTCCACAACAACAGCACGGACGTCCCGAAGGCGATCCCCGACCAGGGCACGGTCGAGTCGATCCTCAACATCGGCTCCACGGCGAAGATCTCCGACCTCAACGTCCGCGTCTCGCAGATCACCCACACGTTCGACGGCGACCTGGTGATCAGCGTGATCGGTCCCGACGGGACGACGGTGCTCCTGTCGAACCGGCGGGGCGGCAGCGGTTTCAACTTCACGGACACCGTCTTCGACGACGAGGCGGCGACGGCGATCTCCGCCGGCTCGGCTCCCTTCACGGGCTCGTTCCGGCCCGAACAGCCGCTCTCCGTCTTCGACGGGCAGCAGGCCGCTGGGCAGTGGAAGCTGCGGATCTCCGACGAGGCCGGCGACGACACCGGCACGCTGAGCGGCTGGGGCCTGACCCGCCGCTCGCCGACCTGCAACTGATCCGGGAGCGCGCGGCGGACGGATCGTCGATCGCGCTTGACCCTGGCCGGCGGCGATCGCTAGGGTGACTGGTCTCCCGCGTCGGGACCGCGGGACGCACGCAAGTGGGTGCCTCAGGGGTGAGGAATTTGAGATGAGTCGCACGGTCATCGGTTCGACAGCGATCGCCTTGGTGCTTGCGATCGCGGCCGTCGCGGGCGCGCGCGGACAGGCCCAGAGCGGCGACCGGGCGCCGGCGAGCGACCGTGCCGGCGCCAAGCAGGTGACGCGCTACCAGGGCACGAGCAAGGCCGGGCTGCCGATCAGCTTCCAGGCGGTGACCAAGAACGGCCGGACGACGATCAAGCGGCTCGCGGTCGACGTGATGACCGAGTGCTGGTCCGACGTCGACTTCGACGGGTTCCCGGACCGCATCGTCGCCCACATCACGAAGCTCAACGGCCGGCTCTTCCCGGACGGCTCGCTCGAGGTCTACTACGCCCCGGACGACAACACGGAGTACCTGGTCGAGGGGACGCTCGCCAAGCGCAAGGCGAAGCTCAACGTGGTCGTCGGCGGCCGCTTCGGGGCCGACGGGATACCGAACGCGGGCGACCTCGAGTGCGACAACTGGGGCACCCGCTACCGGGCCAAGGTCCGGCGCTGAACCCGCTGCTCTAGTTGCCGCCCGGCCGCTCGCGCCGGCGCGCGACCTCGCCCTCGTAGCCGCGGTCGGTGGGCTCGTAGAAGCGCTCGCCCTCGACCTCAGGCGGCAGCAGTGGCTGATCGGCGACCCCGCCGGGCTCGTCGTGCGGGTACACGTACCCCTGGCCGCGGCCGAGCTTCTTCGCCCCGGCGTATGAAGCATCGCGGAGATGGTCCGGCGGCAGCTTCGCGCCGTGCTCGCGCACGTGGCGCATCGCGGCTCCGATCCCGCGCGTGGCCGCGTTCGACTTCGGCGCCAGCGCCAGGTAGATCGCCGCTTGGGCCAGGTTGAGGGCGCACTCCGGGAGGCCCACGCGGTCGACGGCCTGCCCCGCCGCCGTTGCGACCACGAGCGCCTGCGGGTCGGCGTTGCCGACGTCCTCGGAGGCGAGGATCACCATCCGGCGGGCGATGAAGCGCGGATCCTCGCCGCCCTCGAGCATCGCCGCCAGGTAGTACAGGGCCGCGTCGGGGTCCGAGCCGCGCATCGACTTGATCAGCGCCGAGGCGTAGTCGTAGTGGCGGTCACCCTGCTTGTCGAAGGTCACCGCCTTGCGCTGCAGCGCGTCCTCGGCGGTCGCCAGGTCGATCTCGGTCCCCGCCGCGCGCGCCGCCTCGACCGCCCGCTCGAGCCCGCCGTAGGCCGTTCGGGCGTCGCCTCCAGAGCGCTGGGCGAGGTAGTCGAGCGCCTCCGGGCTGGCGGGTGGTCCGTCGATCCCGCGCTCGGCGTCGGCGAGCGCGCGCTCGAGCAGGCCGCGCACGTGCTCGACCGTCAGCGGCCGGAGCTCGTAGATCTGCGAGCGGCTGAGGAGCGCCGAGTTGACCTCGAAGAAGGGGTTCTCGGTCGTCGCCCCGATCAGGGTCACCAGGCCCTCCTCGACCGCCGGGAGCAGGGCGTCCTGCTGAGCCTTGTTGAAGCGGTGGATCTCGTCGAGGAAGAAGATCGTCGGCTGTCCGGTGGCGCGCCGGCGCTCGGTCGCGCGCTCGATCATCGCCCGCACCTCTGCCCGCCCGGCGTTGACCGCCGACTCCTCCTCGAACGCGCCGCGGGCAGCCGAGGCGACGATCCGGGCGAGGGTCGTCTTGCCTGACCCGGGCGGCCCGTAGAGGATCATCGAGTGCGGCTCGCCGGTCTCGATCGCGGTCCGCAGGGCGGAGCCGTCGGCGAGCAGGTGCTCCTGACCGACGAGCTCGTCGAGCGCTCGCGGGCGCATCCGCACGGCGAGCGGCGCCTCGGCGGCCGGCACCGGCGTGCGACCGCCGGTCGCCGGCGAGTCGTCGGTCTCGAAGAGCCGGTTCATACCGGTCAGTATGAATCGGGTCAGCGGCGGCGCAGGACGCCGAGCCAGCTCAGCCAGCCGACGACGTTGAACGCGAGCGCGCCCGAGGTCGTCCGGTCGAAGCCGCCGCGCTCGCGCAACTCGGTGGCCAGCGCGATCGAGTCGGTCGCCTCGCAGGCGATGTTCGCCTTCAGCGCGAGGTCCTCGTCACCGTCCCGCAGCGCCTTGAGAATCCAGAGGCCCACGACGATGTCGCGACCACCGAAGAGGGCGTTGAAGTAGCGCACGTCGGGGTCGGGCTCGCCGAAGCCGAAGGTGGCGAACATCCGCCGCGGGAGGAAGAGAGCCAGCACGCCGTAGACGATCCGGGCGATGCCCCCGATCCGCAGCGTCGTCACCGGCGATCCCACGGCGGTCACCCTATCCCCTCGTAAGTAACCTGGTTCGCATGGGCGAGGAGACGGCGGTCGCCGCGAGCGGGCTCGGAGCCGAGGCCGTGGAGCTGCTCGGCGAGCTGATCCGCTTCGACACCGTCAACCCTCCGGGCAACGAGGAGTCGGCGCAGGAGCTGCTCGCCGAGCGACTCGGCGATGCGGGCTTCGAGTGCACGCTGCTTGCCGCCGAGGCCGGCCGGCCGAACCTGGTCGCGGAGCTCCGGGGTGAGGGCGAAGGCGGGGCCCTCTGCCTGCTCGGGCACGTCGACACGGTCCCGGCCGACGCCTCGGAGTGGAGCTTCGACCCCTGGGCCGGCGACGTCGTCGACCGCGAGGTCCGCGGCCGGGGCGCCCAGGACATGAAGGGCCAGGTCGCGGCCGAGGTGGCCGCGGCGATCTCGCTGGCGAGCTCCGGCTGGCGTCCGCCGAGCGGATCGCTCAAGGTCGTGGTCACGGCCGACGAGGAGATGGGCGCCGCGCTCGGGGCCCGGTGGCTGTGCGAGGAGCACCCCGAGGCCGTGCGCAGCGAGATGGTCGTCAACGAGGGCGGCGGCGCGTCGTTCGAGCTCGGAGGCAGGCGCTTCTACCCGCTCGGCGTCGGCGAGAAGGGGGTCAACCGCTTCTGGCTGCGGGCGCACGGGCGCGCCGGGCACGCGTCGGTCCCGGCCCTGGGCGACAACGCGCTGCTGAAGCTCGCCCCGGCGCTCGCCCGGCTCGGCGACCAACCACCGCTCGAGCCGACCCCGGCCGGGCTCGCGTTCCTGGAGGCGCTGCTCGGCGAGCAGCTCGACGGCGACGATCAGGCGGCGCTCGAGGGCGCGGTCGAGCGCCTCCGCGGCCTCTCGGCGCCGCTGACCGCCTACCTCGCCGAGCCGATGCTGCGGGTGACGATGGCACCGACCAGGGCCCATGCCTCCGACAAGGACAACGTGATCCCCTCCCACGCCGAGGTCCTTGTCGACTGCCGTGTTCCGCCCGGGGACGGAGCGACCGAGGCGCGGGACAGGCTCGAAGCGCTGCTCGGCCCGCTCGCCGGTGAGCTCGAGGTCGAGTTCGCCGACAACATCGTCGGCAACAGCTCGCCCGCGGAGTCGCCGCTCGCCGAGGCGATCGGCGCTTCACTCGCGGAGCTCGACCCGGACGCGACGATCGTGCCGTTCGTGTTTCCGGGCTTCAGCGACAGCCACTGGTTCCGCAAGGCCTTCGGGTCGGCGACCGTGTACGGGTTCTGCCCCCAGCGCGAGCTCGGCCTGTTCAGGGCCGCGCCGCTGGTCCACGGAGCCGACGAGCGCGCCGCCGTGGCCGACCTGGAGCTCGCGGCGAGCTTCTACGCCGACCTCTGCCGTCGGGTGTTGCAGTGAGGCGGAGCGCATGAGCGATCCGGCGGGCGGAGGCTCGAACGGAGCGAGCGCCAACGGCTCGACGCCCGAGGCGCCGGACCGGATCCGGCTCGGAGGGATGGCGCTCCGCAACGGCCTGCTGATCCACGGCCCGACCTCCTGGGCCGTGGCGGCGCGCGCCGCCGACGGGCAGATCGAGGTCGCCTCGGGCCCCAAGCCCAGCCTCGCCCGCGGACGGCTCGGCTCGACGCCGCTGGTGCGCGGTCCCCTGCGACTCGCCGAGGCGATGGCGATCGTGCCCCTGGCGCGGATCCGCCTCGGGTCGGCGCGCCTGCCGTTCGAGGACCCGGCCGTGATCGCGACGGCGGTCGTCAGCATCGCCGGGTCGAGCCTGTTGCGGCGGCTCGGCCGCGTGACCGTGATCCGCGAGCTGGCGATCGCCGCGCTCGGGGCGCTGCCCGCCCTCGCCGCGCTCCGCGATCCGGCGCTTGCCTCCTACCACGCGGTCGAGCACAAGGCGATCGGCGGCTACGAGCAGGGCGTCGACCCGGCCGAGGTGCCGAAGGAGCACGAGCGCTGCGGCTCGAACCTGATCGGCCCGATGCTCGCCTTCTCGATCGCCGGGCAGCTGCTCACCGAGCGGCTGCTCACCGAGCCCGGCCCGCTGGCGCGCGGGCTCGCGGCGCTCGCCGGGGTCGGCGGCGCGGTCGAGATGTTCGTGTTCGCCGAGCGCCACCCCGATTCGGCGATCGGGCGCGCTGTCCACGGGCCCGGCCATGAGATCCAGCGCCTGGTCTCGACCCGCGAGCCGACCCCCGAGCAGCTCGATGTCGGCCTGGCCGCGCTGCAAGAGGTCCTACGGGCCGAGCAGGAAGCTGCCGATACCTTGTAGGCGGGGCAAGGGGGCCCTGCGCATATGCGACTGATCGCGTTCCTGGGCATCGATTCGTACGACGAGTTCATTCAGAACGTCCTCATCCCATGGGCGCCGATCCTGCTGCTCGTGGTGATCATCTACTTCATGTACCGGACCCTGAAGCTGATGCCCCGGACGAAGCCTCAGGAGATCAGCCCGCGGTCGAAGAGCTCGATCACGTGGGACGACGTGGCCGGCGTCGACGAGACCAAGGACGAGTTGCGGGAGGTGGTCGATTTCCTCACCGACCCCAAGCGCTTCAAGCGGCTCGGCGCCACGGTGCCGAAGGGGATCCTGCTGCACGGCCCGCCGGGGACCGGAAAGACGCTGCTCGCCAAGGCGGTCGCCCGCGAGTCCGGCGCGCAGTTCTTCAGCCAGTCGGCGTCCTCGTTCATCGAGATGTTCGCCGGACTCGGCGCGGCGCGGATCAGGCGGCTCTTCAAGGAGGCCCGCGACAACGCTCCCGCGATCATCTTCATCGACGAGCTCGACGCGGTCGGCGCCCATCGCGGCACCGACATCTCCGGCGAGCGCGATCAGACGCTGAACCAGCTGCTGGTCGAGATGGACGGCTTCGACGGGCGCGACAACGTCGTCGTGATGGCGGCGTCGAACCTGCTCGAGAAGCTCGACAAGGCGCTGTTGCGACCGGGCCGCTTCGACCGCCAGGTCTTCGTCCCGCCTCCCGACATGCGCGGCCGCAAGGCGATCCTCGAGGTCCACACAAAGGGCAAGCCGCTGGGGCAGGACATCGACCTCGAGCGGGTCGCCCGCCACGCCGCCGGGCTCACCGGCGCCGACCTCGCGAACCTCGCCAACGAGGCCGCGATCCTCGCCGGGCGCCAGAAGCGCGACTTCATCGCCCAGGCCGACTTCGAGAACGCGTTCGAGCGGGTGATCGCCGGGCTGCAGTCGCGCAAGGTGATCACCGATCAGGAGAAGCGCGTCGTCGCCTGGCACGAGGCGGGCCACGCGCTCGTCTCCGAGCTGCTGCCGACCGTCGACAAGGTGCAGAAGGTCTCGATCGTCCCCCGCGGCAAGGCGCTCGGCTACACCCTCAACCTGCCGCAGGAGGACCGCTACCTGAAGTCGCGCCAGGAGCTGATCGACTACATGAAGGTGCTGCTCGCCGGGCGGGTCTCCGAGCAGATCACCTTCGGGCGGGTCACCACCGGCGCCTCGGACGACCTCAGCCGCGTGACGGGGATCGCCCGGTCGATGATCCACGAGTACGGGATGGGGACGACGATCCGCTCGCACCAGGTCCCCGGCGACGACCCCACCGTCTCCGAAGCGCTGCGGCAGACCCGCGACGAGGAGGTCCAGGCGGTGACCGACGAGGCGTATCGCGGCGCCGAGGAGCTGCTCACCGACCACCGGGACCTGCTCGACGAGATCGCGGAGCGCCTGCTCTCCCACGAGGTGATCGAGCGCGACGAGATCCGCGAGATCCTCACCTCCGACCCGCTGGTCGACCACGACCCGCCCGAGCTCGTCGACGGAGTGGCCGGGATCCCGGCCGAGGCGCTGGCGAGCGAGCCGCCGCCCGGCGAGACGCGTCGCGGCGCGTAGACTCCGCGCCCGATGTTCGGGCTCATCGACCACGTCGGCATCGCTGTCGCGGACCTCGACGCGGCGCTCGCCCTCTACGAGGGGACCTTCGCGATGCCGCTCGCTCACCGCGAGACGATCGACGATCAGGGCGTCGAGGCGGCGTTGCTCGACGTCGGTCCCTGCCACGTCGAGCTCCTGCGCCCGCTCGGGCCCGAGACCCCGGTGGGCAGGTTCCTGGAGCGCAAGGGGCCCGGCCTGCATCACGTGGCGTACCGGGTCGACGACATCGAGGCGACGCTGGCGGAGCTCGCGGGCCAGGAGGTCGAGCTGATCGACTCCGAGCCGCGTACCGGGATCCGCAGCAGCCGCGTCGCCTTCGTGCATCCGAGGTCGACCGGGTCGGTGCTGACGGAGATAGTCGAGCCCGCGGAGGGAGTTCACTGAGATGGCGGAAGAGACGAAGGTCGAGATCGGATTCGGAATCGGGCAGGTGCTCTCGGTGAAGCTCTCGGCCGACGAGCTCGCCGACCTGCGAAAGGCGGTCGAGGCGGGCAAGGGCTGGCACGACGTGCGCACCCAGGAGGGGTCGGTGGCGCTCAACCTCGCCACGGTGGTCTTCATCCGCGTCGAGGACTCCGGGCACTCGGTCGGGTTCGCGGGCTGATCTCCCCAGGGCGCGGATGCGACCTCGGACGCTCGCGCTCTCGGTCATCGCGGCCATCCTCGGCGCCGCGGCGTGGTGGCGGAAGAACCCCTCGGCCTGCCCCTACAGCCAGCGCTTCTGGGTCGAGGCGCCGCACCCGCTGATCAGCCGCTCCCGGCTGCGCGAGGTGCTCGAGCCGCTCCCCGGGGAGCGCGTGCTCGAGATCGGGCCGGGAACCGGCTACTACTCGCTCGACCTCGCCGGGTGGCTCGAGCCCGGCGGGACCCTGGACGTCTTCGACCTGCAGCAGGAGATGCTCGACCACACGATGCGCAGGGTCGCCGAGCGCGGCCTCGTCAACGTCGGCGCGACTCGCGGCGACGCGACCGCGCTCCCGTTCGACGACCGGCGCTTCGACGCCGTCGTGCTCACCGCTGTGCTCGGCGAGATCCCCGACCAGGCGGCGGCGGTGAGCGAAATCGCGAGGGTGCTGCGCCCCGGCGGCCGCCTGGTCGTCGGCGAGCTGCTCGGCGACCCGCACTTCACCTCGCCGGGCGCCCTGCGCCGCCGCGGCGAGGCCGCCGGCCTGCGCTGGGAGCGGCGCAGCGGGCCGCCGTTCGGCTATTTCGCGCGGTTGGTGGCGTAGGCCGGCGTCCGGCGCGCAACCGGCGCAGCGGCACCGCGCACCGCCCCGCTTCCGACCCCCCGGCTACGGGTAGATGATCTGGCCCATGCCACGCCTGCGCCGCGCCGACTGCTCCTCCGCCGGGATCCGGAGGGTCGGCCGCGGGCGCGGGTTCAGCTACGAGGAGGTCGACGGGACCACGATCTCCGACCGCGAGGTGGTGGAGCGGATCCGCGAGCTCGCGATCCCGCCGGCGTGGAAGGAGGTCTGGATCTGCCCGTACCCCAACGGCCACATCCAGTCGACCGGCTACGACGAGGCCGGACGCAAGCAGTACCTCTATCACCCGCAGTGGCGCGCCGACCGCGACCGCGACAAGTTCACCGAGATGGAGCGCTTCGCGCGAGCCCTGCCGCCGATGCGCGAACAGACGACCCGGGACCTCGCCCGTCGCGGGCTGGTTCGCGAACGGGTCCTCGCCTGCGCGGTGCGCCTGCTCGATCTCGGCTTCTTCCGGATCGGCAGCGAGCGCTACACGGAGGAGAACGAGACCTACGGCCTCGCCACCCTGCGCCGGCGGCATGTGACGATCTCGGGCGGCGTCGCCGGCTTTCACTACAAGGCAAAGGGCTCGGTCGACCACGACCAGGAGATCGCGGACCCGGTGATCGTGCCGACGCTGCGCAAGCTCAAGGAGCGCGACGGCGGCGGCCACGAGCTGCTCGCCTACCGCCGCGGCCGGGACGGCTGGGTCGACGTGCGGGCGGCGGAGATCAACTCCTACCTCAAGCAGGTGACCGGCGGCGACTACAGCGCCAAGGACTTCCGGACCTGGAACGCGACCGTGCTCGCGGCGGTCGAGCTCGCCACCAACGGCCACGATGCGGCGACCAAGAGCGCTCGCAAGCGCGCGGCGACGGCCGCGACCAAGCGGGTCGCCACCTACCTCTCGAACACGCCCGCCGTCTGCCGCAAGGCCTACATCGATCCCCGGGTCTTCGACCGCTACGACAGCGGCGAGACGATCCGGCTCTCGCTGCGGCGGATGGTCGCCGGCACCGACCCGGGCGAGTTCGTCGACCGGGAGCGAATCGAGCGCGCGGTCCTGCGGTTGATCGCCAACTAGTTATATAACTCTTTGGTAATGTAGAGCGCGTGAACACGTTCGAGGCGATCGCCGAGCCCAACCGCCGGCGGATCCTCGACCTGCTCCGCGCCGACCCGCGCACGGTCGGCGAGCTGGTCGAGTCGGTCGGCCTGAGCCAGCCCGGTGTCTCCAAGCACCTGCGGGTGCTGCGCGAGGCCGAGCTGGTGCGCGCCCGACCCGAGGCCCAGCGCCGGGTCTATGAGATCCGCCCCGACGCGATGGAGGAGATCCTCGCCTGGGTCGAGCCCTACCGGCACCGGTGGGGCGACCGCCTCGACGCACTCGAACGAGACCTCGACCGACGAGAACGAGAGGAGACCCGATGACCGAGCCGACGATCGCCGACGGCACCCTGGAGCACGCCGACGGACAGGTGGTGATCCGCTTCGTCCGCCGCCTCGCCCACCCGATCGACTCGGTCTGGGCGTCGCTAACCGAGCCCGAGCGGATGATCGGCTGGTGGGGCTCGGGGGACGTCGACCTGGTCGAGGGCGGGCGGTTTGCCGTCCGGTGGCTGAACACCGACGACGACGGCGAGGTGGCGGTGATGGAGGCGACGATCACCGAGCTCGACCCGCCGCGGCTGCTCGAGACCTCGGGCGGCATGCACGGGACGCTGCGCTGGGAGCTCGAGAGCGACGGCGACGCGACCGTGCTCCGCTTCACCGCCACCGGTGAGCTGCCGGCGGAGTTCGAGAGCCGGAACATCGCCGGCTGGCACACCCACCTCGACGCGCTCGCGACCACGCTCGAGGGCGGCTCGGTCGACCTGGTGAACATCGAGCCGCTCTGGGAGCCCGTACACGAGGCCTACGTGGCCCGCCGCTGACGCGACTGGCGCATTTCGCCAAATAGTCCAGCGTTTTTCGCCAGTCGCGGGGGAGCGCGCCGGCCGGGGGGTCAGGCGGCGAGCGCCGGCCAGAGGCGTTCCTCGGCCTCGAGCACGGTCGCGGCCCGGTCGCCGATCCGCGCCCAGAGGGCGGGCTCGGCGGGCTCTGCCTCGCTCGCCTCGAGCAGGGCGCCGGCGAGCTCCGTCCACCCCGCCGCCGCCTCGGCGGCGATCGCGGCCTCTCTGCGACCGGCCTCCTCGAGGAAGCGCGAGTACATGAGCCGGAAGTTCCCCCCGCCGGTTCCCCGCCGCTCGATCACCTGGTAGCAGAAGCGCGCCGACCACTGCCAGTCGTCGAGCTCGTGCGGCCACTCCGGCAGCTCGGCGGCGAAGCGCCGCAGCGCCGGCAAGCCCTCGTACTCCCCCATCGCGGGCTCGAGCATCTGCCGCGCGTTGCGCTCGATCGCGGCCGCCGCGGCCGGACGCGGGTCCCGCAGCCGCTCGGGCTCGGGCACGGTCAGCATCTGGCCGCTGAGCGGGAACACGGGGTGCTCGCCGTGGCGGGCCTCGGCGAGATGCTCCAGCGTCGTCCTCTGCAGCGTCTCGAACCCGGTGTCGGAGAGGTAGGCGACCTCGTCGTCGTATCCGGCGAGGACGACGGCGTGGCCGGGGAAGTGCGCCGAGCGCCCGTAGTGATCGAGGTAGTAGAGATCGGTGAGCAGCAGGGCCGGGCGGCCGCGATCGACCGCTGCGCGCGCCGCGGGCCACGAGTCCTCGGGCCCGTCGAAGGTCTCGAACCGAAGCTCCGCCCCGGTCAGCTCCAGGAACTGCTCCTCGAGCCGTCCGACCCTCCCGTTGGTGAAGCGCGACGGCGACTGGCCCTCCAGGGGCACGTAGTAGAAGCAGACCCCGGCGCCGAGGCCGAGCGCCATCTCCTCGGAGATCTCGACCCCGTCGAACGCGAGCAGGTTGCGAAGGGCGGTCGAGCCACAGTGGTTGCCCGGCAGGTGGCGGTAGCCGGCGAGCATCGTCGCGCTCACAGGGGCACGCTCCCCGCGGCCCGCAACCGCAGGTAGGCCGCTCGGGCGCGGAAGCTCGCCCCCATCTCGGAGGTGAGCTCGGCGAGGAACTCCTCGCGGTAGGTCGAGTCGGTGACCATCGCCACCGCAAAGTAGAACCCCGAGAACGCCGCCAGCCCCCCGGCGACCCTGAGCAGCTGCTCGGTGACCTGGAAGTCCTCGCCACCGACCGAGAAGGTGACCACGTTGTCCCCGGGGATCCCCAACCACTCCTCCCGCAGGCTCTCGTTGACGGCGAGAAGGCCGAAGAGGACGAAGAACAGGCCGACCGTGAGGCTGACGAACAGCACCTGGGTCGCCTGGCTGACGAAGAGCACGAGGCCGACGTTGAAGCGCTGGGCGCGGCTCAGAGGCTGGCCCTCCCCCGCCTCGCCGGCCAGCCGCCCGGTCTCGCGCGGCACGCGGACGAGCAGGAAGGCGGAGCCGAGGATGACGAAGAGAGCGATCACCGCGACGTAGTCGAACATCGCCATCTTCCCGAACATGTCCCACATCTCCTCGGTCGTGAACGAGAGCAGGGCGAAGATCGCGAGCAGCGGCACCGCCTTCGCCAGCAGGCCGAGCGAGGATCGCAGCTGGCCGGCGAGACGGACGATGACCCAGCGCATGATCGCCAGCAGTCCGTAGACGAAGATCGCGTAGATCAGCGCCAGGATCAGCAGGTTGGCGCCGATCGTGGTCGCGGCGCTGCCGAGCTGGCCGCCGAAGATCAGCGGCAGGAGCGCCGGCAGGATCACGAACGCGGCCAGCTCGGTCTTGCCAAGCCGGTTGGGGATCGCCCGCGCCGGTCGCCCCTGGAGCATGTTGACGGCGGCGACGCCGGCGAGCACGAAGGCCAGCGCGCCGGCGATCGCGAGCAGGTTCTGCCACCAGGTCCAGTCGAGCTGGCCGGCCCCGAGCAGCTCGGCGAGGAAGACGAGGCCGAGCAGGGGCGCGGCGCGGTTGAACACGTCGGTGGAGGCGGAGAAGCCCTCGACGAACAGCGGCAGGCCCGCCCGCCGGAACTGCCGCTCGTAGGCGGCCAACTGCTCCCCCGTGTCCACGCGCGCAGATTCTGCCCGGTTTTCACCGCCGCGCGGCGGGTAGGTCACGGGGGCACACCGGTAGTCAGGGAAGGAGCCCCGCTTGACCCTCGCCGTGATCGTTGTCGTCTGCATCATCCTCGCGATCCTCGCGTTCCTGCTTCCGCGCGCCTCTTGGTGGCCGCAGAAGGGCGTCGACAAGACGCTGGGAGCAGGTCAGGACGCGGCGGGAAAGCTGCCCGGCAAGGCGGGCGACCTGGCCGAGAAGCCGTTCGAGAGCTCACGTAAGGCCGCCAACAAGAGCGCCTCCAAGGGCCGCGAAGGCCGCTCGAAGCTGCCAACCTAAAGCCGCGTGATCGCACTGCTCGCCAACCCGGACTCCGGGTCGGGCGAGGCCGCCGACGTCGAGCGGGCGCTGTGCGCCCGCGGCCTCGACGTGACCCGGTTCGACCTCGAGCGGGCCGACGAGGTCGCCGAGGCGACCCCGGAGCGCGTGATCGTCGCCGGGGGCGACGGCTCGATCGGCTCCGCCGCCGCGGCAGCCGCAGCCGCCGCCGTGCCGCTCGGGGTCGTGGCCGTGGGGACGGCGAACGATTTCGCTCGGGCGCTCGGGCTCCCCGAGGAGGCCGAGGACGCGATCGAGCTCGCCGCGACCGGGAAGCGCACCGCGTGCCTCGACCTCGGCCGGGTCGACCGGCGGCCGTTCGTGAACGCCGCCAGCACCGGGCTGTCGCCGGTCGCCGCCCGCAACGCGCACGGCCTCAAGCGGGTGCTCGGGCCGCTCTCCTACACCGTCGGCGCGCTGCGCGCCGGCCTGTTCGCCGAGCCTGTCCGGGCCCGGGTCACGGTCGACGGGTCGCCGGCGTTCGACGGCCGCGCCTGGCAGGTGATCGTCGGCCTCACGGGAGCGTTCGGGGGCGGGGCCGCAGTGGAGGCCGATCCGGCCGACGGCCGTCTCGACCTGGTCGCGATCGAGGCGCGCTCGCGGGCCCGCCTCGTCCTCCACGGCTACGGGCTGCGCTCGGGCCGGGTCGAGGACCAGGAGGGAGTGGTCACCGCCGCCGGCACGCGGATCGAGGTCGAGACCGACGCCGAGGCCGGCTTCAACGTCGACGGGGAGCTGATCGATGCCCGCCGGCTCGCGTTCACCGCCGAGCCGCGGGCGTTCGAGGTCGTCGTCGGTCGATGAGGCTCGACCCCCGGCGCCTCACCGTGCGCCCGCCGCGGATCGAGCGCCGCGAGCCCGGCTGGCGCCGGGCAGCCCGGCGTTACTGGTCTCTGGGCGTCGCCGGCGGCGGCGCGCTCGGCTGGTACGCGGCCGACAGCCTGCGCCACCGGCGCGAGGGCGCCTTCGGGTATGAGATCGGGACCGAGCTGGAGGTCGGCTCGCCGGACTTCCTGCGCGCGGCGGAGGCACTCACCGGAGCGCCGATCTCGACCGGCAACCGCGCCGAGCTGCTGATCAACGGCGACCGGATCTTCCCGGCCTTCCTCGACACCGTCGGGGCTGCGCAACGGACCCTGAACCTGCAGACCTACGTCTACTGGCGGGGCGACATCGCCGACCGGGTGGCCGGCGCGGTCTGCGAGAGGGCCTCGGAGGGTGTCCGCTGCAACGTGATCCTCGACGCCCTCGGCTCGGCGCAGATGGAGCGCCGCCGGATCCGGGAGATGCGCGACGCGGGCGCCAGGGTGCTCCTCTTCCGCCCGCCGAAGCCGTACGCGATCAAGCGGATCGCGAACCGCACGCACCGGCGAGCGCTGATCGCCGACGGCGTCGTGGGGATGACGGGTGGAGTCGGGATCGCGGCCGAGTGGAGCGGCGACGCCGACGGGCCCGACCACTGGCGCGACACCCACGTCCGGGTCCGCGGCCCGGTCGTCCGCGGCCTCCAGGGGGCGTTCGCCGAGAACTGGCTCGAGGGCACCGGCGAGGTGCTCGCCGGCGACGAGTACCTGCCCGACCTCGAGCCCGTCGAGGACGGCGGGCCGATGCAACTCGTCCGGTCGAGCGCCAAGGTCGGCGACACGAACGCCGAGGCGCTCTACTACCTGGCGATCGCCTCCGCGCGACACTCGATCGAGCTCACGGCCGCCTATTTCGTCCCCCGGCCCGCGTTCACCCAGGCGCTCTGCGATGCCGCCGAGCGCGGCGTCGACGTCCGGGTCCTGGTGCCCGGGCCGCACATCGACAAGGACTTCGTCCGCACCGGGGGAAGGGCCGCCTACGAACAGCTGCTCGCCGCCGGGGTTCGCCTGTTCGAGTTCCAGCCGACGATGCTGCACGCGAAGACCCTCTGCGTCGACGGCGCCTGGTCGTCGGTCGGCAGCGTCAACTTCGACAACCGGTCGTTCCAGCTCCACGACGAGGTCACGCTTGGAATCTGGGACGAGCGCTTCGCCGCCGAGCTGCACGAGGCGTTCGAAGGCGACCTCGAGCGCTCGGACGAGATCGAGGCCGATCGCTGGCGCCGTCGCGGACTGCGGCAGCGCGCCGGCGAGGCCGCGACCACAGTGCTCCGGCGCGAGCTCTGACCCACCTATCCTGCGAACCGTGCTGCAAACGAAGCGACGCGACCGGGCCCTCGCCCGCGGGCGGGCGCATTCGCCGCTCGCGCGGCGCCGGCGCCACCCGGTGCTCGCCGCGTTCGGCGACGCCGACCAGGCGCTGCTGCGGGCGCTGCGTGTCCACGGTCATCAGGAGCCGGTGGAGGTCGCCGTCCGGGCGCTCGGCATGTCCGGCGAGTACGCCGCCGTCTGGGCCGGGATCGGCGTCGTCGGCGCGACGATCGACGAGCGGCGGCGCGACCAGTGGCTGCTCGCGGGCGCCACCGGGCCGCTCGCGGTCGGGGTCAACTTCCTCGTCAAGCTCGCCGTCGGCCGCAAGCGGCCGCTGATCGAGGAGCATCCGCCGCTCGCCCGGGCGCCGACGAAGCTCTCCTTCCCCTCGGCCCACGCGACCTCGTCGGTCGCCGCCGCCACCGCCCTCGGCCGCGTCGAGCCGCGGGCGCGCCCGTATCTGTTCGCGCTCGCCGCGGCGATCTGCCTCGGGCGGCCCTATCTCGGCATGCACTACCCCTCCGACGTGCTCGGGGGGGCGGCGCTCGGCTTCTGCATCGGCATGGTGATCGGTGGGCTCGGCCGTCCGCCGGCGGAGGACCGGCTCTTCGACCTCGCCGTCGATGCCAACGAACGCGAGCAGGCCAACCGCCGCGCGGCCGGCAACGGCGGCGCGACCGCGGACTCACTGGGCGCCGGCGACACCACCTCCCCGGGCGCGTGAAGATCGGCATCGTCGGCCTGCCGAACGCCGGCAAGTCGACCCTCTTCAACGCGCTCACCCGCGCGGGCGCGGAGACCGGCGACTACGCGTTCACGACGATCGACCCGAACGTCGCCATCGTCGGCGTCCCGGACGAGCGGCTCGAGCGGGTGGCGGCTACGGTGCGCTCGAGCGAGGTCGTCCCGGAGACGATCCAGTTCCACGACATCGCCGGCCTGGTGCGCGGCGCCTCGCAGGGCGAGGGCCTCGGCAACCGGTTCCTGGCCGCGATCCGCGAGACCGACGCGATCTGCCACGTCGTCCGCACCCACCGCAGCGCCGGCGTTCCTCATCCCGAGCACCGGATCGACCCGCTCGACGACATCGAGCTGATCGAGACGGAGCTCCTGGCGGCGGATCTCGAGCAGGCCGAGCGGCGACTCGAGCGGGTGGAGAAGCTCGCCCGTTCGCTCGACAAGGAGGCTGTCGCGGAGCGCGAGTGGCTTACGGCGGTCGTCGATGCGCTCGGGGCCGGGCGCCCGGTGCGCTCGGTGCCCGTCCCGGATGCGGCGGCGGACGCGCCGCGCAAGCTCTCGGCGCTGACCTCCAAGCCGGTGCTCTACGTGGCCAACGTCGACGAGGGAGAGGACGAGGTCCCGCCCGCCATCGCGGAGCACGCCCGGGCGGCGGGCGCCGTCGCGGTCGCGATCTCCGCCCGGGTCGAGGCCGAGCTGGGCGAGCTCGACGCTTCGGAGGCCGACGAGATGCGCGCTGAGCTCGGGATCGCCGAGTCGAGCCTCGAACGGCTCGTGCACGGCGCCTTCGCCCTGCTCGACCTGATCGTCTTCTTCACCGCCGACACCGCGAAGGAGGCGATGGGACGCAGCGTGCCGCGCGGCTCGACCGTCTGGGAGGCGGCGGGGCAGATCCATGGCGAGATCCAGCAGGGGTTCATTCGCGCCGAGATCGTCGCCTGGGACGACCTGGTCGAGACCGGCGGCTACGTCGCCGCCCGCGACCGCGGCCTGCTGCGCACCGAGGGCCGCGGCTACGTCGTCACCGACGGCGACGTGGTCCACATCAGGACGTAGCCGCGGGAGACCACGTCGGATTCCGGGGCGCGCGGTCTCCCCCGCCTACTGATCCAGCAGCTCGCCGCCGCGGTTCGAGACGGTGACGTGGATCGCGCCGGGCTCGATCGCGTAGTCCAGCAGCCCGAGCGAGCGCAGGTGGTCGAGCTCGTACTGAAACGCCTGCGCCTGCTTCTTCGACTCGTAATCGCGGCGGATGTCGAACGCCCAGCCGGTGGTGTGCAGCGAGTACTCCGCCGTGGCCTGGACGTTGGTCTGCACGAGCAGGTCCTGGTAGGTGCGGTCGCGGACGGCGCTCGTCACCTGCAGCGGGGTCGCCGCGCCGCCCTGCTCGCGCACCAGCCCCGCCAGATAGGTGAGCGTCGCCAGCGCCTCCGGGCGCAGGGCACGGTAGAGCTCGGGGGACTGGTCGAGCTCGCCGGCGAGCTCTCCGATGTCGGGATCGGGCTCCCAGCCGAGCACCGGCTCGTCGGGGAGCGGCACCAGCTCGCCGTCGTCGACCGCGTCCGAGATCGCCTCGGGCGAGTCGAAGACGGGCGTCTCGTTCTCGGGATGGAAGACCTCCTCCAGGGTCGCCTTGTTGGTCGCCAACTCGGCCGCCTCGCCGAGCCGGTCGGGGTCCTCCCGGTAGGTCCGCAGCATCTGCTCGGAGGCGAGCACCTTCCACAGGTAGTCGTCGGACTCGTCGCCGAGGCTGGTCAGCAGCTCGTACGCGGAGCGATGGGCGTCCGGCCCCGAGCTGAAGAAGACCTCGGGGTAGGAGAGCTTGCGCTCGCTGACGAGTTGGCCGATCGGGGTCTCGTCGCCGGCGTGCGCGTAGGCCCGCAGAACGCTCTCGAGGTTGCCGATCCCCATGTGGTAGGAGACCACGGCGAGCTCCTCGTCGCCGAAGCGCTCGCGGGAGATCTCCAGATAGCGGGCGGCGCCCTCGATCGCGGCATCTGGATCGAAGCGCTGGTCGACCGCGGCCCGCTCCTGCTCCAGCCGGTCGGTCTCGCCCGGCGAGTCCGAGCTGGAGATGCTGCGCGTGAGCGCGATGCTCCGGGTCAGGTCGACCGACATCCCGAGCAGATCGGTCGCGGTCGAGGGCAGGATCTGGGCCAGGCCGGCAGCCGATTCGGGCGTCGGCCCTGCGATCACCCAGGGGCGGCCGGCGCTCTCGAGGAAGATCAGCGCCTCGAGCGTGTCGGGGTCCACGCCATGGCGGTCGGCCGCGGCCTCGATCTGGTCGCGGTAGGCGACGGTGCGCCGTGCCGAGGCGACCGCTCCGTCGGGGCTCATCTCGTAGATCACGTGCGAGGCGGCGGTCGCCGCCCCGGATTCGAACTCCCCGCGCCGCTCGGGCTTCCAGGCGAACGGGTCCGCCCCGGGCTCGGTCGCCGCGCTCGCCTGGCGGGTGATCCGCGCCACGCGCAGCTCCAGCGGCTCGCGCTCGCCGAGGCCGAGGGCGATCGCGATCGCCGCCACCGCGGCGGCGGCGACGACCAGCAGCAGGATGCCGCCTGCCGCGCGAGCTAAGAAACCCCTGTCCCGCACGGAGTCGGATGTTAGGGTCCGAGGCAGTGCCCGCCCGAAAGCTCGCGCACGCGCTCGCCGTCGTCGCATCGGCGGCCCTCACCATCGCTCCGGCTGCCGCCGGCCAGCCGAAGGGCTTTACGTACGGGGTCACCGCGGGCGACGTGAGCTCGAGCGCGGCGATCCTCTGGGCGAAGGCGAACCGCAGCGGCAAGGTCCTGGCCCAGGTCGCCGCCCGGGGCGGCTTCGGCGCCTGCGAGCCCGGCAACGCGGTGGCGAAGGTGAAGGCGAAGGGGGGCCACGACAACACCGTCAGCGTGCTGGTCGACGGCCTTCGCGCCGACACCTCCTACAAGTACCGCTTCTGCACCACGAAGGGCGGGCGCTCGGCGACCGGCAAGTTCAGCACCGCTCCCGGCCCGAAGTCCAAGCAGACGATCCGCTTCGGCTTCTCCGGCGACCAGGACGCCCGGCCGGTCCCCGGCGGGACGACGCCCTACTGGAACAACTTCGAGATCTGGGACGCGATCCGCCAGCAGCGCAACGACTTCAACGTGCTCATGGGCGACACGATCTACTCCGACACCGAGGTTCCCGGCTACACCCTCGCCGATGTCGCTCTGACGAAGCAGCAGAAGTGGCGGGCCTACAAGATCAACCTGGGTATGAAGCCGTGGACCAAGGCGCGCGGCTCGGCCGCCTACTACGCCCACTGGGACGATCACGAGTTCATCAACAACTTCGCCGTCGGCGAGGACACCTTCCCCCTCGGCGTCGGGACAGTCAACGCCGACGGCGAGCAGCTCTACAAGGCGAGCCGCAAGGCGTTCACCGACTACAACCCGGCCACGTACAGCAAGAAGGCCGGCCTCTACCGCTCCGTCCGCTGGGGCAAGAACCTCGAGGTCTTCTTCCTCGACGAGCGCTCCTTCCGGTCGAATCTCGCCGACTACTCGGGCGTCTGCGACAACCCGCCCGGCAGCGGCGACCGCGACCTGGCGCCGACCGCGCCGCAGAGCACCCGCAACCTGTTCTCGGCGATCGTTCCCCAGCTCGGCAACCCGGTCCCCCCCGGTTGCCTGGAGACGATCAACGACCCGACCCGGACGATGCTGGGCTCGAAGCAGCTGAGCAATTTCAAGCAGGAGATCGCGAGCTCGAAGGCGACCTTCAAGGTGATCATGAACGAGCTCCCGATCCAGCAGTACTACGCCGACCCGTACGACCGCTGGGAGGGCTATGCGGCCGAGCGCCAGGCGCTGCTCCACTTCCTGCAGGACAAGGTCGACAACGTCGTCTTCCTGACCGCCGATGTGCACGCGAGCATGGTCAACGACGCCCGCTTCAACACCCTCGGCGACGGCGGGGTCCAGAACTCGGGGATCCTCGACGTGACCTCGGGACCGATCGCGACCGCGAATTACTCGCTCGAGATCAGCGACACGGCCGGCAACCCGTCGGCGGGCGCGCTGGTCCAGACCGCGTTCTTAAAGCCCCAGCCGCCCAATGGCGTCGGCATGCAGTGCGCGTCCACGGATCAGTTCAGCTATGCCGAGGTGGCGGTGAGCAAGAGCCGCCTGTCGATCGATCTGCTCGACGCGGACGACCAGCCTGTTCTCGACACCGGCGACACGTCGACGCCGGGTGCGCCGCCGTGCGCCCAGATCGTGATCCCGAAGCAGTAGCCGCGCAGCGGGCGCCCCGTGTAGGTTGCGCGACGTGCGAACCGAGGCGCGCTTTCCCGGGGTCGGCGCCGGGTCCGGACACTACGAGAGCTTCTACGTCAAGGCGACCCGGCCGGGTGGCGGACGGGGGGTCTGGATCCGCCACACCGTCCACAAGCGGCCCGGGGCCGAGCTCGAGGGCTCGATCTGGTTCACCCTCTTCGACGCCGACGCGCCCGGCCCCCGGGCGACCAAGGTCACGGTGCCCGCGGCCGACGTCTCGGTCCCGCCGGGTGCCCTGATCGAGGTCGCCGGGGCGGTGCTCGAGCCCGGCCGGGCACGTGGCGGGGCGAGCACGCCGGAGCTGACCGCGAGCTGGGACCTGCGCTTCGAGCCCGGGCCGGACGCCTTCCGCCATCTGCCCTACTCGTTCCTCTACCGCGCTCCGCTGCCGAAGACCAAGTTCCTCTCGCCATATCCCGACGCCCGCTTCTCGGGCTCTGTGACCGTCGACGGCGAGCCGCTGGAGCTCGAGGCGTGGCCGGGGATGATCGGTCACAACTGGGGCTCCGAGCACGCGGAGCGGTGGACCTGGATCCAGGCGAACGAGCTCGGCGACCACGACGGCTACTTCGACGCCGCCCTCGGCCGGATCAGGATCGGGCGGATGACCACTCCCTGGGTCGGCAACGCGATGCTGCGCCTCGACGGCGAGGCACACAGGCTCGGCGGGTTCGACCGGATCCGCTCGACCCGGATCGACGATCGGCCGACCGAGTGCCGGTTCGAGCTCGGTGGCAAGGGCGTCCGGGTGCGCGGCCGGGTCGGCTCCCAGCCGCGCAACTTCGTCGCCTGGGTCTATGCCGACCCGGTCGGCCCCGAGCACAACACGCTCAACTGCTCGATCTCGGACCTCGAGCTGACGGTCGAGCGCGACGGCCGCGAGCCGTTGCAGCTGGCGTGCGCGGGCGCCGCGGCGTACGAGATCGGGATGCGCGAGACCGACCACGGCATCCCGGTCCAGCCCTACGCCGACGGCTGACCCCGGAGAACCCGCCTCAGGAGATCTCGATGACCTCGAGCCGCTTCGCGCCGCGGGGGGTCTCGAGCGACACCCGCTCGCCGGCGCGGTGGCCGAGCAGCGCCTTGCCGATCGGGCTCTCGACCGAGAGCTTGCCCTCGGCGAGGTCCGCCTCCAGCGGGTGCACCAGGGTGACCTCCGAGAGCTTGCCGGCCTCGTCGCGATAGCCGACCCGCGAGCCAACCTCGATCGAGCCCCCGCCGCTGGCGTCGCGGACCTCCGCCGTCGCCAGGTGATGTTCGAGCACCCGGATCCGCGCCTCGTTGTGGCCCTGGGCCTCACGCGCGGCGTGGTACTCGGCGTTCTCGCTCAGGTCCCCGAACTCGCGCGCGACCCGGATCGAGTCGACGATCTCCGCGCGCTGCACGGTTCGCCGGTGCTCGAGCTCGGCCTCTGCCTCCGCCTTGCCCTTGGGGCTGATCGTCGTCTTCGGGTCCGCCATCGCGACGCGGAAAGCTACACCCTGCCCGCGGCGAGGTCAGCGACGGCTGAACTTCGCCCAGGTCGAACGCAGGCCGAGCCGGTCGCGGAGGGTGGCGCCCGCGACCACGGTCGAGCCCGAGCCGCCCACCACCCGGGCGCGGACGATGCGCGGGGACCTGCCCCTCTGCAGGACTTCGATCCGCTTCAACCCGCCATCGAAGAGCCCGCCGAGCTCCGCCTCCATCTTCGCGTCCGAGAACCGCTCGGTCCACCGGTGGACGGGCGAGGCATCGTCGAACGGGTCGTCGACCGATTTCAGGTAGGCGACCGGCTCGCTGCCCGCAAACCCGAACTCCGAGTTCTCGGTCTGACCGCCGGAGGTCGAGAAGTAGTAGGTGATCGCGGGGCGGTCGCGGTAGGTGACCACCTGCTTGGCGGTGTCGGCAACCGCCCGGTTGGTCTGCCTGGTCTCCGACGCCCTGCCCCCGTAGACCTGGCTGCGGGTGTCGTCGTACTGGTCGAACGGACCCTCGCGGTCGGTCGCCAGCCCGTAGGTCCGGGCGACGAGCGCCTGAGCGCGGAGCGCGTCCGCGGGCCACGACGCCGGGACCTCGTTCGGGACCACGCCCTTGACGTAGCCCTCGACCCCGAGCGAGTTGATCACCAGGACGTTGCCGCCCGCGGCATGGGCGACAAGGCTGCCCCGGTAGCGGCCGAAGCCCTTGATCGCCACCCCGCTCGACGCCTTGCCCTCCTGGCCGCACCCCGCTACCCGGCGACCGCCGCCATCGCGCAGGACGACGGCGCCTCCCTCGATGCCGAAGCTGTAGTCGCGCCCGGGTCGCAGGCCCTTGCCGCAGGCTCGATTGGCGCCCGAGAAGCCGACCGACCCTTCGCCGGAGCCGAGCAGCACCCGGATGCGGCCCCCGGCGCGGCCGATCTCGGTGTGGCTGTAGTAGTGGCGGACGATCTCGCGATAGCCGCGGCCGTGCTTGGCGTATCCGTAGGCACCCCACTGCGAGAGCCCGACCCCGTGACCGTAACCGTGGCCCTTGACCGTCCACGAGGCGCCGGCCGGCGCCGCCGCGAGGACGAGCGTGGCGATGAGCGCCGCGAGGCTGGCTCTGATGATCGCCATCCGCGCCATCTTCGACCTCAACAGGCCCCGGCCTCCAAGGTCGCGGTTGCCGGAGGGCGGTCGATACGCTGCCAACCAAGCTAGATGGAGGTTCGATGAGCACCACCGAGCAGGAGACGAAGGTCCTCGACCAGACGCCCCGGCAGCTTCTGATCGGCGGCGAGTGGCGCGACGCGACCGGCGGGAAGACGCTCTCGGTCGAGGATCCGGCGACCGGCGAGAGCCTCTGCGAGATCGCCGACGCGACGCCCGACGACGCCCAGGCCGCGATCGACGCCGCCTGCGACGCCCAGGCCGGGTGGGCGGCCACGGCGCCGAACGAGCGCGGGGAGATCCTCTGGCGGGCGTTCGAGCAGCTCAACGAGCGCGCCGACGAGCTCGCCCTGCTGATGACCCTGGAGATGGGCAAGCCGATCGCGGAGTCGAAGGCGGAGATCACCTACGCGGCCGAGTTCTTCCGCTGGTTCTCGGGCGAGGCGCTGCGCATCGACGGCAACTACAAGGTCGCCGGCAACGGGGCCTCGCGGGTGCTGGTGATGCGCCAGCCAATCGGCCCGGCCTACTTCATCACCCCGTGGAACTTCCCCAACGCGATGGGCACCCGCAAGATCGGCCCCGCCGTCGCCGCCGGCTGCACGATGGTGATCAAGCCGGCGCAGCAGACGCCGCTCTCGATGCTGGCGCTGGCGAAGCTGCTCTCCGAATGCGGGCTCCCCGACGGGGTGCTCAACGTGGTCACCGGGTCGTCGTCGAGCGCGATCTCGAAGCCG
The DNA here is from genome assembly GCA_963842795.1 of uncultured Solirubrobacterales bacterium. Taxonomy (GTDB): domain Bacteria; phylum Actinomycetota; class Thermoleophilia; order Solirubrobacterales; family 70-9; genus WHSW01. The sequence goes on along the minus strand of CAWJHV010000001.1, from coordinate 64,513 downwards.
ATCATCGGCGACCCCCGACTGCGCAAGCTCTCCTTCACCGGCTCCACCGAGGTCGGGCGGAAGCTGATCGCCCAGGCCGCCGACAACGTGCTCAAGGTCTCGATGGAGCTGGGCGGCAACGCGCCGTTTCTGGTCTTCGACGACGCCGACCTCGACGACGCGGTCGAGGGCGCGATGATCGCCAAGATGCGCAACATCGGCGAGGCCTGCACGTCGGCGAACCGCTTCCACGTCGCCGAGAGCCTCGCCGACGAGTTCGCGGCCAGGCTCGGCGAGCGCATGGGGGCGCTCAAGCTGGGTCGCGGGACCGAGGACGGCGTCGACGTCGGGCCGCTGATCGACGGTGACCAGCGCGACAAGGTCGCCGAGCTGGTCACAGACGCGGTCGAGAAGGGCGCAACCTCCGTCGTCGGCGGCTCGGCTCGCGACGGAGCGGGCTACTTCTTCGAGCCCACGGTGCTCTCCGACATCCCCGACGACGCCCGCGTGCTCACCGAGGAGATTTTCGGCCCGGTCGCCCCGGTGAAGGGCTTCGCCACCGACGAGGAGGCCGTGGCCGCCGCCAACGACACCGAGTACGGGCTCGTCGCCTACGTCTACACCTCCGACCTGAAGCGCGCGCTGCGCGTCTGCGAGGGCCTCGAGACCGGGATGATCGGCCTCAACCAGGGGATGGTCTCGAACGCCGGCGCCCCGTTCGGGGGCGTGAAGCAGTCGGGGATCGGGCGCGAGGGCGGCAACGAGGGGATCGCCGAGTTCCTGGAGACCAAGTACGTGGCGGTCAACCTGTGATCGCGGACCCCGGCTCGTAGTCCGGGAAGAGCTGCTTCAGCAGCTTCGCGAAGCGGTCGAAACGCTCGATCTCGCAGCCGTTCGCGCGGGTGAGGGTGGCGTCGACGGGCTCGCCGCCGATCGTGCCCTCGATCGCCAGCGTGTCCGGCCCGCCGTAGATCTCGGTGCAGGCGGTCTGCGCCGGGACCGGGGCGGCCGGGTCGGGCTGCAGGGCCGCGAGCGCGTCGCAGGCCGGGGCGTCGCCGCCCGGACAGCTCACCGACGCCTCGAGCGCGGCCTCGCCCCCCTGGCCGTCGGGGTCGACGGCGACCGTGAGCTCGGTCGCCGCGTCGCCCTCACCGTCATCAGCGGAATCCGCGGCTCCATCGTCGCCGCAGCCGGCGAGCGCCAGGCAGCCGAGAAACGCGAGCGCCGCACCACGGCGACGCCCGCGCATCCGATCGCCTAGCGGCCGAGCAGCTGGCTCAGCAGGCCGCCGCGGGAGCCGCGCTTCTCGAGATAGCACTGGTGGTACTCCTCGGCCCGCCAGAAGGGCGTCGCCGGCTCGATCTCGGTGACGATCGGGTCCTTGAACCGCTCGGCGTTGCGCTCCAGGACCTGGCGGGCCTTGGCGGCCTGGTCGTCGTCCTCGGTGAAGATCACCGAGCGATACTGCCAGCCCACGTCGGGGCCCTGGCGGTTGAGCTGCGTCGGATCGTGGATCTCGAAGTACTTCTGGACCAGGTCCTCGTAGGGGACCCGGCTCGGGTCGAACTCGACCTGAACCACCTCGACGTGGCCGGTGTTGCCGCCGCAGACCTGCTCATAGGTCGGGTTGTCGACATGGCCGCCCTCGTATCCGACCGCGGTGTCGACGACCCCCTCGAGGCCTCGGAACGTCTCCTCGACCTGCCAGAAGCAGCCCGCACCGAAGGTCGCCTTCATGGTCGGGGTCTCGCTCGCGGTGCCGTTCGTGTCGCTCATCGTTCTCCTTCGTGCGCCTGCCTCGGATCTTCCCACCTGTTGGTGAGTCGCCCGGCAAGCCGCTTCGTTACGCCAGATCGGCGGGGTCGAAGTTGCCGCCGCTGACGATCGCCGCGACCCGCTCGCCGTCGCCCGGGACGTAGGCGCCGGACGTCAGCGCGGCGAGGGCGGTGGCCCCACCCGGCTCGGCCGCGACCCTGGCCGCTGCCCACAGGCGCCGCTGCGCGTCGCGGATCGCATCGTCGGAGACCAGCACCGATCCCACCTCGCAGCGGCTCATCGCCGCCCAGGGGCAATCGCCGATACGCCTGGCGCCGAGCGAGTCCGAGGCGACCCCGCCGACCTCGACCTCGATCGGCCCCCCGGCCTCGAGCGCCCGGGCGTAGGTCGGCGCCGCGATCGGCTCGACCGCGATCACCCGGGCGGCATCCTCGAACCAGGCGGCGACGCCCGCGCAGAGCCCGCCCCCGCCCACCGCGACAAGGACCGTGTCGAGGCCCGGTCGCGCGCGGTCGAGCTCGCGACCGCAGGTCCCCTGCCCGGCGACGACCGCCGGGTCGTCGAAGGCGTGGACCTCGAGCGCGCCGCTGGCGGCGGCGTGCTCGCGGCTGGCGGCCAGCGAGTCGTCGTAGAGCGCCCCGGTGACGTGGACGTCGGCCGCGGTGCCCCGCAGCCGCTCGACCTTCGCGGCGGGCGACGCCTCCGGGACGAAGACGGCCGCCGGGATGCCGAGATCCTGGGCCGCGGTCGCGGCGGCGACACCGAAGTTTCCGCCGGACGCAGCCACGATCCCCACCGCGGGCACGTCGGCCGCGAGCAGGGCGTTGAACGCGCCGCGGAGCTTGAACGAGCCCGTCCGCTGGAGCGCCTCGAGCTTCAGCGTCGCCCGGTGGGCGAGGCCGAGCGCGTTCGGCTCCAACTCGACCGACGGCGTCTCGCGGACGCGGCCCGCGATCCGCTGGCTCGCGGCCTCGACCGCGGTCCGGTCGATCACTCAGTCGTGCGGCCGCGCCATCTGCACGAAGTCGAGCGCCTGCTCGAGCACGGCTTCGTCAACGCCCCGGTCGCTCGCGACCTCGCGCACGGTGCGGTTCGAGCTCGCCGCCTCCTTGACGATCTCGGTCGCGACGTCGTAGCCGATATGGGGGGTGAGGGCGGTGGCGACCTGCAGCGTCGACTCCGCGTGGCGGGCGAGCATCTCCTCGTTCGGCTCGATCCCGCGCACGCACTTGGCGTCGAGAAGGCCGCATGCGGAGGACAGCAGCTTCACCGAGTCGAGCAGGTTGCGGGCGATCAGCGGCACCCGGACGTTGAGCTCGAACTGGCCCTGCGATCCCGCGATCGCGATCGCCGCGTCGTTGCCGATCACCTGGTCGCCGACCTGGATCACGACCTCGCAGATCACCGGGTTGACCTTCCCGGGCATGATCGAGGATCCCTTCTGGAGCTCGGGGAGGCGGATCTCGGCGAGGCCGGCTCGCGGGCCGGAGCCCATCAGGGCGAGGTCGCCGCAGATCTTGATCAGCGACACCGCGACCACCTTCAGCGCCCCGGAGAGCTCCACCAGCGCGTCGCGGTTGCCGTTCGCCTCGAACGGATCCTCCGGCGCGGAGATCTCGAGCCCGGTCGCCTGCGAGAGCCTCGCGCGGACGCCCTCGGCGAACTCGGGATGCGTGTTGATGCCGGTCCCGGTCGCGGTCCCACCGAGCGGGATCTGGCCGACCCGCCCGAGGGTGTCGCGGACCCGCGCCGCGCCCAGCCGGACCTGCGCCGCGTAGCCGGCGAACTCCTGCCCGAGGGTGACCGGAACGGCATCCATGAGGTGGGTGCGGCCGGACTTGACGTGGTCGGCGAACTCGACGCTCTTGGCCGCGAACGCCTCCGCCAGGCCGTCGATCGCCGGCAGCAGTTCGTCGGTCACCTGGCCGAGCGCCGCGAGATGCACCGCGGAGGGGAAGACGTCGTTCGACGACTGGCCCATGTTGACGTGGTCGTTGGGATGGGCGCCGTCGCCGGCGAGGTTCGCGATCACCTCGTTGGCGTTCATGTTCGAGGAGGTCCCGGACCCGGTCTGGAAGACGTCGATGGGGAATTGGGCGTCGTGCTCGCCCGCGCCGACCGCGTCGCCGGCGGCGGCGATCCGCTCGGCGACGCCGGGGTCGAGCTTGCCGAGATCGGCGTTGACGCGCGCTGCCTCGGCCTTGATCCGGCCGAGCCAGTGGAGCACCGGCGCCGGGACCGGCTCTCCGGATACGGGGAAGTTCTCAACCGCCTTCGTCGTCTCACCGCCCCACAGTTGCTGCGCGCTCACCGCCACAAGCTATCGCTACTGGGCCGGCGCTCGGTGACGCTCGCGGAAGCGGCGCGCCTTGGCCCGGTTGCCGCATTCCCCCATCTCGCACCAGGTGCCCGAGCGGTTGCGGGAATGGTCGTAGAAGGCCCAGTGGCAGTCCTCGGCCGGGCAGGCCTTGAGCCGCGGCCACGTGCGCTCGGCCATCGACGAGTGGACGATCGCCAGCAGGCGCCCGATCGCCGAGTCGACGCCGCCGCAACGGGTGACCAGGGCGGCACCGTCGACCCCGAAGCGGAGCACGATCGCCGCTTCGGCCGACTGCTCGTTGAGCGCCGCAAGCGCCTCCGGCGGCGCGGGCTCGCCGAGGTTGTTGGCGAGCAGCAGCGCCCGCAGGGCCTCGCGGACCTCGACCAATCGCAGGCGGTCGGCCTCGTCGAGCGACGTCTCGGCGTCCGCGAGGGTGTGGGCAACCAGCCAGTCCAGCGCCCCCGATGCCGTCTCGAGCTCGTCCGTGCGGTCTTCGATGTCCCGCGTGTTGACGAACTCACGCACCAACTCGAGCTCCGCGGGTGCCGTCTGATCTGTCGGCATAACCGCCATTTTATCAACGCGGGTTAGCTCCTGCTATAACTATCTATAGGACAACACCGGTTAGGAGGTTTCGTATGCATCCGTCACTCGTACTCATGTTCGTGGACGCTCAGCGCGCAGACCGTGACCGTCGGGCGCGTTCCGAGCGCCCGAGCTCAGGCCGCCTGCGGGCGCGACTCGCGCGAGGCGAGCGGTCCTAGAACCGCTCGCCCGGCCGGCGGCATCTGCCGCCGGCCCGCACGGCCCCGGGCCAGGCCACCGCTGGGGTTAGCCTCAGCGAGAGATGAGCGCGGTCGATGAGAGCTTCAACGCCTTCGGCCGCGAGCGCGGCCTCGAGAACGCCGGCGGGCAGCCGGTCGATGCGCTCACGCCCCTGCTGGCCCGCGCCGAGGGAACCCGGCTCGAGCCGGCCTGGCGGGGCCGCCTGGCCCACGGCGAATACCAGCTGATCGGCCTCCTCCGCTACGAGGGCGGTCACGCTCTCGGAGCCACCGGCGGCGGCTGGTTCGAGTTCGTCGTCGCGATCACCCGTGTCGCCGAGGCCGAGCAGCACGTGCCGCGCCTCTTCTGCCGGCGACGGGGACGGGTCGAGAGCCCGATGGGAATGGGCATGGAGCTCGACAGCGAGGCGATCTGGACCGAGAGCGAGGCGCTCTCGGCCGAGTACGAGGTCGTCGCGAGCCCCTACCAGGACCCCAACTGGATGCGCCAGCTGTTCTCCCCCGCGTTCATCGACTGGCTCACGACGCGGCCCCCGCCCAGCTTCGCGTTCGAGCTCGCATACGGCGACCTGGCCGGCTCGATCGACGGGACCGATCCGGACCCGGCGGACCTCGACGCCCTCTGGGAGACGACGGCGGCGGTCGCGGCGCGGATTCGCGACGAGTGCCTCGAGGAGGCCTAGGTGCGGCTCAACCGCACCGGCGCCGGGATCATCGCCGTGTTCCTGGTCGCCGGGATCGCGCTCAGCCTCGTGCCCGTGCTCCCGGTCCGGATCGTCGGCGTCCTCTACCTCCTCGGGACCGTGGTCGCGTGCCTGATCGTCGCGCGCGCCGAGCTCCGCGCACACCACAACCGGTGGCTGGCCCGCAACGGGATCCGGGGCAAGGCGACGGTCGTCGCCGCCTCGACCGAGATCTCCGTCAACGAGCAACCGCTGTTCGAGCTCGTGCTCGACCTCGAGCTCCCGGGCCTGAAGCCGCGCCGGATCGAGCGCTCGATCATCGTCGGGGGCTTCGCCGCGCGGCGCATGGAGCCGGGCACCGTGCTGCCCGTCTACGTCCACCCGCGGCGCCCCGACGACCTGCTGATCGTCTGGTAGGGGTCAGCTCAGTCGCCGACGCGGCGGTCGAGCGATGACGACGACGTCCCGAGCGCCTGACCGGCAAGCGCCCGCGCGAGATCCCGGCGCGACCGGATCTCGAGCTTGCGATAGGCGTGGCCGAGGTGGCTCTCGACCGTCTTCACGGTGACCACCAGCGCTTCGCCGATCTCGCGATTGGTCATCCCCTCCGCGGCCATCGCCGCGACCCGCCGCTCGCTCACCGTGAGCTCGGAGACACCCGAACGGAGGATCTTGCGCCGGCGGGATCCGCCGGCCGCAAGCTCCGCGTAGGCGCGCTCGACGAGCACCGTCGCGCCGCAGCTTCGCGCGACCTCCAGTCCCTCCGAGAGCCGCTCTCGGGACTCGGAGCGGCGGCCCGCTCGCCTCAGGGCCGAGCCGAGCTCGATCGCGGTGCGGGCGCGCTCGAGTCGATCGCCCGATCGCGTCAGCGTCGCGCAGGCCTCGCGCAGCAACTCGAGCGAGCGGGTCCTCGACTCGCCGGCGCCGACCATCCCGCAGGCGCGCAGCGCGATCCCGATCGCTCGCGGCGCGCCGAACTCCCGCGCCAGGATGAGCTCCTCGTCGGCCAGCCGGCGCGCTTCGGCCAGCCGGCCGAGCGCGAGGTGGGCCATCGCGCTCTCGGACCGCCAGGCCACGGGAGCCACGGCCGGCGCACCCCAGGAGCGCTCGCGCTCCTCACACGAGCCGAGCTCGGCAAGTGCCGCCGCCGGGTTGCCCTGCGCCATCCAGAGCCGCGCGCGAGCCTCTCTGAGGGGCTGGGTGAGGAGCGCCTCGGGGTCGTGCGCGACCGGCCCGACAAGTATCAACGCGCTCCCCGCCTCGGCCAGCTCCCCGCGTTCGATCAGCACCTCCGCACGTGTGGCCGCCGCCGGCACGACGAATACCTGCTCCCCGCGGAGCGCCTCCAGCGCCAGGGCGGCGTCGGCGTCGGCCGCGGCACCGGCGAGGTCGCCGCCCCGGAAGCGGATCAGGGCGCGCGTCGTCAACGCCAACGTCTCGCCGACGACGGAAGCGCCCGCGCGGGCGGCCGCGAGCGCCCGGGACGCGGCCTCCTCGGCGAGGTCGACCCGGTCCGCCCACAGCAGCGCGGCGGCGGCGAGGTGGGGAAGCGGCGAGCCGGGGCTCCGCTCGGACAGCGGCATGCCGCCCGAGAGCGCCCGCTGCGCGAGCGAGATCGCCTCGGGCGCGGTTCCGCCGGCGGTCACCTGCTCGAGCGCCAGGGATGCGAGCAGCGGACGCGCCTCCGGGTCGCGCTCGCGGGTCGCGCTCGAGAACCGGCCGAGCCGGTCGCCCGCGATCCGGCGTGCGGACGTGGTCGTCGCCGCGAACGCCAGCAGCAGCGCCTCGAGATCGTCGCGCAGTGGCTGCTCGGCTCCCAGGTTCTCGATCCCGGCGAGCAGGAGCCGGGCTGCCCGCCCGGCCCTGCCGCCGTAGGCGAGGTTCTGCGCCAGCTCGAGCGTGATCGCGGCCCGCCGCTCCGGATCGTGCTCGAGCTCCAGGGCCTCGGTGAGCAGGGTCACGGCGTCGGCCCCGTCCCCCCGCGCCGAAGCGACGCCGGCGGCGAACAGGAGCCGCGGACGGTCGCCCGGCCCCGGGGGCTCGGCCAGCGCCCGCACCAAAAGGCGCCAGGCGAGGCCCGGATCTCCATCGCGCATGGCGGCGACCGCGGCACGCTCGAGCTGCTCGACTAGCCAGCCGTCCCCGCTCGGCTCGGCGGCGAGGAGATGCGTGACCACCCGGTGCGGGCGCCCGCGCTCGGCCATCAGCCGTGCTGCGCGAGCGTGCGCGGCCGCCCGTTCGTGCGGGAGCAGATCCGCGTACACGGCGGCCCGAACGATCGGCCGGACGAACCCGATCGGGGCGTCGGGCACGAACACGCCCAGGGATACGAGGGCGTCGGCGGCGGCACCGGCGGCGGCCGGGGTCATCTCGGCGAGCGATGCGACCTCGGCGAGCTCGCTCTCGCTGCCGAGGACCGCGGCGGCCCGCGCGACGGCGCGGGCCTCGGGCTCGAGCCGGGCCAGCACCGAGCGCGAGATCCCCGGCGGCGCAAGCTCGGCCACCCGTCCCGCCGAGTCGGCCGCCGGGGCGAGTCCCTCGGCGGCCGCCGCTTCGGCGAGCTCGGCGAGCAGCCACGGGTTGCCGCCGGTCGCCCGCCGGCAGAGCGCGGTGAAGGCGTCGTCGGGTCGTGTCCCGATCCGCGCCGCGATCAGGGTCGCCGTCGCCTCCTCGCTCAGGTCGGCCAGAGCGAGCGTCAGCAGCCCGGGCGTGCCGGCGAACGCTGCCGCGGGATCTCGCTCGCCGAAGGGACCGGTCGCGAACCCCGCCAGGATGAGCGCAATCGGCAGCTCCTCGATGCGGCGCGCGAGGAAGGCGAGGAAGGCGAGCGACTCCGCGTCGCACGATTCGAGATCGTCGACCGTGATCAGCACCGGAGCGCGCGTCGCCAGGGCCGCGACGAGCGAGTGCAGAGCCTCGAACCGCGCGAACGCGTCGGCCTCGGCGGCCGGGTCGCGCAGCACCTCGGCGCCGTCCCCGGCCTCGATCTCGGCCTGAGCGCGGGCGAGCAGCTGGCGCGCGACGCCGAAGGAGAACTCACGCTCCTGCGCGCTGCAGGCGGCGGTCAGAGTCAGCATCCGGGTGCGAGCGGCGAACGCTCGGCAGGCCTCGAGCAGACTCGTCTTGCCCGTCCCCCGGTCGCCGGCGACGATGACCGCCCCGCCCTCGCCGCGACGGGCGGCGGCGAGCGCCCGCTTGAGCGCGGCCAGCTCGGGGTCGCGCTCCAACAGGGGGGCGGTCGGGGCGAGGCCCGTGGGCCCGGTCACGTCGCCTGGTGATGCAACGAGGACATCGCTCGGCGGCAACCATAGCCGAGGTGGCATCAGGGTCAATGTCAGGGTAGACCCCCGATGCGAAGCCGAGCTGGAGCATGGGAGGGTTGCGCGTCGGAGGTCCTGGGGGGTCAGCCCTTCTTCAAACCTCCGCGCCATTCCGAGTAGAAACGTGCCGCCTCAACGGGGGTGGCAGCACCGACCAGGGAGGTCCATTCACCAATGCGTATCCGGAACCACATCCGGTCCAACATCATCGGCTACGTCGCGCTGTTCTTCGCGTTCACAGCCAGCGCCGTCGCTTTGCCGGGAACCAACACCGTGTTCACCGACGACATCACCAACGGCGAGGTCAGGACTGCCGACCTGCAGGAGGATTCGGTCAACGGCAACAAGCTGCGCGATGACTCGACCGCCTCGCGCCATGTCGTCGACAACTCGCTGAGGACCGACGACATTCTCGACGAGAGCCTCGCGGCCGCCGATCTGGCCCCGGATTCCGTCGGCAGCTCTGAGGTCATCGACGAGAGCCTCAGCACGTCCGATCTCGGCACCGGCTCGGTCGCCGCCTCGGAGATCGTCGACGACTCCGTCGGCAGCGCCGAGATCGCACCCGGCATCGTCGGAGCCGACGAGCTCGACACCGTTCACGAGCACACCGGACCGGCGACGAGCATCACCACCGATCCGACCCAGCACGACGGCTCCTACACACTCTCCACGGCGAGCGTGTCCTGTGGGACCGGCGAGGACCTGCTGAGCACGTCGGTCGATTGGACCGCGACGGGCGGGCACAACGAGCGGATGACCGTTGGCACGCAGAGCATCACCCGCGGCGAGCCGGACAGTGCGGTCATCGAGGTCGCCTACGACGGCGGGCCGACCACGGCGACGTGGGTGCCGGTCGCAACCTGCATCTTCTAGGCGAGGTGCAAGTAGCGGACTGATCAGCACACACGGACGGCCTGGGAGCGGGGCGGTTTCGACCGCCCCGCTCCCTCGGCCGGACCTCGGGCGGATGAGGAAGTTCGAGTGAGATCTTGAGAGACGCGCCGGTGAGCAGGACCTGGGTCGTCGGGGCGGTGGCGGTCGCAGCCCTTGCACTGGCCGCGATCCTTCTCCTGCAAGACGGCGGAGGCGGAGGCGGCGCGCTGCAGGGTTCGACGGTCGTGATCGCTCCGCAGGCGGCGGGCTCCACCGCCGAGGAAGGCGGCGAGATCGCCGCGGACGGCTGCGGCAACGCGGGCGGCTGTGCTTCGCGCACCGGCTCGGATCGCGAGCGCGGGTCCTCGAGCGGGTCGTCGACCGCGCGAGCGGCGGGACCCGGCGAACGGGCGACAGCCGCCGCTCCATCCGGTGAAACGGCGCCGGCGGTCGACGACGGCTCGGCGGTGGCGGCGCCCGAGCGTGACGAAGGGGCGGACGCGGGTTCGGACGTCATCGTGGGCGAGCCGGACACGACGGACCCCCCGAACCGCAACCCCGACCACTACGGGCCGGGGGGCGAGCCACACGAGGAGTCCATCGTCTTCGCGGGTGAGCCGGACAGGACTGACCCCCCGATGGTCAACCCCGACCACTACGGGCCGGGGGGCGAGCCACACGAGGAGTCCCACGTCTTCGCGGGCGAGCCGGACCGGACGGACCCCCCGCCCCGCAACCCGGACGAGTAGCTCGAACCCGCCGCAACTCGGGCGATTGGCACAATCCGGGCCCTGATGCCCGGATTTCGCCCCGTCGACCCGAAGCAGTCGTTTCCCGAGCTCGAGCTCGGCGTGCTCGAGCGCTGGCGCGCCGATCGCACCTTCGAGCGCCAGGTGACCGAGCGCCGAGAGGCGGGGGCGGCGGTCTGGAGCTTCTACGACGGGCCGCCGACGGCGAACGGCAGGTCCTGGTCCCATCACGTGCTCGCGCGCGCCTTCAAGGACGTCTATCCCCGCTACAAGGCGATGCGCGGCCACTACGTGCCGCGCAAGGCCGGCTGGGACTGCCACGGGCTCCCGGTCGAGCTCGAGATCGAGAAGGAGCTCGGGATCGCCTCGAAGGCGGAGATCGAGGAGTACGGAATCGCCGAGTTCAACCAGCGCTGCCGGGAGTCGGTCCTGCGCTACGTGGACGACTGGAACCGCCTCACCGAGAGGATCGGCTTCTGGATCGACCTCGACCGGCCCTACGTGACGATGACCAACGACTACATCGAGTCCGTGTGGTGGGCGCTGCGCGAGATCTGGGACCAGGGGCGCCTCTACAACGCGCACAAGGTAGTCCCCTACTGCCCTCGCGACGGCACCGCGCTTTCCTCGCACGAGGTCGCGCAGGGCTACGAGGACGTGGTCGACCCCGCGGTCTTCGTTCGCCTCCCGGTCATCGCGGTGCCCCCGGCGACGACGATCCCGGAGAACCCGCTCGAGCCCGGCGACAACCTGCTCGTCTGGACGACGACGCCGTGGACGCTGATCTCGCACGCGGCGGTCGCCGCCGGGGCTGAGATCGAGTACGTGCGGGCTCGGGTCGACGGCGAGGTCTACGTCGTCGCCCGACCGCTGGTCGAGCGGGTGCTCGGCGAGGAAGGCGAGGTGCTCGCCCACTTCCCGGGCACGGCGCTCGAGGGGGTCCGCTACCAGGCGCCGTTCGACTTCATCAAGGGTGAGGACTTCGGGCCCCTCGGCCACTCGGTGTTGCTGGCCGACTTCGTCACCACCGACGACGGCACCGGTCTCGTCCACACCGCGCTCGCCTTCGGCGAGGACGACTTCAGGCTCGGCGAGCAGTACGGGATGACGCTGCAGAACCCGGTCCGGGCCGACGGCACCTTCGACGAGCGAGTCCCGGACTTCCAGGGCAGGATGGTGTTCGAGCACAACCGCGAGATCGTCGAGGCACTGCGCGGGAACGGCCGCCTGTTTCGCCTCGAGGAATACGAGCACTCCTATCCGCACTGCTGGCGCTGCGGCACGCCGCTGCTCTACTACGCGAAGTCGAGCTGGTACATCCGCACGACCGAGGTCCGCGACCGGATGCTGGCCGAGAACGAGACGATCGGCTGGCGTCCCGACCACGTCAAGCACGGGCGCTTTGGCAAGTGGCTCGAGGGCAACGTCGACTGGGCGCTCTCGCGCGAGCGCTATTGGGGCACGCCGCTGCCAATCTGGGAATGCGAGTCGGCTGACTGCGAGGGCACCTTCTGCGCCGGCTCGATCGCCGAGCTGCGCGAGCGCGGCGCCGAGCTCCCCGACGACCTGCACCGCCCCTACATCGACGGCGTCACTCTCAGCTGCCCGCGGTGCGGCGGGGAGATGCGGCGGGTCGAGGAGGTGATCGACGCCTGGTTCGACTCGGGAGCGATGCCGTTCGCGCAATTCCACTATCCGTTCGAGAACGAGGACGAGTTCAGCGAGCGCTTCCCGGCCGACTACATCTGCGAAGCGCAGGATCAGACCCGGGGCTGGTTCTACTCGCTGCTGGCCGAGTCGACGCTGCTCTTCGATCAGGCCAGCTATCGCAACTGCGTCTGCCTGGGACTGATCTCAGACCCGGAGGGCCGGAAGATGTCGACCAGCCGCGGCAACGTCGTCGATCCCTGGCACGTGCTCGAGCTGCACGGCGCCGACGCCTTTCGCTGGTACTACCTGAGCTCACAGCAGCCCTGGGCGGGTTACCGGTTCTCAGCCGACACGGTCGGCGAGTCGCTGCGGCGCTTCCTGCTCACGCTCTGGAACACCTACTCGTTCTTCGTCCTCTACGCCAACGCCGAGGGGGTCGGGCCCGAGGAGCTTGCGGGGGCACCGCTCGGCGACGACGATCTCGACCGCTGGGCCGTCTCGAAGCTGCAGGGGCTGACGGCGACCGTGATCGACCGCATGGACGACTTCGATTGCACCACCGCGGGCCGCGCGATCGCCGAGTACGTCGATGAGCTCTCGAACTGGTACGTCCGGCTCAACCGGCGTCGCTTCTGGGAGGGCGACCGCGCCGCGTTCGCGACCCTGCGCCATTGCCTGATCGAGGTCTCGAGGCTGCTCGCGCCATTCGTCCCCTTCGTCACCGACGAGATCCACGACAACCTCAACGGCGGCGCCGACTCGGTCCATCTCGGCGACTATCCCGAGCCCGACCCGGAGCTGGAGAACGGCGAGCTCGAGGCCGGCGTCGAGGCGGCGATGCGCGCGATCGAGCTCGGGCGCGCCGCCCGCGCACAGGCCCGGGTCAAGAATCGCCAGCCGCTGGGCCGGGCGGTGATCGTCGCCACCGAGGCGGAGCGCGCGGAGATCGAGCGCCTCGGCGCGGTGGTCGCGGGCGAGCTCAACGTCAAGGAGCTCGAGTTCGTCTCCGAGCAGGCCGACCTGGTCGAGTACGTCGTCAAGCCCAACTACCGGGCGCTCGGGCCGCGATTCGGCAGCGCGATGCCGCAGGTGGCGGCCGCGATCGAGGCGCTCGACCCCGACCACGTCGCCGAGGCGACACGAGGCGAGCGGCGGATGGGGATCAACATCGACGGGGCCGAGCACACGCTCGAGCCCGACGACTTCACCCTGGCGATGCGCCCGCTGGAGGGGTACGAGGTCGAGGCCGACGCCGGTCGCGCCGTGGCACTCTCACTCGAGCTCGACGACGAGCTCCGCCGGGAGGGCCTCGCGCGCGAGGTCGTGCACGCGATCCAGGGCGCCCGCAAGCAGGCCGGCCTCGACGTCTCGGACCGGATCGCGCTCACGCTCGGCGGCGACGCGGCCCTGCTCGAAGCGGCGCGCGCCCACCAGGGCTACGTCGCGGCGGAGACGCTCGCGACCTCGATCACCTTCGACGGCGACAACTCGTCGCCGGCGGCCGCAATCGAGGGCCGCGAGCTTCAGATCGGGATCGAGCGGGCGGGCTGAGTCAGCCGACGTTGACCTTCATCTTCATGTCCTCGTGGACAGTGCAGATGAGCTTGTAGGTCCCGGCCTTCTTGAACTTGTGCTTGTACTTGAAGCCCGTCTGGTCGGTGGTTCCGGAGCTGAACGAACCGCCCGGTCCCTTTTTCTTGACCACGTTGTGCTTGTCGACCCCGATCCACTTGAAGGTGACCTTCGTGCCCTTCGCGATCGAGACGGACGTCGGGTTGAAGAAGTCGTCACCGACCTGGACCTTGGCGCCCTTGTTGGAATCGCTGGCCCCGGCGATACCGCCGAAGACCGCGACGAGCGAGACGATCCCTGCCAGTGCGACGAGAGTTATCAGTCGCATAGGCGGATGATAAACACGGAGCGACTTAAACGAGCGCCGGTTCGAGCTCGGCCTCGAGGCGGCGCTTCGGCAGCGCCCCGACGACCCGCTTCGCCTCCGCGCCGTCGCGGAAGAGGATCAGGGTCGGGATCGAGAGCACCTCGTAGCGGGCGGCGGTCTGCTGGTTGTCGTCGACGTTGAGGCTGACGACGTTCAGGTCGCCGTCGCGCTCGGCGGCGATCTCCTCGAGGATCGGGTGCACGACGCGGCACGGTCCGCACCAGGGAGCCCAGAAGTCGACCAGTACAGGGGTCTCGGATTCGAGCACGTCGGCCTGGAAGTTGGCGTCGGTCACGTCGGGGAGTTTGCCGGTCACTCTAGGTCTCCTAACCCGTGGTCTTTGGCTGCGGTGCGGTGCCATCGCCCCCGCGGGCGGGTGGCGATCACTTCAAAAAGTATAGTACGTCGCGGAAGGCCCGCAAACCAAGATTATGCGTTCAGCGGCGACGGTTCGCCAGTCGCATGGCGGGGACCCGCAGCGCCGCCTCGACCACGATCGAGCCGGTCATCTTCGACTCGCCGACGCGGCGGTCGGAGAAGGTGATCGGCACCTCGACGATCCGAAAGCCGGCCCGCGCCGCGCGGTAGGTGGTCTCGACCTGGAACGCGTACCCGAGCGAGGCGATCGACCCGAGGTCGATCCGCTCGAGCACCTCGCGCCGAAAGACCTTGTAGCCGCCGGTCAGGTCGCGGATGCCGAGCCCGAGCACCGTGCGCGCGTAGGCGCTCCCGCCACGGCTGATCAGGCGCCGCACGGGGCCCCAATCGGCGACCCCGCCGCCGGCGACGTAGCGCGAGCCGAGCACGAGGTCGGCCGAGCCCGCCGCGGCGACCAGCCGCGGGAGATCGCCGGGGTCGTGCGACCAGTCGGCGTCCATCTGGGCAACCAGGCCGGCGCCGCGGTCGAGCGCGAGGCCGAACCCGGCGACGTAGGCGGGACCGAGCCCCTGCTTGCCGGGGCGGTGCAGGACCTCGATCTCGCCGTGGCGGCCCGCCAGGTCGTCGGCGATCCGGCCGGTGCCGTCGGGCGACGCGTCGTCGACGATCAGCACCGTGCCGCCGGCCGGCAACCGCGGGAGGATCGCGGCGACGAGGCCGGCGAGGTTGTCTGCCTCGTTGTACGTGGGCAGCACGAGCCACAGCGGCGGGTTGGCGCTCACGCCCGCAATCTAGTGGCGTCATCCCTGGCCAGCCGTCCTCAGAGTCCTCACTAGAGTCAAGCCCGTGGAGGGCACGATGCGCAACGCGGAGATCGCCGCCGCGATGACCGAGCTGGCAACGCTGTACGAGCTCGACGGCGCGGTGCGCTATCGCGTGATCGCCTATCGCGAGGCGGCGCGCGTGATCGAGGGGAGCCCGGTCTCGGTCGCCGACCTGGCGCGTGCCGGCCGGGCCACCGAGCTGCCCGGCATCGGCGAGACGCTGCAGGGGAAGATCGTCGACCTGGTCGAGACGGGGGAGATCCCGGCGGCGGCGAAGCTGAAGGCGAAGTTCCCCGCCTCGCTCGTCGAGGTCACCCGGATTCCGGGCCTCGGGGCGAAGACCGCGCGGCGGCTGTTCGACGAGCTCGGCGTCGCCAGCCTGGATGATCTCCGCGCCGCGGCCGAGGCGCAGAAGCTCCGCGACGTCAAGGGCCTGGGGCCGAAGTTCGAGAGCGGGGTGATCGAGGCGCTCGACCGGCTCGGCGAGGAGGGCGCGCCGGGGCGCCTGCTGCTGAGCAAGGTGCTGCCGGTGGCCGAGAAGCTCGCCGAGGCGCTGCGCGAGCATCCGGCTTGCGAGCGGGTGGCGATCGCGGGCTCCGCCCGCCGGCTCACCGAGACCTGCAAGGACATCGACCTGATCGCCACCGCGACCGACCCGGTTGCCGTGGCGACGGCGCTCGCCGAGCATCCGCTCGCCGCCCAGGCCGGAACGGCGGGAGCCGCCGGGACCAGGATCGTCACCTTCGACGGCGTCTCGGTCGACCTGCGGATCGTCGAGCCGAAGGCCTACGGCAACCTGCTCCAGCACTTCACCGGCTCGGCCCAGCACAACGTCGACCTGCGCGAGCGGGCCGTGCGGAAGGGCCTCTCGGTGTCGGAGCACGGGGTGACGGACGTCGAGTCCGGCTCGGTCGCCCTCTACGACACGGAGGCCGAGGTCTACGAGCGGCTCGGGCTCGCCTACATCGAGCCCGAGTTGCGCGAGGGGCGGGGCGAGATCGCCGCCGCCGCGAACGGCAAGCTGCCCCCCCTGGTCGAGCTCGACGACCTGCGCGGCGACCTGCACTGCCACACGACGCTCTCGGACGGACGCAACTCGCTCGCCGAGATGGCCGAGGCGGCGCGAGCGCGGGGCTACGCGTATCTGGCGGTCACCGACCACTCCGCCAGCCACGGGTTCGGCAACGACGTCACGGCCGAGGCGCTGCTCGAGCGGATCGAGGAGGTCGCCGCCTACAACGCCGAGTCGAAGGGGCGCTTCACCCTGCTCGCCGGGTCGGAGGTCAACATCCTGCCGGACGGCTCGCTCGACTACGAGCCCGCGGTCCTCGAGCGGCTCGACTGGGTGATCGCCAGCGTCCATACCGCCTTCCGGACCTCGAAGGCGAAGATGACCGAGCGGTTCATCGCCGCGATCGAGAACCCGCAGGTCGACTGCATCGGGCACCTCACCGGCCGCCTGATCGGCCGGCGGGAGCCGTATGACGTCGACGTCGAGGCGATCGCCGCGGCGGCGGCCGAGCACCGCACGTTCATCGAGATCAACGGCAACCCGAACCGCCGCGACCTCTCGGAGTCGAACGCGCGCCTGGCCGCGGAGGCGGGCGTGAAGATATGCGTCAACACGGACGCGCACGGCGTCGACACGCTCGCGAACATCCGCTACGGCCTCGCGACCGCTCGCCGGGGGTGGCTGACGAAGGGCGACGTGGCGAACACGCGGACCTGGAAGCAGCTGTTGAAGCTCCGCGGCCGCAGCTAGCGCGACCGCGCGCCGTCGCCCAGCGAGAGTGAGGTTTCGGACGTATGGCGTCCAAAAGCGCACGCTCGCCGTTGGGGGCGCGAGGGGATCACGACAGCATGCGAAATCCGTGACGATCGCGTCGGCGTTCGCGCGAGCCCAGGCGCACGCACGGGCGTTGCCACTCTCGCTCACCCCCTCACTGCCCGACCCCGCGACGTCGCGATGCATCCAACGCCCCGGCCCTCCCACGGCTTCCCACGGTAGTTCGCTAAGCTAATTAGCGATGGAAACTACTTTGGCTCCAGTCGAGGAGATCGCTGCGCGGCTGCGCTTCGCGGTCGTGAGGACCGCCCGGCGGTTGCGCCAGGACGCCTACGAGGCGGAGGGGAGCGGCGTCCTCAGCCCGACGCTGAACGCCGCCCTCGGCACGATCGAGAGCTTCGGGCCGCTCACGCCGAGCGAGCTCGCCGAGCGCGAGCGGATCCGCCGGCCCACCGCGACCAGGATCGTCTCCCGGCTCGTCGACCTCGGCCTCGCCAGCCGCACGCCCGACCCATCCGACGGCCGCGGCTGTCTGGTCGCCTCGACGGCCGAGGGGACGGCCTTGCTGAAGCGGCTGCGCAAGCGTAAGACCGCCTACCTGGCGAAGCGCATGCGCGACCTCGATCCCGACGAGGTCGAGACACTCGCCCGCGCCTCGGAGATCCTGGAGCGCCTGCTCGACGCCGAGTCGGTGAGACGCGGGTGACGGCCGCGCTGCGACGGTCCTTCAGCTCGCTCGAGATCCCCAACTACCGGCGCTACTTCGCCGGCCAGATCGTCTCGCTCAGCGGCAACTGGATGCAGATGGTCGCCGAGATGTGGCTCATCCTCGAGCTCACCGGTAGTGGCGTCGCCGTGGGCGTCACCGCAGCGCTCCAGTTCCTGCCGATCCTCGTCTTCGGCGCCTGGGGCGGCGTGATCGCCGACCGGTGGCCGAAGCGATCCCTCCTGGTCGCCACCCAGACCGCGATGGCCGTCCCCGCGCTCGCGCTCTGGGGGCTGACCGCGACCGGGGCGGTCGTCCCCTGGATGGTCTTCGCCCTGGTCTTCGTCCGCGGCCTCGTGAACGCCGTCGACAACCCGACCCGCCAGAGCTTCGTGATCGAGATGGTCGGCGCCGACCAGGTCGTCAACGCCGTCGGCCTCAACAGCGTTCTGGTCCACTCCGCGCGCATCCTCGGCCCGGCCGGCGCAGGGCTGCTGATCGCGACCGTCGGGGTCGCCCCCTGCTTCCTGATCAACGCCGCGACCTTCGCCGCGATGATCGTCGCCCTGCGCGGCATGGACCCCGCGCTCCTCGACGCGCCCGGCCGCGACGAGCACGAGCGCGGCGGGGTGCGGGAGGCGATCCGGTACGTCCGCGGCGAGCCGCGGCTCGCCATCCCGCTGGCGATGATGGTCGTCGTCGGGACGCTGGCCTTCAACTTCCAGGTCCTGCTGCCCCTGCTCGGCCGCTTCACCTTCGACGGCGGCGCCGCCGCCTACACCGCGCTCGCGGTCGCGATGGCGGTCGGCTCGGTCGGCGGCGCCCTCGTGACCGGCGCGCGGGGCCGGGTGAGCGACCGGTTGCTGGTCGGCGCGGCCGCGGCCTTCGGCCTCTGCGCCCTGCTCGCCGCGGCAGCGCCGACGCTCCCGTTTGCGCTTGTGGCGCTGGTGCCGATGGGCGCGGTGAGCGTCACGTTCGCCGCCGGCGTCAACTCCACCTTGCAGCTCGGCGCGAGCCCGGCGATGCGCGGCCGGGTGATGGCGCTGTACTCGGTCGTCTTCCTCGGCTCGACCCCGATCGGCGGCCCGATCGTCGGCTGGCTCTCCGAGGTCGCGGGGCCCAGGGCGGGCCTCGTGCTCGGCGGAATCGCGGCGCTGGCCGCTGCCGCCGGTGGAGCGATCGCCTTCGCCCGCCGGCGCGACCCCGAGTGGAGCGCCATGCGCGCGCTTCGCGAGCGAGAGGTGCTCGCGCCCCTAGCCGGCCTCGACCGGAGGTGGCGGGGGCGGCTTGGGCGTCGGGGCGCGGTCGCGGTAGAGCCCGGGCGTGCGCACGAGGCGAACGGGCTGGAGGGCCGAGGAAGGCTCGACGTAGAAGCGGACGCCGTCGCGCTCCTCGACCGCGGCGACGGCGCGCTCGCGGCCGCGCCAGGCGAGCGCGATCAGGATCGCGTAGCCGGCGCCGATCGCGGCGACCTGCGGCCAGATCCAGCCCGCGGCGCCGACCAGCAGGGCGAAGGCGCCGATCGGCCACAGGCGCATGAAGGCGATCCGGCCGGGGGTCTCGGACGGCAGATGCGTCGCGGTGCGCGCCCCTGCGAGCAACCGCGAGATCGACTCCGTCGCCCGCGCCGGGCGGCCGAGCCAGATTCCGGCGCCGGCGCCGAGGACCCACCAGCCGCCGGCGACCGCGAGCGCGACCTCGTCGGCGTCCTGGTTGGCGACGACGACGGTGACCGCGCCGAGCGCGGTGGCGACGGCCGCGACCAGCAACGACGAGACGCGCAGTAGATCGCAGAACAGCATCAGAGGGCTCGCAGGATGTCGACGAAGCCGTCCGGGCCGGAGACCACCAGATCGGCCTCCGTGCGGATCTCGGCCGGGCCCTCCGACGAGGCCACCCCGACGCAGACGGACGCCGCCAACGTGCCCTCGTCCGCGAGCTCGCGCAGGGCCGCGAACGCATCCAGGTCGGTGCGGTCGTCGCCCCCGTAGAGCGCCCGCGTGACCCCGCTCTCGCCCACCAGCCGGCGCACGGCGACCCCCTTGTCGACCGTGGCGACGGGTCTCAGCTCGAGGACGAGGCGCCCGAAGTGCGGCACCAGGCCCTCCTCGGCGGCGAGCGCCGCGATTTCTCGTGCTCGCTGCTCCGCGGCCTCGGGAGCGCCGGCGCCGCGCCAGTGGATCGCCTGGATCGGTCCCTTGTCCTCGAGCCGCAGGCCGGCGCTGTCCAGGTCCCGCCAATCCAGGCGCGACACGAACCCGGCCGCCGCCGACTCGCGATGGCCCGACGGCCGGGTCGAGGCGAGGCGTCGCCTCGCCCGGGCCGAGCAGCTCCAGCCCATGATTGCCGGCGTAGACGAGCTCGTCGAGGCCGACCATGCGGCGGGCCGCGCTCGCCCGCCGGCCGCTGACGCAGGCGACGAGCCGGTAGCGCGTCGCGAGCTCGCCGAGCAGCGCCCGGGCCGGCGCCGGGACCGCCGCCGCCGCCGGGTCGACGACGATCGGCGCCAGGGTGCCGTCGATGTCGCAGAGCACGGCGGCGCTCGCCGGCTCGGCGCGCAGCGGGGCGGTGACCTCGATCGGGTCGGGGGCCATCGTGGATCTAGTATCGCGGCGGATGGCGGGCGGAAGATTGCCGAAGCTCGTCCTGATCGCCACCGCCGCGGGGGCCTTCAGCGCGATGTTCGGAGTCGGCGGCGGGATCGTCCTCGTGCCCCTGCTGATCGCCTGGTTCGCCTACGGCGAGCGTGAGGCCACGGGGACCAGCCTGCTGGCGATCGTCGGCATCGGCGCGCTCGCCGCGATCGGCCAGGGCCTGCACGGCAACGTCAGCCTGCTCGAGGGGGTTCTGGTCGGCGTCCCCGCGGTCGCCGGGGTGGTCGCGGGGACGGGCCTCCAGCAGCGGATCAGCGAGCGCGCGATCTCGCTCCTGTTCGCGATCCTGCTCGTTGCCGTCGCCGTGCAGCTGGTCGTCGGCTGATGGAGTACGTCGGCGCGGCCCTGCTCGGGTTCGCCGGTGGCGCGATCGGCGGCCTGCTGGGGGTCGGCGGCGGGATCCTCTTCGTCCCGGCGCTCGCGATCTTCCTCGACGAGCCGCAGATCCGGGCCGAGGCGACGTCGCTGCTGGCGATCGTCCCCGTCGCGGTCGTGGGCGCCTGGCGCCAGAACCGGTTCGGCAACGTCCGCGTCCGCGACGGGCTCGTGCTCGCTGCGCTCTCGCCGGTCGGGGTGCTGATCGGGGTCCAGGTCTCCAACGCGGTCTCCGAGCGCGCGCTCGAGCTCGCCTTCGCCGCCCTGACGCTCCTGATGGCCGCGCAGTTCCTGCGCCGGGCGCTCGCCCGGCCGCCCGGGGCTAGCGAAGACCCCGCTCGAGCGCCCCCTTGACCGAGGCGTCCAGGGCGTTGAGGCGATAGAGCGCCAGCGCCTCGGCCGAGGCGAAGCCGCCGCCGCTACCGCGCGTTCGCGCCGGCCCGCTGTCGGGGCCGTGGTGGGAGAGGACGCAGTTGACGAGCGCCAGCCGGCGATGCTCCGGCATCCGTTCGGCGGCGGCGCCGACGATCTGCGCGCCGATCGCCAGATGGCCGAGCATCCGCCCCTCCTCGCTGAGCCCGAACTCGGCGCCGTAGGTGAACTCGCGCGCGCGTCCGCAGTCGTGGAGGATCGCGGCCGCCATCAGCAGGTCGGAGTCGAGCCGCGGGTGCAGGGTGCAGGTCTCGGTGACCAGGGTCGCCACCGCGACCGTGTGCTCGAGCAGGCCGCCGAGGTAGGCGTGGTGGGAGGAGCGGGTGCAGGGCGAGCGGCGGAAGTCCTCGGCCAGCGGCCCGGAGAAGACGACCGCCTCGACCACGCCCCGCAGGCCGGCATCCGCGATCTCCCGGGTCAGGTGCTCGAGGAAGCCCTCGAGCTCCTCGACCGACCGGTAGCTGGCCGGGAGGAAGTCGCGCGGGTCGAAGCTTCCGGGCTCGAGCCGGCGCGCGTCGTCGAGCTCGATCACGAGCTCGCCGCGGTAGCGCTCGACCCTGCCCCGGACCGCGACCGCATCGCCGGCCTCGAACCGGAGCCCGATCCGGTCGGCCTCGCGGAACGCGCGGGCGCCGATCTCGCCGGTGCGGTCGCGAAGCCGCAGCGACAGGTATGCCGAGCCGGTTCGGGACGTGAGCCGATCCTTGGCGAGGCAGGCGTAGCGGCCCTCGAACCGCTGACCGGGGCGCAGCTCGGCAACTTGCGGATGGATCTGGGCGACTGCGGCTTCCACGGGTCGATCTTGAACCGGGAAGCGGACGCAACCGGCGTCCGCGCGGCACCGGCGCGCTAGGCTCGGAGTAGTGGAGACGCTGAACTGGGTAGGGGACCCTCCGGACCTGCGTTCACCCGTCCTGGTGGCCGCGTTCGCCGGCTGGAACGACGCCGCCAGCGCCGCCACCACCGCCCTCGAGGCGGTCTCCGCGTCGCTCGACGCCGAGCGGATCGCCGAGATCGACCCGGAGGAGTTCTACGACTTCCAGGTCACGCGGCCGACGATCCGGATGGCCGAGGGCCAGACGCGTCAGGTCGACTGGCCGGAGAACTCGATCTACGTCGCCGCCGCGGCGTCCGCGGAGCGCGACCTGGTGCTGATCTCGGGGATCGAGCCCAACCTGCGCTGGCGCACCTTCGCGGCCGGAGTGCTCGAGGCCGCCGAGCGGCTCGAGGTTGAGATGGTGGTCACGCTCGGGGCGCTGCTGGCGGACGTCCCCCACACGCGCCCGGTGCCGATCACGGGCCTCGCCTCCGATCCGGAGCTGGTCGAGCGCCTCGGCCTCAGCCGCTCCAGCTACGAGGGGCCGACCGGGATCGTCGGGATCATCCACGACGCCTGCCGCCGCCGGGGGTTGACCTCGGCGAGCCTCTGGGCGGCGGTCCCGCACTACGTCGCGGCGGTCCCCAACCCGAAGGCGGCGCTCGCCCTGCTGCGCCGGCTCGAGGGGTTCACGGGGGTCGCGATCGAGGCCTCCGAGCTCGAGGACGCGATGGCCCGCTTCGAGACCCAGGTCGACCGCGCGGTCGCCTCGAACCCGGAGATCGAGGAGCTCGTCCGCCGGCTCGAGGTCGAACAGGACGACGAGCCGCCGTTCAGCGAGGGCGACGTCCCGACCGGCGACACGATCGCCCGCGACTTCCAGCGCTTCCTGCGCCAGCGCGGCGAGCCGGGCGAGTAGCTCCGGCGAGCTCCGGCGACGCTTGGCAGTAAATGGGGTGGGAGGTGTGCGCCATACGGCGCAGTTCGGCGTGGCTTCGGTGACCCTTGGCCGCACGGACTCCGCGAGTGGCCGAAAACGACGGACTATTCAGCGAAATGCGCCAGTCGGCGCTGGACGCTGATTCCGTAACGTCCGCGCCACACGAGCACGCGAATCGCGGCACAAACGCCCGCGCCCACCACACACTCCCACCCCTACCCAGCCAAGCAACGGCCCCGAGCCCTCGCCCGACGCCATGCCATCGGACGGCCTCGGCTCGCGCTTACGCCTCGCTGGCGGGGCAGATGAGGCGGTAATCGCACCAGGAGCAGATCTCGTGCGAGGGGCGGGGCTCGAAATCCTGCTCCTCGATCCCCGCCGCGACCTCGAGCACGGTGCGCTCGACCCGCTCGGCGTCGTCGGGCTCGGCTCGCAGGGGGACGCGCTCGTCGGCGAGCACGTACCAGTAGCTGCCCACGCCGGCCTCGATCTCCCAGGCCTCCCGGGCGCCGAGCCGGTACAGGGCGAGCTGGACGTCACCGCTCAGCTTCGGGCCCGAGCCCGGGTCGCCGGTCTTGTAGTCGATCACCTCGTAGCCGCCGTCGGGCAGCCGGTCGACGCGGTCGACGCGACCACGCAGCTGATGCGGGCCGATCGCGAAGGCGAAGTTGCGCTCCAGCCACACCGGGCGCGACTCCGAGCGCGCGTTGCGCTCCTGGTAGCGGGCGAGCGCAGCCACCGCGCGGTCGCGGTACTGGAGCTCGTCGTCGGAGGCCCCGAAGCCCTGCCGGCGCCAGCCGGCCTCGAACAGGCTCAGCAGCCGCTCCAGCCCGCCTGAGTCGGCGGCGATCGGCTGCGGGCCTCCGGAGGCGGCGCGCATCTCCTCGGCGTGAAAGCGCTCCAGGACCTGGTGGATGAGGATCCCGAAGCGCTGGTTGATCGTCGGCTCCTGGGGGATCGCGAACACGCGGGCGAACTTGTACTTCAGCGGACAGGTGCGGTAGAGGTCGATGTCGGAGGCCGAGAGGCCGAGCCCGCCCTTGCGGCGGGGCAGGAACTGCTCCAGCGAGGGCTCGCGCCGCGCCGCCACCTGCTCGCGGCGGGTCCCGCGGTCGCGCTCGGAGCCGATCACGTGCCGATCGAGCGCCGAGGCCTCGATCGCGATCCGCTGCTCCGGCGACGCCACCCTGCCGAGCAGCTCGTTGATCGCCGCCAGCGCCTCCGGTGCCGGCTCGGCGCCCGGGCTCTGGATCAGGGCCGCGAGCTTGACCAGCTCGAGGTAGCGCGCGACCGCCGTGTTCACGTCGTCGATCGTGTCGAGACGCATCTCCGAGATCGCCGAGCCCGCCTTCCACGAGGCCTCGAGCACCTCGTCGCGCAGCATCCGGTAGGTGGAGTGGAGGCCCTCGGCGGGGCCGAACAGCTCCTCCTCGTGCACCTCCTCCTCGCCCCCGTGCGCCTCGAGCGCGGCGCGGTAGATCCGCGAGGGGGCCTGCTCACCCTCCTCCGGTCGCTCGGGCCAGGAGAGCACCAGCGCCTCGTGGGCGCGGGTCATGGCGACGTGGGCGAGCATCAGCCGGCGGGCCGTGGTCAGCTCCTCGCCCGGCGGCGGCAGGCGCTCGGCGACGAGCTCGTCGGCGATCCAGGCGTCCTCCCAGGCCCGCGCGGCCACGGCGCCGCGGCCCAGCCCGAGCAGGTAGACGTGGTCGAAGTCGAGCCCCTTGACCTGCTCGGGCTCGGCGACCAGCACCGCCCCCGCCTGCGGCCGGTCGCAGTCGTCGCCAACCAGCTCCCCGGCATCGGCGACCGCGGTCAGGTGGCGGATGAAGTCGCGGACCGACCCCCGCGGCTCGCGCCGCGACCAGTCGGCGGCGAGCTCGGCGAGCCGGGAGAGGTTGACCAGCCGTTCGGCGGTCTCGGGGCTGGCGGCGAACAGCCGGTGGCGGCGGAGGCCGACCCGCTCGATCAGGCGGCGGACGAAGACGTCGGCGCGCATCTGCTCGAGCGCCCGGGCCGCCGCGCGCTGCAGGCGCAGGAACGACTGGATCCGGTCACGCGCCTCGGGCGGCAGCTGCGGGCTCTCGAGCGCTGCCTCGAGCGCCGAGACCATGTCGAGCTTGCGCCGGCGGGCGATCGTGGTCACCTTCGCCAGATCGACCGAGCGCAGCTCGACCGGGGGCCGCGTGAGCGCGCGCACGACGGCCGCCGCGTCGGCGGGCTCGGCGAGCATGCGCAGCCACGCGAGCATGTCGCGGACCTCGGGGCGGCCGAAGAAGGCGGCGTCGCCGGCGAAGCGGAAGGGCACGCTGCGCTCCTCGAGCGCGGCGGCGACCAGCCGGCTCTCGCGCCAGCCGGACCCGGCGATCACGCAGATGCGCTCGGCGCGGACCTCGCCGGCTGCAAGCAGGTGCTCGATCTCCCGGGCGGCGGCCTGGGCCTGAGCGCGATCGTTCTCGCAGCGCCAGAACCGGGTCACCCGCGGCCGGCGCAGGGACGGTCCGAGCTCGACCTCGGTCGCATCCGGGTGCGCGGCCCGGAAGGCCGCCAGCGCCGCGGCCCCGCCCCCGCGCCAGCGCCGGGTCGCCTGCGCCGGGTCGCAGGCGCACACGACGTTGCCGTGGGTCGCGATCGCGTCGAGCATCCGCCGGTGGGCGATCCCGGCATCCTCGAGCTCGTCGGCGAGCACCTGGGTGAAGCGCTCCCTCACGGCTGCGGCGACGTCGGCGCGCCTGGCGAGCAGCCGGTCGAGCTCCAATAGGAGGTCGCCGCCGTCGAGGCTGCCCGCGCCGCTGAGGATCCGGTCGTGGTCGGCGAAGAGCTCGGCGAACTCCGCCTCGCGCTCCGCATGCTCGCGCTCGGCCGCGAGTCGACGCCGCGCGCTTGAGCGCGGTGGCCCACTCGCGCAGTGCCCCGGGGTCGACCGCCTCGGACTTGAGCACGTCGATTCGCCGCAACAGCCGGGCGAGCAGGCCGGCGGGGTTCCCGCGGATCTCGTGCCGGCGCAGCGGGAGCTCGTCGACCCGGTCGAGCAGGATCGCCAGCCGGTCGGCGACCCCGACCGTGGTGAAGAACGGGTCGAGCCCGGCCTCGATCGAGTACTCGCGCAGCAACGCCTCCGCGGCCTCCTCGTACGTGTGGATCCAGAGCTCCTCGTGGGGGCGGTCGAGGGCGTTCTCCGCCCGCTCGCGGAGCTGCGAGCGGGCCGCCCGGGAGCGCGCCAGGACCAGCACCCGCTCGGGCCGCGTGCCGCGAGCGGCGAGGGCCTCGAGCCGCAGCACGAGGGCCTCGGTGCGGCCCGAGCCGGCCTCGCCGAGGACCAGCAGCGGACCGCCCGCATGGGCGGCGACGCGCCGCTGCGCCGCAGTCGGCGTATGACCGTCGGGGGGCACTCGCCTACAGCTTCTAGCATGGCCGAATGGCACGATCCGAAGCTGCGGGGCTCCCCACCGGCGCATGGCTCGAGGCCTGCCGGCGTATGGTCGGCGCCCAGCAGGAGCTGTACGAGCGCACGAGCGGGATCGCCGCCCGCACCGAGTACGCCGGGATCGGCGAGGGCGGCGACCGGAGCCTGGTGATCGATCGCCAGGCGGAGGACATCGTGTTCGCCGAGCTCGACGCGCTGCACGCCGACGGAGCGGAGTTCGTCGCGATCTCGGAGGAGCGGGGCGAGGTCGCGTTCGGGAACGGCCGCTCAGAGGCCCGGGTGGTAATCGACCCGATCGACGGCTCGCTCAACGCCCGCCGGACGATGCCCTCGTTCGCGCTCAGCGTCGCCGTCGCCTCGGGCCCCTCCATGGCCGACGTCGACTTCGGCTATGTCTGGGACTTCGGGGCGTCGGAGGAGTTCGTCGCCGAGCGCGGCCTCGGGGCGAAGCTCGACGGCGCCCCCCTGCTCGCGCGCGGACCGGGCTACGGCCTCGAGCTCGTCGGCCTCGAGGCGACCAAGCCCGAGCTGATCGCCCCGATCGTCGCCGGGCTGCAGGGCAGGGCCTACCGCTGTCGCGGAATCGGCTCGCTCGCGATCACGATCTCCTACGTCGCCGCCGGGCGTCTCGACGGCATGCTCAGCGGGCGGCCGTCCAGATCGGTCGACGTCGCCGCCGCGCAGCTGATCGCTCGCGAGGCCGGGGCGAGCGTCGAGTTCATCGACGTCGGGCTCTCGGGCGCCCATCTCGACCTCGCGGCGAGGTTCGAGATCGCCGCGGCCCTCGACGAGGAGATGCTCGGCTCGCTGCTCGAGGTTCAGCGCGAGGCGGCGGCGGGGCAGGCGTGACCGGGGACGCGACGGTCGTCGACTGGGGCCTCGCCGAGCGCACCGCGTCGACGTTGATCGCCGGGCTCCCGGGGCTGCCCGGAAGGGAGGCGGAGCCGACGGCGCGCGTATGGCGCAAGCGAGGTCGAGGCGGTGTGCGCCGAGTCGATCGAGGCCGCGGCCGACTACGCCGGGCTCGGCCCGGTCGCCGACCCGCCGGCCCCCGAGCTCGTCGACCGCCGCGCCTGGGCCCGCAACGCGCTCACCACCCTGGCCGAGGCCGCGCGACCGATCGAGGCTCGGATCGCGGCCGACCTCGATCTCCCCGGCCCGCTGGGCGGGCTCGCGCGCCGCGGGGCCGGCGCCGCGCTCGGGAGCCGAGGCCGGGCTCGCCGCCGGCTACGCCGCCAAGCGGGTCCTGGGCCAGTACGACGTGGCCCTGTTCGGGCCCGGGCGCCCGGCGCGGCTGCTGTTCGTGCCGGCCAACCTGGAGGCGGCGCGGCGCAGCCTCGACGCCGAGCGCGAGCTCTTCCTGCGCTGGGTGGCGCTGCACGAGACCACGCACGTGATCCAGTTCGAGCGGGTCGAGTGGCTGACCGCGCACCTGCGCGGGCTCGCCGCGAGCCTGATCGCCGGCGCGGCCGAGGGCTTCGACGCCGGCGCCCTGGCGCGGCTCGGGCGCCGGCTTGTGCGCGACCCGCGCGAGCTCGTCCGCGCCGCCCTGCGGGGCGAGCTCGCGCGCACCCTCGCCGATCCCGCCCGGCGTTCGACCTTCGACCGCCTGCAGGCGACGATGACCGTGATCGAGGGGCACGCCGAGCACGTCATGGACGCCTGCGCGGCGATGCTCGACCCTGGCCTCGGGGAGCTTCGGCGTCGGCTCGACGCGCGGCGGGCGGCACGCAGCGGGCTCGGGGACCTGATCGCGCGGCTGCTGGGCATCGACCTGAAGCTGCGCCAGTACCAGCGCGGCAAGGCGTTCTGCGACCGGGTCGCCGACGAGGCCGGCCCCGAGGCCTTGCGGCTCGTGCTGGCGCTCCGCGGCCGACCTGCCGACGCTCGAGGAGCTCGAGTCGCCGCTCGCCTGGCTGGGGCGCATCGAGACTCCGCAGCCGGCTCGCTGAGCCCGGTTCGTGCCTGGGCGGCGGCGGTCCCCCTCCCCCTCCGTGTAACCGCCCACCCCGGTGTGGGTACAAACATCTGTTCGCTTTGATAGAGTGAACCTCCTTAGAAGTAATGACATTAGACCCAATGACCCGAGGGGTTGAGGTAACCGAAATGGCCACCACCGCCAAGAGCACCAACAGCACCAGGACGAACAGCGCCAGGACGAACAGCGCCAGGACGCAGAAGCCCAAGCAGACCACGACCGCGTCGCGGACCGACACGTCGCAGGTCCGCGAGGGTGTCACCAAGGCCCGCAACGGCGCCGTCGCGATCGTCCGCCAGGGCGCGGAGCGCGCGGTCGACCTGCCCGTGGGCGCGGCGCTGACGATCCGCGACCGCGTCGAGGAGGCGATCGAGCCGTGGACGACCGAGACGACCCGCGAGCGCGAGCTGAAGAGCCTGCGCACGCAGGTGACCCGCGAGCTCAACAGGTTCGAGCGCCGCGGCGGTCAGGCTCGCCGCAAGGCCACCCAGCGCGCCCGTACCACCCGGAACCGGGTCGAGCGTGAGGTGAAGAGCCGCCGGCGCGAGGTCGAGAAGACCGTCAAGCAGAACCGCGGCAAGGCCGAGGAGCAGCTGAAGAAGGCTCGCACGGTCGTGCAGGAGCGCGTTCCGGCGTCTCCTCGTAGCACCGCTTAGCCCGGGCCCGCCGCGAGAGGTTGGCGGCGCCCCGGTGAAGCTGTCCGCCCTACGGCGGGCAGAACAGCAACCTCTCCTCCCCGATCGACCGGCCTTAGCGCCGGTCGATCGTTTGTCGCGGGTGAGTCTTGGGCCCGGGCTGCTTCAATTGGGCTGTATGGCGACTTCCGACCAATGACCAGGTGACCGAGGCCCTCCGCGCCGTCATCGACCCCGAGCTGCGGCGGTCGATCGTCGACCTCGGCATGGTGCGCTCGATCGAGGTCCGCGAGGGCGGCAAAGTCGAGGTGGTCGTCTCGCTGACCACGGCCGGCTGCCCGATCCGCAACCACTTCCAGCAGGCGGTCGCCTCGAACGTCGCCGCGCTCGACGGGGTGACCGAGGTCGGGGTCGGCTTCGACGTCCTCAGCGACGAGGAGAAGGGCCACCTGCAGCAGGCGCTCGGGCGCCCCGGCGGGCTCCCCGAGGGCGCGCTGGCGGCGGTCAAGAACGTGATCTGCATCGCCTCCGGCAAGGGCGGCGTCGGCAAGTCGACGATGACCGCGAACCTGGCCGCCGCGCTCCAGGCCGAGGGCCACTCGCCGGGAGCGCTCGACGCCGACGTCTACGGCTACTCGATCCCGCGCATGCTGGGCGTCGACCAGCGCCCGGACGTGAACGCGGAGCGCAAGATCATCCCCCCGACCGGCCCGGCCGGGATCAAGGTGATGTCGATCGGCTTCTTCCTCGAGTCCAACGCCGCCGTCGTCTGGCGCGGCCCGATGCTCCACAAGGCGATCCAGCAGTTCCTCGAGGACGTCGCCTGGGAGGAGCTCGACTACCTGCTGCTCGACCTGCCTCCGGGCACGGGCGACGTCTCGATGACCCTCGCCCAGCTGCTGCCGCAGGCGCGCGTCGTCGTCGTCACCACGCCGCAGCCGGCCGCCCAGAGCGTCGCCCGCCGCGCCGCCGATATGGCGGCCAAGGTCGACCTCGAGCTGCTCGGGGTGATCGAGAACATGTCCGGCTTCACCACCCCCGACGGCCAGCGCTTCACGATCTTCGGCGAGGGCGGCGGCCAGCAGCTCGCCGACGAGCTCGACGTGCCGCTGCTCGGCAAGGTGCCGCTCTCCGAGGAGCTGCGCGAGCGCGCCGACTCGGGCACCCCCCTGGTGCTCGCCGACCCGGACGCCCCGGCGTCGATCGCGATCCGCGATGCCGCGCGCGGCATCATCGCCGCGACGCCGCAGGAGCTCCCGGTGATGCAGGCCGAGTCGCCCGTCCGCACCGGCGCCGGCGGCGCCGATCGGCGGCACCGAGCTGCCCGTCGTCCAGGTATCCGGCTGAGCGCGCTGGACCCGCAGGTTCGAGACCAATCGCTCGTGGTGGGACGAGCGCGTCGCCGGCCACGTGGCCAGCGAGTTCTACGACGTCGCGAGCTTCCGCGAGGGCGGGTCCACCCTGCGCCCGTTCGAGCGTGAGGAGGTCGGCGACGTCACCGGTCTGCGGATCGCCCACCTGCAGTGCCACTTCGGCCTTGACACGCTCTCCTGGGCGCGCGCCGGGGCCTCGGTCGTCGGGCTCGACTTCTCCGCGCCGGCGGTCGAGGCGGCCACCGCGCTCGCGGCCGAGACCGGGCTCGAGGCGCGGTTCGTCCAGGCGGACGTCTACGATGCCGTCGCGGTCCTCGACGGCGAGCACTTCGACGTCGTCTATACCGGCCTCGGGGCCCTCAACTGGCTCCCCGACCTCCCGCGCTGGGCGACGATCGTCGCCGAGCTGCTGAAGCCCGAGGGGTTTCTCTATCTGAGCGAGTTCCACCCGTTCACCTGGGTATTCGCCGATGAGGGCCGCGAGGTCGACCTCGACTACTTCCACAACCCCGAGGGGGAGCGCTTCGACGACGACGAGGAGGGCAGCTACGCCGACCTCGATCTCCCAACCCGCAACAACGCGACGGTCGAATGGGCGCACACGCTCTCCGACGTGGTCACCTCGGTGCTCGGCGCCGGCCTCCGGCTCGAGCTGCTCTCCGAGCACGACTACACCCTCTTCCCCCGCTTCCCCGACCTGGTCGAGGACCGCGAGATGCTCAGCGCGGGCGTCGTCTACCGCCAGCCCGAGGGCCAGCCGCGGCTGCCACTGATGTACTCGCTGCGCGCCCGCCGCCCCGGCTGAACCCGGCGATCGCCGCATTCGCCGGCCCCGGGACCACACAATCCGTCAATCGCGTGAATTGCGAAGGCGGGCGGCGGTGCGGCGGAGCGTTTCCTCGACGGCCGCAGGATCGTGTGCGACCTGAGCGTGGGAGAAGCGCAGTGGCGTGAGGCCGGCGGCCGTGTGAGCCTGGTCCCGGCGGGCGTCCGCGGTCTGTCGGGCGGCGGTCCGGTGATAGCGCAGACCGTCGGTCTCGACTACGAGACCGAGGTCCGGCCAAAAGAAGTCGACCCGGTAGCCGTTGACCCACTCCTGCGTCAACGGGCGGCCGAGTCCAGCCCGGCGGGCAATCGGCAGCAGCCGACGCTCGAGCTGGGAGTCGGTGAGGGTCAACGTGCGACGGTCGAGGGCCCTTCGGAGGCGGCCGACGCCGGGGCCGCTCGAGAGGTCGTCGAGCCTTGTGCGAAGCCGGTCGGGATCGATGAGGTCGAGCCTGTCCGCGATGCCAAGCAGGGACTCGAGGTCGTCGGCGCTAGTGCGGGGCGCCAGGTCGATCAGCGTCCGTGCCGGGTCGGTGACCGCAATCCCCCGTGCGACGCGCAGCTGGCCGACGAGGGTGTTCGACCGTCTGTGAGCCTTGATACCCGGTCTCGACACCGTCCGCGGCGGTGAGATCGAGACCTCGATCTGCGGGCCCTCACGGCAGATTCCCCAGAACGCCCCCGCGCTCGAGTGGCTGAGTACGGCCCCGCGGCCACAGGCGAGCAGCGCGGCTTTCCACCGCCCGTCCCGATCGAGGTCCGGCCTGCCGACCGCGTAGACACCGCGGAACACGGGATGCAGGCGTCCCCGGCTGATTCGGTGAGTGACCCCGTGGGCCGGTATCCCGAGCTCGGACAGCTGCGCGCGAGTCACCACCCCGTGCTGCTCGGCTGCGAGCGCCAGCACAGCTCTCCAGCTCGGTTGCCGGATTGGGTAGGCCATCGACGCTATAAGGCGTCAATCGCCGGGATCTCGCCCCCCGGCGCCTGAGGCTCAGCGAGGCTTCGGCGCCCAGCTCGGCGCGAAGCCCGGCCTGAGCTCCTTGGCGCCGCCGCCGTCGGCGTCGATCACCGTGACCCGCGCGCCCTCCTCTTTGATGTCGCCGTCCTCGCCGTGCGGCTTCGAGAGAAGTCGCGGCCGTCGGTGAGCTGGTCGACGGCGCCGCCGGCGAGCCGGACCGAGAACAGTCCGCGGCCGGCGCCGTCGACGACGAGGGTCTTGCCGTCGGGTGCGAACGCGGGGTCGTAGAGGCCGCCGCGATCGTGAGCGAGCCGGCGCTCGTGGCTCCCGTCGGCGCGCATGAGCCAGATGTCGCCCTTTCGCGTGAAGGCGATCAGCTTGCCGTCGGGCGAGAACGCCGGTCCGGAGTCGTCGACCTTGCCCTCGGTGAGCTGCTTGCGGTGACTGCCGTCGGCGCGCATGACCCAGACGTCGTTCTGCGACACGTGCCCGGGCTCCTTCGTGAACAGGACCAGCTTGCCGCTCGGGCTCACGCTCGGCTCGGAGATGCCGCGGGCGATTCGGGTCCGATCCTTGCCCGATGGGAGCATCGACTGGGCCGACTGGTCGACCTGGTAGACGATGCGGCCCGCCTTGCCCGGGTACGCCGCGTCGGCGGCCGGGGCGAGGGCGAGGGCGGTGAGCGCGGTCAGCGAGATCAGCAGGTTTCGGATCATGCGCCGATGATCGCCGCGCGGGCGCGGCTCGCCAAGGCCCCCTAGGTGTGATTCGCACCCCATTGGCGGCGCCGCGTTACTTGCCCGCGAAGTACTCGGCGTTGATCGGCGTGTACTTGGCCCACTCCTCGGGGAGCTGGTCCTCGGCGAAGCAGGCGTCGACGGGGCAGGCCTCGACGCAGGCGTCGCAGTCGATGCACTCGTCGGGATCGATGAAGAGCTGCTCGACGTTGTCGTAGTCGGGCTCGTCCGGAGTCGGGTGGATGCAGTCGACCGGGCACACCTCGACGCAGGAGTTGTCCTTCTGGCCGATGCAGGGTTCGGCGATGACGTAGGCCAAGGTCCTTCCCTTTCTGGTCGTTCGGGGGTGTGTCGGGCGCCCGGTGAGGACGCAGCCCGGTCGGGCGAATCGCGCATTCTAGAGTGTGCCCACATGATCCTGGTGACAGGCGCGACCGGGACCGTGGGCAGGGCCCTGGTCCCGAAGCTGCTCGAGCGCGGCGAGGACGTCCGGGTCCTCGTGCGGGATCCGCGCCAGCTCGGCCGCCTGCGGGTCGAGGTGCGGATCGCGCTCGGCGACCTGATCGAGCTCCACGACCCCAGGGTCGCGCGCCAGGCGCTCCGCGGCGTCGACACCGTGATCCACCTCGCGGCCGCGATCCGGGATCAGGCCGCAGGCCCCGGTCGAGGAGATCAACGGGCTGGCGACGGCGAGGCTGCTGCGCGCGGCGGAGGCCGGCCGCGGTCCGGCGCTTCGTGTTCTTCTCGGCGATCGGGGCGACGGAGTTCCAGCGCACCCGCTTCTTTCGCGCCAAGGCTCTGGCCGAGCGGGCCGTGCTCGCCTCGAAGCTCGAGACCACCGTGTTCGCCCCCTCGATCGTCTACGACCACGACGATCCCTGGGTGACCACGATGCGCCGGCTCACGCTGTTGCCGGCGATCCCGATCTCGGGCGAGGGCCGGGCGGCCTTCGAGCCGATCTGGGTCGACGACGTCGCCCGCTGCGTGCTCGCCGACCTCGAAACGACCGACGGCTCGCGCCGGTTCGAGCTCGCCGGGCCCCGAGACGCTCACCTACGACCAGATCGCCCGCCTGATCGCTCGCGCCAGCGGGCGCGACCGGCCGTTGGTCCACGTCCCGCTCGGCCTCGTCCATTACGGCCTCGCCGGCCTGCGCCGCGTGGTCGGCGACGCCGCCTTCGCCACGTGGGAGGAGGCGGAGCTGATGGAGGTCCCGATGATCTCCGAGCGCGGGACCGCCGACGCCGTCGGGCTCGGGGTCGAGCCGCGGGCGATGGCCGAGGTCCTGGGCCGGGGCTAGACGGGCCCGGTCGACGAGCGCCTGCGGAACCTCAGGCGCTGCGCCGGTCGAGGAGCTGCAGCAGCTCGTGGGCGGCGAGCTCGACGTCCTTGTGGCGCCACTCGGCGGCCCGGTACTGGCAGGCGATCAGGCCCGAGCGATGCAGGCGCCGGAGGTCGCCGTAGACGAACGCGTACCGGGCCTTGGTCTCGTCGGTGGCGCCGTCGGTGAGCCCCAGATGCCAGGCCGCGTACTCCTCCCATGAGTGCGACTCGAGGAACGCGTTCTCCGCGTCCGCCGCGGGGCTGGACCTCGCCCCACTCGCTGTCGAGGACGTACTGGCGGGCCTCGATCAGCTCCCGCGCCCGGGCGATCGCCGCGCTCGTTGACCGAGTAGGAGGCCATCGCGCGCATTGTGAACCACGCCGGCTGCGAGACTGCGGCCGATGGGCCTGCTGCCGCTAGACGAGGTCCGCAGGCGACTCGGGGCGGTCGGCCAGTCCGACGCCGGCCTGAAGCCGATCCCGGTCGAACGGATCGTCGGATCGGTGGACCGCAGCGGCGACTTCGACCGGTCCTTCGGCTCCCGCAAGTCGCTGTCGCGCGGGCGCCTTGGGTCCCTGCGGAGCGCGTTTGCCGAACGCGAGCTGCCGCCGATCGACGTCTACGAGGTCGGCGGGCTGTACTTCGTCTCCGACGGCCACCACCGGGTCGCCCTGGCCCGCGAGCGCGACGCCCACTTCATCGACGCCCACGTCACGGTCCTGCACACCGACTACGAGCTCCCACCGGACGTCGACGTCGCCCGGCTCGTCCACACCGAGCAACAGCGGACGATGATGGAGCGGAGCGGGCTCGCGGCGGCCAGGCCCGACGCCCGGATCGAGTTCGCCCGTCCGCGCGGGTACCCCGAGCTGCTGGAGACGATCAAGGCCCATGGCTACGACCTCGCCGTCGAGCGCGGGGAGCTGCCGTCCAAGGCTGAGATCGCGGCGGATTGGTACGACGAGGTCTTCCTGCCGGGGGTCGCGGCCGTGCACGATGCCGGCCTGCCCGACCTCTATCCGTTCAAGACCGAGGCGGACCTCTTCCTGTGGATCTACGAGCGCCGAAGGGACCTGCGCGTGACCGACCCCGAGGCAGGCTTCGACGCCGCGGCAGCCTTCGCCGCCGAGGAGGGGGTCAGCCGCCGCGACCGCAAGGTGATCGAGGGGGAGAAGGCCGAGCCCCTCCGCCCCGACGGTCGGGCCTGAACGCAAAGAGGCCCGGACCTCTCGGCCCGGGCCTCTCGAACGAATTCGCGCTTGCCTGTTCGCTGCAACCGCGGTCCCGGAAGGGACGTCGTTACATCATCCCGCCCATGT
Organism: uncultured Solirubrobacterales bacterium; assembly: GCA_963842795.1. Classification (GTDB taxonomy): domain Bacteria; phylum Actinomycetota; class Thermoleophilia; order Solirubrobacterales; family 70-9; genus WHSW01. The sequence continues at coordinate 28,948 of CAWJHV010000001.1, read as the reverse complement.
CCGGCATGCCACCGGGCATGCCGCCGGCGCCGTCCTTCTCCGGCGGCTCGGCCACGATGGCCTCCGTCGTGAGGATGTTCTTCGCGATCGAGGCCGCGTTCTGCAGCGCCGAGCGCGTGACCATGGTCGGGTCGATGACGCCGTCCTTGATCAGGTCGCCGTAGTCGCCGCTCTCGGCGTTCAGACCCTCGCCGGGCTTCATGCCCTGGATCTTGTTGACCACGACCGAGCCCTCGAGCCCGGAGTTGTGGGCGATCTGGCGGATCGGCTCCTCGAGCGAGCGGCGGATGATCTCCGCGCCCGTGGCCTCATCGGCCTCGAGGCTCTTCGAGTCGATCGCACCGACCGCGTTCAGCAGCGCCACGCCGCCTCCCGGGACGATGCCCTCCTCGAGCGCCGCACGGGTCGCCTGCAGGGCGTCCTCGACGCGGTGCTTCTTCTCCTTCATCTCGGTCTCGGTGGCGGCGCCGACCTTGACCACCGCGACACCGCCCGCGAGCTTCGCCAGGCGCTCCTGGAGCTTCTCGCGGTCGAAATCGGAGTCGGTGTTCTCGATCTCGGAGCGGATCTGGGTGATCCGGCCCTCGATCGCCTTCTTCTCTCCGGCGCCGTCGATGATCGTCGACGTGTCCTTGGAGACGACGACGCGACGAGCGCGCCCGAGCTGCGAGAGCTGGGTGTTCTCGAGCTTCAGGCCCATCTCCTCGGTGATCACCTCGCCGCCGGTGAGGATCGCGATGTCCTCGAGCATCCGCTTGCGGCGGTCGCCGAACCCGGGTGCCTTGACCGCGACGCCGGTGAAGGTGCCGCGGAGCTTGTTGACGACGAGCGTCGCGAGCGACTCGCCCTCGACGTCCTCGGCGATGATCACGAGCGGCTTGCCCGACTGCATCGTCTGCTCCAGGATCGGCAGGATGTCGCGGACCGAGCCGATCTTCTGGTTGGCGATCAGGATGTACGGGTCCTCGAGCACCGCCTCCATCCGATCCTGGTCGGTGATCATGTAGGGCGAGATGTAGCCCTTGTCGAACTGCATCCCCTCGGTGAACTCGAGCTCCATCCCGAAGGTCTGGCCCTCCTCGACATTGACCACGCCGTCCTTGCCGACCTTCTCGATCGCGTCGGCGATCATGTTGCCGATCTCCTCGTCCGCCGCTGAGATCGCGGCGACGCGGGCGATCTGCTCCTTGCCCTCGATCTCCTTCGACTGCTTGTCGCGGAGGTTGTCGACCACCTGGTCGACGGCCGACTCGATCCCGCGGCGCAGCGCGAGCGGGTTGGCGCCGGCGGCGACGTTCTTGAGCCCGTGGCGGACGATCGTCTGCGCCAGCAGGGTCGCGGTCGTCGTCCCGTCACCGGCGACGTCGTTGGTCGCCGTGGCGACCTCGCGGACGAGCTGGGCGCCCTGGTTGGCGAACACGTCCTCGATCTCGATCTCACGCGCGATCGTCACCCCGTCGTTGGTGATCGTCGGCGCGCCGAACTTCTTGTCCAGGACCACGTACCGGCCCTTGGGGCCGAGCGTGACCTTGACCGCGTTGGCGACGGCGTCGACGCCTTCCTGCAGCGCCGCGCGTGCCTCCGCGTCGTACTTGAGCTCCTTGTGAGCCATGTTTCAGTTCCTCCTGTGGGTTCTAAGTTGTGGTTAAACGACCTTGGCGAGGACGTCGGACTCGCGCAGCACGAGCAGGTCGTCACCGTCGACCTTGATCTCGGTGCCGCCGTACTTGCTGTAGAGGACCTCGTCGCCCTCGGCGACGTCCAGCGGGATCCGCTTCTCGCCGTCCTCGTCCCAAGCGCCGTCGCCGACCGCGACGACCTTGCCCTTCTCGGCTTCTCCTTCGCGGTGTCCGGGAGGACGATGCCGCTCGCCGTCGTCTCCTCCTCCTCGATTGCCTTGACGATCACACGATCGCCGAGGGGCTTCAGGTTCATTCGCAGTTACCTCCGTCTTCGGGGTTTCAAGTCTCCGCTTGGCACTCTATACCCGTGAGTGCCAGAGCCTCCGGCGAGTGTAGCGAACCGCGCTGTGCCCGCAAGTATCTAAGCCGTGAAGACTTAGATCCAGGTGCAGACGATCAGTCCGAGGCCAGCAGCCGGACGCCGAGCAGCTCGGCGATCCCGGTGCCGCCGTTGCGCATCACCCAGTTGTGGTTCCACGCGAAGACGCCGCGCAGCAGCGGCGCCAGCGCGTTCATCCACCGCTTCGTCGTGTGCACGTTCCACTCGTAGAGCACCGCGGTGACCCCGTCCTGCTCGAACAGCCGCCAGCGCCCGGTGCCGGCTGAGCTCGCCGAAGGCGTCGGCCTCGATCAGCCGCGGCTTCTCCACCGTCCGCGTCCTCGCCTCGAAGACGAGGTCGTAGGGCAGCTTCGAGCGCCAGGTCAGGCGCGAGTGCGAGCCGACGCCGGAGTCGTCGCCGGGGGCGAGCTCGACCACGTCCTCGACCCCGCGCCACCACGACGGCCACGCCTTCTGGTCGAAGATCGCGTCCCAGACCGGCTCGCGGGGACTCTCGAGCAGCCAGGTGGTCAGGAAGCGGTACTCGGCGGGCATCCGCGGCGGATCAGTTGCGCGAGGGGGTCTCGCCGTTGCCGAAGCTCGCCTGCGGAGTCTCGAGCACCTGCGAGAAGCGGACCACGGTCACCTGCTCCTCGGGGTCGATCTCGCGGCCGTAGATCTGGCGCATGAAGCCGAGCGTCTCCTCGACCCGGCGGAACTCGGGGTTGTCGTGCTCGATGTCGCGCGGCGAGAGCTCGCGGGCGCGCTTGACCTCGACGTCGTCGATCACCGCGGTGAAGATCTTCTCCCGCGGGCTGTGCTGGTGGCCGACGGTGATCCAGACGAGCTGTCCGCGCTCGTACTTGCGCGACTTGTCGCCGAGCCGGATCGTGGCCGTCTTGCGACCGCGCTTGAGCTGGTCGACGAACGCGGGCGAGAAGAAGTTGAGCGCGTAGAAGCCCCGGGCCATGACGGCGTGAGCCTATCGCCTGAATACAGCGCCTCAACGTCGGCGCACCTCCGCTTCGCCTTTCAGGCTCCGCGATCGGAGAAGCCCTCTTCCCCGACGAGGGGGACGAAGCGGCAGGGGGCGATGACGGTGGACTCGACGCCGTCCTCGCCCACGCGCAGCAGGGTGAGCACGTCGGCGCCCGGCTCGGCGAGCGGGATCACCATCCTGCCGCCGGGGCGGAGCTGGGCGAGCAGGCTCGGCGGCGGCGCCGGCGCCGAGGCGTGCACGGCGATCGCGTCGAACGGGGCCCGATCCGCCGCCCCGCGGCTGCCGTCGCCCACGCGGACCTCGACCCGGCCCGGATCGAGGGCCTCGAGGCGGGCCCGAGCCTCGCTCGCGAGGTCGTCGAAGCGCTCGATGCTGAGCACCTCGGCGGCGAGCAGGGCGAGGACGGCGGTCGAGTAGCCGGAGCCGGTGCCGATCTCGAGCACGCTCTCGTCGCCCGCGAGCCCGAGCCCCTGACAGATCGCCGCCACCACCCAGGGCTGGGAGATCGTCTGCCCGTCGCCGATCGGCAGTGCGGAGTCGGCGTACGCGCGACGGCCGAGCCGGTCGGAGACGAACAGCTCGCGCGGCACCGCGGCCATCGCGGCGAGCACCCGGGAGTCGGCGATGCCCCGCCGGCGCAGCTGCCGCTCGACCATCCGGGCGCGCTGGTCGGCGTGAGGCCGGTCAGAAGATGTAGGCGCGCAGCCGGCGCGGCTCGAGCACGGTCACCCGGCCGCGCCCGACGGCGACCACGCCGGCGCGCTCGAGCGTGGCGAGGAAGCGGCTGACGCTCTCGCGGGAGGTCCCCGCGAGCTGAGCGAGGTCGGCCTGGGTCATCCGCACCGTGATCCCGCTGCGCTCGATCGGGATCGCCTCCTCGGCGATCAGCTGCGCGAGCACCCCCGCGACCCGGCTGGGGACGGTCTGGAAGGACTGGCGCGCGACGCGCTCGTTCGTCTCCCGCAGCCGGCGCGTGATCGCGACGATCAGCTTCGCCGCGATGTCGCCGTGCTCGGCGATCACCCTGCGGACGTCGGAGGCGGGCAGCGCGAGCAGCTCCGCGTCGGTGAGCGTCTCGACGCTGGCCGAGCGGCTGCCGCCGTCGAGCATCGCCAGCTCCCCGAAGATGTCGCCCGGCCCCAGGGTCGCGAGCGCGATCGCACGCCCGTCGGAGTGCTCGCGGGTGACCCGCAGGTCGCCCTCGCGGACGATGTAGCAGGCGTCGGAGTTGTCGCCCTCGTGAAAGACGCGGACGCCCTTCGGGTACGAGCGCGGGATCGCGACCGCCGCGAACCGCTCGAGCTCCGAGCCGGAGAGCTCCGAGAACAGCGGCACGCGGGTGAGCAGCTGTGCGGACTCCTCGCCCATCGGCTGCAGTATCGCGCTTATCCGGGCAGGTCGAGGATGTCGAGCCCGACCGGCCCGCGGTTGCGATACGGGCCGGCTCCCACGGTCGAATACGGGACCGGCGTCTGGTTGGTGTCGGCCTCTCCGAAGACATCCAGCGAGGGCACGATCCCGCGCAGCTCGAACCGCCGGAGGACGAACGGCAGGCTCTTGGAGGCGAGCAGCGACGGGGCGTTCATGACCTGGAAGTGCAGATGCGGGCCGTTGGAGTTGCCGGAGTTGCCGAGCTGTCCGAGCTGCCGGCCCGATTCGACCCGGTCGCCGGACTCGACCGTCACGCTGCCGGGGATCAGGTGGGCGTAGCCGGCGTAGACGCCGGGGCCGAGCTTGAGGATGACGTGGTTGCCGTCGGCCTCAGCGGCGCCGACGGGGTTGTAGGTGCCGGCCGGCTGGTCTCCGATCCCGTCGACGGCCTGGACCACCTTGCCGTCGCCGACCGCGAGCACCGGCGACCCGTAGCTCGGGTTGCTGGCGAAGGTCGACGGGTCGCCGAACTCGGGGCGATCCTGCTCGTCGAGCCGGTTCCAGTCGATCGCGAACCGCTGGCCGTTGGTGAACTCGCCGTTGACCGGCTGCAGAGAACGCCGGTGGGCGCCGATGATCGCCGCCCAGCGCGGCCCGGCGAGCGGCGCGTCGATCCTCACCGCAGCGTCCTGGTGGACGCGGGCGCGGCCGCCGGTGGAGACGCTGTTCGCCGGCACCGGGAACTCGCCGGGATCGATCGTGACCGAGATCGTGTGCTCGACCCGCTTCGGGAGCTGAGCGGGACCGGCGACGGTGAGGTCGACGTACGCGATCGCCGCCGAGTTGCCGGGGATCGTGGTCTCGTTCGCCGCCGGCGCGCCGATCGGCGAGATCGCGGCGAGCAGATCGTCGCCCGTGAGGTCGGCGAGCGTGCCGCCGCCGCCGCGCCGGACCACGAGCTCGGTCACCGTGGCGTCGATCGGGAAGCCGTTGACCAGCTGCAGCTCGTACTCGATGTGGACGCGGTTGTCGATCCCCCGATACCAGCGCGGCGGTGCGAGCACGCGCTGGATCACCGGCGTGTAGGTCTGCTCGACGGCGCGCTCGAACGCCGCCGGTCGCGGAGGCCGGCGTCGCGGACCCGACGGTGGCCAGGACCACGATCGAGGCGAAGCCGGCGAGAACCCTGCCCTTCACACCGCCGCTAAGGCTGACAGTTCGGGCACCAGTAGGCGGTCCGGTTGCCGTCGCCCTGACCGCGCGACTCGACTCGCGCGCCGCAGCGCGGACAGCCGCCGGTGCGGTTGGCGCGGTAGATCGATCGCGGCCGCCGCCCCTTGGCGACCGAGGTCCGCATCACGCGCTCGGTCTCGGCGACGACCAGCTCGAGCTCGTCGGCTTCGAGCTCCTCGACCCTGCGCCAGGGACTCACGCCGCGCCTCGTACAGCGCCTCGACCCGGATCGCGTTGCCGACCCCTGCGAGGATCCCCTGGTCGAGCAGGGCGTCGCCGATCTCGCGCCCGGCGCCGAGGCGCCGCAGTCGCTCGACCGCCTCGGCGAGGTCGAAGCCGGGGCGCAGCGGATCGGGGCCGAGCCGGCGCAGTCCGGGATCGTTGCGCAGCCGCGATTCGCTGACGATGCGCAGGATCTTGCCGCCGTTCTGCGAGGCGACCGCGCGTCCGGCCGCCATCCGCAGCCACGGCCTGCCGTAGGGCAGGCGGCCGTCCGCCGTCACGAACCAGCGGCCGTTCATGCCGAGGTGGCTGTGGAGCGCGAGCTCGTTCGAGAAGTGCGCGACGAGGTGCTTGCCGAACGCCTCGACCTCTTCCAGAGTGGCGCCCTGCAGCTCCGCGGCCCGGTTGTGGAGCGGGGAGCGTGGGTTCGGGGCGTCGGCGAGCTCGATCCGCTTGCCCGCAAGTGCGGCGTTGATCCGCGCCGCGACGAGGTGGATGGTGTCTCCCTCGGGCACGCCTCAGCGGTCGAGCGCCATTCTCAGCACCACCTCGCCGTGGTCGACGCGACCCGTGTCCTCGAAGCCCAGTCGCAGATAGAAGTCTCGAGGGCCCTCGGAGCCGGGGACGCAGCTGGTCAGCAGCTCCGTGGCCCCGGCCTTCACCCGCAGCTCTTCGCTCAGCAGCGCCAGGGCGCGGCGGCCGATACCGCGGCGCTGGTGCGGGGCGGCGACCATCAGCCGCCCGAGGTGGAAGCTCGACCGCGATTCGGCGGGTTCGACGAGTAGCACGCCGACGACCTCATCCCCGGAGTAGATCGCCCGCAGGATCACGCCGGGAGGTTCGTAGTGAGCCTCGGCGACCGTGTGGGCAGCGGGCGCTACGTACGTCGTCTGGCCCGGGGCCAGCTCGAGACGGCAGACCGTTCGCACGTTGTCCGCGTCGACTTCGCGCAGCGACACCTCCAAGCGCGGCGACACGTCGGCTTCCTCGCTAGGCGGCGCTCGCGACCAGCCGCCGTGGCTGGCGCGAGAAGCCGGCGGAGATGATCGCCTCCTCGAGCCCGGAGCCGAACACGGGCTCGCCGTCGACGCGTTCGATCCCGAGCTTCGGGATCGAACCCTCATGGGCGGCGCCGGCAAGTTGGGAGACGGCCTCGACCAGCGCCTCGTCCTCGAGCTCGACGAGGCGGACGATGCTCTTGCCGCCGCGCTCGACGTAGACGACCGGGTTGCCGTCGAGGAGCAGGACGTACGCCCCGTACGTGCGAGCCGGGCGCCGGCCCTGCTCGCGCTTCGGCCACGGGAGCGCGGCGCCGTAGGGCTGGGCGGGATCGGTGGCGGCGAGGATCAGGTACTCGCGCTCGCGCTGGGGCAGAGCGCGCAGCCGCTCGACCGCTCCGGCGAGCGCGAACTGCGCTCCGCCGAGGCCCTCGACGAAGTAGCCGCGGCGCGCCGTCCCCAGCATCTCCAGGTTGGAGAGCTCGCCGTAGAGGCTCGAGAAGCCGCCGGGCACGCCCTCGGCGAGCACCGTCTCGCGGGTGACGATCCCGTAGCGCTCCAGCATCAGCTCGGCCTGGGCCCGCAGCCGGGGGCCCTGCTGCGGCGGATCGCGGAACAGGGTCTCGGTCAGCGACCAGCGGCCGACGATCGCCTCCTGGGCCGGGCGGCGGCGGGAAGCGAAGCGGCGCGAGCCCCGCCGCTGGCTCGCGACCGCCGTGAGGCGGGGGGCGCGCAACGGGGCGAAGGCGTCGTTGGTGACCTCGCCCGCCCAGACGAGGTCCCAGAGCGCGCTGTGCAGCTCCTCGCGCTCGAAGTCCAGGTCGGCGACCAGGTCGAGCCAGAACGAGGGCGATTGGGCGAGCCGACCGCGGATCGCCTCGTGGACCTCGCCCTCGGGTCGATCGAGCTTCGCGTTCGACGGCGGCGGTCCGGCGAGCCGCACGTCCTCGCGGAAGTACAGGGCGACCTTGCCGGTGCGACCCAGCGACCCGGCTCCGATCCACACCAGCTCACCGCTGGTCGTCAGCTGGTCGAGCCAGCTCTGGCTGTAGGCGCCGAGACGGCGCGGCAGCACGTCGGTCTCCCAGACCTCGGGGGTGAGGACGACGCCCTGGAGCGGGATCAGCGCCTCGCGCAGGCGGTCGGGGCCCGCGCCGGCCGGCCGGTGCGCGTCGACGTTCTGCCAGGCGGGCAGGAACCGGGCCAGCTCAGCCGGGTCGACCGCCTCGGCCTCCTGGCGCAGGGCGGCGACGCTGGCCCGCCGGACCCGGCGCAGGACCTCGGCGTCACACCACTCGCGCTCGGTTCCGCCGGGCAGCAGCTCGCCGCGGACCAGGTCCCCCGATCGCTCGAGCTGGCGCAGCGCCGGGATCAGGTCGACGCCGTAGCGCCTGCGGATCTGCGCGCTCGGAAACGGGCCATGGGTGCGCGCGTAGCGGCGCACCAAAGTGATCGACGCTTCGGGCACCTCCTCGAGAAAGCTCTCCGGGAGCCCGCCGGGCGGCGGCACCCCGAGGGCGTCGCGGTAGAGGCCGGCGTCCTCGGCGGCGATCCAGCGCTCCTCGCCCGCGATCCGCACACTCACCGCGCGGCGCTCGCGCTCGAGCTTGCCGAGCATCGAGGCGGCCGAGAAGCCCTCCGCGGTCCGCCCCTCGAGCTCTTCGGCGGTCAGGTCGCCGAGCCGCCGCAGCGCCTGCTGGAGGGCGTCGCGGTCCTTTGCCAGCACATCGGGGTGCAGGAGCTGCAGCGACCGCTCGACCTCCTCCAGAGCCTCGGGGTCGATCAGCTCGCGCAGCTCCTCCGCGCCGAGCAGCTCCGAGAGCAGGTCGCGGTCGAGGGCGAGCGCCGCGGCTCGCCGCTCGGCGTTCGGCGTGTCGCCCTCGTACATGTAGGTGGCGACGTAGTCGAAGACCAGCGAGGAGGCGAACGGCGAGGCGGTCTTGGTCTCGACCTCGACCAGGCTGATCTTGCGCGAGTGCAGGTCGCGCAGGAGGTCGACCAGCGCCGGCAGGTCGAGCACGTCCCGAAGGCACTCGCGATAGGTCTCGAGGATGACCGGGAAGCGCGGGAAGTCCTTGGCCACCTCGAGCAGGCTCTGGGACTTGAGGCGCTGCTGCCAGAGGGGCGTGCGCTTGCCGGGATAGGCGCGCGGCAGCAGCAGGCTACGGGCGGCGTTCTCGCGAAAGCGGGCGCCGAACAGAGCCGAGCCGCCGAGCTCGCGGACGACCAGGTCCTCGATCTCGTCCGGCTCGAGCATGATCAGGTCGGCGGGCGGCGGCTCGTCGGCGTCGGGCAGGTGGACGACGATCCCGTCGTCGGACCAGATCGCGTCGGCCTCGAGGTCGAGCTCGTCGCGAATCCGCGCCGACAGCGCCAGGCCCCAGGCCGCGTGGACGCGCCCGCCGAACGGCGAGAGCACGCAGAGGCGCCAGTCGCCGATCTCGTCGCGGAACTTCTCCACCACCAGGGTCTCGTCCGAGGGCACGACCCGAGTCGCCGCCTGCTGCTCGCGCAGGTACGTGATCAGGTTCTCGGCGGCGCGGCGGTCGAGGTCGTACTCGGAGGCCAGGGTCTCGGCGTCCTTTGAGACCGCCTCGCGGGAAAAGGCGCCGATCGCCCGCCCGAGCTCGGGTGGGCGCCCGACCCCGTCGCCGCGCCAGAACGGCACCGCTCCCGGGACCCCGGGCGCCGGGGTCACGATCACGCGGTCGCGCGTGATGTCCTCGATCCGCCAGGTGGTCGCGCCGAGGAGGAACGTCTGGCCGGGTCTCGCCTCGTAGACCATCTCCTCGTCGAGCTCGCCGACCCGCCGCCCATCCGGCAGGTGGACGCCGTAGAGGCCCCGGTCGGGGATCGTGCCCGCGTTCGTGACCGCGAGCTGGCGCGCCCCCTTGCGCCCCCTGACGGTTCCCGCCGTCCGGTCCCAGACGAGGCGGGGGCGAAGCTCGGCGAAGCGCTCGGACGGGTAGCGGCCGTCGAGCATGTCGAGCACGTTCTCGAGCTGCTCGCGGGAGAGGTCCTTGAACGGCTCCGCACCGGTCACCAGGCGGGCGACCTCGTCGACCTCCCACTCCTCGTCGGCGACCATCGAGACCAGGTGCTGGGCGAGCACGTCGAGCGGGTTGCGCGGGATCACGGTCTCCTCGATCTCCCCGTCGCGCATCCGCTTCGCAACCACGGTGCACTCGAGCAGGTCCGCGCGGAACTTCGGGAAGATCCGTCCCTTGGAGACCGAGTTGAGCTGATGGCCGGCACGGCCGATGCGCTGCAGGCCCCTGGAGACCGACTTCGGCGACTCGACCTGGATCACCAGGTCGAGCGCGCCCATGTCGATCCCGAGCTCGAGCGAGCTGGTCGCGACCAGGCAGGGCAGCTTGCCCGACTTGAGCAGCTCCTCGACGACGAGACGCTCCTCGTGGGCGAGGGAGCCGTGGTGGGCGCGGGCGATCTCCTCGAAGGTGCCGTTTCTCGTCGCTCGTTGCTCGTTGCTCGGCTCCGAGCCGTCGTGTTCCGTCGCCGGAAGCTCGTCGCCGACCCGGCCCTCGTTGTGGAGCTCGTTGAGTCGCTTCGCGAGCCGTTCGGCGCCGCGGCGGTTGTTGACGAAGATGATCGTCGAGGTGTGCTCGCGGACCAGCTTCAGCAGCTCCGGGTAGATCGCCGGCCAGATCGAGCGCGGGTTGGCGACCGGGTCGAGCGAGGACTCGATCGGCCCGGGGTCGATCCGGTCGGGCGAGAGATCGGGCATCACCTGGCCGTCGCCGGCGGGCGAGGTGCTCGCTCCGGGCTCCGTCATGTCCTCGACCGGGACGACGATCTCGAGGTCGAGGGCCTTGCGGATCCCCGCGTCGACGATCTCGCATTCGCGCTTCGGGCCGACCAGGAACTCGGCGATCCGCGCGAGCGGGCGCTGCGTGGCCGAGAGGCCGATCCGCTGCGGCTCGGGATTGCCCTCGCGATCGGCGAGGTGCGAGAGGCGTTCCAGCGTCAGCGCCAGGTGGGAGCCGCGCTTGGACTGGGCGACGGCGTGGATCTCGTCGACGATCACCGCCTCGACCCCGGTGAGGATCTCGTGTACTTGCGAGGTCAGCATCAGATAGAGCGACTCCGGGGTGGTGATCAGGATGTCGGGGGGCTTGCGCTTCATCGCCTGGCGCTCGCGCTGCGGCGTGTCGCCGGTGCGCAGGCCGACGGCGACCTCGGCCCCGATTCCCTTCAGCGGCGCCCGCAGGTTGCGCTCGATGTCGTAGGAGAGAGCCTTCAGCGGGGAGACGTAGACGATCCGCACCCCCTGCCCGAGCTCCTCGGGCCGGCGCGAAAGCGAGTCGATTCCCCACAGGAATGCGCTCAGGGTCTTACCGGAGCCGGTCGGCGCGCAGATCAGCGTGTGGGCGCCGGAGGAGATCTTCGGCCAGCCGGCGGCCTGGGCGGGCGTCGGCGCCTCGAACGACGACTCGAACCAGCGTCTCGTGGGCTCGCTGAACCCCTCCAATGCGTCGATCTCGCGGTCCGTCTCGGTGCTCATCGCCAACCACCGATCATACGCAGGACCTAGTCTGGTGCGGTGCCGGAGCCGAATCAGGCAGACCGGGTCAGGGCCGGGATCGACGCCTTCAACCGCGGGGACCACGAGGCGCTGCTCGCGGCGCTGGCCGAGGACGTCGAGTGGAAGCGCGTCGACGGCCTGCCGGATGAGGGCGGGGTGCTCCGCGGCCGCGAGCAGGTGCGGGCGTTCCTCGAGCCCGAGGTCTTCGCGAGGGCGCGGTTCGAGATCCGGGCGATCGTCGAGGGCGACGGCGTGCTGCTCGCCCACGGCGTCTTTCACGCCACCGGGGCGGCCAGCGGGATCGAGCTCGACGTCGCGACCTACACCGTCTACTGGCTGAACCCGGCCGGGCTCGCCCGCCGGGTCGAGAACTGGCGCAACCGCGCCGACGCGGAGCGCTCCTCGGGACTCAGTCTCGGCTGACGGGATCCTCCGCGCCTGCGGCTTCGACGGCCTCGGCGCGATCGTCGTAGTTCTCGATCCGGATTACCAGGCCGTCGCGAAACGACCAGACGGAGTTCATCGGGCGGCCCACCTCGAGCCCATCGCGGCCCCGCGCCTCGAAGGAGACGAGGGCGAGCACACATCCACCGCAGTCGCGCAGCTCGTCGACCGAGATCAGGATCGCCTCGAACGTCTCCGGGAAGTCGCGCCAGAACCTCGTGAAACCGTCGTGGCCCCTGTAGACGTGGTCGAGCCCGGGGAAGGTTCCCGAGGTCACGAACTCGATCTCACGATGGAAGAACGGTATGAGGGTCTCGAGCTCCCCCTCGTTCCACGCCGCGTAGGCCCCGCGGACGCGCTCCATGTTCGCCTGCGACATCGCCGTCGGAGTATCCCGGCTCAGCCCCGCCCCGCGGTCGCCCAGTCGCGGACGCGGCGCAGGGCCCCGGCGCCGGGAAACGAGCGGGGGCGCACCTGCGAGGCCTGCAGGTCGGCGACCTCGGCCAGCAGCGTCTCGACCTGGTAGCGCAGCCCCTCGACCTCGCGCGGCTCGTCGGCGCGCGCCCCGGTCAGGTCGGCTTCGGTGAACGGCCCGGGGCGCGGGCGCATCACCGCGACGCCCTGCCCCGGCGTGCTGCCGGCGAACCCGCCGGGCCGCAGCTCGAGGATCTCGAAGGCGCGCCCCCAGTGCTCCTCGAGCCACCAACGCGAGAGCAGCACGTTCGGCCCGACGGTGAGCTCGAACGGGCGCCCGTTGCCGCAGATCGACATCCCCGCGCGCTGCTCGTCCCAGGGCACGTCGAGCTCGCGCTTCGCCGCCATCTCCTCGCCCGCCCACGTCGCGATCAGGACCCCGTCCGGGGAGAGCACCCGGCGAAGCTCGAGCATCCAGGCGGCCCAGCTCTCGGTGAGGTGGGTGAAGACCGAGATCGCCCAGATCGCACCAAACGCGTGATCTTCGAACGGCAGCGGAGGGACCGGCTCGGTGCGGACCACGTGCAGCGGCGGCGAGAGGTTCTCCTGCAGGAAGTCGATGCTGGGCTGGTCGATGTCGCAGCCCCAGATCTCGCCCTCGCGTGCCTGGTCGAGCATGTGGCGCAGGGTGCGCCCCGCGCCGCAGCCGAAGTCCAGCACGCGCCGGTCGGCGAAGGAGAACTCGGGGCCGAGCAGCTCGAGGATCGCGTCGCGGCAGGCGAGGCCCATGCGCTCGTAGCGCCCGTGATCGGCGTTCCCGTGCTGTCGCAGCATTGCGTGGCGCGGCGGGAAGGGGATCTCGCCGTTGCCACGAGCGCCGCCGGAGCCCGGAGCGGCCATCAGAACGGCAGATCGTCGGCGATCTCGGCCAGCCGTGGCGCGGTGGCGTCGCGCTCGGAGACCACAGGGTCGGCGAGCGGCCACTCGACCCCGACCTCCGGGTCGTCCCACGCGATCCCGGCCTCGGTCGCCGGGTCGTAGGTGCTCGAGAGCCGGTAGTGGACGTCGGCGATCTCGGAGAGCACGCAGAACCCGTGCGCGAAGCCGACCGGGACGTAGAACTGGCGGTGAAGCTCGTCGTCGAGCTCGTGTCCCTCCCACTGACGGTAGGTCGGCGAGTCGCGGCGCAGGTCGACGGCGACGTCCCAGATCCGCCCCCGCAGGCAGCGGACGAGCTTGGCCTGCCCGGGCTCGGTCTGGAAGTGCAGGCCGCGGAGGATCCCGGCGCCCGAGCGCGAGTGGTTGTCCTGGACGAACTCGCCGCCGACCCCGAGCTCGCGCCAGGCGTCGGCCCGAAACGTCTCGACCAGGAAGCCGCGCTCGTCCCCGTGCACCTGGGGCTGGAGCAGGACGAGCCCGTCGAGCCTGGTCTCCAGCCGCTCCGGCATCAGCCGAGGGCGGATCCGTACTGGCGCTCGTAGTACTCGCGGTACTCGCCCGAGCGGATCGGCAGCCACCACCACTCGTTGTCGCGATACCAGTCGACCGTGCGCTCGATCCCCTCGTCGAAACCGACCGCCGCGCGCCAGCCGAGCTCCTCGGTCTTCGCCGAGCTGAGCGAGTAGCGCCGGTCGTGGCCGAGCCGGTCGGTGACGAACTCGAGCAGGGACTCGTCGCGGCCGGTGAGCTCGAGGATCCGTTTGACGACCTCGATGTTGGGCAGCTCGTCGGGCCCGCCGACGTTGTAGACCTCGCCCGGCTCGCCGAACTCGAGCACGGTGTCGATCGCGCTCGCGAAGTCGGAGGCCCAGAGCCAGTTGCGAACCTGGAGCCCGTCGCCGTAGACGGGCAGCCGGTCGCCGGCGAGCGCGTTGAGGACGCAGAGCGGAATCAGCTTCTCCGGGTACTGGCGCGGGCCGTAGTTGTTCGACCCCCTGACGATCAGCGCCTCGGTGCCGTGGGTGTTGCGATAGGCGCCGACCATCATGTCTCCGCCGGCCTTCGAGGCCGAGTACGGGGAGGACGGGTCGATGGGCGAACTCTCGGTGAACGAGCCCTCATCGATCGAGCCGTAGACCTCGTCGGTGGAGATCTGGATGAACCTGACGCCCGATTCGCGGGCAGCCTCGAGCAGGATGAACGTTCCGTACACGTCGGTCTGGATGAACTCGCCCGGCGCTGTGATCGAGCGGTCGACGTGGGTCTCCGCGGCGAAGTTGACGATCGCCTCGCAGCCGTCGAGCGCCGCCTTCACCGCCTCGGGGTCGGCGATGTCGGAGACGGCGAGCTCGAGACGCGACTCGTCGAGGCCCTGGAGGTTCTCCCGCCTGCCCGCGTAGGTGAGCTTGTCGAGGACGCGGACCGACGAATCGGGGTGCGTCTCGAGGCGATGGCGGACGTAGGCCGAGCCGATGAAGCCGGCGCCCCCGGTGACGAGCACGTTCATGCCGGCGCCCTCGCCTCCCTGGCCGCCAGGTACTCGGCCAGGCCGTGATGCCAGTCGGGGAGCACGATCGGATCGCTGCGCTCGCTGACCAGCAGCGAGAATGCCGGGCGCGGCGCGGGCCGCCCGAGCATCTCGGTCGAGCCCGCCATCACCCGGCAGTCGACACCCGCCTGGTCGAAGATCTCCTGCGCGTAGTCGAACCAGGAGCAGCGCCCGTCGGCGGCGATGTGATGAATGCCGTACTCCTCGGTCTCGATCACGAGCGCCAGCGCCTGGGCCAGGTGGGGCGTGTAGGTCGGGCTCGCGACCTGATCGGAGACCACGATCACCTCGGGCTGGGAGGCGCCGACCCGGAGCATCGTCTCGACGAAGTTGGGGCCGCCGGCGCCGAACAGCCACGACGAGCGGACGATGAAGTGGCGCGGATTGGCGGTCGCGACCGAGGTCTCGCCCGCCTGCTTGGATCGCCCGTAGGCCGAGAGCGCCGCCGGCAGGTCCGACTCGACGTACGGGGAGCCCTTGGAGCCGTCGAAGACGTAGTCGCTGGAGACGTAGAGGACGCTGGCGCCATAGCCGGCCGCCGTCGCCGAGACGATCCCGGCCGCGGTGTCGTTGACGTTCATCGCCGCACGCTCGGAGGCCTCGGCTCCGTCGACGTCGGTCCAGGCGGCGCAGTTGACCACCGCGTCGGGGCGCAGGTCGGCGATCGCGTCCTCGACCGCGGCCGAGTCGGTGATGTCGAGGTCCGATCGCGAAAGGCCGATCGCGGTGTGCCCGCGGGCGGCTATCGCTTCGACCGCGTCGCGGCCGAGCATCCCCGCGGCGCCTGGAATCAGCACTCTCACGGCAGTGTGATCTCCGCGTTGTCGCCGACGATCATCCGCAGCGTCTTCGGCATCTCGTCGCCCCTGGAGAGCTTCACGTTGCGGCCCAGCAGGCTGGCCTCGATGCGCACGTCGAGGTCCCGGAGGACGGTGCCGGCGAGCAGGATCGAGTGCTCGACCTCGGAGCCGACGATCTCGACCCCGGCGTCGATCGAGGTGTAGGGCCCGACGTAGGAGTCGATGATCCGGGCGCCCTCGCCGATCACGACGGGGCCGCGGATCACGGAGCGCTCGAGCTTCGCGCCGGCGGCGATCGAAACGCGGCCCTCGACCCGGCTCGCATCGTCGAGCTCGCAGTCGACCTGGCGGTCGAGGTCCTCGAGCACGAGGCGGTTCGCCTCCAGCATGTCGGCGAGCTGGCCGGTGTCCTTCCACCAGCCGCTGACCGTGTGGCTCTCGACCCGCGAGCCGCCGTCGATCAGCTGCTGGATCGCGTCGGTGATCTCGAGCTCGCCGCGGCCCGAGGGCTCGATCGCTCGCGCCGCATCGAGGATCGCGGGCGTGAACATGTAGACCCCGACCAGGGCGAGGTCGCTCGGCGGCTCCTTCGGCTTCTCGATCAGGCGGACGACGCTGCCGCCGTTGAGCTCCGCGACGCCGTAATGCCACGGGTCGGGGACGGGGGTGAGCAGGATCAGCGCGTCGGGCTCGTGCTCGCGGAAGGCCCCGACCAGGTCGGTGATCCCGTCGCGCAGCAGGTTGTCGCCGAGGTACATGACGAAGGGCGAATCGCCCAGGAACTCCTCCGCAGTGAGCACCGCATGGGCGAGCCCTGCCGGCTCGTCCTGGAGGATGTAGGTGAGCGAGGCGCCGAAGCGCGAGCCATCGCCGGCGGCCTCGCGGATCTCCTCCCCGGTCTCCGGGGCGATGACGATCCCGATCTCCTCGATCCCGGCCTCGACCAGCGCCTCGATCCCGTAGAAGAGCACGGGCTTGTTCGCCACCGGGACCAGCTGCTTGGCCGAAGTGTGCGTGATCGGGCGCAGCCGGGTGCCGGCGCCGCCCGAGAGGATCAGGCCCTTCAGTTCCCTCATTCGGCCCGGGAGGCTAGCGTCGGCGCGCCGGTTTCGGTACAAACCACTCCCGCTCGGCGCGCAACTCGACGCGAACCGGTTTCGAGCCACCCCGTTCCGGGGAAGTTGGCTCGGGCTCGGCACCGCGACCTCACCGGCGCGCGGGTGTTGAGGCAAGGGACAACGACAGACCGGAGGAACGAACGTGCCCACCAACCGAGGACGAGCCAAGCGAACGACCGCCGTCGCAGCCGCGATCGCCGCGACTCTCTGCACCCTGGTAGGCGCGAGTAGCGCCGGCGCCGCCAAGGCGCCCAGTTCGTTCTACGGAGTCGTGCCGCAGACGCCGCTCGACGCCGCGGCCCTGAAGCGGATGGGCGACGCACATGTCGGCACGGTGCGGATCATCATGACCTGGTCCAGCGTCGACCAGACCTCGCAGCCGGGCGACAACGACTGGTCCGCGGTCGACCCGGTCGTGCTCGAGGCGGCGCGCAACGGGATCGACGTGCTGCCGTTCATCTTCGGCAGCCCGGACTGGGTCGCTCGCGACCTCGAAGGTCAGAGCTGCAGCCCGGCGAAGTGCGTCCTCGTCGCGCCGAAGTCCAAGCCGGCGCTCGACGCCTGGTCGACCTTCGTCGGCGAGGCGGTCGACCGCTACGGCCCGGGCGGTGAGTTCTGGGCCGAACACCCCGATGTGCCCGCGGATCCGATCCGCGCCTGGCAGATCTGGAACGAGCAGAACTCCAAGAGCTTCTACCTGCCGAAGCCCGATCCGAAGAAGTACGCGAAGCTGCTCAAGTCCGCCGCGGGCGCGATCCGTTCGCGCGACAGCGGCGCCGA
The DNA here is from genome assembly GCA_963842795.1 of uncultured Solirubrobacterales bacterium. Taxonomy (GTDB): domain Bacteria; phylum Actinomycetota; class Thermoleophilia; order Solirubrobacterales; family 70-9; genus WHSW01. The sequence goes on along the minus strand of CAWJHV010000001.1, from coordinate 11,536 downwards.
CGTCGTGCTCGGCGGCATGCCCGAGCTGGCGGGCTCGCGCAAGGCGACCGCCGGCTCGGAGTACCTGGCGAAGCTCTATGACGTGAAGGGCGCGAGCAAGAACTTCGACGGCGTCGCGCCGCACCCGTATGGGAAGAGCGTCAAGAAGGTCAGCGACCAGGTCGAGCTCTACCGCGAGGTGATCAAGGACGCGCGCGACAAGAACGTCGGCATGTGGGTGACCGAGGTCGGCGCCGGCTCGGCCAGCGGCGGCAACCCGCTGAACCTCGGCGCCAAGGGTCAGGGCAAGCTGCTGAAGAAGGTCTTCAAGTACTTCGTCAAACAACGCCGCAAGCTGAACGTCCGCCAGGTCGACTGGTTCAGCTGGCAGGACAAGACGCCGAGCATCTGCGACTGGTGCGGCACCTCGGGGCTGCTCGACGCCAACGGCAACACGAAGCCGTCGTACAACGCGTTCGTGAAGCTCGCCGGCTAGGCGAAAGCCTCAGTAGGTGCCGCCCAGCTTGCGGTGGTCCCAGGTGGCGACGCGGACCGGCTCGAACCGGATTGCGACCCGCTTCGCCGCCTGGGCCCGCAGCGCGGCGGCGGCGTCGCCCTCGACCGACTCGATCCCCTCGGCGTAGCGGAGGGTGAGCTCGATCCCGAACTCGGCCACCCGGTCGGGGTCGCGGACGAGCTCGGCCTCCGCCTCGATCTGCACCCCGCGCAGCTCGGTGTACTCGGTCCCCGTCTCGACCAGCAGCGTGGCCCGCGGGTCGCGCTCGAGGTTGCGGACCTTCTGCGACTTCGCGTAGGTCCAGACCCAGATCTCGCCGGCGCGGACGACGAACCACAGCGGCATCGAGTGCGGCCAGCCGCGAGGGCCGTTCGTGGTCGCGACCACGACCCGCTCGGTATCGAGCAGCTCGGCCTGCTCGGCCTCGGTGAGCTTGATCTGGTCGCGCCGGCCCGCCATCGCGAGCTCAGTCAATCAACTCGCCGGTCGCGAGCCGCCCCTCGGCCTCGAGCTTCTCGAGGTGGGCCTGCATCGCGATCGCCGCCGCCGGGCGCAGCTGCTCGGGGACGTCGTCCCACACCTCGGCCAGCAGCGCCGCGCGGGAGCGCTGGCCACGATCGAGCGCGGCGAGCAGCCGGCGCTCGCGTTCGCGGCGGTGCCCGACGTACTCCGCGATCTTCGCGGCGGGGTCGGTGATCCACGGGCCGTGGCCGGGGGCGAGCAGTTCGGAGTCGAGCGCGGCGACGGCCTCCAGCGAGTGCATGTAGTCGACGAGCGAGCCGCCGCCCGCCGCCGGGGGGACGATCGACGACCCGGCGCCGAGGATCAGGTCGCCGCAAAAGCAGACGTCGCCGAGCACGAAGCAGACGTGGTCAGCGGCGTGGCCGGGTGTAGCAACCACGGAGAACGGCCCGATCGCGCCGACGACCGTCGAGTTTCTGTCGCTATGCGCAAGTAAGTCGACGCTCGCTTCGATGGAGCCCGTCTCGAGCGCCCTGCGCATCGCATCCATCTCGCTCTCCCTCGTTGCCTGCCCCCACAGCACTTCCGCACCCAACGCTTCGATGCCAGCCGAGTGGTCCGAATGCCCGTGGGTGAGCAACACGCCCACGATCTCGCCGCCGGCCGCCTCGCGAACACGGCGCAGGTGCTCCGCATCATCCGGCCCCGGGTCGATGACGTAGCCGTCGACGACGTACGTGTTGGTGCCCTCGAGCGTCATCGGCCCCGGATTCGGGGCGACGACGCGAACGATCTGCGGATGCCCGGGCGCTGCCTCGACCGCGCTCAGCCCGCGACCGCTTTCAGGACCGCCTCGCGGGCCTCGGAGGGCTCGAGCACGACCAGGTCGCCGACGCCCTTGAGCACCTCGCGGGTGAGCCAGTCGGCGGAGCCATACGGGAGCTCGACCACGACCGCGCCGTCGGAGAGCTCCTCGACCACCGTGCGCTCCTCGCGCAGCCACCGGGCCCGGTGGGGCGCGACCCAGACCCGGGCGATCCCGGCGGTCGTCACCTCGCCGTGGACGAGCCACTCCTGCTCGGCCAGCGCCTCCTCGACGCCCTCGCGGGGCTCGAACTCGCGCTCGGTGCTCGTCGCCACCTTCATCCGGTCGAGGCGGAAGTGCCGGGTGGCGCCGCGGCCGAGGTCGAAGCAGCCCAGGTACCAGCCCTCCGGCCCCTTGACCAGCTGGTGGGGCTCGACCTCGCGCTTTACGAAGTCGTCCTCGTTCTCCTTGTAGTACTGGAGCTCGAGCACCTGGTGGCGCTGGATCGCCTCGTTGACCGTGCGCACGACCGAGGAGTCGTCGCGCCCGGGCGCGATCTCCAGCCCCTCCTTCGAGGGATCGTGGCCGAGCGCCTCGACGATCTTCCCCCGGGCGGACTGCAGGCCCGACTGCGGCAGGTGGTCGCCGAAGAGGTCGATCGCCGCCACCAGCGCCTTTGCCTCCAGGGGCAGCAGACGCGCCGGGCGGGCGAAGTTGTCGCCGTAGGTGTCCGAGTCGACCTCGATCCGGTCGCCGGCGATCTCGGCGTAGAGGACGTAGGTGCCGCCGCCGAAGTTGACCACGTTGAGGACGTCGAGATCCTCGCGCAGCTCGTCGAGCGAGATGTTGAGCTCGTCGAGCACCTGGTCGGTGGGCAGGCTCCCGTCCTCGCGAGCGGCGCCGATCAGCGATCCGGCGAGGGTGACCAGGCGGGCGAACCGCTCCGGCCGGATCACCGACTCCGAGCGCCCGTTGGTGCCGCGGGAGCTGCCGTTGCGGCGCCCGCCGCCCTCGGCGAGCGGCCGGCTCACGGTCTCGGCGACGCCGAACTCGTCGCGGTGGCGGTCACGAAGCAGCGCCAGGCGGGTCTCGGCCTCCTCGGCGAGCTCCGGCGGATCGAGCAGGCGAGCGTTCTCCCGCCACGAGAGCACCCAGGAGATCAGTTGGCGGGGCGAGGCGTAGTCGGTCTCGAACACCATCCCGCGACCCTTGGCCCCGTCGCCGCGGACGGGCTTTCGCAGCGCGCCGTGACGACCGAAGTCGCGCTCGACGAGCCATGCGATCCGCTCGCGCAGGAAGACCTTCGCCCGGCCCTGGATCTCGCCCATCTGCCAGTCGGCCCGGTGGGCGTAGTCGCGGCGGTCGAAGTCCTCGGGAGCGCTGAAGTCGTGCTCGGCCTTCGTCGCGTAGGAGACCTTGCCGCGGATCCGCGAGAGCCGGAAGACGCGGACCTCGTCGCGCTCGTGCGAGTAGCCGATGAGGTAGAACTGGCCGTCGCGGAAGACGAGGTGGTACGGGTTGACCTTGCGGTCCGAGACGTCGTCGCGCTGCAGCGAGTAGTAGGAGAACTCGACCGTCTTTCGGCGTGAGATCGCGGTCTCGATCTTCGCCAGCCGCTGGGAGAGCTCGCGTCCCGAGCCGGCGGTCGAGAGCTTGACGTCGATCGGCGCCTCGGCCTCAGTGGTCAGCGGGCTCGGGCGTCCCCACGAGACCTGCTGCAGCGCGAGCCGGAGAGGCTCGGCGTAGGCGAACTCCCCGTCGAGCAGCCCGAGGGCGGTGCGCAGCGCGGCGAGCTCGGGGTCGGTGAACTCGATCGCGGGCAGGTAGTAGTTCTCCGGCGGCAGCGCGTACAGCTCGGCCTCGAAGAAGCCCTCGGCGGGCTTTTCGACCTGGAGCGAGATCCCGAGGCTCTCGAGCTCGGCGCGGTCGGCGTAGAAGCGGCGCGCGAACGCATCCTCGTTCATCGAGCTGTATCCCTCGACCTCGCGCTTGATCTCGAGGGCCGACACCGGACGGCGGTTGGCCATCAGAAACGAGATCAACGAGAGTTGGCGGATCAGCTTCTCGGTGTCCTTGGCCATCCGTCGAGAATATTGAGCAGGCGCCGGGTCCCCGGCGGTCGGTCGCGGAAAGTGCGCTATTTGCGACGGGACCGGCGCACCCGCGGTTAGATTCCCGACATGCTCGGCGCCGGGACGGTGATCAACCCGATCATCAAGATCGTGACCACGGTCGCGATCCTCGCCGCGGTAGGGATCTTCATCGTCCGCCCGATCCTCGACACGACCGAGAACGCGATCGACTCGGTCAGCAAGGGGGTGCGCGACGCGCAGCAGCAGAGCCGGCAGCAGAGCGCGCAGATGGATCTCACCTTCGCGCGCAGCCGGGCCGAGTCGTTCGCGACCGGGCTCCGCAGCACCTGGCCGGCGGCGGCGCGCGAGGTGAGCGGCTGCGTCCGGGCGGCCGGCGAGGACGCGCGCGCGATGGGCCGCTGCGAGCACCTCGGGGAGAGGCTCGTGCACTCCGCGCTCTCGGATCGCAACTTCGCCCTCTCCTACGCGGACAGCCTCGACGCCCAGGGGCGCGGCGCCGACGCCGACCGGGTGCGCGAGTGCGTCAAGCGCGCGGGCTTCGCGGCGGCGGCGATGCAGCACTGCCAAAAGCTCGCCGACGACCTGCTGTTCGGATAGATTTCGCCCCCATCCGCGCCCGCGGGGGACTCAGATGCTCGGCGCCGGCACAGTCATCAACCCTCTGATCAAGATCATCACCACGGTGGTGATCCTCGGCGCCGTCTACCTGTTCATCGTCAAGCCGGCGCTCGACACGACCAACAACGCGTTCGACAGCTTCAGCGACTCGTTCAACGGCTTCGACAACCTGCCGGGCCAGGTCCAGTCGCAGGTGGACAACGCGCTCGACGACGCCAACACCGACGATCTCAACGTCGGCGCGCTCCAGGACTGCATCACCCACGCCGTCAACGTCGGCGGCAACGGGAGCGCGAACCAGAACCGAATCGACCGCTGCCTCAACCGCTTCGGTCCGTGACGGCGCTACGCCGCGGAACGGGACCGGAAATACGCCGCTGAGTCGATCCCGCGGTCGAAGCGGGACCAGGCCTGGCCGTCGGGGAGCTCGCGCTCGATCCGGTCGAAGCTGCCGAGGGTGCCCCCGAGGTTGTCCATCGCGTGGACGAGGGTCGCCTCGCGGGTGGCCGGGACCACGGGCGAGCCGTTCTCGAGCTTGCCGTGATGGGAGAGGACGATGTGGAGCACCGCCTTGGCGAGCTCCGGGTCGAAGCCCTCGATCGACTCGATCGTGCGGCGGACGAGGTAGTAGCCGAGCGGGATCTCGCCCAGCAGCCGGCCGGCGTCGGTGAGGTCGATCGCCAGCGGGTCGTCGTTGTAAGCCTGGGTCTTGCCGATGTCGTGGAGCAGCGCTCCGGTGATCGCGACGTCGCGGTCGAGCCCGGGGAACGCGGCCGCCGCGGCGCTCACGGCCTGAGCCACGGAGACGGTGTGGTCGAGCAGCCCGTGCACGTAGGCCTGGTGGTAGTACTTCGCCGCCGGCGCGACCCGGAAGCGCCGCCAGATCCTCGACTCGGGGGCGAAGATGCGATCGAGCAGGGTGCGCAGGTGCGGGTTCTGGATCGTCGCCAGCAGCTCCCGGAGAGCCTCCTCGAGGGCCTCGGCCGACACCGGCGGGCCCTCGACCAGGTCCTCCTGCGAGTACTCGTCCTCGCTCGCGGCCCGGATCGCCCGGATCGTGATCTTGGCGCCGTACTGGGGGTGGACCGAGAACCTGCCCTCGACGAAGACCACGGCGCCGGGGGCCGCGCACAGAAAGCAGTCCTCGATCTCCTCCCAGGCCACCGCCTCGACCGTGCCGCTGCGGTCGCCGAGCATCAGCCGGATGAAGTCGTCGCCGTTGCGGCGGGTGCGCCGGTCGCGCTCGCGGACCACGAACGCCGCGCACACCGCGTCGCCCTCGGCCAGATCCCGGATCCCGACGCGAATGCCGGGGGCGGCCGCGGAGGGGGCCTCCGCGAGGTCCGCGAGGGCTTCGATCTGACCCTGAACGGTCATGGATCTCAACTTAGACAGAGAGCCGGACGGCGCATTTTTCTCCCTCGCTTCCATGTCCTTGAGGTCGCTGTGGCCGCCGGGTTCCTGACACGGGCGACGCGGCCGCGTCGGGGGCTAGACGCCCGGAGCGGTCGGCGAGTAGTGCGGCCCGTCCTCGCGCTCGGCGGGATCGATCGGCACCGGCTCGCCCGGCGGGGCCGGCTCGCGCGCCGCATTCGCCGTTCGTTCGAGCTCGGCGGCGAACTGGGCGCCGAAGACCACGGCGACGTTCGTGAGCCAGAGCCAAAGCAGCAGGACGATCCCGCCCGCGAGGCTGCCGTAGGTGCTCGAGTAGGAGCCGAAGTTCGCGACGTAGAGGCTGAAGCCGGCCGAGGCGACGATCCAGACCACGGTGGCGACGACGCTGCCGGGAAGGATCCAGCGCAGCCCCTCGTGGCGAGCGTCCGGCGAGAAGCGGTAGAGCAGCGCGATCACGATCACCACCGAGGCGAAGAGCAGCGGCCACTTGGCGATCGACCAGGCGGTGAGGGCGGCGTCGCCCAGGCCGATCTCCTCGCCGATCGCGGTCGCCAGCGGCCCGGTGACCACGAGGGCGATGAGGACCACCGCGACGGCGATCGTCATCACCAGCGTCATCAACAGCTGCAGCGGGCGGAGCTTGTAGAAGGGGCGGTCCTCGTCGACGTCGTAGATCCTGTTCGACGCACGCATGAAGGCGCCGATGTAACCCGACGCCGACCACAGCGCCGCCGCGACTCCGAGCAGCAGCGCGAGCCCCGCGCCGCCGGACTGGTGGACGACGTTCTCGATCGGGGTTCGCAGCGTTTCGACTGCCGAGCTCGAGCCGAGATCCTCCGCGATCCGCAAGAGGCCGTCGATCGAGCCCTCCGAGCCGACCACCCCGAGCAGCGAGACGAGCACGATCAGCCCGGGGAAGATCGAGAGCACCGAGTAGTAGGTGAGCGCGGCGGCGGCGTCGGTGAGGTTCTTCGCCTGAAACGACTTGGCCGCGTCGCGAAGCGCATGCCACCAGGCGCGGGCTGTCATCTGAGTCGGCCGGCGGATCATCGTGACGATAAGTACCCGCTCCGCGGTGGTTTGGACGCGGCGCTTGCGGGCACCCCAATCGTATGAGCGATACGACGACGACCAAGGTTCCAGAGATGACCCTCAACGACGGCGTCGACATCCCGCAGCTCGGGTTCGGCGTCTTCCAGATCCCGCCTGCGGAAACCGCCGAGGCCGTGACCCTCGCGTTCGAGACCGGCTATCGCCACATCGACACCGCGGCGGCCTACCGCAACGAGGCCGAGGTCGGCCAGGCGTTTCGCGCCTCGGGGCTCGATCGCGACGAGGTCTTCATCACCACCAAGTGCTTCAACAACTCGCACGGCTACGACGAGGCGACCCGGGCGCTCGAGAGGAGCCTCGACCGGCTCGAGCTCGACCACGTCGACCTCTACCTGATCCACTGGCCGGTGCCGTCACAGGACCGCTACGTGGAGACCTGGCGCGCGTTCGTCGACCTGCAGCGCGAGGAGCTCGTGCGATCGATCGGCGTCTCGAACTTCCAGCCCGCGCACCTGGCTCGGATCATCGACGAGACCGGCGTGACCCCCTCGGTCAACCAGATCGAGCTCCACCCGCGTCTCCAGCAGCGCGGCCTGCGCCGCGAGCACGCCGAGCTCGGGATCGTCACCGAGGCCTGGAGCCCGCTGGCGCAGGGCGAGGTGCTCGACGACCCGCTCCTGACGGAGATCGCCGAGGCACACGACAGGACCACCGGGCAGGTCGTGCTGCGCTGGCACCTGCAGCTCGGCAACGTCGTCTTCCCGAAGTCGGTCACCCCGGCGCGGATCGCCGAGAACTTCGAGCTCTTCGACTTCCACCTCACCGACACCGAGATGGACGCGATCGCCGAGCTCGACGCCGGCGGGCGCATGGGGCCGGACCCGGACACCTTCGTGGCGCCGTAGATCAGCCGAGGTAGGGGTCGCCGAGCAGCGAGGCGAGGGTCTCGAAGGAGGCCGACAGCCAGCGCTCGTCGATCTGATCCGGGCGCGCGGCACGGTAGGCCCGCTCCCAGGTCAGTGTCCGCGCGATCTTGCCCAGCCGGCAGGCGAGCTCGAGCGTGTCGACCAGCTCGTCGTGCGAGCCGAGGTCGGCGAAGGCTTCGAGATAGGCGTCGCGGACCCGCCGCACGGGCTGTCGGTCGGCGCTCGACGCCAGCAGGGTGCGCTCAACGAACCCGAGCGGCAGCAGCATGCTCGCGAACGGGTGGGCGACGACGCTGTCACCCCAGTCGTAGAACCGCGCCCTCTCGAACCCGCCCGCCTCCCCGGCGAGGATGTTCCAGGGGTGGAGGTCGTTGTGGTCGATGCTCGCCGGCCCCGGCAGCGCGGCGAGGCGCTCGGACCAGGCGGCGACGGCGTCGCGCAGCTCCGCGACCCGCTGCAGGGTCGCGCGCTCCGACCCGGCGCCGCGGCGCTGGACGTGGCCGCTCGCGGCCTCCAGCGCCTCCTCGAACCGGGTCGGCATGATCGCGGGACGCATGTCGGGAACGCCCTCGGCGAGCGTCCGGTCGGCATGCGGGGCCAGCTCGCGCTGCATCCGGGCGTACTGCGGGACGACCTCGACCAGCGCCTCGAGCATCTCGGGGCCCTCGAGCTCGACGCCGAGCGAGGGCCCGCCGTCGGGCAGCAGGATCCAGCCGCGCTCGGCGTCGACCCCGAGCGGAACGAGGATCCGGTCGGGGACCGCCTCGGCGAGCAGCTCGTAGAGCGGAGCCTCGAACGCGGTCGCCTCGCCGGCGGCCTTCAGCCAGACGACGCCGGACGTCGTCGGGCAGCGCATGATCGTCGCCCACGGCCGCTCGCGCACGAGCTCGAGCTCGCCGGTGCGCTCGATCCCCCGCTCTCGGAGCCGCTCGTCGACCCACAATCGCTCCTCACCCATCACGGCAGCATGCCGGGCCGCGACCCGAGGCGCAGCGGTTGTCGCGGAGCGAGGATTTACGAGCGCTTGAGGGCGCGTTCAGGCGCGGGCCGGATGCTCGGAGCGTTCTGCAACCGACCAAGGAGGCAAGCGATGACCGAGATCATCGTCCTCGAGAGCTCCGGCGCCTCGCGCCAGACCGGCGTCGTCTGGAGGGAGCGCGTCAACGTCGACGACCTGGCGTCCGAGCACTTCGCCGCGCAGCTCGTCGAGAGGCTCGGGTGGGCCGTCGCCGACGCCGACGCGGCCGAGCGCAGGCGGCGTGACGGCAGGCCCCGCTCGCGGGCGCGGCCCGCTCGATGACCACGCGTCAGCGGCGCCTCGACATCGCCGGTCCGAGCGCCGGCCCGGCCAAGACGGTGATCGCCAGCGCGAGCAACGCCGGGAGCAGGAGGGCGGAGCGCAAGGCGGTGGCTTCGCCGATCCAGCCGATGACCACCGGCCCGATCACCGCCCCGACGTAGCCCATCGTCGCGACCCGGCTCACCAGGCGTCCGGTGGCGACGGGGCTGAGGTGCCCGGCGCCGGCGAACACGATCGGAACGACCGGGCCCATTCCGATCCCGAGCAGCGTGAAGGCGGCGATCATCGACGCAGGCGTATCGAGACCGAGACCGATCACCAGCGCGGCCGCGGCGAGTGCGGTGGTCGTCCGGATCAGGCTCACAGGCCCGAACCTGGCTCGAAGCGGATCGGAGGCAAACCGCACCAGCGCCATCCCCGTCGCGAAGCCGAGGAAGGCGAGCGCAGCCACGCCGGCGCCGGCGCCGTGATGCTGGGACAGGTAGACGGCCGCCCAATCCGCCGCCGCGCCTTCACCGACCAGAGCGCAGAAGGCGATCAGGCCGAGCAACACGAGCCGCCGGGACCAGGGGGGAACGGGCTCGCGTGCGCCGGTCGCGCCGGGGGGCAAAGCGGGTAGCAGCCGCGTCGTCACCATGACCGAGGCGAGCGCCAACAGGGTGCCGATGATCAGGAAGTTCGCGGCCGGGGAGAGGTCGATCGCCGCGGCGAGCGCCGCCGTAGCCGCTCCGATGCCCAGGCCGACACTCCAGGCTCCGTGCAGACCGGCCATTGCCGGGCGGGCAAGGGCACGTTCGACATCGACGCCCTGGCTGTTGATCGCGACATCGAGCGCGCCGGCGAGCAGGCCCATGACCAGCAGCGCCGCGAACAGGGTCGAGCCGGTCTGTGCCACGCCCGGCCCGACGAGGGCCAGGCAGAACAGCGGCAGGCCGACGCGAATCACCGAGCGACTCGAGAAGCGATCGCTCAGCCGGCCGCCCATCCTCGTTCCGATCAGCAATCCGAGGGCCATGCCGGCCAATGCGGTGCCGAGCTCGCCATCGCTGAGAGCGAGCTCGCCCTTGATCGCCGGCAGACGCGGGGCCCAGCTGCCGGTGACCACGGCGTGGATGACGAACGCGCTCGCGGCGGCCGTTCGGGCCGTACGCGCCTCCGATCCGGTCCGGCCCGTGCTTGTCCGGGCGACTGCGCCCACGTGGGCACCATTTCAACCACCGGCCGGAGCCACCGATCCGGCGTCGGCCCATGGACGCCGGAGCGGCTAGCGCAGCGGGCTCAGTGGATCGTCAGCACTCGAACCGGCAGGCTGGTGATCGCGGCGGAGGTGGCCCCGGTGAGGTTGCAGGCCTTGATGAGCACCTGGTCGGTGAGTGCCCGCTGCGCGTGGATCGTCATCCCCGACGGGATCGTGCCGTTGACGGTGGTCATGGCAATGTCGCCGGGGTCGGCGCCACTCACGTTGCCGGTGATCGTGATGCAGCGGCCGTTCGAGATCGCGCCCACGGAGATCGACCCGGAGCGATCGGTGCCATCGAGGTCGTCTGCGTCGACGGTGCGATCCGCGATGTCGCCGGTCGTCCGTGACCCTGTAGCGATGTCGGTGGTCACCTGGCCGGCGCCGATCTTGTTCGACCGCACCTGGTTGTTGCCGATGTCCACGGACTTCACCTCCCCGTCGACGATGTCCGCCGAGAACACAGTGTCCGCCGCATAGGCACCGCCGGTGCCGAGCGCGATCGTCAGGGCGAGAAGGACGCCACGTTCGCGAGCGAGAGGTGGCGGCGCGCACGACCAAGCATTGAAGGCCTCCTGCATTAGTGAGAATCGAAACGTGCGCCACCCTACGCCAAGCGTGGCGAGCGGGAAACATTTGTCCGCAGGCCGCCGTGCCATCGAGGTCGTCTGCGTCGACGGTGCGATCCGCGATGTCGCCGGTCGTCCGTGACCCTGTAGCGATGTCGGTGGTCACCTGGCCGGCGCCGATCTTGTTCGACCGCACCTGGTTGTTGCCGATGTCGGGGGACTTCACCTCCCCGTTGACGATGTCCGTGCTGAACACGGTGTTCGCCGCGTAGGCGGCTCCGGTGCCGAGCGCGATGAACAGGGCGAGGAAGGACGCCGCGTTCGCGAGCGAGGAGGTGGCGGCGCGCACGACCAAGCTTTGAAGACCTCCTGCATTAGTGAGAATCGAAACGTGCGCCACCCTGCAAGGCCAAGCGTGGCGAGCGGAAGCATTTGTCCGCAGGCCGCCGAATGGCGAGGGCGAAGCACTCGCCATCTCGCGAGGCTGTGGCATGTTGGGCAAGGAGGCCGAGGCGACGCGTGCTCTGCACGCGAGCCGACCGCCGACGCAGGCCGGCGCGCCCACAGCAGGCCGCGAGATGG